>NZ_JBVKBE010000011.1:0-233125 GCF_055657325.1 Streptomyces sp. NPDC107562 | reverse complement strand
GGCACCCTTTCCTTGGGAACCTATCATCGCCGGGGTTTTTGCCCCGGCAGGGGGCCCCGGTCCGAAACCGCCGCGGGGAAGCCGTGTACACCTTCCTGCCCCGCGGCGGGAGGAGTGCCCGCACGCGTCCCGCGCGGGCCTCAGTCGGCGGCTGCGTCGAAGCGGTCCCGGTTCCGGCTGATCTCGTCGTGGTGGAGGCCGGCCCAGTCGATCAGTGACACCACGATGTCGTGCAGAGTCCCGCCGAGCGGTGTGAGGTCGTACTCCACCCGGGGCGGTACTTCGGCGTACGCGGTACGGGTGATCAGTCCGTCGCGATGCAAGTGCCGCAGGGTGAGGGTCAGCATGCGCTGGGAGATGCCGGGGACGCGGCGCAGCAGGTCGGTGTAACGCAAGGGTCCGTCGTTCAGGGCGGCGATCACGAGCGCGCTCCACTTGTCGCCGGCCCGGTCCATGATCTGTCGGATGATCGCCCTGTTCTCCGCCGGCCAGCGGGCGCAGGGACCCGATGACACGACGGTGTCCGTCTTGGCCGTGACGTCCTCTGCGGTGGCGTCCATGACGCACATCCCCTTCCGGTTGCACACACCCATGTGCCTTATGTACGGCCTCCCATACTGGCCCATGATGGCGTTACGCCCAAGACGTAAGAAGTGGAGGTGCCACCGTTGAAGGTGGAAATCTGGTCCGATCTCACCTGCCCGTGGTGCGGTCTCGGGAGCCATCGTCTCGACAGGGCTCTGGAGCGGTTCGCCCACGGCGACGACATCGAGCTCATCCACCGCTCCTTCCCCCTGGACCCCGATCTGCCGAGCAGCCCGGCGGTGCCCACCCGGGAACTGCTGAAGCAGAAGTACGGGATGGACGACGCGCAGGCCGAGGCGGCCACGCGCCGGGTCGAGATGCTGGCCGAGCGTGAAGGGCTGAGGCCGTACGTCGTCCTGGACAACAAGAAGGCCAACACCCAGCTGGCCCATGAGTTCCTGGCCCATGCCACCACCCGGGGCAAGCACAGGGAGGCCTGGCACCTGGGCTTTCGGGCCTACTTCGGCGAGGCCCGCTCGCTGTTCGACGTGGACGCCCTGCTCGAACTGAGCGACGAACTCGGGCTGGACCGGAGTGAGACCCGACAGGCCCTCACCGACCGCCGTTACCGGCAGCAGGTCCAGGACGAGACCCGCCGCGCCAAGGAACTCGGCGCCCGCGGGGTGCCCTTCCTCGTCATCGACGGGCAGTACGCCATCGCCGGCGCCCAGGACACCGACACGCTCCTCGGCGCTTTCCAGCAGGCGTGGGACGCCGGCCACTCACCGCTCGTCACGACCCTGGGCGAAGACGCCGACGAGGTCTGCGGTCCGGACGGATGCGCACTGCCCGGCGATCACGCCGCACGTCACTGACCCGGCTTCGGCCCCTCCGCAGCCTTCACCGCCCCGCGGGTCGCCAACGAAGCGCGGCCTTTCCTCCCTCATCCCGCACGACAGGAATCATTCGTCATGTCCTACCTGCTGCACGTCGACTCCTCCTCCCTCGGCACGGCGTCCGTCTCCCGCCAGGTCGCCGACTCCTTCCGGGACGCCTGGACGGGCGAGGTCGTCCATCGTGACCTGGCCTCCCGCCCCGTGCCGCATCTGAGCGCCGCGGCCATCTCCGCCCAGCTGACGGACCCCGCCCAGCGCACGGCGGAGCAGGCCGGGGCGGCCGGCGTTCAGGATGAACTCATCGCCGAATTCCTCGGGGCGAGCGCCTACCTGTTCACCGTGCCGATGTACAACCGCACGATGCCCTCGGTGTTCAAGGCCTGGCTCGACCAGGTCATCGTCGTCGGCCGGACCATCAGCCGCACCGGCGCCGCGCCCGCCGCCGGCCGCCCGGCCGTGCTGATCTCGGCCCGGGGCGGCGGCTACGGCCCCGGCACCCCCAACCACGGCAAGGACTTCCTCGTCCCGACCCTGGAGTCCGTGCTGGGCGACGCCGAATACCTCAGCCTCGACGTCACCACCCTCGTCGCCGAGCTGACCAAGGCGCCCGTCGTGCCGGCGCTCGCCCACCTCATCCCGGTCCATGAGGCCTCCCTGGCCAACGCCCACGAGCAGGCCCGCCTGCAGGCCGAGAAGATAGGCCAGCAGCTCACCGCCTGACTCACCCGGCACCACCGCCGTGGTGGGGGCGCAAACGGCCCCACCACGGCGGTCTTCGGCGCAATTGTCTTGTGAGGCCGCCGACCGATGAGTTGTGGGTCGTCCCGGGGTCAGACGTGAGAAGCAGCAGGACCACTGGCGAACCGACGCTCGTACCCGGAGGGGACACATGGCACAGCTCATCTACTCGATGGTCACCTCGCTCGACGGCTACGCCGAGGCCGCGGAGGGCGACCTCGGCACCGGAGCCGAGGATCCGGAGGTCCATACCTTCATCAACGACCTCTTCCGCCCCGTAGGCACGTACCTCTACGGCCGGCGGATGTACGAGACGATGGTCTACTGGGAGACCGCTCACACCGAGCCCGACCAGCCGCCGCACATCCTGCAGTACGCCCGCGACTGGCAGGCGGCGGAGAAGGTCGTGTACTCCACGACGCTCGAGTCCGTGTCGAGCGCCAAGACCCGGATCGAGCGGAGCTTCGACCCGGACGCGGTGCGCAAGCTCAAGGCCGAAGCCGACCACGACCTCACCGTGGACGGTCCGCACCTCGCGGCCCAGGCGATCGCGGCCGGCCTGGTGGACGAGTACCACCTCTTCATCACCACGAGTGTGGTCGGCGGCGGCAAACGGTTCTTCCCCGACGGCGTGCGCCTCGATCTAGAGCTGGTGGAGAAGCGTGCCTTCGACAGCGGACTGCTCTACGCGCGCTACCGCACGCGCTGAGACGCCCCCAGGTGCATGCGCCGGACTCACCCGGTGGTCATGCCCTGAGGACGTCCCGGCGACGGTCAACCGATGTTCTTCAGGTGCGACCAGTCGTTGTGGAAGGTGAATCCGCCGCTGGCCGGTGGCATCGGGGACTGCACTTCGATCCAGCACAGCGGTTCCGTGCCGAGGGCGGCGAAACCGTGTGATGCGCCGACAGGGGCGAAGACGAGGTCGCCGGCGCCGGCCAGGTCCTGCTCGCCGTCGCAGAAGGCCCGAGCCTCGCCGGAGATCAGGTAGTAGATCTCCTCGAACGGATGGAAGTGCTCCTTCGCCGTCTTGAGGGGGGCGTTGTTCACGGTTCCAGGCGTGAACTGCACGATGAACATGGCATGGTGCCGCGCGCCGAGAAGGTCGTCCACCATCATGCGGATCTGGACGTTCTGCACGTTGGCGCCGTGGTATCCCGGCATCGAGATCGAACCGGGCGGGGCCATGTCCGCCGGGTCGAAGTGACCGACGTACGGCTTGGCGGGGTCGAGCTCGTCGACGGCCACCCCGTGGGTCGGCACCTGTGTCTCGTCGGCCGCGAACACCCCCCACGTCCCCCTGCCGTCGATGGGCCGCGGCTGAGGAGCGTACACGCGGAGCATGCGTACACGCTGGTCGGTCGGGTTGCTCCAGGCGTGCCCGACGGCGTAGGGCACAAGGCCGAAGTCATGGGGAACCAAGGCGTACTGGTGGTCGGCGACGGCGAGCAGCGGGGTGCCCTCCAGGACGAAGAAGGACTCCTCGAACGGGTGCCGGTGACCGATGACGTGACCGCCGGGTTCGATGTCGACGAGGGCGATCGACAGATGGCTGGCGCCGTGGTCCGGCCCGAGGACGGGCGCCACGCTGACGCCCTTTCCCGGTTCGCTCGGATGCGACTCAAGGAACTGAAGTCCGTCTCCGCGGCGGATGCTCATATTCCGAGGAGCGCGTGGTACCTCGACCGGCTGCTTCATCGTCACCTTCCCCTGCTCAGCTTGATGCTGTACGACTGTCCACAACGGCTGTTAGCCGGGGGAAAATCGCAGGTGGGGCGCCGACTACGGCTGTTGGTTCCCAGAAGGGTGCCGGCTGGTGGCCCGGGGTGGTGCGGATGCTGCCTGCTGGCACGTTCCACACAGCTCGTGACGTCCGTCGTAGGTGACGACGGTTCCCCAGCCGAGGCAGTGATCGCAGTGCTGGGCTTCCGACAGATCGGGATGAGGGGGCACAGGGAGATGGGGGGAGCGGGATCCCTGGGTCATGCGGCGTGTAACTCCTCGGCGGTCGCATTCCTCAGACGTAACCCGTTCAGTGTGTGGCAAAAGTCCTATTTTGTATAGAGGGGTGGTGTGGAGCGGATCGGGCATACGAGGAGTCCGAAGCCAGCTGGAGAAGGGTGGTCCGTGCCGTGCCCACGCATGGTGCCTGGCGGATCCGACGCGCTGATCCCGACGAGGCCGCAGGGCTTGAGCGGCTCCAGGAGCGGTCGTCGACGCACTGGGGGTACCCACCGGGATACTTCGACTGGGCGGGCGATGCTCGGGCGATTCCCGAGGCCTACGTCCGGATCAACCCGGTCTTCGTGCTGGAGCAGGAGGGCAGGATCCTCGGCTTCTACGGCTTCACCGAGGGGGACGGCGACCTGCTCCTGGACAAGCTCTTCGTCGACGCCGACCAGATCGGCAAGGGCTACGGCAGGCTTCTCTGGCAGCACGCGATCCATACCGCGCGTGAGCTCGGGCGATCCGGTTTCCTCGTGGCTTCGGATCCGAACGCCGCTCCGTTCTACGCGGCCATGGGGGCCGTCGAGTACGCGACGAAGCCGACGGCCGAGCCGTCATGGACGCTGCACATGTTCCGCTGCACCCTGGTCAGAAGGCGGAGATGATCGAACCATCCGATGACGTCAGAGGCGACCCCTGCTCCTGAAGAACGTCCATCGTCCGCAGGCGCGCCGCGTCCTGGCCCGGGGGCGCACCGAACATTCGCCGGTATTCCCTGCTGAACTGCGAAGGGCTTTCGTATCCCACGGAGTAGCTGATTGCGGCGATGTCACCTGGCGATGCCATGAGCTTGATACGGGCCTTTTGCAGCCGGAGCTGTTTTTGGTATTGCAGGGGACTCATCGAGGTCACTGCCCGGAAATGCCGGTTGAGTGACGAAACGCTCAATCCCACTTCGGCGGCGAGGTCGTCGATGCGGATCATCTGGTCGTAATGCGCCTTGATCCATGCGATGGCGCGGGCGACAAGCGTCGTGCGGCTGTCGGCCAGGCCGACCTGTCGGATCATGGCGCCTTGGGGACCGTTCAGCAGTCGCCAGTGGATCTCGCGTCGGAGGCCGGGCGCCAGTACCGGAATGTCACGTGGCTCGTCCAGCAGGCGGAGCAGCCGGACGACGGCGTCGAGCAGTCTGTCGTCGTCGCTGGTCGCCACGCCTGGCCCGGCGTGCGGTCGGGCGGTGGTCGGGCCGGCTTCCAGCAGCAGCTGGGCGATGATCGCCGGCTGCAGGGGAAGCCCGAACGCGAGATACGGCTCGCTGGGTGTGGCGCGGGTGATGTGCGAGGTCAGGGGCAGGTCGACGGTGGCTACCAGGTACTGACCGGCGTGGTAGTCGAAGACGTGGTCGCCGAGAATCGAGCGCTTCGCTCCCTGCACCGTCAGCGCGATCATGGGCTCGGTGACCGAGCCCAGTGGTTCGGTCGCACGCTCGGTCGAGAAGACCGCCATCTGCTGGATCCATACCGGACGGGTGCTTCCCGCGGCCAGTCGTGTGATCCGGTGCCGCATTTCTTCGAGCTGGTGCACCATGCCAGACAACCACGTGCGGGTGGGCGCGGCCAGCACGATGCGGGCGGGGTTGCGCGGATCGTGCAGTGATCCGCGCGCATCGGTCTAGGAGGACATCGGGTCGCGGGGTCGAATGGAGAGGTACCCGGGAGGGCGGTCACCGCGTCCGTCCTCGCACATTTCCCGCCTGAGAGGTCGCACCATGTCGCTCGATTCCTATGTGACGCTCGGACGTTCCGGACTGCGTATCAGCCCGTTCACGTTGGGCACCATGACTTTCGGGGAGGACCATGGATGGGGCAGCAGCCCGGGGGAGTCCAAGGACATTCTCGCGGCATATCTCGATCGGGGCGGAAACTCGATCGACACGGCCAACATCTACACCAACGGACATTCCGAAAAGATCATCGGTGACTATTTCGCCGACCGGCCCGGACTGCGCGACCGGGTGGTGATCGGCACCAAGTTCTTCGGGAACCTCTACGAGAAGGACCCGAACGGCGGCGGATCAGGCCGCAAGGCCGTCGTGCAACAACTGGAGAACTCCCTTCGGCGCCTGCGGACCGACTACGTCGACATCTACTGGTTGCACAACTTCGACCCCTCCACGCCGACCGAGGAGACGCTCCGCGCGCTCGACGACCTGGTCGCCGACGGCAAGGTCCGCTACGTCGGCTTCTCCGACGTACCGGCCTGGGCGACGGCGGAAGCGGCCACCGTCGCGCGGTTCCGCGGGTGGGCCCCGATCATCGCGCTACAGGTGGAGTACTCCCTGCTCGAACGTACCTCGGAGGGCGAACTGATCCCGATGGCTCAGGCCCTGGGCATGGGAGTGCTGCCCTGGGGGCCACTGAAGAGCGGCTTCCTGTCCGGCAAGTACTCCAGCACCGCCAAGGGACCGGTGGACACCGCACGTACGCAACTGGTCGGCACCCCGAGCGAAGCCGACTACGTCGTGATCGACGCGCTCAACGCGGTCGCCCGCGAGGTGGGCGCAAGCCCTGCCGCCGTGGCGCTGGCCTGGGTGCAGGACCGTCCCGGAGTCACCTCCACCTTGGTCGGCGCGCGCCGCTTGGAGCAGTTCGAGGCCAATCTGCGGGCCCTCGACGTGACCTTGACCGACGCCCAGCGCGTGGCGTTGGACGAGGTCTCCGCTCCCGCGCTGAACTTCCCCGCCGAGAACAACAGGACGCTGGCTCCGATGCTCCAGTTCGGCGGCGCCACCGTGGACGGCCGCCCTTCGACGGTCTCCCCGCTCCTGCGGGCCGGCAGCGCCCGCTACTGAACACCAGGCGACAGAACGGCCGTGGCCGGTGTCGTGGGTGCGGTCCAGCGCGAGCACGCCGACCAGCGTGCTGCCGTACGCCGGATGAATCGCGAGGGTCGGGAGCCTCGGCCGGTCGCTCCAGCAGCCCCGGGATCTCCTGTGGCACGGCCTCGAAATCCATGATCTTGGACGAGCACGTCAGTCAGATGCCGCGTCCTCGGCCTCCCAGCGCGGCAGGTCGCCTGGCTGGCACTTGAGCACCTCGCAGAGCGCGGCGAGGGTCGCGAAGCGCACCGCCTTGGCGCGGCCGTTCTTGAGTACCGCCAGGTTGGCGGGTGTGATCCCTACGCGGTCCGCGAGCTCGCCCACGGAGATCTTCCGCCTGGCCAGCATCACGTCGATGTCGACGGCGATCGGCATCAGATCACCTCGTCCAACTCGGCCTGCATCTGTGCCGCTTCGACGTTGCGCGCGACAGCCTGGGCGAGCAGCATCCGCAGCACGCGCACGATGAGCGCGACCCCCAGGATGGCCATGCCGACCCCGCCCATGATGACGGTGACGCCCGGGTCGTCCCGCTGGCCCGGCGCATTGATGGCTGTGACCGCGAACCACACGAGGGCAGCCGCCACGATCGCCCCGGTCACGCCGTCCACGTACCGGAAGGCGGCGCGGGAGAATACGGTTCCGTGTCGCACCATCGTCACCAGCCGCCATACGCAGACCAGGGCGACCTGGACCGACAGCATGCCCACGATCGTGAGCACGCGCAGCGGGGTCAGCGGGAGGGACCCGTCCTCCGGGTCGCTCCCGCTGACCAACGTCCACATCATCAATGCCTGCACGAACACGGTGCCGAGGAGCACCACCACGAGCAGGACGCGCAGCGCACCCACGGTCAGCTTTCCCATGACCTGTCCTTCCATCGAACCACGATGGAAATCTATCGAGATTCGATAGATCGAGCAAGCGCTGGGACGGCTGATGGGCGGCAGTTTCGTACAGGTAAGGCGCAACGGTGACGGTCAGCGCTTGAAGTCCGTCTCCGTGATGCTCGTCTGCAGCGCTCGGCCGCTCTCCCAGCTGTTGGCGCCCGGTGCGACCGTAGGGACGGCGATGTCCGACCGGTTCTGCCGCTTGCGGGACGTCGAGACGCCCAGCCGGTCGTCCCGGGCTTGGACCATCTCGTCCCGGGCCTGCCCGTCCTCGGTGAAGCCCATCATCAGCTGTGGAATCCCGTAGGGGAAGTCGTCGCGGTCGTACTGCCACGTGTGGAACGTCTTCCCGTAGGTGCTCACGAGATCCTCGAAGTAGGCGTGCTCGGCCATGTCGGGGATACCGGGAGCGGTGAGGCTGCCCGACTTCACCTCGTAGTGGTGGCTGTGCCACAGCCGCTTCTCGTCCTCCGGCAGGCTGCGGAAACGTTCCTCGCTGACGATGTACTCGATGCCGATCAGACGGGCGTCGGGTGCGTTGCGGTCGAAGATCACACACTGGTGCAGGTCGTGCTGGAGATGGATGCAGAAGTGCGTGGCTTCGACCTGCCG
Source organism: Streptomyces sp. NPDC107562 (assembly GCF_055657325.1). Classification (NCBI taxonomy): domain Bacteria; kingdom Bacillati; phylum Actinomycetota; class Actinomycetes; order Kitasatosporales; family Streptomycetaceae; genus Streptomyces; species Streptomyces sp. NPDC107562. The sequence continues at coordinate 224,639 of NZ_JBVKBE010000011.1, read as the reverse complement.
GCCCATGTCGTCGGCGTACATGTGGAAGCCGTTGAGGTAGGTGCTCATCGCGTCGAGCGGGTACTTCGGCTGGATCGCGCCGGCCGCCAGGTCCAGGGCGCGGTGCTTGAGCGGATGTCCCCGGCCGATCTTGCTGATCGTCGCGACCTTACGGCCGAAAAGGAGCCCGGCGGCAGCCGTCAGGCCTGCCGCGGCACCGATGGCGACGCTGCCGGCCGACCGCGCGGAGCCAGGTGAGCGATGCGTGACCTGTGTGAAGGGCATGAGCGGCGAGTGCCCCTGCGTGCGGGGCCGTAACGGACGCCGGAAACCGCTCGGGCGGCCCTCCTGCGCTCCCTTGGTGACACGGACGGTCTCGTGGCCGCGCATTGCTCTGGGGGATCGAGCGCCGTCGTCCGCCATCGGCCCCCGAGGCGTGCCCGCTACTCGGCGGGATCCTCCCGGGAATGCCGGACCGCACGCTTCAGAGCCATCTCCAGGTCGTAGCGGGACTCACCGGTCGCAGCGGCATGATCGGTGATCGCGGTCTGTGCCGCCTTCGCCGCTTCCCGCCAGACCGCACGCTGCGCGTCGTACTCGGCGCCGTCGAGCCCGGCGAGCCTCGCGCGCTGCTCCTCAGCTGCGCGCTCCAGCGCGATGAGAACCTCGGGGATGTCCACGAGTAGATCGTATTTCGACGGGTGCGGGTGCGCTCGTGTCGTCGGGCGGTGAGGAGGGCGGCCGGGCACGGAGGTGTCTCTGTGCACCAAAAGTGCCGTTCGCCCTTTTCAGGCGAATAATGCCCTGATGGACGTAATTTTCGAACCGTCGGTGTATCCGCCGCTCGCCCTCGGCTTCTTCGGCCTGGCGACCGGATACCTGATCTGGGGCTCCCAGGAACTGTTCGGCTGGCCCCGGAGGGACGAGCGGGTCGACCGGGCGATGGGCGTCTGGGGCATTTGGCTGCCGGGGTTCTGCCAGTTCCTCGCGGGCGTCATCCTCTTCGTGGGCCTCACGTGGTTCGAGGTCTTCAAGGAGCCGCCGCTCTACATGGCGGCGCTGGCCTTCTCGGCGTACGGCATCCACTGGTTCGCGCTCGGCTGGGACCGATACCGCGGCAACGACGCGCGCGTCAACGCCGGTGTCGGCGTGGCCTACATGGTCCTGTCGGCGCTCGGCGCGACGGTGTTCTTCGCGGCCGACGACTGGCCTGTGGGTCTCGTCTTCGTCGGGCTCTTCCTCGTCTATCTCAGCAAGTTCGTCGCGTCGCTCGGCGTGCCCGTTGCTGAGCGTGTGATGGGACTGTTCCGCCTGCTGACTGCCGTCTGGTTGCTTTACCTCACCTTCGCCGTGGTGGTCAATTTCACGCTCGGGTACGACTGGCCTACGTAGCGTGCTGCTCGTCGTATCGGGCGCCGTCGAGGCCGGCGGGCTGCTCTGCGGAATTCCCGCGCAGCGCTGATCTGTCGTCGCGGCGAGCCAGCAGGCCGCTGGCGGTCACCGCCGTCGTACGGCGCACCAGGTCCGTGAAGTCCACACGCATGGAGGCGAGTTCGGGGTCGGAGGCGTACGCCGCCAGCATCGCTTCCGAGGGGCGGCTGCACTGCCATGCCGACATGGCCATCAACAGGGTCGCCTCCACGAGTGCGACGGCGCCCTCGGTGCCGAGTTCGGGAAGGTGGCGCTGCACGAGCTGGACCGCATCCTGCAGTGCGCGCCGGGCCGCGTACTTGTGGCGGATGCCGACCTCGGTGGAGATGTTGTGCTCGAGCACCGAGCCCTGCGCACTCAGCAGGTCGCACAGCACGGGCCGTCGCGCCATCGAGGTGGCCAGGATGTCGGCCAACCGGTCCCCGCGCTCCTGCTCCGTGCCTTCGTCGGACGGCTGCGCCTGTGCCAGTTCGGCGATCCAGCTCTGGATCTCGGTGTCGAGCAGTTCGAGCAGAACGGCTTCGCGTGACTCGAAGTAGCGCAGCACGTTGGCTTTGGCCAGGCCGACGCGGCGGCTGAGCTCGTTGAGGCTCAGTTTCGCGACGGGCATCTCGGTCAGCATCGTCGCCGCGGTGTCCAGGATCTGGCGCCGCCGCTGGCTTCGCTGTTCGTCGGTGCGCGCGCGTTGGAAGGTCACCTCCTCATGTTACAAACCGCCGGTACTTTGCTTAGATACCGGCGGTCCGTTACTCTGCGAGGACGCAAGATACCGCCAGTACTTAATGGAGATCGACATGTACCAGGTCCCTGACCAGAGCGGAAAGCTCGCCGTGGTGACCGGCGCGAACAGTGGCACCGGAAAGGAGGCGGCCAAGCGGCTGGCCGGAGCCGGGGCGCATGTGGTGCTCGCGGTGCGTACCCCGGCCAAGGGTGAACAGGCTCGGGACGAGATCGTCGCCGCACACCCGGGTGCCCAGGTCGAGGTCCGACGCCTGGACCTGGCCGACCTCGCCTCGGTGCGCGACTTCGCCGACGGCCTGAACTCCGACGGCAGGCCGCTGGACCTGCTGCTGAACAACGCAGGCGTGATGCACGTGCCCCAGCGCACCGAGACCACGGACGGATTCGAGCTGCAGCTGGGCAGCAACTTCCTCGGCCCGTTCGCCCTGACCGTCCAGCTCCTGCCGCTCTTGCTGTCCGCCCCGGCCCCGCGGGTGGCGACCATGAGCAGCGGCACCGCCAACCGAGCCACGATCGACTTCGACGATCTGCAGTCCACCCGCGGCTACAGCCCCACCCGGGCCTACGCCCAGTCCAAGCTCGCCGACATCCTGATGACGATCCACCTGTCCGACCTCGCGGCCGAACGTGGCTGGCCCCTGCTGTCGGCCGGTGCGCACCCCGGCTACACGCGCACGAATCTGACGATCTCCGGGCCGACCCTCAACGGCGGCCGACCCGGCCGAGTGGAATCGCTCCTGTACAGGATCGTGCCGTCGCAGGGTCCTGAGCAGGGCACGGAACCCCTGCTGTACGCGGCCACCAGCCCGGACGCGAAAGCGGGTGGCTACTACGGCCCTCGCTGGGGGCTCGTCGGCCCGACCAGGGACACCCGCCTGCCGCGCAGCGCCCGGGACAAGACGCTTGCGGCGCGTCTGTGGACCGAGGCCGAACGCCTCACCGGAGTATCCGTCCCCTCTCGGGCACTCTGACCGACACCTCTTGGACGCGCACTGGGTCAGTGACACATCGGCGAGCCATGATGAATGCGCATGGCGGGCGTGCTGATCTTTCGTTGGACCGATGGCTGACGGGTTTCTAGCGTGGAGTCCATGACCATCTCACGCATCGGCCTCGTCACAGGCGCCAACCAGGGATTGGGCCGGGCCCTCGTCGAGGGACTGGCGGCCCGCATGGACCCGGACGACCTGGTCCTGCTCACCGGTCGCAGCCCGCAGCGCGTGGCGGACGCCGTCGGTGAGATCGCCCGGTCGTCCGCCACGCGCGCCCGGGTCGAGGGTCGGGTCCTGGATGTCGCGGACACCGACGCCATCGCCCGTCTCGCCGAGGAGTTGCAGGCCAGCTACGGAGGAGTGGACGTCGTCGTCTCGAACGCGGTCGCCCGTCTGCTGCCCGAGGAGTCACAGGCCGAGCGGGCCGACGAGTTCATCGACGTCTCCAACACCGCCACGCACGCGATCCTGCGCTCCTTAGGCCCCGTGCTGCGCCCCGGCGGGCGGCTGCTCGTCGTGGCCAGCAGCCTGGGTACCCTCGGCCACCTCGACGGCCGACTCCACCACCTGTTCGACGGCGCGAGTCTCGACCAGGTCGAGCAGGCCGTCGAGTCGTGGCGCAGCGCCATTCACGACGGAACCGCTCAGGAGGCGGGCTGGCCCCTGTGGCTGAACGTCCCTTCGAAGGTGGCCCAGGTCGCCGCGGTTCGCGCGGTCGCCGCCGAACGCCGCGCACAGGACCTCGCGCACGACACGCTCGTCGCGGCCGTGTGCCCCGGCATGGTCGACACCGCGACCTCGCGCCCGTGGTTCAGCGACTACAGCCAGGCCCAGACTCCCGCCAAGGCAGCCGAAGCCGTCCTCGATCTGGTCTTCGCCGAGCACGTCGATCCCGCGCTCTACGGCGAGCTGGTGCGCTTCGGCAAGGTCCTGCCCTGGCACGACGGCACACCTCCCGTCGAGCAGGACAGGATGCTCGTCCCCTGACCGCACCGGCTGCATGCGGCAGGACCCAGCCCTTGTGGGGCGATCCAGTGCCCGGCTCGGCCTGCCGGGCGGCATAACCTGTCGCCGCGCGCCCGGGCCCGCAGTGCCCCGGCCGGCGAGCGCGGCCGGGGCATCACGCGGGAGACGTCAGCCGCGTCGGCCGAAGATCTTCCTGCTCGAGCCGAGCTCCAGGAAGACCGTCTCGCCGGTCGCGTTGTCCAGACCGTCGTTGTCGGTGACCGCGAACACCTCACCGTCGCCGGCGACCGTCAGCCCTTCCAGCTTCTCCTGCGTCCAGCCGTCCGTCGCCCGCAGCTCGGGCAGGACGTCGTAGGCGAGCTTCTTGGGCAGGACCGGGAGCGAACCCGGCTGTGCGGCCGACTTCGGCAGATCGACGGTGTAGACCCGCTTGATCTTGGCGGCCGGGCCGTTGAGCTTGTCGCGCTCGATGACGGCGAGCTTGTCACCGACGACGGTGATCTCGGAGAGGCCGATCCAGTCACCCGGCGTGGTGGTGGAGTCGAGCCGGTAGCCGAAGAAGCTCCAGGTGCCGGCGTCGACGTCGTAGCGGCCGAGCCGGACGATCCCCGCCGGGTCGGTCTTCACCTCGCGCTGCAGCGCGACCCACATGACCTCGTGGCCGTTGCGGTCGGTGGTGCCGGTGACGCCTTCGAAGCCCTGGCTGCCGAGGCCCGCTGCCACGTCGGCGGGCAGGGACACGGTCTGTCGGGTCACACCGTCGCGGTCGAGGCGGACCAGCTGGTTGCCGGCACCGGTCTTGCCCTCGACGGCGAGCCAGAATCCGCCCTGCGGCCGGGCGAAGATGCCCTCCGCGTCGTAGCCGACCGGCTGTCCGGACTCGTCCTTGACGGTCAGCGCCCGGGTGATGAGCGCCGGCTCCCGGGACGCGTCGACGGTGAGGATCCTGGTGGGCGTGTACGCGGCGTCGGTGACGGAGTACACCTGGTGCGACCTGCCCGGTACCGCCGACAGCGCCCCGAGCGCACCCCAGCCGATCGGCGCGCCGGTGGCGTCGTCGGCCGAGACGATGCCCGGGAAGCCCGGGGTCCCCTTGCCCAGGCGGAACAGGCTCACCGAGGCCCGTACGCCTGCCTCGGCGTCGTCCTCCTCGCTGGAGACCGCGAGCAGCCCCCGTGACGGGATGGGCAGCAGGCCCTCGGGGCCGTTGGTGGTGGGCAGCATCTGACGGAAGACCGGGTGGGTCGGCCGGCTGATGTCGTACACGGCGACGAAGTTGCTGCGCTCGGAGCCGACGAAGGCGTAGCGGACGCCGTTGAACTCGGCGATCGCGAGGCCCTCCGGCTCGGTGCCCTTGTTCTCGGAGCGGTCCTCGTTGAACAGCCCGTACCGCACGGCCAGCTGCTCGAAGCTGTTGCCCGCGTCCCAGACCACCTCGCCGGTCCGGCTGTCGAAGACGGACCAGCCGCGGGTGCCACCATGCCAGTCGCCCTCGTTGGCGGTCGCCAGGTAGCGGTCGTCGATCCAGCCGACCGCGTCGGGCTCGCGGGGCACGTCGGCGATCGAGCCCGTCAGGTCGATCGTGCCGTCCTCGACGGTGTCGATGCCCTTCACGGACGCCGTCCCGGCGCTGAACGCCTTGGTGATCCGCCCGGTCGGCAGGTCGATGAGGACGACGCCGTTGTTCTCCTGGAGCGTGACGACGAGCTGGTTGCGGCCGTTGACCGAGACGTACTCCGGCTCGGGGTCCGTCGGCTCGGCGATTCCGGCGTCGGCGAGCACGGGCAGCGCGCCCCCGTCGCTCTGCGTCAGCGGCACCGGCCGAAGACGCCAACTCTTCGGGGCGGACGAGGCCTTGAGATCGATGATCTGAACGAAGCCGCCCGGCAGCTGCGGCAGATCGCCTTCCTCGCCACCGGGCGGGGTGGCCTCCTCGTCGCGCTCGTTCTCCATCGCGATGGCGGCGTAGCGCTTGTCCTTGCTGATCGTGACGGAGTCGGGCTGGCCGCCGAGATCGAAGGTCGCGACGCGCGTGCGGTCGCGCAGCGAGATCACGTCGAGCCGGCCGGAGGGGCTCGCGTGGTCGGCGCTCGTGTTCACCACGACCAGGACGTACTGGCCCACCACGGCGACGGAGGTCGGCTCGTCCTCGGCGTTGCCGAGCTGAGCGAGCGACAGGGTGCCGAGCCCGCGCGGCCGGTCGGGGTTGCCGATGTCGAGGAAACCGATCCGCCGGGCCGCCGCGTCGGTGTAGACGAGGGTACGGCCGTCCTCACTGACCGCCGAGATCTCCGCGACCGTCTGGGAGGCCGGGTCCTCGCCCGCCGGCCGGTTCTGGAACACCGGGTAGGTGGCGGTGCGCTCGAACGCCCTCGGCTTCCACCCGTGCTCCGCGCCCGCCCGCTGCTCCGCGCTCGCCACGCCCCCGGCGGCCAGCGTCCCCGCCGCGAGTGACAGCACCGTGAGCGCGGCGTACGTTCTCTTCTGGGACATCGTTCCCCTCCCACACAGTCATTACGGCGCCGGATCGTGCCACTTACGGGCAAGCACCGACGTAGTGACCGGATGAACAACCGGCAAAGATCAGTTGTGGCGATCGCGTGGAGGTGGCGCGGAGTCGGTGACGGCCGTTGGGGCCTGCCGGGATATGGCATTCTTCGGCGGTGCGACTTACTGACAGTGCCGGTGGACTCGGCATGCGGCCGTTGGGCTACGAGTTTCCGGTGGCCCGCGGTGACCGCTGGGACGACAACTGGCTTGTCATCGCGGGGGAGTGCACGGCTCCTGAGGTGAGCTGGTCCTTCACGGACCCGTCCCTTTTGGTGGACGAGGCTCATGAGGTGTCCGCATGGCTGCGTGCCGTCGCGAACGAGGAGAGGCCGGACGCGCAGCCGGATGAGGACGGGCAGTTCGTTCCGGACCTCACCTTCATCGAGCCGGTCATCGCTTTCAGCCAGGTTCGGTGGCACGACGGCCGCGGAGTCCTGCGGGTCCATCTCTCCCTGGAGGCAGCGCCCCCGCCTACGCAGGGTGCCGAGGGCCTGGATCTCTACCAGTAAGCGATCGAAATAGAGACGGACAGGGCGGCGGTGCTACGGGCAGCGGAAACCTGGGACCGGTGCCTTGTGCAATTCCCCATGCGCTGAGACCGCCTTCGATCCCTTTGTCGAGGCGTATTTCCGCAGCAACCCAAAGCAGTTTCTCTGCTGCCATCGACCTGTGCGACGGAGCCTGCCGTCAGTGCCGTTCCAGTTGTCCAGTAATATCGCACGCGTACGAAAGGCTTACGCATGCTGGACAAGACGTCGCCGTTGTGGTGGCTCTTCGCCGCCGCGAGCGCGGCGCTTTTCATCGCCCTGATGCTGCCGGGCATGGTCAACCGACCGCAGAAGATCTTCGTCTCCTGCGGTCCGGCCGCGACCTTCCTGCCCATGGTGGGCCTGACCATCCGCTACGGGGAGTCTGTGAGCGAGTGGCTCCCCGTGTACTGCGCCATCCTCGTGGGCTCGGCCCTGTGCGCCGTGGGCCACTGGAAGGCGATGCGCACGTTCATGACGTGGAAAGCGGAAAATCCCGGGAAACCGGAAAGCGAGGGTCCCGACGCTCCGTGGGTTCTTCAACTGGCCTTCACTCTCCCCTTGTTGATGATTCCCGCGTTTTTGTACGTCAACTGAATCAGCGAGTGGCATGACGGGCATCGGCCTGCGGTCGGCCACCTCCGCGGACAGCGAGTACATGCAGGCGGGCCTGGCGCAGGAGGCTGCGGATGAGCTGGCTGCCGATGCGGCGCCGTCGGCGGTGATGATCTGCCAGCGGTCCGGGATGAACGCACGGGCGTGGAGGTCGCGTTGCATCTGCTCGGTGTCCCTGAGTTGCCGCCTGTGCTGTACTGCATGACATGCCGTCCAGGGACGAAGAGCGTGAGGTACGGCGAACGGGAGTCATCCTGGCGGCTGTCTCGGCGGCGGTGCTCTTGGTGACGGGGCTCTTCTTCGGATTTCCGTGGCAGCTGTCGCTGCTCCTGGTCGTCGTCTCGGCCGTGACAGCTGCCGTGATCACCTGGATGACACTGGGCCAGGTGCGCCGCACCGCGCAACGCAAGGCGCACACCCAGAGCATCCTGTGCGCGTGGGCAGACCTCAACGAGGGACGATGCGGCACCGCTTCGTCCGATTTCACCGGCGGTACCCCGCGGTGGGAGCTGCCCGCGAGTCCCCGGTTCTCCGGTGAGCTGCTTGCGGTGGGCCGTCGGGACGGCGTCGAGGTGGGCGTCGCCTGCTCCATGGAGGACAGAGGAGAGGCGGGGGTGGCCCTCACGACGGTCATGGTCCTGCTGCCCCGAGAGGGGCCGCCCGCACGGCCGCACCGCGCCAAGGCACGCGAGCTCGGCCTGCCGTACGGTGTGGACGCGGTCGAGACCAGCGGCCATGAGCTGCGCGTGCGGTACGAGGGCTGGCCGGAGTCGGCCCCGGTGCTGCGGACCATGGTCGACGCGGCCGTCCGCCTCGCCACGGACCCGCATACCGGATGACGGACGGCCGCCGCGCAGGCTGCGCCTTCCGGGCCCCGAGGTAGCTCCGGGCAAGCCCGCGTTGTCAGTGGCGGCTGCGAGGCTGGTCGAATGAACGGTGATGAGCAGCTGCTACGTGGCAGGGTCTACGGCCACGACCACGACGACCCCGACCCCGGGCCGCTCCCGCACCGGAGTTACGCGGCGCTCGTAGGCGGACCGCTGGACGGCCTGCTGCTGGACATCACCGGCTGGCGGACCGAGGACATCGACGACGGCGTCGCCCTGCCCACCGAGCTGTCGCGATGGCCAGGGGGCCGCGCCCTGTACGACCCGCGCCCCGGCGACCCCCGCACCCCTGGTCCGGGGGTGATCTGCCGCCTCACCTACTCCGGCGACGCGCCCTGACCGTGGGCCCGACCCCCGGTCCCGGGCCCCACAGGGCCCCACACCATGAGCCTGGGCCGATGAGTTTGTCGTCGCCGCACGGTCCGACTTCCAGCGCTGTCGACCACGACCGTGCGGAAAGGTGTTGTCAGATGAGCAAGGTGGTCCTGCACGTCACCATGTCACTCGACGGTTTCATGGCGGGTCCCGACATCAGCGTCGAACACCCGATGGGCCGGGGTGGTCTGCGTCTGCACGAGTGGATTCTCAACACTCCGGCCGACGACGTCGATGCCGGAGTGGCACAGGAGGTCTCGGCCACGACAGGTGCCGTCGTGCTGGGTAGAAGGACATTCGACGTGGGGGTCGAGGTCTGGCAGGACACCCCCTTCCCGGTGCCGTGCTTCGTCCTCACGCACCGCGCGCGAAGCCGGCGCGCCATGAAGAGCGGGACCTTCACCTTCGTCACCCAGGGCTTGGAGAGCGCGCTGCGGCAGGCGGAGGCGGTCGCGGAAGGGAGAGACGTGACCCTGATGGGGGCGGACGTCGCCCAGCAGGCGCTCCGCGCGGGGCTCCTCGACGAGATCAACCTCCAGCTCGCTCCCGTGCTCCTGGGAGGCGGGCGCAGGCTGTTCGAGCATCTGGGAACGGAACACTTTGAGCTGGAACGGACAAGAATCCTCCCGTCTCCGCTCGTCACGCATCTGCGCTTCCAGGTATGCCGTGACCTGCTCAACGCCCGTTGTACGTAGGCATCGACGAACGTCACGGTTGGGACGGTGTCATTGCGGCGATCGCCTTCCCGTGTGTGTCGTAGAGGGTGACGTCGTTGATGGCGAGACCGGCGTGGGCGGGGACGTCGGTGTACCAGACGCCCCAGCCGGGCGCGCCGGCCAGCCGGACAAGGGACGCGGTGACCTTGCCGTCGCTGGTCTCGACGACGACACGGGCGGCGTCATCGGTCCCCTCGTACACCCCGGACAGGAAGTGGCGGTCGCCGAGGGTTTCCGCGCTCAGGCCTACGTGAGGGAGGTGAGGCTCGTTGGCGGGGTCGCCGGCGCTCTGGAACTGGCGGTCCATCTCCGGCGTCGACCAGTGCTTGCCCTCATCTGTCAGCCATATCTCGACGCCTGCCCCGGCCTCGACACGCTCGCCCGATGCCACCACCCGCACCGTGTTCTCCGTCGACGTCTCCGAGGGTGTGGGAGGCGTCGTGACCTCGGTACGTTGCGCGGGGGTGTGATCGGGGAGGGCGGCGCGGATCGTGACGACAGCCAACGGAGCCAGGAGCAGCCCGCAACCGATCGCCAGTCCCGCGGCTCGCCGGCGCCGCCTGGCCCGGCCCGCTCGTTCGATGGCGGCCAGCGGTACGGGAGAAGGGGTGACGGCGTCGGCCACCTCGCTGAACGCGTCATGCAGTCGTTCGGCTTCGTACCGCTGCTGAGGGGTGGGCCCAGTGGTCCGGGACATCAGCGCTTCGCTTCCTGGTGGGCTGGGTCGAGGATGAGGTGGGGATGGGCGCGCAGGGCCTCCAGCCCGCGCCGGGCGTGCGTCTTGACGGTGCCGACCGAGCAGTTCAGCGCCTCGGCGATCTCCTGTTCGTTCATGTCCTCCCAGTAGCGCAGCACCACGACGGCACGCTGGCGGGCGGACAGGACCGCGAGGGCCTGGATGATGACGGCACTTTGCTCGACGCCCTCGGCGTGCCCGCCGTGCGAGCGGTGCATCGACTCGGGAAGGAACGGCGTGAGTAAGTGGGCTACACGTTTCTTGCGTACCCGGCTGATGTTGTTGTTGACCAGAGCACGCCGTATGTACGCGTTGACCTCGTCCCGCGGGATCCTCCGCCAATGCGCGTACACCTTGGCCAGCGTGGTCTGGACGAGGTCCTCGGCCTCGTGGAAGTCGCCGGTGAGCATATGAGCCGTACGCACCAGGCGGGGCCAGGCCGCGGTGGCGAACTCGGTGAAGTCGGCGTGGCTCTCGTGCGTCACGACAACGGATCCTTGAAGTAGGCGGGGAGTCGGGGGAGGGGGGACGGCCAAAGGGGCTGGGCGGGGGCCGGGGTCCGGCCCCCGCCTACGAGCTCACGGTCAAAGAGTCGTCAGGGCCCGGTGCGCCTACGGGTGCGAAGGGGCGAGGGACGCGATCTCCTTGCCGCGCTTGTCGTACAGGGTGACGCTGTCGATGGCGAGGTCGTCGTGCAGCGGGACATCGGTGTACCAGACGCCCCAGCCGGGCCTGCCGGCCAGCCGAACGACGGAAGCCGTGACCTTGCCGTCGCTGGTGTCGACGACGACCCGGACCGCATTGGTCCTGGCCACGTAGATCCCGGAGAGGAAGTAGCGGTCGCCCAGGGGCTCCGTCATCAGGCCGATGCTGGGGTGGCTCAGGTCGATGTTGCCGTCGACCACGCTGCGGAACTGGTAGTCCATCTCCGGCGTCGACCAGTGCTTGCCTTCGCCGGTCAGCCATATCTCGACGCCCGCCCCGGCGTCGACGCGCTCACCGGGCGCCACCACCCGCACCGACTCGGACGCGTGTCCGGTCGCCGCGATGGACCGGTTGTGGGCCTTGGTGGTCGCCGCGGACTGCTCCGGCGCGACGGCCTGGGCCGCCGCCGGCATTCCCGCCAGCGTGACCGCGAACACCACGGCGGCCGCGCACTTCTTCGTTGTCGTCATCCGAGTCATGGACGTGGGACTCCTTGCGGATCGTTGCGAGCCAACAGAGTGGAGGGCGCCCTCTCCATCCCTTCCAACTCCGCCCGCGCACCATCCCGATGACACGATCCGCAAAGTTCTGCCCGACGGCCGGGTGTCTCAGGTATCACCGACACGCGACGATGCGCCTCGGTGACGGGTTCAGCTCCCCTGCGGCGCGGACGTCGAGGTGAACCCCCAGGTCCCGGAACCGACTTCGTACACGGCCGAGCCGTTCTCCGTGCGCAGCAGACGCGCCTCACGGTCGGCGCGGACCGTGCCGGGTCCTGCTGCCGGCACATGGATCTCCGCCGTGGACCCGGCGGGGACGACGACCTCCAGGCGGAACGCGGAACCCTCACGTGACCACTTCGTGCGGGCCGTTCCGTACGGGGTGGTGTACGAGCCCGCCGCCGACGTCAGGTCACCCACCACCGCCGGGTCGATGAGCAGTTCGCGGTAGCCGACGGAACCCGGGCGCTGCTGGATCCCGGCGACCCGGCCGGTGAACCAGGCGTCGATGGCCCCGAGCATGAAGTGGTTCTGCGACTGACCGGGACCGCCGTCCCAGGTCTCGCCCAGCGTGGTGTTGCCGGCCAGGACCTGGTAGCCGTAGCTGGGGCTGGTGGTCCGGGTCGCGATCCCGTGCACGATGTCGTCACGGCCCGCTTCGGACAGCACGCGGATCGCGGCGGGCAGGGAGATCTCACCGAGGATCAGGTGATGGTCCGCCGCGACGACCGACCGCGTGAAGTGGTCGAGGAGCCGCGCTCGTTCACCCTCCGGTACGGCGCCCATGTCGAGGGCGAGTGCCTCGGCGCCGTGGCCCGCGCCGCCGAACGTGCCGGTGGACGGGTCGTAGTACTTGTCCGACAGCGCCTTGGCGCTCGTGTCCGCCTTCTCCCGGTAGAGCGCGGCGTCGCCGTCCTCACCGAGCACGCGCGCGATCCGGCTGAGGCCGTCGACGACGCGCCAGTAGCCGTAGGTGCCCGCGACCGCGCGGGGGAACGCGCGGTCGGGGGTGATCCAGTCGCCCAGGCCGTAGTCGAGGATGCCGCCCGAGACCTTCTGCTCCAGGAAGGTCACGTACTGCTTCATCCGCGGGTAGTAGGTGCGCAGGGTCTCCTCGTCGCCGTAGGTGGTGTAGAGCTGCCAGGGCACGAGGACGAAGGCGCCGCCCCAGTTGGCGTCGTTGCGGTAGCCGCCGGAGAGTTCGACGTAGTCGGGGACGGTGCTCGGGATCAGTCCCTCGGGGGTCTGCGCGTCGGCCATGTCGCGCACGATCTTCCGCAGGTAGGCGCGCATGTCGTAGTTGGCGGCGAGGGTCGGGAAGACGAGCTGGTTCTGCTCCAGCCAGCCCAGCTTCTCGCGACTGGGGCAGTCGGTGAGGATGCTCATCATGTTGCCCTGGACGGCGCGGCGGATCAGTCCGTGGATGCCGTTGATCAGCTCGTTGGAGCTGGTGAAGCTCCCGGCACTGGTGTTGTCGGTGTGCAGCACCTTGCCGCGTACGGAGACCGTCGCCCCGGCGGGCAGCCCCTTCAGCTCCAGATAGCGGAAGCCGTGGTAGCTGAACCGGGGGTGCCAGGTCTCGGCGCGGCCCCCGCCCTTGGTGGTGTAGCTGTCCCACAGGGGCGCGCCGACGTTGCTGATCGACTGGAAGGCGTGCCCGTCCTTGAGACTCTCCGCCGGGTAGATGCGCACCGCGGTGCCCGCGGGGGCGGTGACGGTGATCTCCGGCCAGCCCGCGATGTTGCGCCCGAGGTCGAAGACGCGGCTGCCGTCGGCGCCCGCGACCTCGGTGCCCTGCAGCGTCTCCATCACCCGGACCGGCTCGGTCTCCCGGGCGCTGAGCGCGGCCGGTTCCTCGGTGCCGCCGGGGCGCCCGAGGGCGACGGCCGACGCCCAGGACGCGCGGTCGCGACCCGGCTCGTCCCAGCCGGGGATCTCCCGCCGCGCGTCGTAGTCCTCGCCGCCGTACCAGTTGGAGGACGTCGTCGGTCCGAGCGTGGTGCGCCAGTCCGTGCCGCTGGCGATGCGGCGCACGCTGCCGTCGTCCAGCGTGATCTCCAACTGCGCGACGAGCTTCGGGTCGCTGAAGTTGCCGTACCACTTGCGGTAGCGGTCCGCGGTGCTGACGACGTTGGAGGCGCCGTTGCCGAGCTCGACGGCGAGCGAGTTCGCACCGCGCCGCAGCCGCTCGGTGACGTCGTACGTGGCGTACTGGACCCGGTCGTCGAAGTCGGTGTTGGCGGGCTCCAGGACGGCGTCGCCGACCGGCTCGCCGTTGATGCGGGCGTCGTGGATGCCCAGGCCCGCGAGGTAGAGGCGGGCGCTGCGGGCGCCCTTCGGGAGAGTGAAGTCCTTGGTGAACAGGGGGAGTCCGGCCGGCAGGTACGGCTGGGGTGGCCGCTGCCCGGTGACCTCCGCGGCCCTGCTCCAGGGGCCGTCGGCGGTCTCGGCGGTCGAGACGGTGTAGTCGACGGGGAAGTGCGGCACGCGCCCGTCGGCGGTCAGCACGTCGGCGCGCGGGAACAGCAGCACTTGGTCGAAGGTCTGTGCGGCCTTCAGATCCAGGGTGAGCGAGACGGGCGATGCGGTGCCGGTGTGCGCGGGGCTCGTGTAACCGGCGGCGCGGTCGAGGGCGCTGTTGGTCAGTCCGTCGACGGTGAGGGCGGGCTCCCAGATCTTGCGTACGGTGTCGCTCTCGGACGCGGTGACGGCGGCGCCCTTCGCGTGGTTGACGTCCGGCGCGGCCGAGTCGCGGACCTCGATCTCGCCGAGCTGAAGACGCCACTGGTCGTCCAGCGGCAGTCCGAGCTTCGTGACGTCGAGCCGGACATGGCGGGCGGTCGTCCTCGGCAGGGTGACGACGACCGGCTGCACCGGGTGCTCGCTGAGCCGCCACGCGTCGTTGGTGATCCACTGGGCGGACCAGTCCTCGGCGCGGGTCAGTCCCGTCTCGAAGACGCCGATGTCGCTCCACTGCGAGGTCCGGGCGCCGGACCACAGCTGGACGCGCCAGTGGACGCGGTCGCGGGAACCCAGTGCCTTGCCCGCGTAGACGGCGTGCGGCTCGTCCGAGCGGACCTTGCCGGAGTCCCAGAGATCGGGCCGTCCCTGCCGCAGCTTCTCGCGGCTGCTGGCGGCCTGTATGCGGTAGGCGCTCTGGACCACGCCCCGACCGCGCGCGCTGAGCTGCCAGGTCAGGTCGGGGGTGGTGTCGTCGATCCCGAGGGCCGAGCGCAGATGCTGGGTCCGCAGCGCGGTGGCGGAGGCGGTGGCGCCGCCTTGCGACGCGGACGCCGGCGGCGCGGAGGGTACGACGGTGACGAGCGCCGTCAGCCCGGTGGCGAGGACGAGCGCGGGTCTGGCCAGTGGACTCATGCCGGTGGTCTCCATACGGGTCAGTGCAGGTCGACGGTGACGGGGCGGCGGGGGCGCAGGAACACGGGGCCCAGCAGCCCGGACGGGAGCGGCTTGTTGCGCTCGTTGGAGAGGGTGTTGGACACGCGGACGGCGAGATGGTTGACGCCGGGGCGCAGGGCCTCGGTCACGTCGACGACGTACGGGGTCCACAGCACGGGCGGCAGTGTGGTGCCGTTGACGGTGACCTCGGCGACCTCGCGGACGGCCCCGAGGTCGAGCTGGATCCGGCGGCCGGCGAGGACCGCGGCGTCGAGGGTGACGTCCTTGGTGTAGGTGGCGCTGCCGGAGAACAGCCGGGCGATGTCGCTCCAGCTGCCGAGCGGTCGGACGACGGGCTGGGCACCGTCCTGGTGGAGCGTCAGCGTCCAGTCCCCGTCGAGCGCGACCGGCTCCAGCGGGTCGGTGACGCGCGCGGTGCCACGGTAGGTGCGGCGGCCGTCGGTGCCGGTGAGGGAGTAGGTGCCGGGTGCCGTGGCGACCGCCACGGCCCGCAGTGCCCCGCGGTGTGCGGTGACGGAGGTGACCTGGAGTGTTCCGGCCTCCGTGAGGTGCGGCCGGGTCTTGCCCTCGCCGCCGCGGAAGACGACGGCGACCGTCTCGTACGGGCCGAGTCGCAGCGGCACGCGTACGCCGTCACCGGGCCGCGCGGCGGTGCGATGAACGGGCGCGGGACGTGTCGAGCCGTCCGCCGGGAACCACCACTCCGGCACTCCGCGCGCCGGCAGGGTGGCCCAGGTGTCGACGGGCGTGGCGCTCTCGTTGTTGAACAGGAACGCGACGTCCTTGCCTCGTGTGGTCCGCAGGACCCGTACGGCAGGTGCGGCCGGTTCGAGGACGGCTGCCGCGAACTCCCGTGTGAGCGAGGCGAGTTCACGGGCCTCCGTCACGCTGACGGCGCGTCGGTGTCCGAACAGGTCGTCCAAGGCGCGCCGTAGGTCACCGTCGTGGCCGGCCGCCTCCCGCTCCGGCAGGGCACCGACGGCGATCACGGTGCCGCCGTCGCGGGCGAAGCGGGTCAGGGCGCGGACGGCCGCCGCCTCCAGCACGGGCGTCTCGGGGAGCACGACCAGGTCGTAGCGGCCTCGGCCGACGGCCAGCCGGCCACCCTGGACGCGGGCGTGGAGCAGCAGGTCGGGGTCGTCGGCGAGCGCGCCCTCGTGCACGAGGTCGAAGTCGACCTGCGCGGACTCCAGGGCGTAGGCCGCCGTGGCGAACGCCGCGTCGAGCTCGTCCTGCCGTTCGGTGCCCGTCAGTTGCTCGGCCGCTCGTTGCGGCTGGAGCAGGGCGCTGCGGGCGGCGGACGCGCCGCGGGCCACCTCCATGACGCGGCCGATCCAGTCGGCGACCGGGCGCATGGCCCACCACCAGGGGGCGCGGGGGCCGAACGGCGGCGGGAAGAACACCCTCGCCTCGTTGGTCCACAGCGCGTGCAGCACGGTGAGGTTGCAGCCGCGTGCCGCGAACGCGCCGAGCAGGGCGTGCACGAACTCCGGTGCCACCTGCCAGCCCATGTTGCCGAACGCCTCGATGACCACGCGCTCACGCCCGGTCTGGTGCGCCACCGACGCCGGGTTGCGCGGGTCCATGGTGGGCTGCCCTGCCACGTACTCCGCGGTGATGACGTCACCGCCGGGCACCTGCGCCCACTGGTTGACCTTGTGCAGGTCGCCGGTCGACAGGATGCGCTTGGCGGGGCCCGCCTCGTCGTAGAGCGGGTTGGTGATGAGCCGGACGCGGCGGTCGGCGTACCAGTGGGCCTGCTTCTCGAAGTACTGGGCGAACCGGTTGGACACCGCCCGCCAGTACCTGCCGCGCAGGATCTGCCCCGCCGCGCCGAGATCGTCGAACGCGCTGGCGTACGCCTTGCCGGGGTCGGCGCCGGTGTCGCGCAGGGCGGCGGCGAGCGTCGGCGACCAGGGCAGCCGTTTGAAGGGGTGTGGTCCGGCCGAGGCGAGGAACGGTTCGTCGTCCCAGAAGCCGGGCACGACGGTGCCGAAGTAGCGGCCGAAGCGGCGGTGGTACTCGCCCGGCACCATGTCGAGCAGCAGCTCCGCCGGTTCGTCGTCGAGCAGGTCGAGATAGGCGCGGGTATAGCCCTGGGAGTCGTCGATGAGCGCGGCGCCGCCGAAGAGGTCGACCTGCCAGCGCCCCGCCGGCGCCTGCCAGGCACGCCCGGACGCCAGGTCGGCGGTGAGTTCCCTCAGTGCGTCGGCGTCGGCCACGCCGACGGGGCGGGCGGTCGCGGCGACCGGCGCGGCCGCGGCGGCGGGAACCTGCCGGGTGTGGAACGCGCCTGCCGAAGCCGGGTCCTGGAAGTCCGAGGCGTGGAGCGCGCCGCCGTCGGCGCTCGTGACGGACAGGTCCTCCCACAGGGCGCGCTGAGCGTCGACGGCGCGGACGCCGACGCCGCCGCGCGGGTGGGTGCCGTCGGTGACGGTCCCCTTGTCCCGGCCGTCGAGGGTGACGGAGATCGTCGCCCCGCGCACCGAGACGGCGAAGGCGTGGAATTTGGTGCGGTTGAAGCCGTCCGTGCGGCTGCTCCGGGCCAGTTCCTGAGCGTTGCCGCCGGTCAGGCGGAAGACGGTGACGACTCCGGTCTGGTCGAACTCCACGGCGTAGCCGTCGGCGCCGGTCGCCGAGGCGCGGACGACGAGCCCGACGGAGCCGGTCTCGGTCTTGGCGTTGCCGGTGACGTCGTAGTCCGTCCAGCCGTCGCCCCCGCGGACGACGGCGGCCCCGGCGAGCACCGCCGCGTCGGCGACGAGCCTGCCCGCGGTCACGCCGACGCCCGTCGTCGCGCGCAGATCGACGCGGGCCGGCCCCTCGACGACGGTCGTGGACCGCCACAGGCCCTTCAGGCGCAGTTCGGGACGCGGACGGTAGGTGCGCGAGCCGACGGTGCCGCCCTCGGCGACGAGGTAGGCGGCGCGTCCGCTGGGGAAGTGGTTGTCGTTGAAGATCCACACCCGCATGCCGGTGCGTTCGGCCTCTTCCAGCACGTGCCCGACGACGTCGAACCACTCCTCGGAGAAGAAGACCGGTCGCATCTCGTCGTTGTCGTAGGGGAAGAGGACGACCTCGTACATCCCTTTGTCGCGCAGGTCCGCCATCTGCCGGTCGACGAGTTCGTGTGTGACGGGGCCGTTCCAGTACCAGTAGACGGTGGGGCGGCTGTCGCGGGGCGGGGCGGCGAAGGCGGCAGGGCTGAAGCCCGACGCCCAGGCGGCGGACCCGGGGCCGGAGTGTGCGGATGCCGGGAAGGCGCCTCCGACCGCGGCGGCGGCGACCCCGGCGGCGACCACGAAGGTGCGTCTGCTCACGTCGAATTCGGGCATGGGTGTGGACATCGAGGGCTCGCTCCTCAGCGGCTGGGAAGGGCGGACGGGACTCAGACGCGGGCGAGGGCGCCGATCTCCGTCGGGGACAGGGCCCGGTTGAAGACCCGGAAGTCGTCGATCGCGCCGTGCAGGAAGGGGTGGGTCGTGTTCTGCGAGCGCCCCAGGTAGTTGCGCGTGGTGGCGCCGAGCAGCAGCGGGCTCATCACCAGCGCGTCGTTGCGCCCGGCCTCGGCTCCGTCGATGTGGAGCACTCCGCTGCCGCCGCCCGTGCGTCCGCGCGGGCCCGGGGCGAGTGTGACGGCGACGTGGGTCCAGCGGCCCTGGGGCAGCGGCCCCTGGGCGTCGATGACGTCCTCGCCCTCCATGCCGGCGATCTTCAGCGCCGCGCGGGCACGGCCGGATCCGGTGCGTGCGGCCAGGAAGAAGTACGTGCCCTTGTGGAAGCCCAGGTCGAACACGCGGGCAGAGTTGACCAGGGTGTCCATCCGGACCCAGGCGCTGACGGTCAGCTCGGCAAGGCCCTTGATCAGTCCGGGCGGCAGGACGACATGGCCGTCCACTCCGTCCAGTTGGACGCCGTCGCGCCTCGTGTCGTGCGGGGCCCACCGGGCGCCACCGGCCAGGACTGCGGCCGGGAACGTCCCGGTGGACTCGGTGCCGTCCCCGCGGTCGAAGGTGAAGCGGGCCACCTCGCGGGCCGGCCGCCGACGCGGGGGTACGGCGAAGTAGACGTTGTAGCGCTGGTGGTGGACCCGGTGGAAGGGCAGCAGCGGCACCGTCGATCCCTCGGCGACCGCCGTGAACTCCGGCGTGTCCGCCCGCACCCGGCGGACCGACGCCGGATCGAGCGCCGGGATCGTCGGCGACTTGACCTCGCCGAAGGCTCCGGCGAGCACCAAGGGGCCGTACGTCACCGCCTCGACGTGCGGGTTGTCGGGCGCGGGGCGGCGGACCAGCTCCATCGGCAGGGCGAGCTCCACGACGTCACCCGCGCGCCAGTGCCGTTCGAGGGTCGCGTAACGGCCGGGCCGGGCGCCGACGTCCGTCGTTCGGCCGTTGACCCGCAACCTCGGCCGCCCGGCGAGCCAGCCGGGGATGCGCACCTTCAGTGCGAAGCTGCCCTCGCCCCGGACGACGGTGAGGCGGACGGTCTCGGCGTCCGGGTACCGGGTCTCCTGACGCACCGTCACACCGCGTGCGTCCCAGCGGACCTCGGAGGGGATGAAGAGGTTGACGTACAGCGCGTCGCGGGTGTGCGCGTAGACGGTGTCGGCGAACTTCGTCTGGGTCTCCAGCGCGGTGCCGTGGTCGCAGGAGAAGTTGTCGTAGTCGCTGCTGTAGCTGCCGGGGGCGGCGCCGAGCCCGCTCTTGGGCTGCCGCTGCGAACCGGCCCACAGCCCGGTGTAGTAGGTGACGTAGCCGTGGGCGGAGTCCGGGTCCTGCTCGCCGAGCATCTGGTTGAGCAGGGTCCACTCGTAGTGGTCCATGTAGGCGGCCGTGCCCGGGTCGTGCAGGAAGAGCTGTCGGCCCAGTTTGAGCATGTTGTAGCTGTTGCAGTTCTCGCAGGTGTCCTCGGAGAGCCTGCTGACGATCTCGCCGGGCGGGCCGAAGAACTCCTGGTTGGAGTTGCCGCCGATGGCGTACGAGTGGTCGTTGACGACCGTGTGCCAGAAGTACTCCGCGAGCCGCAGGTACCGTCTGTCGCCCGTGGACTCGTACGTGTGGACCGCGCCGACGATCTTCGGTATCTCGGTGTTGGCGTGGCGTCCGGCGAGCTCGTCGCGGCCCTCCGCGAGCGGCCCGAACACCTCCTTGTGGTCGAAGCGGCGCGCGGTGCTCAGGACGTCGGCGTCACCGGTGTCCTGGTGGAGCCGCGCCAGGACGTCGTTCATACCGCCGAACTCGACCTTCAGCACCGATTGCATCGTGGCATGGGGCAGCGCCGCGGTGCGCCGCTCGACCCACCCGGCCATGGCGCGCAGCACGTCCAGCGCCTGTGCGCTGCCGACGAGTTGATGGCAGTCGAGCAGCCCGGCCATGATCTTGTGGATCGTGTAGTACGGCGCCCAGGGCTTGCCTCCGGCCTCCAACTGGTCGAAGACCTGCTCGGGGAAGGCCGAGAGGTAGCCGGGGGAGAATCCGGCGCCCGGCGCGGCCGCCTGGCACTCGGCGAGCACGGCGATGATGCTGCGGGCCTTGGCGGCGTAGGCCTCGTCGCCGGTGTTCGCGTGGGCGAGGGCCAGACCGGAGAGCAGGTGGCCGGTGGTGTGGCCGCGCAGCAGCACCGTCGGGGCCTCCCAGCCACCGCAGGGCTCGGCCGTGGAAGGCAGACCCACGTTGGCCCGGAAGGTGTGCAGCAGCCGGTCGGGGTCGACGGCGAGCAGGTAGGCGCAGGTTCGGCGCATGTTGGCGCGGAAGGGGCCGTCGAGCAGCGTCACCGCGCTCAGGGGGAACGAGGAGAGCGCCGGGCGGCGCGCGACATGCCCCGCGGCGGCGGGTGCGACGAGCGCCGGCGCGGCGCCGGCGGCGGTGGCCGTGCCCGCGGATCCCAGGGCGGCAGCAGTGGTGACGGCACCTGTGGCCGCGAGGACATGACGCCGCGTCAGCGGATGTGAGGGCATTGAGAAAGAGCTCCTTTGACCCACGTGATTGAAACGTTTCGGAGAGCTGACGGTCACTCTGGGGCCACACTGTGAACCCGGTCAAGGGGCGTGCTTGAAGGGAAAGTTTGGCTCCGGTGACTCGACCCCTTGCCGCGGCTGAGTCGAACACGTATGTTTCCGCCGAACTTCTTGAATCGTTTAAACCATTGGTGCGTCACGTGCGCACAGCAAGGGGGCCGGCGTGAGCCTGAGGCGACGAGCGCTGCTCAAGAGGGGAGGCGCGGCCGGAGCCGCCATGGTCCTGCCCTGGGCCACGGCCGCGGAGGCCGGCGCGGCACCGCCCGCCGGACACGCTCCCGCGACGGACCGACGGGACGGGGTGCCGGGCGTGTTCGCCCACGGGGTACCGCGCGCGTTCGCCGCTCCCGCCGCCGCCGTACGCCCGAAGTTCCGCTGGTGGTGGCCGGACGCGCTGGTGGACATGGAGGAGATCGCCCGCGAGATCGACCAGATCGCGGCCGCCGGCTTCGGTGGAGTGGAGATCGCCGCCGTCACCCACAGCATGCGCGGCGGCGACACCATCGACCCCGTCCGCCACGGCTGGGGAACGCCCGCCTGGGTCAAGGCCGTCGAGGCGGCCCTGCGGCAGGCGAAGAAGCGGGACATCACCGTCGACCTGACCCTGGGACCCGCGTGGCCCAACTCCGTACCCTCGATCACCCCCGACAGCCCGGGCGCGGTGAAGGAACTCGCCCACGGGACGGTCACGTTGACCGCCGGGCAGAGCTTCACCGGCGCGCCCCCCGCCCCCGGCACCCCGCCCGCCGAAGGCGTCACCCAGCAGCACCTCATGCTGGTCCAGGCGATCCGCGTCACCGACGCCGCCGCCCGGCCCGTCCTGCTCGACCCGACCACGGTCACCGACATCACCGACGCCGTGACCGGCGGAGAGCTTCGCTGGACGGCACCGGACGACGGCGCGTCCTGGCTCGTCATCGCCTACTGGCAGCGCGGCTCCGGCCAACGGCCCGAGGGCCCGCACCACACCGACCCGCTCAGCTACGTCATCGACCACTTCAGCACCGAAGGGAGCCGCGCCGCCCTCGACTTCTGGGAGCGGCACCTCCTCCCGCCCAGCACCCGCAAGCTGCTGCGCGAGACAGGCGGCGCCCTCTTCGAGGACTCCATCGAGCTGGAGACCGACGAGACGATGTGGACGCCCGCCCTGCCGGCCGAGTTCGAGAAACGCATGGGCTACTCCCTGCTGCCCTACCTCGCGACCGTGGTCGAGCGCGACGAGGACCCGGTGCACGCCTTCGGCCCGGACCTCGACAAGGCGGTACGCCGCGACGTCGTCGAGGTGCTCTCCGAGCTGTACGTCGAGTACCACCTGAAGCCGTTCCAGGAGTGGGCCCACCGCCTTGGCCTGCGGCTGCGCGTGCAGCCGTACGGCCCGGGCACCGACTCCATGTGGGCCGCCGCCGTGCTCGACATCTCCGAGGGCGAGTCGCTGGGCTTCAAGAACGCCGACGACTTCCGCTGCCTGGCCGGCGGCCGCGACATGGGCGGCAAGCACATCCTGTCCAACGAGGCGGGCGCGACCGCGGGCGGCGCTTACGGCACGACGTGGGACGCCACACTGCGCAAACTGGTCGTCCAGTACGCGGCCGGGGTCAACCAGGCCGTCCTCCACGGCTTCGCCTACGCCGAGGCCCCCGGCGCGGCCTGGCCCGGCTTCGCCGCGTTCTCGCCGTACAACGGCAGCGGCGGATACGGCGAGGCATGGGGGCCCCGGCAGCCGACCTGGGGCCACGTGCGCGACATCGCCGGCTACTTGAGCCGTACCCAGCTGATCCTCCAGACAGGTGTCAACAAGGCCGACATCGGCATCCTGCGACAGAAGGGCCCCGCCGGCACGGGACTCGGGGCGCCGTGGTTCACCGCCGACGGCGTGCCCGTGGGCTGGACGCACCTCTTCCTGAGCCCACGGCTGCTCGACCTGCCGTCCGCGAAGGTGCGCGACGGACGGCTCGCTCCGGAGGGCCCGGCGTTCAAGGCACTCGTCATCGAGGGCGACGTCCTGAGCGGCAAGGACCGCACGATGCAGATCGACGTCGCCGAGAAACTCATCGGCTGGGCCAGGGACGGTCTGCCGCTGATCGTCATCGGCGACTGGTCCGACGCCCGCGTCCCGGGCCTCGCCGGACCCGGCGACAACGAACGGCTGCGCGCCCTGCTCGCCGAACTCCTGGCACTGCCGAAGGTCCGCGCGGTCCCGGACCGGCCGTACGTGCCGGAGGCCATCGCGGCACTGGGTCTGCGCCGCGACGTGGAGTACGCCGAGCGCTCATGGCTGGTCCACGCCCACCGCGCCGACCAGGAGGCCGACTACTTCTTCTTCGCCGTCGACTCGGTGACCAAGAACTCGGCCACCACCCGGCTCGACCACGACGTCACCCTCACGACACGCCGGCCGGACGCGGTGCCCTACCGCCTCGACGCCTGGACAGGCGCGGTGGAGCCGCTGGCGTCGTACTCCCGTACGGAGGACGGGCGGATCCGACTGCGTCTCACCCTGGAGCCGGGCGCGACCGCGATCATCGCCTTGGTCCGTCCGGGCGCGTGGGGGGACCGCCCGCACCTGTCGGTCCGGTCCAGCGAGGCGGCGGAGGTGGTCCGCGGCGCGGGCGGCAGCCCGGAGATCCGCGACGTCCGTCCGGGAACGTACCGTACGACTCTCCACGACGGCCGGTCCGTCGAGACCGTCCTGGGCGGGCTGCCCGAGCCGATTCCGCTGACGCGCTGGTCCCTCAGGGTCGAGGACTGGCAGCCGGGCGACCGGCCCTCCCAGACCCTCAAGCCGCGCCGGGACGCCACCCTCGACGCCCTGACCGGCTGGCCCGCCATCCCCGGTCTCGAAGACGTGTCGGGCATCGGCCGCTACCGCACCACCGTGCACCTGGGCACACCCTGGACGGGCGGGTACGGGGCCCACCTCGACCTGGGTGAGGTCTTCGACACCTTCCGCGTCACCGTGAACGGGCACCGGCTCCCACCGGCGGACCAGCTGACGCCACGTGTCGACGTCGGCCCCTACCTGCGGCGGGGCGCCAACACCGTCGAGGTGGAGGTGGCGACCACGCTGCTGAACCGGCTTCGGGTCGCGAACCCGTCCGTCTTCGGCGGAGCGAAACGGCAGAACTACGGGCTGGTGGGGCCGGTACGCCTGGTGCCGTACGGGCGCGCACCGCTGATTTGACCTGACCTGGCCCGGGAGGGCCGGTCGACGACCGCCAGGTGCTCCGGGTTCATCCGGGGCGCCCGGCGGGTCCCGAAGATGAGGTCGAGTCGGGCAGCCGCTCAGGCCTCGGGGTCGCGCAGACCGACGCAGTCGAAGGCCCAAAAGGTCTCTGAATAGACGAAGGTGCCCGTCATCCAGGGTTCGTGAGCGGACAACCGGGCGACCTGGAACGCGGCTTCAGGGATGCGCAACGATGGCGAACGAAAGCCCACCGCACCGGCACACGCGAAGCCGCGTGAACCGTAGTAGTGCGGCGAACCCTCCAGGAACACCAACGGCACACCCTGCCTCTCGGCCGCGTCGAGGGCGTGGGCGATGAGCCGCGTCCCGATGCCCTGACCCTGGAACTCCGGGAGCACGCCCAGCGGTGACAGCGTCAGGACGTCCACGATCCGGCGCGGTGCGTCCAAACGCGCCGCGCTCAGCAGGACATGACCGACGGCCCGGTCATCGACGACAGCGACGAAGGACATCGGGGCCGATGCGGCCTTCGCCACGCGAAGTGCCTCGACGAGCCCGGGAACCCGCTCGCTGTCGCCGAAGGCGCGCGTATGAACCTCGCGCACATCTCGGTGATCGTCAACGGTCTCCTGCCGGATCACCAGCCCGGCACCAGAGGGAGCGATCCGGGAGTTTTCAGGCGCATCGTGTGACGTCATGGCCGCGAGCGTAGATCGCGGGGCGGATCAGGCGCGAGGCAATTGCGCACCAGGTCGTCCGGCGGTGCAGGGGCCGTGGGGGGCCCATACAGCCTTGCCGATCACGGTGTGCAGCCGTGCACCACTTTCTGTGTGCACACCGCGGTGCGGGTACAGCCGGCGAAGTGATGACAGGCTTCGGCCGCAGCGTCTCCTCGGCCACATTGCGGGGTAGGGGAGGCTGCGGGAGACGGCGCGCCGTAGGTACCGCTAGCCGCACTTTTCTTCCCCACGCCTCGTCGTACCGTGGATGCATTGACCAGGGCACTCCCATACCACCGCAGTGAACAGAATGGTCCGGACATGCACACAGCGGGCACGGAATCCGGGGGGACGGGCAGGAACCGAGCGACGCAGCGGCTGGCAGCCATATCCGTGGACGCCCATGGTCACGTGGACGGCTGGAGCCCCGGAGCCGAAGCCGTTCTCGGTTACCGCGGAGATCGGGTGATCGGCCGGCCCGTGCTGAACCTGGTGGCGGCCGGCCGGCGCGACGCCATGGCAGCGGGTCTCCAAGCCCGCCGGTGGGATGACCGGGCCGTCTTCCAGCACGAGGCGGGACACGCCGTGGAACTGGATGTCCTGGTGGAGCCCGCGCTCGCCCAGGGGAAGTCCACCATCTGGTTCCTCAGCGGGCCGTCGACGGCTACCGAGGAGTGCGACGCCCCGCTGGGGCGTACCTGGACGCAATCGTCCGCCGGCATCGTCGTGTACACCCCTGAACTGCGCATTCTCTGGGCCAACGATCGCACCTGCCAACTGTTCGACATGAGTCTCAGCCACATGTGGGGGCGGCGCCTCACGGAGATCCTCACGCCGGACCGTCAGCACCGCGCGGTGGAGGAGAAGCTGGCGCAGGCCCGTGACACCGGAGTCACGCAGTCGGTCCTCACGTACGAACAAGTGCCGGGGGAGACCCGACGGCACGAGTGGGTGATCCATATCGACCCCGTCCGGGACCGGAACGGGATCGTGGTGGCCCTGTGCTCGATGGCCCGGGACAATTCCGCGGAATTCTGGGCCCGTCAGCGGCTCACCCTGCTCAACGAAGCTCGCCGCCACATAGGTGCTTCCCTCGATGTGTGCACCACGGCTCGGGAGCTCACCAGACTGTCGGTGCCCGATCTCGCCGATGTCGCGATGGTGCACCTGCTGCCCGAGGCATGGGGCACCGACCGCTCGAACTCCGACAACCCGATGTCGGTACGACTCGCCGCGATGCACAGCCGACACCCCGAGCAGGTCCGCACAGGCCCCCGAACCGCGGACGGACACGAGACGGGCCCCTGGCACAGCCTTGACCACAGCACCCTGATGGGCAGGGCGCTGTTCGAGGACCGAGGCATACGGGTCGAGCTGCCACATGCGGCAGCCACGTGGCCCGAGTTGAGGTCCGACCGTGACCTGGACGGACGGGGCGGGGCCATGTGCGCTCCCCTCACCGCCAGAGGCAGAACGCTCGGTGTCGTGACGTTCCTGCGCCATGAAGTGCCGTTCGACTCCGACGACCTGCTCCTCGTCGAGGAACTCGCGGAGACCACGGCGATGTGCATCGACAACGCACGCAACTACGAGCGTGAACAGAGCACGGCCCTGACTCTCCAGCAGAGCCTTCTTCCTCGTGAACCACCTGCTCAGAACGCGGTCGACGCTGCCTACGGCTACCGCCCCGCCGACTTGGCGGCCGGGGTCGGGGGTGACTGGTTCGACGTGATTCCGTTGTCCGGTGCCAGGGTTGCTCTGGTCATCGGCGATGTCGTGGGGCACGGTGTACGGGCGGCGGCCACCATGGGGCGGCTGCGCTCGGTGGTCCGCACGCTCGCCGACATCGACCTCCCACCGGAGGAAGTGCTCGCCAGGGTGGACGACATCGTGAACCGGCTGGACCAGGTGACGGAGCCCCACACTCCCGAACCGGAGCTCGGAGCCTCGGTCCTTTACGCGGTGTACGACCCGACGTCCCGTCGTTGCACCCTCGCCCGGGCAGCGCACCTGGAACCCCTGCTGGTGCTGCCGGACGGGAGCAGCCGGTTTCTCACTCTTCCGGCTGGGCCACCCTTGGGGCTGGGAGGACTGCCCTTCGAATCGGTAGAAGTGACCCTGCCCGAAGACTCGCTCCTGGTGTTCTTCACCGACGGGGTGGTGAAATCCCGCGACCAGGACCTCACGGACGGCATCGCGCGACTCCAGGCGTGCCTCTCTTCCTGCTCCACCTCGCCCACGGCCGTCTGCGCCGACATCCTCGCCGCGGTTCTGCCCGACAGCGGGCGCGACGACGCCGCGCTCCTCACGGTCCGTCCTCGCACGCTGGACCAGGGCGACATCGCCCACTGGGAGGTGCCGGCCGATCCCTCGGCGGTGGCCACCGTACGGGACCAGGCGAGCGACCGGCTCAGCACCTGGGGCCTCGACCACAAGCTCTTCTCCACCGAGCTGATCGTCAGCGAACTGGTCACCAACGCCATACGCCACGGACGCGCCCCCATCCACGTGCGCCTCATCAAGGACCGTTCTCTGGTCTGCGAAGTCGCCGACGGAAACAGCGCCGCTCCCCATCTACGGCGGGCCCACACCTTCGACGAGGGTGGCCGCGGCCTGTTCCTGGTAGCGCAGCTCGCTTCCCGCTGGGGCAGCCGACACGCCCGCGAGGGGAAGATCATCTGGGCGGAGCAGCAACTGGACCTCGCCGGCTGACAACGGCCACTGCTGCCTGAAAGCGCACGCACCCCAGCGACATCGACCGTCGAGGAGAGAATCTTGCCGCGAGATATGGACGCTGCGTTCACTTCATGCTTATATGAACGCAGTGTTCATATCGAGCGGAGCAGGAGAAGGTCTCATGACCACCACGCACACCACCCCACGTGTCGCTCTCGTCACCGGTGGTTCCGGCGGGATCGGCAAGGCAGTCGTCGAGCGGCTCGCCGCGGACCGGTTCGCCGTCGCCGTGCACTACTCCGGCAACAAGGCCAAGGCCGAATCCCTCGTCGCCGAGATCACCGCGTCCGGTGGCCAGGCCATCGCCGTCGGCGGAGACGTGGCGGACGAGCACGCCATGGGAGCGGCCTTCGACAGCGTCGAGTCCGCTTTCGGCGGGATCGACGTGGTGATCAACGCGGCCGGAATCATGGTGCTCGCGCCGATCGCCGAACTGAATCTGGACGATCTGGACCGGATGCACCGCACGAACATCCGCGGCACCTTCGTCGTCGCCCAGCAGGCAGCCCGCCGCGTCCGCGCCGGCGGCGCGATCATCAACGTGTCCACGTCCGTCACCCGCACCCAGCTCCCGACCTACGGCGCCTACGTCGCCAGCAAGGCCGCCGCCCAGAGCATCGGGCTGATCCTCGCCCGCGAACTGCGCGGCCGGGGCATCACCGTCAACACCGTCGCACCCGGCCCGGTCGCCTCCCCGCTCTTCTTCGAGGGCAAGGACGAAGCCGCCGTCGCCAACTTCGCGAAGGCCACCCCCCTGGAGCGACTGGGCGCACCGCAGGACATCGCCGAAACCGTCGCCTTCCTCGCCGGACCTGCCCGCTGGATCAACGGCCAGGTCCTCTACGCCAACGGCGGTCTCGCCTGACGCAGCCGCCGCGCCACCGCAACCACCGCCCTCCCCCCCCACCTCGTAAATCCGTTCGTTGAAAAGGGAGACCACCCGTGTCATCCGTCGTTCTCATCACCGGCGCCGCCACCGGCATCGGCAACCTCACCGCCCGTGCCCTCGCCGCTGCCGACCACACCGTCTACGCCAGCATGCGCGATGTCGGGGGCCGTAACGCTCCCCGCGCCGAGGAACTCCTCGCCCTCGCACGCCGCGAGGGGCAGGACATCCGCGTCGTCGAGCTCGACGTCCAGTCGGATACCTCGGTCGACGCGGCCGTGGCGACCGTCATCGGCGAGGCCGGCCGGCTGGACACGGTCGTCCACAACGCCGGACACCTCTACGTGGGGTACGTGGAGGCGTTCACGCCCGAGGACATCCACCGCCTCCTGGACATCAACACGCTCGGCATCCAGCGCGTGAACCGGGCAGCCCTGCCGCACATGCGCTCCCGCCGCTCCGGCACCCTCCTCTACGTCGGCAGCACCACCTCGGTGGTGGTCCCGCCCTTCCTCGGCCCTTACGTGGCATCGAAGTTCGCCGCCGACGCCCTCGCCCAGGTCACGGCGTACGAGGTGAGCCAGTTCGGCATAGAGACGACCATCGTGATGCCGGGCCCGTTCACCCAGGGAACCGAGCACTTCCCCAACGCCGGCCACGCCGCCGACGACGAGCGCGCCCACGCCTACGCTCCACTGGACGCGATGGTGGCCCGCAACGAGGCCGCCACCGAGGCCCTCTTCCCGCCCGGCGTGGACGCCCATCCGCGTGCCGTCGCCGAGGAGATCACACGCGTTCTCGCCCTTCCGGTCGGCACTCGCCCCTTCCGCACCGTGGTCGACTTCAGCCAGGCCGGCGTGGAGGAGGTCAACGAGGTCCTGCGCCACGCCCAGGAGCAGTTCGTCACACGACTCGGCTTCGGTGAACTCCTCACGGTTCGCGGAGCGCGGCCCTCGGTCCCGGAAGGTGGGCGCACCGTGCCGTCGCACTCCGGGCCCGGACGTCCGGCTTCCTAGACTGGCCTGACCAGCCGAACGCTTCGAAGGAGAGACGACGTGACGAAGCAGGCCGAGGGCGGCGACGCGCGCCCGGCCCGCGGGCGGGGGCGGCGGCCGGCCGACGAGGTCCGGGCCGATGTCCTGCGCGCGGTCGGAGAGGTGCTTCTCAGCGAGGGGATCGCCGACCTGACATTCGAGCGGGTGGCCCGCCTGTCCGGCGTCAGCAAGACGACGCTGTACAAGTGGTGGCCCTCCAAGGGTGCCCTCGCCCTGGACGGCTACTTCCACGCCGTCGAGGAAAGCCTCGCCTTCGACGACACCGGCGACATCCGCGCCGACCTCACGAGCCAACTGCGTGCGTTCGCGCGGATACTGACCCGGACACCGGCCGGACGGGTGGTGACCGAACTGATCGGCCAGTCCCAGACCGACGACGACCTGGCCTCCGCCTTCCGCTCCATGTACTCCTCGGAGCGGAGACGGCTTGCGGGCGAGCGGCTGCTGCGCGCCCGGCAGCAGGGCCAGATCCGGGAGGAGGTGAACGTCCAGGTCCTCGTCGATCAGCTCTGGGGCGCCGTCTACCACCGGATGCTGGTCCCGGACGAGCCCGTCACCGACGACTTCGTCGTCGCCCTGGTCACCAACCTGATCGACGGCATCACACCACCCACCGCCCTCCCGCCCGCCCCGTCACCCGCGCCCCCTTCACAGGACAAGCCGGCCGAAGCGTAGACCGTGCAGCCCCGCAGCTCTCTCGCCAGTCGCTACGAGGGCGGATCGCCGGCGCGCAGGTGCATCCTGACGAGCGTCCCTGATCTGTTGACGAAGAGTCCACCAGAGCGTCGAGTTGAGGGAGGAACCCGGCGTGCATCTCCTGCCGAGCCGTCAGAGACCACTGGCGTCGTCTGAAGAAGCTCCGCCATCAGAACTCCCCGGGATACGCACCGCCGGGCCGGGGCCCGCCGCCAGGGCAACGAACTCCGGCACATCTTCAACCGCCCCGTTGCCGGCACCCGCGTCGTCGAAGCCGAGATGCCGACGCAGGTGGTCGAGAACGGCACCTGGCACCGTAGGCGCCAGGTCGAGGGCCAGGGCCACGGCGAACACATCACTCATGCGCGGTGAGTTTGGCGGAAGCCTTGTGCACATCCTTCGAGGCCGGTGGTTCTGCCTGACCGCGTTCACGGCGTTGAGGGAGGATCAGCCTGGTGTCACGCCAGGGGCCGTCGGCGATGGCGTGGTGCGGCCCTTGGCGTCCTTCCCACCGACGACTTGGTGGTCGGCGGAGTACCCGTAGGTTTTCGACTATTCGGCGACGGTGTGGTCGTGGGCGGGGACAAAAGCCTCCCCATCTACTTGCTCAGGCAACGACACGTCTGACGGCGTTGAGGGCGAGGGAGTGGAGCAGATGGCACAATCGGGTTCAATGCCCCAAAACGGGCAGCCGTTCCGGTCATGGAGACGACTGGAGAGTGCGGCCCGTGGCGCTGTCGATGTCTTCGGGCGACTCTCTTCAAGAGGAGTAGAGCATGAGCCATGTCCACACCGCACACACCGAGGCGCCGGGGCATGACGAACTGGTTCCGTCGCGCTACGCGCTGAAGGTCGGCGACATCGACGTGCTGGTGATCAGTGACGGGGTGATGGCCATCCCCAGCGTCACGTATGCCACCAACGCCACCCAGTCTGACCTGGCTGCCTGGCTCGAGGACATGTTCCTTCCGCCGGAGGTGTGCAACTGGCCACTGAATGTGGGCGTGGTGCGCAGCGGCGGCCAGACCATCCTCATCGACTCCGGTCTGGGGACGGAGTTTCCTGGCTTCCAGCGAGCCGGGCACTTGGCCACGCGACTGGAGGCGGCCGGGATCGATCCCGCATCCGTCACCGACGTGGTGCTCACCCACTTGCACATGGATCACGTCGGCGGAATGCTCGTCGAAGGGCTGAGAGGTCGGCTGCGCCAGGACCTGCGGGTCCACCTGGCGGCCGCCGAGGCCGAGTTCTGGGCCGCGCCCGACTTCTCCCGCACGGTCATGCCGACGCCTGTCCCGGACGTGCTGCGCACCACCGCCGCGCGGTTCCTGGACGTGTACCGCAGCCAGTTGCAGCCGTTCGAGACCGAGTACGAGGTGGCACCAGGAGTGGTGATGCAGCGTACGGGCGGGCACACCGCCGGCCACAGCATCGTCCGCCTGGAGTCCGGCGGCGACCGACTGACGTTCGCCGGCGATGCTCTGTTCCAGCCCGGGTTCGACAAACCCGACTGGCACAACGGCTTCGACCACGACCCCGAACTGACAACTCGCGTCCGGATCCGTCTCCTGACAGAGCTGGCGTCACGCGGCGAGCAACTGGTCGGCGCCCACCTGCCCTTCCCGTCCGTCTGCCACGTGGCGGTCGACGGCAACGCCTTCCGATTCGTACCGGTCGTCTGGGACTACTGAGAGAGCGGTCTGCCACTTACGCTCATCAGGCGGCAGCCCCGCAGGGACCGGCGTTCACCACGGAAGCGGGCGAGCGCCTCGTCCGACTCCCAGCGTTCGTACACATTGATCCGGTCCGGCCCGATCAGGTCTGCCGACAGAGTGGCTTGACCGTGAATGCGCACGTCGTTTGGCCCTGATGGTTGACGGCGGTTCGTGGCCTCGGGTCGGCCGGATGTTGGTTGATTCTGACGGCAGTCCGGATGGTGTGGGGATGGCTTAGCGCGCGAGTTCGCGCCTGACAGCACATTCACCTTGCCACCGCAACCCCGCGAGTGACACTACTTCTCACGAACAACTTCCCAGCCAACCAGCCGGTGACATTCACTCAGACGGACAACTGACAACACACAAACACCGTCAGAGCCATCCTTGCGGAAACCCATTGGTGCCCGGCTTGCTTCGCTGATGGACTGACGTCCTACCGTGAGTCTGCCGCGTGACGGAGGTAGTGGTTGTGACGGGCTATGACGTGCTTGCCGAGGTGTACGAATGGCTCATCTCGGATGCAAAGTTGCCTCCAGCCGAGTTCGCTGCGTCGTTCGACGACGTCCTCAATCTCCTGCCGTCGAACGCTCACGTCCTCGACTGTTCGTGCGGCACCGGACAGTTGGCGGTTGGCCTCGCCGGTCGTGGCATGCAGGTTGTCGCAACTGACGCCAGCGAGGTGATGGTTCGTCGGACTGCGGAGTTGTCCGAGGAGTTCGGGGCATCCGTCCGGGCCGTACGGGCGAACTGGGAAGAGTTGCCTGACCATTTCCAGGACAAGACGTTCGACATGGTGTTCTGCGTTGGCAACTCGCTTCACCATGCCGCGGGCGCGACAGGCAGGGGTGCTGCTCTGGAGTCGATGTCACGGCTTCTGCGCCCCGGCGGGCGCTTGGTACTCACATCCCGCACTTGGGAACTCGTGAGGGCCAGAGGTTCCCGGCTGGAGATCGGTGACCGACTCGTCCGCCGGAACGGTCGCGATGCCGTCGTGGTCTACCGCTGGGAGATTGCGCCGCATTGGGAGGAGGAGCACCACATCGAGATTGCGATCGCGCAAGTTGATGCGACCGGGTTGGTTCTTGTCCGCTCGGAACTGCTGTCCTGCTGGCCCTACCGGTACGAGGAACTCGAAGTCGATCTGCACCGGGTCGGACTCCAAACGGAACTGAGCACGTTCGATCTTAAGGCCGAGAACTACATGGTGGTCGCGAGCAAGGTATGAACACCGGACTCTCAGTACCTGGCCGGAGCGCTCGGTTGCCCGCAGGATGCTTGCGCCCTCTCATCGGTGGGGGTTCCAGTGGTCAACGCAACGCCTCGGACGAAGAGTGCTCGTCGATCAGACGGCGGTAGATCCGGGGTGACGGCGTGGTCAGGGCCTGAGTCGCGCCGCAGCGCGGCGTACAGCTCGACCTTCGACTGGCCAGGCGGCATCGGCGGTGCTCCTTAACTGAGCACATCCAGCTTGACACCGCTACCCCGATGGTGTGTCAGCTTTCACGAACAACTGACGTCACCAACTACCGACAGCACCAACGGAGCGAAATCAAGGCACCCGAGGCCGGCACATGCCTGCTCGACGACCTCAGAGCATCCGGCCAGATATGCGTCGCGGTCAGCAGCATCCACCCATAACTTCCCGTAAATGATGATCACGCTACTCCGTGCGTACCGAGGCTGAGATGGTGCGGGCGGCGACGTAGAGGATGAACGCGGTGGTGAGGGCGAGTGCGCACCATGACCAGATGTTCCAGCCAGGGACGTGCGTCGTCGCCATCCAGCGGACCACGTAGTTGGCGGTTGCGGCCAGGGGAAAGGTGAAGATCCACCATGCCTGGCTGAAGCGGAGCCTGCCGTACTCGCCCAGAAGGAAGATCTGGGCGAGGAGCATGACGAGGAGAACGCCGGTGAGGAGCTGTTGGGTCTCCTGAAGCCGGCCGGGATGGGCGAGGATCCACGCCAGGTTCGTGGTGGCAGTGGCGGCGAGGAAGGCGGCCATGCCGGGTTTCATCTCGGGTGGTGTTCTCTCGCCGCTGATGGCGCGGACGAGAATGGCCGTGGTGATGACGACCCAGAAGAACAGTCCGGCACCGGCGGCCGCCAGCGCGGCAAGGTGTTGATGGATCGTGGAGAGACCGATGCTGACGATGTTGGGTCCGGCCGCCAGTGGGATGAAGTAGCCCGCATGGAAAGCGTCGAGCGGTACGTCACCGTTGATGCAGCGGGCGACGAGCCACGCGGCGAGGAGTACCTGGGCCGCGATTGCTGCGCCGCACAGCCAAGCGAAGAGGGTGAAGGCGTCCTGGGTGTAGTGCGCGGTCAGCAGCACTGCCACCAGGGGGATGAGCGAGGCGAAGGGATCGATTGTTCGGTGCCCCGGACGGGCGCCACGCGCCGGGCGCCGGTGGAGCCTTCCGGCGGCGTAGCGGACGGTGAGAACGATCCATAGGACGCTGCCGGCTGCGTAGAACAATTCGGCGGGCCAAGCCGGCGCGTTCAGTTCGAGGGCTGCCGCGCTCCAACTGCCGGCCAGTCCCGCGAGCCCGAGGGGTATCCCGAACTGAAACGCTGAGATGCCCGGGGGCGCCAGGACGTCGGGGACGGACGAGTGAGCTGCTGTTCGGGTCGGCGTGCTGGTTGTGGACATGGCTCAGCCTCGGGAGTCCTGTTGCGGGGTGTGTCCGGTGCCTGCTAGATGACGGGGTGCCGGCCGTGTACCGGGCTGAGCGTTTCCAGCAGCGAGGCGGCGTGCAGGACCGTCGATTCCGCGTGCAGGTCGGCCGCCAGTTGTACAGCGATCGGCATGCCGTCGCCGCTCGTACCGAACCGCATCGACAAGGCCGGATGTCCCGTCAGGTTGAAGGGAACGGTCGTAGAGCTCACGTGGAAGGGGCCCACGGTCTGGCCCTCGACCGTGAAGTCCTGGAGCTGATGCCCATGAGCGGGGATCGTCGTCACTGGGAGCAGCAGGATGTCGTACTGCTGGAAGAACGCCGCCATTGCGTCCCGGAGGCGCTCGACGGCCTGCTCGGCCAGGACGAAGTCCTCCACGGACGTGTCAGGCAGGGCAGCGACGAACTTGGAGTAGCTGAACATCTGCTCCTCGTGGCCCGCGGTGACCTGGCGGAAGGCCGGCTTCACCTCCATGATGCTCAGTTCGGACCAGAGTTCGAGAGGGTTGTCCCGCTCGAAGGCCGGGACACTCACGGCGTCGACCTGGGCCCCTACTCCCTTCAGGGCGTCGGCGGCTGCCTGGACGGTTGCGGAGACCTCCGGGTCGGTCGGGCCGAGTCCCGAGTCGACCAGCCAGCCCACATGTAGCGGTCGGTTGGGATGGCCGCCCAGGCCTGTGTCGACGTCGATCGGGACGGTGGCAAAGCCGTCGGCGCCGTCGGGGCCGGCCAACAGCGCGTAGGCGAGTGCGAGGTCACGGACGGTGCGCGCCATGGGGCCGACATGCCAGTTACGGCGGGGCTCGCGCGGCCAGATTCCCGTCATCGGGATGCGTCCGTGCGTCGGTTTGAAGGAGGAGACACCGGTGTCGGCTGCCGGACCGCGCACCGAGATGGACAAGTCCGTGGCGAGTCCGAGCGGCGACATTCCGGCCGCGACCGCGGCGGATTCGCCGCCGCTCGAACCGCCGGGCGAACGGTTGACGTCCCAGGGGTTGTTCGTCCTGCCTGTCAGGAGGTTGTCGGACTCGATCCAGTACGAGAATTCCGGCAGATTGGTCTTCGCCAGGAGGATCGCGCCTGCACGTTTCATGCGCGCCACGGCGGTGGCATCCGTGTCGGGGACGCGCCCGGCGAAGATGGGGGAGCCACGCTGGGTGAGTACGCCGGCGGTGTCGAAGGAGTCCTTGGCTGTGAACGGCACGCCGTGCAGCGGCCCCACTTCCCCTCCCTCCGCGAGCTCATCGTCCGCCGCCTTCGCTGCCTCGAGCGCGCCATCGACGAGCGTGACGATCGCGTTGAGCCGCGGGTTGACGGCCGCGATCCGGTCCTGATGCGCCTGCACCACCTCGACCGAGGAAGCCTTCCCGGTACGGATCAGCTCTGCGAGTTCGCTCGCGTCAAGGTAATGGAGTTCGGTGGTCATGATGCGTTCCTTTCCGGACCGGTCCATCCCTTCGAGGAGACCGGTGCATACGCCCGGGAGCCCACGATCCGCGCGAGCCGCCCGCGCGGAGCCTCTCGAATCTGTTGTGAGGGGGCGCCGCTGCAGGAGCGGGTACTTCAAAGGTGAAGTCGCCATCGGGTATCGGCGGGACGGTGTCGTCCTCCGCTTCCTGCGTACACGGTGAGGAGCGCCCTGCGTACAGCCCGTGAGACTGCCGCTGGACAGGGGCCGTCCTGCCGCGGACCAGGGAGGATTTACATGAGGAGAACCTCCTCGGGGTGACCACATTCTCGGGGTTCACCCGCGAACAGGTACTATGTAGGCCACCATACATGACACGAGGAGAGGGTGCAGGATGGGGAAGCGGACGGATGCCAAGCAGAAGATGGTGCAGGCCGCCAAGCAGCTCATCCGCCAGCGCGGCTACAACGCGACGGCCTTCTCCGACGTGCTGGGGCTCAGCGGTACGTCCCGCGGCTCGGTCTACTTCCACTTCCCCGGCGGCAAGACGCAGCTGGCCGTCGAAGCTGCTGAAGCCCACGCATTCGAACAGGTGGAGATCATCGACAGAGCCGCCGGCCAGGCCGAATCCGCAGCTCAGCTGATCGAACTCTTCATCGGGATGGGCCGAGAGGGCATGATCGCAAGCGAGTACGGGCGAGGTTGCGGCGTCGCCCCACTGATCACCGAAGGTGCCACGCAGGACTCGGCCGAGCTCGCCGAAACCGCCCGCCGGGCTTTCTCGGAGATGACGGACCGCATGGCCTTCCACCTCGTCGCCTTCGGTGTGGAGCGCGCCTCCGCGAGAACGCTCGCCGAAACTGTGATCGCAGGCGTCCAGGGGGCGATGATCACCTCCCGCGCTCTGCGAAGTCCCACGCCGTACGACTCGGTACGCGCCGTACTGGCAGGCCACGCTGCAAGCGTGTCGCCGAAGGGCCTCAAGCCCGGCCGCACCTGAAGCGCGTCGGTCCGGCCGTGGGCCGGGCTTCAGTGCGGCCGCGCCGCAGTCGACATCGCCTCCGGTCGGACTACCGATCCGGACCGTTGATCCCCATCATTATGTATGCTGACCTACATAGTATCTGGTCACGCCGCCCACCAGAGGGAAGAGGGGTTCCACTCATGACGCGCGTACTCATCACTGGAGCATCCCGAGGCATCGGAAGGATCAGTGCGATAGCACTGCACGAAGAGGGTCACGAGGTCATCGCCACGGCCCGCGACGTGTCGATGCTCGAAGACTTGCCGGTGGCACAGAAACTGCGACTCGATGTCACCGACCAGGCATCGGTCGACCAAGCGCTGGCCGAGGCCGGCCACGTCGATGTCCTCCTCAGCAACGCCGGGGCGACCGTGCGAGCACCGCTGGAGACGATCCCGCTCACCGCGCTGGGGGACCTCTTCGAGCTCAACGTCTTCGGAGCCCTGCGCGTCGCACAGGGCATCCTGCCCCAGATGCGTGAACGCGGGTCAGGGCAGTTGATCTTCATGTCGAGCATCCAGGGCCGTCTGGTCATCCCTTTGATCGGCGCCTACAGCGCGACCAAGCACGCCTTGGAGGCCTTCGCCGAGACACTGGCCATCGAGTCCGGCCATTTCGGCGTGTCCGTGCACGTCATCGAGCCGCCCGCGGTCGCCTCCGGGGGCGCTGAGCGCGCCCAGGTGTACCTCGACAGCGGTGACCCCTACCGCCCCCTTCTGGACAGAATCGGCCCGTTCCGCGCGGCGCCTGTCTCAGTCCTGGAGGTCGCCGACATCGTGACAGCTGTGGTCGCCGAAGGTGACAAAGCGCCTTTCCGCATCCCCGTCGGTGAAAGCGCGAAGAACATCCTGGGCGCACACAAAGAAGCACCCGACCACACGCCGTTTCTCGCCGCGCCGCTGAATTGGTAGAGGCCCGCGGTCCGCGTCGCCGTCGCCGCCAGCAGCGGCGGCACACCCTCGGCGCGACGGTGGGTGCTCCAAAGTCTCTCAACGCTCCTGAGCGCTCGTTTGGACACGCTCGCACGTGAACACCAGGGGCATCGCCGAGCGGCTTCACGTGGCCTGTGGGCATGCATTGCGATGGGACAGAACCGTCCTCGGCCAGCGCGCGGGTGGTTAAGCTCCGGGGAGTGGCACGGACGGGAGGGCAGGATGAAAGGCCGAGTCACGGCAGTCAGCCGTCATGCGACGTACTCCTTCAGCAAGCCCAACCACCCGTCCGTCACCCTGCTCGCCGGGCTCGGGGTCGAGGGGGACGTGCACGCGGGACGAACGATCCGGCACCAGTTCCGCATGACCTACGAACCCGACGTGCCCAACCTGCGACAAGTCCATCTGATGCACGAGGAGTTCTTCGACGAGTTCGCCCTCAAGGGCTTTCAGGTGGCCGCGGGCCAGCTCGGCGAGAACATCACCACTCGCGGCGTCGACCTTCTTGGCCTCGCGACCGGCACTCTGCTCCACCTCGGCGACGGGGCGGTGGTCGAGGTGACGGGCCTGCGCAACCCCTGCTCGAAGATCAACGATTTCCGTGCAGGACTGCTCGCGGAGATGTTCGCCATGGATCCGTTGTCCGGCGAGTTCACCTTCAAGAGCGGCGTGATGGGGGTGGTGCGCCGCGGGGGAGTCGTACGCCCTGGCGACACCGTCGACGTGGAACTGCCGCCGCTCCCACACCAGCCTTTGGAGCGCGTCTAGTTGGTACCGTGCACGAGCTCGTCAGCCACTCCGGGGCGTCGCCCAGGGCCAGGCGTCGCCGCTACGGGTGTGCCGGAGCCCTCCTTGCCCTGCCGCCGATCCTTGGCTGCTTCTCAAGGTTGACGCTGATCAGGTCGATGCCCAGCGGCGTGAGCGTGTGACGCACCGTGTTGCGATACCGGACCGAAAGGATCAGACCCGACTCGCGCAATATGGCGGTGTGCTGGCTGGCGGTGGAGGCGGTGACGCCGATACGACGGGCCAGTTCGCCTGTCGTACAGCCGTCCTGAATCACGCGGAGAGCGGTGGCTCTGCTGTGCCCGAGCAAGTGGGCGAGTCGGTCTCCCTTTCCTGGCGCGCGATCGGCCGGCGGTAGCCACCAGCCGGGATCCTGGGCAATCGGATAGACCAGGACCGGGCAGAGCTCGGGGTCGACGAACGTGACAGGTGTGCGCCAGCAGAAGACCGAGGGCACCAAGAGGAGTCCACGCCCCTCAAGATGGAGGTCGCGGTCGACCGGGTAGTCCGACTCCAACACCGGCGAGCGCCAGCGCAACGTAGGACCCAGGCTGCGCAGCAGACCTTCGGCACCGTGATCGATGAGGGCTCGGGAGCGTCGGGCCCGATCGGCGTCGACCAGCGCCTGGAGCCGCGGCCACACCGGAGCGAGGGCAGCGTTGTGGTAGTCGTGCAGCGCGTCACCGATCGCGGCGAGCGCGGTCCGCTCGGCATCGGCCAGGGTGCGGGTCCAAGTACGGGCCCAGTCAGGCGGGTTGGGGAGCAGAGCCAAGTCCTTCCTCAGCCGCTCCTTGGGCGTGGACAGCACCGCGCCGACCGTGGACTCCAGACAGGGGGCGGATTGGACGGGGGTGAGGAAGTCGGGGAAGTCACCTGTCTGCGGAACCAGATACCGCAGCAGACGCACGTGAGGCGTCCGCAGGAACCGCAGGCGTGCCCTGGTTGCGGCACGCCAGGGACCGAAGACCGCCGGCGCCTGAGTGGCCGCAAGCTGTGTGACGCTCAGTACGATCTCCCAGCCGGGATCGGGGCCCGAGACCGTCCGTATGCGGGACAGATCCTCTGCTGTGAAGTGCAGCCTGAGCGCCATAGCCCTCCCCGTTGCCACCGTACTGCTGATTATTGGCACCCAGTACGCAGGCTGACCAGCGTATTTCGGCCCTTATGACATGTTCTTGTCGGTCAAATCGGGTCGCTGCCACTCTCGCTGAGACATCACCGCGGTCCCGGTTGCTCGGCGGGACCGCGATCGACGGAAGGAGAACGACCCATGCGTTGTCGTCTGTTCATGGTGACCGTCGCGGCGGCCAGTGCCCTGTTCGGCTTCGGTGCCACGACCGTGGCAGCCGCGCCGGCGAACGACGTGACGTCGTCCGGATCCGCAGCGCCGTTCGCCGATCAGGCCCGAGACGCACACCTGACGGCCGCCCAGACCTCGGCACTGAAGTCGGAGGTCAACCGCTACCTCAAGAAGACGGGCGGCAAGCAGGTCGCGCTCAACAAGATCGAGGTGGACGGCGCCACGCTCCTCGTGGCCATCCCCGGTGAAGACCGCCCGAGAGACTTCGCCGCTGGGCAGGGTACGCGCGCCGCGGCCGACCCCTGCCTGACCGGAGCGGTCTACAGCGGCTACTTCTGCGTGTACAGCCAGGAGGTCTACCAGGGCAGTTACTACTACTGGTACGCCTGCGCCAAGCGCTCCATGCCGTGGGCCGGATACGGCTCGTGGATCAATGACCAGACCCCGGGTACACGGGCCACCTTCTACAACAGCAGCGGGGGCGTCGCCTACACCACCCAGGCCCCCTACAGCTCGGACGACAGCTACTACTGGACGCCCATCTGGCACGTCAGGAACTGCTGGACCTGACGGCCAGGCGGGCGGTCCACCAGCCCGAGCGTGAAGGTCGATGCGCAGAACACGCCGTTGCCTGCCGGCCTCGAGGTCTCGTACCTCGAGTCTGATCCTGCAGGCAACGGCGTGGTTTTTGGGGTGTGGGAAAACCGGTCCTGCTCAAGGCGTTGGACGCAGCGGAATGCGATCAGGCAGACGGCGAGGGCGAGGACGCTTCGTGACGGTCAGCGACACCGCGAGTGGATGCCCTGCTCGTCCACGACGAGGTGGTGCCTGCTGTCCGGCATTGCTCGGTCGACCGGGATGAGACCGCTGTTGGGCCCCAGCGGGTCGGGGGCGTCCTACTGCTGGCCGTGCGGGCGCCGCCCTGTGCCGCCACCAGGCTGCTCCGCATGGACGAGGCACGGTTCGGCGCCGGTGTCCAGGCGGCGGGCACCCGTCACTTGACTGCGATGAACCGCAAGGTCCGCCGCTCGCTCGCGCCCCGGACGGCGTGGTCGCAGTGGAGAACCGTCATGCGACCGAGGCGTGGCGGAAGAGGCCCCTGAAGGTGAGGTTCGCGGGGAAGCGCCGACCGGCTCGCCGTCCTGAGGGCCGTTTGGGCGGACCGGTGCTGCGTTTCACCGGGTGGCGGACGGAGACGTCGACGGCGGGTGCCGCCTTTCCCGCTGAGCCGTGGGGCTGACGAGGAGGAGGGCGATGTCGTCATGACGGGGAGCGGAGCGTTCGGCGTGGCCGATGAGGGCGTCGGCGAGTTCGTCGAGGTCCTGTGCCTGGGTTGTGGCGAGGTGACGGGCGAGAGCGTCGATGGTGTCGTCGATGTCTACGCCCGGCATTTCGACGAGTCCGTCGGTGTACAGGGCGAGGACGGCTCCGGGTGGGAGGGGGATCTCGGTGCTGCGGTAGTCGGCGTCGGAGTCGATACCGAGCAGCAGCCCGGGTGGTGTGCGCAGGACGTCGGTGTGTCCGTCGGGGTGGCGGAGCAGGGGTGGGAGGTGTCCGGCGCTGGCGAGGCGGGCGCGGTGGCGGGTGAGGCTGAGCTCGACTGCCAGGCAGCTGGTGAACAGTCCGGTGTCGAGGTCGGTCAGGAGGCGGTTGGTGCAGGCGAGGACTTCGTCGGGGGCGGTGCCGGTGGTGGCGTAGGAGTGCACGGCGGTGCGGACCTGCCCCATGAGCGCGGCGGCGGTGGGGTTGTGTCCTTGGACGTCGCCGATCACGGCGACGGCGGTGGTGGGGGCCGGGTGGATGAGGTCGTAGAAGTCGCCGCCGATGTCCATTCCGTGGCCGGCGGGCAGGTAGCGGGCGGCGACCTCGAGGCCGGGGATGTGGGGCAGTGTGTGCGGCAGCAGGCCTTGCTGGAGGGTGCGGGCGAGGGCGTGTTTGGTGTCGTAGAGGCGGGCGCGGTCCAGGGCTTGGGCGATCAGTCCGGCGAGGGAGGTGAGAAGGGCGCGTTCGGCCGGGGGGAAGGGTCGCTCCTGGTCGTAGGAGAGGACTAGAGAGCCGATGAGGCGGCCGGAGGCGGTCAGCGGCAGGAACGCCCAGGCGCTGCGTCCTTTGTGGCGGGGTGCGTCGGGGTAGGCGTGCTGGAAGTCGGCGAAGCTGGTGAAGAAGGCGGGGTCTCCGGTGGTCAGTGCGTGGGTGGGTGGGGTGCGCGCCGCCAGCGGCGTGCCGTCGAAGCGGCTGAGGAAGTCGGGGTCGTAGCCGCGGTGGCCGGCGATGTGCAGGCGCCCTTCGTCTGCCGTCATCAGGACCAGGCCCTGGGGGCCGAAGGCGGGCACGATCTGGTCGGCGACGAGGTCGATCACGTCGTGGACGCCTACGGCCTCGGCGAGTACGACGGCCAGGTGTGTCAGGTGGTACAGCGCCATGGCGCCGACCGGCGTGGCGGACTGTGGAGCGTCCGGCCGTTGGGCGGCTGGTGTGATGTGGATGCTGATGCCGTTGTCGCCGGGGTAGAGCTGGAAATGCAGGGCCGTGTCCGGCGGGCGCACGGCGGTGAAGCCGGCGGGTCGGCGGGTGACGGCCGCTGCTCGGTAGCTGTCCTCGCAGACCGGGGCCCGCAGCCACGGCAGCACCTCCCAGGGGCGATTGCCCACCAGGTAGGCGGCGTCGGCGCCCACCAGCTGAGCGCCGGCGGAGTTGATGAAGGTGATCCGGCCGTCCAGGTCCAGAGCGCAGCAGCCGACGGGAAGACGCTCGGCGAACTCGTAAGCGGCCATGGCCCGGCCGGAGCTCGCCTGTGCCGACAGTGCGGGAAGCATCCAGGGCTCATCCGGCGGCAACACCGGATGACCGTCGTCGGCCGCCCGCTTGAGAAGGGCTCCCATGTCCCGGCAGCACGTGGTGATCGCCTCGTGCTGCTGGGGGCTGAGGTGTGGCGGGTGCCGGGCGGGCCACAGCAGTGCGATGCCGCCCTGTACGGCGGTGCTGCCGGTGGGGACAGGGGCTGCGGCGAGCATGAAGTCGTAGGGGAGTACGAGACCGATCTGCGGATAGCGACGCGCCATCTCCTCCTGGCTGCGGAGCCAGAGCAGGTGCCCTTCGCGTATGGCGTCCGTGACCGGTGACAATGCGTCCATGGGCACCCGCGTCCAGGGAGCGGCGATCTCCGGGGAGACGCCGCAGACCAGCGCCAGACACAGCAGCCGTGCCCCTGGCGGCCGGAGGTAGAGCAGGCCGACCGACGCGCGGGTTTCACGCACCACGTCGGACAGTGGCGCTCCCACGTTCTCCATGGCGGTTTCAGCACCGCTAGGGGCCCCTGAGGGTGACTGCATGACTGCTACCTGATTCCTGCGACGGGTGCCGTGGCTGTGCCGGCGCCTCCGAAGGGGGCACGGGCCGCTTCCGCGCCGGTGCCCAGCCCCGTGTCGACCTCCGCCCACCTGGCTGCTTCCTGCGGTGCGACGGCCTCCGGGATCTGGTGCGCCTTGGCGTCCGTGAAGTCGCCCATACTTGGACGGTATGCCCCTACCGGCGTGACGGCACAGCGGCAGACCGGGGCGGCGGCCGACAGCGCTCGGCGACATAGAGCGGCAAGTCGACAGCGTTCGGTAATCGGACTGTCGTACGCCGATCGCGCCCTCCGCGGTCATGACCAAGCACCCCGCCGGCGAGGGCCTGGCGCGCTGCTGGAGCCGTTCGGACCTCGCCTGGGCCGATCTCGGAGCACTCGCGGTCCTCGCCGGCATCGGCTTCACCGTCGCCCCGCTCAACGGCGAACTCGCCTTGCCCGGTCCGTCCGCGGCCGAGCACGCGGTGCTGATCGGCTCACTTACGCCACAGCCCCGGCGCCCCTGCTCATCAGGCGGCGCAACGGGATCTACCGCCGCCTGTACGAGGAAGAAGACCTCGACGAGGACCAGAACGGCCTCCCCGACATCTTCCAGCCAACCGGCGCCACCGAGCACTGACGCGGCGAGGAGGGGGAGAGCGGGGGCGATGCGGCGCGCTGTCGGCGAGTCGTCCGAAGGATCAGCCCGCCTCACGTCGGCCGGAGCGAGCCACCCGCAGCCCAGTCAGAGGATCCAGCGGACACGACC
Source organism: Streptomyces sp. NPDC107562 (assembly GCF_055657325.1). NCBI lineage: Bacteria > Bacillati > Actinomycetota > Actinomycetes > Kitasatosporales > Streptomycetaceae > Streptomyces > Streptomyces sp. NPDC107562. The sequence goes on along the minus strand of NZ_JBVKBE010000011.1, from coordinate 180,267 downwards.
CAGACGCTCTGCCGTGGGAGTGCCCGCCGCTGGGGAGAAGAGGGCGAGGACCTGAGTGCGTTCCTCGTCCAGGAGCACCTGGCAGTCGAGTTCCAGCAGTCCGACCTCGGGGTGCTGGATCCGCTTGCGCCTGCTACGCATGACTCCCACCGCATGCAGACGCCACAGGGCCTCGAACTCGGCACTCGCCCGTAGCAGCCGCTCCACCAAGTCCTCCGCCTGGGCGTCGTCGCGGCGGACGACGGCAGCCCGCAGGTCGGCGACGAGCGCCCGGGATTCCGTCGCGTGGTCCTGGACCGGGTATCCAGCGCGGGCACCGGGATCTGTGAACCAGCGGTAGATCACCGTGCCCACGGGACTGCGCAGCCGGGTGAGGTCACCGAAGACGGCCCGAGCCAGTTCGTTCTGGGCCAGGGTGGCGCCGAGATCGGTCATGACCTGAGCCGGGATGTCGGAGAGACGGTCCAGGACACCCAGCAGGCTCGGTGCAACGTGGTCGTCCGACCGTATGCGGTCCGGCGGCTGATGCCCGGCGAGCCGGAAGAGGTGGTCGCGCTCGTCCAGGGTCAGGCGCAGTGCTCTGGTGATCGCCCGCAATACACCGGGCGACGGCTGCGGCGCGCGATCCTGTTCCAGACGGGTGTAGTAGTCCGCGGAGATGTCGGCCAGGTGTGCGACCTCCTCACGACGCAGTCCGGGAGTACGTCGGCGTCGGGTCTCCCGAAGGCCCACGTCCGCAGGGCTGAGCGCCTCCCTGCGCACCCGCAGGAAGTCCGCCAACTGCTTGGTGTCCACCCTTCAAGTCTGCGTCGCGCCCATGGCGGCAGCCAGAGACCGCCGATCCCTGGGTAAGGCGACTCTGCCTGCTGTCTCCGATCGGCGACAGGCTCGTCGTCGTGCCGGGAACCTCCCGGTCGGACGACCATGACGAGGGGAAAATCCTCATGAGCACGGCAGCAAATTCCCGGACCTGGTTCCTCACCGGAGCCTCTCGCGGACTCGGCGCGATCTGGGCCGAGGCGATCCTCGACCGCGGTGACCGGCTGGCGGCGACCGCGCGTGACACGGCGGCGCTGGCGCCACTGGCGAAGCGCCACGGCGACCGCGTTCTGCCGTTGCAGCTCGACGTCCGCGACTCCGCGGCTGTCGATGTGGCCGTGCGGAGCGCCGAGGAGGCGTTCGGCGGGATCGACGTGCTGGTCAACAATGCGGGTCACATGCTGGTCGGTGCCGTCGAGGAGATCGAGGAGGAGCAGGCCCGCGCACAGATGGACGTCAACTACTTCGGCGCGCTGTGGGCCACCAGGGCCGTGCTGCCCGGAATGCGGGAGCGTCGTGCGGGCCGGATCCTGCAGGTCTCCTCGCTCGGAGGTCTGGTCGCGTATCCGGCGCTCGGCATCTACCAGGCCTCCAAGTGGGCCCTGGAGGCAGTGAGCGAGTCACTGGCGGCCGAAGTGGCCGCGTACGGCATACACGTCACTCTGATCGAGCCGGTCATGTTCCCCACCGGTCTTGCCACCGCGTCCCCGCAGGCACGGCAGGACCCCGCGTACGCTCATGCCCGGGAGGCGCTCTACGCGGGGGCGGCAGCTGCGGGCCTCGCGCCTGGCGATCCTGCGGCGACGGCCGAAGCCCTGCTCGCGCTCGCGGAGACACCTGAGCCGCCCCTGCGGGTGCTGTTCGGCACCGGCGGTCTGGAAGCCCTACGCGCCGAGTATTCCGGTCGGCTCGCCGGACTGGAGCAGTGGGACCACGTCGCGCGCCTCGCGCAGGGCAAGCCGGGCGTTTCATGAGCGGGCCCGGTGGGGCGGCACAAGTCGTAGATCCGGCTCCACGGTCCGGCCGCCACGACTCGGTCGGGATATTCGCTGGTTGCCGCTTGTCGTTGGTGGTCATACTGCCGCGATGGATCCAGTGACGCTTGAGACCGACCGTCTGGTGCTGCGGGCCTTCACACCTGCCGACGTGGATGCGGTGTACGAGGCCTGCCAGGACGAGGACATCCAGTACTACACGCCGGTGCCGGTGCCGTACCGGCGTGCGGACGCGGAGAAACTCGTCGGCGAGAAGCTGCCCGCTCGGTGGGCCGAGGACAGGGACTACACCCTCGGCGCGTTCCGCAAGGACACCGGCGCCCTGGTCGGCTCGTACTGCCTGACCCTCGTCAGCCGCGGCGTCTGGGAGCTCGGCTACTGGGCGGTCAAGGAACAGCGCGGACACGGGTATTCGGTGGAGGCCGCTCGGGCTCTGTGCGACTGGGGCTGGGACACCCTCGACGTTCACCGCATCGAGTGGTGGGCCATGGCAGGGAACACCGGCTCGCGTGCCGTCGCCGAAAAGCTCGGCTTCACCGTCGAAGGGACGCTACGCAACCGCAGCATCGCCAACGACGGCAAGCCGCACGACTGGTGGGTGGGCGGACTGCTGAGGTCCTGATGCCGGTCCGGGCTCGGCCGGTTTCGTCTGCTCTTGTGTAGGGAAGTCCTCCGGCTCGGACAGTCCCGCGGAAGAGGACACGACGACGTCACTCCCGTGCGCCCGCCTGCTCCACGGCCCCGCGGCGAAGGGAGAGACCGGCCGGAACGACCGCCGAGATCACGGCGAGCACCGCGCAGGCCCCCAGGACCGCCGCGAGCGTCGTCCACGGGATTTCGATCGGCGTCCACACCGAGAGCAGGCCCAGCGCGCTCCACATGCCCATCAGGTTGAGCCCGGCGACCAGCGCTCCCAGCAGTCCGCCGACCATGACCACCATCAGCGCCTCGGCGCCCACCAGGCGTAGCACCTGCCACTTGGTGGCGCCGGCCAGCCGCAGCACAGCCAACTCGCGGACCCGGTCGGAGGTATCCATGACTATCGTGTTGGCCAGCGAGATGCCGGTGTAGAGAAGAGCGATCCCGAGGACCAGGAAGAAGCCCATCCGGGTCGTCCGGCTGGTTTCGGGGTACGCCGCCCGCACCCAGGCGTCCCTGGTGAACACCTCCCCGCCCGATGGCCTTATCGCCTGACGCAGACCGGCGGCCACAGCGCCCGCGTCGGCCCCGTCCGCGAGGCGTACGTCGACCCGGTCGACGGGTGCCGTGGGGGCGTTGCGCGGGGTGACGTAGACGCCGTTGTTGCCGGTGCCGATGGGCATGACCGCGGCGATCTTCAGGGTCTTCCTCGTGCCGTCGCCGAGCCACACGTCGACACGCTCGCCCACGGTGTGCTTCTTCCACTCCTCGTTGACGATGATCGAGTCGTCGTCCAGGCTGCTCAACCTCCCTGCGGTGAGGGGGAGATGCGCCGTTGCCGCGAGCGGTTCCGGCTCGACGGCCCTGGCGTCGGACCTGATGAGCGCCACGCCGTCCTCCAGGACGTACACGGCGCTGGACGAGCTCGCCGAGACCCCGGCACCGGCCACGGCCTGCAACCGCCGCAGTGTCGCCTCGTCGAAACCGGTGTCGCCCGCCGGAGCGACCACGAAGTCGGCGGCCGTCCGCTCACGCACTTCGCCGGCCCTGGCCTCGTTGAGGGTCGCGGTGGCGCCCAGCAGCGAGCCCGCCAGCGCGACCGTGATCAGTACGGGCGCCGCGACGGCGGCGGTGCGGCGCACCCCGGTGGCGGCGTTCTCCCGCATCAGCACCCCGGCGGCGCCCGGCAGTTGGGCCGGAAGCCAGGCGATCAGCCGGGCAAGTGGCCGCACGAGCACCGGGGCGAGCAGCGCGAACGCGGTGATCAGCAGCATCGGTCGGCTCACATAGGTCTTGCGCTGCAGCAGCTCGCCCGGGTTCGTGACCAGGGCCAGGGCCAGTGTCACCGCGGCGGTGATCAGCAGGGCCGCGCCGAAGAGCCAGCGGCCCCGTGTCATGGGCCGGGTGTCCACGGATGCCTCACGCAGTGCCTCCATGGGGCCGGTGCGTCCCGCCCGCCGGCACGCGGCCAGCACACCGCACAGGGCCACGAACAGGCCGGTCCAGAACGCCATGTGGTAGGGCCAGGTGTAGTCGCCGATGATGAACCAGCGTGGGGCGAGGCTTTCGTCGACCGCCCGAGCGGCGAGCTCAGGAGCCCCGTAGGAACCGAGTACACAGCCGGTGGCCGACGCGAGCACACCGATCACGAACGCCTCGTGGACGACCATGCGGCGGATCTGCCCCGGGGTCGCCCCGGCGGTGCGCAGCAGCCCGAACTCGCGGCGCCGCTGGGCCACCGCGAACGCGAAGGTCGAGGCCACCACGAACACCGACACGAATCCGGTGACGCCGCCGGCCGTGCCGAACATGGCGTTCATCGCGGTGAGGGCCTCGCTGTCCCGGTCGGGGTCCGCGTCGGCGTACCGGCGCGCGTCCCCGGTGAGGACCCGCACGCCCTCGCTGCCGCGCACCGCCTCGCGCACGGCCGCCGCATCGGCGTCGACCACGAGCTGGAGGCTGCGCGGCGACAGGCGGGCGGCTCGGGTGTCGGTGTAGAACACGGCGTTCTCGAAGCCGAGTCCGGTCACGGTGCCGACGACGCGCACGGTGCCGCGCCCGGTCCGCACCCGGGTGCCCGGACGGGCCCAGTCACCGCTGACGACGACCTCGTCCGCGGCCTCGGGCGCGCGTCCCGCGTCGAGCTCGTACGGCGCGAAGGCCGCGGTGGACCAGGGGTGGCCCACCAGATCGGCGGGCCCGCCCTCGGCCCGTACGGCGAACGCCCGGTCCTCGACCACGGTCCCGAGGTCCCGCAGCTTCGCCACCGCGTCGTCGGGCACGGCACGCGGCTGCGCGAGTTTCCGGGTGCGGTCGCCGACCGCGGTGGGCACCGTGAGGGTGTCCTGGCCCTTGACCACCACCGGCGCGGCGGCGAAACGTTCCGGCTTCCGGTCAGGTGCGTCCAGCGAGGATGCCAGCACCAGTCCCATGACGGCGATCAGCGCGACGCCCAGGCAGAGGGCGACGAAGCTGCCGAGAAACGTGACCCAGCGGGTGCGCAGGGTGCGCAGCGTGGTGCTCAGCACGGTGCCGCCTCCAGCTCGGTCATACGCGCCGCGACGTCCTCGGCGGAGGCGCCGATGAGCTCGCCGTTGACACGGCCGTCGACGAGGAAGACGACGCGGTCGGCGTAGGAGGCGGCGACGGGGTCGTGGCTGACCATGACGATCGTCTGGCCGTTCTCGTCGACCATGCCGCGCAGCAGGGTCAGCACCTCGCGGCTGGTCTGCGAGTCGAGTGCGCCGGTCGGCTCGTCGCCGAACAGCACGTCGGGGCAGGTGATCAGGGCGCGGGCCAGAGCGACCCGCTGTTGCTGGCCGCCGGACATCTCCGTCGGCCGGTGCCGGGCACGGTCGCCGAGTCCGACCTGTTCGAGCACCTCGCGCACGTGGGTCTTCTTCGGGCGGCGGCCGGCCAGCCGTAGCGGCAGGGCCACGTTCTGCTCGGCGGTCAGCGAGGGCAGCAGGTTGAACGCCTGGAAGACGAAGCCGATGCGTTCGCGGCGCAGCAGGGTCAGCTGGGTCTCGCTCAGCCTGGTCAGCTCGGTGCCGCCCACGGTGACCGAGCCCGATGTGGGCTGGTCGAGGCCCGCGGCGCACTGCAGCAGGGTCGACTTGCCGGACCCGGACGGGCCCATCACGGCGGTGAAGGTCTCCCTCGGGAAGGTGAGCGACACCTGGTCGAGGGCGGTGACGGATGTGCCGCCCGAGCCGTATCGCCGGATTACGGAGTGCAACCGGACCGCGTCGTTGCTCATGAGTTCCCCCACCAGTGCTTGCTCCTCGTCTCGTTGTCGGCTCCACGAAACCGCGAGAGCCCCGCACGACGCAGTACGGCCCGGTCGAGACTTGGGGTAGTGCCAGGCCTACCCCCGATACGGACCCAGGACCGATGGCACCGGACCGGTGCGGCCCCATACGGTCATGCACATGCACCCTCGGAATGTGTGGCAGGCCATGTCCCGGCCGGGCTTCCTGCTGTCGGCCTGGCCCTGGCGCGCCGCCGCGTATCTGCTGACCGGCGCGGTGACCGGCGTCGCCACCTTGGTGGGGATCGTGACGGTGGCAGCGGTCGGCGGTGCGCTCGCCCTCGTCCTGGTAGGGCTGCCCCTGCTCGTGGTGGTCGCCCTCAGCGGGATCCCGGTGGCCGAGGCGGAGCGGCGCAGACTGCGCCTGATCGACCGCGACCCGGTGCCCGGCGGGCACAAGGTGCCGACCGCGCCGGGCCTCAGGGCCTGGCTGACCACCCGGCTGCGCGAAAAGGGGACCTGGCGGGAACTCGGGTACGCGCTGCTGTTCGCCGGACTGCTGTGGCCGGTCGACGCCCTGGCCATCACGGTCGCCCTGCTCTTCCCGGTGTCCATGGCCGCCACCCCGCTGGTGATGGCCACGGTGGGCGACGGCCACGAGGCGAAGGTGCTCAAGCAGTGGACGGTCACCACATGGCCGACCGCCTTCGGCGTCGCTTTACTGGGTCTGCTCCTCATGGCCCTGTGCGCCTATTTGCTCGGCGTCACGGCGGGCGCCCGCGCCGAGCTGACCCGGCTGCTGATCGCCTCGCGTGAGGGCGAGCTCGACGCCGAGGTGGTCGAACTGGCGCGCTCCCGCGTCCGGTTGGTCGAGGCCTTCGAGGCCGAGCGTCGCCGAATCGAGCGCGACCTGCACGACGGCGCCCAACAGCGCCTCGTAGCCGTGACGATGGCTCTCGGGCTGGCCCGCCTCGATGCGCCGCCCGGCCCACTCGCCGACCAGCTCACCAAGGTCCACGAGGAGGCGGGCAACGCGCTCGTGGAGCTGCGCGAGCTCATCCATGGCATCCACCCCAAGGTCCTCACGGACTACGGGCTTCAGGCTGCGGTCGCCGACGCCGCCGACCGCTGCGTGGTCCCCGTCGAGGTCGACCTCGAACTGTCCGGCCGGCCAACCGAGGCGGTCGAATCCGCCGCGTACTTCGTGGTCTGCGAGGCGCTGGCCAACGTCGCCAAGCACAGCGGGGCCGAGCGCGCGCAGGTGAGCGGCGGCCATCGCGACGGACGCCTGTTCCTCGAGGTGCGCGACGACGGCTGCGGAGGCGCGGACCCCTCGGCGGGCAGCGGCCTCACCGGTCTCGCGGACCGGGTCTCGGTCCTGGATGGCAGACTTGCCCTGACCAGTCCGCCAGGTGGACCGACTCTGTTGCGTGTGGAGTTTCCTTGCGAGTTGACCGAGGCGGCCGATCGCTCCGCGTAGTGCTGGCCGAAGACAGCGTGCTCCTGCGGGAAGGACTCATCGGCCTGCTCAGCCGCTGCGGCCACGAGGTGGTGTCGGCCGTCGGGGACGCGCGGGCACTGACTGCCGCTGTGGAGGAGCACGCCCCCGACATCGTGGTGACGGACGTACGCATGCCGCCCGGTTTCCAGGACGAAGGGCTGCACGCGGCAGTACGGCTGCGCGAGCAGCGCCCCACACTCCCGGTCCTGGTCCTCAGCCAGTACGTGCAGAGGACGTACGCCGCCGAACTCCTGGACTCCGGCGACGGATCAGGCGTGGGCTATCTGCTCAAGGACCGGGTCGGGCAGGTGGAGGAGTTCGTGGAGGCGCTGCACAAGGTGGCGGACGGCGGGACAGTGGTCGACCCCGAGGTGGTACGCCAGTTGCTGCGCCGCCGCCGCGATCCACTGGAGCAACTCACCCCGCGCGAAAGCGAGGTGCTGGCACTGATCGCCGAAGGCAAGTCCAACGGCGCGATCGCCAAGGAGCTGGTGGTTTCCGAAGCGGCCATCGGCAAGCACATCGGCAACATCCTCACCAAGCTGGACCTGCCTCCGACGGACAAGACCCATCGCAGGGTCCTGGCCGTGCTCACCTATCTGCGGGCCTGACCCCGACGGCGGCACACAGGGGCACCGGCTTCCCCGGCCGGCTCTCACAGTGCCTCCAGTGCCGCAAGCTGTTCGACGAGAACGCCGTGTTCCCTGCAGCGCCCGGGCGCGACTTCGGCGCGGCAGGACCGACATCAGCCCTCTCACCCTTTCCGGCAGGTCACGGTCCTCTCGCCAAGCCTCGCTGATCGAGACGAGAGCCTCCCACCGAGCGGCGAGGCCGTGAGGTCGGGCGCCGGCCCGCCGGAGGCCGCTGCGATGGTGCGGCCGCCGATGTGCGGGCCCACTTCGGTGAAGGCCGTCGACCAGCCGGTCGACGGCTCCACAGGGCCGCCCAAGCTCGGCGGATGACGCCATCGTCAGGGCATGTCCACCTTCAGGGCGCCACGTCCTGCCCCGCGCCTCGATGGCCCGGGGTGGTGGTGCTCCCGCCACTCCCGTGGTGAGATGCCGTACGTCCGTTTGAACACCTTGCTGAAGTGGGTCGGGTCAGCGAAACCCCAACTGCGGGCTATCGCGGCGACGGTCCGCAGGCGCCCGCCCGGTCCAGCCAGCTCTCTTCTGCACTCTGCCAGCCGCTGGGAGCGGATCCAGTCGCCGAGGCTGATGCCCGACTCTGCGAGCACTGTGTAGAGATGCCGTACCGAGATGCCGTGCGCGGCGGCGATCCGCGCGGCCGACAGATTCGGGTCGGCGAGGTGCTCCCGTAAGTACTGGGCAATCCGCAGCCCGAGAGAGGCCCGCAGCGCCCCACGAGTGATCCGTGACCCTCCGAGTTGGGACGTCACAGCGGCCCGCAGCAGTTCGATGCTCGGCTGGACAACCGCCTCGGCGTACACCCCGCTCAAACTGGCCTCGCTGGTGGCGAGTTCGGCGAAATACCGAAAAGCCAGGTGCGCGACAGGGTTGTCGGAGCCGAGCGGAACCGCGGCGATGTCTCGCAGGACTCGTTCGGGGAGCGCGAGCGCCGCCCGAGGGATGCGCAGGAAGTGATGGTCGAGAGCCCGGTCGAAGTGCAGGGTGTAGGGCGCGATCGACTCGTACACCGTGAGGTTCTGCGGCCGTAGCAGGGACTGGCGGCCGTGCTGCTCCACCACGCTGGTCCCCGACATCTGCAGACCGACGAAGACCGCCGGCTCCTCGTTCTCGCGAGCCAGCCGAGTGGTCCGGCGGACGGTGACCGCCGTCGACTCCGCCGAGCAGGTCCTCATCGGTCCGACGGCACCGAGAGCCATCCGCACGGAGATGTCGCCGTCCGGAGGATGGTGGTCGACTTCGACCCGAACGAAGGATTCCCACAGCGCCGAGCGGATCGTCTCCTCCCGGTCCTGCTGCGGTATGAAGGATGTGTCCAGGACGGAGCTCATACGACGGACTCTCGTCCGTACCGGCTAGATGGCACGACGGTTCGTTCCCCCAACAACTCACCATGTCACGGAGCCTGGCAGAGAGCCCCATGCTATGCCCGTCGTCTCGTCTCGTCTCAGCCGTCCCGGGCCGTGGCCCGAAGCCCCCGCGCGCCGGGGGCCCGGCCACGGCACCTTGCCCCGTGACCGCACTCCTGGCGTGGCGCCGGGCACTGCTACGGAAACCGTGCCCTCGCCGACAGCCAGGACCGGCGCTGACGACGAGGCATGTGAGGACATCATGAGACCCATGCATGGTTCGGTCCGCCAAGCCAGGTGCCGGGCGGAGATGAACGGCCGACCGGGCGGTGCATGCGCGAGTTCTCCAGCGCAAGGGGGTCGGCCACTTTCTCGACGGTGATGTCGCCCCTGGTCACGGTCGCCCGAGCGGTGAGTCGGTAAGGGGCCCCGACCGCTACGGCATCCTGACCTGAGTTCCTCAATACGGTTGATGGTGCACCTGCCTGTCCAGGGCAGTGGGACAATACGCGGGCCAGGAAAGGTGTCCCACGGCCGCCGCGGCAGGGTTGCTCCTCGCGGTGGATGGGGGAGTGTGGTGAGGAAGCGTCAGCATGATCGAGTGGGTGTCCCTCGGTGCCGGGGCCAGGCCTGTTCCGCAACCCGTCGCTACCCCGCTGGTATGGGTGGCGGCATGCAGCGGCGCCCTGGTGCTGGTGGCCGTCCTCAATACCGTCGTCGGTCCGGACCGTCCGGGGATCGCCTTGGCCGGCCTGTCGCTGCTCGCCTTGTTGCTGGGCTCGTGCGCGCGCTTCGCTGCCGCGCCCGGGACGGCCGTAATGTGCTGGCTCTTCCTCAACGGCTTCGCCATCCCGCCCGCCGGCACCCTCACCTGGGCCGGGCACCGCGACACGTTGTGGCTCGTCTGCCTGTTCAGCGCAGCCCTCGTCGGCACGGCGGTGGCGCGCCTGGTCCACGCTCATGCCGCGTACCGGCGTATCACCCCGGGACGGGGAGCCACCATGACGGAGCCCGGCGAGCGTGCGCACGATTCCTGACCGGCGCAAGGCTGTCGGAGGGTGCCTCATCAGTCGACCGCGCCGGCGGCACGGAGGAGTCGTCCGTGCCGTGGGCGCTCTGCTAGGCGAGATCAGCCGTGCCCTTGGAGACTGTGCTTCACGTTCCCGGGCCAGACATGGACGTATGGCCACCTGGGTCCAGATCAGGGTCCTGACCACCCCGATGATCCCCGCGATCCGGGACCCTGAGGGGAGAACACGTAGGTCCGGACGGGGTCGAGGTGCAGTTCGTAAGGCCCGAAGCAGTCGGCTGCGAGGGTTGCGACCGGCGCACCGCAGGGGCAAGCGCGATTGAGACCCTCGTCGCCTGCCGGTCCGCAGCACCCCGTGCCGTTCTCGTCATGGGGCAGCGGCTGAAGGCCGGCGGCGTCGTCGGGATGCACCAGTACTGTCTGTCGGCTCCCCGCTGAGATGACGCATCCCTCTGTCCGGCTGACCACGGGTCCGCGTGACTGACACGGCTTCGGGTTCTCCTGATCTTCCTGGACGACGAATGGTGGTCCCCAAGGCTCGGGATCGATCGCGAAGCAGCCGCGCGGAACGGTGGAGGGTGCCCTGCGTGTCTTCTTGTCCCGGTCGCGCTCGTCGAGGAGGACGTCGGGGATGGCGGCAAGCTCGGACAGCTCCGGTGTGATCGTGGTGCCGCACTTCGAACAGAGGAAGACAGTCATCTCCTCGTTGTAACCCGGAAGGCTCCTGCTTCGCATCCACGTTCAGCGGATGAGGAGCCGTCCGGACGTCGGCAACGGAGAGCATCCGTGCGGTTCTCGGGTTCTTCCCCCGCAGGAGACCGCAGCAGCCGATGTCGGCCGCGGCGGGCGACGATGCGTGGCGAGTGCCTCGTAAACGACACGGAAGAGGGAGAACGGGGAACGCGCCGCGCTGAGTATGTGGCTGCGGCCCGACGAGCGTGTCAGTCCCTCAGGAAGTACAGGATTGTCGTGGTCACGGCCGTGGTCAGGATGACAACCCGCAGGATCCGGCTGGGCAGGCGGCGTGCCAGATGGGCGCCGACGATGCCACCGGCGATCGCGCCGAGGAGCATGGCGATCAGGAGGAAGGGTGCGCTCAGCGCGTCTGAAGCGACGAGGAACAGCGCGGTCGCGCTGAGATAGATGGCAGCGAGTTGGGCAACCCGCATCGGGTTTCCGGCCGCGGCATCCATGCCGAGGCCGACGTTCCACAGTGCGAGCATAAGGATGCCTACGGCTCCCCCGAAGTATCCGCCGTACACGGCGAGGAGGAACTGGCCGATCACGATGGCCCGGGGACTCATGGCGACGGTGCGGCCCAGCACTGTGCTCACCGCCCCCGAGAGCCGGCCCCCGAAGAGGAGCACCAGCGTGGCGAAGGCGAGCAGCCACGGTGCCGCGGCGTCGAACGACGATGCCGGCAGCGCCAGCAGCAGAACTGCGCCGACCCCGCCGCCGAGCACGCTGGTCGCCGTAAGTGTCTTGGGGGACGTATCTCCCACTGGGGCGAGGTCGCGCCAGTAGACCCCTGCGCTGGCCATGGCCCCGGGCGCGAGCGCGATACGCGACACGGCATTCGCCGTCACCGGTGGCAGGCCGAGCCCCACGAGGGCGGGCATGGCGACGAACGTGCCCCCGCCGCCAAGGGCGTTGAGTGCTCCGGCGGCGACGCCCGCCAGCAGAACAAGCAGTATCTCCCTCACGCCCCGAGCATCACGCGTGAGCGACCGGCTCACAATGCGTAATCGCCGTAGCCAGCCTAAGGCTGAGCCTTAGGCTGGCTGGGTGCGCTACGACCTGGACGACCTGCGGCTCTTCCTCCACACCGTGACGGAGGGTTCGATCACGGCTGGTGCCCGGCGGATGCATCTGAGTCTTCCTTCGGCCAGTGCCAGGCTGCGCTCCTTGGAACGCAGTGCCGGGGTGCCGCTGTTGATCCGCGGCCGGCGGGGAGTGCGACCCACTCCTGCGGGGACGACACTGACGCGGCACGCACGAGAGGTCCTTGCTCAGACGGTCCGGCTGGAGAGCGCCGTCGCAAGCTACACCCGGTCGCCGACGGCGCCTCTGCTCCTTCTCGGCGGTGGGTCGGCAATGCACCGGCTCATACCGAACGCACTGGTCTCCTTTCTCCGGGCGTACCCCGATGTCGATGTCACGGTCAAGGAGAGCCGTACCCCGCAGACCTTGCGGATGTTGGCCGATGGAGCGGCGGACCTGGGGGTGGTTCTCGACGACGAGGCCCGTGACGCGGATCTGCGGACAGAACCTCTCGGTGACGACTCCCTCGTGGTGATCGGCCAGGTCTCGGGGATCCTCGCCGGTCGGGACGAGCTGAGCTACGACGAGGTCGCTGAACACCCTCTCGTCGGGATGGATGACGCCTCCTCGTATCAGCGATGGATCGAGAGGCACCTGGGCCCCAACGGCCCGGTCGTTCGCTACCGCACTCGTGTCGGCAGCCTCAACGCGCTCATCACCCTTGCTGCCTCCGGTGTCGGCCTCGCCGTTGTGCCGCGCCGTGCCCTGGACCCCGGCCTGCAGCTCGAGGTATGTCAACTCCGGGATCTGTGGGCACGCCGCCACCATCTGTTGGCCTGGGGCAGGCGGGAACAAGCCTCCGGACGGGCTCTAGCGGCGCTCGCTGATCATCTTCGGCGTGCTCAGTGACTCTCGTGCAATGCACGCGCCGTGCTCCATCTCGCCCGTACCGGGACCTCAGGTGTCGGTGAGGCCGGACGTGCGGGCGCGGACCAACCGCGATCTGATGGCTGTCTCTCGGGCTGTACAACGGTACGAAGCCTGCGCCCTGGATTCTGACGAGGGCGAGTTGCAGGTGACTCGTCAACTCCGACTCGGTCGGGCATCGGAGCGCATGTGTACGGTCGTCGACGGGCTCACAGAACCCGTTTTTCAGCTGACGGTCACCATCTTGAGGTGGATGACTCGACGGGCCGGTTCCTAGGATCGCCGCGTGCGAAGGTCACGAATACTCTTACTTGGCTCGGCTGCTGTGCTGGTGGTGGCGGCGGCCGTCGGCGTCTACTTCTACGGCTCCTTCTTCGGCTGGTGGGCCCGCCCGACCGTCCGCGACGCCCCCGTGGCGAAACCGGCGTCCGTGGAGCCGCTCGCGAGCGGGCTGCGCTATCCCTTCGACCTGGCGTTCCTCCCTGACGGGTCGGCGCTGGTCACCGAGCGCGAGAGCGGCCGCCTGCGGAAGGTCACTTCGGACGGGAAGATCAGCGAGGTTCGAACGATCCACGAGATCGCCGAGCCGGTCGTCCAAGCCGGGTTGCAGGGAGTGGCGGTCTCTCCCTCGTACGAGCGCGACGGCTGGGTCTACGTCTACTACACCACCGAGCAGGACAGCAGGGTGAGCCGGCTCCGGTTGGACTCGGAGGCTCCGCCCGAGCCGATACTGACCGGGATACCCAGCGGGAAAATCCACAACGGCGGGCGGATCAGGTTCGGTCCGGACGGCATGCTCTACGTGACCACCGGGGAAGCCGACGACCGTTCCAGGGCCCAGGATCGCGACGACCTGGGCGGCAAGATCCTGCGGGTCACGCCGGAGGGCAAGGCCGCACCGGGCAACCCGATCGAGGGCTCACCGGTGTACAGCTGGGGGTTCCGCGACCCGCAAGGACTCGCCTGGGACGACAAGAAACAGCTCTACGCCTCCGAGTTCGGCCACCACAACCTCGACGAGCTGAATCGCATCGAACCCGGCGCCAACTACGGCTGGCCCGAGGTGGAAGGTACTGGCGGCGAGCCCGACTTCACGGATCCCATCGCGACCTGGAAACCCGCCGACGCCTCTCCCAGTGGGATCACCTACCACGACGGACGGATCTGGGTCGCCTCCCTGCGTGGGGAGCGGCTCTACCGGATCGCCACCGACGGCTCGTCGGCCGAGCAGCTGCTGACCGGCGAGTACGGCCGACTACGCGAAGTGACTCCGGCCCCGGACGGCTCGCTGTGGGTGCTCACCAACGGCCGTTCCGGCCCTGACTACGACCTGATCCTCCGGGTGACCCCGTGATGGCCTGACAAGTAGCACGGGCTTCCATCGGGTTCACTGGTCGTCGGTGAACGCAGGTCCGTTCCAGCTCGCGCGGCCGCGCAATGCGAAGTGGGCAGCGGGCGGCGAGCCCGAGAAGGCTGGGCAATCACAGTCCCCGCGGGCGCAGGCCCCGGAGCCCTCAACGTAAGCCATCCGCTTCAGGGCCGTCCGGTCATGCGTAAGGGCCCGAAGGCGGGTGGCTCACGGCGTTGGCGTAGTGGAGGGGCCGAGTGCCGCTCTGACGATGTTCAGGGCTTCGTCCGGCGTGATGCCGAGGCGTGTGATCAGGGAGGCGTACTCCGTGGCTGCGTGGCGGGCTTGCTCGCGACCGTCCTCGCCCGTCGCGGTCACGAAGGAGCCGGCTGCGCGGCGCGTTTCGATCAGGCCTGCCTCCTCCAGTTCTCGGTACGCCCTGCCGACGGTGTTGGCCGCCAGGCCCAGGTCCGCAGCCAGCCTGCGGATGGTGGGTAGCCGGGTACCCACGACGAGGGTCCGGTCCTGGATCTGGCGTGCGAGCTGGGCTCGGAGCTGTTCGAACGGCGGGACGGCAGAGGACGTGTCAATGATGATCATGAGGTCAGCTGTCGACGGGGGGACGGTGTGGCGCGATGCCCGTCTTCGCCGACCGGAACGTGATCGCGACGAGCGCGACGACGCCAAGGACGACGAGGGCGATCCAAGCGGCGGTCCACCAGGCAAGAGCGTCGTCGGTGACCGCGGCGGCGGGGATGCCCCACGGCAAGCACCACACCATGGTGGGCATGGCGACCTCACGGGCATCCTCCGCCCGGAGAACGGCATCGGCCTGCAACGCCGCCTCGTCGTCCGCCACCGCCGGGTGCGTCAGAACGTGGCGAAGCTGGACCAGCATGACGGCGGCCACCCCGAACAGCCCGATGAGCAGGACGGTCGCCGCGTACCGGACGCCCGGCGCGGGTGATGCCAGTGCGCCGGCAGTCAATGCGATCGCACCCGCGAACGTGCCGGCCGCGAGAGCGGCTCGTGGCCAGCCGAGAACTCTCCGCCAGTCCGGGCGCGCTATATGGGCCGCCCTGCGCGGCAACTCTGCTCCGGCCCGACGGTCGATCCGCCGCACCCGCTGATCGAGCGACGCTTGCGCCAGCACGAACACCGCCATGATTCCCGCGAGGAACTGCACAGCCCCGTTCTCGTGGGGCGCCCCAGTAGCGTAGTCGGCGGGGCGGTTGGTGCTGTAGACGAGGGCGAGCGCGAGGATGAACGCAGCCAGAAGGAGTTGCCCGGCCAGACGGGAACTCTGCCGGGCGGCCAGGCGCTTGGCCAACAGGGGAGTGGCCGGAACGTGGGACAGTCCGTGCCCGCTCAGCCAGAGGCGGGCCCCCTCAAGATTGACAGGCCGATCCCGTCGCTCGTCTTTCGGATTCATCGACATCCCACCTCTTGTCTCAACCTTTGACTCAGAAGGATGCGTCAAGGGTTGCGACAAGTCAACGGCAGTGCTCGACTCGGTTCTCTCTGCATGCGGATGTGGCGGTGTCGGCACACAGGCGGTTCGTCACGTGGGGAATCCCAAATTTCCGCTCCTGGCGGCGCACGGGCGGTCGGACGGTCGGATTCGAGAAGCGTCGCGGAGTCGTCAGGGGGCGTGCACCGGGTGCTGGCCGAAGATGACTGTCGGCACCACATGGGTTGCCTCAGCTGCAGCTCCAGTGTGTCCGTTGAGGCGCCGCCGCCGCAGGCGGGGGCAACTGCGGCCGCGCACCGCGGTGGTGCCGAATCCGTGCCGGCCCTGGGGGGAGGGGACTCCTGGCGGACCAGTGGTCGGACTTCGGGGCGAAGGCGGTAGGAGTGTCGCGCCGGGCGGGGTGAGCGTGACTCCAGTGGGGGAGCGCTCGAAGAGAAGGGCGCCGAGGCCGGCCTCCAGCTGCTTGATCGCCGGCTCAGGGGGGCGGCTCATGTGCAGGCGGGCGGCGGCCCGGCCGAAGTGAATTTCGTCTGACGCCTTGATCCGGACCTGCCTTGACTGCTGGACGGCCCGTGACCTCTCAGGTGCCGCAGATTCCCGGCACGGGCGGCGCCGCGTGGCTACGAGGAGGGAGGCGACCTGGCGGGCGGTGCGAGGGGCTGGCCGGAGCGCCGATCGCGGGGCCCTCGACGCATGGACACCATTCAAATACCGGTATAGTTTTACCGGGATACTTATTGGCTTCACGAGGAAAGCGCCACATGATCGAGATCCTGAACCCCTCCCTGCTGACCCGGGCAAAAGCCACCGGCGCCCTGGTCGGGGACATCCTGCACTCACTGAAGGGCCGGAGTGCGGTCGGCACGAACCTCATGGACATCGACCGGTGGGCCAAAGCCATGATCGCCGAGGCGGGGGCCTCGTCCTGCTACGTCGACTACGCGCCATCCTTCGGACGCGGGCCGTTCGGCCACTACATCTGCACAGCCGTCAACGATGCGGTGCTCCATGGACGCCCCTACGACTACACGCTCGCCGACGGCGACCTGCTCACACTCGACCTTGCCGTCTCCATGCGCGGAGTCGCAGCAGACGCCGCCATCAGCTTCGTCGTGGGCGATGCGCAGCCCTCGGAGAGCCTTGCGATGATCAAGGCAACCGAACGCGCCCTGGCGGCAGGGATCGCCGCCGCCGGCCCAGGAGTTCGTACCGGCGACATCTCCCACGCCATCGGCACGGTCCTCCGGCAGGCCGGATACAAGATCAATACCGAATTCGGGGGGCACGGCATCGGGTCGACGATGCACCAGGACCCGCACATCGCCAACACGGGGCAACCAGGCCGTGGATACAAACTCCGCCCCGGGTTGCTGCTGGCGCTGGAGCCCTGGGTCATGGCCGACACCGCCGAACTCGTCACCGACGCCGATGGGTGGACGCTCCGCAGCGCGACGGGCTGCCGTACGGCACACAGCGAGCACACGATCGCCATCACCGAGGACGGAGCCGAGATCCTCACCTTGCCGACGCTGTCGCAGTCGAAGGGCTGAAGTCCTCGCCGCGGCCGGTGCGTCGGGGCAGGTTGCCTGGCCGTGAGGGAGCGGTTCAGCGGCAGGCTGGGGGCAGGGGCGGCAGACGGCAACCGGAGCCTTTCTCCTGCAACGGGCCGTCAATGGACCGTCAGCATGCGACCGGAGCCGGCGCGGCATTGCTCAGGAGGCCAGCCGCTCCGGGGAGCGGTCCGTGAAGCCGGTGGACCCGACGCCTTCGGTTCCGCTGATCTCAGCCCACACCGCGTCGAGCGAGAGTCCGAGCACGTCGGCGATCGCCGCGATGGTCGGGAAAGCGGGGGTGGCCACGCGGCCCGTCTCGATCTTCCGGAGGGTTTCCGGCGACACGCGTGCGGCGAGCGCGGTGTCGATTATCGAACGCTCTCCCCTGGCCCGGCGCAGGAGGGCACCGAGACGCTGTCCGCGCTCGATCTCTTCGGGAGTGAGCGGCAACCTGACCATGACCCCGATTCTAATACCGGTACAGCATGGCCGGGATAGTCGTTGGCTGCGTGAGAGGGTGCATGTGATCGAGGTCCTCAACCCCGACCTGGCTCGACAGCATTCCCGGACCGGCGCTACGGCCTTGAACGTCGCACTCCACGCCTGCCCCCTGGACTCCATCTCAGTTGGCATGATCTTGCGGCAGTCTGGGGCGCTGACTGCTGCGCCTGTTGAGCGGATGGCGCCGGAGGATCTGCTGGCCGTGATCATCTTCGCGGCTACCTCAAGACGCACCGGAGTTGGAGATCGTCGTCGGACGAGCAGTCGTCCATTGAGGCAACGAAGTCTCGAAGCGTCAGATACAGGTCGCAGGCGATGCGCACGTTGGATGTGGTGGAGGTGCCGTATGCGAATCTGCCGACGCACTCATAGTTGGTGAGTGAGGTGCGCTCTGTGGCTACGCTCACCCCTGGCCATGGTGAGGCCCGGCCGCACACGCCCGCGGCCGGGCCCAGCCTGGCGGCTGATCAGGACTCGGGGCAGAGCGTCTTGCGCAGACCGACATTGATGTGGCTTCCGTCGTCCTCGGTCAGCTTGACGCCGTCGTAGGAGAACCGCTGCGCGGCACTGCGGTCGGGGTTCGTTGCGCCGCCATCGAGGGACGAGCACTGGTTGCGGGCCGCGTCGATGGCCTTGTCCTCGTCACGGGTGAGGTTGCCATTGACGTCGTGGATGGCCGCGAGGACGGCGTCGCGCTCGGCACCGGTGGGCTCGGCCGGTATGCCGGCGCTCTTGGCGGTGCCGCTGTCGTCCGAGGCGCTCGAGGCCGCGCCCAAAGTGCTCTTGGTCGTCTCCGCCTTGCTCCCGCTGTCCTTGTCGCTGCTGCAGCCAACGACAGTGACGGCAACAATGGCAACGATGGCCGCAGTGGTGGTGCGGATGCGCATGATTTCCCCCTGGTGTGACACGAGTACAAGCATGGTGTGGCACGTGGGGCGCTGGGACTGTAGCGGTGATGAGGTTGTGACGTGACGCGGACGCTCTTGAAGCGATCCATTTCCTCACGGCGGGTGAGTCTGATCGAAGTGAGCCCCGGGCAGGCCGAGTTCGTCGTGCGGGGCTGGGAACGCGACGACCTCTGTCCGGTGGTCCGACTGGTCGCGGGCCGATGAGTACGAGACCGGTTTCGCCGTCGAGGCCTCTGCTGATGGTGTGCGTGCACGGCCTGCCACGGACGCCGATGACAGGGGTGACCGCGCCGCCCAGGTGCGGACACGTTGCGGAGTCATGCAGAAGCCGGCTTCGTCCTCGAAGAGGATCCAGGCCCCGCACGCCGCCGCGAGCCTTTTGCCCGGGGCTACACCCCTTCTTCCGCAGCTCCACCGCGTGCTCGTCCCGTTCGAGCGCTCTGCGGCCGGGTGCTTGCCAGGACCAGTCGTGCCACTTCAGCAGTCGCCATACCGTCGCGATCGACAGGCTCAACCGCAGACGTCGACGGACCACGGTCTGAACCGGGGCCAGGGTCCACCGTTCTCCTCGAAACCGTGCGCCGTCGGAGTCTTGCCGAGTTCCACCTCCAGCACGGCGATCTGGGCGTCGGTGACGGTCGCGGCGTTCGCCCGACCGGCCGACCGCAGGGCCTCCGTGCCGCCCTCGCGCCAAGCACGGCGCCAGAGTTCCACCGATGTCGAGCGGACATCGCCGAGCGGGCGAAGACATCCCGTCGACTTCCTCAACCCCCTTGTCCCGCACCCAGAGCAGCGTCCTGGAGGCGAAGGTGAGACACGTCACGAATACGGGTGGGCGTGAGCGCTCCGGCGCGCCCGTCGGCTCAGAGGTAGTCGGTGTGCACCTCGGGGGCCAGCTGGCGGACCAGGGCCGCGATGCGCCTGCGCTTTGTCTCGGCGGTGGCGGTGGACGGGTGGGGAACGGTCACCTTCAGACGGTTCGGCTCCTCGGGGACCAGTCCGTGCTGTCGACGCGGCAGAGGTCTCCCCTCCTGAACTCGGATCTCGATCGCACAGTCGAGACCTTCCGAGTTGTCGGCGGGGGAGACGGCGGCCACATCACGCCACGGGATGACCTGCGTGGTGGCCGGCGCGATGCGCTCGGCCCGGCTGTGGACGCTGATGCCGTCCGCGTCAAGTGTCACGGTGAGCACCTGGGGGACCATGGTTTTGCTCAGGAAGAAGACCACGCCCATGATCGAGGCCAGGCCCAGCACGTAGGTGAAGAGGTTGTCGGGGAAGGTCCCACGCCCCCAGATCAGGTAGGCCAACGCGCCGCAGCAGACTGTCAGGAACAGCCACCCCCCGCCGGCGGCGACCATCCGGCGTGGGCTCCGGGTGAACTCCATGTGCGTGACGGTGTTATGCGAGGTGCTCCGATGCGACGTGTCCCGTCGGGACCGGCCCCCGTCCCCGGTCTGTTGCGTGGTCGCAGCGGGGCTCCCGGTCGTGGCGGCCTCTTCGTCCGACAGCGTTTCCGGGGCAAAGCGCCGTACGGCGTCCAGTGCGACGCGGGCTGCCTCCCGCGGGGCGGATCCCGGCAGCCTGCGCCGAGTGCCGTCCGGGTCCAGGACCTCGATGCGCTGCAACAGGTTGACGTCGGCGATCGGCCCGAACACCGGATCGCCGGTCGCGCCGAACGGCAAGGGCGCGTCGTCGAACATGCCCAGCTTCAACACCGCGAGCGGCCGTTCGCCCACGCGGACGTCAACGGCGGCGACGTCCTCCCAGGGAACGAGATCCCACTTCGTTCCGAACCAGGTGCCTCTCCGCGTCGTCACGCCGTCGGCGTCCAGCCGGACGGAACTGCGGCCGCGCATCAGAAGGCTCAGGATGCCCAGCACACCAGGCAGCACAGGCAGCGCGAGGGCCCACGCCCACGCTGCTCCTGTGCTGACGAGATAGGCGGACAGGCCGCCCGGCACGACGCACACGAAGATCACCGGCATCAGAGCGGCGACGCGCGCCGTCCAGGGAGTGAGGAAGGTGACCGCCTGCGGCCCGGAGGTCATAGTGGGCCGGGTGGAGGCCAGTCGCCGTGTGGAGCGGACCGTGAGCGCGTCCGGATCGATGGCGGTGAGGGAGGTCTGGACCGAACCGTGCGCGACCGGGGGTGCCCCGGTCGCCGTGTTCCGAGGCGCCGCACCGTCGGCCGTCGGAGCCAAAGCAGTCAGCAGTTGTTCCGCCGTCGGCCTGATCCCTGGGTCCTTCGCGAGACATTGTGCGACCAAGGGGCGCAGAGGGTCCGGCAGTGCGGAGAGATCGGGATCGTCGTGCACGGCCCGGTACATCAGCGCCATGTGGCCGCCTTCGCCGAAGGCTCGGCCGCCGGCGGCGTGGACCAACACCGCTCCCAGCGCGAAGACATCGCAGGCGGGCCCGACGAGACCGCTTCCGATCTGCTCGGGGGCGAGGAACCCCGGAGTACCGACGACCATGCTGGTGTTCGTCAGCCGGGTCTCGTCCAGCGCCCGCGCGATGCCGAAGTCGAGGACCCGTGGTCCGTCGTCGGTCATGATGATGTTGGACGGCTTCAGATCGCGGTGCACAAGGTCACAGCTGTGAATGGCCACCAGTGCCTCCGCCAGCGCGGCCCCCAACTCACCCAGCTCCGCGTGGTCCATCGGACCGTCCTCGACGATCACGGCGTCCAAGGGCCTGCCCGGGATGTAGGCCGTCACCATCCACGGCGGGTCTGCGTCAGGGTCGGCATCGACGACCTGCGCCGTGTGGAACCCGCCCACGCGCCGTGCGGCCTCGACCTCGCTGCGGAAGCGTGAGCGGAACCCGACGTCGGCCGCGAGTTCGGGCCGCGCCATCTTGACCGCGACCAGACGCCCGCCCGGGGAACGGCCCTGGTAGACCGTCCCCATGCCGCCCTCCCCGAGCCTTCCCGTCAGCCGGTAGGCGCCGACGTGTGTGGGATCGCCCGGACCGAGCGCCTGCATGTTGCCCCCCGCGCGACCAGCCGGCCGCCGTCTCAAGGTGCTTGCGCAATAGATGAGTTGAACTGTGCAACATCAAACTCTAGGCGTAGGTGACGAGAGGCGGAAGGACGCTGATGTGATTCCGTTGGGCGCCTGCGGAGTCGCCCGCCTGCTGGATCGTGGACGGGCAGGCTGCGGTGGTGAGCCTGGGGCTGGGCGCGTCCGCGTCTCATGCTGGGGGTCTCAGCAGTCGGCGCGGAGGCTGTACACAAGGTTTCAGTTGCCCTTGAGAGGGCCGTAATTGGCGAGCGTCGTGGAGATCAGGGTGTTGCTTGAGCCGAACATCTTGACCTTGCCGTTCCCGGGGAGGGGGTTGTTCCAGTAGCCGCCGCTCCAGGGCATGCATGGCGGACATGCCGCAGTACAGGGCGAGGCGGTCGCCGTCCGACGCCGACCTGTCCGGAGCCGTATCGTTCCGGCAGGTCGCGCCACGGGACGCCCAGAGGGAATACGGAACAAGATCCCGTTGAGCACGGTGCGGTGATCGTTCCTCCGGCCTTCCCGCCTGCCGGAAAGCGGCAGATGCGGCTCCAGGAGCAACCACTCACGAGTCGTTGGATCTCCTCGCCTCATGACCGAACCGACTAACAATCGATCGGACAGTCGCGTGATCGGCCGGGCTGTGCCCAGCGCGGTGGTTGATCGCGATCGCGAGGGGGGCGGCGGTGAAGAGGGAGGAGTATGTGCCGACGGCCAGACCGATGAGCAGAGCCATGGCGAAGTCGGTGAGTGAGCCCCCGCCGAGGACAGCGAGGGAGGCGAGGATGAGGAGAGCGCCCATGCCCGTGTTCACGGTGCGGGGCAGAGTTTGCAGGATCGCTCGGTTGATGACCTTGCTCAGCGGTACCTCGCGGTCGCGTCGACGCAGTTCCCGGATGCGGTCGAAGACGACGACGGAGTCGTTGACGGAGTAGCCGATGACGGTGAGGAGGGCTGCGAGGAACACGCCGTCGATGGGTTTGGCCAGCCAGGCGAAGATGCCGATGAGGATGAGCACATCGTGGGCGAGCGCGATGACGGCGGCGCTGCCCAGCAGCCAGCGGAAGCGGGCGGCCAGGTAGAGCAGTTGGGCGCCGAGGGCTACGGCGAGGGCGATCAAGGCGTTGCGGCGCAGTTCGTCACCGAGGCTGGGGCCGATGAGCTCGTCGCGGATCTTGTCGGTGTCGCCGCCGAGGGTGGCGACGGTTCGTGTGACGGTGTCCGCATCGGTGTCGGTGAGTTCCCCGGTTCGCACCGTGAGGCCGGTGTTGCCGGAGGACTGGACGACGGCCCGTGGGAGTCCCGCCTTGTCGAGGGCGGACCGGGCCTTTTCCGGATCTACGGGGCTGGTCGTGGTGTATTCGAGCAATCGGCCGCCAGTGAACTCGATGCCTAGTTCCAGGCCGCGGGCGGTGATGCCCGAGACGGCGAGGACCAGGACGGTGGCGGAGACGGCCAGCCAGCGGCGCGGCCTGTGCATCAGTTGTGGGTCGCGACGCGTGAGGGCGTCGCGGACCCTTCCGGTGGTTGCGAGGCCGGTGACTCGGGGGCGGCGGCGTACCCAGGGGCGAGAGGCGGCGTACTCGGCGAGTACGCGGGTGACGACCAGGGCGCTGATCATGGAGGCGGCAACACCGATGCCGAGGGTGACGCCGAAGCCGCGTACGGGTCCGGAGGCGAGGAAGAACAGCAGACAGGCCGCGATCAGTGTGGTGATGTTGGAGTCGGCGATCGCGGTGAACGCGTTGCGGAAACCGGCGGTCAGGGCCGAGCGCGGGCTGGGGCGGCGGCGGGTTGCGTGTTCTTCCCAGGCGCGTTCGAAGACGAGCACGTTGGCGTCCACGGCCATGCCGATCGCCAGGACGAAACCGGCAAGGCCCGGCAGGGTCAGGGTGGCGCCGAGGGCGGCCAGTGCGGCGTAGGAGATCAGGCCGTAGGAGACCAGGGCCACCACGGCGAGGGCGCCCATGAGGCGGTAGACGGCGGTGATGAACAGCGCGGTCAGGGTGGTTCCGATGACGGCGGCCCAGGCGCTGGCCCTGATGGCGTCGGCGCCGAGGGTGGGGCCTACGGTGCGGTGTTCGACGGTGTCGACCGGTACCGGGAGGGCCCCGCCGTTGATGAGCAGTGCCAGTTCGCGGGCTTCGGTGTCGGTGAAGGAGCCGCTGATCTGGGTGGAGCCGCCGACGATTCCCCCCTGGCAGGTGACGGACGGGTCGACCTGCGGCGAGGAGATGATCCTGTCGTCGAGGACGATGGCGACGCGGCGGGCCGGGTCGCCGGCCGAGTGGCAGGCGGCATCGCCGGTCAGGCGGGCCCACTGGCCGCGGCCGGAGCTGTCGAAGTCCAGGGTGACGTGCCATCCGGCGCCGGTCTGCTGGTCGAAGCGTGCGGCGGCGCCTTTGACCTCCTGGCCGGTCAGTGCGGGGGATTGCAGGCGCAGGAGCCGGCCGGTCTCATCGTGCAGGATGCGTTCGCGCGGACGCTTGGGCAGTGGCCGCGGCGTTTCGCCGGTATCGGAGGTGCCCAGTACGCGGTGGAAGGTGAGCTGGGCGGTGCGGCCGAGCACAGCGGCTGCTTCGGTGGGATCCTGCACGCCGGGCAGTTCGACGATGATGCGGTTGCTGCCGGAACGCTGGAGGGTGGGCTCGGCGACGCCCAGGGCGTCGATGCGGCCGCGCAGAACCTCCATGGTGCGGTCGGTGGCCTCGCGGTCTGCGTCGGTGGTCGGAGTGGAGCGGGTTTCGAGCACGATCTGGGTTCCGCCGCGCAGGTCGAGTCCGAGGCGGACCGGCACGGTGAACGTGATGTACAGCGACAGGGCGATCGTGGTGAGGGCCAACAGCGCCCTCACGCGGGCAGAACGGAACAACGAAGCCTCCGGCGGGCACACTGCGACCGCGGCTGGCCTGCCGCGGCAGAAGAAGAGGGGACGGGAAGGTTCAGGCGCCGAGACGTGCCGGAGGCGCCCGCCCTCGGTCGCCGGACCCATGGGCCGCGTTGCAAGGAGCGGGCGAGGACGCTGCCGGTCCTTGGTCAGTGACGGGCAGGGCCGTGGCGCTGGGACGCGCGGTGGGGGGATGCGCGTGGGGTGTGCGTTCCCCGCCGGGTGCGGGGCACGTGCCAGTCGGGGTGGCGCAGATGGCGGCCCAGCCGTCGCTCGCCTGCCTGCCGGTGTCGTGGCGGTCGGCGGTGACAGCACCGGCTCCTGCCGTGCCGGCTGGGGTGGGCTGCGAGCTGCCGGGGAGGACCGTGAGCAGCACCAGCAGCACCAGCAGCACGGCCGTCAGCACTGCCGGCGCGGCGACCGCCTGGCGACCGGCCCTGCGCAGGTCGACAAGTGCAACAGGACGCATGTGCCAATCCCCCTTTCGCGGCAGTGTCGTTGGGGCCGGTCGGGTGTGTGGGCCCGGGGCGCCGGCCGGGGAGCGCGGCCGGGACCCCAGGCGGTTCGCGGGACGGGGTCAGGGTTCGATCAGACCGGCGCGGATGGCGTAACGGGTGAGTTCCAGGCGGTCGCGGAGTCCGAGTTTGTGCAGCAGGTTGGCGCGGTGCCGCTGGACGGTCTTGACGCTGATGAACAGGAGGTCGGCGATCTCCTTGGAGGAGTGCCCCTCGGCGACCAGCTTGAGGACCTCCTCCTCGCGCGGAGTGAGGGTCTGATCGGGAGTCTCGTCGCCGTGACGGACCCGGTCGAGGTAGTTGCGGATGAGTGCGGTGACCGCGCCCGGATGGAGGAAAGGCTCGTCGCGCATCGCGGCCCGGCAGGCGGCGACCAGATCCCGGTCGGCGACGGACTTCAGGACGTAGCCGCTGGCCCCGGCCTTGAGAGCCTGGAAGAAGTACTGCTCGTTGTCGTGCATGGTGAGTATCAGAATGCGCAAACCCGGTATGGACGCGGCCAGTTCACGTGTGGCCTGCAGTCCGGTCATCCGGGGCATCGCGATGTCCAGCACGGCGAGGTCGATGTCATGGCCGCGCGCCATCTCGATGGCCTCGGCGCCGTCACCGGCCTCGGCGACCACGTCCAGGTCCGGCTCCTGATCGAGGATGAGCCGCACGCCACGGCGGACCAGCGCGTGGTCGTCGGCCAGCAGGATGCGGATCACGGGCGTCTGCGACATGGTCATGGCTCCCTGGGCAGGGGCGCGGTGAGCCGGACCTGGGTACCCGTCCGGGGCGCTGGGGCGACGTCGAGGCGGGCACCGATGGACAGGGCGCGCTCGCGCATGCCGCGCAGACCGGCGCCTTCGCGCGCGGCCTGGATGCCGCTGCCGTCGTCGGTGACCGACAGCACCACGCTGTCGCCGAAGTGATGCAGGGCCACGGTGACCTCCTCGGCGTCCGCGTGGCGGGCGACGTTGGTCAGGCTCTCCTGGGCGACGCGGTAGAAGACCAGCTCTGTCTCCGGTGCGAGCGGGGGCAGATCCGTGTCGAAGCGGCGGGTCACCTTGAGTCCCGTGTGGGTGGCGAAGTCGTGGGTGAGTGAGGTCAGCGCGCTGACGAGGCCGAGGTCGTCCAGGACGCCGGGTCGCAGTCGGCTGACAAGGCGGCGGACCTCGTCCAGGCTCTCCCGCGTGATCTCCTGCACCTGCTGCAGATCGCCGCGCAGTGGCTCACCGGCCTGGTCCGCCGCCTGCTTCAGCGAGAGCAGGATCGCGGTCATGCTCTGCCCGACCTCGTCGTGCAGCTCCTGCGCGATGCGGCGGCGTTCCTCCTCCTGCGCGAGCAGCACGCGCGCGCTGCTGGTGGCCCTTTCCTGTTCCAGCCGCTCCAGCATGGCGTTGAACGTGCGGATCAGCTCGGCGATCTCGCCACCGCCGTCCGCGGACAGCCGCTGGCCGGGCCGCAGCAGGTCGACGGTGGTCATCAGCTTCGTCAGCCGGTCCAGCGGGGCCAGACCCCATCGCAGCAAGGCGGCGTTGGCGACCAGCATGACCACCAGGCCGCCCACCAGGATCACGGCCTCGGTCAGCAGGACCGGCACGGAGACGGTGACCGGGGCCCAGAGCAGCAGTGCTGTCGCCGTACCCAGGACCACCGCATTGAGCCCGAAGATCCGCCAGAACAGGGACACCGGACGTTACGCCTCCTTCTGAGATGCGGCCTGCCCCCACTGTCGGGCATACGCATCCCGGACGGGCGCCGGCGGAGCCCGTGGCCTCCCTCAAGCCTGCCCATGCCCGGCCACGTGGTCGATGGGGCCCAGGCCCCATTTCCCCGGGCGCGGTACACCCATGACCAGGCCGACCGCGGCGTTCGCCCCCGCGCAAATGGGTCCTGGGCCCGATAGGGATCCGCCACCGGAACAGCGAGGGTGAAGTCAGGCCCCACAAGCCCACAGCAGGGGCGGTTTCCGAAGTCGGCCATGGCCGCACTCGATGCCCCGCAGTGTCCACCTACCCAGTGAAGAGAGAGCCACCGTGTCGCTCGATGCTCCCCGGACCGAGTCCCGACCCGAACGGGTGACCGCGCACGAGGCGCGCCAGCGCCTGGAGCACGCCCGCAGCACCCGGCTGACCCAACTGCGGGCCCTCGACGAGGCCGAACGAACCGCGGACCCGTTGATCTCGGCGCAGAAAGCGGCGTTGGAAAGGGTGCTCAAAGAGATCGACGCAGCCGTCACGCGCGTCGACGACGGCACCTACGGCACCTGCGGGGGCTGCGCCAAACCCGTCCCGGCGGAGCGCCTGGAGATCCTCCCGTACACCTGGTACTGCGTCGCCTGCCAGCGCAGCGCCGCCTGACCGGCACCCACCCGTCCCTCGTCTTCCGCTCTGCCCAAGGGGTGCAGTGGTGAACCACCAGACCATCGACGAACGCGACATGCGCCTGACGGCCGAGGACCTTGCCGCGCTGCGTGAGAACCTGCACGAGCAGCGCATGTTCCGCCAGGAGCAACTCCAGCAGATCGCGTCTGCGGCCCCGTCCCGCGCACACGACTCGCGGCAGCAGCAGGCTGCCTCGCAGGTAGAGGTCCACGTCAAGCTCGCCGCCTCCGCCCGGATGGTCCTCGCCGACGTCGAGGCCGCCCTTCAGCGCGTGGACGAGGGCCGCTACGGCGACTGCCACCTGTGCCGTCGCCCCATCGCCAGACAGCGGCTGATGATCGTGCCGCAGGCCCGCTACTGCGCCCGCTGCCAGCAGGTCAGAGAGGCCGGCCGTTGACCATGACACGCCACCCTCGCGACACCTCCGCCGTCCGGCACCGGCCCGCATGCCGGTGCCGGAGCGGCATCGCGCTGGACATGGGCAGCGCCCGGACCCGGGTATGGATCGCCGGCAGGGGACTGATCGCCGACGTTCCGACGGTGGCCTTTCCCAGCACCGGCGCGGTGTACCCCATCCAGCGCGGCACCATCGTCGACCCGGCCGGATGCGCCCGGATGCTGGAGCGCCTGCTCGGCCGTCTGCCCCGCCTCATCCGCCCCCTGGTCGTCGTCACCACCCCCGTCCTGGACGGCATCGCGTACCGGACCGCGGCGCGCACCGCCGTCGAGGCGCTGCGGCCACGCAGCGTGCTCACCGTCCCTAGCGCCCGGGCCGTTGCTGTGGCCGCCGGCGCCGACCTGTCCCGGCCGGTGCTCGTCATCGACATCGGCGCCCATCTGACGGAGGTGGTGCTGCTGTCCGACGGCGCCGTCATCGACGCACGCCGCACCGCACTGGGCACCAGCGACCTCGCCACCACCTCATGCGCGCACATCAGTGAGGCGGTGGGGACCATGGTGACCGCGATGCTGCGGCAGGACCCTACGACCCTCGCCGTCGACGCGCTGCACACCGATGTCCTCCTGGCAGGCGGAGGCGCCCTGCGCCCGAGATCACTTACCACCTCACCGGCAGGCTCCGCGCACCCCTGTGCGTCGTGCCGGCGCCGCACACGGCGGCCGTCCGCGGCGCCGCCCAACTCCTGCACGCCGCGCACACCCACCCCTCCAACAGCGGCTTCTAGGCCCCGTCCCCCAGGCACCCGGCTGGTCGATCACCAGCCGGGTGCCCCTCTGCGCCGCCCCTGCGGACAAAGGAGGCACCATGGCCCGCGGCATACCTACAGCACAACCTCCACCGGAAGAGCTCCCCGACGTCATGCTGTGGCGCCTGCGGTGCAACCGCTGCGGCGCCGCACTTATCTGTGGGAGGCATGGATCGGCCTCGGTCTGCTAATCGCCGTGCTGGCCGCCACTCCCGCAGCCATGTTCCTTCACCGGCGACACGGCCCACCACCACTACACCCCGAACCGCCCGGCACCCCACGCCATCCCGAACCCGGATCCGCCGAAGCCAAAGAGACCCGCTACCCCGTCGAAGTCCGTTTCACCGACCCCAACGGACACGTTCGCACCGGCAAGACCGACGTCCAGCCCCACCTGCCGGCCGGCAGCACCACCCATATCTGGGCAAGCACGGAAGGCAAGATCACCGGTCTGCCGCTGACCGCTGAACAGATCCGCGACCGCTGTATCGGCTGGGCACTCGTCGCCGCAACGCCCGTCCACGCCATCGACGCACTCGCGTACGGCGCCGCCAAGCGTGCACTGCAGCGGCGCAACCTCGCCGCATGGGAAGCCGCCTGGGCCGAGACAGCACCCCGCATCGTTCATGTGGCCATCCTTGCGGGCAGGTTGCTTCGGCGGTCAAGCGGCTGCCCAGATAAGGATGGCGGTGAGATGGAGTGCGAACGGACAAGGCGTATCGGGGTTCCGGCGGAACCGTCCGATCCCCCTGCTGGGACCGCCGAAAAACCCTTTCGGTCAGAAAGCCGTCAACCCGTCCCTTGCGAAGATCCGCGCACTCGTCGAGAAGGCCATGGCCGCCCTCAAAGCCTGGAGACTCCGCAGCAGGCTCCGGTGCTCGACCACCTGCATCAACGCTCTTGTCCAAGCCGTCCTCGCCCTGCATCTGGCCAGCTCAGAGTGAGGAGGGGAAAGGCTCAAAGACAGCTGATCACCGACTGCGGCGGCATCCCGCTCAACGTCACCACCGCCGCAGCCAAGATAAACGAGACGCCTTCCGTATCGGCATAAATCACTTGTCATAGGCCAACCGAGCCTGTCGTGGCACCTGTCCGAACTTGCCAGCCTGGAAGTCCGCAAATGCCTGTCTGATCTCGGACTGGTGGTTCAGCACGAAAGGGCCACCGATGGCGACAGGCTCGCCAATCGGTGTGGCGCTGTAGAGCATGAGTCGGGTGTTCTCGCCCTCGTGGGAGGTCACGAGGGACAACGCGCTGTCGCCTGCGACGTCCGGGACGGGGTCGGACCACGCGGTCTGTCCGATAGTGAGGCTGCGACCGGACACGGAGAGGCGACCCGCGATGACGTGCAAGAACGCGCGGTGTTCGGCGGGGAGGGTGTAGGCGAACGTCGTCGATGGCTCCAGGCTCACCATGACCGCCTGTACCGCCACATGGTTGAGC
Source organism: Streptomyces sp. NPDC107562 (assembly GCF_055657325.1). NCBI lineage: Bacteria > Bacillati > Actinomycetota > Actinomycetes > Kitasatosporales > Streptomycetaceae > Streptomyces > Streptomyces sp. NPDC107562. Next base: position 150,144 of record NZ_JBVKBE010000011.1, on the reverse strand, counting down.
GCCGGGCCCACGACTCCCTCGACGGTTCCCGAGATGACGTCGAGTTTGACGCCAGGAAAAGCCACTTGCGGACGGGACGAGGCGACCAGATCCTGATACCGAGTCGGCGTGAGCTTACGCTCGGCAGGCAAGTTGATCCACAGCTGCATGATGTGGGCGTGCTCGTCGCGATAGGCAAGTTCACGGTGGATGATTCCACGACCGGCGGTCATCCACTGCACATCTCCGTGCTGGAGCACACCTGCGTTCCCGGCACTGTCACCATGCTCGAGGACTCCGCCGATGACAGTGGTCACCGTCTCGAGACCGCGGTGAGGATGCCACTCGAAGCCCGGTGTGGAAAACTGCTCCTCACCGAGGACGAGGAACGGATCGGTCAGCGCAGGATCTTGCGGAGTAAAGATCAGCGCTCTGTTGTCGGACTGCTCGTTGGGTCCGAGTATCACCTTGGATTCGACCCGGTCCACTGTGCGGCCTCGGGTGATGAGGGGGATGCCCATGAGCCCCATCCTTCCTGTATGCGGGTTCACAACCTCAGTGAAACAATGAAGCCGCGGAGCCGTGGCGAGGCGTCACCTGGCGGCCGTCGGTAGGCGTCTGCGGCTGCTGCCGGCAGGCGCGACACTTCACCGATTTTATTTATAGCTCTGAATCATCATTTCGAGTATGTGATCGAGCGGTGTGGTGCTTTCGGGGTGTCGGGAGGCCGCCCGAGCGGCTGCTCGCTCTTCACGCGGAACCGGCCTTGCTCTTGCGGGCAGTGGCGGTGGCAAGGCGTCGAGGCGCGGCACGAAACGCGGTGACCGGACTGTGAGGTGAGTTTTATGGCTGGCGCGGCTGTTCGCTTCGTGAAGGCGACAAAGTTCCGTAAACGTCTTTTCCCGCTGGGTTCGGTGGCGGCAACGGTGATGCTGGTTAGCGCATTGGCCGCCGGTTACGCGACTGACGCGAATGCGTTCCCGGCTGACGTGGTAAGCGTGAGGGAGGCTCCCCTGGCTCCCGGTCCGGCTCCATCGCCTGGTGGTGAGGACGGCGAGCAAACGGCTGAGGAACGGGGAAACTTGGCCACGATCCGGGAAGCGTTCCAGCGTTGGGAAGACGGGGGCAGCTTCTACGACATCCTGGCCGATGATGCGGTGTGGACCATCACTGGTTCGAGCCCGATCGCCGGCACATACACCAGCCGCCAGCAGTTCCTGGACGAGGCGATCGACCCGCTGAGCGAACGGCTGTCGGTCTTCGTGAAGCCGACGGTGCGAGGACTGTGGGCCGACGGCGACACGGTATTCGCGCAGTGGGACGGGCACGGTGTGGCCAAGGATGGACAACCGTACGACAACACCTATGCGTGGACCCTGCACATGGAGGACGGCCAGGTCACGCGCGCGGTGGCCTTCTTCGACTCCGGTGTCGTCACCGACCTGTGGGAACGCGTGCCGGCCGGAGGGTGAAGCGGCGCCCCTTGGGGCCTCCGGGCGTTCCTGAGAGGTCATAGGCCCCGAGCGGACGCGGTAGGTCTGGTGATTCCGTTCGGCGGCGCAGCACCATGTGCCGCCGCGCTGATCCAGTTCACCGTCGGTTGCCGCGCGAGCTGGATCAGTGCCTGCGGTTGCGCTGTGCGGGCCGTCCACACTGCGTGTCAGTCGGTGATGGCCCGGGGCTCGAGGTAGGCCTCGAGCCCGTGAGTGTGGTGGTGGCGCCCGATGCCGGACTGTTTCGTCCCACCGAAGGGGGCCGCGGGGTCGCCGAAGATCCGGTTGACGAGCACGGTCCCTGCCTCGAGTTGTTCGGCCACCTGGCGAGCCCGCATGGGGTCGGTTGAGAAGACGTGCGCCTGTAGACCGAAGGGGCTGTCGTTGGCGATGGCGACGGCTTCGTCGTCGTCCTGGTAGGTGATGACGACGAGCACGGGACCGAAGATCTCCTCACGTGCAATACGCATGTCATTGGTGACGCCCGTGAAAACGGTGGGCTGGACGAACCAGCCCCTGTCCAGGCCCTCCGGTCGCCCTTCGCCTCCGACGAGTACGCGAGCGCCCTCCTGCCGGCCGAGCCCGATGTAGCCCTGGACGCGGTCGAATTGAGCCTGACTGACCACGGGACCCACACCAGTCGCCGGGTCTTTCGGGTCGCCCGCGGTGAAGGCAGGCATCGCCGCCTCGATGGCCGCGTGGACCTCGTCCAGCTTGCTCTGTGGCACCAGGATCCGGGTACCGGCGAAACAGGTCTGGCCGTTGTTGAGGAACCCGGAGGTGAGGGCGGCCCCAACGGCAGATGGGATGTCGGCGTCGTCGAGCAGGATCGTCGGACTCTTGCCGCCGAGCTCGAGGGTGAGGCGCTTGAAGGTGTCGGCCGCGTTGCGCATGATGCGCTGCCCGACCGCTGTCGAGCCGGTGAAGTCGACCTTGGCGACGTCCGGGTGGGAGGTAAGGGTGTCGCCGACGCTTGCGCCCCGGCCCGTGATGACGTTGACCACACCGGGCGGCAGGTCCGCGGCGTCGAAGGCCTCCATCATGACCTGCGTCTGAAGCGCGCTGAGTTCGCTGGGCTTGACGACGACGGTGCAGCCGGCGGCGAGGGCACTGGCGACCTTCTGCGCTACGAAGACGGCGCTCAGGTTCCAAGGCGTGATCGCCACCGCGACACCGAGCGGCTCCATGGAGATCGTCGTAGAGGTGCGGGTCTGCTGGAACTCGTAGGACTCGAGGAGTTCGGCTGCTTCGTCGAACATCTTGGGCGCCAGGGGGAGCAGACCTTCGATGATTGCGCGCACGGCGCCGTACTCCTCAGTCATCGCCGCCTTGAGGTCGTCGAGCCGGTCGGCGAATGAGGCGCCTAGACGCTTGAGCAGGGCGATGCGTTCGAGCTTGGTCGTCTTGGAGAAGTCGGCCAGGGCCCGCTTCGCAGCGGCGACCGCCGCGCGGGCGTCGCTCTCGTCGGCAAGCCGTACCTCGCCGATGACCTGCTCCGTCGCGGGATTGTGCAGGGGGGCCGTCTCGGTCCCCTGAGGAGTGACGAAGTGTCCGTCGATGTAGACCTGATGGATCTTGCGCACGGCTGCGTCCATTCCACTCGTGTGCCGTAGCGGCGTGCCCCACCTGCCGAGCCGCCGCAAAGCGGGTTGGCGCCTGGAACACCCGCGCAAGCAATACTGATGTGCCGCATAAAGTCTGGCCTACAAATCATCTGCTGTACAACCTATGTGTCGATCAACACAATCTTTGGTAGGCTCCTCACATGTCCACAGCTACGAACGCGTCCCAGCAGCAGGAACCCGGCGATCACCAGCGCGGAACGAACTTGGGCTGGTCGCTCGGCATGGTCCTGCGCCGCTGGCACGAGTACGTCGAGGTGGCGCTTCAGGAATTGCCGCATGCCAGCCGCGGGTATCACATCCTGGCCGTGGTCGTCCACGAGGAGGTGCCGACGCAGAGCGCGCTGGCCACACGCCTCGTGATCGACCGCAGCGTGATGACCTATCTCATCGACGATCTCGAGTCCGCCGGACTGATCGAGCGGCAACGCGACCCACGTGATCGCCGTGCCCGGCGCATCGTGGCTACCGAGCTGGGCCGGCAGGCCCTGGCCGCAGCCGAGGAGCGCGTCGCTCACGCTGAGGACCAGGTACTGCGCGGGCTTCCGGAGGAGCAACGAGGCTTCTTCCGCGACGCCGTGGAACGCGCCGCGGAGCACATCGTCGCGGCCACGCCTGAGACAGACCCCTGTCTCGCGGTGGGCAGCGTGTTCCCTCAGCCGGAGGCGACGCCCGGCCACTGAACGCAGTGATGACGACAGGTCCCTCGCCGCCTCGCGGGACTGTCCGCCCCTTACAAGGCCTCATCGAAACAAGGCTTCATCGAGCGGCGTGTGTTCCGCGCCTCGGAACAGGGATGAAAGAAGCGATCACCAGGGCAGCGACTCCCGCGACTGCCAGGACCCCGAACCCGTAGGTGTATCCGCTTTCGGTCGGCAAGCCATCGGCGGGCGTGTGCGCGCTCAGGATGCCACTCATCACTGCCACGCCGACCGACCCCCCTATGGTGCGGACGTTGGCCGTCACACCGTTGGCCACACCGGTCTGGTCCGGGCGTACGGCGGCTACGATGACGTTCGACATCGTCGAGAAGCCGAAACCGAGGGAAATTCCCATCAGCGCCAGGGCAGCGGCGATGTGCCAGCCCCGGTCGTGTTCGACCGCAATCGCGACCACCGCTACAACGTTCAGCGCCGAGGCCGTCACCAGTACGTGCCGCGCGCCCAGTCTCTTGACGAGCCGGGCCGAGGCGAGACCCGCGAAGAACATCGTCACCGTCATCGGCAAGAGCAGCAGGCCGGCTTGGGTGACGCTCGCACCGAAGCCGTAGCCCGCCTGCGGGGGTGTCTGCACGAACACGGGCAGGAAAGCCATCACGGCAAACAGGCTCACACCAAAGAGCAGGGAAACGAGGTTCGTCGTCCATACGGCGGTGCTGCGCATCATCTGCATGTCGACCAGAGGTCGGTCCGAGCGCTTCTCCACGGCCACCCACCATGTGGCGAGTGCCGCGGCGGTGACGAGGGGCGCGATCACCATGGGCGATGTCCAGCCCCATCGGGATGCCTGGGCCAACGGTACGAGCAGCGCCACGAGCCAGCCGGCCATCAGCGTGGTGGCGAGCCAGCTGACCGCAGTGGAGTTCCGCGCGGGTGACGGCGGTATGACCGTGCGGGCCGCCACGGCCGCCGCGACGATCAGCGCGGCCGGGATCCAGAAGAGCGAGCGGATGCCGAAAATGTCGGTGAGTGGTCCTGCCACAACCACGCCTACCCCCCCGCCCACCGCGGCCAGGGCGGCTGCGATGCCGATGGCACCTGGTGTCTTCTCCTGTGGCAGCTCGTCTCGGATGATGCCGAAGGTCAGCGGGAGCACGCCGCCGCCCACGCCCTGGACCACCCGTCCCACGAGCATGAGAAAGATGTCGGGTGCCGTCGCGGAGATGACCGAGCCTGCGGCCAGCGCGAGAAGCGAGGCGACCAGGACGCGATCCTTGCCGTAGCGGTCGCCCAGACGGCCGACCACGGGTGTGCACACCGAGGCGGAGAGCAGAAAGGCGGTCATGACCCAGGCGATCAGGTTCTGCGTCGTGTTGAGGTCCTTTTGCAACGCGGGAAGCACCGGGTTGATCAACGACTGCAGTAGAGCGAAAGCGAAGACGCCAAGGAGCAAGACCAGCAAAGTCGTTCGGGTGGTGAAGGTACGAGAGGCCGACAGTGAAGACATGGGTCACCTAAGGGCGCACAGCGGCGCAGCGAGGGGTCACCAGCCGACCAGGAAGCGTGCGTGTGCCGTCTCCGGCCAGGCGGTGAGGGTGGGGGAATCCGGGAGAGGGGAGTGTGAGCCGGGGTGGCGACGGGCGAGCCGGACGGTATAAGCACCTCGCGCGATGCGTGACGCACGCCGGCCCGGGGAACGCGTCCGACGCGTTAGCTGACCGGACCGCCGAAGCGCAGGACCGGCTTGACGACTTCGCCGCGGGCGGCGTCGTCGAACGCGGTGTTGATGTCCTCGAAGTCGTAGAAGCGCACCAGGCGGTCGACCGGGAATCGTCCCGCCTGGAACAGTTCGACCAGCTGAGGGATGAACTGTTGCGGAACGGCGTCGCCCTGGACGATACCTGCGACGCTCTTTCCGAGGGCGAGCTCGGCTGCGGGTACGGCTGCTTCCGGCGACCCGCCGGCGACGAGCCCGACCTGTCCCATCGACGCCAGGGACGCGATCGCGTGGCCGAGCATCTCTGGACGGCCCGTGGTGTCGAGGACGAAGTCGACGCCCCTGGGCGCGATCTGCCTGATGGCCGCGGTCACATCGCCCTGCCGGGCGTCGATGGTGTGGGTAGCACCCAACTCCTCTGCCAGCGCGAGACGTTCGGCATGGACATCGACGGCAATGATCTTCGCCGCACAAGCCACCCGGGACGCCATAAGGGCACCGAATCCGACGGCTCCGACGCCCAGCACCGCGATCTTCGCCCCTGCCGGGAGGGCGAACGAGTTCATCACGGCCCCGGCGCCCGTCTGCAGACCGCAGCCGAGTGGAGCGAGCAGCTCCAGCGGCGCGTCCTTGGGCACCTTGACGGTGTTCGAGACGCTCGTCAGGGCGTGTGTCGCGAACGACGACTGTCCGAAGAAGTGCGCGTTGACTGCCGTGCTCTGGCCGTCCTCCGTGCTGATGCGGCGGACTCCTTGGCTGCCATCGAGCCGGGCGCCGGAGAAGTTGGCAGTGAAGGCCTGATCGCAGTAAGCCGGGTGACCCCCGAGGCAGGGTTCGCACCGCCCGCAGGACTGGAACGACAGCACGACGTGGTCGCCCGGTCGCAGGGCGGCGACGGACTCACCGACCTTCTCGACCACGCCGGCACCCTCGTGTCCGAACACGTGGGGGAGGCCGACCGGTATGCGCTGGTGCCAGGCATGGGCGTCGGTCTGACAGATGCCTGTGGCCACGAGCCTTACCAGGACTTCGTCGTCCCTCGGTTCATCGAGCTCAAGCTCCTCGATCACCAGTGGCTGGCTCTGGCTCTCGGCCACTGCTGCCCGGATGCGCATGACGGCTCCTCACATGTCGACTGTGCGTTGCGTTGACAACGCAATAATTGATCTGCATCAACAATGTGCTGCCAATAAAGTCTTGTCAAACGAATGTGCCTCCGGCCACACAGTCGTGGTCATGCCCGTGTGTGAGGTGCTACTGAGTGCGATCAGTGCACGTCAAGGGCCGTACCGGAGTGCGATGTGTGGTCGCTCAGACGATGGCTCAGTCGGATCATTGGAGTTGACAGATGGTTTGTCCAGCAACATGCTTGCCGGGCAAACGTTCAGCGGAGGCGTTGAAGCCCGTGGTGCGCAGTAGCTTGCCGCCCCGGATGCTGCCTCTCCCCTTCCGGTCCGCGCCGACGACGCACTTGCCGAACCCAGGGGGCCTCCGCCCGGTCACAGACAAGGACGACCATGGCTAGCAAGTACGGCGACTTCTACTCGACCAAGTGGGGCTTCCCGAAGGCTCTGGCTTCCGAGCACGTGCCGTCTCCGAAGCAGTTCATGCCGGAGTACCTCAACGACCCCTCCTTCTACGAGAAGGGCTACCACGTCGAGAACGTCGGCGACGGCGGCAACTTCTACTGGGTCACGAGCCCGTCCGGCTACGACGGCGGCTTCGTGGTCACGGGCAGCGGCGTCATCGTGATCGACGCCCCGCCCGGACTCGGCGAGAACATCCAGTCCGCGGTGCGCTCCGTCACCCGGGAGCCGATCACGCACCTGATCTACAGCCACTGGCACTCGGACCACATCGGCGCCGCGTCCCAGTTCGGGCCCGACGTCAAGATCATCGCGCATGACATCACACGCGAGCTCCTGACGCGCTTCCCGGACAAGTACCGCCCGCTGCCCACCGAGACCTTCCACACGGACGCGGAGCTCGAGGTCGGCGGCGTCAAGCTGGAGCTGTCGTACAAGGGTGCCGACCACTGCCCGGGCAACATCTACATCTACGGTCCCGAGCAGAAGGTGCTCACCAAGATCGACATCGTGAGCCCTGGCTCCGTGACCTTCATGCACTGTGACGTCTCGGAGAACATCAGTGGCTTCTACCAGGCCCACGACGACATCCTCTCCTACGACTTCAAGGCCCTCATCGGTGGCCACATCTCGCGCTGGGGAACCCGCGAGGACGTCGAGATCGTGCGCGAGTACTGGCACGACGTGCTGAACTTCTCCCAGGAGGCCCTCCGGGAGATGAGCAACAACGAGGCACTGCTGGGCTTCATCGAAGGGCTGGGCCGCGAGCACCAGCTCGTCGGCGGCGAGAACTGGATCAACTCGATCGCGAACTACGTCACCGAGAAGACCCTCACCAAGACGACCTCCAACGGTCAGACCTGGCCCGAGCGGCTCGCCGGCGCCACCGTCAACACCAAGTACCACGCCTGGACCGTCGCGGAGACCTCTCGCACCGAGCGGAGCCACTTCGGTTACCAGAAGGAAGGCAACGGCGGTCCCTTCTACATCGCCTGAGCCCTAACCACCATGGTGCGGCCGCCGTGCACCGGCGGCCGCACCTGCGGCCTGGTGTCCACTCAGCTCACCCAGCCGGTATCAAATGCGGCATCCTTCGCCTTCCGGCTTCCAGCGCCGGCCGCCCTGTGGCCCACTCGGGCCACCCGCGGCAAGCCCGGCATCACGTCGCCGCGGGCATCTTCAGCGAAACACGCCACCACCAACCTCACGGAGAGCACCGCAGTGTCCAGCCCCGTCAAGCTGACCATCGTCTATTACTCTTCCACCGGCATCATCTCCGCGATCGCGGGAGAAATCGCACAGGCTGCGGAGAAGGCCGGCGCGGAGGTCCGTCTCCGCAAGGCGGCCGAACTGGCTCCGCAGTCCGCGATCGAAGCCAACCCGCTCTGGGCCGCCAACGCAGCAGCGACCGCTGACATCCCCCATGCCACTCCGGAGGACCTGGAGTGGGCCGACGCTGTGATCTTCGGCAGCCCCACCCGTTTCGGTAACATCGCTTCCCAGCTCAAGCAATACATCGACACGCTCGGCGGCCTCTGGGCTCAGGGCAAGCTGGCCGACAAGGTATACAGCGGCTTCACGTCTTCTGCCACCAACCACGGAGGCCAGGAGTCCACGCTGCTCGCGCTGTACAACTCGATCCACCACTTCGGCGGCATCCTGGTCCCTCCGGGATATACCGACCCCGCGAAGCTGGCGGACGGCAACCCGTACGGCACGTCCCACGTCGACGGGCAGGGCAAGAACCCGGTCAACGACATCACCCGAGCCGCCGCCCGGGTCCAGGGCGAGCGCGTTGTCAAGATCGCTGCCCGTCTGAAGGCCGGACTCGCAACCGCCTGAGTTGCTTAGCCGTTCTCGGACCGCTGAACCAGCCCGCCCGCCCGTACAGCTTCGTGTGGGTCGGCGGGCACCAGAATCTGCGGGATCCGTACTGCAGGTTCTCCTCCCTGCATCGGTCTCGACGTCCTGCCCGGTTCCGCTACGACGCTAAGACGACCGGACGCAGAAGACGACCGACAGAGGCCGTGCAAGGTGATTCCGCAGTAGGCGTGCGACAGGGACAGGCGCCCAGGCAGTTCGCCCGCGTCCCGGACAGGACGTGCACGCAGGAAGCGGGCTTTCCTAGATCCACGTGCCTGGACCTGCAAGCTTGCCCTGTCGAGGCGGTGGCGCGTCGACCAGGGGAACGTCGCGTCGGCGATCGCAGCCGCGCAGGCAGCTCGACCTTCGGAAATCGGAGTCTGATCATGGAGCGCGATCGCGACATCAGCGGACGGCATTCCGATTCTGCAGCGCTGGTGGAACTCCTGCATGCGCCACCGCCGAAGGAGCAAGCACGCTCGGCACGCAACCGGGCTGCTGTGCTGAAGGCGGCCGCTCGGCTGTTCGCCGAGAAGGGAGTCGAAGCCGTCTCCATGGACCAAGTGGCCGTAGCCGCCGGCGTCGGCAAGGGGACGGTGTATCGCCGCTTCGGCGACAAATCAGGACTAGCCGCCGCACTCCTTGACGTCCAGGAACGCGTGCTGCAAAAGGCGATCCTGTACGGACCGCCGCCGCTCGGCCCTGGCGCCACAGCCGAGGATCGGCTTGTCGCGTTCGTGAGCGCCTACCTCGACCATCTGCTTGACAACCTGGCTCTCCAGCGCGCCTCGGAAACTGCCGCGGCATGCCCCCGGTACCGAAACGGGGCCTATCGCTTCTGGCACCGCCACACATCCATCCTGCTGGACACCACACCCGACCCCGAGCACACCGCGCACGCACTCCTCGCCGCCCTGGCCGCCGAACACGTAGCCGCACTTCTCCCGGAGATTGGCGAACAACGGATACGTGCGGGCCTCATCCGCCTCGCCCGCTCTGCGACGCGCAGCCCGTAGAAGAGAGGCCAGACCGCGGCGACCCTCACCTTTCGTGCGAGTTCTTTCTGGTCTTTCGCCGTGCAGCAGCGCACGTAGCAACTGCAAGGTGCGGATGGGAGCCTGAGGACGAAGCCGGGCCGCAGCGCCCCCAGGGGAAGGCACCGAAGCCAGCTCATGCAGGGCCCAAGGCGGGGGCGGCCCCTGAACGCCCCGCTTACCGACCCGTCATCGTCCGTGGGCGCAGGGCAAGCACCACAGCGATCACGGCAACAATCCCGACGGCGAGCGCGAACACCGTGTAGGCCGCCTGGACGCTCAGCCAGGACGAAGCCACGCCCAGTGCGACGACAGGGACACTGACAGCGACATAGGCCATGGCGAAGAACAGCGGGAGCAGAGAATTGTCGTGCGTCTTTCGTGCGGCACCGATCACGGTGCTCGTCGACGCCATGAAGCAGAGGCCGAATCCAGCTCCGGTGACGGCCGCGCCCGCGAAGAAGACGCCCGCATCGGTGTTGCCGTGTGCCCACACGGACATCGCCAGGCCCACCACCAGCGAGGCGCTTCCCGTCACCGAGGCCGATCGGTCGCTCATCCGCCCGAGAAGCATGGGTGCCAGGCCTCCGCAGCCTTGGACCACCAGGATCACCAGCGCGGACAGAGCGCGGTCCTGCGTGTGCAGCAGCGCAGAGGTCATCTCCACTCCCAGGGCCAGGTACAGACCGACGACAGCCCAGCTCGCCGTGACGATGGGCCCGAGACGCAGGAGCACTCTGCCGGAACCGGGGCCCGGCCGGACCGGTCGGGGACGCCAGGTGCGAAGCGGACGCACAGAACGCCTCTCCCAGGTAGGGATCGCGGCGACCGCGAGCAGCCCGGCCAGCGACAGCATCGCCAAGACGACGAACGGGACGAGCAGGGGAGCGGGTGCATGCTCAACCACGAGTCCAGAACCGACAGCGCCCAGGGCGATACCTGCCGATGTGGCCGCACTGTTGACCGCGGCGGCGCGCTTCCGGTCCTGGTTGCGGTGCAGCCTGCCCAGGGCCGCACCAGCGCTGCTGGTCAGCAGTCCGACGCTCACCCCCTGGACAAGCCGGGCCAGCCCCAGAACCCAGACGCCCGTCGCCAGCATGAACGCCAGGAAGCAGGCCACGATGACGGTCAGCGCGGCGATGATTGTCCGTTTGGAGCCGATGTGCTCCGACAGGCTGCCGGCAAGCAGCAACGTGAGAACGGCGCCTGCCGCGTAGCACGCGTAGATGACGGTCGTGGTCATGGTGTCGAAGTGCCAGCGCTGCTGGTACTGGCCGTACAGCGCCGAGGGTGCGCTGCTCGCGGCCATGACCACGAAGACGACGCCTGCGACGGTCCAGAACTCCCAGCGTCTTCGGGTCCGCTCGGCGCCCTCGACGGCTCGCTCCCGTCGGTCGTGTCGCACACGCGACGCCACGCTGGAGATCACAAATGTCCCTTTCCTGTACGGCGGCTGCCGGGCCCTCGGGCCGTGGGCTACACGCCTCACGTGCCCGATGATGCATAAGGCCGAGCGGTGCAACCAGACCCTTTCGTTCGTAGGATTCCGAACCTGGGAAAGTCAGTACCAGGCTGGCGGAAGCCAGGTGCTGGTTTCATTTCCTGGCCCCTCATTTCAAGGAGCGCGCGGCGAAAGAACGCGTTGCGCACCTGCGATGACGGCGCGCGGCCAGTGAGTTGCGCAACAGTCCGTACTACTTGCATCTGCCCCATCACGTTGTGTAGCAGCCCTCGAGCGGAACCGCGCCTTGCGCCCCATCTGCACCGAATTTTCCGTTGCCATCTCAATGATTTATGCCTGTACATTGTTGAGACGACAACGCATTCTGGTGCCTGGCATCAGAGATGGGACAGGCAATGGAACTGGGAGTCACCCTTGATCCGTCGGAATTCGGCGGCGTCGGGGGCGGGCTGATCGAGCTCGCCAGGCTGGCGGAAGAACATGGTCTTGCACTGGTCGTCGTGGGCAGGTCCAGCGCCGCCGATAAGCAGACCAAATCCGACTCAACGTCAGATCAGGAGGGGAACAGCGGCGACGCCCCGCTTCCCCCGGCGGGCCTGGATCCCTGGACGACCGTCTCCTGGCTGGCGGGAATGACAGAACACATCAGCCTCGGTGTGCACCTTCAAGACGTAGTTCAATCCTCACAGTCGGACGGCTCGGTGCCCTACCGCACCGTGGTGGCGAAGGCCACCGAGAGCTTGGAGGCACTGGCACCCGGCAGGATCATCACCGATCCTGCCGCATGGGTGTACGCCTCCCGCGGCGCGACCGAGGAGGAGTTGGCCGCGCTGGCTGAAGGCGGCCTGCCGGTAGTCGTACCCGTCGACTCCGCCCGCGAGATTGAACGACTTGCGGCTCTCTCAGCGGCAAACTCCCTCCCAGCCCGGCGTCAGCGACCGCTCGCGGCACGATCTCGCCGACAGCCCGGGATCGACTACGACTCCATTCCGTGGTCCCTCGTGGATGAAGCGGTCGAGCCTGGCGATCCTGGATATCGCGGTGTCGCGTCCAACTATCTGCGAGGTGGAGCTCCTGGATTGGTCCTGCGTCCCAGAACCGCGGAGGAGGTCACAGACGCGCTCGATTTCGCGAGACGCCATACCCATCTGCCCCTCGGCATCCGTAGCGCCGGCCATGGTGTGAGCGGCCGCTCAACCAACGATGGCGGCCTCGTCATCGACGTGGGACAGATGAACGACATCACCGTGCTGGACGCCACGGAGCGCCTGGTGCGGATCGGTCCCGGCGCAACCTGGAAGCAGGTGTCGGCCGCTCTGCACCCGCACGGCTGGGCCCTCGGCTCCGGTGACTACGGCGGTGTCGGCGTCGGCGGACTGGCGACCGCCGGCGGCATCGGACTCCTCGGCCGTGCACACGGCCTGACCATCGACCACCTACGCGCCGTGGAAATGGTACTGGCCGACGGTAGTCACATACGGATCAGCGCCGACGAGCACCCGGAACTGTTCTGGGCGGTGCGCGGAGCGGGCGCGAACTTCGGCGTGGCAACGGCGTTCGAGTTCCAGGTGGATGAGGTCGGGCAGGTCGGCTACGCACAGTTGGGCCTCTTCACGACGGACATCGCCCAGGCGTTGACCGACTTCGGCAAGATCGCTTCCGAGGCGCCCCGTGACACCACAGTCTTCCTGATCACCGGACGTCCCCGGCAGGGCAACTGGAACATTCAGCTCATCGGCATCGTCGACAACCCCGATCCCGACGTCATCGTGGAGCGGCTGACACCGTTCACGCAGATCGGAGTGCTCACCCAGCAACAGGTCGTCGTCACCCCGTACGCCGGCGTCATGGGATCCGCCGCCGACGTCGGCCCGGACGGTCACCACGGCTTCGGTGATCCAGTCTCCCGCTCGGCATTCCTACCCAAACTGACCGCCGATTTCGCCCGCGACGCCGCGGACCTCCTGCGCACCGGGCAGGTGTACTTCTTCGAACTCAGGGCGATGGGCGGGGCCATAGCCGACCTCCCTGCCGACGAGATGGCATTTCCCCACCGGACACCCGCCTTCCAGGTGACCGCCATGGGCGGGGACCACGACAACCTCAACCAGGTCTGGGACCCGCTGCGCCACCACTTCAAGGGCCTGTACCTCAGCTTCGAGACCGATCCCCGGCCCGAGCGACTCCACGACGCCTTCCCACCCGAGGTCCTGAACCGGCTGCAAGAGGTCAAGCGCCGCTACGACCCGGACAATCTGTTCCGCGACAACTTCAACATCGCGCCCCACGCTGATCTGCGGGCCGCCTCGGCCGACGCACACAGAAATGTGAGGAGTTCCTCGTGAACGACTACCAACACGACCTGCTCTTCGGATCGTTCATCACCCCGTCCGCCGACACGCCCCAGCGAGTCGTCGACCTGGCCGTCACCTCCGACCGCGCGGGACTCGACCTGGTCACCTTCCAGGACCACCCCTACCAGGCCTCCTTCCTGGACACCGCCACGCTGCTCGCCTACGTGGCCGCCCGCACCCAGAACGTACACATCAGCGCGAACGTCACCAGCTTGCCCTTGCGTCCACCCGCCGTCCTTGCACGGGCAGCGGCCTCCTTGGACCTCTTGTCCGGGGGGCGCTTCGAACTAGGTATCGGGGCCGGTGCCTTCTGGGACGGGATCGAGGCCATGGGAGGCCGCCGCCTCACGGCCGGACAGGGCGTCGAAGCCCTGCGTGAGGGGATTGCCATCATCCGCGACCTCTGGGATACCGACACCCGCGGCGGGGTCCGCCATCATGGCCGGTACTACGAGGTCGATGGAGCCAGGCGCGGCCCTAAGCCCGCACACGACATTGCTGTGTGGGTCGGGGCCTACAAACCCAAAATGCTTGCCCTGACCGGCGCTGTCGCTGACGGCTGGTTGCCGTCCATCGAGTACCTGCCGCGAGGAGCGGACTCTCTGCCCGAGATGAATGCCCGTATCGACGAGGCAGCCGAGGCGGCGGGCCGAGCCCCCTCGTCCGTGCGCAGGTTGATGAACTTCATGCAAGTGCAGTTCTCGCCTACTTCACGCGGTTTGCTCAACGGTCCAGCCAAGGCGTGGCCAGAGCAGATCGCCGGGCTCGCACTCAATCACGGGGTAAGTGCCTTCATCATTGGCGGCGACGATGCAGCGACGATTCAGCGCTTCGGTGCCGAAGTAGCGCCGGCCGCCCGCGAACTTGTGGCCGAGGAGAGACGCCGCTGAGATGACAAAACACCTCATGTTCGCTGCCGTGCTCCTAGCCGCGGCCATCTTCCCGCTCTGCCTTTCGGCTCATTCTGGCGTGATTCCGTGTACGGCCCCCTGAGGGCTGAGGTGGGAAACCCCGCTGCCCAACAGAAGATCTTGCGTATCTCATAACCTGCTCACTAATGTGAGCCTGCCGCATGGCCGCTTCAACATTGAAGCTCCGCCGAGGTGGTGCGTCGCCTGAGTGGCCGGCTCCGCCTGTTGACGGAGGCGTAGCGTCAATCGTTCTGGCGAAACCACACTGCGATATGAGGAGGCGACCGATGCACTATGCGCTGGATGACAGTTGTGTGACGGAAGAGGACCCATGCGAAGGAATCAAGGAACTGTCAGAACTCCTGGGTAAACGCTGGAGTGGTCTTATTCTGGCAGCACTGATGCAGAAGCCCTCCTTCTTCAACGAGTTGCTCCGCTCCGTTGCCGGCATCAGCGCACGGGTACTATCAGACCGATTGGCCGAGCTTTCCGCTCACGGTCTGGTGGCACGAGAGGTGGTCAAAGGCCATCCCGTACGCGTTTCGTACCGACTCACCGAAGCAGGCATCGCCCTAGGGCCATCATTCACGATGCTGAGAGAGTGGGGCCTGAAGCACCTCGTGAACATTGAAGCCTCAAGGGACGATAAGAGTCCCAATAGGAGCACCTCATCTGACGGGGTGTGATGAGCATGCCGATGATCCTGCCGGCGGCGCGCTGACACGCGCCGCCGGCTTCGCCTCCTTGCTGCGCCAGGTCCAGCACGGCCCAGACCTGGCGGCCTTCCGCGGTGACCTCGGTGCCGCATGAGACGGCGCTGAGCTCGCGAGGGCGTGCCAGGACGGTGTCGTCGAGGGCGCTGGTCTTGTTCGGCGAGGTGGAGGCCGACGTGTCGGCCGCCGTCACCCGTGAGCGGGCCGCTTCGGGATGGTGCAGGGCGACCTTGGCGAGGGCGTCGGGCCCGTCGAAGGGCTGGCCGTCGAGGTAGGGCGCGAGGTGGTGGGAGGCGGCCGAGGGGTAATGTCCTTGGGTCGGTGCAGCATTGCAGGATCGGGCGGGCGCCTGGCTCGTCCTGGACGTGCGGGCGTGCCGACGGCACGGCCCGCACGTGGACTCAGTGCAAGCCGAACGCTCGCGTCACCTCCTGGGCGACGGTGTTGCCCATGGAGTCGCGGGCCGTCGTACGCAGTGAGACGAAGTCGGCGTGCCGCGGAGCGGCGAGAATGAACCGTCCGTGCCGGTCGGTGGCGACGTGGCGCCAGGTCTGGCCGTCGTCGTAAGAGACTTCCGCCCGGATGGGTAGCAGGGTGCCGGTGTCCGCCGCGCCTGCCAGATGGGTGGCGGACACGGTCACCGCTGCGTGCCGGCCGACCCGGCCCTCGCTGTCCGCCATGACTTCGTGATCGAGTTGAATGAGTGGCAGTGTGTCGGTTCGTCCGGCCGCTGACGCACCCGAAGTGAACGTCCACTCGGTGTGCGTGGCGGTGGAGTACCGGCTTGCGTGGCTGGGGGAGCGGTGCGCGTTCACGACCAGTCGGTATGGCAGTCGCTGCGCGCCGGGCGCCGTTGCCGTGATCACGTGCCAGTCGTGGGCGAGAAGAGTGTCGCCCTGATACAGGGTGAGTGACTGCTCGTCGTATCCCGACATGGACGAGCCGACGTGGTCAGCGCTACCCCAGGCGGGCACGTCCAGGATCAGGCGGTCGCTGCTGCGGGCGGGCAGACGGTAGTTGTCGTTGAGGCGTGGGCGCTGAAGGGGCCCGAACCACGCGTCGGTGTACCGGCCGCCGGGGCGGTAGCTGAGCCTGGGGCCGGTCTCGTAGAGCGTCTGGAGGAACGCCTCCTGGCCCCAGTCGTAGCCCTTACCGGTAGACACGTAGTCGATTCGCTCGCCGGTCATGGGCCGGTTCACCGGTACCCCGAGGCCCCAGTCGGAGTACGAGGGCCGGTCGAAGCGCCATTCCCCGCCGAAGTCCTGTGGGGCAGCGGTGTTTGTGAACGAGACGTCCACCCTCGCCAGGTTGTGGGAGCCGCCTGCGACCACGAGCCGTTCCGGGATCTCGTTGTGCCAGGTCCGCATCAGGTCGTAGACGTAGGGGCTGAGCGGCTGGGACCCGACGGTGACCGACGCGCCGCGGTCCGCGGCCTGCCGAAGTAGTCTCTCCCCCTGGTCCGGGCTGAGCAGGCCCACGTCGATCGCGGTCGGCTCCGTGGAGTCGGCCCCGTACGGCCGTACGGTCCGCCCCGGCTCGTCGTTGACGACCAGGAGCAGCCTGGCGCCCGCGCGTACAGCTGCTGCTGCCTGCTCCGGGTCACCTACCTCCGTCGTGCGACGCACCACGACGGCCTTGCCGCGGACATCGCGGCCCGCGTAGTCCGCGTCAGCCCCCTCGCCCGCCGCGATCAGGGGAAGTCGGTACCGTCCCTCGGGTAGAGGTGTGACGTGCTCCTGGCGGATGACGTCGGTGAAGTCGTCTCTGTGGGTGGAGACGGTCAGTGCGGGCTGCTCCTTGCGCCAGCGCGCTGCGAAGTGGAAGTCGCCCCGTGTGACGCGGTGTGCCGTGGGTGTGGCCCACAAGCTGTCGTAGCCGACGAGGGATTCACGGGTCGAGCGCCAGGACTGATCGCCCCATGACCGGTAGTACTCCACGCGCTGGTGGGTGGCGCGGGTCTCCTGGGGCGTGGTCATGTCGACCCGGCGCACCTTGCGGGCGTCGAGCGTCACGGTGGTGGGGCGGTTCAGCCGCACCTCGGGGTCGCCGAGCAGTGCCAGCCCCCGGGACCGGGCACCATGGACGCCTTCCACGGCCTTGAACGCCAGCACGGAGTAGTCGTCCTCAGGAAAGAACCCGCTCGCGGTACCGGACGCGTCGACGATGAAGAAGTCGGGCAGATCGAAGCCGGCCCTGAGAATCTCGACCACCCCGGGCATCGGCTTGCCGTCGGCGTCCTTGAGGACGAGTGTCAGCCGGTGTGCCAGGTCGCCGACACCGACAGCGGTATGGGCCACCGCCCGACCGCGCGTGTCGGTGGCCAGTATCTGTCCGGAGTACCGGGTCCCGGCCGTGGCCAGGGACGCGTCGATGGCGACGGTGACACGGGCTGTCCCACGGGCGGGCACCACCACATGGTTCGCGGACAGCCGGAACATCCCCGGCGGTGTGGCCGCTGCCTCGAGTGTGAGTTGCAGGGCTACCGGGGTGTCCCCCGTGTTGGTGTAGATCACCGGACGACTTGCTGCCCTGGCCTCCCCGTCCGTTGTTACCCGTCCTGCGAAGGCGGCGGCAGAGGCGAACACTCCCTCGCGGAGGGCCGCAGGTATGTCGACCCGGCCGCTGCCGCCCTCGAAGGCGGTGTGCGCGGGAGTCTGCTGAGACCTGCTGACCATGAGGTCCTTGAGCTGAGCGTGCGTCAGTTCAGGGTTACTCGCGGCCAAAAGGGCTGCTGCCCCGGACACGTGAGGGGTCGCCATCGATGTGCCTGACATCGTCTGATACGGACCTTCGCCGGGAGCGTGGCGTGAGCGTGCGGCGAGCACGTCGACGCCAGGAGCGCTGATCTCCGGTTTGAGGCCTCCGTCGCCGGCCCGTGGGCCCTGACTGGAGAAATGGGCCAGGCTGTCGGCGGAGTCCACGGCCGCCACCGTGAGAGCGGAGTCAGCCGCCCCTGGGCCGCTGATGGACATCGGCGCACCGGTGTTGCCCGCGGCGACGACGAAGAGGGCGCCGGTCTCGGCGCTCAGCCGTTCCACCGCAGTGCTGAGTGGGTCACTTCCGTCGGAGGCGGCACCGGAACCGAGGCTCATATTGATCACGTCTGCCCGCGCTTCCCGGGCGGCCCATTCCATGCCGGCCACGACCCAGGAGTCCTGGCCGGTTCCCTCGTCGGCCAGCACCTTGCCGACGTGGAGTTCGGCGCCAGGGGCCACTCCGCGCTCACGGCCACCGGATGCGGCGCCCGATCCGGCGACGGTGGAGGCCACGTGAGTTCCGTGGCCGTTGCGGTCGGTCACGTCCTCGCCCGGCACGAAGCTTCGGACCGCCTCGACCCGGCCTACGAGGTCGGGATGACCCGTGTCCACACCCGTGTCCAGGACGGCAACTCTCACGCCTGCGCCGGTCGCGCCGGCTGCCCATGCCTGGGGTGCGCCGATCTGCGCGGTGCTGTCGGCGAGTTCGGCCTGGACGATCCCGTCCAGCCAGATGCGCTCGATGCCCCCACGGAAAGCAGGCGGACCGTCTGCGAGACTCTCGGCTGCGGCCGACCCTGACTCCGGCCCATCTCCAGTGATGGCCTGCCAGAAGTCGCCTGCCCTCTCATGCTTCTCGGTCAGAGCCGCTCCCTGGATGCTGTCCAGCCCCCGAACCCAGGTGGCCCCTGGCGGGAGGTCGGCGATGCCGCCGCGCGCTGCGGCCTGACTACGATAGGAGACGATCAACGGCAGCCGGCTGCTGCCAGCATCGTCATACCCCTGCGCGATGAGCTCGGTGACATTGAACAACCTCAGGTCCAGCAAATCGGCCGCGACATAAGGCATCGCTGAGTCGGGGTAGACGTACAGGTCGCCGCCTGCCTCCATGACACGCGCTTGTGCAGGACCGCCGGAAGCGCTACGGACCGCCACCGTGCCTTTCGCCGCTCCGGAGCGCCGCGTGGTCACTACATCGCCGGTGACGAGCGTGACAGAGTGAATCCCAGCCTGCAGTGAGGTGGCTGCACCGGACGAGGTTGTTGCGTGAGCGCGAGGGGGCGGCGGTAGGGCTGTGGCGAGGGGCGATGTCAGCGACACGACGAGTGCGCCGACGGCTGCCGACACACTCCAGCCTCTGAGCGTTGCGTGCATGGGCGTTCCTTGGTCCAAGCGAAGGGCATGGCCGTCACAACACGTATGTGCGCGGCCTATGAAGGAAAGTGAGACTTTCCCACGTTGGACACAGTGCTTGGAAGTCCCTCTGGGGGGTTACTTATTCTCACTGGGATACCCCGTTAGCCCGTGCAGAGCATCTGATCGGTGTCCGAGCCGATGTAAGTTTTCCTTTTCACTTCGCCAGGTAGGTGTGGATTTCCCCGGTCAGTTCGCGAGACATCTCGTTAGCCGTCACCCAGTGGATCACCGTCTGATATCCCTGCGGCGGGCCTGTAGTCCTGTGCCAGTTGGCGGTGCTGCATCAGAAAGACGAAGACCGCCCTCTCGCGCCCGCAGTACCACCTCCACGTCGATCCCCAGCCCGGCACCAAGATGCTGCTCTGGCAGCCATCCTCGGCCCGGACTTGGACACGGTGGGGTGAGCGGAGGAGAGGTCGTCGAGTCCGTGATCAGCTCGCGTTCGCGTCCCTTGATCTTCTTGCCGGCGTCGCTGCTCTGGCTGCACTCGGCCGCGTTTGCTGAGGTCTTCACACTCTGCGCATCCACCACGGCCGCAGTCGGGTCTCCACTGCGGCCGTGCGCGCGACGGGCCTTGTCGCGTAGGAGGTCGGAGGTCATGGACCCACTGGGTCGTGCCGTCGGCCTCCCACTTCGCAGAGCATCGCGTTGACGATCTCTCGACGTTCGTGCACCTGGGCCGCAGCGCCGGTCCGGTCCGTCTCGCCCGCCAGGCGATGAAGCCGGCTCGATCACCGCCCATCTCGAAGATGCGCGTGCAGGTCCTCTGTCCGCCGAGGGGCATACCGCCCGTATCGATCACACCTACTGCGGTGCTCATCGCTTCAAATGGGCAATGAGGCCGCGCATGTCATCGATCAGAGCACTGTGAAGAACGGATACATCAGGGGTATCAGGGACATAACAAGGATCTGGCGCAGCGCTTCCATCGCCGCAGTCGGCCGTTGCGGTGAGACTCATCGAGAGGACTGCGCCGCCGTCGAGGACCCTCAACTCTGTGTGCGTGACGTCCGGAGTGATCAAGAGTGCGCTATCTCCCAGCCCGGCCACAGACCTCACCTCATCGTCAGCGGCGACACCGAACCCGGTCACCCTTGTCTCCGCCTCGAAGTCCGCTCGAGGATCGTTTGCCTTGTGGAGTCTGATGTTGACCGCGACAGCGTAGAAGTGCAGCGGGCCAGCTCCCCCAGTCTTCGCGCTTTGATGGGGCCGCAGGTGTATGACGCACTGGAGATGGTCGAATACCGCATGCTCCGACAGTCCGGATTCCATTGTGCTGGTCGAGTCCATCGGAGCGATCTCTGCGCCCAGCGACACGAGTTGGAGCGTCCGACACCCTCTTTGGCTGAGGTGATAGCCGCGCGAATCCGGCTGAGGATCGGCGACTCCGACGCGGAACACCGCCGTCGACCACACAATCGATGCTGCCACTACTCCGAGCACCGCCCACTGCCACCGACTTCGCGGTCGGACGCGAGCGTCGGTACCTTCGTCATTGTCTCCGAACACTCGGTAGGCACCCGGGCCATCGGGACTCGCTATCAACTCCGGCTCAGAGATCACTCTACTTCACTTAAGGTCGTTTCGCGCTGATGGTTCGCCTCGTGAGGGCGTGCTCGACAGTCACGTTCCGACGTAGGGCAACCGACCGTCCCGCCCGCAGCGTTGGACTCCACAGCAGCCGCATCAGCCTGGGCTTCGGAGGCTTGCCCACTGGAGGCGATCGAATCGACGCCGCCCCCGTCGCCGCGGTCGGCACCGCCTATTGGCGTTTCGTTCGTCGACGTACTGACAGCCTGTCGAACTCCGTCTTCGTCAGGTCGGGGGAAAGGGAGGGCGACCAGAGCGGTCGCGACAGTAACGCCAATCGCAAGCACTCGTCTGCGCACGACCCGTGCTCCCTTCTGGTCTGCTCGCTGTGAACGGTTCTATCGCTAGGGTCTGCCCGGCACCTCCAACGCTGGCTAGAGGTCTCTTGCCTACCCGGTGCGGGATGACGGTACGAAAGGGCGTTGGAAGGCAGCAAACAGTGGGTTAGCTGCTAACAAAGCGTAAGTGGCGGAGGGCTTCTGCGGCGAGGGAGCAGTCCGCCGGCAGGACGGAGCGGTTGGCGGGGTCCGGCCTCTAGGCAGGTGCGGCGGATCTGAGGCAGCAGGACGCTGGGCCACCGCCTGAACCGGATTGCGAGTTGGTGCGTGATAGCGGGTGAGCCGTGTTTGCCCTGACCACGGCGTTCGCCAAGCGGTGACGGGGCGGTCGGATACCAGGGTGGCGATGGCTTGGTACGTGTCGGGCAGGTGGTCGCGGCATTGGGTCCAGCGGTGGAGTTGCTTCCGGTTGCGGTTTTGAGGGGGAAGTTCCATCAGTTCCTTCCCCACCTCGATGAGCGGCGCCGTCGGATCTGCCTGGCCAGTGAGGCCGCTGCGCTTGGCCATGGCGGGATCACACTGGTTGCGGCTGCTTCAGGCGCCAGTGCGGCCACCATTGCTGCGGAGGCGCCCAGTTGTCCGAGCGTCCTTTGCCGGCCGGGCGGATCCGGGCTCCGGGAGCCGGCCGCAAACCACTGACGGTCACCGATCCCGGTCTGCAGCCCGCACTTGAAGCCCTGGTCGAGCCGCACACCCGGGGCGATCCGGTCTCGCCGTTGCGCTGGACCACGCTCTCGCTGCGGTCACTGGCCTCGACGCTGACCACTCAGGGCCGCCCGGTCAGCGCGACGGCCGTCGGACGCCTGCTGCGCGCGTCGGGATGCAGCCTGCAGGGCACCGCCA
The DNA here is from genome assembly GCF_055657325.1 of Streptomyces sp. NPDC107562. Taxonomy (NCBI): domain Bacteria; kingdom Bacillati; phylum Actinomycetota; class Actinomycetes; order Kitasatosporales; family Streptomycetaceae; genus Streptomyces; species Streptomyces sp. NPDC107562. The sequence goes on along the minus strand of NZ_JBVKBE010000011.1, from coordinate 127,808 downwards.
AAGCCACCGAAGGCGCCAGCTATCCGGACCCGGATGCCCAGTTCACGCATATGCTGGGCAACCGCGAGCGGCCCGTACGCACCTGGCGTCCGGGCAAGAACCCCATCCGCGTGGACCGCCACACCTTCATCCCGGTTCACCAGCGCGTCTCCCCGGCGAAGACCAGCCCGGTGGCCGTCGACGGCCAGGCCCTAAAGCTGCCCCCACCCGTGGTCCGCACCGATCGGCCGCGTGCCCTGCGCGTCCTGGTGCCCCTGCAAAGGCCGGGCACCGCGCCGTCGGAACCGCCGCTGGACTGGCGGCGGATCGTGACCCTTGCCCTCGGCCGTCCCGGAGGCGTCGAAGGCTGATGTGGTTCCCCTGGCCGACCCGCCGCCGACGGCTTCAGGCCCCCGGCGACCGCGCGATCACCGGCCCCGGAGCGGTCGCGCCCCTACCAGTGCGGTGAGGAACCCCTGGGACAGACGCGCGGCCGGATTCCCGGCGGCCGGTGCGGGCGGTCCGGCCTGTTCGCAGGCACGGACCACCGCTCGTACGTGGGAACCGGGGAAGGTGTCCGCGTAGGCCCTGCGGTCGTCGGCGGCGTAGGCGAGTGCCAGTGCGTCGCTCGAGGCCAGCGCGTGCGCCTCGGCGAAGGCGCGCGCGTTGGCGGTGCAGCTCAGCTCGGCGTACTCGTGACCGTAGGCGTCGGCCTCGGCCGGGGGCCGGCCGTGGGACAGCGCGTAGTCGCGGGCCCCCGCGTGGCCTTCGGCGTAGGCGGTCGTCCGGTCGTACGCGGCGGTGTGGACGTGGAGCAGGACCGGATGCAGCGCGGTCCGCCAGGCTTCCGGAGCGGCCGGCTGCCCCGCGGCCGCCCCGGTATGCAGACGGGCGAGTGAGGAGAACGGCACCGCCGCCGCGCCGGGCATCGTCTCGGCGAGGAGGGGCAGGACCGTGTGGCGGTGCCAGTCGTGGACCACCGACAGGCTGGAACCCACCGAAAGATCGGTGGCCGTGTCCTCCGCGTACCGCTCCTGGAGCAGCGCGTACAGACGAAGGACCCAGCCGTCGCGGACGTCGGTCGGCAACACGTCGTGGAGGGCGGTCGCAACTGGCCACAGCTCCACGGGAGATGCCGGGCCGAACCTGGGTTCGGCGTCCGGTGACCTCAACGCGGTCAGGAACCCCGCCGCCCCGTCGGTCGTGGAAGTCATGCGGTACCGCCCTCCTGTCCCCAGGGATCGATGAATTGCGCGGACTGAATCAGCGGTGCAGGGGCGTGCCCTCGACGGCGACCCGGCGGCCGAGCCGTGTGAGGGGGAAGTAGTCCCACACGGCGTGGTGCTGCACGCTGCGGTTGTCCCAGACCACCAGGGTGCGCGGCTGCCACCGCACGCGGCACTGCAGCAGTGGGGTGCGGGCTACGTGCGCGTACAGCATGCCCAGCAGGGTGTCGCTCTCGGTGCGGGAGAGCTGGGTGATGTGCGAGGTGTAGGGGGCGTTCACGAAGAGCAGCTCGCGGCCGTTCTCCGGGTGTCGGACGACGACGGGGTGCTCGGTGCGGGGCACGTCGTACTCGGCTGGAGGTGTCTGCCCGGCGGCGGTCCACGGCAGGGCGCCGTCGTGCAGGGCGGTCAGTCCGCCGAGGAACTCCTTCATCGCGGGGGAGAGCAGCTCGTAGGCGAGGTGCATGTTGGCGAACAGGGTGTCGCCGCCGCTGCCCCCGTCGGGAACGGTCGTGAGGTACAGCAAAGACCCGAGGGAGGGCGCCGGGTCCGCCGTACCGTCGGAGTGCCAGCCGTTGCCGGCCACGGCTCGCGAATTCTTGTCCGCGCTGATCTCCAGGATGTACGGGTCGGAACCCTCCACGGGGAGGGTGACCGGGTGCAGTTCACCGAAGACGCCCGCGAATTCCTTGTGCTGCTCGGGTGTGAGGTCCTGGTCGCGGAAGACGAGGACGTGGTGGGTCTGGAAGGCGTGCTTGACCTCCTTCTCCTGCTGGGGCGTCAGCTCCTGCGACAGGTCGAGGCCCGAGACCTCCGCGCCCAGCAGCGGGGTGAGGGGGCTGACCGAGAGGGTCTCGTACGGCTCGGCGGGCCGGGTGGTCAGGCGTTCGACGGCCTGAAGGGCGTACTGCTCCATGGGGACCTCCGGATGGGACGGGGTGGGGCAGAGGACTGGAACGGATGAGGGCGGGGCGGATCACAGTCCGCGGTCGAGGAGTTCGGCGACCACGAGGCGGCCGAAGGCGAGGTTGCCGTGGATCGTGTCGTTCGGCAGACAGAAGGCGGGGCGTTGCTCTCCCGAGCGGTCGGTCGCCCGGGCCCGCAGGTCGACGATCTCGACGCCGCGCGCGGTGACCTCGTCACGCACGACGTCCTGCGCGGCGTGGAACACCCGTGCGTCCGACATGTCGGGGACCCGCTGCGGCGGCATGACCGCCACCACCCGCAGACCGAGCGCGGCCGTGTGGTCGTAGAAGGCGAGCGCGCCGCGGATCATGGCACGCACCAGGGCCGAGAAGTACGCGCTGCGCAGGAAGGACTCCGGGAAGTCGCCGCGGCGGTCGCGGTGGACGTCCCAGTTCTGCCGGGTGGCCACCGTGTGGGCGCTGAACCCGAAGGTGCACACCAGCGGCACCGGCAGCCCGGCGAGCCCCTCGGCGCCCAGGGCGTCGAGGAACTCCCGGTAGAGCCGCTGTCCTTCGGGCGCGCGGAAGCGGATCTCGGTGCCGTCGGTGTCGAAGAAAGGGCCCAGAAAATCCCGGCCCGAACCGACCGGCCCGCCCGCGAAGGGCAGTCCGGCGGCCCGCGCTGCCTGACCGACGCAGGCCGCGTGGGAGTCACCGAGCAGGAGGAACCGGGCGGGGGCCGTAGTAGTCGAGGAGGGCGTCGTCACAGGCGTGGTCCTCTCCGCCGGCGGTGGGCGGCGGCTGCGGGGGAGTGTGCGGTGTGCGGGCCGGTTCGCCCCGCAGGGCCCGGAAGAAGTGCCCCATCACGAAGGCCACGCCCTCGGGACGGACGGTACGCAGGTTGGCCTCGAAGAAGCCCCGCCGGCCTCCGGAAGCCGGCGCGCCCGAGGTACCCGACGGGTCCCGGTCACCCGAAAGGGCCGGGAGGACCGGGAGCCCCGGCAGTCCCGTGACGATCTCGTACGACGGGAAGTAGTCGACGCGGTCGTCCTCGTCCGCGAGCTGCCCGGCCGCTGCTCGCAGCACCGACTTCGAGAAGGTGGTCGCGACCAAGGCGTGCCGTCCGGTGGCGGTGGCCGTCAGCGGCACAGGAGAGACCGTGAGGACCGTCCGCAGACCGGGGTTGACGCTCCGGGCCATGGCCAGCGCCGCCGCGAGGTCCTCGTGCACCTGCGAGACCGTGTGGTTGCGCAGGACGTACCGGCCGGCGTCGAAGGAACCGCGGACCGTCCCGGGGCACATCGGCAGCACGGTCTCCCGCTCCGTGTCGTGCCACGCCTCGGTCAGGCCGAGGGTGAAGACGAAGACCTCCGCCTCGGCCAGCGCGGTGCGCAGTGCGGCGAGGGTGACCTCGCGGGAGCGCAGCAGCACACCGGGCGAAGCAAACCCGTCCGGCTCCACCGTGGGCCGGTACGGGTCGTAGAAGCGCCCGTCCTCCTCCCAGACCTCCTTGGGGGGCATGCGGGAGCCGAGTGCCCAGGCGATCCACTGGCGCAGCGCCGCTGCGGTGTAGATGTTCCCCGTGCGAAAGGAGAACCGGCGGTAGCCGCGGGCCGATTGCTGCTCGGCGGTCAGTCCCGGGGGCGGCGGCTCGGCGTCGTACCAGTGCATGCCCTCCTCCAGCAGGGCGCGTCCGATGTGGCCGGCGAAGCAGGACCCCGCGGTGATGACGGGCGCGTCCTGCCCGATGGGCCACTTCGGCGTCCACAGGTCAGCGATGTCCAGCGGGTCCCGTTCGGCGACCGCGCTGCGCCAGAAGGAGCGCTCCGGCAAGCTCGTATAAGGGTGTGATGCCATCGGGGTGCCTCCTCAGGGCTGCCGGGTGGAGGGACCCGGGCCGGCGCCGAGTACGGCGGCGACGTCTCGCGCGTGCGGCACGGCGACGAGGCCGTAGTGGTCGGCGTCGACCCGGCGCACCAGCGAGGTCCGGGGCAGGTGCGCGTCCCAGGCGCCCGGCGGTGTCGGCCTTGGGGCGAGCACGGGGGTGTCCACCGGGCGTTCGGCGAGCCACAACGTGGTGGGTGTCGTCGTGATCCGCGGCAGCCGGTGCTCGGCCATGGCGGCCAGGTTGGCCCGGCAGCAGCGGGCGAGGCGCTCGGCGTACGCGCGGCCCGGATCGGTGAGGCCCTCGGCGCGGCTGCCGCCCAGCTCACGGGCGAAGACCTCGTCCACCTGTGCCTTGTCGTACGCGGCGAACTCCGTTCCGGCGCCGGGCGGCGGAGGGTCGAGAAGGTACAGGCCCGCGGCGGGCCGCCCCTCTCTTTCGGCGAGGGCCGCCATCGACAGGGCGGTCCACGCCCCGAACGACCAGCCTGCCAGCCGCAGCCGGTGACCCGCCTCGGGGAAGGCGGCCCGCACGGCCCGCAGATAGTCGGCGGCGCGGTCGGAGATCGACCGGGCGGGCAGCCGCGGGTCGCGCAGCGCCGGGTCGGGGATCAGACAGACCGTCAGTGCGCCGGGCAGGGCCGAGACCAGCGGCCGGTACGCCTGGATGTCGCCGCCGACCGGATGGACCAGGCACAGGACATCCTCGCCGGTGCCGCGCTGCCAGACCTCGACCTCTGCCTCGCCGCCCGACCGGGCGGGTTGACGGGCGCCGCCGCCCAGCTTCCCCAGGATTTCCGTGAGGGTCACGTGGTGGCCGAGGGCGGCTAGGTCGATGTCGGTGCCATGACGGCGTTTCACCTCCTCCAGCAGTTCGAGGAGGGTCAGCGAGTCGGCCCCCAGGTCGTACAGAGGGGCGTCGGGGTCGACGGTGTCGACGCCGAGCAGTTCGCACAGGACCTCGGTGAGGCCGGCCGCCGGTTCGCCCGAGAGGGCTCCCTCTGCCGCGGTCTCCCTCAAGTCTTCCGTCATGTCTTCCCGCGACCCGCTCCGGTGGGCGGCGGGCGTTGCCTCGTAGAAGTACCGGGCCTGCGGCAGAGGTGTCGTGCTGACCAACAGGTGCGGCAGTCGCAGGCTCAGGGCGTGGGCGAAGACCGCCGCGCCGTCCTCCGGGGTGAGCGCGACCTTCAGGTGTTCCTGGTGGCGGCTGTCACTAGCCAGCGCCTGCCGTGCCATGCCGACCTGGCCCCAGATGTCCCAGCCGATGCTCAACCGGACGGTCGCCCCGCCGCCCGACGGGGGTGTGTGGTGGGCGAAGGCGTCCAGGCAGGCGTTGGCCGCCGCGTAGTCGAACTGGCCGACCCCGCCGTGGTGGGCCGCCATCGACGAGCAGTAGGCCACGTACGCCGGGGCGTGGCGGGCCGCGAGCCGTTCGACGAGCAGGGCGCCGCGCAGCTTGGCCGCGGTGGCGCGGCGGGCCATGGCTGCCACCCGCCCGGCGAGGAGCGTGCCCGCGGCCGTGCCCGCCGCGTGCACGACACCGGTGAGGCCGTCCAGGTGCGGGGCGAGCCGGTCGGCGATCACGTCCAGGTCCTCCGCGGCGAGGTCGGCGCCGACCAGGGTCACACGGTCCCCGTACGGCCGTAGCCTCGACGGCACCTCGGTGCCGCGGGCGACCAGGACCACGCGGTTGGCGGGGTCCGTCAGCAGACGGGCCGCCAGCGTGGCACCGATGCCGCCGGTCCCACCGAGGATCAGGTGCGTTCCCGGTTCCGCCACCCGGTCGGCGGTGGACGGGAACGTGGGAGTGGGGACCGGCTGAAGCGGGCGATGCCACCAGTAGCCGTCGCGCAGGGCGACCACGCGCGGGGCGAGCGTGTCGTCACGCAGCAGTTCCGGCAGGTACGGTGCCCAGTCCGCCGGGTCGGGGCCGGGCAGGTCGATCCAGCGGGGGACCACCCCCAGTTCCTGGCGGGGTGTCTCGATGCCCGCCGCGAGGAGGCCGGCCAAGGGTGTGGCGACGGCGCCGGTGACGGGCTGTGCCCGGTGCGACAGCAGCCACACGCGGGGCCTCGAGACGTCCGGCAGGTCGGCCAGGGCCTTGCCCAGCGCGGCCACCGCGTCGAGGCAGACCCGCTGGGCGTCCTCCAGCGCGCGCTCGTCGACCCGGACGTCCAGGGACAGCGGCAGCGCGTGCAGCCAGTCGATGCCGCCGGCTCCGCCATCCGGCCGGCCGGCACCGACGCCGACCAGGGCGAGCAGGGCCGCGAGTTGGGCCGCGTCGCCGGGGTCGACCTCGTAACGGTCGTCGGCGAGTCGGGCGAGAGCCGTCGCGGGGCGCACCCGCACCACCCGTGTGTAGTGGTCTTCGAGGAACCGCCAGGCGTCCTCGCCGCTGTCACCCCGGGTGCCACCACCGATGTCCGCGGTGACGACGAGGGCGGTACGCCGTGCGGTACGGGACTCCGTGGGGCCGTCCGTCGGCGTCCCGGGGACGTCCACGGCGCCGACGGCCGTGTCCGGTTCCGAGGGAACACCGGTCCGGGTCCGGCGCAGCCGTGTCCACTGCGGCTGGTGCAGCCACTGATCGGCGGGCAGCCGCCGAGACGGCGGGCCGGCGTCGTCCGGAGCCGGCGCGGAGGCGGACGCGGGCGCGGCCCGGTCGGGGACGCGCGGGAAGTCGTACTCGGACAGGTCGAGAGCGGGCGGTGGGAAGTCCCAGGGCGCGCAAGTCGGTCCCTCGGGCCAGGCGACGGTGCGGCCGGCCGTCCAGGCCTCCGCGAGGTGACGCGGGTCGCCGCTGCGCACCGGCGCCTCCTCCCGGGCGGAGCGGACGGCGACCGGAGCGGCGATCGGCGCGGGCGCGCGCAGCCAGGCCGAGGCCGACGCGGCGTCCGGGCACAGCGCCGCCGCACGGTGACCGAGCGCGGGTCGCCCGGCTTGAAGGTGCCGCAGGACCTGCGGGTAGGCGGCGGGGTGCGCGTCCAGGTAGTCGGCGATGCGGCGCCCGTCGGCACGCAGGGCGGCCTCGCTGCTCGCGGAGAGCATGACGCACGGCACAGCGGGCGCTGTGGCGGCCGTGGCAGTGGGTGTGGCGGTGCCGGGCGCCGGTCCGGCCGGCCGGTCGGCGGGGTGTTCCAGAAGCAGGTGCGCATTGGTTCCGCCGATCCCGAAACTGCTGACGGCGGCCACGCGGGGCACGTCCCGGGGCCAGGGTTCGGCCGTCACCGGCACCCGGAACGGTCCCGCGTCGATCTCCGGGTTGAGGCGGTCGAAGTCAGCGGTGGGCGGGACCACCCCGTGGTGGACGGCGAGCACGGCACGGACCATGCCGACGACGCCCGCGGCGGCGCCCAGGTGCCCGATCTGGCTCTTGACGGAGGACAGCGCCACGCCCGCGTCGTCCGCCAGACCGTATGCGTCGCGCAGCGCGGCGGCCTCCACCGGGTCGCCCAGGGCGGTGCCGGTGCCGTGCGCCTCCACATAGCCGATGTCGGTTCCCGTACGGCCGCTGCGGCGCAGGGCGGCGCGGATCGCGGCCCGTTGGCCGGAGCGGGCGGGCGCGCTGTAACTGAGCTTGTCCGAGCCGTCGTTGTTGATGCCGGACCCCGTGACGACCGCGTACACCGTGTCGCCGTCGCGGCGGGCGGCGGCGAGGGGTTTCAGGACGACCACACCGGTGCCGCTGGCCCCCACGGTGCCCGCGGCGTCCGCGCTGAACGGCCGGCAGTGCCCATCGGGGGAGAAGATGTGCTGCGGCCGGTAGGTGTAGCCGCCGGTAAGTTCGGTGTCGACGAGGACACCGCCGACGAGCATGACCTCGGCGTCGCCCTGGCGCAGCAGCCCCGCCGCGAGGTGCACGCCGACGAGCGAACTGGAGCACGCCGACTGCACGGTGAAGGCGGCTCCGGTCAGCCCCAGGTGGTAAGCCGCCTTGGTGGCCAGGAAGTCCTTCTCGTGGTGCAGGGCCAGCCGGAAGGCGTCGGGCAGCACGTTCGGATCGCCCTCGCGCAGCATGTTCTGGAAGTAGGTGTTCTCCCCGCATGCCGCGATCAGCCCCACCCGCCGGCCGGCCGGGTCGCCGATACCGGCGTGGGCGAGCGCCTCGACGCAGCTCATGAGCAGGTGGCGCTGCTGCGGGTCCATCAGCCGGGCCTCGGCCGGGCTGATGGAGAAGCGCCCCGCGTCGAAGGCGAGGAGCCCCTCCATCTGGCTGCGGGCACCCACCCGGCCGTCCGCCGCGGGGAAGTGCTCGATGCCACGGCGGCCGGAGGCCACGAGGTCCCAGAAGGCGGCCAGGTCGGGCGCGCCCGGCAGCCGCACGGCCATGCCGATGACCGCGATGGGCTCGTCGGCGGCCTCGGGGGCCGGTCGGACCGTGGCTGTGTCCGGGGCCGGTCGTAGCACGTCGGCTTCCCGGCCGGGTCGGATCGCGCCGCTGTCCCCGTCCGCTGCGGCCATGCCCGTCACCCGGCCCGGCAGGGCCCCGCCCGCCGCCCCGTCCGGTCGTACCGCCACGCGATCCGCCGCGTCGTGCCCTGCGTGTCGCCCCTCCAGGAAACCGGCGAGGGCGCGGAGCGTGACGTGTTCGAAGAGATCCGGTACGGAGAAGGAGAGCCCGTCCTCGCCCGCGCAGGCGAGCTGGAACCGCATGAGGTCCAGGCTGGTGGCGCCGGCGTCGAAGTACCGCTGGCGCACGCCGACCGGTCTGCCGGTGACGTCCTCGAACAGCGCCGTCAGACGCTTCTCCAGTGGTGACAGGTCGGCGGCGGCCGGTTCTCCCTGGCGCAGATCGTGACCAGGGGCGGTCAGCGTCGCGCGCCGGTCCAGCTTGCCGCTCGGGGTGCGTGGCAGCGCGGTCACGCGACGGAAGCGGGCGACGCGGACATGAGCAGGCAGCAGCGCCGACAGATGGTCCGCGAGCTTGGCCGGATCGGGGTCGTCGCCCCGGCACTCCAGCGCGGCGACCAGGCGGCCGTCCACCACGGCCGCGACCGCGTTGACCACGCCCGGGTACTGAAGGATCGCAGCCTCGACCTGCCCCAGCTCCAGCCGGTGACCGGCGAGTTTGATCTGGGCGTCGTCCCGCCCCGCGTAGTGGAGCAGTCCCCGCGTGTCGAAGCGGGCGAGGTCGCCCGTCCGGTACAGCACGCCAAGCTCGGGGTCGTCGGTGAAGCGCTCGCGGTGCGCGGCCTGGTCACCGAGGTAGCAGCGGCCCGCCATGGGCCCGCCGATCAGCAGTGCGCCGGTGGCCCCCGGCGCAGCGGGGAGACCGCTGCCGTCCACCACGCGAAGGACCGCGCCCGCCACGGGCCGCCCGATGGCGGGGCGCAGCGGCCAGTCTGCCGGGTCGCCCTCCAGGCACAGGGCGCTGACGACATGCGTCTCGGTGGGGCCGTAGTGGTTGAACAGACGCGCACCGGGCAGTCCGGCGAACCAGCGGCGGATCGCGTCGGTGCACACCAACTGCTCTCCGGCGGTGATGACTTCGCGCAGGCGTGACGGGTACCGCCCGGTGCGGACACCGTGTTCGGCGAGCAACTGGAGCGCCACGTACGGCAGGAAGATGCGCTCCACCGCCGCCGACTCCAACTGTTCGAGCAGGGCCGGCGCGTCGTGCCGCCAGCCAGGTTCGACCAGATGCAGCAGGCCCCCGGAGCACAGCGTGGTGAAGATCTCCTGGAAGGAGACGTCGAAGGAGAGCATCGAGAACTGCTGGGTACGGGTCGGCCGGTCCAGTCCGCCCGCGACGCGCTGCCAGGTCAGCAGGTTGCACAGGGTCCGGTCGGGGACCTGGACGCCCTTGGGGGCGCCGGTGGAGCCCGACGTGAAGAGCGTGTACAGCGGACGCAGCCCCTCGTGCGTGTACGGCGCGGGAACCGCGGCGGGTGTGTCGGCGAGGGTGACGACGTGGCGCGGGAGCGACGGCGGCGCGAGGGTCTCCAGGACACCGAGGTCCGGCCGGGTCACCAGCACGCACAGGGGATCCGCCTGGTCGAGCACGTGTCGCAGCAGGGCCGGCGGATAGGCCGGGTCGAGGGGGACGACGGTCACGCCCAGTCGAGCGGCGGCCAGCAGCGCCACGATGTGCTCGACGGAGGGCGGGAGGTAGAGCGCGACGGACGCCGGAGCGGCGGGGTCGGCCGGCAGCGGATGGCGGGCGCGCAGATCGGTTGCCAACGCATCGGCACGCGCGTCGAGTTCTGCGTACGTGAGGGTCGTCCCGCCGTCCGTGAGGGCCGGGGCGTGCGGGGTGGCGGCCACCTGCCGGGCGAAGCCGTCGGCAACGGTCGCGAAATCGGGGACGAGCTCCTCGCCCCGGCCGGTGTCGGGCAGACCGCGGCGGTGGTCGGCGATCAGCTCGTGCAAGGTGACGTCGTCGCCGTCGGTCAAGTGGTCCAGGCACCGGCGGAACAGCCGCGCCGCCGCCTCGGCGCGTTCGGCGCCGAGGTCGTCGCGGTACTCCCACAGGCAATCGAAGCCGGACTCGTGCTCGACGACGGACAGGGTGAGCGCGCACTTGGCGCCCAACGGCTCGAGCCACACGGGCCGGACCTCGCAACCGTCCAGCCGCAGCGCGGAGAAGTCGGTGTTCTCCAGGACGAACAGATAGTCGAAGAGAGGGGCGCGTTCGCGGAGCACCGGATCGGACAACAGGTCAGCCAGGGCCACCTCCTGGTCCTCCAGGACGTCCCGGACGGTGTCGGCGTGCGAGGCGAGCTGGGCGGCCAGACCCTCGCGGGGGCGCAGCTCCAGCTGCAGGAGCACGGTGTTGGCGAACATGCCGACGGCATCGGCGAACTCGGGCCGCGACCGGCCGGAGACCGGCGACGCGACGAGCGGACGCTCCTGGCCGGTCACGCCGTACACGCTCGCGGCGAACGCGGACACCAGCAACTGGAAGCGGGTCAGCCCACGTTCGGCGGCGAGCCGGTCAAGGGCGGCCCGGCGGACCAGGTCGAGGGAGGTCCGCAGCAGCCTCGCCCGGGGCCGGACAGCCACCTCCTTCGAGGCGGGCAGGACGGGCGACAGCTCGCCGTCACGGCCGTAGCGCTCACCGAGCCGGGCCCGTCGCCGTCCGTACGCGGGGCTCGCCTGCCACTCCCGCTGCCATCGCGCGAACTCCAGCGGCGTGGACGCGGACGCGGTGCCGGGCAGGCCCGACTCGCCCCGCAGCGCGGCGGAGTAGGCGTCGGCGAGGTCGCGGAAGAGGAGGTTGAGCGACCAGCCGTCCACGGCGACGTGGTGCAGGTGCAGCAGGAGCACCCCCTCGTCCGGACCGCCCACCCACGCGGCGCGCAGCATACGGGTGTCCGTGAGGTCGAAGTGGTGGTCGAAGAACCGGTCGGCGAGGCTTTGCCACCCCTCGCCCTCACTGCCGTCGAAGTCCCGCGCATCCAGGGCGTCGTCGTCGAGCGGCTCCCAGGGGTCGTACGGGTCGCCCGCCCGCTGGCGCAGCCCGTGCGGGGTTGGGACCAGTCGCGTACGCAGGGCCGCGTGCCGTTCCACCAGCCCGCGCACCGCCCGGCGCAGGGCCGCCCGGTCGACGCCGCCCCGGAGGCGGAAGACGAGCGGTACGTCGTAGGCGCGGTCCTCGGGGTCCCGCTGGTGCAGGAACCAGAGGCGTTCCTGCTCCCTGGTGGCCGGCGCGGTCGGTTCGCCTGAGGCGGCGGGCACGGGTGGGTGCTCGCCGGTCGCGGCGTCCTGGGCGTGCACGGCCTCGGCGAGGGCGGCGAAGTCGGCGGTGAGCACCAGGCTCTGCGGCAGGTCGACGTGGAAACGCCGCATGACCTCGAAGCGGAGGCGCAGCGCCTTCAGGGAGTCACCGCCGTGCGGTATCCACCGGTCCTCGGGGCGCAGGCCGGACACTCCGAGGATGTCCTCGGCGAGGTCGAGTACGGGCCGCTGCTCGTCGCTGACGCGTCCCTCGCTCTCGTACGAGCGCCGCCACGGTGCCGGGGCGTCGCGCAGCAGCGCCTCCCGGTCGACCTTGCCGTTGGCGGTGAGCGGCAGTTCCGGTACGAGATGGGTGTGGTGGGGCCGCATGTACGGGGGCAGCCCGGTCGTGAGGTGCCGGTCGTAGGCGTCGAAGGAGAGGTCGCCGGGATCTCCGCCCGGGACGACGAAGGCGAGCAGTTCGTTGCGGCCGGCCTCGTCGCGGCGGGTGCACACGTACGCCTGGCGCACGTCAGGGTGGGCGAGGACGCGTCGCTCCACCTCGCCGGGCTCGATGCGGAAGCCGCGCACCTTGACCTGGCGGTCGGCCCGGCCGACGTAGGTCACCCGTCCCTCGGTGTCCCGGCGCACGAGGTCGCCCGTGCGGTACCAGCGCTCCTCGCCGCCCGCCTCGCCCTCCGGTGCCGGCAGCATGACGAAGCTCTGCTCGGTCTGCCTGGGCAGGTTGCGGTAACCCCGGGCCAACGCGGGACCCGCGAGGAGCAGTTCGGCGATCTCGTCCGGCTCCGCGGTGCGTCCGTCCTCGGTGCGCAGCAACGTGCGCGTGCCGGTCAGCGGGGTGCCGAGGGGGACGGTGGCGCCCGCGAAGTCCCGGGGGATCGGATGGCAGAGGGCGAAGGTGGTCGCCTCCGTGGGCCCGTACACGTTGTGCAGGACGGTGCGTGAGGCGGTGTTGGCCGCGTACCACCGGCGTATCAGCTGCGCGTCGAGCTGCTCGCCGCCGACGAGGACCTGGGCGACGGTGGCGAAACAGTCGGGCACCCTCTCGACGACGGTGTTGAACAGCGCGACCGTGATGAACAGTGTGTCGATGCGCCGGTCCGTCAGCGCCCCGGCCAGCCGATGCGGGCTGTGCACCTGCTCGTCGTCGAGGATCACGCAGACACCGCCGGTCAGCAGCGGTGCCCAGACTTCGAAGCTGAGGGCGTCGAAGGCAGGGTTGGACAGGCAGGCGTACCGGGCGCCGGGCCGCAGGTCGATGTAACCGGGCTCGGCGAGGCGCAGCACGCCCGCGTCGGTGACCTCGACGCCCTTGGGGCGGCCCGTGCTGCCGGAGGTGTAGAAGACGAATCCCGTCCCGGTGTCCCCGGTGTCCGCCGACGCCTTCGCGGGCGGTTCGGTCCGGGCCTCCCGCACCGCGTCCGGTTCCTCTTCGCGCAGGAGCAGGTCGGCGTCGAGGGTGAGGAACTCTCGCCCGACATCGGGGAGTTCGTCGTAAACGACGGCGACGGCGCCCGAGTCGTCGAGGATGTGCCGCTGCCGGTCGGACGGGCTGAGCCGGTCCAGGGGGACGACGGTGGCACCGGCGCGACGGATGCCGAGCATCACGCACACCAGCCGCCAGGAACGCGGCAGGCAGACGGCGACGGCCTGCCCCGGACCCACCCCGAGATCGCGCAGCCGCGTGGCCACCCGGCTACTGAGGCGGTCGAGGTCGGCGTGGTCGAGCAGGTGCGTGTCGTCCTCGACGGCGACGGCGGACGGGGTGCGCCGGGCCCGGGCGAGCACCGCGTCGGCGAGAGCGGAGGCCGACCGGCTCGGGGACGCGCCGGCGGAAGGGGAGGTGACGTCGGTGTTCATCGGGCTCCCGCCACGGGGAGGGCAGCGGCGGACGCCGGCGCGGACCGGTGTCCGTGGTGGGCCAGTTCCGCCGTCAACAGGGCACCGACACGAACCGCTTCGGGGCCTTCGAGGATCTCCCAGTGGTCACAGGCGAGGGTCTCGACCTGGAAGTCCCCCTCGGCCCGCCGCCGCCAGAAGGCACGGACCTCGGCGTGGAACGGCGTGTCGTCACCGTCCGGCACGGCCTGGGCCAGGACCAGGCGGGTCGGGGAGGCGGTGGGCAGGTACTCCCGGGCCGTCGACCGGTTGTGGTTGTACAGCCGGAAGTAGCGCTCGATCTGCGCGTCGTCGATGCCGGGATACATCCCGTTGAACCTCACCAGCTTGTCGCGGAACTCCGCCTCGTCGACGGCGGTGATCGCCGCACGGGCCGCGGCGTCGTCGGTGGCCTGGGTGTCGAGGAGGACGACACTGACGTCACGGCGCCCGGCCCGGCCGAGGATCTCCCCCATCCGGTGGGCGACCAGACCCCCGTAGGACAGGCCGGTCAGCACGACCGGGCCGTCGTCCATCGGGCCGATAAGGCGTAGATACTCCTCCGCCATGGCCTCCACCGTGGGCAGGACCTCCTCGCCGGGGTTCACGCCCGGCGACTGGATACCGTAGAGCCCCGCCTCGGCGGGCAGATGCTCGGCCAGCGGCAGGTAGCAGAACGCGGTGCCCCCGGCCGGGTGGACGCAGACCACCCGCGGCCCCACGCCACGCCGGAACTCGATGAGACTGCCCGGGGCGGAGTCGGTGCCGTCCTCGCGCAGCAGCGCGGCGAGCGCCTCGATCGTGGGCCGCGTCATGACCTCGGCCACCGGCAGATGCCGGCCGAACGCCACCGTGACGGCGTGGGCCATCTTGATGGCCGACAGGGAAGTGCCGCCCACCTCGAAGAAGTCGTCGCTGACGCCTATGTCCGGCTGAAGCAGCACGCTCCGCCATATCCGGTACAGGGCGTGCTCGACGTGGTCGCGCGGGCTGGCGGTGTTGACCTGCGTGGAGGTCCGCTCGTGGGCCAGTGCCAGCAGGGCGGCACGGTCGACCTTGCCGCTGCGGTTGAGCGGCAGGGCGTCGAGGTCGACCACGACGGCCGGGATCATGTAATCGGGCAGACGGCGGGAGAGCGCGGCGCGCCAGTCGCCGGCGGCACGCGCCGGTGCCGTACCCCGACCGACCCCGGCGACCAGCCGGGCCTGCCCCGCGGCGTCGCGGTCGGCGAGGACCACGGCCTCCCGGACACCGGGGAGTGCCATGAACGCCGCCTCGACCTCCGCCGGTTCGATCCGGAACCCGCGCAGCTTGACCTGATCGTCCGCGCGCCCCGCGTAGACCGCCTCGCCGTCCGGCTGCCGCCTGGCCAGGTCACCGGTTCGGTAGATCCGCTCGCCGGGAACGAACGGGTCGGGCAGGAAACGCTCCCCGGTGAGGTCGGGGCGGTTGAGGTAGCCCCGGGCGAGCGAGGACCCGCCGAGGTAGACCTCTCCCACCACGCCCGGCGGCACGGACCGCATCCGGTCGTCGAGCAGGTAGAGACGGGTGCCGGGCAGCGGGCGGCCGATGGGGCAGGGACGCTCCAGCGGACGCGGCGCGTAGTAGGCGGTGCTGTACAGCGTCGCCTCGGTGGGCCCGTAGCCGTAGCAGATTCGCAGGCCGGGCAGGTGCAAGGTCATGCGGTGCAGGGCGGCCTCGGTGAGCGACTCCACTCCGGTGAGCAGCTTGCGCAGCGCCAGCCCGCGCAGCCGTACGGCGGGGTCCTCGTCGATCCACCTGACGTAGGCCGGCGGCAGGAACGCTTGGGTCACCTGTCGCTCGCGCAGCCAGGCCAGCAATGCCTGCGGGTCTCCGCGCAGCGCCTCGGGGACGAGGTGCAGGACACCGCCGGTGGTCAAGGGGAGCAGTAGTTCATGGATGGAGGCGTCGAAGCCGATGCTGGACCAGGCCGAACCGGCCTCGCCGGGGGCCGTGCCCATGCGGTCGTGCCAGGTGGCGAAGAGGTTGAGGACACTGCGGTGCTCCACCGCGACACCCTTGGGCCGGCCCGTGGACCCGGAGGTGAAGATCACGTACGCCGTGCGGTCCGGCGCGCGGTCGGTGTCGGACGGCGGCCGCTCGCTCTCCGCTCCCTCGGCTTCGACGGCGGCGAGCGCGAGCCAGCCCTCCGGCCGGTCCGTGTCGTCGCCCTGGTCGCTCAGTACGACGCGGCAGGCGGCGTCATCAACCATGCCGGCGAGCCGCTCGCGGGGCTGCCCGGGGTCCAGTGGAAGGTAGGCGGCGCCCGCCTTGAGGATGCCCAGGATGCCGACGACGAGGTCGCAGGACCGTCCGGCGTGCAGGCCCACCACGTCACCGGGACGCACGGACCTGGCAGCGAGGGCGTGCGCCAGCCGGTTGGCGCGGCGGTCGACGGTCGCGTAATCGAGTGACCTCTCGCCGTCGACCACCGCCGTCAGTTCCCCACGCGCCCGTGCCTGTGCCTCGAACAGCGCCGCGATCCCGGACGCCGACCGCAGGGCGAGGGCGACCGGATCGACCTCCGCATCGGCAACCGCCGGAGCGTTCTCCGGCTCCCTGTCGCCCGACGGCGTGGCGTCGCCCTCGCGCACCAGCCGCCGCGACTCCTCCGGGTCCATCAGTTCCAGATCCCGGATGCCGCGGTCGGGACGGTGGGCCATGTCGGTCAGCAGCCGCTGCAGATACTGCGCCCAGCGCCGCGCGGTGGCGTCGTCGAACAGGGCTGTGGCGTAGTCGAGATGGCCGAGCAGGCGCCCCTCGGACTCGGTCACCGACAGGGCGAGATCGAACTTGGCAGGGGCGTCGGCGATCGGCAGCGGCTGGGTATCGATGCCGGGCAGGTCCAGCAGGTTCCGGCGGTCCGGGACCCAGGCCAGCATGGTCTGGAACAATGGGGTGTGAGCGGCGCTGCGAGGCGGTTTGGCAAGCTCGACGATGCGTTCGAAGGGCAGGTCCTGGTGGGCCAGTGCTTCGCGGACGACGGCCCGAGTGCGGGCGAGCGCCTCGGCTGCGGTCGGGGCCCCTGACAGATCGACGCGCAGCGGAAGCGAGTTGACCAGGAAGCCGATGAGGTCGGCCGCGCCGGGTCCGCGCCGGTTCGCCACCGGACTGCCGACAACGATGTCGTCCTGGCCGGACAGGCGGGAGAGCAGGCTGATCCAGCCGGTCAGCACCGCCACGAACGGGGTGGCACTGTGCGCCCGGGCCAGCGCACGGAGCGCCGAGAGCACGTCCGCGTCCAGTGCGAACTCGACCCGGCCCCCTTCGTACCGCTGCTCCACCGGACGCGGCCGGTCGGTCGGCAGATCGAGAACGGGCGGCGCGTCCGACAGCGCCTGCTCCCAGTAGTGTTCCTGGTCCGCCAGGGCACCGGCCAGTACCGCCTCGCGCTGGGCTCGCGCGTGGTCGGCGTACTGCGTGACGAGCGGTGCCAGGGGAACCGTGTCGTTCGCACGCAAGGCCGCGTAGAGCAGGCCGATTTCCCGCATCATGACGTTCATCGACGCGCCGTCATAAACACTGTGATGGAACGTCAGGAGCAGCACGTGGCGCTCGGGGGCCAGACTCAGCAGGCGGCCGCGCCCGAGGGGACCGGCCTCCAGGTCGAACTCCTGTCCCGCTTCCCGGCGTTGTACGGCAGTGACCTGGGCGTCGGGGTCGGCGAGGCCGCTGAGGTCCTGCGAGGTCAGCGCGAAGCCGGTGCCGGGCGGATCGATCAGCTGCTGGACACTCCCAGCCTCGACCACCAGCCGGGTGCGCAGCGTCTCGTGGCGATCACTGAGCGCGTCCAGAGCCCTGGCCAGCGCCCGGTGGTCGAGCGGGCCGGTGAGCGAGAGCGCCACGGTCTCGTTGTACGCGGCGTTCGCACCGGGCAACTGTGCCAGGAACCAAAGGCGTTGCTGGGCGAAGGAGGCCGGCCGGGCCTTGGGGGTGTCCTCGGCGCGGTTGTCGGAGTCCGCGCACGGGCGGGGCGCGGGGAAGGAGGTGGGGGTGTGCTGCACCGGCTTACCTGGTCTTCCCGTCAGAGGGGACTGGGGGAGGGGAGGGACACGGCGGCCCGGGATCACCGGACGGCCGGGGGGCCGAGAAGAGCGCGCGCCCAGTGTCGGGGGACTGAGGGAGCGCGGGAGCATGCAGGAGGAGGGGGTGTCGGCTCGTTGTTGAGCGGTCGTGAGGGATATGACGGAAGAAATGCTGGCCGGTGATCCGCTCTCAGGAGAAAGGATGGTGGGATTGCGGTTCGCCGTAACACTTCGCGATGCATTGGTGATGATCAGTCACTGCTCAGGCGCATGTCAACACTTGACTTTCCGCAGTGCCCTCACGTAGCCGCAGGGCTGCCCCTTCTGTCGCCTCGCGCCGGGCGCTCGTGCAGATCAGCCCAGGTCATGGCGGGTGACGGCCCTCCAGGCTCATCATGTGGGCCGGCGAACGACGACCCTCCGGCCGCGGCACCCTCTTCGGACGGACCGGGGGTTGTGGCGGACCGACCAGTTGTGAGGGACAGGCCGGCCAAGGGACTCGCAGGCGGGGAATTGTCAGAGTGTGGAATTACCAAGGGCCAGAACGCCGCGATCGGTATCGGATTCGCATCCGTAGATGTTTGCGCCCATTCCCGTACAGTCATATCACCGCCTTCTGCGCGCTCGACGCGGCGGAAGCAAAGGCAGCCGAGCCGGCCCGCGAACACCCCCCTCCATTCGCAATCCGATGTCAACAAACAAGCGGAAGTCGGGAACCCTTGGACGTGTTCTTCGCCCGGGCGGTCTCCTGATGAAGGCGATCGCCTCATCGTGGTCCCTCGCCCAGGCGGTGAGCATTCTGATGGGATCCCCCGGAGTGCGCTCGATCTTGGTAAGGCTGTACTCCACGCGCGGTGGCGCCTCGGCGTCCGCGTGCCGCTAGACGAGCACCTTGCCCTGGAGCCGACGCAGCGTCTGGTAGGAGGCTCAGGATCGTTGCGGCTGCCGGCCTGACGCTGTACTTCGCCGTGCGCGGACGCCGCCCACCTATGGGTCGGTGACTACAGGAGCACACCCAACAGGACGCCCGTCCGGCGGGACCTGGACGGCGCCAAGGTCCAGTCGGCATGCGGACCGGGACGCACCAGCAGGACCAGCGATCGGGAGGCAATCGGCGAGTGTGTTGCGGAGCAAGGGCGGTGAGCCTCCGAAGCTGGTGACTACGGAGTGGGCACATCGCCCTCGGGCCGCGACGATGTGTCCGTCACCGACTACTCGGCCCTGTCGCGGCTGTCGCCCGTCACAAGACCCGCATGCCGATCCTTGCTGCGTCCAACCCTGATGCCGCGTGGCGCGCAGGCGCGCTCCTGGACACGATCGTGCGGCTCGAACCGCTCCCCCACCGCAACAGCCTCCTCGGCCTTCGTCACCAGCCAGTACCTGAACCAGTGCGGGGAAGGCATCGGCCCGCCCCGCGGGGCCCTGCCCGACGTGACCAGAAGAGCCCACGAGACCCAGCTGAGCATCTACGAGGTCGCTGACACACTCTGCTCCTGGTGCATCTGAAGGGTCGGGCCGCCCGCGCAGGACGGCCTCTCAGTGGTTCCTGCCCTACGGGAGAACGGGAGGAGCCGTCAGTCCGACGGCGTTGTGCGCTGCGCTCAGGTGGGGCTCGGGCGCCTGGAGAAGTACCCGGGCCAGGTCGTGGCGTACGCGTTCGGCATCGCCGCCCCTGGTAGGTCTCGCCACTCTCGCGAGTTGGGGACGCGATGGAACGGTCGAGGCAGGGGGACTTGATTGCCCTCTCGCCGACACGGGCGTCGTTCAGTGGAGTTGTCCTCGATGGGCCGGCGCAGCGGTATGAGGTCGACCGGACCCCCACGCATGTGCAGGGGTTCGTACTCGCCGCTCAGGCGAGTGTCAGCGGTGGCCGACCGACTTCATATGAGGCGCGTTCACTACCGGTTCGTCACCTTTTGCCACCGAAACCCGCGATCGACAGTGGACTGCATATCACCGGCCACGTCGGTACTCTGTTCGACGTCTGTTCACGGAACTGTCGTTCGGAGGACTGACGGGCGAACACCTCCACCATGAGTGTGAGTCGGTCATGACGTCGCGTCCGCGACGAATGGTCATTCATCGAAAGGCGCCGCATCCCAGATGTGGACATTCCCTGGGCGGTCGCTCCTGCAGCGCACGCCCTTCTCCCGGCCTCGCGGCCGCAGAGTCGCTGCGGCCGCACTGGCCCTCAGTTCCCTCGTCGTTGTCCCGCCCGTCGCCCAGGGCGCCGAGACCGCCTCCCGGATCAGCGCGTTCGACGCGGTCGACCCTTTCATCGGCACACGACTGGACACCGCCCAGAACAAGGGCAACAGCGCCTACGGCAACACCTGGCCCGGCGCGACGGTTCCCTTCGGCATGGTGCAGTCGAGCCCCGTGACCTACCGGACCTCGGACGGTGACCAGAAGGGTGGGTACGAGTACACCGCTGACAAGCTCCGCGGCTTCGGTATGACGCGCCTGTCCGGCACCGGTTGCGAGGGCCGCTTCAGCGGCTTCGACTTCCCCCTCCTGCCGTACACCGGCACGCTGCCCGGAGGTGCCCTGCCGAAGAGCCCGGCGAGCGACATCACCGACTACTACCTCGGTTTCGACCACGCCCGCGAGCAGGCGGAGCCCGGGTACTACTCCGTTGTTACTGATAACGATGTCAAGACGGAGCTGGCCGCCGCCACCCGCACCGCGGTCAGCAGCTTCGACTTCCCCGAGGCCGACAGCTCCACCCTGATCCTCGACGTCGCCGGCTCCAACAACCGGGTCTTCGGCAGCGAGGTCACCGTCAGGAACGGCACCACCGTGGAGGGGTGGGTCGAGGCCGCCTCCATCTGCGACGAGGGCGGGCGCTACCGCGCCTACTTCTCCGCCTCGTTCGACAAGCCGATCCGCTCGTACGGCACCTGGCAGGGCGGCGACGTCACCCCCGGCTCCACCACCGCGCGCGCCGCCGAGGCCAGACACGGCGCCGGCGCCTACCTCATGTTCGACGAGGGCGCGAAGGTCACCTCCAAGGTCGGCCTCAGCTACGTCAGCATCGCGAACGCCGCCGAGAACGCCGCCCACGAGGTCGCCGCACGCGAAGACTTCGACGACGTCCGGGAGGGCGCCGAGGACGTCTGGCGCGACGCCCTGGACACCGTCCGGGTCGACGGCGGCACCGAAGCCGAGCGGACCAAGTTCTACACCGCCCTCTACCACGCGCTGCTGCACCCCAACACGTTCGACGACGTCAACGGCGACTACCAAGGCTATGACGGCAAGGTCCACAAGGTCGCCGAGGGACGCCACCACTACGTCACCTACGCCGGCTGGGACTCCTACCGCAGCCAGGCCCAACTCGTCGCGCTGCTCTTCCCGAAGGTCGGCAGCGACATCAACCAGTCGATCACCGACATGGTGACCCAGAGCGGCAAGTGGCCCAACTGGCCGCACCTGAACCAGCTCCAGCAGAAGATGAGCGGCGACTCGCTCCAGTCCCTGCTGTCCTCCGTGGACGCCTTCGGTAGCACCGACTACGACCGCCGCGCCGCCCTGGAGTCGATGAAGGCCACCCAGACGCTGCCCGCCGACCGCACACTGCGCCGCCACGGGTACCAGTACATGAGCGTCGGCTTCATCGAGAACCGCAAGGCGGACGCGGCCACCTCGAAGACGCTCGAGTACGCGATCGACGACTTCGGCATCGCCCAGCTCGCCCAGCGCCTCGGCGACAGGACGACGTACGACCGCTACATGGCCCGCGCCCAGAACTGGCAGAACGTCTTTGATGAGAGCAGCCGCCACATCAGGCCCCGCGACCGCAACGGCTTCGACCGCAACTTCAACCTCGGTGACCGCGGCGACCAGTTCGAGCAGTCCACCGGCTGGCAGTACGGCTGGATGGTCCCACACAACCTCGGGACGCTGATCGAGAAGCGCGGCGGCCAAGAGATCACCACGACCGCACTGGACGAGCACCTCAGTGCCCTCGACGCTGGTGTCTACAACGTCCGTGGCGCCTACCTCAGCAACCAGGTGAGCTTCGGCGCGCCGTACGTCTACCACTGGCTGCGTCAGCCGAACAAGGCGCGCGAGGCGCTGAACCGGGCGTCCACGCAGATGTACAACACGACGCCCTCGGGCCTGCCGGGCAACGACGACCTCGGGTCGCTCAGCTCCTGGTACGTGTGGGCAAACGTCGGCCTCTACCCGGCCATCCCCGGCACCGCCGACCTGGTCGTCAGCGGCCCACGGTTCGACCGTGTCGTGATCGACAGCGCCGACAGCCGTCGCCGCATCGAGATCGAGGCCGACGGCGCCTCCACGATGCCGTATGTCACCGGCATGAAGGTCGACGGGCGCTCCACCACGCGCTCCTGGCTGGACGAGGACTTCGCCCGCGAGGGCGGCGACATCCGGCTGACCATGTCGGCGCGCCAGGGCACCTGGGGCGCCCGTGCCTCCGACGTACCCCCGTCGTTCACCGACGGCAGCGACGCGCGGAACAACGTGGGCACTACGACGGACGGCGACGGCGACACCGGTTCGCTCGACGTGAGTGACAACTCC
This sequence comes from Streptomyces sp. NPDC107562, assembly GCF_055657325.1. NCBI lineage: Bacteria > Bacillati > Actinomycetota > Actinomycetes > Kitasatosporales > Streptomycetaceae > Streptomyces > Streptomyces sp. NPDC107562. Next base: position 105,665 of record NZ_JBVKBE010000011.1, on the reverse strand, counting down.
CTTTCCCGCGACCGCCTGGCCGCGGCCGGTGCCGCCCCCGGCGCCCGGATCCCGCACGGTGACACCGGCGTCACCTTCACCTGGCCGAAGACCGAGCCGGGACAGCCGGACAACTGGATCCCGCACGGCCAGCGGGTCGACATGGGTGACGTCCGGGCGACCGGGATCTCCTTCCTCGGCCTGGCGACCAACGGTCCCTCCCAGGGCACCGCGGTCGTCGAGTACACCGACGGCTCCACCCAGCAGGTCGGGGTCCAGTTCACCGACTGGACCCCGGGCACCAACTACCAGTTCGGCAACACCCCGCTGGTGACCACGGTCGGCCGCAACCGCGCCGCCGGCGGCAACGACACGGTCGAGACCAAGGTCTTCGGCACCGTGCCCCGGTTGCTCGACCCGTCCAAGCGTGTCGCCTCCGTGGTCCTGCCGCAGAGCACCGACCGCGGCATCATGCACGTCTTCGACGTCGCGCTGACCACCAAGGAGGACCTCCAGGTCCCCGGCACGGCGCCCGAGCGGATCGTGCTCACTCCGACCGGCACCCCGCACTCCTCGCAGGCCGTCACCTGGCGCACCGGCGCCGCAGTGACCACCGGCGAGGTGCGCTACCGCAAGGCCGGCGACCGCCGGTGGCGGCGCGCCGACGCGCGCGGCAACGAGGAGATCGTCTCCACGGGCGTCGCCAACCGCTCGCACTCCGCGGTGATGACCGGGCTGCGGCCCGGCAGCAGGTACGAGTACCAGGTGGGCAGCGGCGATCGGTTCGGCTCGGTCCGCACCTTCACCTCGGCCGAGCGGCCGGGCGAGGACTTCACCTTCCTGTACTTCGGCGACGCCCAGAACGACCTGTCGTCCAAGTGGGCGCCGGTCGTGAAGCAGGCGTTCGAGCGCTACCCGGACGCCGCCGGCAGCGTCAATGCCGGTGATCTGATCAACTCCAGTGGCAACGACAACGAGTGGCGCGACTGGTTCGGCGCCATGGACGGCTACAGCCAGTCCACCAACGTCATCGCGGCACCGGGCAACCACGAGTACTCGGGCGACACCTTCCTGCGCACCTGGAAGTCGACCTTCGAGTTCCCGGCCAATGGGCCGCGACCGGGCGGGAACGCCGGCGCCACCCCCGCCGAGCGGCAGCGCGCGATCTACGAGGCCCACATGGCCAAGGTGATCGCGGAGACGGCGTACTACACCGACTATCAGGGCGTGCGGTTCATCACCCTCAACGCCAGCACAGGTGATGCCCGTTCGATGATGACGCCGCCGTGGCTGCCCGCGTGCAGCCAGGACTGCCCCGACCCGGAGAAGCTGTGGCTGGAGCTCCAGGGACGCTGGCTGGACCACGTCCTGGAGAACAACCCCAACAAGTGGGCTGTGGCGGTCTTCCACCAGCCGGTGTTCTCCGCGGCCGAGGGTCGTGACGAGAAGCCGGTCCGCGACGCGTGGCTGCCGGTCTTCCAGCGCAAGGACATCGACCTGGTGCTCATGGGCCACGACCACGTGTACTCCCGAGGGTATGTCAACGCGGACGCGACGGGGACTCCGGGCATGACCACGGGACCGGTCTACACCGTCGCGGTCTCCGGCCCGAAGTACTACGAGCTGGCCCCTGAGGGCGAGAGCGTGTGGACGCGCAACGGCGCGACCGAGGTCGTGCGCGCCGGTCACACCTCGACTTTCCAGGGCATCAAGGTCACGAAGAACCAGTTGCGCTACGAGGCCGTCGTGGCCGCGAAGTGGGACGACCGGTCGACCACCGGCAAGGAGGTCGGTGAGGTGCTGGACGCCTTCACCATCACCAAGTACGACGACGGAACCAAGTACGTCACGGAGGACGGGGTCGCAGTGCCCCCGCGGCCACGCTCCATGCACTGAACAGGTGCTAGTCGGAAGATGAGCCAAGCGGCCTGCCGGACGCCCCTGCGGCGTCCGGCAGGCCACTTTTCGACGGCGTCCGCCCGGTCGGTCTCGCGCAAGGGCGCTGACGGACGGTGAGGCAGGGCTGGCCCCGTACTTCGCGGGTCACCGCGTCAGGTCATTGGCCAGCATGCGGGGGTGACTGCTATGCCGAGGGGGCGAGGAGATGGAGTTGGACTCCTCGAGTGATCTGGACGAGGGATGGCGCGGTCGCGTTGCGGATCCGCAGAGGCTGACCGACCACCGCACAGCGCCACCACCACCTACACCCACCACCCCGCGGGCGGCACCGTCCCCCACGCCCCACCGAAGAGCGCTACCGGCTCCCCGTCGACGTCTGTCCGGATGTGGTGAGGCGCGAGGTGCTGCACCGGTTCAGGGGGCGAGGAAGTCGGTCGCGGGCCCCTGAGCGGGACGGCTAACCTCCTCCGGAGCGGGATGAGATATCACGCGCGACCGCAAAGGGGATCCGTTCATGGAGATCGAAGGCGTATCGACTGACCGTCTGGGCCTGCTGTTGAACCAGTTCGACAAGGCCCGGGAGATGGCCGGGGTGCGGCTGGCGGGGCTCGGCGACGAGGAGTATCTCTGGGAGCCGGTGCCCGGCTGCTGGTCGCTGCGGCGACGCGGCGAGGCGACGACACCGCGGGCGTTCGGGCCCGGCGAGTGGGTGATGGACCTGGGCGCTGCGGACATCCCGGCGAGCGAGTACGCGGAGGTCGCCCGGCAGGCAGCAGGCGGCATGTCAGTGGAGAAGATCGCCGAGGACTGGAGCGTGACCACCGAGCGGGTCGAGCAGATCTTGACTCACACCGGCGAACCGGAGCCGGACGAAACGCCGGTCACGACCATCGCTTGGCGACTTGCCCATCTGCACTACGAGTTCGCGGGTGCTTGGGAGTGGACCTTCGGCGAACGACGACAGGACCCGAAGCAGATGATCGACTTCTCACCCTCGGCGACCCGGACCCTGGAACGCTTCTGGCCGGTGATCGACCGCTGGCGCGCCGACGTCGGCACCCTTACCGAGGACCAGCTCGACACGGTCGGCCTCTCCCAGTACCCCTACGGCTCCGACCCCGAGGAACCCTTCATCTCCGTGCTGTGGGGGGCCAACCTCGAATTCGTCCACCACATGGCCGAGATAGCGCTGCTCCGCGACCTGTGGCGGGCCCGTTTGACTACTCCCCGATAGTTGCGGGCGCCCGTTGTCCTTCTCCGAGCCGCTGACCATCCTCGACAAGCGGACCATCCATAGCCCCACCCGCCCGAAGAGTGTGCGCTCCGCAGCCCCTTCACCCGCCATCACCGCCAACTACCAATTCCGGGTTCGGCGGCAGGCCGGTGTCGGTCGGCCAACCCGCAGTTCGGCCTGCGGCCGCCGCGGCAAGGGGCTGGCCCCTTGGCTCGGCCTCTGCCGCGTCAGCTAGTGCTCTGACCGCATAGGTTCACCGGGTTCCGTGGCCCGCCGCTGTGTGATTGCTCAGGTAGTGTTCGCGGTCGGCCAGGAGCGGAACAAGGCGAGGGCTTCGGTGAGGCTGCCGGGGCCGCATCTGGCGTGAAAGGACCGGGTGGCAACGTAGGTGAAGTCGGCCACCCACCGCTCGTTCGGACGGGACGCGGTGAAGTCACGTTGCAGCAGGTCACCGGCCCGCTCCTGGCCGTCGTCCCGGATAGTGGTGCGGATCTTCTTCCCGCGTCGGGCGCCCTCAAGGCCGAGGCGATGTCGTCGCGCGACAACACACATCAGCAACTGGACGTCTCCGCACCCGTCTTGGCATCGAGCCCCAGGGCCGGTCACGCTGCCGTGTCTTCGAAGCACGTGTGCGCTACTACGGGGCCCTTCGTCGCATTCTGCGCGCCGCATGCGGCGGAGCCTCAACTGCCGTTGAGCGCTCCGGCTGTGCCTTCGTGCACCGCGCGTCAGAGGCTCGTCAGCGCCTTCACCAGGTCGGCGGCAATCTGCCGGTCGATGGGCTCAGGGACGGCCTGGGCGCCGTTGACGAGCGACAGGCGGTCGTCGGTGGCGAGCGCTGCCAGGCTTCTTGCTTGGAGGGTCAGGCCCAGATCCATGGCCTGGATGGGGTTTCCCTTCGCGGCTGTCAGGTTGATCATCTTGGTGTCGGCGAGGACGGTGATCTCCCGGCCGTCGCGCAGACTGTGGATCGCGCGTTCTTGGCCGCTGGGTCCGGAGCGGTGCACGGACGTGGTCTGCTCACGAAGGGCCTGGGCGTCCAGTTCCCAGGGCATGTGGCCCACGCCGGCGACGAGGGTGCCGTCACGGAGGTTCTCGATCTCCGCCGGGCCGATGACGTTCGGGTGACCGGTGGCGAGGAAGAGGAGCTGGGTCCGGGGGAGGAGGTCGAGCAGATCGCCCACGCGGTGGCCCGCCATCACTGCTTCGAGCGCTCGATGGGGGTCGGTGTCGGCGACGCTGACACGCGCACCGAGACCTGCCAGGGTGTCGGCGACTCCGCGGCCGCAGGGCCCGTAGCCCACGACGGTGGCGTGGGCCCCCGGCAGCATGAGATTGGTGGCGTTCATGAAGCCTTGGACGACGCTTTGGCCGACGCCGAATTCGTTCTCGACCAGCAGCTTGAGCCGGCTGTCGTTGATGACGACGACCGGAAAGGGCGGCGGGGTGTCGCAGGAACGGATGCGCAGGCCTCCGGTCGTGGTCTCCTCCTTGGCTCCGGTGAGAGAGGGCAGCCCGCCGCGGGCCATGACCGCTTCGATGAGGTCGGCGCCGTTGTCGAGGATGAGGTCCGGCTGCGAGTCGATGAGCTGGTGGATGTTCTCGCGGTGCTGGTCGAGGGTGTCGGAGCGCTGTCCCACGACGGTGACGCCGGCATCGCGCAGCGCGTCGGCCGTGTCCTCCTGCGTGGTGCCGGGGGATCCGGTGAGCACCACGTCGGCACCTGCCTGGGCCAGGTAGGAGACCAGGACGGCGGTCTTGGGCTCGATGTGGAGACAGATCCCTATCCGGCGGCCCGCGAACACCGACGCCTGCTTCTGCATGGTGGCCATGAGGAGCGGCATGTGACGGGCCGCCCACAGGGTGCCGTCGTGGGTGAGCGAGGGAAGGGCAGAGGTGGGCTGTGACAGGGCGAGATTCCTTGGCTGGAGGGGGTGGGAGCGCAGTCGGCAGGGCACATGTGTGCCCTGGTGGCCGGAACGAGGGCATACGTGTGCCCTCGTGTCGGTGGACTGGTCAGCCGTAGAACTCGCTGCGGTAGGAATGGTCGCCGAAGAGGTGACGGCTCCTTGACGGGCCTTCATGCCAGAAGCCTCCTCACCGATCACAGGGTTCGCGAAGCACATCGCCCCGCTGAGGTTATACGCATAACTCTGCGCACAAGGTCGGATGACGGGTGGCTGGAGCGGCACGCCCAGGGCCTGCGGATCACCGACGATGCCCACGTCTGCCTCGCCGTCCCGGAGTCTGCCGCTACAATCCGACCGCATCCTCTTGTCACACGCCTCGGCATCAGTCCTGACGAAGCCCGGAACATCGTCGGAACGGCACTCGGTCGTTCCATCACGCCAAGGTCATGAGCCATCCGCCCCTGCGCCATGAGCCGTGACCGGACGGCCTGAAGCGGACGCGTTCATCCGCGGGCAGACCCGCGCAGTGCCCCCGTGAAGGTTCTTCTGGAGAGCGCCGTTCAACCGACGGCCTTCCGGTTGCCCCAAGAGGTGTCGTCCACGAGCGGCACCGCATCCGAGCCGCGCAGCCCGCCCCTTGATCCGATGACCGGGACCGCTGCAGGCGGGCAGGCAGCGGTCACGACATCGGCTTCGCCAGTAGGTGACAATGGCCGAGGCGATGGTCCGCCGGGCCATTGCCGACAGCACCCCGTTGGGCTGGGTGACGGCGGTCACCGCCGACGGAAGGGGAAACCCAGCGTTGCGGTGAGGTGTTGCTGTCAGGCAGGTGTGGGCAGGGCGTCGAAGAGGGACTCCACTCGGCGGGCGAGGTCGAAGAGGTGGTTGTCCGCGCCCTGGGCCGCGTCGATCTCGAGGCCGATCGGCAGGCCCTCGGTGCTGAGACCGATGGGGACGCTGATGCCGGGCAGGCCTGCTCCGCTGGTGGGGATGGTGTTGTAGGCGAGGAAACAGTCGTCCACCTGCTGGCCGGCGACCGTGAAGTTCGCTCCGTTGTCGATCAGAGGTGCGGGGCACGGTGTGGTCGGGAAGAGCAGCGCCTCGGCCGCGCTCTGCGTGAATGCCTGGCCGAGTCGGCGCTGGAGCTGCGGGCGTTCGGAAGCCAGAGCCGACGCGTAGCCCTCGTCGGAGAGGTAGCCCTGCCCGCCCGGTACGACAACCTGGCTCCAGATCGCCTTGAGCTGGGGCTTGATGTCGCCGTAGATCTCGTCGAACGTTACGGGGAAGTCGTTGCGGGTGACGAATTGCGTGACCGCTTCCCGCATCTCGCGGAAGAAGAAATTCCACGTCAGCTGGTTCGTCGTGTCCATGAAGTCGTCGCCGAGATTGATTTCGACGATGTCGGCGCCGACGTCGCGTAGGCGTTTCAGCGCGGCGGTGAAGTGGGCTGCGGTCTCGGGGTCGATCACCCTCATGTACTGCCGGGGGGCGTGGGCGAACCGCACCCCGCGCAGGTCGGAACGCTGCGAAGTGGGGGAGGTGGCGTGCCCGGCAACTACCCGGTCGAGCAGCGCGCAGCCTTCGACGCTGCGGGCGAGGATGCCGGTCGTGTCGAGTGTGTGGGAGATCGGGGCGACGCCGCCTCCAGGCCAGCGGCCGTTGGTGGGCTTGTAGCCGACCACACCGCACAGGGACGCAGGGACTCTTATGGAGCCCACCGTGTCGCCTCCGGTTGATGCGGGGACGACGCGGGCGGCGACCGCCGCCGCGGAACCGCTGGAGGATCCGCCGGGGGCACGGGCGTGGCTGTAGGGGTTCTTCAACTGACCGTACGTGCTGTTGTGTCCGGTCAGTCCGAAGGACATCTCCACGAGAAGGTTCTTTCCGAAGACGATGCCCCCGGCGTCGCGGAGTGCGACGACGACGTCTGCGTCGTGATTCGGGACGAAGTCCTTCAGGTTGCCCACGCCGAGCGTGGTACGGACACCAGCGGTGGCGTAGCTGTCCTTGATCCCGATCGGGACACCGAGCAGGGGGAGTATCGGCACTCGCGGCGCGGGCCTTGTCCGCCGCCTCCGCCGCAGCCAGCACTGCGGACTCGTCGATGGTGACGAAAGAGTTCAGGTCGGCATGCTTGCGTGCGCGCCGCAGAAGTGCGGAAGCGTACGCATCCGATGTCCACGTCCGCTCCCAGCACCTCGTCGAGGTCCACGGTCACAGTCCCGCCTGCATCAGGCGCTTGCCGGCCGGCCAACCGCCAGACATGTTGGCGGACTTCAGCCCGCGCGGCACGGATGGCCTGCAGGGGCTTCTCCCCAGATGCTGCGAGGGTGTCGATGAAGCGGGAGACGGTCGGATCGGAGGCCACCGGCCCGAACACGGTCGGCCCGGCCCGCAGCATGGCGACATACGCGAGGCTGTCCCTGCCCAGTGCGACCGCCAAGGCCACGTCCAGCAGGATCTTGCCCGGATCGTGCACCGCCCGAGCCTTCCGCCACGGCGTCAGCGCCGCTGATATCGCGGTGTCCAAGCCGACCTTGCGGACGGTCTCGACCAGCAGTACGCCCCCGGCCTGCGAGACCGCCGCCCGGCCGCCGCCCACGATGCGGCCACGCGGGTACGACCAGATACGCTTCTTCACCTGGAGAGTGCTTCTTTCCGTGCAGCCAACAGGACCCTAGACACGTCCCATCGTTGCAGGTCAGGAGCACTCTCCGTTTGTTTGATCAAGCCTTGGACACCCCACCTCGTGAAAGCGCGAGGCTAGAGCCGCACAGACGCCGCCACCGGAAGGTGATCGCTGCCCGTGGCCGGAAGGGTCCAAGCCGAGCGTGGTTCCAAGCCGCGCAAGAGGATGTGATCGATCCGGGTCATGGGGAACGACGCGGGCCAGGTGAAGCCGAAGCCTGCCCCTGACGCCTCCTGCGCCGATCGCAGCCCGTGAACCACAGCGGACAAGCCCCCGTCCTGCGTGGTGCCGTTGAAATCGCCGACAAGCAGAACACGGGGCGATGCCTCGGCGCGAAGGGCGGTGGCCAGGCGCTGCGCGGCGGCGTCGCGCAGGCTCGTGCCGAAGCCCGACCCGGGGGTGAACCGCACGGAGAGCAGATGTGCGACGTAGACGGCGATCGGTCCCCTGGGAGTGTGGACGGTGGCACGCAGGGCGCGCGGCCAGGGCGCGATGTCGACCGGAGCGGTGTCCGACAGCGGGTAGCGGCTCCACAGGCCCACGGTGCCCTGCACCGAGTGATAGGGGTAGCGGTCGGCCAGGGCCGCCTCGTACACCGCGGTATCGTCGCCCAGCTCCTCCAGAGCCACCATGTCGGAGCCCGAGGCCGCCAGGGCGCGGGCTGTGCGGTGCGGTTGCGGATTGTGCTCGTTGACGTTGTGCGTCACGACGGTCAGGTCACCGCCGTCAGCTCGTTTGTCGGCGACGGTCCCTCCGAAGGTCGAGCACCACAGGACGGCGGGCACCAGCGCTGCCACGGCGACGCTCATGGACCGACGGGCGGCCGCGTACAGCAGCAGGAGCGGCACACTGATGCCAGTCCAGGGCAAGAAGGTCTCGGCAAGGCTGCCCAGGTGACCGAACCGGTCGGGTATCCACGCATGGCCTGACATCAGCAATACGGGAATCAGGGCGAGCCAGGTCGCATGTCGTCCGCGCCGCCAGGTGCCGAGGCTGGCGGCAGGCGAGGTGTCGGCAGACACAGCGACGTGGGGCGCTGGAGGGAGATGAATGGTCACGGTCGCGTCACCGCTCGCTGGTCCGGTGCTCCGGGCCGCCGGCTGAAGGCATTTGCGAGGACAGCCACTTACGCACGCCCTCAACCAAGGCACCGCTGGTTTCCAGAGCCGCCTGCAGGCCCTCCTGAGGACTGGTGTCGGCACGCTGGTGCAGGACAACGCCGAGTACGAGGTGTTCGTGCCCCTGACGGTCGGGCATGACGGCCCCCCACATCAGGGCCCCTCCGGCGGGCGTGCTGGAACCGGTCTTGACGCCGATCACGCCGGACGTGCCGAGCAGCGTGTTGGTGTTCGGGATCCTGCTGGATACGCCCGGGACGGTGGTACTTGTCAGGGCCACGATGTGCCGGAATGCCTCGTCGCGCATGGCGTGCCTGGCCAGCTTCAGTTGGTCGCCGGAGGTACTGACCGTGGTGGGCGCGACACCGCTTGGCTCGGTGTACGTGGTCCTGTCCATGCCCAGGCGGTCGGCGGCCCTGTTCATCTTGGTGACGAATGCCTCCTGGGAACCGGCGTCCCAGCGGGCCAGCAGCCGGGCAATGTTGTTCCCGGAAGGGATCAGCATGAGCTCCAGCAGACGCCGTTCACTCAGCCGCTGCCCTTCCCTGACCGGCACAGTCGACTCGGCACCGGAGACGGGCTCATTGGCTGCCGTCCGATCGACGGTGATGTCGGGACCCGGTTCGCCCCTGTACAGCGGGTGGTCACGCAGGATCACGTACGCGGTCATCACCTTCGTGACGCTGGCGATCGGCACCGGCGTCTGCGCGCCCTTGGTGCCCAGGTCGCCGCGGTCACCCAGGCCCTCGACCAGCACGCTCGTCTGCCCTTCGGACGGCCATGGCAGCGGCGCTGCGGACTCGCTGTGCAGTTGATGGCTGCCACCACTGCCTGAGCTCACGAGGACTACGACGAGGGCGGTCAGAAGACTCAAGGCTGCAGCACCCGCCGTGATGATCGCGGAGCGACGACAAGAGAGAGACGACCGGCCGGTCGTACCTGGCCACGAGACCAGCGACTCCGCCGGGTCTACGTCGCGCTCTGCGGGTACAGGAGCTGGACACATGGAAGGCACCTCCAGGGACACCGTGCATGGCGTTCACGCACGCCGATCACCTTGGGTGAGCCATATGTCCGTGGGGGCATGGCCGACGCTCCACCGCAGCTCAGCCGGCCATCCGTCGTGTATCGACGCGAGCGCCGGCAGCGCACACGCGGTGTGCCGGCAGCACGGCGACCGCCGTCCGGGCAAGGGAGAGGACCCTCTGTGCAGTGTCCCGGTGACCCGGTGACCCGGTGACCCGGTGACCCGGTGTCCCGTTGTCCTGGTGGCCCGTCAGCCGGCCCTCGGCAGCCGGAGCGTGGCGACGGCTCCGCCGCCCGGGGCATTGGCGAAGGACAGAGTCGCCCCGATGACCTTGGCCTGGCCCAGGGCGATCGTCAGCCCCAGGCCTTGACCCTTACCACGCTCCGCCGCGCCGGTACGAAACCGCTTGGGCCCGTCCGAGAGCAGCACGTCCGGGAAACCGGGGCCGTGGTCCTGTACGACCACGGTGGCTTCCGACACCTCGATCTCGATGGGCGCACGACCGTGCCGGTGCGCATTGACCACCAGGTTGGTGACGATCCGGTCGAGCCGTCGTGGATCGGTCTCCGCGGTCGGGGCACCGCTCGTGGCCAGTCGCGCCGTCAGACCGGTGCGCGCCAGCGACTCCGCCACCACCTCGACAAGCGGTACGGGCCGTAGTTCGGCGCGCTCGGCACCCGCGTCCAGCCGGGAGATCTCCAGCAGGTCCTCGACCAGGGCCCGCAGCACGGCCACCCGGTCCCGGACAAGATCGGTGGCCTCTCCTTCAGGCAGCAGCGTGCTCGCGGTGACCAGACCCATGAGCGGCGTACGCAGTTCGTGGGCGACGTCGGCGGTGAACCGCTGCTCGGACACCAGCCTTTCACTGAGACTGTCGGCCATGGAGTCCACCGTGGCCGAAATCTCGGTGATCTCATCACCACCCCGGCCGGCGCCTGTCCGCGCCTCCAGGTCGCCGGAGGTGATCCGGCGCGCTGTCCGCGCCACCCGGCGCAGCCTGCGGTGGGGCAGTTCCGCGGCAAGTGCCGACAGCGGCACGACAAAAGCCAGCGTGACCAGGGAGTACTTCCACATATGCCGGTCCAGGGCCTGCCTGGTGAGCTGGTCGGAGGTCATGTCGAGGCGCACTGCAACAGGCTGGCCGCGGTGGAGGCGAGCCGCCCACATCTCGGGGCGGTTGCCGGTGCTGTCGCTGTCGTACCACGTGGCGAAACCGGCGGTACGTGCCTGCCTGCTGTGAAGCCTACGCAGCAGTTCGTCCGGGAAGTCACCGGGATCGGTCTCCAGCCACTCGGGTGGAACGCCGTCCCGCGCGTAGTCTTCCAAAGCCTGGTTCAGCTGGGTCACGGCGTTGGCCGCACCGTCGTTCAGCGAGCGGTCCAGGGTGCTGGTGTGGACCAGCAGCCCGACGGTCAGCGCGACGGCGCAGCAGGCCATGGCCACTAGCAGAGCCATTTTCCAGCGCAGGGAACGCCAGTTGAGCAGGGAATGCATGGCGTTCACGTCAGCGCCGCAGCTTGTAGCCGAAGCCCCGGACGGTTTCGATCCGCTCGGAGCCGATCTTCCTGCGCAGCCGCTGCACGCACAGGTCCACCACACGGCTGTCGCCGTCCCAACCGTAGTCCCACACGTTACGCAGAAGAGTCTGCCGGTCGAGGACGATGCCGGGATTCTGCGCGAACTCCAGCAGCAGTCGCAGCTCGGTCGGGGCCAGAGCGACCGGTCTGTCCGCCAGGAAGACCTCCAGACCGGCGGTGTCGATGGTCAGGTCGCCGAAGACCAACGGGGCGCGCCCAGTGCCGGTGCCGGGAGAGGCCGGCGCAGGAGTGACAACGGGGACGAAGGTGGCCCGCCTCAGCAGCGAACGGATGCGGGCCACCAGCACCGCGATATCGACGGGCTTGACCACGTAGTCATCAGCGCCCGCCTCCAAGCCGGAGACCACGTCCAACGCATCACCCCGCGCAGACATCATCAGAATCGGGGCCATGCTGCTCTCCCTGATCCGACGGCAAAGCCCGATGCCGTCCAGGCCGGGCAGCATCACGTCCAGCAGAAGCAGGTCGTGGTCGCCCTCGCGGAAGAGTTCGAGGCCGGTCAGGCCATCACCGGCGGGCACGACTCGGTAACCGTAGCGCTCAAGCGCCATCGTGACCGATCGGCGAATCACCTCGTCGTCCTCGACCAGCAGAATGCCCACCGGAGCAGCGTCTGCCTGCGACACGTGCACGGAACTCCCTCCCTCGCATGCGAGCGTCGGAGCTCCATCATGCGGCGACAGACGGCGCCACCCGACAACGGACGGAATGTCCCTGGTGCTGCACCGGCGCTACCGGACCACCCTGCCCGATTTATGTAGTCCCCGGACCGTAACCCCGCATCAGCTGCACCTCAACCATGTATCCGCCACGTATCGTCGCGACCGTGTACGGGCTGCGGGGCGTTTAGGGCAGACGGTCGTGCAGTGTCCTGTGTCACAGATCGGATCAAGCGCGGGGCACCTACCTCCGCTTCCTTTGTTCTCTTAATTGGGCGTTTCGTGAGTATTTGACCTTCACTTGCTCTGAAGGGCGCTCATCAGCGGTTACTTCGAAGGCTCTGTCCCGTGGGGCGACAGGCGATACTCGTGTAAGCGCCCACGCCGAGTGCTTCTCCGACGATCCAGACATGCACGGCAATCATCTGTGGCACATGGATCTTCTGGTCCGAGCGGAACGGATTCCAGAACTTACGGAGCGCGCCCTCACGGATAACCACGCACGTCGAAGACTCAACAGGTCACTTCGGGAGCGGGGCAGGGAGGCGGAGCTGCGTGACCGCGCCGAAGACGGTGACCGTGACGCCCTGTACATCCTTATTCGGCTGATGTGCGAGACGGGTCGGGTGCATGAAGCCGAGCAGGTGGTCCAAGACGTCGGCCCGGAGGACCAGTACGCACACCAGATTTGTGGCCAGAGATTGCCGACCGTAGGTGTCCGGCTATGACCTTCTCGCGAAGTTGCCGGTGTCGACCTCGGTGGGAATGTCGAGCTTGACCAGGCGTTTCAGCTTGGCGCGGGTGCCCTCGACGCTCTTCGGCAGCAGTTCGTGGCCCAGTGCTTGGCAGACATCCCTGGCCCGTAGCGGTCCGGTCGTGTGGTTGGAGACGGCGAGGATACGGGGGTAGTCCGGGTGCTCCGGCAGGGCTGGTGCGGCGGCCGGAAGCCAGTCGGGCGAGGCCGGTGACAGTCGTTCGGGTGATCGCCAGATGCTCCAGGTGGGTCTCGGCCTGCCGCAGTCGGTCCTGCAGGCTGTCGATCTGTGTGCGAAGGTCGTCGGCCAGGGCCCGGGCAGTTTGTTCCTGCAGGTCCAAGGCGTCGAGCAACGGTGCGAAGGCGACCGGCACTGCCCCGACTGCCGGATTGACCTGCCCCGGCAGCACCGCGGGTTGCTCACAGCGCTCTTCAAGCGCCGCACCTGACCACCGGACGCCCCTGCAGAGGCCGGGCCGGACGCCCTCGAGGGGAAGGTCGGCCCCGCGGGTGAGGAGTACCCAGGACCGGTCAGGATGCGGGGGCCGGGCAGGTTCACACGGCGTGCCCGGGCCCCCGCTCGCGCTCGGGGAGGTGCGCGTGTCCTCAACGAAGACGCGCCTGGGAAGGTCACCCAGCGGGTGGAGCCGGCATGTCTGCTTCTGACCCGGCGTACAAGGAACGGGCAAAGATCAACCGGTTGGCGCAGAAACGAATCGATTCGTCGGGTGAACGGTGTCACTGCGACCGAAACGGCTGCTCTGAGCTGCCATTCTCGGGCTCGACAGCGGATCGGCAGGCACTTTGCGGTTCGGACTCTCGTCCCTCTACTGTTTGGAGCTCCCCTTGCGTCTTCGTCGTATCGCGACCGGTGCCCTTGGTTCCGTCGCTCTCATGCTCGCTTCCGCCGGCGCAGTCACGATGAGTGCCGGTCCAGCCGCAGCGAACCCCTGCGGCTTCTACGAGACCCACTCCGACGCCTACTACAACCACTGCACCTCGGACGGCTCACACATCGTCATCGAGATCGATGACTGGGGCCCGAACAGCGAGCGGTGTGTGGGACCGGGTGTGACCTGGATCGGCTCCAGTTCCGGTATCGACGGTGCTTGGTACACCGGCCGTACGTGCTGATCTGGGTAGTGTGAAAGCACTCAGCGTCAGCGTGCGGGGAACGGTTGCAGTGACCGTTCCCCGCACGCTGACGCAAAGCTCCCATCCCGGACTGGCGGCCCTCTGCCTGCTGTTACGGGTCGGAGACAGGCGCTCAGGGTGGTCCAGGCCGTGCTGGGCTAGTCGAGGATGCCGAGGGTGGTCGGGCCTGCAGTGGATGCACGGCTGGACCTGCTGGCGCAGGGCGTCGATCGCCTGCTGCCGGGTCGCGGGGCGGCAGCGGCCGCTTTGGGCTGCGGCCCAGCAGTCGCCTACGTGTACGGCGTCGATGTTCGTGTGGTTGAGCCCGTACTGGACCAGCCACGTGGTTGAGCCCGTACTGGACCAGCCACTCCGGCAGGGCCGGCCGCCGCTCGGCACCGCGGCGGCGTTCCGCCTCGTCGTTCCTCAGCGCTGATCCAGCCGTCGATGAGCCGCAGCTGCCGGGCGGCCTGCTGTTCCACGACGCGCCGCGCGAACCGCAGTCGAGACGCGAGAGCGGCTCCTGACCACCCACCTGCTGCTCCCGGCTGCCGTGCACCTCCGCTTGCCCACATATTCGAACGAGCGCTCTCGTAGGAGTATGCGCCGCGTCGACTACCTCACCGACACCGAGGAACGCCTCGGCGACTGTAGCGACACTGCCGCGCCAGCGGTCGACCGAGACCCAGAACGTCTCGACCGCCACCGCGGCGGAGGGGCTGAAGTCGACCATCAGCTTTGGGTCCTGCCGCCGCTCACCGAAGGTCCACTCCCAAGCCCCGGCGAACTGCAGATGCAGGTGCCCGAGCCCATAGGCGATGGTTGTCACCGGCGCCACGTCGGGCTAGCGGTGTGGGCGAGGACCTCCTGGACCCGCTCGACGCTCACGCTCCAGTCGTCGGCGATCTTCTCGATGGTCATGCCACTGGCATCCTGCCGCGCCACCTCGGCGTACTCGCTACCCGGGATGTCGGGGCGCCGAGGTCCATGACCCACTCGCCGGGTCCGAACGCCCGCGGTGTCCGAGCCTCTTCCCGGTTCCGGATCGACCAGCAGCCGGGGGCCGTCTCCCAAAGGCACTCCTCGTCGCTGAGCCCTGACAGGCGTACCTGAGCCGCCTCCCTGACCTGGTCGAACTGCTCCAGCAGTACGCCCAGCCGATCCGTCAGCGGCGCGAGGGGAGCCAGGTGTGGAGACAGACGGCGGGTCCGGCAGTGCCGCCAGCTCCATGATGACCGGTGCGGCAGTGTCCGCTTCTGGAGCGACGGCGTCACCCCACATCGCCTCCATCTCGGTGCGCAGGAACTGATACGGCGCCATGGGTGCGGTCCTCGTGGTACCGGCGGTGAACAGGCCGGTGTTGTCACCGCCCATCTGCACGATGGTGACTTTCACGCCGAACCCTTCGACTCCATCGCAAGTGCCTCGCTCACCGAGTCCTGCGCGGCCTTGCCCGCACCGTAGTGGCCGACGGTGGCCATACCGCCGCCGCTGCCCATCGAGGTGACCTTCAGCAGCCGTCCCCCTCCCTGGGCACGCACGCGGGGAAGGACGGCCTGGGCCACCCGCCCGGCGCCGAAGAAGTTCACGTCCATGTACGCCCGGATCTGTTCCTCCGTGGCTTCTCCCACCATGCCGTAGAGCATCCTGCCCGCGCTGTGCACACCAGCCTGCCGAACGCGGCAGCCGCTCGATCCACCCCCTCGAACACCGCATGACGGTCGGCGACATCCAGGGGGAGCGGGAGCAGGTGGTCGGGGTACTTCTCCCTCAGCCCTTCCAGAGGGTCGATGTTGCGGCCGGCGGCCACGACTCGGTCGCCGCCCGCCAAGGCGGCCTCGGCGAAAGCCCTGCCCAGGCCACCCCGGCGCCTGATCGTCGGCAGCCGGTCCTTCGACCACGTACTCGAGATGGACCGGACCCAAGCAGATCAGTACCGCTCCTGGGAGCACCTCAGCCGTATTGCCCCCGGCTGAGGTGCTCCCAGGAACCCGACCTGCCAGGCTCGCCCTGCTCGGAACGAGGCGGGGCGTACGGCCCCGTGCCAGGTGGCGACTCAGACGAGGCCGGAGTGGGTGCCACGGGCATTGCCAAGGGAACGGCCTGCACGACTGCTGTCCCATCTGAGGAAATTCGACCTCTGGCCGACGGGCCGAGGGGCCGTCGAGCAAGAGGCGTGTCCTGCCGCGCTGATGGATCTCCGGCGGCGCCGCGCTGATCTCCGGTCTGACCGCCACGGCCGCCGCCCTCCTGGGCGCGCCGGTCCGTAGAGCTCCTGCACCCACCGCCACCGCGACTCGGCGACGGCGGCCAGCTCACGGGATCGGGCAGGGCGGTAAGAGATGTCATCCACGGCTTATCCTGGCCGAGGTTTATCAGCACGACGGCCGCTTCCACTCAGCTCTGCAGAAGGGCCCACATCAGGGTCCAGGAGGATGTCGGGCTCGTCGGCCAACGGCGAGAGGATCCCGGCGCCAGCAGCGAGTGTGCTCCTGAACCTTGATGTCTGCGGGCTGCTTTTTCAGCGGTAAATCTTTCCGGGTTGGGCGACGGCCGGGGAAAGCAGCTGGGAGACCGTCACGAACGTGTAGCCCTGCGCAGTGAGTTCTTTCAATATGGACGGTATTGCAGGCACGGTGCCTTTGTGCAGAGGATGGAGCAGAACGATTCCGTCGCGACCGGCGCCGTCGAGAACCCGTTGGGTAATCAAAGCGGAGTTGGTCGTCTGATAATCCTTTGCAGTGACCGTCCATAGAATCTGCGCCAGCCCCAGTTGCTGCATGACGCCGGAAACGCGGTCATCGGTCCGCCCTTGAGGGGGACGCATGAGAGTGGAATTCTGTCCTGTTATGTCATGAATGGCACGTTCGGTCCAGGTTATTTCTTCATGTATCTGTTCATCGGAGATGTCGGTCAGCCGCGGGTGGCTCCAGGTGTGATTGCCGATTTCATGCCCCTCGTCCCGAATTCGCCGAACTATGTCCGGATGCTCGTGTATGCGTCTGCCTTCCTGGAAGAACGTTGAAGGCGCCTTGTGCTGTTTCAGCAGGTCCAAGAGTCGACTGGTCGGCTCGCCGGGGTTTCCATCGAAGGTGAGCGCAATACATTTCTTGATACTGCAGTCGGCCTGCCCAGAGGCGATGTAGGAGTTCTCGGCTGCCTCATCGCGCACCGCCCGCGGGGAGATCGTCTCTTTGAAGGGGAGCTCGACGGCAATTACTCCAGCCAGCGGTACGGTCGCAGCCAGGGCTAGGGTGAGAGCTTTCCGTTTTTTCAGCAGGCGCACCATTGGACGCCTTTTATGAGAACCATGTATCTGACTCCTGTTCCATTTGAGGATGCCGACGTTTTGATGGCGCAGAGCGTGCGGAGGCCATCGCAGGACGGAATGGCGAGGCGGTCCTGGAGGCACAAAGAATGCCGGTCCGATGTCAGGCCCCGTGTCCCCCCGCGGGCCACCTCCGGACCGGCGCGCCAGGGACCGCGCAAGCCTGATAGAGAGCTCAGGAGGCTGGCGACAGAGCAGGAGAATGCTGTGCCTGCGCTGCCACAAGGCTCAGTGGTCACCCATTCCGCAACGCCCTCGCCACGGCCGGCGGAGGGTCATGAACCGGGCAGAAGCGGGACGGACTCACACGCCTGGCCGCTCACGCGGCCGGCAGGCTATCGGTGGAGGACGGATCGCGTGCCGTCTGCAGGTGCCGATGCGATGCAGCCGGGGCCGTCCCCCACGGCATCCCTGATCGTCATCGAGCCGAGGGGACGCTCACTGCGGGCGGCGGGGAAACCGATGACGAGCGTGCCCGCGGTCGGCACGGCTGCCGGATCCACATAGGCGACCATTTTGCCGTTCTCCTGAGTGATGCGAGAACTGGCCGTACTTCGGGAAGCCTCGGCATTCGGTGCCGAGGCGGAGTCCCCGGGATTCGGGCTTGCGCCCCCCAACCGGCTGGAGAACGGGCAGTCCGGATCACCGAGCAGGACCTTCGCCCGCACGCCCACGCGGCCCAGGTCCCGACTCAGAGCTGCAGCATCGGGCCTGCGCGACGGGTCCTCTATGGTCAGTTTGACTGTGCCGGTGTTCTGCTGCTCCAACGTGTAGGCAACGTTGGTGATCCGGCTGTAGGTAGGTCCGACCTGCGAAGGCTGCTCCGGGCCCGCTTCGGACCTCGGCGTCGGCATTCCGGTGATCAGCACCGCCGCTGCCGCCGCAGCCGTGGTGCCGACCAGGCCGAACATGGTCCAGCGCACTCGACGGCTCTTGGCTGCCCGCGCGTCGGCCGCTGCGTTACCGCGTGCTGGCCCGGTGCCCTGCTGGATGTGCTTCTTCAGCTCGTGTAGCAACCGCTCCTCGAAGCGTTCGGAGTTCATCAGGCCTCCACCAGGGACGAGAAGGGTGAACCGCACTCTGGAACTGATATTGCCGGTGCCACCTTGAGAGCGCGCCGGGCCCGGTGCAGCCGGACACGGGCGGTCACCTGGGTGATCCCCAGCACCGCAGCGGCCTCAGCCACGGTCAGACCATCCACCGCGACCAACTCGAGCACCTCTCTTTGGCCGGCCGGCAGCGCGGCCAGGTCTGCCAGCAGTGCGCGGTAATCCCGCTCGGCATCTATCCGCTCCTCCAACCGGACGATGTCATCGCCATCCAGCAGGCGACGTCCGGCGATCCGCGCCTCCGCGACCCATGCCCGGGCCGCACGCCGCTCCTCGGAAGCCGCAACGTTCCTGGCGATGCCATACAGCCACGCGACCGGACTGCCCAGTTCGTCCCGGTAACCGTGAGCTCCGGACATAGCGGCCAAAAACACCTCGGCGACCAGGTCGGCCGCGGTATGCGGGTCACGGCTGCGTCGAGTGGCGTAGCGCAACACAGCCTCCACGTGCTCACGGTAAAAGGCCTCGAACGCCTCCGGATCCTCCCCGATCCTCGCCACCTGATAACCGCCCGGCGGTTGCCTCACATCAACTCCCTGCTATCTGTCCGTCCCCCTTCACACCCTCTTGGCGTCCGGAAGCCGATGCGTTACACGACCTGCGCACCCCCGTTGTCGCCGAGACCGTCAGGGTGGCCTCAGGCGCCCCCGGGACAGTGTGCAACACGGCCTGCACGCTTTCGACCGACTGACCAGCATGGTGTGCGCGGCGAGCAGGTCGTCGATCTCCCCGGCCAGCTGTGCGCGGCCCCCTGTGATCGTGAGGAGGTAGTCGCACACGGCGTCCATCTCGGAGACCAAGTGCGTGGACATCAGAACGGTGGTCCCGTGTTCGGCCACCTCGCTCATCAGAGCCGCCGTCCTCTCGTGGCGCACACGTGGGTCCAGGTCGGACATGGGTTCGTCCAGGAGCAGCAGTCGAGGGCGGGACCAGGACAAGTACTGGGACCACTCACTGCCGTAGGGAACTCAAGGGCGGCCGACGCGCCGTACAGGGGTCGGCGCCTCGGCTGCCGCGAAGCACCACTTGACCCAGCGGGGGTTGAGAGATGGGGACGCGAGTGCGCGACAGAAGGACGCGTCCGCGCGTCCGGCATCCCGCACAACTCGCACGGGAGGGCGGCCCTGCCCGACAACCGGCTGCACCCGCGGCAGCCGGTCGGTCCACTCCGGGATCCGGCGCAAGCGCCGCGCCGGACGACACCGCGGCCAGGGCCGGCCCGGCAGGCGGTTCTCTGGCCCTGACGGGTTACTGACCTTGAATGCGTGATGTCGTCATGGTGGCTGGCGTCGGAGGCCGGTGCCGGTGAGGCAGCCGTCGAGGACGCCGTGGCGGTACTGGAGCTGGCGTAGGCCGCGCCGGACGGCGGTGATCAGGTCGTCGGGGTCGGCGAAGGCACGGTTGGCCGTGGTGGTGCGTCGCAGGACGGACGAGATGCCTTCGACGGGGCTGAGGTCGGGTGCGTAGGACGGCAGTCGGAAGACGGTGAGCCAGTCGCGGTCGGCGATGTAGCGGCGCATTCCGGCGGTGCGGTGGGTGTTGAGGTTGTCCCAGACCAGCACGATCGGGCCGCCAAGCTGCTGGTGGGCGGTTTGTATCAGGTCGCGGTAGTCCTTCCAGGAGATCGCGTCGGCGCTGGGGGAGGTGCTCGCCGCACAGCCAGTCCGCCCACACCCGCTTCCACTACACCTCCGGTGGGGCGGACGGCAATTGCTGTCCGGGGGCTCAGCCGCTCGGTTCGGGTCTCGGGGAGTGCGCCGCGCGCTTGTCGTTACCTCGACGCGCCGGGTCCACCAGGTAACACAGGACGAGCATTGCCCATGCGGACCCGCGCAGGAGGGCAGATCCCTCAAAGCCCTGCAGCAAGGCGCCGACGGCAAGCAGCAGCTCTACCGCGGCGGCCACGGCGACTGCCGCGCGCGCGGAGGTGCCCCGCAAACAGGAGCGCACCAGCGCAGCGCAGGCCCACAGGGCGGTGGTGATGACGACCGTGCCGGCCGCCATGGAGGTCTGCACCCGGCCAGCCACCGACTCGGCAGGTTCGTCCAGTGGTGCGAAGGCTTTGATGGTGTCGAAGACGAAGGTGAAGAGTGCGGTCATGAGGGCCTGGCCGGCCAGCACGAGCGCGGCTGCTGCCTGGAGCAGGCGGTATCCGATGGGCATCTGTTTCCCTTGTGGGGCCGGGGCGCGGGCAGGAGGCGGCCTGCCCGCTGGCCCGAGTGACATCAAAGTCAACTGAGTTGCGTGACCAGTCCGTATCACAAGCAACGGGCTCCGCACCAGGCGGAGCTTGACTTCGCTCATGAAGAGAGGTTTTGGTCCGGCGTTTCTGATGTGCCTACTCCTTGTGGTTGTTGATTCCGCCGGTGCCGGGTCGTTCGGGTTGGTGGTTCCGGGCGGTCGGTGAACGGACTTTTCGCCCCAGTTGCGTACGGACGAACGGCTCCGGCTCTGGCCGCGGGTGGCGGGAGTGCGGCAGGGACCTCGGTTGAGATCGATGTCCCAACCAGGGACACTCGCGCAATGAGCCGCAGCACGTCCGAACCGATCGAGCGAGGGTGGGACGAGCCCTGGTATCGGGTCCGTATGGAGGGTTTCGAAGCGTCGTTCCTGCCTAGCGACGGCGAGGGGTTAGACGCGGTCTGCAACGTTGATGTCCTCGTGACTCTGGAGGATGGATCTCGTTGGACCGCGACCGTGTTCACCGTGGCGGAAGTCGAGCGCCTGATGAAACTCTGGGCAGGGACCGACGAGGCCCTCGGCGGCCGGTACTTCTGGGTCTCGGACGGCCTGATCGTCAGGGATACGGGCATCGACGGCATGGCCGACGTGATCGCCGGACTGATCGAGAACGGCGAGTTCTCCGAGATCTTTCAGCCGGTGATGAGCAACTGATCAAGTGTTCGGCCGCCGGAAGCGATGTGGGTCGTCAGGCCACGTCGTTCTCGCGCTCGATCGCCTTGAGGCGGTTCTTGAGTCGGTAGCTGGGGCCGTTGATGAAATCATTTCGCAGTGGTGGAGGAGCGGGTCGAGGATGGCGGTGGCGAGGACCTCGTCGCCGAAGACCTGGCACCATTCGCTGAAGGTCTTGTTCGAGGTCAGGGTCATGGCGCCGCGCCGATGCAGGCCGTGGAGGCGGCGTTCTCCGCCGCCGTCGCCTCCCTGTGGGCGGAGATCGACCATACCGACGAGGCCCCGTGGAGAGCCGCCATGGCCTGCCACGCCGCCGCCTTCGAAACCTGGATGCAGGATGCGCCGGAAGCCAGATGAAGGGCTTGACAGGACACGGACGTTGACCTGGTCAGTAGAGGGGCAACGAGAACGGTGACGACAAGGGCAGCGCTCATCGCCGACCAGGCCCCCGCTCACCTGATTGAGGAGGAAGTGCACCCCGCACCCGCGGGGATGGCCCCCTACCGCACCGCACCGCACCGCACCGCGACGCAGCGACGGGCCTGCTTCCCACACCCGGTAGGGGGCCTCGGCGGCGTCGGCGTCGCGGTAGCTGCCGAGCTGCTCCCCGCGCCGCGGGGATGGCCCAGTAGTGCTGATGGTGTCCGTGGGCAGTGCGGGCGTCGACCCGCGCCCGCAACCGAGATGAATGTGATCAAGACATGAAGCGGCCCTGGTCGGCGCGGTGGACGCTGACCGGGGCCGCGGGGGAGAGGTTCAGGTCGTGGCTCGCACTACCAATGTGCCGATGTGGCCTGGCTTGGGGGCGTCGATCATGCGGGTCTCTGCGGTGGCGAACCCGGCCCGGAGCAGGTGGCGCTCCCGCACTGCGGGCTTGTAGCTGTAGCGGTAGGTGAACATGGCCTTCCCGGCGAAGGCGCCCTTCCACATGTCCTGCGGGCCGTAGGCGCCGGGGATCGCCGGCGGCTGGGAGAACGCGAACATCCCGCCGGGGGCCAGGCGCTCGTGCACGAGGGGGAAGAGGCGGGACGGGTCGGTGAACCATGCGGCGCCGAAGATGGCGTAGACGGCGTCGTACTGGGCCTGGTCCGAGGCGAGCCAGGCGAGGACTTCGGCCTGTTCGATCCGGCCGCCGAGCGGCGCCCACCGCTCGGCGGCCGGCTGCGCCATGCGGGGGGACAGGCCGACGCCGGTGGCCTTGACGCTCTGCTATACGAGGTGGGCGAGGGCGCGGCCGGTGCCGCAGCCGATCTCCAGTGCGGACTCGGGTGAGCCCAGGAGTTCGGGCCCGGGACCGTGGCCGGCGTACTGCGTCCAGCAGAACGAGGGCTCCGCCTCGGGGTCGAACGCGCTCTCGGCGAAGGCGTCCCAGAGTTCGGTCTCGGCGGGGATGTCGTGCGGTACGGGCACTGCTGATCCTCTGGTCGTAGGTACCGCGGGAGCCCCTGCCCCCCTGTGGTGCGGGAGGGCGGGGGCAGACAGTAGCTGCGTCAGTGGCTGTCGGGGACCTTGTCGTCGCACGGCGAGCAGTTCGCGCCGTCGATCGCCCACAGTTCTTCGTCGATGGCCCAGCCCTGGGACTTCAGGAAGTCGCCGGTGCGCAGGCACAGGCCGTCGCTGCGGCGCTCGATGAACAGTGTGCCCAGCGGCAGCAGCGCCAGATGATGCTTCCGCCACTCCACCCGGGCGCGGGGATGGTCCGCGGGGTGGAGTGTCGAGAGGAGCCAGTGCTCGACGGCCAGCCGCCGGTCGGCGCTGGGGTGTACGAGCACACCGGGCTCGGGCTCGACCGGCCGCAGAGCTTGCGGCTCCGGCGGGACGCTCACTGGAGCGCGCCCGTCCTGCGATGCACGGGGCAGGCGCACGGAGCCAGTGGGGTGTTGAGCGACTCTCGGGGCGGCTCGTAGTCGTGGGGCACCAGCACAGTGGCGCGAGGGGCGCTCACCGTCCCGTACCGGTCCACCGTGAACACCCCCTCGATGGTCCAGCAGTCGAAAGTGCGGCCACAGGGCGGCGGGACGCAGGACACACCTGATGAGACGCTGTTCGCGGCCATCATCTACGTCCTGGTCAGTGGTTGGGCTCCGCACATGATCCGAGAAACAGTGCCCAGTCGGCCACCAGCGTCCGGTACGAGGATCTGTGACAAGCCGCGTGCCTCACTGGTGACAAGCCGGCTGTTTCGACCGGTCTCATGCACCAGCCTGTTGGGAGTTGCACCGGCGTCCCGTGGCCGCACAATTCCCCCGCAGGAGACACGAGAGCCCCCGTCCTCCTGGGCGTGGAGGCGGGGGCGCTGCGGTGTGCGAAGTCTGGCACAGTCAGGTCTGGCACTGCGAGGTTGCCGCGCTGGACCAGTTCGACCAGGCGCCCCCCGCCGGCCTCACGTGGATGCGGATCGTGATTTTGACGGGGCCACAGATACGGGTGTTCGTGGCGATGGCGATCGGGCCGACCGTGGAACGTCGCTGCACGAGGGTCCGGCCGCTGCCCATTTTCATCCAGTCGTTGCCGTCTCCCTGCACGTGGAGATACGCCTCGTACTCGACCCATGAGGCGTGGAAGCGGGAGTTGGTGAGGAGGACATGAGCGGTGATCTCGCGCCAGAAGATCTGCCCGTCTTTCCAGCGTTCGGCGGAAATACAGCCCCGGGCGCCGATGTTCTGCGTCGAGACCCCGCCGCCGCAGGCTACGGCAGCGGCGTGGGCCGGGACGGGGAAGGCGAGCGCGGCCACGGCGGCTGCCGCGAGGAGGGCTCCCGTACGTTTCATGGTCCGGGCAGTCATCGTCGTAGGGGAACCGTATCCACTCGTTCAGTCGCGGTGGTACTGACAGGGCCGAGCCCGGTTCGATGAACCGCACCTGGCCATGGCCACCGATGTGACCGTGCGGCCCAGGTACGCGGCGAGACGGTCGAGAGGGTCGGCGTCATCGGGGACCGGCTGCGGCGGAGCGAAGGAACCGGCGGCAGTAGGGGGCAGATCGCCGTAGATCTCGCGTACGACGGGGAGCGCCGTCTCGGCGACGTGCTGAACGGTGTCGTAGGGGCGCCCGATGGACTGGGCCAGGTCCCATCCGTGGACCAGCATCTCGATCAGCAGCTGCTCGACGAGCCGTCGACCAGGGGCGGGCCCGTAGCGTCGCTCGAGCATGCCCGGGCGTGCGAAGGCCGACCGGGCGGCCCGGGATGCGGTACGGAAGGCCGTGACATGGTCGTCCCCGATGTGGTCGGCGGTGAAGTCGGAGCGGGGAGTTCCGTCGGCCAGTCCGGCCCATAGCAGGTTCTCCCAGACCAGATGGTTGAGGAGGGCGCGAACGTCCCAGTCGGCACAGGGCGTTGGCCGGTCGAACTGGCCCGGCTCCACCTCGGAGACGAGCACGCCGACGGCGTCAAGGACCTCCTCGCAGGCATGGAGCACGCCGGCTGGTTCCCACGCGTTCTCCCCGGCGTCGTACATCTCGCCGAGTCGCGCGGCTCGCACACCGGGTTCAGTATGCGTCCGCAGTGCCGTCGTCAGCCATCGGCCGGCTGCCGCCATGCTGGGCCGCACGGGCCAGCCGTTGATGATGCACAGCAGCTGCCAGTACCGCTCCGCGTGCGCGTCGGACGCGACTTCGAGCTGCTCAAGGAGGAGAGCTCTGGCCTGCGCGTCGTCGACAAGCTCTGTTCCGTCCGGAGCAGCCTGCGTGGGGATCCAGGTCGCCACGATCGCGGCGACGACGGGATCGGCTGCCGGCGAATCCGGGGCAATGCCTTGCGCCCTCGCTGTCTCCACTCGCCTCAGCCAGTCGTCCGTCACCTGCTCCGCGTCCCGCACAGCGCTGTCGTCGTGCTCGCCCGGGTGGTGTTCGGCGGCGTAGCGAGCCATTCGGCGCACACTGGCGCGCAGAGCTGGATTCCTGACGAGTTCGCCCAGTTCGAGCCAGGCGTCGACCTGCTCGTCGGTGGGATCGGCGGGCAGGTCAGGGGTGGCCGCCAGCAGGCCCCGTCGGTAGGTGGGTACGTCCAGTTCCCCCAGGGTGTCGGTGACGAAGTCCTCGATGATGGCACGGCGTTCGGCGGCGGACATGCGCGCCAGCTCGGTCATGGTGGTGAGCCCTTCGGCAGTGGTGTCGCGGCGGATGACGGAACGCAGCACGGCCTGCTGCGTTCGCAGCGTGCGGATCTGCTTCTCCAGCGCGTCGATGTGCGTCGCGGCCACGCCTGGCAGGGTGCCCTCGCGTTCCAGTACGTCCCGGATCGGCGCCAGCCCCAGGCCCAGCCCGCGCAGTGTCTGCGCAAGCTGCAACCGGATCAGTGCCTCGGTGCCGTACAGCCGGTAGCCGGCCGTGGTCCGACGTGCCGGGTGAACGACCCCGGCGTCCGACCAGTGCCGGATCAACTTCACCGACAGCCCGGTCTTCCGAGCGACTTCCCCGATACCCCAGAGCGTGTTGTCATCGACGTGCATGTGCTCCACCCTTGGGTCTCCCATGGAGGGAGAGTCAACAGGCACCCGGCTTCCGCCGGCCCTCGCCGCCGGATTCATGGGGATGTTTCGGTGTACGCGGCTGAACGCAAACAGTCGAACGCCCACACACCCATGCCAGCTACCTCCTGCCCGCCTATCTGCGGCGTTTCCTCGCGGGACCTCCCGGATATCGAGGCAGTCCGTCCCGGGAACGGCTCGCGGCCGTCACCGGCCGTGACGCCGGACGGCTGCGGAGGACTCTCGACACCGCCAAGTGCAAGGAGTGCGGCTCCGTCTTCCCGCTCGACCGCACGTTCGGCAACCTGCCCCGTTACTTCACCGCCCGATGTCGCGCCCGCCCATCCCTCAAACGCGAGGTCACAGAACCCCGCCGGATCTGCCGGCAACCCATGAAGATCCAGTTCGGTCAACGCTACCGGCTCTGTTCCTCTGCCTGTCGCAGAGTGGCCTACATCGAACGTCAGCTCCGCAACAAGGACACCACTGAGCAGCACCAACCCCGCACCTGCGTCGCCTGCGAGCACCCCCTGCCACCGACCACCCCGCCCTCGAGATCACCTGCTCAGAGAAATGCAGACGGCAGATCTCCCGCTGGCACTGGATGATCGAACAGCACGGCTCCCTCTGCCCTCAAGGACGTTCTGCGGAACCCCGACAGCAACGAAGTTCCCGTCTGACCCGCATCGCCGCTGGTGCAGCCGCCGATGCCGCACGCGGGGATCCCGAGGCCATGACCCAGCCACCTTCTTCAACCCGTTGATCTGCAAAAAATGCCAGAGGCCGTGCGAACGCCCCGCGAACGGCAGGGACCGGCGCTGGTGTTCACGCACGTGCTACCAGCTGTCCCGCGGCTGGCCGGCACCGACCCAGCGGTGATACGCGCCCATGTCGACGTTGCTGCCGCACACGATGGTGGCCACGTGTCGGCCGGTGAAGCGGTCACGGTCTTCGAGGACTGCCGCGACGCCGAGCGCGGCCGACGGCTCCACGACGAGGCCGGCATGGTCGAGGAGCATCCGCATACCGGCGATGATCGACGCCTCTTGGACCAGGACGGCGTCGTCGGCGACCAGGAGAAGGTCCTCCAGGACGGCCGGGATGGGACACCGCCCCGCGACGCCGTCAGCGATGGTGTCGGTCGAGTCACTGGTCACGACGCGCCGCTGGCGCCACGAGTATGTCAGCGCCGGTGCACCCAGCGGCTGGACGCAGATCACCTCGACCCCGGGCGCCAGGGCCTTCACCACATGCCCCACACCGGTGGCCAGCGCCCCGCCGCCCAGAGCAATCAGGACGGCGTCGAACGACGACACAGCGTCCACCAGTTCCAGGCCGACGGTCGCCGCACCCTCGCAAGTCTCGATGTCCAGGCTGTCCTCGACCAGGCGAATCCCGTCGCGTCGCGCGATGGCTGCGGCCCGCTCACGAGCCATCTCGTGGTCGCCGTCCACCAGCTCCAACCTGGCGCCCAGTGCGCGGATGCGATCAAGCTTGGCCACGGTCGCGAAGCGGGAGGCCACGACGGTGACGTCGAGTCCCCGGCCACGACCGGACCAGGCGAGGGCCTGGCCCAGGTTGCCCGCGCTTGCGCACACCACGGCTCGCGAACCGCTTTCGGCGAGTAGGCTCGCAACCACCTCGGTGCCACGGGCCTTGAAGCTGCGGACCGGGTTCGCCGTTTCGAGCTTGACGCTCACCGCGCACCCGAGGACGGGCTCCAGCGCCTCACAGCGGTACAGCGGCGTGTCGAGAAACATCGGGTCGATCACCCGCCGAGCGGCTCGGATCCGAGCAGTGTCGAGGCGCGTCTCCTGCACGAGGCAGCAGCCTAGCGCCGCTGGCCGACGCTTCACGAATGATCGTCAAAGACTCCGGATAGACCATCGGCCCCTCTTCGGTGTCACAAACAGTGAAGTGACCCATCATCGCTGGCACGAACTTCGATCGCCCCAGCTTCAGTGACAACCCACCTAAGAGCCACGGAATCCGTTGCGTAATTTACGATCAGGGTGCGGGTCGGGTCGATCCGCGCGACGCGCTGGGAGCGGGCGAAGCGGAAGAACTGCCGCAACACCACCGTCATCCCGTCCGCGCCGCCGGCATCCGGCTCTGCCGGGATTGCCGTCGTAAGGCCGAGAGGCTCGCCCCTAGCAGACGAGGACCGCTTTTGACGGGATACGGCCAGGTGGCAGCGGCAACTCTTGTAGGGGAACAAGCCAGCCCCACATGGTTGGACCTAGACGTTCACCGACCCTCGCCTGTGCGCGGCCATCGTCGACCGCCTCACCTTCGAAACCGGCACCGCCTCGCCAGCACCCGAGCCCGCGCCGAAGCCGAGGCCAGCTAACTCCCGCCACGACAGTCGGCCACCTCACCAGTCACGGGGAGCGGGCCGGCGGCCCATCAGGTCGCAGCGCGGACCGCACTTCATCGAGGGGCGGGGGACCGGGATGACGAACGGGCTGACCCACCTCGGATGACCAACTGGGACGAAAGCTTCCCACGAAGTCTGTGAAGTCGCTCCGCAGATACCGCGAATCAGAGGGCTTCAGCCGGACCTGCTGGCGACTGTCTGCCCACCAGATCTCGAAATCCGCAATCGCGCCCTCGGCCGACCGGTGTAGGCGCAGTTGTCGTAGCTGTCGGGGAAGCTGAGCCCTCGTGTGCCGTGGAAACGCAGCACCACTCCGTCGGCGGGCGCGTCGCCGGCGTTGCGCAGACCGACCGGTGCCGCCCAGGTGTCGCCTGCGGAGATCCCCGGCGCGGACACGGTGCGGCTCACAATGTGCGAGTCACTGACCAGGACCATGATGTGGAGTGGGGCGAAGTCACCCCCTCCCCCTCGCCGGTGACCGTGATACCGCCGAACTACCTCGCCTGGCTCTGCTCGTCGATGTCGAGGCGGATGCCGCCGATCAGGTTGGACCGCTCTCCGGCGCGGATCCGGTCACCCTCGCAGACGGCGGTCCACCCGCTCGCGGAGCACGGCAACTTCACGGCCCCGATGCCGCTCCATGCCCTCGGCATCGATCTTGATCTTCAAGGCTCCCTGGTGGATGACGGGAACCTCCCCCGTCGTCACCCGGTTCGTCCTCGCCGGGGGCCGCGAGCCGCAGCGTGACCTGAGGTTCTGACGGATCGTCATGTCACCTCGGAGTGACAGGTCCACGCGGCTCTCGCCGGTGATCCTCACCGGCAGCGGGTCGCCGTCGGTGGCGAGCGCGGGTACGGCGGCGCCGGATCCGGCGGCCAGGGCAGTGGCCGCCGCCAACCCGAGCACGGCCCGGACGATGGAGCTGCGGACGGGACGTCGCATCAACGCCTCCTTGTCGCACATGTGACGCGAAGGAGCACCCATCACCGAGCACTACCTGTCCGACATCCGACAGACACCTTTCCTTGCCCGCGGACGCATCACGGAGCCGTCACGCTCACCGTCCGGCGCCCTCGGGCACAGCCGTACGCCGCCGAGGGGGCGGGACGGCGAAACCTCTTGGACGGCGCGTCGATCCGGCCGCAGGTGTGTCGCCAGTTGGGCCGCGTCCCGGTACGCCACCTGAACGGCGGGTCAGCGACGCTCCGACCGGGGTGACGCCCGGGCGACCCGCGGAGGCGGCGCGTGTCCGAGTCAGGCCATGTCGTGTTTACGCCACCCCAAGTCATAGACGTCTTCGAACTGTTCCACACATGATCGGCCGGGTTGTGAATTGCAGGTGGACGAAGGGTTCTGACTGATGTCTTCAAGAAGCCGCCTCAGGGCGGCGATTGCGGCGGGGCTGGTACTGGTCGCCGGAGGCGTGCCGGCTGTGGCCACGGCGCAGCCGACTCCTGCCGGTGCCGCCGCCCGTCCCGCCGGCGCGGCGAAGGATTCCTCGGCGACGGTGCGGCTGGTCACCGGCGACCGGGTGACCGTGACGACGCTGCCCGGAGGGCGGCGCGCCGTGTCGGTCGAGCCGGGACCCGGGCGCGCACACATGCCTTTCCAGCGGATCGAAGGCGACGACAAAGCCCTGACGGTCATGCCGTTCGACGCCGAGGCTTTGGTGACGGCCGGCGTCCTGGACCGTCGCCTGTTCGACGTGACCGGCCTCATCGCGGACGGCTTCGACGAAGCCCACACCTCCGCGCTGCCGCTGATCGTCTCGTCTCGGCCGGAGCCGTCGCGAGAGGGTGCACGGGTCACCGCGCGCGCGGCGAAGGCAGCGGCGGCGACCGCCGACCGCCTCGTCGCGCTCCACGCCGGCAAGGCGCCCGCGCGCGGCCTGGAGAGCATCGACGCCCGGTCGGTGCGGGTGGCCGGCCAGGACCTGGCCGCCTTCTGGAAGGCGCTGAACTCGGGCGGGGGGTCTGACGCCGCGCGCGCCGAGGTCACCCCGCGGATCGCGCTGGACGGCAAGGTGCAGGCGGTGCTGGACCGCAGCACCGCGCAGATCAACGCGCCGGCCGCCTGGAAGGCCGGATACGAGGGCCAGGGCGTCAAGGTCGCCGTGCTGGACACCGGCATCGACGCGAACCACCGGGACCTCGCGGACCGTATCGCCGGGGCGAAGGACTTCTCCGGCAGCGGCAACACCGGCGACCACTTCGGCCACGGCACCCATGTCGCCTCGACCGTCGCCGGCACCGGTGCCGCGTCCGGCGGAACCCGGCGGGGTGTCGCGCCCAAGGCCGACCTGCTGATCGGCAAGGTGCTCGACGACAACGGCTACGGCTCCGAGTCGGGGATCATCGACGGCATGGAGTGGGCCGCCGACGAGGGCGCCAAGGTCGTCAACATGAGCCTCGGCGCGGACGTCCGCACCGACGGCACCGACCCGATGAGCGTCGCCCTCAACGCCCTGACCGAGTCCACCGACACCCTCTTCGTCGTCGCCGCCGGCAACTCGGGCCCCGGCCAGTACACCGTCGGCACGCCCGGCGCCGCCGACGCCGCCCTCACCGTGGGCGCCGTCGACCGCAGCGACACCCTCGCCCCCTTCTCCAGCCGCGGGCCCCGCTACGGTGACGACACGGTCAAGCCCGACGTCACCGCCCCCGGCGTCGGTATCGTCGCGGCCCGCGCGGCCGGCACGTCGCTGGGCACCCCGGTCAACGCCGACTACATCGCGCTCGACGGCACCTCGATGGCCACCCCGCACGTCGCCGGCGCCGCCGCGCTGCTGGCCCAGCAGCACCCCGACTGGAGCGCGCAGCAGCTCAAGGACGCGCTCATCAGCACCTCCCGTACGGTGGCCGGCACCAAGGTGACGGAGCAGGGCGGCGGCCGCGTCGACCTGGCCGCGGCCACCGGCCCGCTCACCGCCACCGGCTCCCTCGCCCTGCCTCCTGTACACCTCGGCGAGGCGAACGGACCGCGCCAGGCGGCGACGGTCCGCTACACCAACACCGGCGACACGCCGCTGACGCTGTCCCTGTCGGTGCAGCTGGCGACCAACTCCGGCCGCTCCCTCGCGGACGGCGTGGTCGGCCTCGACTCCGGCACCGTGCAGGTGGCACCCGGCGCGACGGCCCTGGTTCCCCTGCGCACCGACGCCGCGCAGGCGGTCCGCGGCCGCTACTTCGGCTACGTCACCGCCAAGTCCGCCGACGGCACCGTGCTCGCCCACACGACCCTCTCCCTCGCGGTGCACGCCCCCAAGCACCGGCTGACCGTCGTCGTCCGCGACCGCGAGGGCAAGGTCGTCCCCGGCGCGACCCCGCAGATCTGGGGTGCCGACGGCGAAGTCGACTACTCGGATCCCCATGCGGGCGTCGCCGAGGTGGAAGAGGGCACGTACCAGGTCAGCGGCACCTTCAACGAAATTGGCGATGACGGCACCGCCTGGGCCGGTGACGTCGTCGTGCCCGAGGTGAAGGTCACCAAGGACATGACGGTGACGCTCGACGCCACGAAGGCTCGCGAGGTGAAGGTCCGCACGCCTCGTCCCGCCGAGCGGTACGGCATCCTCGACGCCGTCTACTACCGTCAGATCGACGGGAACGTCCGCAACGTGGGCACCATGGTCTGGCCCGCGGACCGCTACTACACCACCGCCACCGCCCCGGTCACCGACGGCGAATTCGAGTTCAGCCTGCGCACGCAGATGAAGGCCCCGGAGCTCCGAGCCAAGGTGCCCGGCCGTCCGGAGTTCACCCCCGCCTACGAACCGATGTCGCCGCCCCTCAGCGACAAGGGCGTCCGGCTGACCGCTGCGGACGCCGGCACGGCGCAGGCGCCCCGCTTCCACGGTGTGCGCGGCAAGCTGGCCGTCGTACGGGACGACTCCTCCGCCGGCTACGACGCGGCCGCACTCGAGCGCGCCGCGGTGGACGCGGGTGCCGAGGCGCTGATGGTGGTGTGGCCGACAGGATTCAACTACCGCACCGAGTGGTCGCCGGTGGGTGAGCGGCTGGTACTGCCCGTCCTGCGAGCCTCCTCGGCGGACGGCGCGGCGCTGCTGGAGCGTGTGCGGAAGGGCACCACGCAGGTGGAGTTCTCCGGCACCGTGCGCAGCCCGTACATGTACGACCTTGCGATCACCAAGACCTCGATCCCCGACCAGGACTTCTTCACCGTCTCGGAGCGGGACACGTCGCAGGTGCGCAGCGCCTACACCCGTACCGGTGCCGCGTCCTGGGCGAGCGAGCAGCGCTTCGCCTGGCGCCCCTACCAGAACGTCGCGTTCTTCGGATACGACCGCTTCGTTCCGGTGGGGCAGGAACGCGTCGAGTACGTGAGCACCGGCGACACACAGTGGCAGCACGCCGTCGCCTACGGCCCCGTCGACCAGCTCGCCTCGCCGCTGCAGGGCGGCATGCGCGACGACCTGCACACCTACCGGCCCGGTCAGCGCACCACGGAGGACTGGTACCGGGCGGTGGTCCGCCCCTCCATCCCGCGCGGTGGGCACCTGCCGTCGGTGCGCGACGGCGACAACCTGTCGGTGCGCGTCTCGGACTTCAACGACTCCTCCAAGACCGTCCACTGGTCGCACACCCAGTTCGGCAGCATCAGCGACCGGTCCGAGGCGGTGCTCCACCGCAACGGGAAGCAGATCGCGGAGTCCGCACAGGGGGCGTGGGCCAACTTCGAGGTACCGGCGGGTGACGCCGAGTACCGTCTTGACCTGGCCACCAGCCGCACGTCCGACAACTGGCAGTTCGGCACCCGCACGCACACCTCGTGGACGTTCCGCTCGGACACCACCACGGCCAAGACCGTGCTGCCGATGCTCCAGCTCGACTACGACGTACCGGTCGACGTCCGCAACGCGGTGGGTTCGCAGCGCAAGCACACCCTCGGCTTCGGCGTCCGCATGCAGGACGGCCTGGCCGCCCCGAGCGGAGTGACGCTCAAGGTCGAGGCCTCGTACGACGACGGCAAGAGCTGGACCCGCGCCGCCACGGCCCGCAAGGGCAGCGGCTTCACCGCCACCGTCGAGCGGCCCTCGCGCGTCCACGGCGACGCGTACTTCACGCTGCGCGTGACCGCGACCGACGCGGCCGGCAACAGCGTCCAGCAGCGGATCGACCGCGCCTACCGGCACCGCGGCGCCTGAACCGCACGGTAACCGCACGGCGGGTGCCATGGGCCCAAGGCCCATGGCACCCGCCGTGCCCACTTTCCTGGCGCATCTCGGCGCCGTGCCGTGCGTCAGGTCTATCCCAAGCTCGGGATCTCCTCGCGCGGCATGCTGCGAGACGCCCTGGAAGGCAGAGCTGCACCGGCCGGCCCCGACACGCCGACGTGAAGCTCATCCAGGCCGACACGGAGATCGCGAACATACGACGACCACTTCACTCACCTGGGCAGGAAATTTTTTGCCGCTAGCCGCGGTTTTGGCCCTTGTGCCCGACTACGCGAGGCTTTCGATGGAGGGAACCATCGGAAGCAGAACGGCTCGCGTAATCGGTGGGAGGAGGGACCTGTAAGCGAGCGGTTCCCTCCTCCCGGCCCACCAGCAGGTGAACCTGTGGCGCTGTTGACTCAGCCCCTGCCCCGCCCGATAACGCGCACCCGAACAAGCTGTCTACATGCTCCGCGTCGCCCAGTGGAGCCCGAGGGTGGCGCACTGCGGGCATCTGTCGGTGGTGGGCCTGGACCGCCTCCTCCTGTGTTCGAGAAGAACACCCCGAGCTTGACCTGTGTACCGTCCGGCAGCGCCTCGACGTGTCCCCTGGTGACTGCTTCCGGCTCCCGGGGCCAGCGGGACGACGCCGACGTTGGCGTCCACAGCTTCCAGCGCCGTCTTCCATTCGGGGTGGCCGTCGAAGGCCCCGGGGCGCCGGAGGTCGGACAGTCATTGCCCGATGGCCCGGTCGAGCATGGTGGCGGTCCGGGGCGCGCAGAGCGTCCAGTGCAGCTCGTGGTAGGCCTTGGCGGCTGCGAGGTTCGACCGCAACGCCCGGCCAATGGTGTGGACGATGTCGTGCGGAGCCCTTGCGGGGCGCACACCACGGAGCGCGGCTCGGCTGGCACGCTGGTCCTTCGACGCTGCCTGCCTTCATCAGGGCTGTCCCGTCTCGGCGGGTGGCGCACGTCGGGTCCTGCGCGGCCATTCGCATCCGGCGCCCGGCCCGCCCGGAGGCACGGGGCTCTCAGGGCCGATCACGGTAGACACCCGCCTCCCTGCCGCAGGCGCCCGCGCTTGACGGCGCCCGGCCCGCCCGGCTGCCCGGCGGGCACCGCGCCCGATCGGCGTTGCGCGGCCGACACCACCAGGAAAGAATCGGGAGAGAACGGATTCACAGCCTCGGGGAAGGGCGCTACGCCGAAAGGCCTGGTACTTCCCCGGTGGAGGTGGTCGGGCGTGCGGCATTACGACCTTGTGCTCCTGGGGGCGGGCAGCGGCAACATGGTGCTCACCGCGGAACTCGCTCATCTGCGGACGGCCATCGTCGAACCCGACCGCTTCGGCGGCACGTGTCTGAACCGGGGCTGCATCCCGAGCAAGATGTTCGTCGTCACCGCCGACGCGGCCGTGGGTGCGCGGGAGGCGGCACGCCTCGGTGTGCACGCCGGCGTCGAGCGCGTCGACTGGAAGGCCATCCGCGACAGGATCTTCCACCGCATCGACCCGATGCACGACAGCGCGGTCGATCACCGCAGGGCGAACGGCATCGATGTGTTCACCGAACCGGGCAGATTCATCGCCCCGAAGGTGCTGCTCGTCGGCTCCGAGGAGATCACCGCCGACACGTTCCTGGTGTCCGTCGGCTCACGGCCCACGGTGCCTGACATCCCCGGACTCGACAGCGTGCCGTTCCACACCTCCGACACCGTCATGCGGATCGATGAACTGCCCGCGTCCATGGCTGTCATCGGCGGCGGTTTCATCGCCGCGGAGTTCGGCCATGTGTTCAGCTCGTTCGGTACGGACCTCACGATCGTGCAGCGCGGGCCCCGTCTACTGATGGCGGAGGACGAGCAGGTGTCGGCGCGGTTCACCGAACTGGAGTCGCACAGACATCGCGTGCTCCTCGACGCGGCGGTCACCTCCGTCGAACGGCGGTTCGGCGGAGTGGCGCTCAGCGTGAGGTGCCCCGGCGGCGACCAGGTCGTGGAGGCGGAGGCGCTGCTGGTGTGTGTCGGCCGGCGGCCCAATACCGACCGGCTGGACGCGGCCGCCGGCGGACTCGCGCTCGACGAGCACGGTCACATCGTGATCGATGACGCCTACCGCACGTCGGTGCCGGGAGTCTGGGCGCTGGGCGACGCGGTCAATCACTTCCAGCTCAAGCACATGGCGAACGCCGAGTCGCGGGTCGTGCAGCACAACCTGCTCCACCCGCAGGATCTGAGGACCCTGTCGAACCGCATTGCGCCGCACGCGGTCTTCACCAGCCCGCAGATCGCCAGTGTCGGACTGACCGAGCAGGAGGCGCGCCGGCGGAAGATCGAGTACCGGGTGAGCGTGCGTGACTACGCGGACGCCGCGTACGGATGGGCCCTGGAGGACACCACCAGCTTCGTGAAGGTCCTGGGGGATGCGGTCGACCGCTCCATCCTGGGCGCGCACATCATCGGGCCGCAGGCGGCGACCCTCATTCAGCCGTTGATCCAGGCGATGTCGCTGGGGCAGACGGCGGACCAGGTCTCCCGGGACGTGCTGTACATCCACCCCGCGCTGACGGAGGCCGTCGAACAGGCCCTGCTGGGTTTGTAGGGGCGGAGTCAGTGCGCGGAGACGTTGGCTGTCAGACGCTCCAGTACCGCCTTGGCCTCGCGCGTCTCGCGGTCCGTGAGGTCCGCGGCGCGCGCGATGGCCGCCGGGACGGCGCGGGCGCGGGCACGCAGCTCGACACCCTCGTCGGTGAGGGTGATCTGCACGGAGCGTTCGTCGTCGACCTGGCGCTCACGCCGGATGAGGCCGTTGGCCTGGAGGCGCTTCAGCAGCGGCGTCAGCGTGCCGTAGTCCAGCTGGAGGAGGGTGCCGAGGGTCTTGATGGGGAGGGCTCCGCGCTCCCACAGGACCAGCATCACCAGGTACTGGGGGTAGGTCAGGTTGATCTCCTCCAGCAGCGGTCGATAGCGGCTGGTCAGCGCTCGCTGCGCCGCATAGAGGGCGAAGCACAGCTGGTCATTGAGGAGCATGCTCACCTCATCGGTGCCGTCGGACGGCTCCACGCCCTTGCCGACCTCGCTCATGTCCGCTCCTCTCCTGTCGCACCTCCGGTGTCGCACCAGCGTACCCCGAAAACTCCCATCACCCAATTAGATTGCGCACAACTGAATAGGCGCGATCCAGGTGTCCACGCCACAGACGCTCCACTCGCCTCGACCCCGGCTCCCACCTGCATAGATGCCGCAAAGATACCTATATCACACGTACCTTTGACACATTTTCCTTGTGCGCAAGTTAAGTGGACGATAGGTTTCTTGTCAGGTTGGGCAGAACGGAAGGGCCGATATCTCGGCGATCTCCGCCGTCCGCCGCGGCAGCAGGGGCACGAGTCGCCCCGGCTGCGACCGACCGCCCCCCCCCAGAAACCAGGTGACCCACAGGGTGCGGACATCGGCCGCCCCGCTCACCGCTACCGAGAAATGAGGACACTCCCATGAAGCTGAAGCTCGAAATGATCGTGCTGCCCGTCTCCGACGTCGACCGCGCCAAGAACTTCTACGACGCGCTGGGATTCCGCCTTGACGTCGACTACACAGCCAACAGCGAGTTCCGAGTCGTGCACTTCACGCCGTCCGGCTCCGAGTGCTCGATCATCTTCGGTGAGGGCATGACCCCCCTCGCCCCCGGCTCTCTCCAGGGGCTGTACCTCATCGTTGACGACATCGAGGAGGCGCACGCCGACCTCGTGAGCCGCGGCATCGAGGTCAGCGAGATCTTCCACGACGCCAACGGTCTCCTCTATCACGGCCATGAGGGCGGGGACGTCACCCACCGCCTCGCGGACCAGGAGCGGCGGGCCGGACTGCACCCCGAGCGCGCCTCCTACGGCTCGTACGTCACCTTCAGCGACCCGGACGGCAACGGCTGGGTGATCCAGGAGGTCAAGCAGCGCCTGGCAGGCCGCTGACACCCGCACCGAACCCGCCCGAGGGTCTGCAACGGGCCTTGTCCGGCCCGTCGCCCGGAGGGACGAACCCTCTACCCTCGGCCACCCCCGCGACCCGCGCGGTGCGACGGCCCCCGAGCCGTCCACCGGCGGGGAACAGCGCCGCGTGCGCACCGGCACAGAGCCGTCCCGGCATTGACCCGGACCGCGGAAGCAATGAGCAACATGTAACAGGCAACGAACCCGTGAGGAATCCAGCAGTGAGCAACTCGGCAGTGATGAACGAGACCGCCCGCACCTACGACGTGATCGTCATCGGCGGTGGCCCGGTCGGCGAGAACGTCGCCGCACGTGCCCGCGCCGCAGGCTTGAGCGCCGTGATCGTGGAGCGCGAACTCCTCGGGGGAGAATGCTCGTTCTGGGCCTGCGACCCCAGCAAGGCGCTGCTGCGGCCGGTGGTGGCACGTGCCGACGCGAGCCGCATACCCGGTCTCCACCCGGCGGTCGCCGGGCCGCTGGACGTCGACGCGGTCCTCGCGCACCGCGACAAGATGTCCTCCTACT
The DNA here is from genome assembly GCF_055657325.1 of Streptomyces sp. NPDC107562. Lineage (NCBI taxonomy): Bacteria > Bacillati > Actinomycetota > Actinomycetes > Kitasatosporales > Streptomycetaceae > Streptomyces > Streptomyces sp. NPDC107562. The sequence goes on along the minus strand of NZ_JBVKBE010000011.1, from coordinate 67,788 downwards.
GGAAGGACGAGGACCAGGTCGAGTGGCTGAACTCCGTCTCGGTCGACCTCGTCCGCGGCCACGGCCGCCTCACCGGCCCCAAGCAGGTGGCCGTGCAGAGCCCTGAGGGCGACACCGTCGCCCTGACCGCCCGGCACGCCGTCGCTGTCTCCACCGGCACTCGCGCCGCTCTGCCCCCCATCCCCGGACTCGACACCGTCCGCCCCTGGACCAGCCGCGAGGCCACCAGCGCCGACAGCGTGCCCGGCCGCCTGGCCGTCGTCGGCGGCGGTGTGGTCGCCGTCGAGATGGCCACCGCCTGGCAGGCCCTCGGCTCCCAGGTCACCATGCTCGTCCTCGAGAACGGACTTCTCGAGCGGATGGAACCGTTCGCCGGCGAACTGGTCGCCGACGGACTGCGCGAAGCAGGCGTCGACATCCGCTTCAGTACCACCGTCACCTCCATGGCCCGCGACAACGGCGAGGTCCGGATCACGCTGTCCGACGGCGGTCAGCTGGCCGCGGATGAGATCCTCCTCGCCACCGGCCGCGCCCCGCAGACCCGCGACCTCGGCCTGGAGAGCGTTGGCCTCACCCCCGGCGACTGGCTGACCGTCGACGACACCTTCCGGGTCACCGGCGTCGACGGCGGCTGGCTCTACGCCGTCGGCGACGTCAACCGCCGCGCCCTGATGACACACCAGGGCAAATACCAGGCCCGCATCGCCGGCGCCGCCATCGGCGCCCGCGCCAACGGACAGCCCATCGACGACGCCCCCTGGGGCGCACACGTCGCCACCGCCGACCACACCGCCGTCCCCCAGGTCGTCTTCACCACCCCCGAGATCGCCGCCGTCGGCCTCACCAGCCGCGACGCCGAACACAGCGGACGCCCCATCAAGATCGTCGACTACAACCTCGCCCACGTCGCCGGCGCCCACCAGTACGGCGAGGACTACCGCGGCCACGCCCGCATGCTCATCGACACCGACCGCAACACCGTCGTCGGCATCACCTTCGCCGGCCCCGGCGTCGGAGAACTCGTCCACTCCGCCACCATCGCCATCGCAGGCGAAGTCCCCCTCGACCGACTCTGGCACGCCGTACCCGCCTTCCCCACCCTCGGCGAAATCTGGCTGCGCCTGCTGGAGACTTATCGCGGCTGAGAGAACTGCTCTTCGTGGCCGCACAGGCGCGTGAGGAGCAGTTGGAGGACCTGCTGTCGGTCCGCCGCAGTGACGGAAGATCGTCCCTGGTTCCCCTGATGCCGATCTCGAATTGTGGCTCTGTCGGCTCGTACTCGACCCATCCACCCCGGTGGGTCCTGTTCGGGTGATGCCGTGCAGGACCGTGGCGTGTTCCACCATGCCGCCCATACTCATCGCCCGCGCAGTGCTCGCCAACGCCGCGCCGCCAAATGGCCGAAAGCACCCGGACCGGTCCCACTCTCTACCAACTCCTCGACACCCTCCAGGACATCCTGAGGTGCTGGACCGGCATCTGCACCACCTGCCATCAACCCCTCCCCAGCAGGCCAAACCCAAGGCCAAGATCGAAACAGACCTAACGGAGTCCTATTAATATCCCGTGTCATGGCGATGTTCGTGCACTTGACCTCAGCGGCGAACGCGCCGCGCATCCGGCGGTCCGGGATCCGGGCGGCCAGCCACGGACAGAGCAGCGTGCGGGGGGGGTCTACTGCTTCCCGGTCCTGCCGTCGTACACCCTCACCCACCAATGGCTGCGCGAGCTGGCCCGTTTCGGCAGCCGGGGCGGGCTCGTGGCGGTCCATGTGCGACTCGACGACGCCCAGGACGTGCTGGTCGGACGCTATACCGACCGGGCGCGGGATGCCCAGGCCACCGTTTCTGCGTCAGAGGCAGTGCGGCGGATCGCGGCACTGGAGGACGCGCGCGGGTGGGAGGTGTTCGTCTCCCGGGCGATCCGGCCGCGGGAAGTGCACCGGGTCCGCACCGCACCGCAGGTGGCGGGCTGGCGGTACCTGCCGGACGCACACGGTGTACGCCCCTGCACCTGTTTCGGGTGCCGCGTGCGCGGCGGGTACGGGGCGCGGCGCCTGCGCGAGCGGTTGCCGCATCCGTTGGATGGTCCGCCGCCACCCGTCAAGGTGCTGCTTGCCCGGGTCGAAGCCGGTGACCCTGGGGACCCAGCCGCGCTGCGGGAGGCACTGCACTGGTTCGGAATGCGTCGGCGCGGCCCGCTCGCCCAGTTGAGCCGCTTCGCCACCCACCCCGACCCCGGGGTGCGGGAAGAGCTGGTGTGGGCGGTCGCCCGTTGGTCCACCCCAGGGGTCACCGAACTGCTGGACGGCCTCGCCGACGACCCGCACTCAAACGTCCGGGAGGCAGTGGAAGCAGCCCGCGATCCGCAATGACCACCGACCCCTTGGAATAGATCATCTAGTAGACCCGGCCGCGACGCCAGCCTCGATTCTCTGAAGCACCGGATGTCCTCGCGGCCGATCCGACGCCGGTCGTGGGCGGAGTTGCCGTGCTTCCCCGCCCAAGAGGGTGGTTATCGTCCGGCCTGCAAGGCTGCCCAGGTCTGCGGGCCGACGTCGCCGTCGACACCGAGGCTGCGGGTGGTCTGGTAGTCGCGCACGGCTTGTTCGGTGTTGGGGCCGAAGTCGCCGTCGATGCCCACGGTGCGGCCGAGTGCCGCGGTCAGTGCTCGCTGGAGTCGGCTGACGTCCGCGCCGGTCGACCCGTTCGTCAGCGCCGGTGTCGAGCCGTACGACAGCAGGGCCGTCCAGGTCCTGGGGCCGATCTCACCGTCGGCCGTGAGGCCCCGGGCGGACTGGAAAGCTTTCGTCGCCGTTTCGGTGTTGGGCCCGAAGTCGCCGTCCGGTTCTCCCGGATTGTGTCCGGCGGTGGTCAGCCGGCATTGCGCCGCCTTGACCAGACTGCCGGTGGAGCCCTGCTGGATGAGGGGGTACGCGGTGAAGTCGAGGTCGACGCCGCTGCAGGTCGGCGCTGGTGTGCCGCCGCAGTTGTTGCTGGTGACGTTCCGCCAGGTCCGGTTGTTGGCCTGGCCGTACTCGACGCCGTTGAACCAGGGGCGGATCCGTTCGGAGGTGGAGTTGCCCCAGGTGGCGGAGCCGTTGTTGTCGGCGTCGTAGGCGAGCTCGAAATGCAGGTGCGGGTGGTTGTTCGAGGTGGGCCCCGTCCTGCCGACCCGGCCGATCAGCTGGCCGCGCTGCACCGTCTGGCCGACGCTGACATCGCGGCTCTGCAGGTGCAGGTATGTGGTGAAGTAGCGCTGCCCGTGGTTGATCTGGATCACGTTGCCGGCGTTGGAGTGGTAGAAGGACTGCCGGACCGTGCCGGAGGCCGGAGCCAGCAACGGTGCTCCTTCGGTGCCGACCTGGTTGGGCTCGCGGACCATGTCGAGCGCGGGTGCGTGTGCCCAGCTGTCGATTCGCCACTGCTGGCCGCAGGTGAAGGGCAGTTGGAAGGCGATGGGCGGGGCCGCCGCGGCGGCCGGCGTCGCGGCCTGCCAGGGCAGGACGACGAGGGCGGCAACAGCCACGAGCAGTCTGCCGAGCAGCCCTGGGCTGAGCGTGCGGATGAGGGATATCAACGTGTCTCCTTCTCTCCGAGTTCATGCGTGTCTGACGCGGGCTGTGCGGGCGGCGATGGGACGGCAGGTGCCCTTCCGATGTGGCTGGGCGCTGCGGAACGGCCGCGTTCGGTCGTGGTGCGTCGCCCGCATGACGGTCACGATGTGGGCCGAGGTGGGGGCAGCCATGTACGGCCCTCGTCGTGAGCTTGCCGGCGGGGGAGCGACCGGTGCGCTGAGCGTGCCCTGCGTCGGTATAGCCCGGGTATTTCCGAAGGTCACCCCGCCGCCCTGGGCGGTGGTGCCAGGCACGGACCGCTTACCGGGGAGCACGCCGCGCCGGTGGCGTGCCCGGGTCAGGGCTGCGGGCAGAGCGCGCCGGTGTCCTGGCCGGGGAGGTGGCGGTCGAGTTGCGCCGCGGTGGGCGGTGGGGCGGTGGCTCGGCAGATGCGCCGGACGGCTTCGGTCGCGGTCAGCGGCCAGTGGATGATGCGCTGGTCGGCTCCCGCGGACAGCAGGGTTCCGTCCGGGGTGAACGCCAAGCCCTGCACATCTGCCGAGTGGCCGGTGAGGGTGGCGATGCGCCGGTGGGTCCGTACATCCCAGACGACGATGGTGTGATCCTCACCTGCCGAGGCGAGGAGGCGCCCGTCCCTGCTGAAGGCGAGCGTGCCGACCGCTGCGGTGTGGCCGGTCAGGGTGCCCCGGCTCTTCCCTGTCCGGGTCGACCACAGGCGCACCGTGTGGTCCGAGCCGGCGGTGGCGATCAGATCGCCCGCCTCAGTGGCCGCGATGTCCTGCGTGGACCCCTGCGTGGCCGGGAAGGCCTTCACCAGCCGGTCGTCGGTGGTGCTCCACACGGCGATGCCGCCGGCCGGTGTGCTCGCGACGAGGAGGTCGCTCCGAGCGGGGTAGGCCATGGCGGTCGAGGTGCGCGGGCCGGCCGGCGCCGGCAGTGGACGGGGGTGTGTCGGGTCGCTGACCCTCCAGCGGAACGTTCCTCCCAGGGACATCACGGTGACCGTGCTGCCGTCCGGGCTGAAGGCGACGTCCGTGCCGGTGCCTATACCGGTGAAGGCGATGGTGGTGTAGCGCCGCCCGGTCGACGGGTTCCATAGAGTCAGGGTGTGGTCGCGCGTCACGGCCGCCAGCACCGTGGCGTCCGGGTTGAACGCGACTGCCTTGACATGGTCGGAGTGTCCGCCCAGCAGCCGTTCGGCAGCACCGGAGGCATTCCAGATCCGTACGGACCTGTCGTCGCCGGCGGAGGCGACGAGCCGGCCGTCGGAGCTGACGTCCACGTCGTTCACGGCGCCGCCGTGACCGCTGAAGGGAAGGGCGGTCCGGCGCACCACTATGGTGCGTCCCAGGCCGCCCGAGACCACCGTGCTCGCGTCCGGTGCCAGGTCCAGAGCCATGGTCTCCGAGCGGTAGCGGTCGGCGTGGCGGGCGATCTGCTCGCGGCGCCGGTAGTCCCAGATCGAGATCATGCCCTCTTCGTCGGCGATCGCGATCCGATCACCGACCGGCGCGGAGATCATCCAGGGGAAGGCCGTCTGCACCGGGAGATCGGCGAACTGGCGGACCGAGCGGCCGGTCAGCCGCCAGAACCTGATGCCGTGTTCTTCGGAGGCCGTGGCCAGGACATCGGATGTGGAGCCGAACCGGGCCACCTGGGCGCCTTCGGTGTTCAGCTCGAGGCGACGGCGACCGGTTTCGATGTCCCAGACGGCCACCGTCCCATCGGTACGGGTGACGGCGAGCGAGCGCTGATCGCCGGCCAGGCTGAGTGCCGCGGGCATACCGGTGGGCAGGAACACGGCCTTGCCACCGCCCAGCGTGGCTACCCGTGTGCCCTCGCCCGTGCCGTAGGCCACGACCGTGCCGTCGGCGCTGAAGGCCAGACCGTTGCTGAGGTCGCCGGACACGACCTGCTTGAACAGCACCTTCCTCGACCGGACCTCCCGCACGACGACCGAGCCTCCGGTCGGCTGCTGCGGATTGTTCAACCGGGCCAGGGACGCCAGCCGGGTACCGTCGGCGTTGAAGGCCGCCCTCAGCGCGAAGAAGCCCTCGGGGAGCGGCTTGACGACATGCTCGGTGAAGGAGGCCAGCCTCCTGCGTCGTTCCGGGTCCCACAGCTCCACGGTGCCGTCGCTGGTGGCCGCGGCCACCGATGAGCCGTGAGGGGACAGGGCCAGGCCGAACGACGCGGGCCCGTTCGTGTTGAGTACGACGCTGGGCTGCGCGGACGCCGACGTACTGATCACCGCGCCCAGGGTGTCGGCGTCGGGATGCAGCCGATAGGCGGCCAGGGCGAGGGACCGAGCGGTGTCCGGGTCGGTGGCGACCAGCGAGCGCGACGTGAGCGCGGCCTGATGGGCCAGGACGGTCACGTGCTCGCGCTGTGCCACCTGCCGCTGCTGCCAGGCGGCACCGCCCCCGGTCACGGTCGCCGCCAGCAGCACCGCCAGCACAACCGCAAGGACCCTCAGCCGGCGGACCCGGCGCCGCGCCGTAGCGAGTTCGGACTCGGCCAACTCGTCGCTGGCATCGAGGAACTGACGCTCCAGAAGGTTCAGCTCCGAGCGGTGCGGGCGCGCCTCGGCCAGCCCGGAGCCCCGATAGAGCCCTCCGGCGTCCCGCCCCGACTGCTGCCAGACTCGGGCCGCGGCGGTGAGCCGCTGCCGTACGACCAGGCGCCGGCGGTCCTCGCTCAGCCAGGCCCGCAGCCTGGGCCACGCCACGATGAGCGCCTCATGGGCGATCTCCACCCGATCCTCGTCCACGACCACCAGGCGCGCCGTCACCAGCTCGTCGACCACGTCCGCGACCGCCACGGCCGGGCCCATCCCGTCGAGTTCGGTTTGCGGGACCCGCCGCCGACTGTCCCGCACCCCGTCCTCGTCCAGGCTGATCAACCGCTGCATGAGCCGGCGCACCAGGTCCTGCTCGGCGGGTTCGAGCTCGGCGTAGACGTGCTCGGCGGTCTGGGCGATCGCACCGTGCATCCCGCCCCCTGCCTGGTACGCCGCGAGGGTCAGCGTGCGGCCGGCCCGGTTGCGCCAGGTCTCCCGCAGCGCGTGGGACACCAATGGAAGTGCGGCGGCAGCGCCGGAGGCCTCCGCTACCACGGTGGCCAGCAGATCGGCGTCGACCGAGCAGCCCTCAAGATCCGCCGGCCGGACGATCAGCTCTCGCAGTTCCGCGGCCGACGGCGGACCGACCAGCAGCTGCGCCTCGCTCATCAGGGCCGGCGCCAGCTCGCTCAGCCCGGTCATCTGGACGAAGAAGTCCGCACGGACACTGAGCACGACCTTCGTTCCGGCATGGGACGCCGCTAACAGCCCGGCGACGAATTCCTCCCGCACGATGGGGTCGGAGCACACGGTGAACAGTTCCTCGAACTGATCGACCACCAGCAGCACCTGACCGGCGGACCGGTCGTGCTCGGCGAGCGCGGCCGCCAGCTGTTTCACCGGCTGGTCGGTCGGCGTCATCATGACCGGCTGCCACCGAGCGGTCGTATCCCGCCGGATCCGGCCCAGAAGGCCCGCCGCCAGCAGCGAGGTCTTCCCCGATCCCGACGCGCCGAACACGACGACCACGGGGAAGCGTTCCACGCGCTCCCACAGCAGGCCGCACAGCCGGTCGCGGCCGAAGAACCGGTCGTGATCCAAGGAGGTGAACGCCGGCAGGCCCCGGTAGGGGTTGGCCCCGACCGGCACCAGTGCCGCGACGGGGACCGGAGAGGGCATGAGGGCCTCATCGCCGCGGAGCATCGCCTGGTGCAGGCGCTGCAGACCCGGGCCGGGCTCGACGCCCAGTTCGGTCCCGTACAGCGCATGGGTCCGCCGGTAGAGCTCGAACGCCTCGGCCTGCCTGCCCGAGCGATACAGGGCCGTCATGAGCTGGCCGCGGAGCGACTCCCGAAAGGGATGCCGGGGCAGCAGCTCCGTCAGCTCCACGACCACCTCGGCATGCCTGCCGAGGGCCAGACCGCAATCGGCCCACCGCTCATGCACGGCAAGACGCAGCTCCTCCAGCCGGGCCGCCCGGGTCGCGACGGCTTCGGTGTCCAGGAACTCCGCGAACGCGGGCCCGTTCCAGCACCGCAGGGCCTCACCGTGCAACTCCTGCGCGCCCGCTGTCTCACCCTGTCGCATGGCCTCCTCCGCCTGGAGGGCCAGCCGTTCGAACCGCGTGGCGTCCAGCGCATCACCCGCCACCACGCGATAGCCGTCGCCCTGCCGTTCGATGCGCTCCGGGCCCAGGGCCTTGCGCAGGAGATGGACGTACAGCTGCAGGTTCTTACGCGCCGAGCGCGGCGGTCGCTCACCCCACAGCGCGGTCATGAGGAGCTCCGAAGGCACGGGCCGGTCGGGCCTGCTCAGCAGGACCGCGAGCAGCAGACGCACCTTGGGCGATCCGATGTCGACCGGCAAGCCCCCGCGACGAACCGCCAGATCCCCCAGAATCCCCAACTCCACTCGGCCGCCCCCCAAGGCTGCACGGATCAACGCTGGCGGCCCGAAGGTACACCAGCTTTTCGATCGCAGACCCGCGCCGGATCGACCGACCCACGCATGACGCCGCACGGACGTGGATCAGCGAACTGCCGCCTGGTGCGGCCTCCCGGCCGGCACCCCCTGGCCGCATGCCTCGAGGATCCGCGATGCGCAGCCGGCCGAAGCCACGTCCGATCACCTGCCGCACGCATCCCCATCAGGACTTATACGGCTCCTATACCGCGTCTCACAACGATCGCTTCCCGTACCGGGCCCACCGGCTCCTTGCCCCCTCCGATCAAGGAAGGAACCGGTGCGCCCCTCCAGAACGACGCCGACCAGTCCAACAGGCACCCCCGCCCTGGAGATGACGTCGGCGCCGTAGAGAACGCGAAAGGACACAGCGTGAAGCTCGGGCTCAGCTCGGGAAGCGCTCGGAACACCCATCAGCGGATCACTGGGAAGGCAGGACAGCACATGCGCACAAAGCTCGCGGCAGTCGCAGGAGTGGCCGCCATGATCGCCACGCTCGGACTGGTCGGCGCGTCCCCCTCGGCCGCCGGCCCCAACTGCGCCAACGGCAACCACTGCGTCTTCTACACCGACATCAACTCAGCACGGCAGTCCTTCTTCAACTCCGATCCGGACTTCTCCAACGACACCTTCGACGAATACAACGTGAGCGGGAACGGTCTCAACCGCCCGGTCAACAACAACGTCTACTCGGCCAGCAACTCAAGCACCGGGAACTACGAGAGCCACTACTGGGACAACACCAACGGAACGGGCTTCCTGTTCTGCCTGAACCCCGGTCACTACGTCAACTCCGCCTCCACCGTCGACCAGCCGGGCACGCAGAGCGGCGATCCGCTGCCCTCCGGCCTCCGGGACCGGGCCAGCCGGCTGACGCTCCCGGGCCGGACGTCGACCGACTGCTTCTGACCTCGGTGAACGGCGGGCCCGGCGCAAACCGGGCCCGCGCGTTCCGGACCTCGACAGGATTCACATGGCACTGAGCTTCCACGGCACTCGCCGGCACGTCGCCGCCTGCGTCCTGACCGCCACTGTGGGCGCAACGATCTGGGCGCTCGCCGACGCGAGGGCCCAGAACCCCGAACCCCGGCCCCCTCGTCCGCCGTCCCCGGCCGCACTGGCCGTACAAGGCTTGCGTCCGCCGATCTACACCCAGCTCTACGCCTGGACCCGGAGCGGCGAACAGATCGCGACCGCCCAGCAGCAGGTCCTCGTCGCCTGCATGGCCGAGCGCGGATTCACCCTCAAGCCCGCTCCCGTGGCGAAGGCGGGTGACGCGGCGGTGTCCCGCCCTACTCCGTTCGGTCTCGAGACCCTCGAAGAAATCGGGGCGGACAGCCAGAAGCAGGCTCCACCGGAGCAGCCGCAAGGAGAGGCCTTCAACCGCGCCCTCTACGGCAAACCCGGAAACGAGATCTCCGTCAAGGGCAAGCTGCTCGAGGTGACCATGCCGGCGAGCGGCTGCCAGGCCGACGCGGAGAAGCACATGCTGGGCGACGGCCGGGTGCGGTGGACGGAACTGCGGATGCAGCTCAACGAAGGGGAGCAAACAGCGTTCACGTGGCTCAAGCACGACTCCCTCTTCCGCAAGGCGAACGAGAGCTGGCGGCAGTGCATGCTCGCCAACCGTGTCCAGGCCGAAGACCCCCTCGACCTGATCAGAGCCTTGCCGCCCGACGCGGACATCCGCACCCACCCCGCAACCAAGGCGGACGTCCACTGCAAGCAGGACACCGGATACCTGCGCACCGCGTACGCCAGACTCGCCGTGATGCAGCAGCGCTGGCTCGACGGTCACCCCGACGTGCTCAAGGACCGCACCGCGCTGCGGGACAGGCAGCTGGGAATCGCCCGCCAGGTCCTCCGGGGGCAGACCGGCTGAGCACCCCGGCGCACCCGATCTGCCCCGCCCCGGCGGCACCGGGTGCTCACGCCTGGGTGTGGTAGCGGAGGTAGACCACGCCGCTGGTGAGCCGGCGTTCGTCCATGAGCTCGAAGCGGAGCCGGGCCCCGTCGGGGAGGAAGGGCTTGCCGCCGCCCAGCACGGCAGGGCCGACGAACAGGTGGTACTCGTCCACCAGCCCTGCGGCGATCGCGTGGGCGGCGAGGGCGGCCCCGCCGACGGTGAGGTCGCGTTCGGAAGATGCCTTCAGCCGCCGAACCGCCTCGGGGTCGAAGTCCCGTTCGATCCGGGTCCGGGTGGTGGGGGCCGACTCCAGCGTCCTGGAGTACACGACCTTGTCGGCGGCCTGCCAGATCTCCGCGAACTCCCGCGCCCCGGGCGACTGGCCCGCGATGGACGGGTCGGTCTCCCAGACAGCCATCATGTCGTACAGTCGGCGCCCGTACAGGTAGGTCCCGACCGGCCGCAGCACGTCGTTGATGAAGGAGTAGTACTCCTCGTCCGGTACGGCCCAGTCGAAATTGCCGTCCGCGTCGGCGATGTAGCCGTCCAGGGACACATTGAACACGTAGATCAACTTGGCCATGCGAGCCTTCTCCCAGGTCGGGGCTACGCGTGTGTCCCGCAGCACACTAGCCCGCGCCGGTGACAATGCCCGACCCAACGGCACGGTCATCGCTGCGAAGGTCTGCGTCTGGCACTGCCGCGGCTCCGGCGGTTCCGCCGGGCCCGTTCGCGGACCCGGCCGCGCGGCCGGTGGTGCAGCTCTGTGACCAACTCGCCGTCGCGCCAACGGCGGAAATGGAGACCATGATTGACGCTAGGGGCGCTTTGCGCCTGCTGCCGCAGGCCGGGGCCACGGCTACGGACGGGCCCTCTGGCGCGCCGCCATGCACTGGGGCCACCAGAACGGCGCCGCCTGCCAGTTGCTCCAGACCGAAGTTGGCGGAGTCTCAGATCGGCTGTGCGCCTCCGAGGGCCTGGCGTAGCTGGGCTACGTCAATCAGAAGGCTGTATGACGTCATCGCCGGGGTGGCCGGTGTGCGTGTGTGTAGACCGCATGCGTGCCCGGAGCTCGGGCGGGTGAACCGCCTCTGGAACAGCATCCAGCGCACTGCGCGGTCGTCGAGAAGGGCGAAACGGACTTCAATTCTCTATGATCAGCGGTGAGGATTGAACCAAGAGCGGGACGACTTGGGTGCTATCAGTAGGAGGATGATGGTCACCCCATAGATGATCGGTGCGCCGCTGTACACGCCGGAGGCGTTGCTGGCGGGAATGGCCGCCACACCGATCATGATTGCCACGACCCGGGCGCCGCGGTTGCCCTGCCACAGCCCGAAGGCCGCCGCACCGGGCAGGACCGCGAGTAGGGCGAGCAGGAGACCAGCGGGATCGCCTTCTGCGAGGGAGACCACGATCGCGATCACGAGGATGGCGGCGGCCGGCAGCGCCATGAAAGCCATCACTGCCATGACTGGCGCCGGTGGTCTGCGCATCTCATCCGAAGTCACCTCACCGAGGGTATTGACGCCGTGCTGGGACGGGTCTCGAGTCGCGCCAACCATCACGGCACCTGCACAAGGGGCTTTGCGGAACGATGCAACGAACGTGATCGACCGTACGGGGATTCCTGGACGAGCTCGATCCGAAACAGTCCGCCGATTCTTCACAGTCGATCTCGGCCTGCCGACCTACGCAGACATCGCCAACCGCTCCACCACGTCGACGGTCCGGCACCGTCCCTGAAATCCGTGGTGGCCACGAAGCTGAACTGCCTACGCTCCACCCATGCGAACTGTTTTCGCGTTTCCAACAGGGCAGCGAGCTCGAACCGTTGCCTCGCTCGACAGGTATCTGCCCGAGCAGCGCCATCCGTGGACTCTGGACGGCAACCTCTACATCGACATCGATGATGAGCAGACCGGCTACCTCTTCTCCGACTGGGATCCTGAGGATGTTGCGATCCTCGCAGCGGCCATCGGGCACCACCCCACTTGGGCGGTGCAGATCGACATCTCCGGGCGGATCGACGGCACCGCACAGGTTCACCAGCTGATCGCTCTGCTGCTTGAGCATGGAGGCGTGGCAGCGGACGACTACACCACTCACCCATGGACGCTGCCGGAAATCCTGTCTGGAGCAGTGATCGACGGCCTGCGCTTCTTCGACTTCCGCGGCTACCACGAACTCAGCCGCGAACACAGGCGTTCCTGACTCGATCACCTCACCAGCGCAAGTGCAGAGGAGCAGGGAGGGCTCGCCTTGAGGTGGGCAGGCGGTGTTGAACGTGTCCGGGGCGGGAGTTGAGCGTTCGGCTCCTTGTGGGGACGTCACCGTGGATCGTGCCGGATGAGCTGTGGGACCGCCTGGAGCCGTTGCTACCGCAGCGCGAGCGACGCTTCCGACATCCCGGCCGCAAGCCGCTGCCCGACCGGGAGGTGCTCTGCGGGATCCTGTACGTGCTGCATACCGGAATCCAGTGGGAGCATCTCTCAAAAGCTCGGCTTCGGCTCCGGCATGACGTGCTGGCGCAGATTGCGGGACTGGAACGAGGCTGGTGTCTGGCAACGCTTGCATGAGGTCCTACTGGCCGAGCTCAACGCGGCCTCCCGGCTGGACTGGTCCCGCTGCGTCGTCGACTCCTCGCACGTCAGGGCGCTAAAAAGGGGGAGCCAGACGGGCCCGTCGCCGGTCGACCGTGGGCGGGCCGGCTCGAAGCACCACATCATCACTGACGGACACGGCACTCCGCTCGCCGTCCTGCTGACCGGCGGCAATCGCAACGACGTGACCCAGCTTCTTCCCCCGCTCGACGCGGTCCCGCCCGTCCGTGGCAGCGTCGGACGGCCGCGCCGCAAGCGCGACTCCTGCTCGCGGACCGCGGCAATGACCATGACGTCTACCGTGATCAGGTCCGCGCTCGTGGCATCGTCCCGGCGATCGCCCGGCGAGGAACACGGCACGGCACTGGCCTGGGCACCTACCGCTGGGTGGTCGAGAGGACGTTTGCCTGGTTGCACGGCTTTCGGCGCCTACGCATCCGCTGGGAACGCAGGGCCGACATGCACGAAGCCTTCCTCAAACTCGCCTGCTGCCTCATCACCCACCGGCAGCTCAGGACTTTGCGCTGACCTTCGGGCAGGGTTGGTGAGCGCACCATGGATGTCCGCGGGCCGTGCCATGATCCGGCCTCATGAGTGACCATTCGCTTTCGCCCACCTGGCTGGCCTCGTGGGCGAGCAGGGTCTCGGAGGCCCTGAAGACAATGACAGACGAGTTCGAGCATCGGCACGGCTTTCCCCCGGGAGCCAATGAGGTCCGGCTGGCCGAACACGCCGACCAGGCAGCGGCTCGCACGCTTGCCCAGGCCAGCATCGTCCCTGCCGACCTGGTCACCTTCTACGACAACATCGGTGACGTCACCTGGGCGGACGTCGGCAATGGCTACTTCGTCGACCCGGCAGCTGGTGTCCTTCTGCGGTTCAAGCAGTACGGCGCTGTCGACGTCAGCGCGGACAAGAAGGCCGGTGGCCTGATCATCGGCTCGAACGGCGGCGGCCTGTCCTATGTCGCTAGCCCTGGCGGAGTGGTCTACCGGACGCGAACCGCCTCGCTGGACGAACCCGAGCTCGACCGGGTAGCTGACGACCTGCGACAGTTTCTCGAGCTGCTGGAGCGATCCCTGACTCGGTTCGTCGCCAACGGCGAGCCGGGATACCTATAGCTGGATCCTCAATACTTCATTGTGTTAGCCGCGGTAAGGGCTTGCCGGGAAACAAGTCGTGGCTTCCATCTGTGGGGCTCGTTGTTCTGGTATGGGGAGACCGGAGGGGATCGAAGATGTCCTGGCTGCGAAGTTCCAGTTGTTGTTGCCGCATCTCGATGAACGTCAGCGTCGGCTGGCCATAGGGGCGGAAGCGCTGTCACTGGGGCACGGTGGGATCAGGCTGGTCGCCGCAGCGGCCGGGGTTCGGGAGGGTACGGTCTCTCGCGGAGCGGCCGAACTGGACTCTGGTCAGGTGCCGTCGGGGCGGATTCGTCGACCTGGTGGTGGCCGGAAGAGGGCGGCTGACCTCGATCCGGGGTTACGGCCGGCTCTGCTTGGGCTGGTCGAGCCCGACGAGCGGGGCGACCCGATGTCGCCGCTGCGCTGGACGACGAAGTCGACCCGGAAGCTGGCAGCGGAGCTCACCCGCCAGGGCCATCGAGTCTCCGCCGACACCGTCGCCGGCCTGCTGCGAGAAGAAGGCTTCAGCCTGCAGGCCAACGCCAAGACCATCGAAGGTGCCCAGCACCCCGACAGGGACGCCCAGTTCCGCTACCTCAATGAGCAGGCACGAGACCACAGGGACGCCGGGGACCCGGTGATCAGCGTGGACAGCAAGAAGAAGGAGCTGATCGGCGACTACAAGAACGCCGGGCACGAATGGCAGCCCGCAGGGCAGCCCGTGAGGGTCAAGACGCACGACTTCCCCGGCCAGGCCGAGAAGGCGATTCCGTACGGAATCTACGACATGACGGCGAACACCGGCTGGGTCAGCATCGGCACCGATCACGACACGGCGGCGTTCGCCGTCGCCTCCATCCGCCGCTGGTGGCAGGCGGTCGGCCAGCACGACTACCCCCGCGCCCGCCGGCTGCTGATCACCGCCGACGGTGGCGGCTCCAACGGCTACCGCACCCGCGGCTGGAAGACCCAACTCGCCGACCTCGCCGCCGAGACCGGCCTTGAGATCACGGTGTGTCACCTTCCGCCCGGCACCTCAAAGTGGAACAAGATTGAGGACCGGCTGTTCTCCCACATCACCATGAACTGGCGAGGCAGGCCCCTGACCAGCCACGAAGTCATGCTGCAGACCATCGCCGCGACCACCAGCCGCACCGGCCTCACCGTCCAGGCCGAACTCGACAGCGGTGAGTACCCCACCGGCATCCGCGTCAGCGACGACGAGATCGCTGCCTTGCCCATCACCCGCCACCGCTTCCACGGCGACTGGAACTACACCCTCCACCCCCAGCGCCCAACGGACACAGCGACCACCACCAGCACACAGGACGAGGCCCCGGCGGACAGACCGGCCCGCCTCACGCGGCATTCGCTCCAGGACCCAGAACTGACCGGGATGACCCACCGGCAGCTCAACGAACTCATCGACGTGCTGACTCCAGCGATGGAAATGCAACGCGAGCAAGTGCTCCGGACCCGCAGAGGCCACGAGCGCCTGGTGGCCCCTGGCACAGGCGCCAAACCCAAGCTCACCTCAGCAGACCGGATCCTGGCCACCGTGCTCCACCTGCGAAAACTCGCGACCATGGACCTCCTGGGCCAGCTCTTCAACACCACCGCCATGACCATCAGCCGCGCAGCGAAAGACGTCCGCCCGCTCCTGGAAGCCCACGGCATTCACATCCCTGCCTCGACCGCCCGTTTCCGCACGTCGACTGACATTGCGAAGTTCCTCAACCTCGACGAAAACAAGATCAAACCGACGTGTTGATTTCCGGCAAGCCCTAAGAAGCCCTAGCGAAATGACTGTTGTGGAACGGTAGGCTCGATGGCCATGAGTCAGAGCGGTTCGCAAGCGGCGGCATTCTTCCGAGACGTCCGCCAAAGCAAAGTGGTCTGGCTTGTCCGGGATGACGACGGGAGCCCGACTCATCTCTCCGCGGACGGCACGCGAAGTCTCCCCTTCTGGTCGACCTCGCCCCGTGCCCAGAGGGCAGCGAAGATCTGGGGGTGCGGACTTCGTGTTGAGTCCATGCCTTTGGATACCTGGTGCGATCGCGTACTGCCTGATGTCGCCCAGGATGGACTCGTGATCGGCCTCAACTGGAGTGGGCCCCGTCTGGTCGGCTGGAGCTTCGCTCCGACAGAAGTCCTCAACCGGCTGGAGGCGGCTGACTAGCCCAGGGCACCGCTCACCAGAGCGCCCAGTCGCCGCCAGCAGATGAGTGCGCATGCAAGGGTGAGGAGCGCTTCGTGGATGTCGTCGCGGATCTCCCAGCGGATCCGCAGTCGGCGGAACCAGCGCAGGTGGGCGAAGGCGCGCTCGACAACCCAGCACTGGGTTCCCAAGCCGGAGCCGTGCTCGGTGCCGCGGCGGGCGATCAGCGGCGTCACGCCCAAGTCCCGGACCAGGCGGCGGTACTTGTCGTGGTCGTAGCCGCGGTCGCCCATCACCACGTCGGGGCGGCGCCGAGGCTGGCCGCGTTTGCCCCGTACGGGCGGCACGGCCTGAAGGAGTGGGATCAGCTGGGTGACGTCGTTGCGGTTGCCGCCGGTCAGGGTGACGGCGAGCGGGATGTCGGTGGCGTCGGTGATCAGGTGGTGCTTGCTGCCCGTCCTGCCCCGATCGACAGGACTTCGTCCGGTCTTGGGGCCCCTATTAACGCGCGGACGTGGGAGTCGTCGACCGCTGCCCGGGAGAAGACCAGGCGTTCGCGCCACGCAGCTTGGCGAGGAGGGCCTCGTGCAGCCGGGACCACACCCCGGCCTCGGTCCACTCGGCTCGACGCCGCCAGCAGGTCATGCCCGACCCGAAGCCGAGTTCCTGCGGCAGGTGTTCCCAGGCGATCCCCGTGTGCAGCACGAACAGGATGCCCTGGAACACCAGCCGGTCCGGATGCCGCTTGAGTCCTGGATGCCTGGTCCGACGCTCGATCTTGGGCAACAGCGGCTCGATCACCACCCACAACTCGTCGTCGACTTCCCACGGCTTCGGCCGAGCCACCGCGCACCCCCGGATCAACAGTCCCAGAGTGATCCACCACCTCGAAGATCATTTCATTAGGAGTTCTTGCTGCTAGTGCTGGATTCCTCTTTAGCTGGGTATATGTCGTGGTGGCGGGGTAGTTGAGGGTGCTCGGGGGCGGGTGCTGGGCGATGGTTTTGTGGGCACGACCGGAGCGTGACGAGGACGAGAGGGCCGTCGTCCGCCGCCTGGCGCGGGCACGGAAGGCACCGCGGGATGCGGTGATGCGGGCCCGGATGATCGAGCTGAGCTGGTCGGGGCTGCGGGTGCCGGCGATCGCGGTGGAGCTGGACTGCAGCCAGAAGACGGTCCGCTGCTGGCTGCACCGCTTCAATCGCGTGGGCCTGCGGGGACTAGATGATCTGGGCGGGCAGGGCCGCAAACGACGGATCACCGAGCAGGAACGATCCCGGATCATTTCCCTGGTCAAGACCGTGCCGCCGGGGCGACTGCGGTGGGAGCCCGTCGGGGAACTGTGGGCCTTCGACGAGTCCGGGCCGGCCGAGTGGACGCTGGATTCCCTGGCCGCGGCGGCGCGGGCCGCGGGGATCGAGGTGGGCCGCTCGCAGGTTCGCCGTATCCTGCTTGCCGAGGGTGTGCGCTGGCGCCGCACGCGTTCCTGGATGCGGTCGAAGGACCCGGACTTCGTCCCAAAAGGACACGGATCATCGGCCTCTACACCCAGCCGCCCGACGACGCGACGGTGATATGCGCCGACGAGCTGGGGCCGGTGATCCCGCGGACTTTTCCGCCCGCACCCACCTGGTCACCCGACGGACACCGGATCAAAGCGGAGCTCGACTACAGCCGTGGACCCGAGAAGACCTGGGTCTACGGTGCCTTACGCGTCCGGGACGGCCAGCAGATCACCATGACCGCTTCCTCCCGCAACAGCGTCTCCTACCAGCGATTTCTGCAACAGGTCGAAGACGCCAACCCGACCGGGGAGATCTGGATCGTCACCGACAACCTGTCCAGCCACAACAGTCTGTCCACCCGGACCTGGCTCGAGGACCATCCTCGCATCCACCACGCTTTCATCCCCGTCGGCGCGTGCTGGCTCAACCTGCAGGAAGGCTGGTGGCGCCTCTTCCGCAAAACTGCCCTCGCCGGTCGGTCATTCGCAAACGCCGACGACATCGCCCAGGCCACGAACCTCGCAACCAACCAGCTCAACTCCCATGCCCGTCCATGGGTCTGGGGACGAACCCCGCCGCCAACGCGCTCCCTACGACGCCGATATGTGTACCTCCTTTGAGGAATCCAGCACTAGGGCCCGTCTTCAACCCTAGTGATGATCGTCTTCACGGCGGATGAGGATCAACGCCACGTCGTCGGTGCCGGCGGTGGTTCCGGGTGCCTGGCGGAGCAGTCTGTCGGCTATGGCGTCCGGTGGCGACCCGGCTGTTTGTTGCAGGTGGTCGGCGAGCCCGGCGAGGGAGACGTCGATGTCGGTCCCGGGGGTCTCGACCAGTCCGTCGGTGTAGAGCAGCAGAGCGCTGCCGGGCGGCATGGGTGTCTCCATCGGGGTGTAGAGGGCGTCCGGCTCAATGCCGAGAAGCGGTCCCGGGGGCACGTCCAGGATGGTTACCTGCCCCTCGGGATCCAGTAGCAGAGCCGGTGGATGACCTGCGGTGGCCAGCACGGCACGGTGGGTGGCGAAGTCGACGTGGGCGTAGAGGCAACTGGTGAAGAGCCCGGCGTCCAGGTCCGTGAGCAGCTTGTTGGCGCGGGTGAGCACCTCGTCGGGGCGGGTGCCCGCGGTGGCGTGCACGGCGGTGCGTACTTGCCCCATGAGGGCGGCGGCGGTCACGTTGTGCCCCTGGACGTCGCCGATCGCGGCCGCGCAGCCGGAGTCGAGCCGGATGAGGTCGTAGAAGTCGCCCCCGATCTCCGCGCCCCGGGTCGCGGACCGATAGCGCGCGGCGACCTGAAGTCCCGGGATATCAGGCAGAGCTGTGGGGAGCAGCAAATCCTGGAGTCGCCGGGCGAGTTGGTGCTGGGTGTCGAAGAGCTGGGCCCGGTCCAGCGCTTGGGCGAGCAGCCCCGACAGCGAGGTGAACAGGGTCCGGTAGCCGGATCCGAACCGATGCGGCTCACGGTAGCCGAACGCCACGCAGCCGACCGGTCGTCCCAAAGCCGTCAGGGGCATCAAT
The DNA here is from genome assembly GCF_055657325.1 of Streptomyces sp. NPDC107562. Lineage (NCBI taxonomy): Bacteria > Bacillati > Actinomycetota > Actinomycetes > Kitasatosporales > Streptomycetaceae > Streptomyces > Streptomyces sp. NPDC107562. The sequence continues at coordinate 48,875 of NZ_JBVKBE010000011.1, read as the reverse complement.
GCGAATGAGGACAAGCGGCTGCGGGCCGACCAGCCGGGGAAGGCGTGGTCCATCTCCTGCGCACTCGAGAAGAACAACGCCTCCTGTTCCAGGATGCAGCGGGCGGCGGGGGTCGCGGTGTCCACCAGTCGGCCGTCGATCATCTTGGTGGCCTCCTCGGTGATTCCCCGGTGGCCCAGGAGGCGCAGCCTGGCCCCGTCCACGGTGAGCAGGGCAATGCCTTCGGCGTCGAAAGCAGACATCACGGGACTGCACACGATCTTGACGACGTCCTGCACCTCGACGGCTTGGCTGAGGACGGTGGCCAGTTGCATCAGGTGATACAGAGAGCCGACCCGGGTAGGTGCCTCGTCCGTCGCCGGTGTGAGTGCCGCCGCCTCGGCCGTGCGTGCCGGGATGCCGGAGATCGCATTCTCGGCGGAGGCCGCGGCGCGCTGGATACGGACGCTGATACCGGAGGCGCCGGGGAAGAGACGGAAGGACAGCCATACATCGGGGGGGCGCAGTGCGGTGAACGAGGTCGGCAGCCGGGTGAACAGCGCCCGTCGGTAGCTGTCCTCGTACACGAGATCGCTGAGCCAGGGGAGAGCCTCCCAGGGCAGCGCCCCGATCAAGTCGCTTGCCGAAGTGCCGAGGAGATCCGCGGCGGCGGCGGTCACGAAGGTGACCTCACCCTCCAGATTCATCGCCAGGCAGCCTCCGGGGAGCCTTTCCGCGAAGTGGGCGCCCGCACGGGCCTCGCCTGCCCTGAAGTGGTTCGCCTCTTGTCGAGGAACGACGAGCGGCCGGCGGTGGGGCCGCACCGGTCGCCCGTCCTCGGCGCACCGGTTGAGCAGTTTGCTCAGCCGGTGGGCCCCCGCGTCGACCACCCTCAGCTCCTCCGGAACGGGCTCGGGCGGGTGGGAACCGGGCCAGAGGAGGTTGAGGACGCCCCACAGGGTGTCGCCGGTGACCAAGGGTGTGTCGATGACGGCGTACGGGTACGGTGCCGCGACGGCCGACTCGGGGTAGAGCAGCGCCCGCTCGTTCGGGCCCATCCAGATCTGCCGGCGCTCGCGTGCGGACCGGGCGATGGCGAAATTCGACTGCAGCCAGATCCGCGTCCACGGGTCGGCGTACTTGGCGGGAAAACCGCTGATGAGGGTGGCGAAGAGCATGGGCTCGCCCGGCGGGAGCAGCAGGAGCAGGCCACCATGGGCGCCGCTCTCCTCGACCACCTGGTCGAACAGCGGGACGAGTACCTCGGGCCCACGGGTGGGCAAAGCCGACATAAAGTACAGTATGCAACTAGTCGCAGATGAGTAAAGCATCGCAGCCAGGCGGCAGGATCACCCCGCAGCGCGTCACATGTGCCCCCTGTCGACACACGTCGGCCGCTGTGAGCCTGCGCATCGAGGCGCGGCCCGCCCGCCCCCTTCCCCCGCCCGATGGGAGCAGCACTTGCCCCTGCCTCATCATCCGATCTATGGCAACCATCCTGGATCTCCAAGACGTACTCGTCGGCCGACTGCCATGAACGGCACCGCCCACGGCTCGTCGGAACTGGCGATGTGCTCCAGGTGACGCCGGCGCACCAGTCCGTCGCTGTGCCAGCAGTACAGACAGTGCAGAATCGTCTGCCGCAACCCCGTCAGCGCGTGCACCATGCTGACGGACGGCTCATCCTGATAGAGCCGACACGGAATGACGACGGCTTCATCGCCCACTCTCGCTGAGCTTCGCGGTCGTTGCCGGGGTCCGCTCCTGTGCTTGTTCAGCGAGTCGGAGGGCATCGTCGATCTCGCTGAGCTTCCCGGGGGACAGGACGGCCGCCCGCTCTATCAGGTCGTCCCGGGACACGGTGGTGAACCATGTGCACGGGGTGAAGCCCGGACGCGGGAACGCGAGCCGCAGCACGCCTTCGAACGGCAGCCCTTCACCGGCGCCGACCATCACTTCGATGCCCAGTCCGCTGATGTCGACACCGGCCGGAGCGACGACCTGCATCACCCGGAACCCGGACGCGTCATCTCCTGAGAGCAGTACGACCAACCTCCGCTCGTCGAACTGGACGTACCAGACTTCGCCACGTTGCACAAGCCCTCCGATACACAGGACGGCAGGCAGAAGCTGCGCGACCCTGACGCGGTGTGGAGACGGGTGCGGCCACTGTTGATCATCGGTGTGTGAAGGCAAACGATCATGCGGTGGCTGCAGTTCGCAGCATAGATCCTGTCCGCTGGTAGGAGGCGTTCGAGGGCCTGATGAGCCGGATGGCGGGACGGTTCACGCGGGTCGAATCGCGGCGCCAGGCCCGGAAGTCGGCAGTTTCGTTTCGCCAGGAAGGCACTCCTCGCGAAGACCCATATCTTGCTCGCTTCGGGCCCGCGCCCCTGACGGACGGCGTGAGTGTTTGCCACTCCCTCGTCGTCCTGCCCGAAAGGCGGCCCGCGCAGAGACGCTCACGGACCCAGTCGCGGTGTCTGTTCTGCTTGGCGGTTCGAACGGTAACTTGGGGGAGAAGGCCTCTGAGGGAGGGCGATTCGATGCCCTGGTTCGCATGGCTGCTCGCCGCCGCGGCGCTGGGTGTCGCGGAGTTCTTCACTTTGACACTGGTCTTGGGGCTGCTGGCCGGTGCTGCGCTGGTTGCTGCCGTGGTTGCCGGTGTGGGTGTTGGGCTTTTCGGACAGCTCCTTGCCCTGGCTGCTGCGGCGGCAGCGGGCCTTTTCATCGTCCGTCCGGTCGCGCTGCGGCATATGGCGCTGCAACCGCTGGTGCGCGAGGGCAGCGATGCGCTGATCGGCAAGCGGGCCGAGGTGATGCAGGAGGTCACCGCGACCCGCGGTCTGATCAAACTGTCCGGCGAGGAGTGGTCCGCCCGTGCCTTCGACGACAGCCTTGTGATCCCGGTGGGGGCCCTGGTGGATGTCATGGAGATCGAAGGCGCCACGGCCATTGTGTATCCCCGTGAACTCCTTCCGTGAACGGTTGAACCCCTAGCAACGGAGGCACCGTGGAGCCGGTTGTCATTCTTACCCTTGTGGCGGCCATTGTCGTCGTCTTCCTCGTGGCCTCCACTGTGCGGATCGTTCCGCAGGCGCGCCGCTACAACATCGAGCGGTTCGGTCGATATCGCCGGACGCTGCAGCCCGGCCTCAATTTTGTGGTGCCGGTCGCGGACCGCATCAACACCAAACTGGATGTGCGTGAGCAGGTCTATTCGTCCGACCCAAGGCCGGTGATCACTGAGGACAACCTCGTCGTGAACATCGACACCGTCCTCTACTACCAGATCACCGATCCGCGGGCGGCAGCCTATGAGGTCGCTGACTATCTGCAGGCGATCGATCAGCTCACCGTGACCACTCTGCGGAACGTCATCGGCAGCATGGACCTGGAGGAGACTCTCACCTCCCGTGAGGAGATCAACTCCCGGCTTCGTGCCGTCCTCGACGATGCCACCGGCAAGTGGGGCATCCGGGTCAACCGTGTCGAGATCAAGGCCATCGATCCACCGCACACCATCAAGGAAGCGATGGAGAAGCAGATGCGGGCTGAACGTGACAAGCGTGCGGCCATCCTGCACGCCGAAGGGGAGCGCCAGGCCAAGATCCTCACGGCGGAGGGGACGAAGCAGAAGGACATCCTGGAGGCGCAGGGCACGCAGCAGGCCATGATCCTGCGAGCGGACGGTGAGGCAAAGGCGGTGGAGCTCGTCTTCCAGGCCGTTCATCGCAACAATGCCGACCCGAAGGTTCTGGCCTACAAGTACCTAGAGACGCTGCCGCATCTGGCGGGCAGCGACAACAACACTTTCTGGGTGATCCCGGGGGAGCTGACAGAGGCTGTCCGGACCGTCACCCGTGCGTTCGGTGATCAGTCGCCGGCGAGCCCTCCCGGCACGGCGCAACCGGCGGAGGCAGCCACCGCAGGCGCGCATGACACGTCGAGCGACGGACGGCCGCCCGAGCTCACCGCAGGCCGGCCGGCTTCCCTGGATGCTGCCGCGGCAGCGGACGAGGCCGAAAGGCAGGCCGCCGCCGCAGTCAGCGACGCTAAGGCCGAGGCCGAGGCCGCGAAATCGCCCCAGACGCCTCGCCGGACGCAGACGTCCACCGACTGAGCCCGTCGGTAACCGGCTCGGACGCTGTCGGGGAGCTTCAGAAGTCCTCGGCGGGCCAGTCCAGCAACCGTGCGCCGATCACCCTGGTCTGCAGCATGTAGCGGTGGGCCGGATCGGCCGGATGGGCACCGGTGAGTTCTAGATGCGTTCCAGCCGGTAGGTCTCAAGGCCCTGCACGCTGAGGGTGAGGCGGCGAGTCGCCTCGGCGGCCACACAGCCCGGATCGAAATAGGTGGTGAGGGTGCCCAGGAGGGGCCGGGCGCCGCCGCGGGCCGTGGCGAGAGCGTCGAGGGGCGGCGCGGACGAATTCACCCATGGCCTGCCGGTCGCGGGTGCGGACGGGATACACGAGCAGGTCGGCGGCGCGCATGACGGGATCCTCTAGTTCCGTGCAAAAGAGCCCCCGCACCAGTCCGTGAACCAAGAAGCCACCGGCAGCCCGGCCTGATCAACGCGAGATCGCACCGTCCTCGGACGGTCGGCAGATGTACATCGCTGCGAGAGCCAAGGCTCGTGGAAGGGACCATGTCGCGACGGGGCCGGCGACCGCTGCCCCCAGGACGAGTCCGGTGACTTTCAAGCTGGCGCCGACCCACCAAGGGAGGCGAGGGGGCGGAGAACCCTGCGGGTGCTCCGCCCCCTCGCACCGAGCTTCCGTGTCAGCAGGTAGAAGCCGAATGGATCATGATTCCCGTGACCGTGGCGTTGCCGCCCGCCGGGTTCACGTACAACCGGGCCCCCGGTGTCAGGCAGGTCGTGAACTGATTGCCGAAGGCCACGTACCGGACCCACGCAATGTCGTCGTTACGGGTGTTGACGACGGTGATCGGCTGCCTCCGGGACGGCGGTACCTGGTAGTAGTTCGTCACCACCTGGTAGGAGGCGTAGTAATTCCCTGTGTAGGTAGTCGAGTTGTACAGACATACCTTCGGATAAGGGCAGGTGCCGATCTGGTCGGCGGCGGCTGGCTGTGCGCCGCCGAACACAAGTGCGGCCGCCGCCATCACGCCGGCAGCGGCCGCACTGGTCAGTCTCCTGCGGAGGTTCATCAACAAGTTTCCCCCTCGGTGCCGGAGGGCCTCGGCGGCCACTCCCTGGGCGAGTTCATGCCCAAGCGCGAGGCTCACCATGCGGCACGAACATGTGGGGCGGTATGCAGGACTTGAGTGCGGAGGCGTCCGTCGCTACCACCCCCCCGGCGCGCCGTTCGGGACGCGAGGGCTACGTCACCTTGATGGCCCGCGCCGGGTGGCTCGGGCCGCCGGTACTGACCTGGGTGGTCTCACGGTCGGCGTGGTATCCGACATGGATCCGATATCGGCCGCGAGATTTCAACACGCGATTTGAGAACCCGCATGTCCGGGCTATGGCTGGCCATGTCAACGAAGCGGGAGTAGTGGTCCTGGAAGGCGACAGTGACGGTCGCGTTGGGGCCGTGGCGATGCTTGGCGATGATGAATAGGCCTCGCCGGCACTGGGCGTGTCCTTCTCGTAGGCGTCCTCTCGGTGCAGGAGGATCACGACGCCGGCGTTGTCCTCAAGGCGCCAGCGGTCCCGAAGGTCGTTGATCATCGGCTCCTTGTCGGTGCGCTGCTCAGGGCTGCGGTTGAGGGTGGAGATCGAGACGATTGGTACACGGAGCTCCTTGACCAGGAGTTTCAGGCAACGGGCGATCTCGGAGATCTCTTCGTAGCGCGAGGCGAGCGGCCTGGTTCCTTAGGTGAGGAGGTGAACGGCGTCGACGACGATGAGCTGGGCATCTGCCTTGGCCCGCAGGTTGCGGCAGTGAACGCGAGGTCGTGGACATGGGAAGAGGCGCCGTCCTGGATGTAGATGGGGGCGGCGCTGACGGCGGGCATCCGCCGGGCGAGGCGGGTCCAGTCCTCACCGGCCATGATGCCGGAGCGCATGTGGTGTCGTGCGACGCGGGCTTCGGCGGCGAGCAGGCGCATGCCGATCTCGTTGCGGTCGGCTTCCAGAGAGTACACGCCGCCGGAGAGGGCGTGCTTCATGCTGGCGCAGCGGACGAAGTCATGGGCAAGGGTGGACTTGCCCATGGGGGGGGCGAGCAGCGATGACGATGAGCTGGCCAGGGTGAGTCCGCCGGTGAGGGAGTCCAGGTCGTAGCACGGTGGCTACGCCGGGCAGAGTTGCGTTGCGGCCGCTGGTCGCCTCGATCCAGTCCAGGGTTTCTTCCATGACGTCGTCGAGCGGACTGGCCGGCGGGAAAGGGGGGCGTCGGGTGGTGGCGGCGAAGATCTCTGCCTGTGCCTGGTCAGCAATGCGCTCGACAGTGTCCGAATCGGCGAAATTGCGGCCCGTTTCTATAGTTTCCGCAGGTCAGGAGGGGAACGATCGCGACGACTGTAACTCGGTTACGCGTGGGAGAATCTGCTGCAGAAATTCAGCTGGGAAGGCCTAGGTGGTCCAATGTCGCGCCGCCCGCCCAGCGCTGTAGCTGGCGACCGTCGAGGAGCTTGACCCCGCCTTGGCGGGAGGCCCAGAGCACGTCCGCGTCGCTGAAGGTGCCGAGGTGGACGACGACCCGGATCAGGCGGTCGACGCCGGGTCGCCCTGCCTCCCGTAAGGGAGCCGGGCCGCTCGCCACCTCGTCCTCGTCCGCTGTTGTGACCAGGCGGAAGGCGACGTCGAGTTCGCGGCCCCCGTGGTCCCGGGCATACAGGCGCGGCCGCCCCTCCCGCGCGCTCAGATCGACTACGTGCCAGCCGTCGCGCCGCAACATCCGCTCGATCGCGACCGCGAGGCCGGGGGTATCGAGCCGGGCCAGCTCCGCTGCGGTGTAGTGGCCGCCGCGTCGGCGGGCGATCGGTTCACGTAGACGGAAGCCCACAGTTGCAGCGGCCGCCAGGAGAACGGCGCCGAGCACCAAGCCGCTGACGCCGAGCGCGCGGTAGAGCCAGGCAAGCAGCAGGGTGGGGACGAGCACGGCCAGAACCAGGCCGAGGAAGCCGGGCAGGACGTCGCGCAGTTCGGGACCGTAGCGGCCTTGTGCCCGAAGTTCGGAGACAGCCTGCTGTCGCTGCGAGTGCCGAGACCCGGGTACGTGAGGACGTCTCCGCCACAGTTGCACCAGGGTCAACTCCCCGAAGCCATCCCGTCCCGTTGTGTGTAGTAGAGATACCCCCTCCATCCAGGCTTTCGTCAGGTGCGGCGCGTCTCAGCCATAAACTGACTGAAGGGTTGCGGTACATGACCGCGGCGCCGCGATGAGAAGGAGTGATCGTCGGCCGTCAGGCCCTGCTCGTCCTCGCCCACCTGCGGTGCGGGGACACCTACGCGCGGCTCGCCGCCGGGTTCGGCATCGGCGTCGCGACCGTGTACCGGTACATACGTGAGGTGATCGACGTCCTGGCCGCCGCCGCGCCGACCTTGACCGAGGCGATGAAGACCGTACGGGCGAACCTTCGTGATCCTGGACGGCACCCTGCTGCCGATCGACCGGATCGCCGCTGACACCCCGTACTACTCCGGAAAACACAAGGCCACGGCATGAACGTCCAGGTTCTCACCGACCCGTTCGGCCGACTGCTGTGGGCCTCACCGGCATTGCCCGGATCGACCCATGACCTGACCGCCTCCCGGCGCCACGGCATCATCGACGCACTCACCGAGGCGACGTGAAGTGCTGGGCGGACAAGGCTTACCAGGGCGCCGGGCCCCCGTCCGGGTGCCGTTCAGGGGCCGTCGGCTCAAACAACAGCACCCACGCCAAGATCCGCTGTCTCGGCGAACAGGCCATGGCCACCCTGAAGGGCCGGCGCCTTCTGCGAAAGCTCCGCTGCAGCACCAACCGGATCACCGCCCTCGTGAAGGCCGTCGTGGTCCTTCACCACGCCTCAACCTGAGGTGAGAAAGGGCTCCATGAGTTTTGACATCTTCGTGTGCCGGTTCGAGAACGGTGAGCCGGCGCCGCTGGACATGAGGGCCGCACACGAGGTCCTCGGCCCCTATGCGGTGGTGCGGGACCCCGGGACGGACTTCCTGCTGATGAGTACGGCGGAGGGGGAGGAGGCGGGTGTGTACTTCAACAACCCGACCGGCATCACCTTCAACCGTTTCGGAGGGGACGGGATCATGGATCTCCTGGCCGTTCTGCTGCAACGGCTGGATGCCGTGCTCGTCGTCCCGGGCGGGCCGACCATGATCCAGCGGGACGAGGACCGCGAGCTTCTGCCCGCCTCCCTCAGGGAGGAGTGGCCCGTCGTCATGGCCCGTACCGGCGCGGAGATCGACCGGGCGATCCGGGCTTCCTGAACAAACTGGCGAGGGGCCCGTCCCCGGTGCGTGTCACCGGAAACGGCCCGTCGTCTCCGCGCGGGCGCGGCCGCCGACCAGTACGCCTCCGCCACAGCAGCCACGCCAAGATCCGATGCATCGGCGAACAGGCCATGGCCACCTTCAGAAGCTGGCGCCTCCTGCGAAAGCTCCGCTGCAGCACCAACCGGATCACCGCCCTCGTGAAGACCGTTCTCGTCCTTCACCACGCCTCAACCTGAGGTTGGAAAAGGCTCAGCGTCTTGTTTCCACTCTCATCCCAGCGCTGGACCCCATACCTCTTGTTAGGGCCATTAGCGATGACGGTGGTGCGAGTGATTCGACCGTCACTGTCCCGGATGGTGACGTTGCTGCCATCGTTGCCTCCCGCTGCCGGTGCCGAGGCGGTTGCCTGCGCCTGTCGGCCTGGCTGCGACTGCTGCAACTGACCACTACCACCGACCGCGAACTGGGCCCCGCCAGCACGCCGGGCCCATGTCGCGGTCTGTAAGAGAACCGGCCAACACGCTGGCACCACCCGGACCGTGCAACGACCATCCCGTGCCGATGTGAGCCGATCGGCAGCCCCTGGTCGACGCCGGGGCGTCGGAGGGGCTTTGCTTCACTGCGTCAGATCGGACTGCTTCCTTCTGCGTCGCTCGTTGAACGCGACGAGTGTGAAGAGGGCGGCGAAGGCCGAGAAGATGAGCGTGATGTCGCTGGTTTCCAGGGACAGGGTGACCCAGAAAACGAGCCCCCAGAACGCACCGACGACCTGTCTTGCTGAGACTGGGTGTCGGGCGCACTGCCGGCGCTGCTCCGCGACCCACTGCCCAAGCGGGTACCCGCCCGACCGGTGTCCGTAGGGAACCCGTGTGTGCCCCTCCCGCTCGGCGTACGTCTTGAGCTTCGCCAGCTGCGTGCCCAGTCTTGCTTCTCGGTGTCGATCACGTTGAACGACACCCACTCCGCGACGGCGCAGTCCGCCTGGTCTATCGAACGGGCCCGCGTTCATCGACGATCATGGTTGGCTCCGACAGGAAGACATTTCGGTCGACGGGGCCGTAAGCGATGTTGAACGTGTCGAGCCAGTACGACCACCCCCGGATTCCCAGGGCGCTGGTGAACCGGTAGTTCAACTGCCAGCGGACCCACTGTCCGGGAAGCAGTCGAACTGACGGCGGCCTGCGCGGCCGAGGTGGCAACCCGAAGAGCGGCTCCACACGAGCGAGCACTCGGAGCCGATCACCCTCGTTCCGCAGGCTGACACCGACCTCGCGAAGGTCTTTCTGGCTCGAACGCGGCTCGAAACCATCACGCTCAGCTATCTGGACGAAGTGGGCAAACCCAGAGGGCACCTGAGGCAACGAGAACCCGACCGACGCCGCGTTCCTGCGGGCAGCGGCCTCCCCGCCCCGGGACTGCTTCGTCCACGACGTCTTGACCCACTGCACCGTGATGTCCACCGCACCTGCCCTTCGCCGAAAGCCTACGGTCAACATTTGCTCGACGTCACCAATGTTCCGACACGACTGCCTGCTGCCAGTTCTCAGCAACATTCCCAGACGGCTCACGAGCTCGTGCATGGTGAGACGTCGAGGACTTCCGACGAGCGGGGCCGCGCTGCCACAGCGTTGCTATCCCTGCCGGGGAGCGGTGATGAGCCCCGCCGGCAGTGAGGGCGATGCTGAGGATGATGACCTCCACCAAGGTGCTCGCATTGACAGCAGTGGCGAGTACGTCAGATGGTGCTGGCTCTGACGGCTTGGGGTGGGAACGGAACGTGGAACGGCAGCAGTATGTGGAGCGGTGCTCAGAGCTCTTCGCGGTGGGCGGCTATGCAGCCGTGAGAGCAGCGGCTGAGGCGGGGCTTGGGGAGGTCGGTCCGGATCCGGTTCTCTTTCGCTGGCTGGGGCAGGCACACGCCGCGGAGGACGAGGAGGACCATGACCGTGAGGCTGAGGCCGCGTATCGCGAGGGCCTCGCACTGGCACCGGACGACCTCGGACTTTTGGTGTCGTACTTGGAGCTGTGCCTTCGCTCGGACTCGTTCGAATACCCGGGACGGGCGCGCCGCGCGGTACTTCTGCGAGAGAGAATCGAAGAGCTGGCGCCGCCCGGGTCCGCTGAGCGCGAGCGAGTCGATGATGCGACGGGCTGGGCCGGGCGGGGCTATTGGGACGACCTGAAGGTAGCCGCTGCGCGAGGGCAAGCTCAGCAGGCGGCCACAGCGGAGCAGAGCGTGCTGGTCACCGACGCGCTGCGACGAGCTGCTCGTGGCGAGTCCAGCCAGGACACAGGAGAGGATCTCCGGGCTGCTGAACTTGCTGCGGCGGTTGAACTGCTGCAGGGGGCCAGGAACGCACCGCTGCGCCTGCTTCTCGCGCACCGGGTCGAAACGTATGTGCTGACCTTCGTTGCATCGTTCGGACTGAACAAGGCGCTGGTGTGGACGGGAGTGCTGGACTTCAGTCTCTGGGGCTGGTTGCTCTGGGTCCCCATGCTCGCTGCCGAAGCCAAGCTCCGCCAGGCCAAGAGGCTGGGACAGGAGCGCGTCATCGCGCGCATACAGGCACGCCACGATGAAATGGACCCACCTTCCAGCTAGGCACTGTTTCTCGGATCTCCTTCCGTGAGGGGGGTGTTGGGGGCAGGCTGACTGCATGGGACGTGGAGATCTGACGAACGTGGAGTGGGATCGGCTGGAGTCGTTCTTACCTCGCGGTGGTGCGCGTGGGGGCCGGTGGAGTGATCACCGCCGGGTGATCAACGGGGTGCTGTACCGGGTCCGTACGGGGGTGCAATGGCGGGATCTGCCGGAACGGTTTAGGCGTAGTAGGAGGAGCGGGCGACCTTCAGCACCCGGCACAGCAGGACGATCGGGTACGTCGCCTTCTCCGCATGGATCAACCGCTCGCTCACCGGTCGTTCTCCTTCACGAAGAAGGCCGTCGCTTTTTTCAGGATCTCGATCGTCTGCTGCTGTTCGCGGACCTCCTTGCGTAGCCGCTTGAGTTCCTCGCGCTCGGCACTGGTCAGCTCACCGGACTCGCCCTCGCCCCGGTCCGCCTTCGCCCGGCGGTACCAGCCGCGCAGGGACTCCGAGCTGATCTCGAGCTCCCGGGCTACAGCGGTGACCGTCTTGCCGAACCTCCGCCACTGTGAGCCCGATGCCCCCGGGTGTCTCACCTGTTCCGCCCCCTTTTCCCAGGACTGGTGTGCCGTAGCGGCCAGGAAAGCGTGAGCGAGCATGGCCAAAGTGATGTGCCGATACCAGCCCACGTAGCGGTGGACCTCGTACTGGTCCAGGCCGCACTCGTTCTTCGCAGCCTGGAAGCACTCCTCGATCGCCAAGCGTGCCCCGGCGACCCGCACCAGCTCCTGCACGGTGACCTGAAGGGGTGCGTAGGCGAGGTAGTAGGCGATCTCGTCGGGCTTGCTGATGCTGCGCCGGGCCAGTGCCCACCGCATCCGGTGAGGGACCTCGCCCTTCTAGTCGAATTCGGCGACGGCCGGCAGCCGCACCGCTGGCCAGTGGTAGACGCGGGGTCCCTTCGCGCCGTCGCCGCAAGAGATCTTCTCCCACGCTTCGTCCGGGGCCTGCGCGAACAGGCCCTCGATCCGTGAACAGCCCACGCTACACTGGGATTTGGGGACGGCCAGTACATAACCGACACCAGACTGCTCCAGCAGCCGGTGGAACCGGTTGTCCTGACCGTAGGCGGAATCTGCGGTGACCCACGCGATGGGCAGCGGCGAGGCCAGGGCTCGCAGCACCATGTGCCGGGCCAGTTCGCCTTTGGTGGCGAACTCCCGCTCGTCGGGGACCCTTGCGGTGCGGCGTTCCCGGTCCTCGGCCCAGGACTTGGGGAGGTAGAGCTCGCGGTCGACCAGAGCCCGGCCACGGGCGGAGGGTAGGCGGCGAACACGCCGATCTGGCAGTTCTCGGTGCGGCCGACGGTTCCGGAGTACTGGCGCTGGACGCCGGCGGAGGTGGTGCCCTTCTTGATGAACCCGGTGTCGTCGATGATCAGGACGCCGTCGGCCTCGCCGAGTTTGCCGGCGACGTAATCCTGCAGGTCGTCGCGGATGCCATCGGGCTCCCACTTCGATCCGGCGAGGAGGTGCTGCAGGCCGGCGGGAGTGCGGTGGCCGACCTGTTCGGCCAGCTGTTCTTGCGGGCCACCGGGGCGAGCAGCCCGCGCACGTAGTCCCGCATGCGGCGGCGGAGCTCGACTCGGCCGAAGCGGTGCCCAATGGTCAGGAAGAGATCGTCCAGTTCGAGGTCCCACTGCGCGGCGGCAGACGCGGTGATCACCCTCGGAGGCTGCCCCGTCGCTGTCACTACCTGCGACGTTGTCGCACGATCGAGGGGCGGTCTCCATGAGACCGCCCCCGCACGATCGAAGTCCCGCTACATTCCCGCCACCCGGCGAAAAGACCAGGTCAGACAGCGAAATCCTGCTTGAGTACTAAGGGTTGAACTGCATGTAGCCTCCGATCCCTGCGTCTCCGCTTTGGCTCCGGCGGATGCACTCGAGTTGGACCACCGGTTCGGGCCCTGTGTTACCCATCCATGTCCATAGGTTGTATGAGGCGTCTACATACCTTGCGTCGAAGCGACCTCCGTTGACGATGATGCGACAGGCTTCCCCTCCGGCTGCGTGGTTGTTGACCAGAAGGTGAGCACTCGGTGAGCCTCCGGGGAGCCAAACCTTTTCGGCGGGGAAATCGCTTGCAGTCCAGCTGCAGACCGTCCATGTGTCTGCCGACCCACAGTAGAAAGTCGTTCTCAACGACTCCGGGGCACCTGTGGGCTGGATGGGAACCGGTCCTCCGGGCGCCGCCTGCACTCCAGGAGCTGTCGCGAACACTGTGGTGGCGACAGCCGCGAAGAACAGGCTGCCCAAGCACTTCCTCATTCTTTCCTCCTTCAACTTTTTGCTGGACACATCATCTCCTGGCCGCAACGAAGTTGTCCTCATAGGACGGCAACATCCGTTCCCACCCCGTGCGGCCGGTAGTGGCCACCGTCTGGACCGACACCTCGGGTGCATGTCGTCGTCCTCGTCGTGCGCGGTCTTGGGCGGAGGTTGCCTGGCAGTGGTGCGACTTCACGCTCAGGAGTGAACCCGTCTGCCACAGCCTGCTGTGGCGCATGCTGTCCCGCTTGGAAGATCACGTTTAGTTCGGACCTTCCTGGAGGGACCACCTGTGCGCATCCCTAGCACCCTCGTGGCCGCGGCGGCCGCTGTTGCCACTCTCGTCAGGCCCGTTCATGCGGCCAGCCCGCTGGGGGAACTGGGCGCGACATTGGCCATGCCAGCGGCACGATGCCGTCCAGGTGCCCCGCCATAGAGGAAAAAAGCCGTGTCCGTTCTCCGCTAGAAAAGACTTACCGAGAGGCAGCCACCACCGCCGTCGATCAGGCATGCCGCATGCTGCGACTGCCCACCATCCGGTTCCAGTTCCCCGAAGTGGCCGATAAGGCCGAACGCGAGCAGATCTCCTACCTAGGTTCCTCGCCAAGCTCTCGTTGGCCAAGTGCCACGACCGCGCCTACCGCCGCTTAAAGCGCCGCATCAAGGCCGCCGGCTTCCCCCGCGACAAGTCGCTTCGCAAGTTCGACTTCGAGGGGAACCCGAATATCGACGCGGCCATGATCTCCATCGTCGCCGAGTGTGAATAGATCAAGGGGCTGTCCCTCTGCCCGCTCGGTGACTCGGACACCTGCTACTGACCTTTTCGGGTTGCCTTCGGGTGGTGACGTTGGGTGATCCCTGCGGTGTGCCGGTGTTATGCGGTACGCGGATGGTGGGGGCCTGACTGCTGAGCGGCGGGCTGCGCGTGAGGTGATCCGGTTGGAGGCCGGGCGTAGGTTCGCTCGAGGAGACAGGAATTCGGTCATCGCCAAGGACCTGCGGGTGAGCGAGCGTTCGGTGGAGCAATGGCGCCGCAACTGGCGTGAAGGCGGCATTGAGGGTCTTAAGTCGAAGGGACCCACGAAACTGCCGAAGCTGTCGGACGAGCGGTTCGCCGTGCTGGAAATGGAGCGGGCCAAAGGTCCGGCCGCGCATGGCTGGGAAGATCAGCGGTGGACGCTGGAGCGTGTCAGAACGCTGATCGGACGCCAGTTCCAGGTCAGTTGCTCCATCGCGGGGGTCTGGCGGCTCCTGCGCAGCCACGGCTGGTCCTGGCAGAGCCCGGCCCGACGCGCGCTCGAACGCGACGAACACACCGTCGGGCTATGGAAGAAGGACGTGTGGCCGCAGGTGGGCACCGCGGCGGCGCTCGGGGCCTGGATCGTCTTCGAGGACGAGGCCGGGTTCGCGATGACGCCGCCACGCGCCCGCACCTGGGGCCCGCGCGGGCAGACTCCCGTGGTCCGGGGGCGGGGACGCTCCCGGCGCTGGATCTCGGTCGCCGCGATGTGTTGCTACCGGCCCGGCGAGAGGTCTCGGATCATCTACCGGCCCCGTTTCCACTCCTTGCTGAAGGGTGCACGCAAGAGCTTCGCCTGGTAGGACTACCGCGACCTCCTGGTTCACGCGCACCTGCAGCTCGGCGCTCCGATCATCGTCGTCTGGGACAATCTCAACACGCACCGCACCGCAGGCCTGCGTGACTACGCCGCAGGCCACGACTGGCTCACGATCGTCCAGCTCCCCTCCTAAAGCCCGGACTTGAACCCGGTGGATGGGGTCTGGTCCCTGATACGGCGAGGCCCGATGGCCAACACCGCATTCACCGACTCTGACCACCTCACCCGCACCCTCCGCCGCGGCCTCGCCCACATCCAGCGCCACCCGGAACTCATCGACGGCTGCCTCACCGAAACCGGCCTGACCCTCAACCCCGGCACCCCGAAGCTAATCCGACAAGGTCAGCAGAGGACCCGACCCCGGTGGTGATGGACACCCAGAGGGTCCACGTGGCCGCCGGGGTCCCTGCCTCCACGAGTGGCCACGATCCGGCCAAGCGGGTACCCGGCCGCCAGCGCGGCCTGGCCGTGGATGTCCTCGGCCTGGTCATCGCAGTCGTCGTCCTCGCCGCGAACACCCACGACAACGCCGCGGGCATCGTCATGCTTGACCAGGTCGCCGAGCACGCCGACGGAACCGTCCGCAAAGCACTGGTCGACCAGGGCTTCAAGAACCAGGTCGTCATGCACGGCGCCGGCCTGGGCATCGACGTCGAGATCGTCGCACGCAACCCGCAGGTCAAGGGGTTCGTGCCGCAGCCGAAACGGTGGAGGGTCGAGCAGACCTACGGGATCCTGATACTGCACCGGCGCCTGGTCCGCGACTACGAGCACCGCCCCTCCTCCTCCGCCTCCCGCGTCTACTGGGCGATGACCCCCGTCATGACCCGACGCCTCACCGGCGCGAACGCCCCCACCTGGCGCGAGACGCAGGCGGTGGCTGCGTGGGCTGTGTCGCTGACTGATGGCGTGGATGCGACTAGGGTCTTCTGGTCAGCAGCCGGTGGCCTGTCGGGGCCGGGGGGGTGAGCAGGCGAAGCCTTGCTCGGATCTAAGACCAAGGAGGCCATGGCCTTGCGGTTCGAACATCGCGACTCCGAGATGGACACGAGCGTCGTCGACCGCGTGTGGCGCACCCGCAGTGACGCCGAGAGCACGATGACGTCCGCCGCGCGCACCTGCTGGAATCTGATCCTCTCGCGGACGCAGGGGCGCCTGGTCGCCGGCCTGCGCGGGCCAGAGACGAGGGCGACCACCGCGCCGGTTCCGGCGGACACGGAGTTTCTCGGGATCCGGTTTGCACTCGGCACGGTTCTTCGGCCGTATCCCGCAGCCTCGGTCATCGACGGGTACGTGCCGTTCCCGGTGACGGACTCGGGCAGGATCGTCATCGGCGGCGGGGACTGGGAGGCGCCGACCTACGAGAACGTTGAGCACTTCGTCCGGCGACTGCTGGACGCGAACCTGCTCGTTCGACCTCTCCTCGGGGACGAGGAAACTGTCGCCGACCATCCCGAGGCCGGCCGGAGCGAACGTACCCTTCAGCGTCGCTACCGCGCGCACACCGGACTGTCGCGAACCGCCATAACGCAGATCGACCGCGCAAACGCCGCAGCCACGATGCTGCGCGCCGACCACGACTGGCACACGGTCGTCGGGGCTCTCGGGTACTTCGACCAGGCCCACCTCGCACATGCGCTACGCCGCTACGTCGGGCGCACCGCACGCGAGCTGCAGGCGGGCGACCATGCCGCGATGTCGTTCCTGTACAAGACCCACCCTGAGCCCGGTAGTTAGCGTCGGCCTGCCGGCCTGCCCTGGCCGGCTGTCCGCGACCCGAACCCCGGAGAAGAACAGTGCTGCTCAGCGTCAACACCTTCATCAGTCTCGACGGCGTCATGCAAGGGCCCGGAGCCCCCGACGAGGACCGCTCCGACGGCTTCGACCGCGGAGGGTGGCTCGTCCCGCACGCCTCGGCGCACACCAACGAGGTCGTCGAGGGCTGGTTCCGCGAGGCCGGTGCGTTCCTCTTCGGCCGCACGAGCTTCGGTATGCTCGGCGGGTACTGGTCGAAGGTCACCGAGCCCGGCGACCTGATCGCCACCAAGCTCAACACGCTGCCGAAGTATGTCGTCAGCTCGACGCTGAGCGACGAGGAAGCCGACTGGAGCCCGACGACGGTCGTGCGTGGTGACCTGGTCGACGAGGTGCGCCGCCTTAAGGAGCTTCCGGGCCAGGAGCTCCAGGTCCACGGGAGCTGGAATCTCGTGCAGGCGCTGCACCGCACGGGGCTCGTCGACGTCTACCGGCTGCTCCAGTTCCCCGTCGTCGTCGGGAAGGGCAAGCGCCTGTTCCCGGATGGAGCGACGCCCGCGACGTTCGCAACTGCCGGAAACGGCTCACGCGTACTGCCCGGCGGCGTCGTGTCGCTGGCCCTCAGCCCCATGGGCTTCGGCGCGATCTCCGCAGGCGCCTACACTGTGGACGAAGGGCGCTCAGTGACGGTCCTCGACTGATGCGGCAGAAGGACCGGGGCCTCCGCTTCCCCCGTGACGCTTTCGGGACTTCGGGCGGACACCAGGAGTCACCGCGCACCAGGAGTCATCGCGCCCCAGGCCCCGGATGGAGCGGAGGTCCCCGCTGTCCGGGTGCGATGGGGCGCAGATCGTGGGGTGGCAGTATGAGCTGCTGCTCTCTGCTCACGGCTGGCCGGTGCAGCACGGGGGAGTGAGGAGACTGCGCGACGACAAGTTCCGGCGGTGGGCCGGAAAGTACGGCAGCATGCCCGACGCCCGCGTCACTCTCGCCGACGACACCGGCCGCGTGCTGGTCTCCTGGCCATGACGTGTGATTCCCCCAGACCCGCGGCCCGAAGGACTCCCTGAGGGGCTGGACTCTTAACCCCGCTGCAACGCGAGTAGCCCCCACCGTGACGTCCTCGCCTCGACCCGGACCCGGGCGCTGGAGGCGATGTGGGAGCAGGCCCTGATTCTCCTGGCTGGGGCGGGAATGTGCCCCGCCTCGCGACCCCAGCCGGATGCCGCTGTACCTGGCTGGCTTCGCCTGGGACCGGCTGCCGTTCCTGAACCGCATGGACGCGTTCTTTTTTCAGCCGTCGAAGATGCGCGGAACATGCCCGCTCACGCGTGGTGCCGGGACTTGGGCCGCTGTCCGGTCGTACGGCAGGAGGGGGGCAGCCTACGGCTTGCGGCCGGTACGGACGGCGGTGGTGACTGCGGCGATGGTGCCGGCCGAGAGCACGGCGGCGAAGCCGATCATGGTGGTCCTCAGCGGGGTGTGCTGGATCAACAGGCTGAAGGTCACCGAGGGCAGGCCCATGCCGATGTAGGCGATGATGAAGAAGACGGCCAGGACGCCCGCACGAGAGGCGGGAGCGGCGGCGATGGCGCTCTGGGTGACCGAGCCCTTGAACAGCAGGCCCGCGCCCGCACCGGACAGGCCGGCGGCCACCAGCACGAGCCAGAGGACCGGCTGGTAGAGCGACAGCGCGGTCAGCGCGAGGCCCACCGGGAACAGGATGGTGCCCACTGCCAGCTGTCGGGGCAGCGTGAGCCTGCCGAGCGCCAGCTGCGCGGCGGCGGACGCGGCGAACGCGGTGAACGGGACGAGCCCGATGGTGAACTGCGAGGTGATGCCCAGTTCACCGCGCACGATGATCGCGCCGAGGGAGGAGAACAGGCCCATGAGGCCGAAGGCGAAAAAGCCGACGGCGGAGGCGGCGCCGAACGCGGCGTGGTGGCCGGGGCGCAGCGCGAAGCGGACCGGGCGCGTCTTCTGGGTGGGGTGGGCCGTCACGGTCTCCGGGGTCGACACGACCAGCAGGCCCGCGGCGGCCATGACGACGGCGAAGACGATGTAGGGGGTGACCAGCGGGGAGGGGAACCATTGGGCGAGGGCACCGGCCACTAGGGGACCGAGCGCGAGACCGCCCAGGTTGGCGGCGGTGGATATCAGCCCGGGGACGGGTGAGTCTGCCCTGTCCGGGTGAGCGGCGCGGTAGAGGTCGGCGACGTAGGCGGTGGCGGTGGCGGCCATCAGCCCGACGCTGACGCCGGTGAGGAAGCGGCCGGCGAGCAGCCCGGCCAGGCTCGGCCACACCGACATGACGACGGCGGCCACGACGCCGAGCAGCAGCGAGGGCACGACGACTCTGCGGCGGCCCACGCGGTCGGACAGGTGTCCCAGGGTGGGGAAGGTGACGGCCGCGCCGACGACCATCGCGGCGAAGGCGAGGGTGACGCTGGTCGGGCCGAAGTGGTTGCGTACCTGGTAAAGGGGCCAGAGCGGGGTGGGGACTGTACCGAACGCCATCAGCGCGGTGAAGGCGGTGGTCACGGCCCACAGCCCGGCGCGCGGGGACAGGACAGCCCGGCGTCCGGCGGCGTGGTGAGCGGGCGAGGGGGTGTCCGCGGTGCTGGTGGCGGGCGGATGCGTGGTCATGGGTCATGCCTTTCTGCCTGCCCGCCGTAGGGGCCGTGCCGGCGGTGCCGGCCCCTGACGGCGGGCAGGGTCGCGATGGGGGGCCTGTCCACGGCTCGTCGCCGCGCGGTCGACACGGCCGCACGGGGGCCGGGACGTCAGGGGGTCAGCGGCGTGCGGGGAACGGGCCGCGGCGGACGCCCCCAGGGTGCCCGGGGTCGCGGGGGACGACCGGGAGGAGCAGGTAGGACGGCTCGTCGCCGCCGGAGACGAGGGTCGTGATGCCACCGAAGACGTCGGAGGGACGGTCGTCGGGGTCGTCGTGCAGGAAGATGGCGTGTCCCTTCATTTCCACGCCGTACGAGGTCGGCCAGGGGCCGTCACCGGAGAACTCGAAGTCGCGGCCCTGGACGGTCACGGCGAGGCGGTAGCCGGCCGGGACGACCACCGACGTCGGCCAGATCTCGATGTCCAGGGGGACGGCCCCACCCGGGGTCAGCGGGTCCAGGTGGTCGTGCGGGTGCCAGGGGCGGTACGGCAGGGACCGCTCGGCGTCGAGGGCGCGGTGCGAGGCGCGCAGCCAGCCGTGGGCGACGACGCCGGCCGGGTCCAGTGCGCTGACGAAGCGGACGTCGCGGCCCCCCGGGTCAAGGACGCGCAGAGTGAGGAAGAGGTCGGCGTCGGTGGTGCTGGAGGCGGCCACGAGTCGCGCCGCGGCCGGGCCGGTGATCTCGGTCTGCTCGCTGAAGGGCTCGGTGGTGAAGGTCAGTCCCTCGCCCAGGGCCTCGAAGGCGGCGGTGTTCCGGCCGGTGGGGGCCTCGGTGGACAGCGAGCCGTCAGCGAGGTGCAGGTAGAACTTCGTCCACTCGGTGCGTGGTAGCGGCCATTCCCGCTCGGCGCGCAGTTCGAAGCTGCCGTCGACGTGCCGGACGTTGAGTTCGACCGGCGGCTGCCGGTCCCAGCCGGTGTCCTCGCCCTTCAGGAAGTGGCCGAAGAAGCGCTTCTGTAGATCCAGGCCGTGCGCGGTGTAGAACTCGGTGACGTGGCCGAGGCCGTGCACCTCCAGCCACTTCTGCTCCGACGACGCCTGCGCCCAGCCCTCGAAGCCGCCACGGCTGTGCAGGCCGTGCGCCCAGTTGGCGGCCGACAGCAGCGGCACAGTGATCTTCGTCAGGTCAGCCGAACGCTCGGCGTAGAACTCGTCGGCGAGCGGGTGGGCCAGCAGGTCGGCGGCGGAGTCCCGGCGGTTGGCGGCCAGTTCCTCCTCGGTCAGGGTCTCGGGGCCGGCGATCGTCTCGCCGGTGTGCGGATTGCGCAGGCCGCGGTCGCCGAGGCCGTGCTGGGCGACCCGCACCTGGCCCGGGTACCACTTGGAGACGAACGTGTTGAGCAGACCCCCGTGGTGGGTGAACTCACGGTAGGAGTCGTTCGCACCCTCCCAGGGGATGATCGCAGCGAGGTGCGGCGGCTGCTGAGCCGCGACGAGCCACTGGCTGATCGCGTAGTAGGAGACGCCGAGCAGTCCGACCTTGCCGTTGCTCCATGACTGCGTGCCCGCCCACTCGATGCAGGCGGCGTAGTCGCGGGTCTCGCGCGGCGAGAAGATGTCCAGGAACCCGGGCGAGCGGCCCGCACCGCGCGAGTCCACCCGAACCACCACGTAGCCGTCGGGCACCCAGCGCTCGGGGTCGACGGTCTCCCAGTTCTGGTACGCGTTCGTGGAGCCCTCCAGGATCTCCGGGTACTCCTCGACGAGCGGCTCCCACATCATCGAGAAGCCCTCCTGGAACGCCATGCCCTTGGCGTACGGGCCGTGGTTCATGATCACCGGGTAGTGCCCCCCGGCCACGGGGCGGAAGACGTCGGCACGCAGGACCACGCCGTCCTCCATCGGGATGGGCACGTCCCACTCGACGCGCATGCCGTCCCGTATCTCGGTCTTGTGCTGGGCCATGCAGGTCACCTTCGTTTCGGCGCGTGGCCCAGTCCATGGGCCCCTCATGTGATGCGATCTCCCGATGGTGGCCACTAAAAAATAGAATTACAACTACAGAAGCCGGGGCGTCCACGCCGGACGGCCTCCGAAAAGGCCACTCAACCTCCCCGACCAGTACTTCGTACATGCTCCCGGAGGTGGCGGCGACATGCTCGAAGGCGTCCGCGGAAGGGAGGAACGAGACGCGCCTCACGAACTGGTGGTACTGCCCAGGATGGCGACTCGGGTGGCCCCACCCCACCACCCTCACCACACAAGGAAGGAACACAGGTCGAAAGTGATCCCAGCGGCCGGCACGACATGAGGGCGGACGATCCCGGAGCCTCCCGGCCGACGACGGAATACTTTGCAGTGATCACTGCAAAATGACTAGTCTGTCCTCATGGCAACAGCATCCGTCGAGAAACACGCAAGCGGCCAGCGCCTCACGCGCAAGGGGCAGGAGACGCGCCGGCGCATTGTCTCCGAAGCCGCCGCCCTGATGTACGAACACGGCGTCGCCAGCACCAGGATCGAGGACGTGCAGGCTGCCGCCGCGGTGAGCGCCTCGCAGATCTACTACTACTTCGGGGACAAGCACGGCCTCGTCCGCGCCGTCATCGACCACCAGTGCGACAGCGTGCTCGGGGTGCAGAGGCCACTGCTCGCCAACCTCGACAGCATGGAGGCCCTGGAGGCGTGGCGCGACGTGGTCGTGAGCATCCACCGGGACGGGCGCAACCAGCAGGGCTGCCCGATGGGCAGCCTGACCAGCGAGCTGTCCCGGTCCGCTCCGGAGGTACGGGCGGACCTCATGGCAGGCTTCGACCGTTGGACGCACGCGCTGCGGGAGGGCCTGCGCGCGATGCGGAGACGCGGCGAACTGCCCGACTGGGTGGAGCCCGAACGCTTCGCCCACGCACTGCTCGCAACGGTCCAGGGCGGCCTGCTGCTGACTCAGGCCCGCCGCGACACCGTCGTGCTTGAAGCGTCACTCGACACCCTCATCGACTGCCTGCGCGGTCACACCGGCCACTGACATCGGTTGCCGAGGCCCGCTGTGCGCTTGCGGCCACGAGGTCATGACACCGCTGTCACCGGCTCAGTGGTCCTCCACCTACGACGGCAAAAGCGTCACCTTGGCACCTTCGTCGGCAACTGGGCGCTTCCATGCCAGGCGCCCTACTGGATCCGCAGGGGAGAGGTCCACTGGAGCCGCCGACACTCCCCGGCAGAAATCGCCGACAACCGGGAGCGCGACCGCCGCCATCTCATCGAAGCTGTGGGCGGTTCGCCGACCACGCCGTCTTGGTCGCGCAGCGCGTTGTCCACCTGGTGACCGGCGAGCACGCGGATGACCTGGCGACTAACCGGTCAGCCTGACCATTCACAGGCTTAGCGAGGTTCGACTGGCCGACTGGAGACTTCGTATCGTTTCGCTGCGGACGGCGGTGATTCGGCCATTCGGCAGGCGTGGCGTTGGCAGACCGTGCCCGGACGATGAGCATGGGCGGCATGGTGGAGCACGCTACGGTCCTGCATGGCGTTACCCGGAACAAGACCCATCGGGGTGGATGGGTCGAGTACGAGCCGACTGGATGCGCTGTGGTTCGGTGCACCTGCGGCTTGGACAGTGGCGTTGTGCCGGAGTTGCAGGCGGCACAGATCGCCGATGATCACCGCCGGAAGGCTGCGGAAGCCCGCACCTGAACAACCGGCCGGCGATGGGGTCCCAGGCGTTCCCCAAGTACGGTCATCATGCAGCTCGTTCCGCTGCCGCATACTCCAGACCGACAGGCCAGCCAGCACCCGGAATTTCTCACCTTTTCCGGGTGAAGGCTCAGAAAGCCAGACGACGCCATAGTGGCAAGGGTCAGGGCAGGCGGCGTACGCGGGAGCCGTGAGAACAGGCAAGCGATGCGATGTGAGATACGTATCGACGGTGAAATATCGCAGACTCTCGCGGAGGCTTTCCCCGAGCTGGATCATGTGGTCGTAGGCGGGCAGACCGTTCTGTTCGGCTCGGTGGGCGAGCCGTCCGAGCTGTACAGGTTGTTGCTGCGCTGCCAGTCGCTCGGGCTGCACGTGATCGAGATGCGGCAGCTGCCGGAGGAGTGATCCCGGCACGCGCAGGAGCGACTTGTCGCGGGGAACCCGGCGGCCTTGATCCTGCGCTCGGAGCGGCGCCGAGCCCTGTCGTCGCACTCGGCCCGCAGCAGTTGGGAGAGGAAGCCGAGGTGGGACATCTGCTCGCGGCCGGCGGTCTCGGCGAGTTCGGGGGACTGGGACCGGATGGTCGGCAGCCGCTCATCCGGCACGTCTGGTCGACCGAGGTGGCAGCCTGCTCGGTCACAACTTGCCGATAAGTCTGGTCATACCTGCGGATCAATGGCCTCGCCAAAGCCGGTCATCGTGCGATCAGGCCTACCGGGTTAAGACCGTCTTCTACGGACGCGTCCGGCGTCCGGATCGATCGACTCGGCGGGCATGGCCAAAACAGACGCAGCGGGAAAGTTGACCATCGTTGAAGACGGGCAGTACATCAAGTCCAGACGGCA
Source organism: Streptomyces sp. NPDC107562 (assembly GCF_055657325.1). NCBI lineage: Bacteria > Bacillati > Actinomycetota > Actinomycetes > Kitasatosporales > Streptomycetaceae > Streptomyces > Streptomyces sp. NPDC107562. The sequence continues at coordinate 25,045 of NZ_JBVKBE010000011.1, read as the reverse complement.
CGGCAGGCTCATCCAGGCGCATACAGCGGTTGGCCGTCCGGGCAGTGGTAGTAATGATCATTGCAGCACTGTTGCCCTGCACTTGGCTTCACTTGTGCACTGGCGGTCGCTTGCACTCCGTGGCGGATGCGCGTGCCACTCCGGTCGCCATAGTCTTTGGTGCTGGCCTGCACGACCAAAAGCCTATGTCCTTCTTGGCACACCGTCTTGAAGCGGCCGTTGAGCTGTGGAATCAGGGGAAGGTACAGGCATTCCTGGTGTCTGGTGCGGACAGTCCGGAGGGCAGTGAACCCGACGTCATGATGGAGTTCCTGGCCGAACGTGGTGTGCCACGCTCGAGGATTGTACGTGACCATGCTGGATTCGATACATGGGACTCCTGCACTCGTGCCATGCGAATCTATGGCGTCACCGAGGCTCTTCTGATCAGCCAGGACTTTCACATTCGGCGCGCTTTGGCCCTATGCAGGGCGGCTGGTATGGGGGCGTATGGGATCGGAGTCAGTGAGCCGCGCGGACCACGGTGGTACAGCGGAAGCGTGCGCGAGCTTGGGGCTGCCTTCAAGGCCGCGTACGAAGCGGCGGTCACCCCGGATCCGGCAGTCCTTGAACCTGAGAGCGACGGAGTGCGTCGAGCGCTGGAGATAGAAGTCGCCTCGTAGTTGGTTGGATGGAGTGCTCTTGGCCAGGGTCGCCGACCTCACCCGCCATCACTGGCAAGGGCGGTGGCTTCCCGGGGGCGGTTACCACTCCTACGACCGCTGCATCCCGATCGTGGCGACCACGCTGGAGGAGCTGCGCGAGCACGACCCGGCCGGGCCCGCATTCTGGCGCTTCGGCCGCGACCACCGTGAGCCACTGCTGGCGGCGATCGGCAATGCCCGCCGGGATGCCGACCTCGCCCGCCGCCGCCAGGCCGCCCGGGAAGAACAGCGGCGCCGTGCAGAGCGGGAGGCCGCGGAGCGGGAAGCGCGGCGGCGGGTGTGCGCGGACTGCGGTCAGAAGTTCACCGACGAGAGGTGGAAGGTGGTCGGCTACAACCGGGACTGGGGTAAGCGGCAGTCGCACCCGAACCTGTGCGAGGAGGGCCAGGACCGGAAGAAAAGGCCGCCGCGCAGAAGGCCGGCGGCTGGCTTCTGCTTCTCCTCGTCGAAGCTGACGCTTCCGCCGCCGCTGAAACTTGCACACCACTGACCTGGTCTCATCGGGCTGCCGTCGCACTCGACGGCGTTGCCGTTCAAAACCGCCTCGGCGTTGATGAAGAACATGACCAGGCCGACGGTGAACAGAACATAGGCCAGGACCTGGAGCCATCGACGAGTCGCCATCCCTCACCCTTCAGGCACGAAAGCCTGCCGCGAATCGCATGGCTGACGATCGTCGTGCATCCGAGGTTCAGAAACAAGCGTCGTGCGCAGCAGGGGCCCGGGGGCGCTACCAGCGGGCCGAGGCGTTGATAGCGCGATCGGGCGCGAGCGACGTTATGGAGAGGGGTTCGCCTTGAGTGAAAACGGTCCGGCCTCGGCCACACCGTGCCGTGAGACGACGGTGGCTCCGGAAGGGGTTGACTCCGATGTTCGAGGAGTGCGGGTATTCGCTGTGCATTATCTAGCAGCGCTAGATGCGCAAAGCGGCGCAAATTGCTGCTCTGGAACGGACTCCCGCCAGGCCAGGAGGCGCTGGCTTTCTCCGATGCCCACGCCGGGGACGTCCTGCGACAGGCCGCCAAGGCCGGGCTCAAGCCCCGCAGCGATGCCGAACTGCTGCCGGTGCTCATCGGCTTGGTGGCCTCCAAGACGGCGGTGGGCGCCTAGCCGACTCAGATGATCCGGCAGCGGAAGGAGGGCCCCTACCAGCATGTGCTGACGGACCTGATCGGCTGCCTGGGCACCGCCGTGGCCGGCGCGGTGATGCTCACCACCGGCTTCACCCGGGCGGATGCGCTGGCGTCTCGGCTGGTGGCTGCGGTCATGCTGCGTGCCGGGACAGTACTGCTGCGTCGTTCGGAGTGGATCCTCTTGGAAGCTACTCCCGCGGGCGTGGACCCGGATGCCGTGGCTGCGATGCTGGCTTCCCGGCGCGGCGTGGTGGAGGTCCGGGATCTGCATTGTGTGGCGATGATGACGTCGGTGAAGGGGCGCCGGTTGCCATGGCGGGCGGGGAGGGGGCCGCAGGTGATGAGGGTGGCGCGGCCGGGTTCACCAGCCGTCGCCGATGTCGAAGTTGGCAGCGATCGGCATCCCGTCGTCCGCGAGCACCACCACGAGGTAGCCGTCGGCCCCGGTCAGCCCAGTGTAGAGCCGTTCGGCCAGCTCCGAACTCGCGACGTTCTCTGACCGTGAGATCACGGTGAGTATCGCGGGCACCTGGTCCAGCGCTCCCGAGCCTGGTTCGCGCGGGCCGGAGTACAGGGAAGCGCTCAGGTCGTTGTTGTCGAACCAGTAGGTGTATCCGTCGTGGTCGTCGGGTGTGATCGTGCCACCGTCGAACGGTGTTCCCAGGATGCGGGAGACGTCCGCCCACAGGCGGTCGCCGAATTCTCCGCTCCGGAAGCCGTCCGGCTGCGCGGGCCCGACATAGAAGTCGAAGTCCTTCTTGTAACCGTCGTACTGCGCGAAATCTGTCATCGGAATCTCTCTCCAGGTTGCCATGGACGGCGGGGAGCCGCCGCCCGCCGAGGCGGGCGGCGGCTCCCCGTTCCGGAGGACCGGCCTAGAAGTCCTCGTTGATTATGAAGTCTCTGCCGATGATCACGGCACGCTCCAGATGCCCCTTGTGGGAGAACTGCCTGAGGCCGTCCTTGGCGGCGTCTTCACTCATTCCGCCGGGCCGCAGGTCCACGTAGGCGACGTTCACCTGCTGATGTCTGTCCGCCTTCTCCAGGTGCTTCTTGAGTCCGTCACTGCGATGGCTCGTCATCGACTTGAAGTCGGCCCGCTTGTCGTCGACCCAGGCGTCACCCGCGTGCGGCGCCTTCTGGTCGTCGTTCCGGGACATCACCTTATGCCCCATGATCGCCAGCGTCAGGGCCAGCTGGAATTCGTCCGGCTTGTCGAATCCGAATTCGCTGGCGCCCTTCTTGGTGTTCTTGCGCTTCCAGGACTCGTCGATCCGCTCCATGACCTCTTCGGCTTCGTCGCGGTCCATGCCGCCCGTCAGCCAGTCCTTCAGGTCGTCACCGAGGTTGAACGCTCCGCAGCCGTCCCGCGCGCCACGGCGGCACATGTCCTCGTTCATCTCCTCGACCATCTCGTCGATGGGGTTGGAGAGGTCCCACTTCCCGTCGAGGATCTGATTCACCCGTTCCTTGCGGAGCATCGCCGCGATCTCGTGGTTGGTGAAGAGGATCTCCTCGATGCTCCGCGAGTACCGCGACGCGCCCGGCGGGGCGCTGCCGGAGCGGCCGTCCTTGTAGACGTACGAGGTGCCCGCGGCGCTGCTGTTTTTCCTGGGCTTCCAGCCCTTGGCGTTGCGCTCCGCCTCGGTGTCCGGGATGCCGCCCGTGCAGGAGATCTCACCGGTGTGGCACTCGGGCACGCCGAGTCCGGACGGGTCGGCGACGGTCGTCGGGTTGTTGTTGGCGTAGCTGTAGCCGTTGAGCGACTGGTGCTGGTCCGGCATCAGCAGCGGGTCGATGCTGATGAACTGACCCGTGGAGGTGTCGTACGCGCGAGCGCCGACCTGGGTGAGGCCGGTGGAGCTGTCGGCGCTCTTGCCGAGGAAGCCCTTGTCGTCCGGCCAGGTACCGACCGCGCTGCCGCGGACCGCGCCGAAGGGCGTGGTGTACCGCTTGCTCAGCGCCTGAGTGCTGTCGCTGCTGACGGAGACGGTGCTGGTGCCGTGGTGGTCACCCGAGAGATAGTGCACCTTCTCGGTGCCGGAGGCGTTGCTGCGCACCGCGATGTTGGCCCCGCCCACCGCGTAGGAGCGGTTGGCCCACTTCTTGCCGCTCTTTAGGTGCACCTCGGTGGCTCCGGGGTACAGCACGGTCTCGCCGTCCGTCGCGGTGCTGCGGCGGATGAGGAGGGTGCCGTCGGCGTCGTACAGGTAGTCGGTGGCCGCGGTGCCCTCGGTGAGCCTGCTCAGGCTCCCCTCGGGGTTCCAGAGCAGGGACTGCTTGGTGGCGGATCCCGCGGACTCCACACGGTTCTCGGTGTTGCCGGCCGCGTCGTAGGTGTACTGGGCGGTTGTCGCCGGGTCGCACGTCGCCGCGGTCGTGGTCGACTTCAGGGCGTGCTTGCGGGCGGGGTCGTAGCAGTAGGTGGTGGTGATGGGGGTCGGGACCGCCGTGTTGCGGGTCTCGGTCTGGCGCTGGCCGGACGCTGTGTAGGTGTAGCTGGTCCAGTACGGGGCCGCGCCGCCGAGGTTGGCCACGGTGCGGCCGGTCGTGGAGCAGTCGGCCGTCTTCGGCGTCCAGGCCTCACTCACTGGCCCTAACAAAGCCTCTGGACGTGCCGGTGGGTGATCAGGCAGACGGCGAGGCCGAGGAACGCTTCGTGGATGTCGTCGCGTCGTTCCCAGCGGAGGTTCTGGTCCAACTTCTGTGGTGTGCCTACTCCCTGTGACCGTGGACCTTGCTGGTAGGTCCCGCGAGATGTGACCGAGCACCGTACCTGCCCCGGTGGACAACTTCGATGCACAAACGGCGCCGAGGCCGGGCGCTCAAAGCGAGGAGGCCCAGGGGTCGTCCGACGGTTCGGGCTCTTCGGGGTGGAGCATGCAGCGAATACAGCGCCGGAGTCCCGGTTCACCGAATCCGGCGGCGGCGTTCATCCACGGCAGGACGTCCATGGCATGCGCGCGTTCGTCTGTGGCGAAAGTGTTGATGGTCTGGTGGAGGTCCTCGGGGACGGGTTCGTCCGTGAGGCAGAGCCAGCCGATCGCCGCAGCCAGGCGGACTTCGGGGGCCTCTGTCCAGTCTTGCCACCGCTCACGGAGCCACCGGACGGTCGGCGGATGTGCGTGGGCCCGGCTGGTCTCCGCGGCGGCGAGGAGCAAGGCGGCACGGACTATGGCGTCATGCTCCGTGACGAACCTGGCAGCGAGGTCGCTTCGGACCGTGTGGTCGGGGTCGGCGGCGGTGGCCAGAACGTAGGCGGCGTCGATGCGGATGGTGGGGTCGGAGTCGTTGAGAAGGGGCAGGAGCACGGGTGCTTTGGCGGTGATCGCGGCTCGGGCGGCGCTCACCGACCAGCCTGCCGGGTAGCCGGTCACCTCGACGCCGTAGTCGTCGTAGTCGTCGGGGGCGTGGTGCCGAGGATCGGTGCGGTGGAGAAGGAGTTCATCGCGGGAGGCGACGCCGAAGTGCCGGGCGCGGGCCGGGCTGGAGAGTACGCCGAGGGCGGCGGCACGGTGTGGGTGGTGGGCATCGGTGGCGATGGGGATCAGGAACGGTACGGCAAGGGCAACGGCGGCCCGGCTGTCGTTGGCACACAGGCCCCCCAGCACGTCCGTCGCGTGGCTTGCGGGATCCTCGCCGGTGTGCAGCAGCAGGTGAACGGCCTTCCGGGCATCGTCCCCGTAGGAATAGTTCCCCCACGGAACGGCGTCGAGAAGCAACCCGCTGTGGGCCCCGGACTGAATGCCGGCCACCACCGCCCGCACATCGAACGCGCCTCCCGCAAACGAGGCCAGATCCGCCCCGTCCACCAGCACCCCGCTCATCTCGAACGCCGGATCGGTCCGCCAATCCCTCACACCACACCCCCACCATCGAATCCCCAGAGCTCGATCCTGCCTTGCCCGCCCGCCCGCCCGTCCGCCCCCGCCGGTCGGCTGCCGGACATCCAGGGGCACATCCCGACACACTACGAAGCGCCGAGAACCCGGAAGGCACCTTTCTCAGGGCGAAATGCGGTCGGGCCAACCGGAATGCTCAGGGGCCACCTATCGCGTTCAGTCACACGAGATCGTCTGGAAACCGCCGGTGCCGGCCGCGTTTGGGCTGATGGTGCTGGGCTGTGGGCGAGGTATTGCTCCGGCTGGAAGAGCTGCTCTTCCTCGCGGATCCGGGGATCAGGGTGGAGTCGGTGCAGGATGACGGCGAGGTAATCCGAGTCGGTGTCAGATGCCGGACAGGCCGGGGCTCGGTGCCCAGGCTGCGCAAGCTGGTCCGGGCGGGTGCACGGCTCATACCTGCGGTTTCCCGCTGACCTTCCCGTGGCGGGACGGCGGGTGGTGCTGCGGCTTCGTGTCCGCCGCTTCACATGCGAAGACGTCTCCTGCGGGCGGCGGACGTTCGTTGAGCAGGTCGCGGGCCTGAGCCGGCGGCACAGCCAGCGGACCGAACGAATGCGGTCAGTCCTTGCCGAGGTCGGCCTCGCCCTGGCCGGTCGCGCCGGTGCCCGACTGGCCGATGTCTTCGGGGCGAGGGCCAGCCGGAACACGATCCTGCGGCTGATCGACGCCCTCCCGGAGCCCCAGTCACAGGTCCCGCGTGTGGTCGGCGTCGACGAGTACGCCATGCGCAAGGGCCGTGTCTACGGGACCGTGCTGGTCGACGTCGAGACCCGCAGGCCGGTGGACCTGCTGCCGGATCGCGGGGTGGGCACTGTCGCGGCCTGGCTGATCGAACATCCGGGGATCGAGGTCGTCTGCCGCGACCGCGCCCCGTTCTTCGCCGAGGGCGCCAGCATCGGGGCGCCCACGGCTGTTCAGGTCGCCGACCGGTTCCACCTCTGGCGCAACCTTGGCGAGGCAGCCGAGCGGTGCGTCTCCCGCCACCGCCCGTGCCTCCGCGCGACCTTCGCCGAGTCTGTGCCGGAGAAGGCTCCGACACCGGAACCGGCCGAGAGCGGGTCGCCATGGCCCACAGGGCACCGGTTCGCCGACCGCACCCGCGCCAAGCACGCCACTGTCCACGCGCTGCTGGCCGCTGGCCACAGTCGGCGCTCGATCCAGCGTCAGCTCGGCATGACCTATCGCACCGTCCAACGGCTGGCCGACGCCGCGAGGCCGGAAGACCTGTTCCAGGGGCAGTGGCAGAACCGCAGGACCAATCTCGACGACTTCAAGCCGTACCTGCACGAGCGATAGGCCCAGGGTTGCACGAACGCCTGGGCCCTCTGGGAAGAGATCAAGGCTCACGGCTACACGGGCGGCTACGGCGCCATCCGCGCCTACCTCCAGCCGTTCCGCACATCGCCGACCGCACCTGCAGCCCGTCCGCCGTCCCCACGCACGGTCACCGGCTGGATCCTGTCCCACCCCGACACCCTGCCGGAGAGCGAGCGCCTGAGGCTCAAAGCTGTCCTTGCCGGCTGCCCCGAACTGGATGCCCTCACCGGGCACGTCCGCGCGTTCGGGAAGATGCTCACCCAGCTCCAGGGCGACCAGCTCCCAGATCAAGGCGGTCCGCGCTGACGACCTGCCCAGCCTCCACACCTTCGTCAACGGCCTCGAACGCGATCTCGCCGCCGTGACTGCCGGTCTGACCCTGCCGTGGAGCTCGGGCGTCGTCGAAGGACACGTCAACCGGATCAAGATGTTCAAGCGACAGATGTACGGCCGGGCCGGCTTCGGTCTCCTGCGGAAACGAGTCCTGCTCGCCGCATGACGAGCGTCTGAACGCCCGATCCGAGCCACGCTTGACCATGACCTGCTCCGGGACGGTTGAATACCCAATGATCGATTGGATGCAGGTACTCGACCCCCTCGGGACTGCCGGCCGAGTGCCCGCCCTTCTGGACCAAGTGGAACATGATGAAGGCGCCGAGGCATGGGATCACCTTTGGGACGCACTGTGCCTCGAAGGAGAGACCGTGGTTCCGGCGAGCTTTGCCGCACTTCCACGGCTCGTGGCGCTTGGTCAGAGAAGTCCTGAAGCGCTGAGCCTGGCCGGGTCGATCATGCGCGGAGCCCTCCAGGAGCACGGTGCTGACGACCTGCTGCTGAAATGTACCGACGTGGTGGCCCTACTACGGAAGCTACTGGACCAACGACTGAAGTCGCGGCCGACCGGCTACCTCCATGCCTTCCGCGACCTGCTGGCAGCCAATGGCCAGTACCACTGGAGTGCCGTACTGAGTGACTTCACGGACGACTTCTACCACCTGCGCTGCCCATGCTGCGACGTAAAGGTGACCGTCGCCATCGGCGACTACGGTCGGTATTCGGCCATCCGGGACTGGCATGCCGGAGATACGGAAAAGCGCGAACTGAAGCCCGCTTCGCCCGAAGATCTCGTCGGCACCGGACGCTGGATGTACGACACGGCCGTCCGTGACGGCCAGGACTGGCTCGCCAAAGGGCTCACCTGCCTCTTCGGGCGAGCCGAGTGTCCTCGCTGTGCCAGCACATTCGACATCGCGGCGGAGTACACGGCTGCGAACCTCCCGTCTCCGGGAGAGTGATCACGGCAAACCCTCGCGGTGCAGGCTTACGACGGCACGCAGCGTTACCGCTCCACAGAAGTTGGACCAGACCCAGGTTTCACCAACGCAGCCATGCGGTGGACTGACCATGAAGATCCACCTTGCGGCCGACGACCGCTGCCGGCCACTGGCGTTCTACCTCACCGCCGGACAGGCCGGCGACGAACCCGCCTTCATGGAGGTGATGGCCCGCCTACGCGTGCCACGACGTCGTGGACGACCCCACACCAGGCCAGACGTGGTCCTGGCCGACAAGGCGTACTCCTCCCGCGCGATCCGGTCCACCTGCGCAGACGCGGTATTCGCGCGGTGATCCCGGAACGGGCTGACCAGCAAGCTAACCGGCGACGGCATGGACAGGCTGGCGGCAGACCGCCCGCCTTCGACCTGGAGATGTACAAGTAGCGCAACACCGTCAAGCGGTGCATCAACCGTCTCAAGCAGTGGCGCGGTATCGCCACCCGCTACGAAAAGACCGCGACCATCTACCTGGCTGGACTCTACATCGCGGGCATCTTCCTCTGGTCGGCTCGCTGGACCAGGTCAGCCGGCGGCCGTGTGATCATAGCAGGGCTTGGATGGCGTTGCGCTGCTCTGGCAGTCCGACTTCCCTGAGCCAGCGGAATTTGTTGCCAATGTTCCCCCAGCAGTTTTCATTGGCGGTGACGGCTTGCAGAAGTTCTCGTTGCGCGGCCGACAGTGGCAGGCCGGGGCTGTAGCCGGCGGGGAAGGCTTTGACGAGCAGCGGACCCCAGTCGCGGTCGACGGTGTAGTCGCTGGCGAGAGGTATCAGGGCCATGGCTGCCGGAGCCAGGTCCTCGAAGGCGTCGACGCGGTCAAGGACGGACTTCAGGATGGTGAAGCGGAGCCAGCCGTCGAATTGAGGGAGTGGGTCGGGGAACCAGTGGTCTGCCTCCACCGGGTTTTGCAGGGCTTCGAGCAGGACTGTGGTGGCGTGTGGCATGTGCGCGCATCCGGTTCCCAGAGCGGCACAGGTGCGCACGGCTGGATCAGGATCGTTGAGGAGGCCGGTGGTGTCTTGGCCCCAGGCGCCCAGGGCCAGAGCTGCGGAGGAGCGTTCTCGGCGGCTGCTGTCCGCTGCGAGAAGGCTCCGCAGGCGGTGGGCAGCGCGGGGGACGAGCTCCGTGAGGCCGGGAGCTTTGAGAAGCAGGGTGACCGCTCCGAGGGCTGCCTCCCGGGTGTCCGGATGAGGATCGTCGATGAACGGTTCGACCGCGTCGTAGAGCTCGCGTCGGATACTCCGGCATGCGTGGATCGCTTCGAGCTCGTCTTCGTCCTCGCCGCCGTGCTCATCCCCGTATTCGTCCTCGCTGCCGGGGTCCTCGCCGTAGGAGGCTGAGTTGACGATCTGGCCGAGCCAGTCGAGCAGCGCGGCCCGTAGGGGTCGGGTCCGGTCGTCCCAGGGAAAGAAGCTCTCGTGCTCGGCCAAGGTCCGGGGGTGGGTCAGGATCGCTGCGACGAACAGTGCGGCCGGCGCGGTAGAGCTGTACAGGGATCCTTGATGCAGCACGGACATGTCGAGCATTCCCAGTGCCTCAGCCTGCACCTCGGGATCCTCGTTCAGGAGTTGACACAGGTACGGCGGGGTGTCCTCGGCGCTCCCGTATGCGTGTTGCAGGGCGCCCCATTCGGTTTCCATGAGCAGCTCTCTGGCCGTCGAAGGCAGTCCAGACGAGATGGGTGCGCCACGTTCCTCGTGTTGATTTGTCACATGCACACCCTGCCGAACAGCACTGACAACAGCTCGCGCCGGGGTCCCCGCAGGCATGTCTCACCTGCTGCCGCCTTTGGGGGGTCTGTGAACCACTCTCCCCGAAAGTGCCAGGGTGACGGCTCGCTATCTGACAGATACTGGGCGCCGCAGTCGATGACAACCGCGATGCGCGGCGAGCAGCTGCTGACAGATGCCGCGCTTCTTTGGTGACAACCCGCGTGCTTCGCCCGGCTGAAGGCGCAGCTCAGCGGATGCCGACGGTGACAACTATCGTGCTTCGGCTCAACTGTGACTTAGCACTTCAGTTGGCCACTCCCGTCTACGGGGCGGCGCCTGGACGCCCGGACGCCATGACCTTCCGCGTCGCCGAAGCGGTCAGCCGCGGGCCGCTACGACGACGGGTGGTTCTCCGGGAGCAACTCGGCCACGACCCGCTCCGCCAGATCGCGTCGGCGAGCATCTCGGCCGTGCAGCCTTCCGAGGGCCGCCCGTTCGGTGATGACGGAGGCGCGTTCGCGGTGATGGCGTGCGCGTTGCTGGTTGGTGGTCAAGTGATATTTCGGCTGGTCAGGCCATACTGGGACAAGTCTTTGTGATCTAAGTCGCACGTGATTGACGTGCTCTCGTAACCGGGCCTTAACTCTCTGCATCCTGTGTGTTTTCTGTTTCTTGAGGGTGGATCTGTGAAGTTCCGGCGGGGTGGGGTGTCCGTGCTGCGGGCTCGAAGAACAAGAGCTGCGGTACTGGGGGCGTTGCCGCCTCTTTGGTGCTAACGGTGTTGCCCGTGCTGCCGGCACCGGGGGTCTCAGTCGGCAGGGCAGTTGCCGCAGACGCGGCCACCGGTGAGGTGGATGAAGCTGCCGCCCTGGCCCAGGCGAAGGCCTCCGGTGAGCAGGTCGAGGTGACGACGGCACGCAGCGAATACACCACGACGCATGCCAATCCCGATGGCACGCTGACGCTCACGCAGTCCACCACTCCGCAGAGGGTGAGGCAGCCCGACGGGATCTGGGGTGCGGTTGATCCCACGCTGGAGCGGCGTCCTGACGGGCGGGTGGCTCCCAAGGGTGCTGTGGTTGACGTGTCGTTCTCCGGCGGCGGCTCCGGCGCGGACATGCTCCGCCTGGGCAGGGACGGCCGCTCGGTCACCCTGGGCTGGACCGACAGCCTGCCGGAGCCTGTCCTGGACGGCGCCACGGCCACCTATCCAGATGTCTTCGATGGTGTGGACCTGCAGTTGACCGCCACGGCTGAGGGCTATCGCGAGGTCCTGGTCGTCAAGACGCCCGAGGCTGCGCACAACCCTGCGCTGGAACACCTCGTCATCACCGCTGACGGTGATGGGCTGAGGCTGGTTCCGGGCGCGGGTGGTGGTTTGCGGGCGCTCGACGAGGATGGCAACGCAATATTCCGCGGCCCGGCGGGACTGATGTGGGACTCCGCGGGGGACAGTCAGTCAGCCCCCCAGCCCCAGCTGATGACCGCCGCCACCTCTGACGCTGCTGCACTGGACGAGGCCGGTGACCCGGCGCAGCCCGGGGAAGGGGACGCGAGTGCGGTCCTGCCGGTGACGGTGGCGGACGGGTCCATTGCTGTTCGCCCCGACCTTCAGCTCCTGCGCGGCGCCGAGACGGTCTACCCCGTGTTCATCGACCCGCCGATGGGATTGGGTGCGCAGGAGCGCACCAAGATTTCATCTGACGGGGACAAGTTCTGGATGTTCGAAGGCGACAAGGGTGTCGGCAAGTGCGGCACCGCAGACGGCTACACCTGTGGTGGCGGCTACATCGACCGGATGTACTTCGAGTTCGCGCCGACTGCGCTGGCCGGCAAACACGTGCTGGACGCCACCTTCCGTGCGCGGGAGACGTGGTCGTTCAACTGCACCCCCTACACCGTGGACCTGAAACGCACCAACAACATCTCCGAGGCCACCAGCTGGCCGGGACCGGCCCAACTGGACCACTTGGGCGACCGCGCTGTGTCCGCCGGCCGCGCCGACCTGTGCTCACCGGACCAGCCCGATGCCTGGATCGAGTTCAATGACAACACCAGCGAGACCGACGAGAACCTCACCAGCACCGTCCGCTCCTTCGCGAACGGCTCCTTCAGCCGGCTGACGCTGATGCTGCGCGCCAACAACGAGAGTGAGCCGCGGGCCTGGAAGCGGTTCGACGACAACGCCGAACTGCAGGTCATTTACGCCTACAAGCCCGGCGTTCCGACCAACGTCGGAATCATCCCGGGCCTTGGCACGACCGCCTACTGCAATCCGTCTGCCGATCCAAGCATCGTCACCTTGGATGTCCCGACCATCCAGGCCCGGCTCCAGACGCAGGTCGGCTCGACTTCCGGTGCACTGTTGCGGGCTGAGTTTCTCTTGCAGCGCGGGGACGACGCACCCTGGCGCCAAGTCTGGTCTGGAAGTTCGCCCAGCACCGGGTGGCATGGGGACAACGACATCGAGCGGATGGAAACTCCCAAACTCGTCGACGGCGGTTTCTATCGCCTGAAGGCGCGTACCCGGTCGCACTGGACCCTCAACACAGTGCCTGACGACCTGTGGTCCCCCTACAACAGCTCTTGGTGCTACTTCAAGCTGGACTCCGCGGCGCCGAAGGAGCCCCGTATAGCGACTCTTTCGCCCTACACCCTGTGCTCCGCGGATGTCTGCGAGGGCAAGGGCGGTCCGGGTGTGCCTGGCTCCTTCACCTTTGAGCCGAACACCGCCGACATCAAGGACGGCAAGACCGACGTCACCGCGTACGAGTGGAACCTGCTGTACGCCAAGCCCAAGCAGGTCTCCTCAAACGGGGCTTTGAAGACGACGGTGAGCGATGTCGTCCCTCCGCTGGCCGGCACGACCGTACTGTCGGTGCGGGCGAAGGATGTCCACAACCGGTGGGGAGCGTACAAGGAGTTCGCCTTCAAAGTGGCGCCCGCGCAGGGCACGGTGGGCCGGTGGCACCTCAACGGCAGCGGGACTGACACTCCCGACACGGGTGCCCCGCATACGGCGACGCCGGCCGGAACCAGAATCGAATGGTCGGATAAGGCACGCCGTGGTGAAGGTGACAAGTCGCTGGGCCTGAATGCAGGTACGACGGATCCCGCACAACAGACCAGCTACGCGGCGACGGCCGCCCCCGTGTTCAACACCCAGGAGTCCTTCACTATCTCCACCTGGGTGCAGCTGAGCGACGCCTCCACCAACCGGGTCATGCTGTCCGCACCCGGTACGAACGGCAGCGCCTTTGCCCTTTACTACTCCAGCGCTCTGAAAAAGTGGGTGTTCAACCGCACCGACAAGGACGTGGCCAGCCCGGTCCACATCCGCTCGGTCGCCGATACCGACAGGCCGCCGCTGAACGTATGGACTCACCTGGCGGGCGTGTTCAAGACCGAGGGTGGCGACAACCTCCCCGACACCGACCCGTCCAACGACACCATCCAGCTGTTCATCAACGGCCGCCCTCAGGGCCAGCCGGTCGTCCTGTCCCAGGCCGCCCCCACCTACACCCCGTGGACGGCGACCGGCGGCCTGCAGTTCGGCCGCTTCAAGGCCGCAGGCACCTACAGCTCCTACCACGTCGGCCTGCTGGACGAAGTTGCTGCGTGGCAGCGAGCGCTGACCGAGCCGGAACTCGCCAAAGAGACACGAGTGCTTGAAGACGAGGTGCCCGCCAACGAACTGGTCGCTGACTGGAACGCCACCACCTCTCAGGGCACCCAGATCACCAATGACACGCCGTACCCCGTACCGGCCATGACAGTGTCCGGAACAACGATCGGCGAGGAAGACGACGCGCTGCTCCTGGACGGTACGGCCCATGCCGCAGCGACGGGACCGGTGGTCGACGAGACAGGTTCCTTCACCGTCTCCGCCGACGTCCGCCTGAATACCGACCAGCTCGCGAGCAAGCCGCTCGGATACCGGGCCCAGGTGGCAGGGCAGACCATGGGCGGCGAATCTTCCTGGGGGTTGTCGGTAGTCAAGCGTGAGGGCGACGCGGGACCCATCTACCTGTGGGAGTTCGCCCGCACCGCGGTGGGCCCGGACGGAACAGTCACCCAGAGCACCGTCGTACCGGCCAGTTACGAGGCAGAGGTCGGCACCAGGGTGACCCTCACCGGAGTCTTCGACGCACAGGCCCACCCCGACACCGGCGACGGCGATCTGGACCTGTACGTCGGCGAAGAGCCTCAGCCCCAAGAAGCGGGCACCTTCACCGCCCCGCAGCAGGGCAGCGGTGAGCTGAGCTGGGGCCGCGGAACCGCCGCCAACAGCACCGCCCACTACTTCACCGGCGCCTTGGAGCGTCTGCGTGTCTGGACCGGCGCCATGACAGCCGACCAGATCGGATCGCAGGTCATGGCACCCGGCATCACCGGCTAACCGCCTCTTCTCTTACCGCTTGCTGGGCGGTCGGCAGGCATGACGCCCGAGCCCGCCCAGCAGGCCCACTTCCTCCGTGCGCTCCATGTACGGCGCTTTCACCCCTGTTGTCCACGGCCCGGCATGACGCTGCCTGGCCCTACTCAGGAAGACATCACGTGAAACACTTCGGCACCCCATGGCCCGGTCCGGGCCGCGGAGGCGGAAGCACAGGCCGCTGGACCAGACGCCTCGCCACCCTCACCGGGCTGGCGATGCTCCCGGGCCTGCTCACCCCCGTCGCCTTCGGCGCCACGCCCGATCCACTCGGGGCTCCCACGCTGGAGACGCCTCGTTCGGCGAAGGTCCGCCCGTTCACCGCCAAAGGGAACGACAAGCCCTCGCAGGCGGACCGTAAGGCGGCCCAACGCGCCCGCCACGACCAGCAGCACCCGACCACATGGCCCACGGCAGGCACCGCCATCTTGCCTGTCGGCCGAGGCGCGACGTCCGAGAAGAAGGCGGGCAGCCTGCCCGTCACAGCCACCGCAACTGGCAAGGACCGGTCGGCGAAGTCCCTCACCCTTGAGGTCCTGGACCGCAAGGAGGCGACCCGACTCGGCGTCAAGGGCGTCGTGCTGAAGGTCGCCGCCCCCGCCGGTGGCACAGCCCGCCTGAGTGTCGACTACTCCGCCTTCGCCTCCGCCTACGGCGGTGACTGGGCCGGACGACTGCAGTTGTTCCGTCTGCCCGACTGCGCCGACGGCACCCCAGACAAGCACGGGTGCCGCACCCGCACTGAGCTCGATTCCCGAAACCACCGCACCCAGCAGAACGTATCCGCCCCGCTGAGCCTGCCAGCCAGCGGCGCGCCGATGATGCTGGCGCTCGCCGCGGGTACGCAGTCGGGTGCCGGCGACTACAAGGCGACACCGCTGTCTTCCTCTTCCACCTGGGAAGCAGGCGGCGCCTCGGGCACCTTCACCTGGTCCTACCCCCTGAGGGTCCCGCCGGCCGCAGCCGGCCCGAAGCCAGACCTGGCCCTGTCCTACAATTCGGGCAGCATCGACGGGCGCACCGCCAGTACCAACAACCAGGGCAGCCAGGTCGGTGAGGGCTTCGATCTGACCTCCTCCTACATCGAGCGTAAGTACGGCTCCTGCGACGACGACGGTCAGAGCGACAAGTTCGACTTGTGCTGGAAGTATGACAACGCTTCCCTCGTTCTCAACGGCAAGGCCACCGAACTCGTCAAGGACGACACCAGCGGAAAGTGGCGGCTGCAGAACGACGACGCCTCCACCGTCACACGCTCCTCCGGCGCGGACAACGGTGACGACAACGGCGAGCACTGGACCGTCACCACTGGAGACGGCACCAAGTACGTCTTCGGCCTGAACAAACTCGACGGCGCCAGTGCGGAGGACCGCACGAACTCCGTGTGGACGGTTCCGGTCTTCGGCGACGACGAAGGCGAACCCGGATACGACGACGGAACCACCTTCTCCGGCCGGGCCAAGACCCAGGCCTGGCGGTGGAACCTCGACTACGTCGAAGACACCCACGCCAACGCCAGCACCTACTGGTACACCGCAGAGACCAACCACTACGACAAGCTCGGCGACGACACGACCGGCACCGAGTACGTACGCGGCGGCTACCTGAAGGAGATCCGCTACGGTCAGCGCGCCAGCACCCTCTTCACCGCCAGCCCGGCCGCCTCGAACAAGGTCGTCTTCGGCCACGAGGAGCGCTGCCTGGCCACCGGCACCGGCTGCGACACACTTACCGAAGACACCCGCGACAATTGGCCCGACGTACCCTTCGATGCGGTGTGCAAGGCCGACATCAAGTGCACCGGCAACACCGGGCCCACCTTCTTCACCCGCAAGCGCCTGACCGGCATCACCACCTATGCCTGGAACGCTGCCGCCGCGACCCCGGCCTACGAGCCGGTGGACGCCTGGACGCTCAAGCATCTCTACCTCGATCCCGGCGACACGGGCGACTCCAGCGACCAGTCGCTGTGGCTGGACGAGATCCGGCACATCGGCAAGCGCGGCACCGACCTCTCCCTGAACGCGGTGCAGTTCGGGCACGAGATGCTGGCCAACCGCGCGGACGGCCCCGACAACATCCTGCCGCTGCACAAGCCCCGCCTGAAGACCGTCACCTCGGAAGCAGGCGCCAAGACGACCGTCACCTACCTGCCCGCCGACTGCGCGTACGGGCAGACCATGCCCACGGTCGACACCAACACCAAGCGCTGCTACCCGGTGTACTGGTCACCCAATGGTGAGAAGGAACCCCTTCTGGACTGGTTCCAGAAGTACCCGGTCAGCGCCGTGTCCGTCAGCGACCCCACGGGCGGCGGCCTGGCCGTTGCGCACTCCTACCAGTACTCCTCGACCGGTGGTGCTTGGCACTACAACGAGGACCCGCTGACCCCGGCCAAGGAACGCACCTGGTCCATCTGGCGTGGCTACGAGCGTGTCACCCATCTCACCGGCGTCTCCACCGGAACCCAGAGCAAGACCGTCACCGTTTTCATGCGGGGAATGCACGGCGACCGCGTCCTCGGCCCCGACGGGAAAACCCCTGATCCGACCGCCCGCAAGAGCGTCACGGTCACCGGCGTCCGGGCGGCCGCGATCAATGACCTGGACCAGTACGCCGGATTCACCCGCGAAACCGTCACCTACAACGGCAGCAGCGAAGTCTCCGGCACCATCAACAATCCCTGGTCCAAGCTCACGGCCACCCAGCACAAGTCGTACGCGGACATCGAGTCCTATTACGTGCGGACCTCAGCCACCCACGCCCGCACCAAGATCACCAGCGGTATCAGCCCGCTCGATCGCGTCCGCACCGTCAGAACGACCTACGACGACTACGGCATGGCTGCCACCGTCGATGACGAAGGCGACCGAGCCGTCACCGGCGACGAGAAGTGCACCCGCACCTGGTACGCCCGCAACGATGACGCAGGCATCAACAACCTCGTCTCCCGAAGCCGCACCGTCGCCAAGCCATGCGCGACCGCCGATACGAGCCTGGACCTGCCTGCGGATTCCAGCCGCCCCGGCGACGTCATATCCGACACCGCCATCGTCTACGACAACCCCACCGCCACCACCTGGTCCGCCACCCAGACGCCCACCAAGCGCGACGCGACCTGGACCGGGCGCGCCAAGGCCTACGACACCACCGACGCACCACTGTGGCAGAAGGTCGCCACCACCACCTACGACACCCTCGGCCGCACCTCGATCGTCAAGGACACCAACGACAACCTGGTCTCCAAGACCACCTACACCCCTGCGGCCGCAGGACCACTGACCGCCACAGACGTAGAGAACGTCAAGCTGCACAAGACGACCACCCAGGTCGACTTCGCCACAGGCGCAGCCACGAAGGTCATCGACCCGAACAACATGGTCACCCAGTCCGAATACGACAGCCTCGGACGCCTGACCAAGGTCTGGCTGCCCAACCGCTCCAAGTCCCTTGGCGCAACTCCCAACTACGTCTACGCCTACAACATCAGCAACACAGACATGTCCTGGGTGTCCACCGGCACCCTCAACAACAACGCATCCGGCTACAACACCAGCTACGCCTTCTACGACTCCCAGCTCAGGCCCCGCCAGACCCAGTCGCCCACACCTGCGGCCGAGGGCGGCCGCATCATCACCGTGACCCGCTACGACACGCGGGGAATGGCCTACAGCCAGCACGGCGACATCTACGACAGCACCTCGCCGCCCACTGCGACCCCCGTCGAAGTCTCCGGCGGACAGGCCCCCATCCAGACGGACACCACCTTCGACGGCGCTGGCCGGCCCACCGAGACCGTGACCAAGGCGCACGGCGTCACCCGCTGGACGACCACCACCACCTACACCGGCGACACGGTCACCAGCAGCGCCCCCGACGGCGGACAGGCCACCGCAGTGGTCACCAACGCCCTAGGCCAGACAGCCGAGCGCCGCGAATACGCAGGCCCGCAGCCGACCGGCACCGACTACACCACCACCCGCTTCACCTACCACCCGGCCGGCCAGCAGGACACCATCACCGGGCCCGACCAGACCGAATGGACCTACGCATACGACCTGTTCGGCCGCCAGGTCGAATCCATCGACCCGGACAAGGGCAAGAGCACCACCAATTACAACGAACTCGACCAGACCGTCAGCACCACCGCCAACGACGACAGCACCAAGAAACTGCTGTACGGCTACGACGAGCTCGGCCGCAAGACAGGCATGTGGCAGACCGACAAAACGGAGGCTAACAAGCTCGCCGCCTGGACCTTCGACACCGCCACCCGGGGTAAGGGCAAGCCCTACGAAAGCGTCCGCTACGACGGGGGCGCGATCACCACAGGCAAGGCCTACACCAAGCGCACCACCACCTACGACCAACTCGGCAACGCCACCGCCAGCCAACTCGCCCTGCCCGAAGGCGACGCGTTCCGCAGCGCTGGAGTACCCTCAACGCTCTCGCTGAGCGCCGCGTACCGGCCCGACGGCACAGTCGCCCAGACGGGGTCCCCCGCTGTCGGCGGCCTCCCGTCCGAAATCGTCTCCTACACCTACAACGCCACCGGACAGCAGCTCACCTCCACGGGAACCACCGGCTACCTGCACGGCGCCGCCTTCTCACCACAAGGTGACCTGCGACAGCTCCAACTCGGCACCAGCTCCACCAAGAAGGCCTACCTCAACTGGGAATACGAGCCCGGCACCAGGCGCCTGACCCGCGCCTACGTCACCGACGACGTCAACACCTACATGGCGCAGGAGCTCAAGTACACCCAGGACGACGCTGGCAATGTCAACTCCGTCTTCGACGCCACCACCCAAGGTGGTAACACGAAGGCTGACTACCAGTGCTTCACCTACGACGGCTACAGCCGCCTCACCGAAGCCTGGACCCCCAAGACCGCGGACTGCGCAACCGCCGGTCGCTCGATAGCCAACATCGACGGCGCAGCCCCCTACTGGACGACCTACGCCTACACCCAGGCCGGCCAGCGCCAGAGCGAAACGCAGCACACAACCGCAGGCGTCCAAACCACCACCTACACCTACAACGACACGACAGACAACAAACCCCACACCCTCGACAAGACCACCGGCTCCCGCAGCGGCACCTACCGCTACGACAACGCCGGTAACACCACTTCCCGCCCGGGCGCAACGGGCCAGCAGACGCTCGCCTGGAACACCGAAGGCAGACTCACCACGCTCACCGAGGGCGCTAAGGAGACCGGCTACCTCTACGACGCGGACGGTGAACTACTCATCCGCCGCGCCAAGGGTGACGGCGACGCCATCCTCTATCTCGGAGGCGGCAACGAAGTACGCCTCACCACCAAGGGCGCCACAAAGACACTCAGCGGCACCCGCTACTACACCGCGAACGGCCAGAACATCGCCGTCCGCACAGCGACCAGCGGAGTAGCAGGCACGAAGCTGAGCTTCCTCGCCGGCGACCACCACGGAACGTCGAGCATCGCTCTGGAGGCCAGCACCTACGCGGTCACCAAGCGCTACACGTCGCCCTTCGGCAGCACTCGAGGAACCAGGGCGACCGGCTGGCCCGACGACAAGGCCTTCCTTGGCGCACCTGCCGACGAATCGACCGGCCTCACGCACATAGGTGCCCGCGAGTACGACCCGCAGATCGGCCAGTTCGTCAGCGTCGACCCTCTTCTGCAACTCACAATCCCGCAGACCCTCAACGGCTACTCGTACGCTGCCCAGAACCCCGTCACCGATTCCGATGCCAGCGGACTGGGTATCCCAGAATGCCATTCAGGAGTCTTCGATCACTGCAACAACGGAGTGCCGACTTCAGACTCCAATTACCATCCCGAGCGTGGTGAAGACTCAGCACCCGTCACCTGGGAAACAGAGGGCAGCACCGGGGTCGACTTCGACCAGGATGGTGCCGTATCCCTACTTCCGGGCGTAGTCATCGTTGATGACATGTCAGCCGAGCGGCAGTTCATCCAAGCCTTCTATCAGCACCTAAACGGCCTCACCGAGTACGGGATCGAATTCTGGGCCGAAAACCAGGATATACCGTACGTTGATGCGGAAATCAAAAATGCGCTGCTCAGGGCTTGCGATAAAACGGGTTGCCCCTCGGAGCGCAGCTATTGGTTTTCTTGGGGGGTCGCGAACCTCGGGGCGGCATTGTCCGAAGGTGCGCGGGGGCCGGGCATCCGAGGCGGCCGCGGAAAGAGCCCTAGCGGCTGCAAGTGTTTCCTCGCAGGAACCGACGTCCTGATGGCCGACGGAACCACCAAGGACATCGAGGACGTCGAACTCGGAGACAAGGTCTTGGCCGCCGACCCAGAGACCGGGGAAGCCGGCTCACGCGAGGTCACCCGGCTCATTGTCACCGAGGATGACAAGCACTCAACGAGCTGTCCATCGCGACAGACACCGGCATCGAGAAGCTGACAGCGACACACGAGCACCCCTTCTGGTCACCGTCCGAGAACGAGTGGGTCGAAACGGGCGATCTCCAACCCGGCATGCTCCTACTCACCGACGACGGTGACACCGTCGTGGTCACGGGCAACCGCAGCTACACGCAGCATGCGATCACCTATAACCTCACCGTCGATGACCTGCACACGTACTATGTGCTGGCAGGCGAGACGCCGGTACTCGTTCACAACAGCGACTGCCCTCTGTACACGGTGGGCGGGCCGAGGGTTCGCCCGGGGAAAGATATCGATGTGGATGCGGATGGCTTCGTCAATGGGCCCACTGCTGAGCAACTGAAAGCTCTGGACGTGCAGGGGCTCTCGACGTTCGATTCGGTGGAGAACGCCAGCCGTATCGGACTGAAGGGGCAGGTTCGTACCCCTACGGGCCCACTTCCCGACGGGTTGGGTGTTATCGCCGACGGTAGAGGGGTCGGAGGTCCCCGCGCACTTGGTCACCACACCATCTACCCAACGCGTCGCATGTCGTTCGACGAGTATGTAGGGCTTATCCAAGGGATGAACTGGCAGAACATAGGAAAGAAGCTATGAGTCCAGAAATAGATGCCCTGGGTATGGAGGAATGGCGTGCCTTGGTGGCAGCCGAACAAGAGGTCGCTCGATGTCGCGCCGAGGTGAACCAGTTGCCCTCGCGCGTGGGTTTGCTGGCGAAGGCACTTTCAAGCAGTTCGGCGTGGGATCGGTCTGCCGCTCTGGATTTCCTCCATCTCTTCCCTGAGGACGTTCCGAAGCTGCTCGATCTGCTGGTTGACCTTTCCTTGTCGACTGGTTGGGTGCTGCCCGCCCGTGAGGCGATCCGGGCAGCTCGGAAAGAAATTGATCCATCGAAATTCGCGCGGGTAGCCCTGGAGCGCCTATCTGGTGGTGAAGTCGAAGACTATCTCGGGCTGGCTGACGTACTGGCCGAGGTTGAAGCGTGGGAAGCTCTGAGTGCCGTGATTGGCGAAGCTGCCAAGAGTGGCGACCCTGAAATCCAGGAAGTTTCTCGCAGTTTCACTGAAAGCCACGGCGGCATGTTGCCTTGATTGGCGAGTAGCCTTCGTTGGTGAAAATAGGCCGAGCCCCCTGTCCCCCGAATTTTTGCCCTGGTGAAATTTGGGTATACGACGGGTGTAGGTCTGCAAACCCGAAGCCCCGTCAGGTGTCCTGGCGGGGCTTCGGCACGGGGTGACGGCAGTAGTTACGGCAACGTCAGCGGACGAGGGTGGCGGTTCGTCGCCGTCGGAGCGCGCCGTCTTGGTGTTCTCCGGGCTGCCGAGTGCGGTGATGAGGGTGGCGCGTCCTGCGAGTTGGGCGCCGCGGGTGCCGGTGAAGAGGGGGGTGTCGGTGACGTTGATGCCGGCGTAGACGAAGGTGGCCCGGAGGCGTTCGGTGAGGTCTTTGAGCAGGTCGGCGGCTTGGGCGCCGGTGGTGGTGCGGGGGCTGAGGCGGTGGATTTCGTCGATGAGGACGAGTTGGACGTGAACAGCGCGATCGATCGCATCCGGACGGGCGGTGTCGTGGGGCGGGCGGTCGTCACCTACTGATGTCGGGGACGGGTTCCGGTATGGGCGCCGCAGTACAGCATGTGCCCTGGGTCGGCTGGTCCTCCTTGGAGGGCCAGCCGACAGGTCAGGTATTCTCCTCCGCGTACCGGTACGTCATGTGCCGCCGCCACTCGGGCAGCCCGTGGATGTCGTCGAACCACTCCTCGTCCGCGACGGCCGAGTCGATCGCAGCCCGCAGCCCGAGCGCGCTCGGCGGCAGCGGGAACCACAGCCGCACGGGCCGGACCGTCGACGCGGTGACCGTGAGAGCGAACGAACCGTCAAGCGGGTCCAAGGTGCCGATGACGAGCACGCCGGAGCGGCCCAGTCCGTAAAGCTACGCCTGCCGGAACGCAGTACGGCAGGCCAGGGCGCGAGCGGGCAGCGTGACCGACCGCAACAGCTCGCCCTCCGCCAGGTCCTTGCGCCCCGCGCCGGTCACGAAATCGACCACGCGCGTGCGACGACGCACGCCCTCCTGGGCAGACAGCAGACACTCGCCGTCGAGCGCAGCGGTGAGGGAGATCATCGGCCCGGCCGGCAGGCCGTTGCAGAGATTGCCGCCCACGGTGGCCATGTTCCAGATTTTGAACGAAGCCAGGAACGCCCGGCAGCACTGTTCGAACAGGGGCGCCGCCTCCGCCGTAAGACCTCTAGCGAACCGGGACAGCTGCGCGATGGTGCACGTGGCTGCGATCTCCAGCGAGCCGTCCCGGCCCAGGGCTACGGGCGCCCAGCCGGTCCGGCTCAGGTCCACCAGGCGCCGCAGGTGAGGCTGCGGCTCGGAGAACAGATATGTCCCGCCGCCCAGCCAGGCGTCGCCGGGCCGCCAGGGCGCGGGCACCCGGGCATCGCGGATCTCCACCACCGTGTTCAGGTCCATGACCCTCAGTGAAGCAACGTGGACCGGCCCCGGACGACTGGTTCACGACACGGAAACACCGACTTTCCCGACGCGGATACTGGAGCATCAACCAAGAGGCATATCGCTCCCTTGATCTGGCACTTACCATGCAGAAACCCGTAGTCACCTGGTTAATGCGGGAACTCCGGACGGCATGCGATGGAAGGCCGGAACCGGTGGTCGCACAAGGAGCCGAGACACATGCACGTCGAACATCTCCTCAGGGACGAGACCCTCGGTCTGCGCCCGCTGTGGGCCGAAGACGGCCTGCTGCGGCGGGAGATCAGCGGCGTGACGGTCACCGACCTGGAAGACCCTGCCCGCTTCGTACGGCCCGGCGAGGTCGTCCTCAGTGGTCTGGTGTGGTGGACGCCCCAAGGCGGGAGAGACAAGGCGGAACGCTTCGTCTCCGCCCTGCGGGCCGCGGACGCCGCAGTCCTGCTCGCCGGCGAGGAGACCCATGGCTCGGTCCCGGACGACCTGATCAAGGCCTGCGCCCGGCATCACATCCCGGTGGCCGCCGTTCCGGCCCACGTCATGTTCCGGGCCATCACCGACAAGGTGTACCTCCAGCAGTGGGGGGACCTGAGCCGCCACCACGCCCTGCCCGAGAACGCCCGCGCACGCCTGAGCCGCCTCGCCGGGCAGGACGCGGGCCCGCAGGCGATTGCCGACGCCGCCTTCGCCCACCTGGGACGGTCGGCCGCCGTCTACGTCCTCACCGCAACCGGCCGCAGGGTCGCCGCCACGCACGCCGCGCCCCTCGTCCCCGCACCCGCGGCAGCCGCCCTGCTCATCGACGGCACCGGCACGACAGCCCCGGTCGACGCCGACGACGCCACCACACCCTACGAACGCTGGCACCTCTATCTGCCCGACCCGGACATCGCGCCGCCCCGCATGCTGCACGAGGTCGCCGCGGTCCTGGGCCGCTGCCAGAAGGCACAGGTCCGGCGCCGGGCCGCCGCCCGCCAGGCAGCGGACGAACTCGGAGCACTACTCGCCCAGGCGGGGACGGAGAGTACCGCCTTGGCGGCCGCACTGCGGGCATGCGGACTGCATCCGGCCGAAGGCCCGTACCGCGTGATCACCGCAGGTACGGGCGCCGGGCAAGACGGACTCACCGAGGGCGCGCTGGCCGAGGCCGTGGCGCATGTAGAGGGCGAGGGGTCAGCCTTGGGGCGGCTTCCGGACGGAACAGCCTTCGCCGTCGTCGGCGGCGCCGCTGACGACCTGCGCGACGTCTGGACCCTCGTCGCCGGATGCGAGCCGTCCCTGCCGCTCCACGGAGGTGCCGGATCACCGGCCGTCGACCCCGAAGGGCTGGTCGGAGCCTTGGCCGAGGCCCGTTACGCCCTCGCTTCAGCACGGAGCACGGCTCCTGACACCTCACTTCTCACCGACGCCACCACCTTCACAAGCCTCGACGCCCTGCTGAGCGGCTTGCCCACCGGAGTCCGCACCGCCTACAGCCGATCCGTCCTCGGACTTCTCTTCGACACCACGAACCCCTCAGCCGCGCCCCTGCTGCACACTCTGCGGACCTTCCTCGCTTGCGACGGCTCATGGGCCCGCACCGCCGAGGCGCTGCACGTGCACGTCAACAC
>NZ_JBVKBE010000010.1:237085-303376 GCF_055657325.1 Streptomyces sp. NPDC107562 | reverse complement strand
ACCCGCTACGACAAACGAGCCCGGCACTACCAAGCCCTGGTCACCCTCGCCTGCCTACGACTCTGGCTGACCTGACTTTGCGGACACGCCCTAGGCCAGTGGTGACGCGATCGCCCGCGCCGCCGCGACCTCCTGCCGCAGCGGCTCCAGGACACTGCCCGCCGGGCCCGTGAGGTCCGAGCGGACCGGGACGAGGGTGTCCGCCTCGCGCAGACCCTCGGAGAGTTCCCGGAGCTGCCGGGCCACCTGGTCGACCTCTGCCCGCGACGGCGGTGCGGATCCGTGCTTGACGCGGACCCGTGCCGCCGTCGTCGCGTCCACGATGCGTTCGACGGCGACGACCAGCGGCCACCAGGCGGCGGCGCGCCGGCCGGTCGGCGGGGGTTCGGTCAGGGCGCGCTGGAACTCCGTACGGATGCCGGACAGATCGCGGTACAGCCGGCGGCGCAGCCGCGCGCGGGCCGCCGGGTCGGCGGTGCCGGCGGTGCCGGCGAAGGCCGTCTCGACGTAGCCCGCCGTGTCCGCCACGGCGTCGGCGAGGCGGGCGCCGACGCGGGTGTGCCAGCTCTCCGGCCACAGCAGGTACCCGGCGATCAGCGCGATCGCACAGCCCATCAGGGAGTCGACGAGGCGGGGCAGCAGCAGTGCGGTGCCCTCCTGGTTGAGGATGTCGGAGAGCAGCAGGATGACCGGCGTGATGGCGGCGGTCTGGTAGCCGTACCCGCGGGGCGTGAGCGCCGGGACCAGCGGGGCGAGCAGCAGCATCACCGCCACGTCCCACCAGCCGCGCGGCACCTCCGAGAGCACCGCCGCGGCGACGACCAGCCCGACGACCGTGCCGAGCGCGCGCAGCAGGGCGCGGGAGAAGACCGAGCCGAAGTCGGGCTTGAGGACGAAGGTGATGGTCAGGGCGACCCAGTAGGAGCGCGGGACGGGGATGATCGAGACCAGGGCCTGGGCGATGCCGATGCACAGGGCGAGGCGCAGGCCGTAGTGCCAGGAGCCCGCGGACAGCAGCATGTTGCGGGTGGCGTGGGCGGTGCGGATGCCGAGGGCGGCGGGGCGGCCGAGCCGGTCCTCCAGGCCCCCCGGGTCGATGTCCGGGGCGGTGACGACCGAGGCGGCGTGCCGCAGGGCGTGGTCGACGGCGCGGCCGGTCTCGGAGGTCGGGGGCGGCAGATGCAGCGTGAGGGGCTCGCCGCGGCCCGCGCGCACCGCCTCGGCGAGGGAGCGGACGCCCGCGGGGATCTCGTCGGGCAGCGGGCTGCCGCCGAGGTGGACGGCGGGAGCGGCCTCCAGCATCGGGGTGACGGCGTTCAACTGGGCGATGAGCCGGGTCAGTTCCGGGCTGCGGCCGTGGTGGCGGGCGCGGTGGGACAGGACCAGGTCGTACGCGTCGTTCATGGCGTCGGTGACGGCGTGCCGGGCGTCGTCGTAGGCCACCTCCGACCGGCCGGCGCAGGTGGTGAGCAGGTCGGCGACGCCGTCGTAGGTGCGGGCGACCGCCAGCCGTTCGGGCACCCCGGCGCGCAGCGGCCAGGCGATCAGCGCGAGCAGCAGGACGAGCAGACCGCCGCCGCCGATGAGCAGCGCCGGCGTCCACCAGGCGCCGGGCATGGGCAGGCCGGCCCCGACGACGCAGTTCAGCAGCAGGAGCAGACCGGAGACGGAGGCGACCGCGCCGATCGTCGAGATCATCCCGGAGACCAGCGCGATGCCGGTGACGACGGCGACGGCGACCCAGCCCTGCCCGTACACGAGGGTGCCCAGGGTGACGCCGGCGGCGCCGAAGAGCTGGGGCACGGCGATGTTCAGCACCCGCATCCGGTACGCGGCGGCGGTGTCGCTGATGACGCCGTTCAGGGCACCCATGGCGGCGAGCGCCCCGTAGGCGGGCCGGTCGAAGGCGAGTCCGACGGCCAGCGGCAACGCGAGCGCGACCGCAGCGCGGGCCACGGCGGGCCGGTTGACCGGCGCCTGCTGTGCCCGGAGGTTCCTCACCAGCCAGTCCGGCGGTGCGAGACGGACGGGAAACTCACGGGCCATGGGCCCATTATGTCCGTCAGGCCTCCGCCCGGGTCGCCTGTCGGGGCGCGGCGGCGGAGGGTGCGTCGGAGGACGGCCGGCGGCCGTGGCGGCCGGTCAGCCAGGTCGTCAGGGCCACCGCGAGGCCGAGGGTGACGAGCAGCCAGGACGCGGTGCGCAGCGTCGCGGTGAGGGCGTCGTAGACCGCGCCGGCGGCGGGGCGGGAGACCGAGGGGGGCAGGTCGGCGAGGGTGAGCCGGCGTCCGATCGCCACGGCCGCGGCGAGCAGGGTGCCGCCGAGGGCGGTGCCGAGGGCGGTGGCGGTGAGCGCGCGGCGGCGGCAGGTGGCGACGGCGATGCCGGTGACGGCGAAAGCGACGGCCGAGACCGGCAGCCAGAGGGCGGCGACCTCCAGCACGTCGTACCCCTTTCTGAGCCGGTCCAGATCGCCCGGCGCGAGGACCGCGACCTCGGTGTGGCGGACCGGGATGCGACGGGCCAACGGGATGTTCTCGTCGGCGAGCTGGTCCCTGATGCGGGTGGTGACGGGGGCGAGGTCGACGGTGACGGGGCCGGTGCGCGGCCGTTCGTCGTCGCGCAGGGCGTGCAGCACGGCGTCGTGCACGGCCCGGTTCGCCGCGTCCCAGCCGACCCGGAAGGCATCGGTCTGCGTGAACGAGCGCACCGCGTCCCGTACGAACGGGCCCATCATGTCCTGCGTCCCGTCGAACCGGTGGGTCACCTGCTCCCCGACGGTGTCCGCCACCGCGTCCCGCACCGCCGGGTCACCGGCCAGCGGGGCCATCGTGCGGACGTAACGGCCGGTGTCGGCCAGCCCGTACGCCGCCCAGACGGACAACGCGCCGAGCGGCACGAACAGGCAGCACAGCGCGATCAGCGCGGCGGACAGGGCGCCACGCAGCCGGGGGGCGCGTGCAGGGGCTGGCCTGGGAGACACCCTCCCAGGCAACGGCCCGGCGCCGGGCGATGCGAGCGGTGGGGCTGCGATCGGGTGTACGCGGCCTCCGTGCTCCGGTGGAGGGTTGAGCCGAACGGGTGTTTCCTGGAGTGGAAGGTTTCAGGGACCTCGTCGGACGACCGGGGCGCGCTGCCTGTCGTCCGGTGAGTGGAGGGATGAGGGAAAGTGTGGACCCCGGCCACCGTGCCGGGGTCCACACGAATGCGCGTTCCTGTGCGTGTTCCGCTCCGGGCCTACGTCCTCGACGGGGGACCTGCCGCGACACGGTGGTCGACCGCCGTCGACGGCTCGGTCCGGGGCGCCGGCTCGTGGGTGTGGGAGCGGTAGAACAGCGTCAGGAAGAAGACGCCGCCGACCACCAGCGACAGCATGGCCGAGCGCAGGACGCTGTAGTCGGTCTGGCTGTACAGGAAGCCGAACGCGACGGCCGCGAAGGCCGCCCAGAGCAGTGCGTGGGCCCCACGGTGCAGGCGCTTGGCGATCTCGCGGACGCCGAGGTACGCGAGGACGAACACGAGTGCGGTGAGGAAGCCGAACAGCAGGTTCCAGCCGGTGATCGGGCCGGCGTCGCGCCGGTTGGCGGCGGCCCAGTAGCCGTAGACGAGGCCGAGGCCGACCGGCCAGGCCCACCGCGCGATCAGGTGCGTACGCGCGCTGAAGACGTCGGGCAAGCGGGTGGTGGATGCGCCGGGTGCGGGTGCCACATGAGCCATGAGTGCGCTCCTCTCTCCTCGCCCCCGCCTCCCAGCGCACACCGCGGCGGAGACGGCGGCAAGTCGGACGGGGGCGGGAAGAGCGCGGGCACGGGGCGGGCAGGGCGCGGGCACGGGTACGGGAACGGGGGCGCAGGGCGCGGGCGGGCAAAGCGCGGGTACGGGAGGGCATGGCGCGGGCAGGAAGGGCGCGCGGGAAGAGCGCGGCGCGGGTACGGGCGGGAAGAACGCGGGCGCGGGCGGCAGGGCGCGGGCGGGCAGGGCTCGGGCACGGACAGGCAGGGCGCGGGCGGGCAGAGCGCGGGTGCGGGCGGGCTGGGCGTGGGCAACGGATGCGCACGGCACGCAGGCGTGTTTCGCTGTGGTGCATGACCAGGCCCGTGTCCGGCGGGGGGCAGAGCCTGCTCGTCCGGTATCCCCGCGCCGGGCGCCGGGAGGCCCTGCACCGGCACCAGATGCTCCGCGTGCGCGGCCGCAGCATCGCCTGGGTCCCCCCGCTGCTGCTGCTCGTCGGCATCGCCGTGGTGGACGCCAACACCGCGGGCGACTTCCGGATCATCTCCTGGATCGTGCTGGTCCCCGGTATCGCCGCCGCCCTGTGCGGGGTGTGGGGCACGGCCGTCTTCGCGGTGCTGTCGCTGCTCGCCTATCTGATCGTGGACAGCGCCTGGCCCGACGAGTTCCAGGCCGGGCTGCCCGACTTCATCCTGGTCGGACTGGGCGGGCTGCTGGCCACGGCGGCGTGCGTGGTGCGCATCCGCGGCGAGGAGCACCTGCTGCACATCCGCGGCATCGCCGAGACCATCCGCAGCACCGTCCTGCGCCCGCTGCCCGCCGAGTGGGGCGGCCTCGTGCACGCCGCGGTGTACCTGGCAGCCGACACCGACGCCCGGGTCGGCGGC
Source organism: Streptomyces sp. NPDC107562 (assembly GCF_055657325.1). Taxonomy (NCBI): domain Bacteria; kingdom Bacillati; phylum Actinomycetota; class Actinomycetes; order Kitasatosporales; family Streptomycetaceae; genus Streptomyces; species Streptomyces sp. NPDC107562. Next base: position 298,757 of record NZ_JBVKBE010000010.1, on the reverse strand, counting down.
GACTTCTACGACATCCAGCCCGGCCCGCACGGCACCCGGGTGCTCGTCGGGGACGTCCAGGGCAAGGGCCTCGGCGCGGTCGACGCGGCCGCCGCCCTGCTGGGCACCTTCCGCGAGGCCGGCTACCACGAGCCGGACCTGGCCACCGTCGCCGCGCGCATGGCGGTACGCATCCGGCGGCAACGGGAACGCGAGGCCGCGCTCGGCCGCACGGACAGCGACCGCTTCGCCACCGCTGTCCTGCTCGGCTTCCCGCCGGACGCGGCGGACACGGTGGACGTCGTCAACTTCGGGCACGACCCGCCGCTGATCGCCGGGCCGCGCGGCGTGCGCACCCTGCCCACGAGCGGCGGTCTCCCCCTGGGCCTCGGCGATCTCGTGCCGTCGGGCGCGCCCACCCTGCCCCTGGTCCGCCGGTTCCCCTTCGCCGCCGACGAGACCCTCCTGCTCACCACGGACGGCGTCACCGAGGCCCGGTCCCCGGACGGCGTGTTCTACCCGTTGACCGCCGAGGTGACCCGCGTGCTCACCGCGGACCCGCGCACCGCCCGCCCCCGACGGCTCGTCGCCTTCGTCCGGGACGGGGTGCTGCGGCACTCCCGGGGGCGTCTGGAGGACGACACGACGGTGTTCGCGCTGCGCAGGGCCTGAGCGCGCCCGCACAGGCCGCCCGCGGTGGTGGCGGCACGCCCGCGAGGAGCCGCGGGGAACGGCGCGACCAGCCAGGACGGGCAGGAGCCACGTCGCAGGCCCCGGCCGGCCGGCGAGGCGCGTCCTCACGCCGGTTTCCGCCTGCGAACGGGCGGCTGTCCACCGTCCCGGCCCCGGCCGCCCGGCACAGCGGTTACGGTGCTGAGGTACGTGATCGACAGGGAGGGACCATGCCGGGGACCGTTTTGCTGGTGGCCGCCTCGCCCGTGGGCAAGGGGCGGCTGGTGGACGCGGCGACGGTGCTTCCCGTGCTGGCGGCCGTGCCGCCCGGGGTACTGGCGGGCGCGGACACCGCGAACGTCGTCGAACTCGCCGACCCGGTGGAGCCGCAGACCGTCCTGACGCGGCTGCGGGCGGCCGCCGCGGCGGTGGGGCCGCTGACGGTGTTCGTCACCGGGCAGCTCCTGCTCGACCGGCGCCAGCGGCTGCCGCACCTGGCGCTGGCGCGGACGACGCCGGCCACCGCCCGCTACACGGGCTTCCCCTGGCACTGGCTGCGCGAGGAGCTGCGGCTGCGCGCTCCGGGCGCCACGACGCTCTTCCTGGACCTGCGCGCCGACGCGGAGAGCTGGGAGCACCTGCGCGGCGCGCCCCTCGACTCCGGGCCCCACTGCGCGGTCTACGGCCGGATCGCCCCGCCGCCGCAGCGGCGCACCGTCGCCGACCCGTCGTACATGAAGGCCGTGGCGACCATCCTGCGCAGCGGGCACCGGCCGCCCGTGGAGCAGCTGCACCAGCAGGCGCTCGCCCGGACCGCAGGGGAGCACCCCGGCATCGTGCTCACCGCGCGGCCGCCCGGCGCCGGCGATCCGCACGCCGCCATCGCCGCCGCCGTGCAGGCAGGCCGGCATGCCGACGCCGACGGGCTGGCGGCCCGCTGGGAGCAGGCCGCCGTACGGGCGCACGGCGCCGCCTCGGAGGAGGCGCTGCACTGGACGGAGGTGCGCGCGGACCTCGCGATGTTCGCGGGGGACGCGGCCCGCAGCTGCCGTGCCTGGCTGGCGGTGGCCTCGACGCGGCTGGCCGCCGGGCAGGCGCCCGACGCGCCCGCCGTCGAGGCGGCCGTCGACCGCGCCCACCACCAGTGGGGCGAGATCCGCGACCCGGCGCGGGCCCGCGAGACGGGGCCGGTGCTGGCCGACCTGCGGGGGCGGGTGCCGGGCCGGCGGACCGGCGCGCTGGACCACGTGCGGCGGCAGCTGCGGCAGCTCCAGACGCAGAACTGAAAACGCGCCACCCGCGTCCGGGCCCTCCCCAGGGAGCAACCTCGGTGCCATGATGGGGAGTTATGGCTGACGGGGACGAAGGGGCCAGGCGAGTCATCCGCGTCCGGTTGGACGACACCGCGACCGAGAGCGACATCGGCGCGCTGCGCAAGTGGCTGGAGCGGGAACAGGGACTCGACGAGATGGTGCGGGCGGGCCGGCTCCGGATCCATGAGCGGCGCCGCACCGACGAGACCGGCGCGCCCATGGGCGTCGGCATGGAGATCGTGGTGGCGCTGGTCAGCGCCGCCGCGACGGTGGGCTTCAACCAGCTGCTGACGCAGGTGGGCCGGGCCGTGGAGGCCTGGCGGGAGAACCGGCGCGAGGTGGAGGACGGCGATCCGCCCGAGGGCCGCGTGGACCCCGTGGACCTCGACGGGTAGGCCGGTGACCCGTTTCGACCCGCGGGGGAGGGTGAACCGGGCACTGCTGGTGGGTGTCTCTCGTTACGACTTCACGGAGCCGCCCCACGGTGTGCCCGGCGATCTGCCGGCCGTCGAGCACAATCTGGACCTGTTTCAGGACACCCTCGCCCGGGGCGGGGTCTTCGGCGCGGCCGACGTCACCGTCGCACGCTCGCCCTCGCTGGACGACTTCGACCGCGCGCTGCGCACGGCCGCCGAGGAGGCCGAGGGGCTGCTCCTGCTGTACTTCGCCGGGCACGGGGCCATCCCCAGCGCGGGGGACGAGCTGTTCCTGCAGATGCGCAACGCGAGCGTGATCGCGGGCGGGCACGCCGTCTTCCCCGGCGCGGAGATGTTCACGACCGTGCTGACCTGGCTGGCGAGCAGCCCCGCCGAGCGGATCGTGGTGATCCTCGACTGCTGCTTCGCGGGCAACGCGGCCTGGATCTGGGAGCACTTCCGCGATAAGCGGCGGGTGCTGCTGCTGATGAGCGTGCAGGCCAACCACCGCACCGACGCGGGGGACGGCGACACGCCCACGCCGTTCACCTCGGAGCTGCTGCGCCTGCTCGACGTGCCCGGCGAAGTGGGCTTCCAGGACGTCTCGGACGCGCTGCGCAAACGGATGGCCGAGGGGCGTCACGAGACGTTGCGCGGGGAGCCGTGGACGCCGCAGAGCCGGGCGGAGCACGACGAGGACGTGCTGGTGTCGGCTCCGGTGCCGGGGCACGAGGGTGTCGCTCCCGGGTCGGGGCATGGCCGAGGCGGCGGGGGCGCGGTCCCTGGGTCCGGGCACGTTCCGGAGGGTGGGGGCGTCTCTCCGCGGTCCGGGGAGGGCACGGGTTCGGGCGATGGCCGGCGTGGCGGGGGCGCGGTCCCTGGGGCCGGGCACGTTCCGGAGGGTGGGGGCGTCTCTGCGGGGTCCGGGGAGGGCACGGGTTCGGGCGATGGCCGGCGTGGCGGGGGCGCGTCCGGGCGTCCGGGGCGTGGCAGGGAGGGCGAGGGTTCGGCTCCGGGGTCCGGGCATGGCCGGGGCCGTGATCGTGCGGGGGTGCGTCCCTGGCGCGGGCGGGGTGGTGGGGGCCCGCGTCCGGTGGTGCCGCGCGTGCCGGGCGCCGGCGCTGCCGTGCCCTTCGGCCAGGTGGCCGCCCGCCGTCGCCGCGTCCTCGCCCCCTTCCGGGCGGCCCGCCGTCTCGTCGGGCGGGCCGGCCCCTGGGGCACCGCACTGACCGCGCTGCTCTCCCTCACCGCCACCGGCCTCGGTGTGTACGCCCTGACGGGCATCGCCGGCGCCTCCCCCGACTGCGCCCCGCCCCTCGAACTGCGCGTCCTGACCGACCCCGACCTGGAGGCGACGGTCGGTGCGGCGGCCGAGGCGTATCTGACGTCGGACGCCAACACCACCGGCGACGGCTGCCGGCGCAGCGGCATCACCGTGTACAGCGCGGGCTCCGCCGACGCGGTCACCGCGCTGCGCCGTGAGTCGGGCGCCTGGCACGAGCCCCACGACGAGGGCCCCAATCCGCAGCGTGACGTGGGCCCTCAGCCCGACGTCTGGATACCGGCCTCACGGGCCGACGTCGCCCGGGTCGCCGACGGCCAGGACACCGACGCGCTGGCCCGCCTGGAGCCGGACGACGGGGCGCTCGCGTACTCGCCGATCGTGCTCGCCGTGCCCACGGAGCTGTCGGCCGACTCCCTGGACGAGCGGGTCGGCGGCCCGCTGACGGGGATGGTCGACGCCCTGCGCGAGCGCCACCCGCACGCCGAAGTACGCCGCTCCGACCCGGAGTTCGCCGACGCGGCGCTGCTGGCCACCATCGGCCTGTACGGCACGGGCGCCGACCCCGGCCGGGTGGAGCAGCGGCTCGCCCCGCCGGGACCGCCCTCGCCCACGGCCGCCGCCCTGCTGTGCGCGCTGCCCGACGACGACGCCGTCGACAACCGCACCGCCGCGCTCGTACCGGAGTTCCTGATGCGCAGCGGCGTCGGCTGCGACCGCACGACGCGCAGCCCGCGCACCGCCCAGTACCCCGGCGACGTACCGGGCCTGGAACCCGTCTTCGTCCGGGTCCGCTGGGACGGTGCCGATCTGGACCGGGAGGCGCGTGACGAGGCGGCCGGGAGCTTCGGGGCGTGGCTGGCCGGCGCGGGCGGGCGGTCCGCCTTCGGCGCGGCCGGTTTCCGCGCCGCCACCGGGGACCGCGCGCTGCTGGACACGGAGGAGATCGCCGCCGGGGTGCTGCCCGCGCCGTCCTTGTTGATCGAGTCCGCCGGGCGGGACGCCATGGAGACGGCCCTGCGCAAGTACCGCGACGCGCGCGGACCCGGCCGGGTGCTGTTCCTGCTCGACAGCTCGGGTTCGATGGCCGGGCGGTGGCGGGGGCCGAGCGGCGGCCCCGGGCTGCTGAAGGAGTCGCTGGGCGGGCTCGGCGGGCGCGACGAGTACGGCGTGTGGGCGGTGGCGGACAGCGCCCGTGGCCGTTCCCACGAGGTCGTGCTGTCGTTCGGCCCGCACAGCCGCCGCTCCGCCGAGTCCGTGATCGACGCCGGTGCCCGGATCCGGGACGCCGAGGCCGATCCCCACGCTGCCCTGGTGGCGGCGCTCGACGAGATGGCCGGGCGGGGCGCCGACGACGACCGGCCCCAGCTGATCGTGCACCTCACCGACGACGAGGACGCCGGCCGGCTGACCGGCGCCCGGCTCGACGACGTCCTGAGCCGGGCGCGCCTGACCGACGTGCCGATCACCACGGTGTCGCTGGTCGGCGGCGGCTGCGACGCGGGCCGGCCGGGCGCCCTCATCTCGACGGCGAGCGGCGGCCGCTGCCTGGACGCCGACGACGAACTCGGCACCGGCCTGAGCGCCGAGGTGGCCCGCACCGGAACGGGGGAGCAGTGATGATCCGACGGCTCGCGGCCCTGCTGGCGCTGCTGTTGCTCGCCGCCTGCACCGGCGGCGGGGGCGGCACGCCGGCCGCTCCCACCGCCGATGTGCAGGGGGACATCGTGGTCGCCGGCGGACGGGACGTCACCGGCAAGAACGGCATACGGCAGCAGCTCATCGACGCCTGGAACCGGCAGCAGGAGCGGGACGACACCGGCTACCGGGCCCGCCTGGTCGAGCTGCCCGGCAGCGCCGACGAACAGCGCAGCCAGCTGCTCGGCGCCCTCCAGTCCGGCAGCGCCACCTACGACGTGGTCATCCTGGACGTGACCTGGGTACCGGAGTTCGCCGCCGCCGGGCTGGTCCGTCCGCTGCCCGGCGAGGTGCTCGACGCGGACGTCATCGAGTCCGTCGCGGGCACCGCCCGCTGGGACGGCGAGGTCTACGCGGTGCCCTTCAACAGCGACGTGGGGCTGCTGTACTACCGCCGCGACCACCTGCGCGACGGCGGTGTGCAGCGCACCGACCTCAGCGCCGGCCTCGACTGGCGGGAGCTGGAGGCGATGGCCGACTCCCTGGACGAGAACCCGCCGGAGGGCTACGAGAAGGGCTGGACCACTCAGCTCGCCCCCTACGAGGGGCGCACCGTCAACGCCGTCGAGGCGTTCACGTCGGCCGTGCCAGGCCTCGCGCTCACCGACGCCGAGGGCCACTACGACGCGACCGTCGAAGAGCTCACCGAGGGCATCGCGGAACTGCGCCGGCGCACCCAGGCGCCGTATCTCCTCCAGGACGCCGTGCACTCCGACGAGGCGGCGACCCTCGGTGACTTCGCGGAGGGCCGCACCGCGTTCCTGCGGCACTGGCCGTACGCCTACTTCACGCTCCACCAGACCCTCACCGCCGCACAGCTGGGTGTGGCGCCGCTGCCCGGCCGGGCCGTCCTCGGCGGCCAGAACCTCGCGGTGACGGAGGCCTCGAAGCGGCCGGGGAAGGCACAGGAGCTGATCAGGTACCTCACCGGCGAGGAGAGCGAGCGCTGTCTGCTGGACGCCGGTTTCGCGGCGACGCGCGTCTCGGCGTACACGGACGACGCCGTACGCTGCACCGCGCCGGCCGCGTCACCGTCGCCGTCCGGCGAGAGCGCCGACCGCACCCCCCGCGACGCGGCGGGACGCCCCGCGTACGCCTGCGGCATCCTCCTCCCGGCGCTGCGCGAGGCCGTGCACCGCCCGCGCACCGCCCTGTACGGCGCCTTCACCCAGACCTTCATGGGCCGGCTCGGGCCCTTGTTCGGCGACAGCCCGCCGGGGGACGCGGCACTGGCGGCGAGCCTGGACGAGGCGCTGAGGAAGGCGCTGCCGGACTGACGCCGCGGTCACAGCGGTGGCTGCGCGGGCGCGGGCCCGAGGGTGGTGGTGCCGGGCGCCGTACGGTGGCCCAGTCCCGTCCGGTACGCGTCCAGCGCCGCCTCCACCCGCCCGGTGCGGCGCAGCAGATCGCCGAGCAGCCGGCACAGGTCGGCGAGGTCGCCGGCGGCGCCCGCGCGTTCCAGCAGGCTGAGGGCGCGGACGTAGTGCTCCTCGGCCGACTCGGTGTCCCCGGCGTCCTCGGCGATCCGCCCCAGCAGCCGGTGCGCGGCGGCGGCGTGCACGGCGCCGCGCTCGGAGGAGAGGTCGCCGAGCACGTCGTTCAACTGGGCGGCCGCTTCCGCGGACTTGCCGCGCCGGTGCAGCACGTCGGCGAGCTCGACGGCGACCTGGCTGCTGTAGAGGGAGGCGCGCTTGGCGGAGAGCATGTCCTGGGCGGCGCGCAGTTCGGCCTCGGCCTGCTCCAGGTCGCCGTTCTGGGCGTGGACGTAGCCGCGCATCCAGTGGCAGTTGGCGAGTTCGGTACGGATCTGGAGCTGGCGGTACATCTCCGCCGCCTTGGCCAGCGAGGCGTCGGCCTCGGCGAGCCTGCCCTCGGCGACCAGGGTGCGGGCGACCTGCCGGTGCATCCGGGCGACCAGCGCGGGGTCGCCGGCCTGCGGGGCGAGGGCGAGGGCGAACTCGGCGGCCTGGGCGGCGCGGGCGTGGGCGCCCATGTCCATGTAGGGGCCGATGGCGGCGGCGTAGAGGAGCAGCAGGGCGTCCGGGTCGTGCAGGCCGCCGCGGTTCAGCTCGTCGAGGGTGGACTCCAGGAGGTAGACGGCGTAGCGGAGTTCGCCGGCGAGGTAGTGGGCGACGGCGCGGCCGCGCAGGGCGGGCACGCGGGTGGGCAGGGGGGCGTCGAGGAGCGTCTGCTCGGCGCGCTCGAAGTGCTCCCGGGCGGCGGTCAGGTCACCGGTGTCCAGCGCGCACTCGCCGAGTCCGAGCAGCGCGGTGGCCTGTTCCTCGACCAGCCCGTGCGTCTCCGCCTCCGCGAGCAGGGCGGTGTACCGCTCCCTGGCCTCTTCCGCTTCGCCGGAGGCGAGGGTGCGCTGGGCGCCCGTCAGCCGCAGCCGCAGGTCGGTGGCGAGGCGGGCGGGGCGGCCGGTGGCCAGTTCGTCGAAGGCCACGCCGAGCCGGTCGGCGAGGTGGCGCAGCGCGTCGTCGGAGGGGCGGACGCGTCCCGCCTCCAGGGTGGAGATGTAGGCGGGGGTGTAGGCCGGTTCGGCCAACTGCCGCTGGGTGAGGCCGCGTTCGTGCCGCAGCTGCTGCACCCTGCGGCCGATGGTCTCAGGGTCGTCCCGCTTCGCCATGCGCTTAATCATGCCAGTAAATGGACTTACGCCGGGGGTGGTTGACGAGGAGGCAAGCGCTGCTGGGAGTGGATGGGCGCGTGGTCCTGCGGTCACCGTCCGGTGCCTACGGGTTTCGCCAACTCCCCAGGGCCCCCTTCCGGTTGGCCTGGGGGACCCCCTAGGTTAGGAACGAGATTAAGGCTGCTTAATCCCCCACTGTCGTTGCGGAGGTTGCCGTGCACGGACCCACATCCGCTCCCCACGGTCGGTCCTCCGCCCGCTACGCGCGGGCGGTCGCCGCGGCGGTCGTCGCGATCGCGGCGCTGATCACGGCGGCGAACGCGGGTCCCGCGCGGGCGTCGGAGCCGGTGCGGACGGCGGTGCAGGAGGAGCGCTGACGGCCGCGGCGGCCCCCTCCCGGCGTGAGCGAGCATCCCGCCGCCAGGCCCGCCGGCACACACCCGCTCCCCCCGGGAGGCTTTCCCGGCGGCGGAGGGAGTGCGCGGTTTCGGCCCGCCCGGCAGGGGTAGTCGGCCCTCGACTCCGGGCGGCTCGTGGGCCCCTGGCGCTACGGCGCGGGAGGGCAACCGACGTCGTCCGATGAGGGCGTCCGAGGAGGGAGTCACCGTGCGGCCCAGGGACGATCCGGAAGGGGCATGGGCCGCCGACGCGATCGCCGAGGGGGTCCGGGGCGCCGAGCCGGGCGACGTACCCCGCAGGCTGTGCCACGTGGCAGTACGCCTGCTCCCGGTGACCCGGGCCAGTGTGTCGCTCTGCAACGAGGGCATGCCCGTGCCGCTGAGCGCGAGCGACGACCGCGCCGCCTACCTGATGGAGGTCCAGGCCACCCTGGGCGAGGGCCCCTGCCTGCACGCCGCGCGGACCGGGGCGCCCGTGATCGCCGCCGATCTGGCGGGCGGCGGGGACAGCGGACGCTGGCCGGTCTTCGCCCAGCAGGCGACGGCACTCGGGGTACGGGCGGTCTACGCGCTGCCGCTCGGCGACGCCGTCGGGTGCCTGGGCACGCTCGACCTCTACCGCGACGTCCCCGGCGTCCTCAGCCCGGGCGAACTGCGCACCGCGTACCTCATGGCCGGTGTCATGACGGTCGCCCTGATGTCCCTGCCGACCGGCGACGCCGGCGACGACCACCTCCCGAACGGCTTCTGGCTCAGCGAACTGGCCACCGAGCACGACGAGGTCCACCAGGCCGTCGGCATGGTCATGGCCCAGCTGGGCGTCGGCGCGGACGAGGCGCTGGCGCGACTGCGGGGGCGTGCCTTCGCGCGGGGTCTGACGGTGCTGGACGTGGCGCACGACGTGGTGGCCCACCGGGAGCGCTTCGAGCGGGACCGGCCCTGAAATTCGGACCGGCACCTGAGGTCTCGGATTGGCCCTGAGGTCTCAGACCGACACCCGGGCCTGCTTGCGCACCTCCGCCAGCCGTTCGGCCCCCAGCTCGGCGACCGCCTGGGTGACCTCGGTGAAGACCTCGCCGAGGCCTCCGTTGGTGAGCGTGAAGGCGTCCTCGCCGACCCGGACGGCGGCGATGTCGAGGGTGAGGGTGACGGTGTCGTTGCCGTTGGGGCGGGTGACCGTGATCCGCAGGCCCTGCCGCGCGTCACCGAACTCCGGCAGCCGCGAATCGGCGACCTGCACGCCCTGCACCACGCCGAGCGCGGTGGTGGCCGTGAACTGGCGGCACTTCTGCGGCAGGCTCCGCAGCCAGGCCAGCGCCGTGTCCACGTCGGCGGCGCGCTGGGCGGACACCTGGTAGCGCAGCTGGGCGCCGGCGTACGCGTCGTCGATGCCGACGACGGCGCGGGCGGGGGCGCCGAGCAGCTCGTCGCTGTACAGCGCGTCGATCAGCCGCTGGCAGTCGGGCGTCCCGGCCGGGGTGGAGGCCTTGAGGAACGCGTCCCGCCAGGTGGCGACCCCCTGGGTGGGTCCCCACGGGTCCCCGAGGTCCGCCTCGGTGACGAGCGCGGACTGGGCCTGGGCGTCGGTGAGGGCGGGAGCGGACCCGGAGGACGTGGCGGAACCGCTGGGTGAGCCGGCGGTCCGCGGGGAGGACGCGTACCGCGCGACGTCGGAGGCGAGCCCGGAACAGCCGGTGACGGCGAGCAACCCGCTCGCCGACAGCGCGGAGACGACAAGCAGACGGGCGGCGGAGCGCCGGCGCGGGCACGGGGTCATAGGGGTGCCTCCAGGAGAACCGCAGACGGGGACATGTCCACGGGACCACCTGAACCGGCAGGTCACCAGCACGCCGGGCCGTACGGGGCGGGGGGACGGGCCGGATGGGTGAGCGGGTTCGGCCGGGCGGGCCGGAGACCACCCCCGTCCCGCCCTCCCCACCCGAGGAAATCCCCTGGTCGGCGGGCACGGACGAGCGTAGGGTCGGCCGCCCGCAGGGACGGGCGAGGGGGCAGGGTGGAGACCGGCCGATGAGCAGAAGACGCTACGTGGCCCGCGGCGTGCCGGGTGGCTACAGGATCTGGGACAACCGTGGCCGGAAATGGTGGGGCGATCTCTACGAACTCTGCCCCGACGACCTCCTCGCGGAACTGAACGGGGCGGCCGACAGCGCCCGCCTCACGGCACTCCTGAAGCGCTACCGGGCCCTGAGGCGCTGACTGGGGGCGGGCCCGCGGAGCCGCGTAAGGTCGCGTCCGTAGGCAGGGGGCGTATCGCCCGGTGAAAGGAGCCCCGCGTGAACGGTCAGCCCATCCCGGTGATCATCGACTGCGACACCGGAGTCGACGACGCCCTCGCCCTGCTCTTCGCCGTACGGCACCCGGCGATCGACCTGCGCGCCGTCACCTGCGTGGCCGGGAACACCGACGTGGACGGTGTCGTGCGCAACACCCTCACCGTGCTGGAGCAGGCGGGCGCCGGGGACGTGCCCGTCGCCCGGGGAGCCGCCCGGCCGCTGATCGAGGAGCCGCGTTCGGCCCGCCATGTGCACGGGCACGACGGGATGGGCGACCTGGGGCTGCCCGCCCCGGCCCGGACGCCGGTGGACGTGGACGCCGTGACGCTGCTGCGCCGCGAGATCCTCGCCTCCCCGCGGCCCGTGACCCTCGTCCCGACCGCCCCCCTCACCAACATCGCCCTGCTGCTGCGCACCCACCCCGAGGTGGCCGCCCACATCGAACGGATCGTCTTCATGGGCGGTGCGGTGGCCGTCGGGAACGCGACGCCCGTCGCCGAGTTCAACGTCTGGCACGACCCGGAGGCCGCCGCGATCCTGCTCACCGCGGGCGTGCCGATCACGATGTACGGCCTCGACGTGTTCACGCGGGTCGTCGTGCCCGCCTCGGACGTCCGCCGGCTGCGGGAGAGCTCCGAGCCGGGCGCCCGGCTCGGGGGCGAACTGCTGGCCCATCGCGGGCCGGGCACCGAGGAGGACCCGGCGGGCGGGCTCGGCGACGCGGGGGCCGTCTGCGCCGTCGTCGATCCCGCCGGGCTCACCACCCGCGCGCTGCCCGTCGCGGTGTCGCTCGCGCCCGGCCCGACCCGCGGGCAGACCGTCGTCGACCTGCGGCCGCGCCCCGGCGAGGCCGAGATCCACGGCGAGGCGCGTGAACAGTCCCTGGTCGACGTGGCGTTGGACATCGACGAGGAGCGCTACGTGAAGCTGTGGCTGGCGACCGTGGAGGGCTAGGGCCTGTCGCGAGGCATGTTCGTCCGCCGGAACGCGCGGATGCGGGCGGGTCCGCTTGCGCCTTCACTGGTGGCAGGACGGTTCCTTTCGGGGCCGGAGAGCTGGAGGCGGCATGGCGGGTTACCGGAGTCGGTGGGTGGTCGCGGCGGCGTTGGCGGGAGTCATGGGCGCGGGCGCGGTGGCGTGCGGGGGCGGCGGGGACGGGCCGGCCGCGAAGGCCAGCGACGCCGCCTCGGCCCTGAACTCGGCCGCCGCGCAGGCCTCCGAACTGTGGGCCTCGGCGTCCGCGGAGGCGGACCGCAAGCTCGACGAGATCAAGGGCGTCAACGCCAAGAACGAGGTCACGCTCGGTGAGCCGGCCACCGGCAAGGACGGGCGCACGGCCGTCGAGGTCGAGGTGCGCAACACCGCCGACAGCACGAAGTCCTTCGCCGTGCAGGTCAACTTCACGGACTCCGGCGGCCGGCTCCATGATGCCGTGGTCGTGACCGTCCCCGACGTGGCCGCGGGCCGGACCGGCAAGGGCACGGCCCGCAGCGCCCACCAGCTGTCCGGTGACGTGGGCGCGACGGTCGCGCGGGCCGTGCGCTACTGACCCGGCCGCCACCCGTACGGGCCAGTCCGCGCGTCCTTCCACGGAGCCACGGAGCCGCGGAGCCACCGCGCTACCGCGGTCCGGTGACCTCCACGCAGGCCGGCCGCAGCAGCTGGTCGCCGACCCGGTAGCCGGGGCGCAGGATCGCCGTGCAGGTCGGGCGGGCGCAGGACGGGGAGACCAGATGCGCGAGCGCCTCGTGGCGGGACGGGTCGAAGGCCTCGCCCACCTCCCCGAACGCCACCAGGCCGAGCGCCCCCGACCGGACCCGCAGCGTCTCGGAGATCTCCCGCAGCCCCGGCGTCATCGGCTCGTGCGCGCACGCCCGTTCCACCGCGTCCAGCACCGGCAGCAGCTCACGCAGCACGTTGGCCACCGCGACGTGCCGTACGGCGAGCCGGTCCCGCCGCACCCGTCTGCGGTAGTTGTCGTACTCGGCCTTCACACGTTGCAGGTCGGCGGTGCGCTCGGCCAGTTCCGCACGAGTGGTCCCGTCGAAGGCCCGGGTTCCGGCCATCCAGGCCACCTCCTCGTCCACCCCACGACGTCCGCCGCGTGCGAGCGGTGCCTACGAGCCCTGGGTATGCCGGAGGCCGCGGCTTGTCAAGGGCGGCGCGGTCGGCCTAGCGGCCGAGCCAGACCGTGGTGTCCGGGCCCAGGCGCCCGTCGGGCTCCAGGGGCGCGCTGGACAGGAGCGGCTCTCCGGGCGGCAGCGGCACGGGCCGGTCCGAGAGGTTGGCCAGGCAGCGCCAGCCGTCGCCGCGGGCGAAGTGCACGACGCCGGGCGCGGGGTCGTCCGCCCAGGTCAGCGACTCACCCTCCAGCAGCTTGCGGCGCAGCCGCAGAGCCGTGCGGTACAGCTCCAGGGTCGAGCCCTCGACCCCGTCCTGGGCCTCCACGGCGTACGACGCGAAGCTCGCCGGCTGCGGCAGCCAGGCGCCGGCCGACCCGAAGCCGTACGACGGGCCGATCGTCGTCCACGGCAGCGGAACCCGGCAGCCGTCGCGGCCCTTGCGGACGTGTCCCGTCTGTTCCCAGATCGGGTCCTGCAGCACGGCGGTGGGCAGGTCCGCCACCTCGGGCAGACCGAGTTCCTCGCCCTGGTAGACGTACGACGAGCCGGGCAGGGCCAGCATCAGGAGGGTGGCGGCGCGGGCCCGGCGCAGGCCGGCCGCCGGGTCGACGGCGGGGGCGTTGCCGCCGGACAGCAGCCAGGCGTCGAGGTCCGTGCCGGGCGGGAGCATCAGGCGGGTGGCGTGCCGGACGACGTCGTGGTTGGACAGCACCCAGGTGGCGGAGGCGCCGGCCGCGTGGGCGGTGGCGAGGGAGTCGGTGATGACCTCGCGGAGTTCCGTGGCGTCCCAGTGGGCCTTGAGGTACTCGAAGTTGAAGGCCTGGCCGAGCTCGTCGGGGCGGGCGTAGAGGGCACGGCGGGCGCCGGGCACCCAGGCCTCGGCGACCGCCATGCGGGGCGGCGAGTAGGCGTCGAGGATCTTGCGCCAGTCGCGGTAGATCTCGTGGACCTCGTCGCGGTCGTAGAAGGGGTGGCTGCCCGGGGGCATGGTGGCGAGGGCGGCCTCGTCGCTGAGCTCGGGGTCGCCGAGGTCACGCAGGGGTTCGTCGAGGTCCTTGGCGAGGGCGTGGGCGACGTCGACGCGGAAACCGTCGACGCCGCGGTCGCACCAGAAGCGGAGGGTGGTGCGGAAGTCGGCGCGCACCTCCTCGTTCTCCCAGTTGAGGTCGGGCTGCTGAGGGGCGAAGAGGTGCAGGTACCACTGGCCGTCGGGGACGCGGCGCCAGGCGCTGCCGCCGAAGACGGACTGCCAGTCGGTGGGCGGGAGTTCGCCGCGGGCGCCGCGGCCGTCGCGGAAGACGTAACGGTCGCGGGCGGCCGAGCCGGGGCCGGCGCGCAGCGCCTCCTGGAACCAGACGTGCTGGTGCGAGGTGTGGTTGGGGACGATGTCGACGAGCACCTTCAGACCCAGGCGGTGGGCCTCGGCGACCATGGCGGCGAAGTCGTCGAGGGTGCCGAGGCGGGGGTCGACGTCGCGGGGGTCGGCCACGTCGTAGCCGCCGTCGGCCAGTTCGGAGGGATAGAAGGGGCTGAGCCAGAGGGCGTCGACACCGAGGGCGGCGAGGTGGGGGAGGCGTTGGGTGACACCCCTCAGGTCGCCGAGGCCGTCACCGTCGGCGTCGGCGAAGCTGCGGGGGTAGACCTGGTAGATGACGGCCTGGCGCCACCAGTCGGGGCTCTTGGGGGAGAGATCGGGAGTGGTCACTCGGGCTCCTGTGGGTGCGGCTGCTGTCCGGTCGGGCTGCTCTGCGCCGGACGATACGAGGACTTTGTCCATATCACCGGAAAGGTGAACCTCGGCGTGTGGGGGCGGGAGGGGCGGACCGCGCTCGGGCGGCGCACGGAGGGAGTTGTTCCGGCTGTGACCGCATGGTGAGGGTTCATCAACTGCCTTGTGCAGGCGGTCAGTTGACAGTGTTCTCCCGGTCGTCCCACCATGTGCTCACACCGTGGCGCATGTGACCAGTGAGCCCGGTGTTCCTCTTCTTCCTTTCACTCACTCCTGTGCACCTTCATGTGCACGCCACGATGGGATACGCATGTCCATTGCGAGACGTGTCACCATGCGCCGCCTGCTGGGGACGGGCGCCGCGTCGCTCGCGCTCTGCGCCGCCTCCGCCTCCGGCGCCTGGGCAACCGGGTCGCCGGGCGGCGGCGACGGCTGGGGGGCCGGCGGCCAGTACAGGCCGGGGACCGGGGCCGGGACGGTCACGGGGAGCGACCGCTGCGAGTTCTCTCTCGACGGGGCGGACTTCCAGGACTCCGTCAAGGTCGACGACGTCAGCCTGCGGCCGACCGACGACGGCAAGGTCCACATCGAGGTCCGCGCCGCCGAGGACGCGACGACCTGCACGGCGTCCCTCGCCTCCTACCTCGCGCACGGGGCCACCTTCGCCACCTCCGGTGAGCAGAAGTTCGTCGACTTCGACACGGTGACCGTGCGGCCGGGCCGGACCGAGTCGCTCGACATCGCCGTGCCCGACGCCGGGTGCTTCGCGCAGATCGACCTCTACCGCGGCGCCGTGAAGTACGACGGGCTCCTCGGCGCGTCCGACGGCTTCGAGCACGGCGAGCTGCCCAAGGGGCCGGACCGGCCGGTGATCAAGGACAAGCTGATCGCCGCGTGGAACGGCGGCACGAAGGAGTGCACGACGACGCCGTCGCAGCCGCCCGCCACGACGCCGCCCGCCACCACACCGCCCGCCACGACACCGCCGGAGTCCGCCGAGCCGTCGTCCCCGGCCGCCACGACGCCCGCGCAGACCGAGCCGGCCGGTGAGCCGCCGTCGAGCACGTCACCGAGCGCCTCCCCGAGCACGCCGCCGCCGAACGCCCCGTCGCCGGCCGGACCCGGCGACGACCTGGCCGAGACGGGCGCCGACAGCAACACGACCCCCATCGCCCTGGGCGCGGGCGCCCTGCTCGTCGGCGGTGCCGTCATCGTCGCGACCACCCGCCGCCGCAGGTCCACCGACAACTGACCTCCGCCACCCCGTCCCCGACCGACGGGCGCCGGGCGACCCCAGGCCGGCCGATGGCCCGGCCGGCCTGCGGCCTGTGCGACCGGTGTTCGGGGCAACCGGCCCTGGCTCCCGGTAACCCTCCACGAGGTCGCCCGGCAGCTCCGACCGACGGGCGCCCGGCCCCTTCCGCCACCGAGTGACCCCAGGTCGGCCTGCGGCCTGTGCGACCGGTGTTCGGGGCAACCGGCCCTGGCTCCCGGTAACCCTCCACGAGGTCGCCCGCAGCCCCGACCGACGGGCGCCCGGCCCCTTCCGCCACCGAGTGACCCCAGGTCGGCCTGCGGCCTGTGCGACCGGTGTTCGGGGCAACCGGCCCTGGCTCCCGGTAACCCTCCACGAGGTCGCCCGCAGCCCCGACCGACGGGCGCCCGGCCCCTTCCGCCACCGAGTGACCCCGGCCGGCCTGCGGCCCGTGTGACCGGTGTCCGGGGCTACCGGTGGGCGGGCGGGACTCCCCGGCGACGGGGGACCTGGTGAGTCGTCGATCCGGGCCGAACGACAGCCGTGCGGACCTGTGCCGTGCCGGTCCGATACCGGGCCGGCACGTGATCGGGGCGGCGGCCGGGCGGCGGTTCGGTCCGCAGGGGGTGGCCGGTGGGCGCGTCGGGCGGCTCGCCCCGCGTCCTGCCCGCGCGCGAGCGGATCATCAGCCCAGGCAGAGGACCAGCACGCAGAGTTGCGGAGGTGTGGACTCCGGGGGTGCCGGTGGTGGCGTCGCGGGAGTGGTGGGGGCCGTGCCGGTGTCGGCGGGGGGTGTGCTCGGCCGGGGTGTGGGCGGCGCTGGGGTGGGGGCCGACTCCGGTGGAGTGCCGGGTGCGTCCGCCCGGCCCTGCGAGGACCGCGGGGCCGACGGGACGGACACCGGTGCCTGCGAACGCTCGCTCTGCGGAACCGGTGACACGGGGCGCCGCTGGGACCGGTCGGCCGTGGCGACCTCGTCCTCGGACGGCGTGGCGGACGGGCGGGGCGCGGTCCGCCGCTCGTCGGGCCGCGTCTCGGTGGGGGCTATTCGCTCCACCGGATGCCCCGGCGCGGTGTCCAGCGTCAGCTCGTCGGGTGCCGCGGCCGCCTGGGCGCGGTCGGTGGAGGCGCCGCGCTCCACGGTCGTGAGGGTCAACCCACCCCCGATCAGCGCGACCGCGGTCGCCACCAGGGCCCGGCGCTGACTCTTCTTCCAGCGGATCCGCTGCCTGCGCCGCGCCGCGCGCCCGTCCCGCGGCGGGACCACCGCCGCCTCGGGCCCGTCCTCCGTGACCGGTGCGACGTACGCCGGCTCCGGCTCGGCGTGCGCCTGGGGCGCCGGCGCGATGTCCGGTGCGTAGGCGCCGCAACCGGGGCACACCAGGGCGCCGTTGAGATGCCGTCGGCACGAGGAGCAGTAGTCCATCTGCCAGTAGTCCATCTGTGCGGTCTTCCTGAGTCGACAGCCCCCGAATGGCCAGCAACGCTAACGACGGATTCCGGCCACCGTGTGCAGCCGGTGTGACGCTCCTGCACAGATTCACCGGGCCGCGGTCGCCCCCAGGGCACCCCGCCCGGACGAACGTCGCCGCCAACAGGCAACCCGCACATCGGGTTTACCCCTCTCACAGGATGCTCACAGAGTCACGGTCGCCGGACGCGTGGGGTGCGTCGGTTCAGCGGTGGCCGCGCGGACGTGAGCTGTCCGGTCCGATGCCGCCCACGGGCGGCACTCGCAGACGAGGAACCGATGACCAGTCAGCAACACCGCAATCGTGTGAGGCGCTCGGCGCTCGCCGCCGGCACCGCGCTCACCGTCGTCGTGGGCGGCGCCGCCGTCGCCTCCGGGGCCGACCCGGCGAGCACCACGCCCGGAAAGCCGAAGCTCAAGCTGATCGCCGCGTCGAAGTCCGTGACGCTGGATCGCTGGGAGGGGGAACCCGGGGTCTACCTGGACCTGGGGACGTACGTGACCGTCGACGGCGCGCCGCTGGAGTTCAAGGTCAAGCGCAAGTCGTACAAGGACCCGGTGGTCGCCCAGCAGATCCTGCGCCACGGCAACACCGTCCGGACCACGACCCTGCCCGCCGGCCTGGTGAAGGACTTCTCCGGACTGCCCGGCTTCCTGGAGGTGTCGATCAAGAACGCGGCCGGTCAGGAGGTCTCGAAGTCCAAGGGCACCTTCTGCCCGAACAACGCCTCCGGCCGGCTCCGCCCGGACGCCCCGGCGACCTCGCGCTACCCGGAGAGCTGCCCCACCAACCCGTGGACGCTCGGCTCCGTGTGGGGCGTGGAGAAGGGCTGGGCCTCCAACTCCAGCACCGTCGACTACGACAAGCCCGTGGACCTGCCGGCCGGCGAGTACACGGCGAAGGTCTCGGTGGCGAAGAAGTACCGCGACCTGTTCGGCATCCCCAACGACCAGCCGACCGTCAAGGTGACCGTGCGGCAGATCAGCGACGACGGCGGCGAGGGCGCGGCCGCCCCGCGCTCCGCCGACCGGCACGGCGGTCACGCCGGCCATGGAGCGCCCGCCGGGCAGGGGGCGCACGCCGGGCACGGCGCCGCCGCGCAGGACGCCCACGGCGCGCACCACTACGGCCCGCGCGGCGCCGACGCCCCGACCCCGCCCCAGCTGTCCCACGCCCTGGCCGACCGGGGCCGCGCCTCGCACCTGGGCGACGGGCCGGGCCACACCGACGGCTCACGCATCGCGCCCGCGCTGAAGCCCCACACCAAGCGGCCCTCCGGGCGCGCGGGCGTGCCGGCGGGCGTGCCCAAGCCCGACCTGCGGTCGCTGCCGGCCTGGGACATCGCCATCACGGACGGCGAGGACGGCGACGTACCGGGCAAGGACTACCTCGCGTTCAGCGCGAACGTGTGGAACGCCGGGCCCGCCCCGCTCGTCGTGGACGGCTTCCGCAGCCCGGGCGCCGACCTGATGGACGCCTACCAGTACTTCTACGACGCGAACGGCAAGCAGGTCGGCTACACGCCCACCGGCACCATGGAGTGGGACCCGCGCGTCGGGCACGAGCACTGGCACTTCACGGACTTCGCCAGCTACCGCCTGCTGAGCGCGGACCAGACGAAGGAGGTGCGCAGCGGCAAGGAGGCCTTCTGCCTGGCCAACACCGACGCCGTGGACTACACGGTCAAGAACGCCAACTGGCACCCGTACAACACGGACCTGTCGACCGCCTGCGGCCAGCAGAACTCCCTGTCCGTGCGGGAGGTGCTCGACGTCGGCTCCGGCGACACCTACACGCAGTACCGTCCCGGCCAGTCCTTCGACATCACCGACCTGCCCAACGGCACCTACTACATCCAGGTGATCGCCAACCCGGAGAAGCGGCTCAAGGAGACCAACCTCAAGAACAACGTCGCCCTGCGCAAGGTCGTCCTCGGCGGCGAACCGGGCGCCCGCACGGTCAAGGTGCCTCCGCACCACCTGATCGACGCCCCGTGACCGCCCCCGCCTGACCGCTCCTCGAACGCCCCCGGCCACGGTGCCGGGGGCGTTCCCCGACGCGCCCGCCGTTTCTTCCGCCAGACCTGAGCGTTGGTCCCGTTGTGCACTGAGCGATGCCCAGCAGACACGGGCGCCCGGCCGGTCGTCTCCCGTGGGCAGACGAACGGAGAAATGCTGTGCGAATGACGGACATCCAGCGCTGCGAGATCCGCCCCGGGCGGCTCGTGGAGTGGACGCTGCACCCGGCGGCGGTGCGGGCCGCGGCCGACATGCCGGAGGACTCCCGGCCGCCGGCGTACGTCCAGGAGTCACATGTGCGCACCGCGCGTTCCGTGCGCGAGGACGGCCTGTTCGTGCCGACCTGGCTCGGCGCGGCCTTCGACATCCCCGGCCAGGTCGACCTCGGCGTCCTCGAGGAGGCCCTGCGGGCCTGGACCCTGCGGCACGAGACGCTGCGCAGCGGGTTCCGCTGGATCGGTGACGAGATGCGGCGCTTCACCCTCGACGCCGACGCGGTCGTCCTGCACCGCGAGGACCGGGGCGCCTTCGGCGAGGCGGCCAGGCTGACCCGGTACCTCCAGGACCGCTTCGACACCGTGGCGGACGCGCTCAGCTGGCCCAACTTCATCTACACCGCGGTCGTCCGGGACGACGGCACCAGCGTCTACATGGCCTTCGACCACAGCAACGTCGACGCGCACTCCATCTTCCGCATCCCCGCCGAGATCCACGAGCTGTACGCCTGCGCCCTCGCCGGCCGCCGCCTCGACGCGCCACCGGTCGCCAGTTACGTCGACTTCTGTGCCCTCGAACGCACCGAGGCGGACCGCCTCGACGACAGCCACGAGATCGTGGGCCGCTGGCGTGAGTTCATCGTGCAGTGCGACGGCAGGCTGCCCAACTTCCCGGTGGAGCTGGGACTCGATCCCGAAGGCCCGCTGCCCACACAGAAGTTCATGCAGGAGATGCTCGTCGACGACGCCGACGCCGCCGCCTTCGAGGCGTACTGCCGCCCCTACGGCGGCAGCCTGGTCGGGGTGCTCGCCGCGACCGCGCTCATCGTCCGCGAGATCGGCGGGCAGCAGGTGTACCGCACGGTGGTGCCCTTCCACACCCGCGTCCGCTCCCAGTGGTCGGACTCCGTCGGCTGGTACGTCGGCGGCGCCCCGATCGAGGTCCCGGTCGCCGAGGCACCCGACTTCGACAGCACCCTGCGCATGGTCCGCGCCGCGCTGCGCGAGAACCGCCCGCTGTCGCGCAAGCCGATCGCCCGCGTCCTGAAGCTCCTCGGCGCCGACTTCCGTCCCACCTCGCCCGACCTGTACTCGATCGTCTCCTTCGTCGACGCCCGCGCCACCACCGGCTCCGAGCAGTGGCAGGACCTGAAGGCCTACGGACTGATCAGGGTGTCGTACGGCGACCAGGTCTGCGTCTGGCTGACCCGCCTCCACGAGGGCCTCCAGCTCGCCAGCCGCTACCCGGACACCGACATCGCGCGCAAGAACATGCGGCTGTTCACCGAGCGGCTGCGGGAGCACGTCGTCACCGTGGCCCGCGAGGCCCTCGTCGCAGGCCGCCCCGGCGTACGCCCCGCACCCCACGGGTAGGGGACCGGTGTGACGGACCGGGGGGAGCAGGGGCTGGACGCGGCGCGGGTCGCCGAGGTCCTCGTCGGCGGGCCGCAAGGACAAGGAGGCCCGGGGCGGCGCGGGTCCGGGTACCGGGTGTCCGGGGACTGTGTGCTGACGGCCGCCCATGTCGTGTCCGGGCAGGTCGGTTCCCTGCGGGTGCGCTTCGACGCGGACCTGCCCGGGGAGTGGAGCGCCGCCGCCCGCGTCCTCGTGCTGGACGAGGCGGCCGACGTCGCCCTGCTGGAGCTGGCCGACGCCCCGGCCGGGGTCCCCGACGCGGACCCGCCCCGCTACGCCGCCGTCCCGGACGCCGACGTGGTGCTGCCCTTCAGCGCGATGGGCTTCCCCCGCTTCAAGCTCCGCCGGGACGCCGCCCCGGCCCCGGGCGACGGGCCGCCCGGACGGTACCGCGACTCGTGCCACGTCTCCGGCACCGTCTCGGTGCTGTCCAACCGCCGCGCGGGCACGCTCGAACTGGCCGTGCTCGTCCCGCCCGCCGACGTCGAACCGGAACGCTCCCCGTGGGAGGGCATGTCCGGCGCGGCGGTCTGGTGCGGGGGCGCGGTGATAGGCGTGGTCGGCGTGCACCACCGTGCCGACGGCCTCGGCAGGCTCGCGGCCCGGCGGGTGGAGCGGTGGTACGACGTGGCGTCCCCCGCGGCGCTGGAGCGGCTCGGACGCAGGGCCGGGCTGCCGCCGCGCGAGGCGCTGGGCCGCGCCGACGGCACGCCGGCCGCCCCCCTGACCGTCCTGCCCGGCGAACTGCCCCTGCGCGACCTGATCGACCTCGTGGACGCGCTCACGGCCCTGCCCCTGCTGCGGAGCCCGCACGGCATGAACCTGCTGCTCGACAGCATCACCGACCGCATCGCCGCCCACAGCCCCCGTGACCCCCGGCTGCGCATGGACGTCTACGGCGTCGTGCGCACCTGCCTGCGCTATCCGGGCACGCTCGACCAGCTCCTGGAGGCGGTGCGGCTGCTGGAGGGACCCTCACCGGAAGTGGAACGGGTCGACCGCGCCGCCGCCCTGCTGGCCGCACGCCACCACTGACGTGATCTCGCGGGGCGGCCGGGATGTGGGGTTTCGACTTGTGGTCCGCTGGGTCATGATGGTTGGGAGCCGACAGCGCGCTGACTCGTAGGCACGGGAGGGGACTTGGCAGCCGTGGAGCAAACGATGCCTGCCGTCGAGTCTTGCCTCGTCGATCTCTCGGGGGTCTCCCTGCAAGCGCTGCGCTCCATGGACGGCCCGGACTTCACCGAGTCGCTGGAGCGCCTGCTGCACCACATCGACGGACCACAGGGCATCACGGCCGGCGGCTACAACGGCTCCCGGCTCGACGACTCGACGAGGTGACCGGGGTGCGGTGGGGGATGATCCGTGGCCGCTGACGCCACGACGACGGGGGATCACCTGCCCTTCCACCGGCTCTCGGCGGCCGGCGTCCAGGCCCTGGCGCGCGGCGAGGGCGACGAGGCGGTGGTGCGGGCGCTGCTCGGCGCGGAGCGCAGCCGCCGCCTGCTGCTGATGCGGGCCCTGGACAACGCGCTTCCCGAGGACGGGACCGCCCCGCTGTCGCACGCCGAGGCCTGGTCGCTGCTGGAGCGCGCCCAGCAGGCGGCGCCCGAGGCCTTCGAGGACGTCCTGATGTCCCCCAACACCGGTATGTGGGTCTCCCTCGCGGTACGCGCGGCGCGGGGACGGGCCTCGGACGCGGAGGACGCGCCGGAGTGGGTGGTCACCGGACATCTGTCCGCGCTGGCCGCGGCGGCGGGGGCGCGGGCCGGGCTGGACTTCTCGATCACTGTGCCGGTACGGCAGGGGCTGGTGCCGCTGCCCACGCTGGGCTGCGCGGTCCTGCCGGAACGGGAACGGTGGGGCACCGCCCGGGTGACGGGCCACGCGGGCCGGTTACGCATCACCGGGGCGACCGGGGACGTGCGGGTCGCGCCCGGCTGGGAACTGCCCGAGAAGGACTGGGTGCCGGTGCGGCGACTGGCGTGGCCGACCGCCGGGTCGCTCGTGCTGGAGGAGTTGGACCCGTACCGCACCTTCCCCCGTCCCACGGCACCGCGGCCGATGCCCGAGGCGGAGGCGGAGTCCTGGTCGGCGCTGTTCGCTCGCGCCTGGGACATCGTCCTCCGCGACGACCCGGTGACCGCCGGCGCCATGCGCAGGGGGCTGTTGTCGATCGCCCCCACCCCGGCGAGAGAAAGGTTTCGGCCGTACAGCTGCACGTCGGCGGCCGCGTTCGGCGGCGTCGTCGCCTCCCACCCGGACGACGCCGTCCAGCTCGCGGCGACCCTCGTCCACGAGTTCCAGCACATCAAGCTCGGCGCCCTGATCAACCTGGGCCCCCTGAGCGAGCCGCCCCCCGGGCCCGGTACGCCGGAGGAACTCTTCCACGCCCCCTGGCGCGACGACCCCCGCCCGCTGGGCGGCCTCCTCCAGGGCATCTACGCCTTCCTGGGCGTCGCCGGCTTCTGGCGCACCCACCGTCACACCGCCGACCCGGCCTACGTGCCGCTCGCCCACTTCGAGTTCGCGCTGTGGCGCGGCCAGGTGTGGTCGGTGCTGAACCGGGTGCACGGGCACCCCCTGCTGACCCCGCTGGGTCGGTACGTCCTGGACTGCCTGCGGGAGCGCTGCGCGCTGTGGATGACCGAAGAGGTCCCCGCCGCCGAGCTCGCCCTGGCCGAACAGGTCGCCGCCGACCACCTCGCCCGCTGGCGCGCCCACCATCTGCGCCCCCCTGCCGCCGCCGTCGACGAAGCCGTACGCGGTCGGCTGCGCGGGGCCGACCGTCCGCCGCCGGCCCTGTCCGCGGAGCCGACCCTGGTCCCCGACGCCGAGGTCCGCTTCCTCGACACCGCGGCCGTCCTCGCCCGGCACCGTCTCACCGGCCCGGAGGGAGCCCTGCGCACGGTGGCCGCGAGCGTCCAGGGCGCCGACCCGGCCGACGCCCTGCTGATGGCCGGTCACCACGAGGCCGCCCGGGACGCCTACGTGGCCCGCCTCTCGGGCAGGACGGCGCCGGTGGCCGCCTGGGCGGGCCTGGGCCGGGCCCTCGCCGCGGACCCCGCCCGGCAACGGGCGGCGCGGCTCCTGCTGATCCACCCCGAGCGCGCACGGGCCGTCCAGGACGGCCTGCTCGCCGCCACCGGCCGCGCCGCCGACCCCGTGGAGCTGGCGCAGTGGCTGGGACAGGCCGTCCCGGACTGACGATCTCGGCTACAGCGGGAGCGGGTCGATGTCGCAGTTCGCGCGCCGGCCCTCCCGGAACTGGGCCGTCGCCGGGTGGCCCGCGCCCGACTCGAACTCCAGATGGGGCGCGTCGAGGACGCGGATCATGCGCTCCAGCGTGTCCTGGCGGAGAGCGGCGGACTGAGCCTCGGCGCCGGCCGAGGCCAGGTCCATCGACAGGTTGGCCGCGCACATCAAGGTGGTCGGGTGGTCCTCACCGAAGGTGGACCGGCACAGGGCCAGAGTGTCCTCACCGCGTCGGCGCGCCTCCTCGTGCCGACCGAGCGCGGCCAGGTCGCTGGCCAGGTTGACGGCGCAGATCAGGGCGAGCGGGTGGCCCGCGCCGAGCCGGTCGGCGAGGGAACCCAGCGCCGTCTCGTCCAGCCGCAGGGACTCCTCCGCCTGACCGAGCATGCGCAGCGTGACCGCCAGGTCGACGTCGGCGGAGAGCACGTGCGGGTGGTGCTGGTCGTAGATCTGCCGGTAGCCCTCGCAGGCCTTCAGGCCCCGGGTACGGGCCGCCTCCAGATCGCCGTTCTGCCGTAGGGCGACCGACAGGGTGAGGGCGGCGGCCAGCGACTGGGGGTGGGTGTCGCCGTAGCGGCGGGTGAACTGCGCGTGCGCCTCGGTGGCCAGCTCCAGCGAGCGCAGGTGGTCGCCCTCCTTGCGGCACGCCTCGCTCAGCTGGCGCATGGTCTCGACGGTGGTCGGGTTGCCGTGGCCGAACACGTCCCGGCAGGCGACGAGGACGGGCTCCTGCAAGGAGCGCGCACCGACGTAGTCGCCTGTCTCGCGGACGTCGATGGCGACGCTGTTCTCGGTGATCAGGGTCCGGCGGTCCTCGCGGCCGAAGAGCCGCACCTTCAGTGCCAGCGTGCGCCGGTCCAGCTCCAGGGCCTGCCGGAAGTCACCCGCGAGGCGCAGGCTCACGCCGAAGTTGTGAGCGATGTTGAGGGTGGTCGGGTCCTCCTCGCCGAAGGCGCTGTGGGCGCGCTCGTAGGCGATGCGGTCCAGTTCGGCGCCGGTGGCGAAGCGGCCCTCGACACGGCGCACGGCGGCTTCCATCTGCAGCGCGTCGAGGGCGTCCTCCCGGGTGTCCTCCTGGTCGGCGGGTGCGGTGCGCTCGTAGATCTCCCGGATGTGCGCGACCAGCTGCGCGGAGTCGTCGAACCTGCCCACCACCCAGTACATGAAGCACAGCCACCGCCCCATGAGCAGCGTCTGCTGGTCCTCCTCGCCGAAGATGGTCTTCCAGGAGCCCCACGCCTGCTCGGAGAAGTCGACCGACACGTCGTGGTCGCCCCAGTAGTACAGGTACTCGGCGATGTTCCGTACCAGTTGGCGCACCCACGGCTGGTCGGACTTGATCGCGTCCGAGGCGATCACATGGCTGTACAGCTCCGCGTACCGGGGCCAACTCACCGGGCTCTCGGGTGTCTTGGGGTCGGCCGCGGCCAGCAGGGTGTGGGCGCCATGGCGCATGCGGGACTGCTCCTCGGGGGACATACGGTTGTTCAGGACGAGTTGCACCAGGCGGTGCATCTCGATCGAGTTCGTGCGGTGGTCGATACGGGCGAGGGAGTAGCGGTTCACCTCCCTTATCGCCCGGGCGAGCCGCATCGGGTCGTTCAGTGCCGCGTCCAGCTCGGGGAAGATGCTGCTGTTGCCGAGGCCGGAGAAGATCGACCGGGAGATCGGGTCGGGCGCGAAGTAGGAGCACAGCTGGAGCAGCCGCAGCGCCGCGGGGCTGCGGGTCTCCAGATGGTCCAGGGAGACGTTCCAGGCGGCGGCGACCGGCAGTTGGTAGTCCGGCGGCGGCGCCACTTCCAGCAGCTCCATCCGCTTGTTCTCGAACAGCCGCAGATACTCCGAGGCGGGCATCCCGGTCTCCGCCCGCCAGGCCGCGGCCTGTTCCAGGGCCAGCGGCAGGTCGCCGAGCGCCTCGGCCAGCGCGTCGGCCTCGCCGTCCCGCAGCGGCGGCCCGGAGCGGCGCAGCAGCTCCTTGCTCTCCTCGCGGGTGAACACGTCCACCTCCAGGGAGCCGCCGACCTGGCCCCAGCGCCGGTTGCGGGAGGTGACGAGGATGGTGCCGTTGCCGCCCTGCGGGAAGTAGTGGCGGACCTGCTCGGGGTTGTCGGCGTTGTCGAAGATCAGCAGCCAGCGGGCGTACGGCCGCCCCTCGCGCAGCGCCTCGCGCACCGCGGGCCCGGCGATGTTGGCCTCGGTGGTGGTCACCAGGCCCAGTCGCTGGGCCAGTTCCACCAGCGCCTGCCCGATCTGGCCGGGCCGCTCGGCGGGGATCCACCACACGATGTCGAACTCGGCCTGATGCCGGTAGGCGTACTCGATCGCCAGCTGGGTCTTGCCGACGCCGCCCATGCCGTGGATCGCCTCCGGCAGCACGGTCGTGGTGCCCTCGCGCAGCCGCTGGTCGAGCAGTTCGAGCAGCTCGGCGCGCCCGGTGAAGTTCGGGTTGCGCGGCGGCAGGTTCCCCCAGACCCGCGGCTGTGTCGTGCGGTCCCCCGTCTCCACGGTCCGCTGGGGTGATGTCGGCATGTGCGAGGCTCCTTCGGAGGGGGTCCGGGGGGCGGGGTCGGTGGCGTCGTCGGCCGACCGGGCCGCCGCCACCCGTCCCGGCACTCCGCGTGGTGATTTCTCCAGGCTGACCGCGTAACGCCGATCGTGCCAGCTCAGCACCTGCGCCAGCATCGCGGCACGCTGGTCGTAGCGGCCCGACAGGGCGCGCAGGGCGGTCAGCTCCACCCGCAGGAAGGCGATGTTGCGGCTGCTGACGTGGGGCATCGCCAGGGTGTCCGGCGGTTCGTCGGGCGACGGCAGCAGGGTGCGGGCGATGTCGTCCGCGGCGAACAGGGCGCGCACCTCGCGCAGTACCCGGGTGGTGGCACTGCGCCGCCCGAGCGCCAGCAGTTCCTCGCGGATGTCGGGGGCGAAGGTGAACACCACGTCCGCCGGGCCCTCGTCGTGCTCCCAGGTGGGCCGTACCAGACCGCTGATCAGCAGTTCGGAGACATGGACCGGACCGGCGCCGGGTGTGCTCGCCACGATCGCGCGGATGACGGGCAGGCTGAGCGGCGCGGCGGCCAGCCGGGTCGCCAGGGTGAACCCGGTGGGGCTGGCCACGGCCCGGAAGTCGGAGACCCGTTCGGCGGCGGGCAGGGTGCTGAGCGGATCGGGCAGTTCCGCCGCCCAGGGCAGCGCGCGGGCCGCGTCCGGTCTGCTCTTCCACTCCCTGGCCTGGATGGCGGCCAGATCCAGCCATTCGGGCTCCGGCCCGGACACCAGCCGGGTGAGCGCCGCCGCCCATCGCCGGGTCAGTGCGAGCACGGGGACGACGACGGCGGTGCCGTCCCGCTCGGTGACCGCGTCGTCGGTGTCCCGGAGCCCGGCGGGAGGTTCGCGTTCCTCCCAGTCCCAGGCACTGTTGGCGGTCCAGCCGCGCGGGGCCCGGATCCGCACCCGGTACACGTCGAGCCCGGTGCGGAACCACAGGTGCTGCGGCAGCAGATGCACCACGGCGACCGGGCAGCTCCGCGCCCAGCCCCGCAGCAGCGGCTGGACGGCCCCGAGCCGCCAGCCGGCCGCCAGACCGTCCGTCAGCACCAGCATGACCCGGCGGGCGTCCCGCGGTGCGGGGCCGAGGGGTTCGTCCGGGCTGACCCGGGCCGGGTCGGTCTCGTCGGTGCCGAGCAGCCGTAACACCCGTACGTGGGAGAAGGTGCCCGCGCGTTCGAGTTCCGCGACGAGGTCGCCACGGATCGTCTCGTGCCACACCCG
Organism: Streptomyces sp. NPDC107562; assembly: GCF_055657325.1. Lineage (NCBI taxonomy): Bacteria > Bacillati > Actinomycetota > Actinomycetes > Kitasatosporales > Streptomycetaceae > Streptomyces > Streptomyces sp. NPDC107562. The sequence continues at coordinate 270,822 of NZ_JBVKBE010000010.1, read as the reverse complement.
CATCGTGGGGTGGGTGTCGATGACCAGAACCACTTCCGTGGGTGCGGGCCCGCCCGGCCGCCCACCGAGGCGGCTCAGGACGTGGGCGGCCTCACGGCGTGCTCGTGCGGGCTCTCCCGGTCGCTGGCCATCGTCATCATGCATGCGTGCCCTCAAGGCGTCGTAGTGACGATGAGCGGGTGGCGGAGTCCCGCACACCCCCGGCATGCGTGACGGCCACGGACAAAGCCTTGCAGCGGTTCCGCTCGTGAAGCAAGTGCGCACGGGGGCTCGTGGCGGGTGTACGCGAAAGCATGACGGAAGCACTGGGGCCGACCTGAAACACAGGCGGGCGGTTACGCGCACGCTCGTTCAATTCGGGTCACCCTTCGGCTCGCGGGCGGGCGGTCCGTGCACCTCGGGCCCGGCCTGCCGGTCACCCCGCGCACGGTCGGGCCCCGGGGGCACGGGTCTGCGGTCCGGGTCGTCGAGCAGGATCGCGAGATGGCGCCCCACGTGGTTGTCCCACCCCTCGGGCCCGGCGGCCAGCGCTTCCTTGCGCCATCTTCCGGTCCGCTCCACCAGACCGGCCAGCCCGCGGTCCTGCACGATGTCGGCGACGGCCTCCTTGAAGGCCGGGTCGGCGCAGTCGCCGCGGTGCCAGATCATGGCCGGGACGCCCGCGCGCAGGCCCGCGAGATAGGCCTGGCGGCTGGTGGGCGAGTCGCCGCCCGGCGGTTCGCTCAGCACCAGGCAGACGGCGTGCTCGTCCTCCTTCAGCTCCCGCTCCAGATGGAAGTGCGAGTGGCCGGGCCGGTTCCAGTAGGGGTGCGTGTCGGCGGGGCGTTCCTTGAAGTGCCGCCACTTGTTGTGCCAGGGACGGTGCCAGGAGGCCCTGCGCAGCCGTTCGAAGCTGCGCACCAGGACGGCGTAGTCCATCACCAGCGGGGTCGGGGAGGACGAGTCGGACTCCTTGTGCCACCACTCGACGGGTTCGCCCAGCAGTTCCCACGGGAGGATGAACTCCAGCACCACCGGCTGGCGCAGGTCCGACCAGCGTTCCTCCGTCTGCTCGATGAGCTGTTCGACCTCGGAGGGGAGTTCGTCGCGGTGCAGATGCACGGTCTCGCCGGGCACCGGATGCCAGCCCTCGGCGTCCGACTGCCGCCAGTGCGACAGGTAGTAGCGCTCGCGGTCCACGCCGTCCGGCTCGAACTGGATCATCAGATACGCCGGCATCAGCGAGGACGTCACCGGTTCGGCCACGGCGCCGCCGCGCTGCCACTCGGCCATCTTGTCCTCCAGGCCCCAGGCGCGGGCCTGACGACGGTTCCAGCGGCGCAGCAGCTCGGCCGCGTCCGTCCGACCGTCCTCGACCAGCTGGTCGGCGGCCAGGGACACGAACGCCATGCTCACCGGGAGTTCCTTCGCCGCCGAGTTGTCCCCCGCCAGGCGCAGGAAGACGGTCCAGCCCGTGTCGCACCACTGCGGCAGCTCCTGGGTGCGCGAACGGCTCGCGCGGCGGGCCATCGCGGCCAGCGTGGAGGCGGAGCGGATCTCCCGGAGCAGCGGCCGCAACGGATGCAGATCGGCCCCGTCGAAGAAGTCGACGGCCTCCCACTCGTCCACCAGCCGGTGCAGTGCCGTCACGCCGGACGACTGCTGCTCGACGTACCCCAGGCAGCGCACCAGGCAGGGCATCCCGTCGGGGACGCCCGTGCACCTCTCCACCAGGCGCAGCAGCCAGGGCCGTAACGCCTCGCCGCGCGGCGGTTCCACCGGGGCGCCCAGTTCTTCGGCCAGCATGGTCACCAGCAGATCCGCGCTGCTCGTGTGCCGCATGGTCGCCGACTCCTGGAGGACGTCCACGACTTCGGCCACCAGCTCGTTGCGGACCCGTGCAGGGCTGCGCCCTTCCACCCCCGTGACCTCCCGACCGCCACCAGTCCCGCCTGAGTTACCACTGACAGTGCCGACCAGCGTACGGCCAGTCGTCCCCCCACGTCAGGGGGTCGAAACGAGCGTCCTGCGGCTCATCGTTCCCCTTCCGCCTCGTCACCCGAGACCAGCACGTCGTGGTGCGTGCCGTCCGGTGCGACGAGTTTCGGCTGCAGGGTCAGGCAGATCCGGTGCGTCCGCGACGACTCGACGCGCGCCTCACCGTCCGCCTCCACCACCCAGAACCGCACCTTGCCCCCGGCCCCGCCGGTCCGCCCGACGGCCACGGTCGCCTCGATCTCGACCGGTCCCAGCTCGAACCGAACGGGCCCGTCGCCGCCACCGGCCAGCGCGGAGTTCAGCTCGTGCCTCAACTCCCGGATCATTTCGGCTAGTTCGACCATGCCGGGATCCTAGCCCCTGTCGTCGCGCTCCCGTCCGCCTCGCGACGCCGGGCCGGCGCGCAGGGACTCGACCGCCAGTCTGGCCGTCGTACCGATGACCGCGTCGGCCGCCGGGAGGGTGGCCGCCGGGTTGGCGGTGCGGGTGAAGACGGCCACTGCGTAGCGGCCGCCGTCGGGGTACTCGACGACGCCGACCTCGTTGCGCAGTGTCGGCAGGGTGCCGGTCTTGCCGGCGACGTGTACGTCGTCGAAGGGGAAACCGGAGGCCAGGCGGTGCGGCCAGACCTGGAGGCCGAGCAGCCGACGGACCGCCGCGGCTCCTTCGGGGCCGCCGACCTCGTCCCGCCAGACGGCGCGCAGCAGACGGGTCATGTCGCGCGGCGTGCTGCGGTTGGTGCGGGCCGGGTCGAGCGCCCGGAGGCGGGTCAGGACGTGCGGGTCGGTCAGCACCCGCGCGCCCCCGGGACCGGCGTCCTCCCGCAGGGTGGCGAGGAGTTCGCCGAAGGTGTGCACGGCGTGCGTGCGGGTCAGTCCGAGGCGGGCGGTGGTGCGGTTGACGGCGTCCAGGCCGACGCGGTGCAGCAGCAGGTCGGCGGCGGCGTTGTCGCTGACGGCCGTCATCAGGTAGGCGAGGTCGCGCAGCGACATGCGTACGGCGTCCCGCATGGCGGCCAGACCGGTGGGGCCCGGGGTGCGGCCGGCGGGCGGGCAGTCCACCGGCTCGGTCAGGTCCAGCCCGCCGCCGGCGGCGAGTTCGTGGAGGGTGACCAGCAGGCACAGCTTGTGGACGCTGGCCGTGCACACCGGCTGGTCCGCGCCCGCGTCGAGCTGCGCCCCGGTGTCGATGTCGACGGCGTGCAGCCAGCCGGTGACGCCGGCGTCGGCGAAGGCCGCGCGCACACGGCCGAGGGCGTCGGTCACAGCCAGTACTCCGATGCCGGGCGCAGATGGAGCGGACGGGCCGGTACGTCGGGGGTGGCGCCGGCGGTGGCGCGCAGCGCGTGGGTGGCCGCGTCCGCGAAGGCCGTCACCGCGGCGCCGCCGCGGCCCTTGGGCCAGGCGACGGAGTGCCGCCAGGCCAGCGGCGCACCGGTGAGCGGGCGCCAGACGATGTCCGGGCCGGCCAGGGTGTCGCGGGGGGCGAGGGCGACGGCCCCGGCGGACAGCACCAGACCGCGCACGAAGCTGGCGCCCTGCGCGTGACGTACGGCGGGCGGGGTGTAGCCGTTGCGGGCGCAGGTGGTGAGGAGGTCGTCGTAGAGCGCGGGGGCGTCGCCGCGCGGGAACAGGATCAGGTCGCGGCCGGTGAGGGAGGCGAGGGACACCTCGCCGGGGCCGGCCGGCGCGGTTCCGGCCGGCAGCAGCACGCCCAGTTCGCGGCGCAGCACGGGGCCGAGCTCCAGGCCGGTGATGTCGCACGGGTGGTGGATGAGGCCGACGTCCAGTTCGCGGGAGGCGAAGCGGGCCAGCTGGCCGGCGGTGGACAGTTCGTGCAGCTCCAGTTCCGGCGCGGTCAGGTCGTGGCGCCGGTCGAAGTCCGCGAGGAGGGCGGCGACGGTCTCGCCGGAGAGGTCCGGCGGCAGCGCGGCCCGCAGGAGGCCGGTCTCGCCGTCCCGGAGGCGGTGCGCGGTGGCCAGGAACTCCTCGGAGCGGGCGAGCAGTTCCCGGGCCCGCGCCAGCAGCAGGGCCCCGCCCTCGGTGATCCGCACCTGCCGGCTGGTGCGCTCGAACAGGCGCACGCCCAGTTCACGTTCCAGGCGCTGGATGCGCTGCGACAAAGGGGGCTGCGCCATGCCGAGGCGGGCGGCGGCACGGCCGAAGTGTGACTCTTCTGCAACAGCCACGAAGCACTCCAGGTGCCGCACCAGGTCCACGAGCAGCAAGCATATCGGGAATTGATGAATACGAGATCGATATGCGTTCTGGACAGACGGGCGGGGGCGTTGTTGTCCTCGGGCCATGGACAACCGCGACGCGTATCTGCCGGACTCCGTGTACCGAGCCCCCGCCGGACGGGCGGCGAGACGGCGACGAGGCGGGGTGAGAGCCGTGACCGCGGTCGCGGTGGCCCTCGCCGTCGGGGCGGGCGGCGCGTACGCCGCCGGGGTCGGCCCCTTCGCCGGGGGCGACGAGGGACCCGATCCGGCGGCCCTGGAGCAGGCGCGGGCGTTCCTGGCCGACTGGGCGGGCGGCCGGCTGCCGAGCGCCGCCGCGCGGACGACGGATCCCGGTACGGCCCAGGAGGTGCTGGGCAACTTCACGGGTGGGCTGGACATCGCCGAGCCGCGACTTGTGGCGGGCGAGCCCACGTCCGCCGAGGACGGGAGCGTCACCGTCCCCTTCACGGCCCGGATGCCCGTCACCGGCCTGGGGACATGGACGTACCGGTCGAAGCTGCCGTTGCGTGAGGCGGAGGAGGGCCGTTGGAAGGTGGACTGGCGGCTGTCGCTGGTGCATCCACGGCTGAGCGGGACGGAGAAGTTCCGTCTGGAGCGCGAGAAGCGGGATGTTCCGGAGGTCACCGACCGGGACGGGGCCACGCTGCCGGTGGGCGAACTCCCCTCGCTCGCACCGGTGCTGGGGCAGCTCGCAGGCGGCGGGACGGGTTCCGGGCCGCGCGGCGCGGTGCGGCTGGTGGACCGGGTGACCGGGGAGGTGGAGCGTACGGAGGTCCGGTTCGGGGGGACGGAGGGCCCCCGGGACGACGAGCCCGTGCGCACGACGCTCGACGCCGACTGGCAGTCCGCCGCCGAACGGGCGCTCGCGCACGAGACCGAGGGGAAGAACGCGGCGCTGGTCGCGCTGCGCATCGACGACGGGGAGATCCTGGCGGTGGCCAACTCGCCGGCCTCCGGCTTCAACCGGGCCGTCTCCGGCACCTACGCGCCGGGCTCCACCTGGAAGATCGTCACGAGCACCGCCCTGCTGCTCAAGGACGCCGTCGCCCTGGACGACGTGGTGGACTGCCCGAAGTACCTGACGGTGGGCAAGCAGTTCCGCAACGTCGAGACCTCGGAGTTCCCCGGGGCGACCTTCCGCAAGGACTTCACCGAGTCGTGCAACACCGCGTTCATCGGTCTGCGCGACGAGCTCGGGGACGGCGAGCTCGGCGAGGTCGCCGGCGAGTACTTCGGGGTAGGACGGGAGTGGCACGTCGGGATCCCGTCGTACGACGGTTCGGTGCCGGCGGCGCGGGACGAGACCGAGAAGGCGGCGTCGATGATCGGGCAGGGGCGGTTGCAGGCGAACCCGCTGATCATGGCGTCGGTCACGGCCACGGCGGTCTCCGGCAGGTTCCACCAGCCGACGATCACACCGGGCGGCGCGGGCGGGGCCTCGGTGCCGACGACCCCGCTCCCGGACCGCGTGGTCGCGCAGCTGCGGGAGTTGATGCGGGCGACCGTGACGGAGGGCACGGCACGGGCGCTCGCCGATCTGCCGGGCGACGTCGGGGCGAAGACCGGCACGGCCGAGGTGTCCGAGGAGCAGGACAACAACGGCTGGCTCGTGGCCTACCGCGGCAATGTGGCGGTGGCGTGCGTGGTGGAGGAGGGCGTGACGGGCGGGGGCTCGGCGGGCCCGGTCGTCCACAGCCTGTTGAAAGCGGTGCCCGAGTGAGGGACGGCGAGGAACGCGCCCTGTCCGGTCCCTCCCGACGGCAGGTGCTGCTCGGGGCGCTGGTGGTGCCCCTGGGCGCGTCGTCGTGCGGGCGCGGCCGGCCCGAGCAGCGGCCCTCCGCGAGCCCCTCCCGCCCGGCTGCCCGTCGTACGCCCGACCTGTCCCGCTACGCGGCGCTGGAACGCCGGTACGGAGCCCGGCTCGGCGTGTACGCCGTGGCCACCGGCTCGGGTGCCACGCTCGCCCACCGCGCCGACGAGCGGTTCGCGTTCTGCTCGACCTTCAAGGCGCCGGCCGCGGCGGCGGTCCTGCACGCGCACCCGATCGGCCACCTGGACGACCGGATCACCTTCACGCGGGCCGACGTGAACTCGGTCTCGCCGGTCACCGAGGACCACGTGGGGACCGGTATGACGGTGCGCGAACTGTGCGACGCGGCCGTCCGCCACAGCGACGGCACGGCGGGCAACCTGCTGATGCGGGACGTCGGCGGCCCGGCGGGACTCACCGCGTTCCTGCGCGGTCTCGGCGACGAGGTCAGCCGGGTGGACCACTACGAGCCCGAACTCAACCGCATGGCACCGGGCGACCCGCGCGACACGACCACGCCCCGCGCGATCGCCGGGACCTACCGCGCACTCGTCCTCGGCCGCGCCCTGCCCGCCGACCGCCGCGCGCTCCTGACGGACTGGCTCGTCCGCAACACCACCGGCGACGCCCGCGTCCGGATGGGTGTCCCCCGGGGCTGGACGGTGGCCGACAAGACCGGTACCGGCACCTACGGCCGGGCCAACGACGTCGCGATCCTCTGGCCGCCGCACGGCGAGCCCCTGGTGCTGGCCGTGATGACCGACCGCCGGGGACACGGCGCCCCACCCGAGGAGGCCCTGATCGCGGAGGCGACCCGTCAGGTGGTGGCCGACCTCACGTGAGCGCGTGACATGAGTCCGTGACATGAGTCGGGGCCCGCACTCCGTGGAGTGCGGGCCCCGAGCTGCATCACGCGTCAGGCGGGAACGATGTTCTCGGCCTGCGGGCCCTTCTGGCCCTGCGTCACGTCGAAGGTCACCTTCTGGCCTTCCTGAAGCTCGCGGAAGCCGCTGGTGGCGATGTTCGAGTAGTGAGCGAACACGTCGGCGCCGCCACCGTCCTGCTCGATAAAGCCGAAGCCCTTTTCCGCGTTGAACCACTTCACGGTGCCAGATGCCATATTCAATCTCCCTAAAAACGAGTGCTCCTCTCAAGCTAGCACAGTCATGGGTATATGGCCTGGGCGATTCTCGTGCCCTCGTATTCTGTTTTTGGGTGCAGAAATTCTACGCCGGCCGCGACAGATATTCAGCGGCCTTCGGGGTGGTGCCCTTTTCCCTGACCCGTCAGCTGCCGCCGGGCCTCGGCGAGCTGGTCCTCCAGGCTGATGATGCGGCAGGCGGCGTCGATCGGGGTGCCCTGGTCGACCAGTTCCCGGGCGCGCGCGGCCATCCGCAGCTGATGGCGGGAGTAGCGGCGGTGGCCGCCCTCCGAGCGCAGGGGGGTGATCAGCCTGGCCTCGCCCAGGGCGCGCAGGAAGGCCGGAGTGGTGTCGAGGACGGCGGCCGCCCGGCCCATGGTGTAGGCGGGGTAGTCGTCGTCGTCGAGGTTGTCGACGGTGGGGGCGGACTCGTCGGCCGCACGATCAGGGGGCACACAAAAACCCTAGCCTGAGGGAGGGGCGAAATCTGTGCCGGCCGCGACAGAATCGCCCCTCACCGGGGCCCGGGGGTCACCCGAAGTGCCGCAGGAGGATCAGAGGCCGAACTCCTGCGGGGACAGGCCCAGTACCGAGCACGCCTCCCGCAGCACCTGCTCCTCGGCCGGGGCGATGTACCCGTCGGCCCCGGCGATGACGAAACCGGTCTGCACGACCGCGCGCGCCTCCGCCGGCTTCTTCGCCGCCTTGGCGATCTCCTGGAGGACCTGCGTCTTGCCCTGCGGGAAGTCGAACGACAGCTGGTCCACGTGCTTGCTGAACCGCTGGCGCAGCTGCTCCGGCGGGAAGTTCTGCAGGACGTCGTTGTTCAGGATGAGCGACTCCATCTGCTGCCGCTCGGTCGGGTCGACATGCCCGTCCGCCGCCGCGACCAGGGCGCACATGGCCATGCTGGCGTCCCGGTAGGCACCGCTCTTCAGCTCCGTCTTCAGGGACGAGAGCTGCGTCTTGAGCGTGCTCACCAGCTGGGCGCGCGAGCCGCCGGAGGAACCGGAACCCGGCCGGCCGTGACCGCCGGGAGCAGCGAACCCGCCCTGGCCGCCCTGCATGCCGTGCCCACCCTGTGCGCCGGAGCCGCGCGCCCCCTGAGCCTGCTGCTGCAGGTTCTTGGCCTGGTCCTTGATCCGATCCCACATAGCCATTCCGTGCCACCTCGGCTTCAGCCGTGTCGTTCCGGTCGTCCGTGCGCGTCCGCGCACGTCGTCGTGGCAACGCCTGCCCGTTCCCCGAAGTTCCATGGCGCGCCCGTACGGCCCAAGGCGTTCCCCGGACCGAGGTGACGCGGATCACTCCGGCGGAACGACCAGTTGTCCGCCCGGAGCCGGTCCCCACCGACGACGCATCGCACGGTTCCCGGCAGAAGAGGACGTGACCACCATGACCGCACCCGTGAAGGGCCCCGCCGCCTACTTCCCCTCGATCGAGAAGAAGTACGGCCGCCCCGTCGCCGAGTGGAAGGACCTGATCCGTTCCTCGCCCCTGACCCGGCACATGGAGCTCGTCTCCTGGCTGAAGGCCGAGCACGGACTGGGCCACGGCCACGCCAACGCGCTCGTGGCACACACCCTCGCCGAGAGCTCCGACAGCTAGGGCCTGTTACGGGAACGGCTGCTGCCCGCGACGCCCGGCGCGCCCCCCCGCACGGCTCGAAAGTCCGTCGCCCCGTACGAGGGCTTACGGACGGCACGCCGAGAGGGACGCACCGGACGTCGCGCCGCCGCCCCGCGGACGTCGGCGCCGCTCTCGCGACAGGCCGTGCCGCCGGCGGGCCGGGCGCGAGGCGGCGGTTCAGACGAACGCGCTCTCGCCGGTGATCGCCTTGCCGACGATCAGGGTCTGCATCTCCCGTGTGCCCTCGTAGGAGTACAGGGCCTCGGCGTCGGCGAAGAACCGCGCGACATCGTGGTCCAGCAGGATCCCGTTGCCGCCGAGGACCTCGCGGCACCAGGCGACGCTCTCGCGCATCCGGGAGGCGACGAACGCCTTGGCCAGCGCCGAGTCCCGGTCGCGGAAGATGCCGGAGTCCTGGAGGCGGGCGAGCTGCACGAGCATGCCCCAGCACGCGGTGATGTTGCCGAGGCACTTGACCAGGTGGTCCTGCACCATCTGGAACCCGGCGAGAGGGCGGCCGAACGCCTGGCGCTCCTTGACGTACTCCAGCGCCAACTCGTACGCGCCGATCATCACGCCGAGCGACATCCAGGCGACGCCGCCGCGGGTCTGGCGGAGGATCTCCGCGACGTCGCGGAAGTCGTTGATCCGCTGGAGCCGGTCGGCCTCCGGGACCCGGACGTCGGTGAGCGTGATCTCGGCGTTCTGCACGATACGCAGCGCGATCTTGCCCTCGATCTTCTCCGGCCGGAAGCCCGGGGTGCCCTTCTCGACGACGAAGGCCTTGACCTGGTCGTCCTCGACGTCCCGGGCGAACACCACGACGAGATCGGCGAAGGTCGCGTTGCCGATCCACTTCTTCGCTCCGTTGAGCACCCAGGTGTCCCCCTCGCGCCGGGCGGTGGTGCGCATGCCGCCCGCGACGTCGGAACCGCCCTCCGGCTCGGTCAGCGCGAAGGCGGCGACCTTGTCCAGGTCGGCCAGGGCGGGCAGGAACCGCTCGCGCTGCTCCTCGCTGCCGCCCGTGTGGAAGGAGGAGAAACCGAGGTCGTTGTGGACGCCGAAGAACGTGCAGACGGAGGCGTCCGTACGGGCCAGTTCCATGGCCAGCATGCCGCCGAGCAGATGGCTGACGGCGGGCTTGTGCTCGCCGTACCCCTCGTACCCGAGCGCGACCAGACCGCTGCCGCGGAACTTCTCTATCAGCTCCGGCGGCAACTCCGCCTTCGCCCAGGCCTCGTTGACCAGCGGTTCGATCTCGTCCCGCAGGAAGGTCCGCGCCTTCAGGAGGATCTTGCGCTCCTCGTCCGGGAGGAGTGACTCGAAGTGGTAGAAGTCGGCGGTGAGCTGGTCCTCCAGCGGGCCCACGGTGGTCATCTCGGTTCGTCCCCTCGTCCACTCCTGATGCGTAGAGCCTCGTATGCCCCGCGTCCCACGGACCGAACGGCGTTGACAGGAGCCCCTGCCGCCTTCCATCATCATTCCACTAATCAAGTAGTTAAATGGTGGTGGAAGACGTGAGTGGACGTGAGTGACGGTCAGTACGCCGGCGACACGGCGTTGGAGGCCTCCGGCGTGGGGGTGCGCTACCGACGGGGCTGGGCCCTGCGGGACTGCTCCTTCCGGCTGCCGGCCGGGCGGATCTGCGGTCTTGTCGGACCCAACGGGGCGGGGAAGACCACCTTGATGGGCATCGCAGCGAACGTGCTGGAGCCGACCGCGGGCATGCTCCGGGTGTTCGGCGCGGCCCCGGAATCGGCGGAGGCCGGCCGGCGCACGGCCTTCCTCGCCCAGGAGAAGCCGCTCTACCGCCGCTTCACGGTGGCCGAGACCCTGCGCATGGGCAGGGAGCTGAACCCCGGCTGGGACCAGGGGGCCGCCGAGGGCATCGTGCGCGCCGGGAACGTGCCGCTGCACGCCAAGGTCGGCACCCTCTCGGGTGGGCAGCGCACCCGCGTCGCCTTCGCGCTCGCCTTCGGCAAGCGGCCCGACCTGCTGCTCCTCGACGAGCCGATGTCCGACCTCGACCCGGTCGTGCGGCACGAGCTGATGGGCACCCTCATGGCCGAGGCCGCCGAGCGCGGCACCACCGTGCTCATGTCCACCCACGTCCTGGCCGAGCTGGAGAACGTGTGCGACTACCTGGTCGTCGTCGCCTCCGGAGCGGTGCGCCTCGCCGGTGACGTCGACGAGCTGCTCGCCGTGCACCGGCTGGTCACCGGCGTCCACGAGGGTGAGGGCCTCCCCGCAGGACTCGCGCCGCACACCCTCGTCGAGGCCCGCGTGACCGGACGGCAGTTCACCGCCCTCGTCCGTGCCGAGGGGCCGGTCACCGGCCCCTGGGAGACGGCGGCCCCGACCATGGAGGAACTCCTGCTCGCCCATCTGCGCTCCGCCGACGCGCCCTCGCTGATCACCCCCACCGCGCAGGTGCACGGCTCCCGGGCGGTGGCCGCATGAGCACCCTCACCGGCACGCCGGTCACCACCGGCGCCGAGGCCCCCGCCTCCCGGCGGCCCCTCCTGTCCGGCATGACCTGGCTGGTCTGGCGCCAGCACCGGGCCGCCTACCTGACGCTGCTGGGCGCGAGCGTGCTCCTGCTGGCCTGGATCGTGTTCCAGCGCGGGCGCCTGATCGACTTCCTGACCGGCTACGGCTGGCCCGCCACGAGCCTCGACGGACTGGGCACGGAGTTCGAGCCGTACGCCGCCGCCTTCGGCCCCGTCGCCACCGCGCTCGGCATGGTTCCCGTGGTGCTCGGCGTGTTCGTCGGCGCCCCGCTGCTGGCGGGCGACCTGGAGCACGGCACCGCCAAGCTGGTCGCCGCGCAGAGCGCGAGCCGCACCCGCTGGCTGGCCACCAAGCTGGGGCTGACCGCGGTGGTCGTCACGGTGAGCACGGTCGCGCTGTCCGTCGCGTTCGGCTGGTGGTGGGCGCCGGTCAAGGAGCAGGGCACGGTACTGGACTGGACGAGCACCGCCTTCGACACCACCGGCCCGGTGCCCGTCGCCCTCACCCTGTTCACCGTCGTCGGCGGTGTGGCGATCGGCGTGGTGCTCCGCCGCACCCTGACCGCCATGGTGGTCACCTTCGGATTCGCCGTCGCCGTCCAGCTCGCCTGGGGCCAACTGCGGCTGTCCCTCGGCGACGTGGTCACGGCCACCACGAACAAGGGCGTCCTCGCGGAGAACTCGTTCCCCACCCTGCCCGACGCCGCCTACCAGATCGACCAGTCGTACCTCACCGGCGGCGGCGAGCTGCTCGGCTGGAGCACCTGCGTCGACTCGCCGTCGGAGCAGGCCCGCGAGCTGTGCCTGAAGCAGGCCGACGTGGTCGGCTGGTCGGTGGACTACCTGCCGATGTCCCAGATGGCCGGCATGCAGTGGCTCGGCGCGGCGATCCTGTGCGCACTGACCGCCGTCGTCGTGGCCTTCCTCTTCGTGTGGGGACGCAAGCGCCTCGTCTGAGACGCGGGCCCGGGCAGGGCGCCTACCGACGGGTGGCGCCCTGCTTCGGGATCAGCCGCGAGGAGGAGTCCCGCTCGCGCGAGGTCCGGGCGGAGCCCGGGGGTTCCCTGCGGCCCTCCCGGGGCGCGGAGCCGCGTGACTCCTCGGCGCCGGGTGACGGGGCGGGCGGCCGCGAGCGGTGCCGGGGCAGCGAGCGCCGGGGCGGACGGGTCAGGGTGATCTGCCTTACGAGCTGCTGAAAGCAGGCAAGCGCCGCCAGACCGGGCAGGGCCGCGGTCACGGTGTCGACGACCGTCCGGGGCGCCTGCGCGACACATAAAAGCATCGCCGCCGTCGAAAAAAGGAGAATCACACACCAGGAGTGCACTGCCCGGCGCTGATGGAGTGCGGCCCGCAGCACGGACAGCGAGGCCACCAGCCAGGGGCCGTAGATCAACAAGGGCCACAAGGAAACAATGCCGTCGTGTGTTCGGGAAACGGAAAGGCGCAGCGGTTCGTAGACGGCCATTCCGCCGAAGAAGCTCACGCTGCACGCGATCACCGCCGCCAGCGCGGCGAGAAACCGGCTGACCGCGCGCAGGGCGTTGCGGCCGACACGCGCACGGGGCTTGCGGTGACCTTTCGGGGAATCCCTCAGCGGTGGCAGCTCGGCCGTGATCTCCTGGAGATTTCCGAGCGGCGAGCCGGGGACGGGATCGGTGACCGAGGCATCCGCCGGGGGAACGTAGGTCGGCTCCTCCGCCAGCGCGTCCTGGAGCATGAACGCCAGTTCCTCGGCGGGGTCCCAGCCGGAGTCCGGGGGAACCAGGGGCTGCGGGTACGGTTCGGCGGGGCCCCGGTGCCGGCCGGTGCCGTGGGTGCCATGGTCGCCAGGAGTGCCATGCGTGCCATGGCTCTGCGTATACATGACCAAGCGCTATTTCGCCGTGGGGAAGCCGGTCGCACCCTGGGGTCCGAGCCACCTGCGCGCGAGATCGTCTTCCAGATCGGCCATGACATCCAGGAAATTACGGAGAATCGGCTCGGTGGCCCGGAGGGTGACCGGGGGACCGTCTTTGGTGAGTGTTCCGTTGACACTGGCCGAGCAGTGGGCCGGGGCCGGAATGTAAGTGTAGGGACCCAGCGTCACCGCATGTCCCGCAGCCCTGCCCCCTCGCTGCTGACTCGCCAACAGGCCGAAAATACCGTCCCTGGTTGCCTTGGTCATATCCAAACTAACGGCACCCCATTCCGCCGGATGCGCAGCAAACGGGTGAACGATTAAGGTAATAAAAAGGTCACTGCGAGTGGAATAAAGTGATGACTGGTCTTACATTCCGCGAGGCCGTCGAAGATCAGACATCCCCGCCGATGTGACCCGGATCACCGGCAACGGGTGCATAGGGGAGGCCCCGCCGACGTCTTTACTCCAGGTGAAGGCGACCGACGGGAGCGGGGGCGGTGCGGATGGAGCAGGCGCGGGCGGGTGAGTTCGACGCGTTCGTCACGGCCCGCTGGCCGTTGCTGCTGCATCTCGCCCGGCTGCTCGTCGGCGGCGACCGGCATCGCGCCGAGGACCTGGTGCAGGACTCCCTGGTCAAGCTCTGGTTCGTGTGGCCGAGGATCGCCGAGGAGGCGCCGGAGGCGTACGTCCGCAAGGTCATGGTGCGGGCGGCGGCCCGCTCGGGCCGCCGGCTCTGGTGGGGTGAACGACCCGTCGACCGGCTGCCCGACGTGGCCGGGGCGGACGACGTGTCCGCGGACGTGGCGGAGCGCTCCCGGCTGGAGGCGGCGCTGGCCCGGCTGACACCCCGGCAGCGGGTGGCCGTGGTGCTGCGCTACTACCAGGACCTCCCCGAGCAGCAGGTGGCGGAGGTGCTCGGGTGCCCCGTGGGCACGGCCCGGTCCCATGCCGCGCGGGGAGTCGCACGGCTGCGGCAGTTGCTCGCCGACGTCGTCGAACCGGTGCGGTGAAGGAGAGCCCCATGGACCACTTCGAGCGGCGCCTCGCACGGATGATGCGGGAGAGCGAGGAGCACGGCTCCTTCGGTCCGCGGCACCGGGAACGCCTCAGGGAAGGGGTGCGGGCCCGCCGCCGGGTCCGGGCCGCGCAGCGCGCCGCCGGCTCCGTGCTGGCCGTCGCCGGAATCGCGCTCGGGCTCCTCCTGCTGCCCGGCGGCCCGGACCGGGTCCAGCCCGCCGGGCCCCCGCCGCGGCCCGGGGTGAGCCCGGTACCCTCCGGCACGGGGCCGACGCCGCCGCCGGACGCCTCGGGCGGGTCCCCATCCCCGCCCGCGTCGACGTCACCCGCGCCCACGGGCGGGGCGAGCGCCACGACGACCCCGCCGTACTCCACCTCCCACCCGCCCTCGGGCACGCCGGACCCGACGGGCCGCGGCGCACCGCCCGGCGCGCCGACGGCGCCGGCCCGCCCGTGACCGGCAACCGCGACCCGCGGCCGTCGGCGCCCGCGTGCCTTCGGCATACGCTGCGCCCGAGCACCCACAAGGACGAACCAGTGACTGAACGAGGGACCGCCGCCGTGAAGGACGTACATCCGCTGCCCCGACGCACCCCGGTCCCGACCGATCACTCCGACCCCGTCCTCGACGTGGTCGTCCCCGTGTACAACGAGGAGACGGACCTGGAGCCGAGTGTGCGGCGGCTGCACGCGCACCTGAGCGAAACCTTTCCCTACGCGTTCCGGATCACCATCGCCGACAACGCCAGCACCGACCGCACGCCGGAGATCGCCGTCCGGCTCGCCGGTGAACTGGCCGAGGTCGAGGAGCTGCGGCTCGACGAGAAGGGGCGCGGCCGGGCCCTGCACGCCGCCTGGACCCGTTCGCCGGCTCCCGTGCTCGCCTACGTCGACGTCGATCTGTCCACGGAACTGGCCGCGCTGCTCCCGCTCGTCGCACCCCTGATATCCGGGCACTCCGACATCGCCATAGGCACCCGGCTGGCCCGGGGCGCCCGTGTCGTGCGCGGTCCCAAACGGGAGTTCACCTCCCGCTGCTACAACGCCCTGCTCCGCTCGACCCTCGCCGTGGGCTTCACCGACGCGCAGTGCGGTTTCAAGGCGGTACGTCGGGACGTGGCCGAGCGGCTGCTGCCCCTGGTGCGCGACACCGGCTGGTTCTTCGACACCGAGATGCTGGTCATCGCCGAGCGCGCCGGCCTGCGCATCCACGAGGTGCCGGTCGACTGGGTGGACGACCCCGACAGCAGGGTCGACATCGTCGCCACCGCCCTGGCCGACCTGCGCGGGATCGCCCGCATCGGCTCGGCGCTGGCGCGCGGCACCCTGCCGCCGGCCGAACTGCGGCGCAGCGACGGCGACGAGCCCTCGGGCGGACTGGTGATGCAACTCGTACGCTTCGCCACCGTCGGGGCGGTGAGCACCCTCGCGCACCTCCTGCTGTACTCGCTGCTGCGCCCGGTGGTGGGGGCGCAGGCCGCGAACGCGCTCGCGCTGCTGATCTGCGCGATCGGCAACACGGCCGCCAACCGCCGCCTCACCTTCGGCATCCGCGGCCCCGGCGGCGCGGTGCGTCATCAGGCCCGGGGGCTCGTGGTGTTCCTGGTCGGCCTGACACTCACCAGCGGCTCGCTCGCCCTGCTGCACCAGGCGGCGCCGTCCGCCGGTGCTCGTGTCGAGCTCGCCGTGCTCATCGCCGCCAACCTGACCGCGACACTGCTGCGCTTCCTGCTTTTCCGGGCGTGGGTGTTCGGCACCCGGCCCCGACGGCGGACAGAGCCCGGCATCTCATGACCACGACGCTCCCCGGTCCGGCCACCTGGAACGCGCGGTTGCCGGACCGGTCACCCCTGCCCGGACGCGGGCACCGGCTGCGTCGCGCGGTCGCCCGCCACGGCCCGGTGCTCGCCCTCTACGGCGGCCTGAAGCTCGTCGGCTTCGCCTCCTTCATGTACCTGCTGCACACCACCGGCGACTTCCGCTCGCGCCACCCGCGCTTCGGCGGCGGCGCCCAGCCGTGGGACGTGCTCGCCACCTGGGACGGCTGGTGGTATCAGCAGATCGCCGCGCACGGCTACGACCCGCGGCTGGTGCCGGTGCCCGGAGCCACTGGCATGATCACGCTCGAAGGCGACTCGGCGGCGTTCTTCCCCCTCTACCCGGGGTTGATGCGGCTGGTCACCGAGGTGACGGGACTGGGCACGTACGGCGCCGGGATGCTGGTCTCCGTCGTGGCGTCCTTCGCCGCCGCCCTCGGGATCCACGCCGTCGCCGCACACTTCGGCGGCAGGCGGGCCGGGCTGGCCGCGGCCGGGCTGTGGGCCGTGTGGCCCGGCTCCGGCGTGGAGTGGGCGGTGTACTCCGACTCCCTCTACGTGGCGCTGGCCGCCTGGGCCTGTCACGCCGTCATGACCCGTCGCTGGCTCACCGCGGGTCTGCTCACCTTCGCCGCGGGCCTGAACCGGCCGACGGCCGCGGCGCTGATCGCCGCCCTCGGGGTGGCCGCGGTGCTCGCGCTCGTGCGGGACCGCCGCCGGGACGGCGTCCTGCGGCCGCTGGTGGCGCTGGCTGTCGCGCCGCTCGGCCTGCTCGCCTACCTGGGCTGGGTCGGTCACCGGATGGGGGACCTCGGCGGCTATTTCACGCTCCAGTCCGGCGCCTGGGCCCACGAGTTCGACTACGGCCGGCAGACCCTGGACGTCCTCACCTCGGTCCCCGTGGGCAGTGACGACTACCTCTTCGCCATGCCGTACGCGGACATGATCGGCGTCGGGGTGGTGCTGCTGGCGCTCGCGCTGCTGCCGCTGCTGATCCGGCTGCGGCCGCCCGCCGTCCTCGTCGTCCACACGGTCGTGACCCTGGTGCTGGTCCTCGGCAGCCAGCAGATCTTCGCCAACGTCTCGCGCTACCTGTTGCCCCTGTTCCCCCTCTACCTCCCGCTCGCCGTGGCCCTGCGCCGCCTGAGCGCCCTCCACCTCTGCACCCTCCTCGGCACAGCCGCCCTGGCCTCCGGCTCCTACGCGGGCTACGCCCTCTTCGAACTCGGGGTCCCCTAGCGGAGAACGGCCGCACGGGCGAGGTTCGCACAATGACGGACACCCCCGCTGGGGCGCCCCTACGATGGCCGACATGCATCCGAGGGACCGTCAGATCAGCGCGGAGATCGGCCTGCCCTTCCTGAAGATCGGGACCAACGACGTCGGCGCGTTCTTCAAACGCCGGGCGCGGCAGCCCAGCGGTCCCTTCCTGCTCATCTCGGTGACCAGCGGGCTGGCGCTCGACACCGCCTTCCACAACGCGGACGGCAGCCATCCGCACCTGTGGGGACCGCACGGCCAGCCCCACCAGCTGT
Organism: Streptomyces sp. NPDC107562; assembly: GCF_055657325.1. Classification (NCBI taxonomy): domain Bacteria; kingdom Bacillati; phylum Actinomycetota; class Actinomycetes; order Kitasatosporales; family Streptomycetaceae; genus Streptomyces; species Streptomyces sp. NPDC107562. The sequence continues at coordinate 253,244 of NZ_JBVKBE010000010.1, read as the reverse complement.
GGTACCTGGAGGCTTCCGGCCATGGCAACGACGTGCACATCGTCTCCGCCGCCAACAACCTCCGCCTCGACGGGCAGGGGGCCGCGGCCGGTCACCATCCGCGGATGCGGGGCCACGCGGACAACGGCGCGGCCTGGCAGCGCTGGCACGTCTTCCCGGCCCCCGGCTTACGCGCCCATCGCATCGTCAACGCCGGGACGGGCCAGGCGCTGGACTGCCCCCACGAGGCCGAGCCGAGGACCATGCCGGTGTTCTGGGAGCCGCACGACGGCGACAACCAGCAGTGGCTGCTCGCCATGCCGTTCGTGATTCCGGGCGACGCTTCCTGAAGGGCCCCCGGCACCCGACAAGGCGTACGACGGGCCGTGAGCCGGTCAGGCCGGTGCGGGCCGGTCGCCGGTGTCCTGGCCGAGCAGACGCGTCACCGCCTCGGCGGCCCGTACCGAGGCGTCGCCGCAGCAGTTGTTGAACAGCACGTGGAGCCGCTCGACGCGTCCGGCCAGCGCGCGCAACCGCGGCAGCCACTCGGCGAGTTCGGCCTCGCCGTACGCGTACCGGAACCGGTCCTCCTTGCTGCCGGTACCCCAGGCGGCGCTGCGCCCGTGGAACCGTACGACGGACAACCGCGGCGAGGTGACCGGGGTGACCGGCGGCACGGAGGACGGCAGGTCCCTGTTCATGTCGACGGCGACGGCCGCCATGCCGTACCGCGCGAGGAGCGCGCACGTGGCCTCGGCCCGCTCCGCCCGCCACCACCCGGGGTGCCGGAACTCGACGGCGACGGGCCATCCCTGCGTCCGCCGGGCGGTGTCCGCCACGAACGCCTCGGCCCGCGCCCCGGGCCGGAACCACGGCGGGAACTGGAAGAGCACGGTCCCGAGCCGGCCGCCGTCGCGCAACGGCGCGATCCCGGCGGCGAACCGGTCCCACACCGCGTCGAGCACCCCCGGATCCCGGCTGTCGGCGGGCAGGCCGTCCGGCATCACGGCGCGGCGCGTGGGATGCCCCGTGAGCAGCGAGAAGGCCTTCACGTCGAACACGAACCCGGCCGGCGTCCGCTCCACCCACAACCGGCTGTTGCGCTCGCCGGGCAGCGCGTAGTAAGCGGCGTCGACCTCGACGACCGGGAACCGCTCGGCGTAGTGCCGCAACCGCCCCTCGGCGTCCCGCCGACCCACCGGATACCAGCCGCTGCCCACCAGCGCCGGGTCGGCCCACGAACACGTACCCACCAGGATGTCGCCCATGGAGGCCGGTTACCCGGCCGTCCCGCGCATGTGCTCAGCCCGCATCGCGACCCGGCCGCTCGGACGCCTCGTCCGCGGCGCGGCGGTACTCGGCGTTGATGCGCTGTGCCTCCTCCAGCTGGTCCTCGAGGATGACGATGCGGCAGGCGGCCTCGATCGGGGTGCCTCTGTCGACGAGCTCGCGGGCGCGTGCGGCGATCCTCAGTTGGTAGCGGGAGTACCGGCGATGTCCGCCTTCCGAGCGGAGCGGCGTGATGAGACGGGCCTCCCCGATGGCACGCAGGAAGCCGGGGGTGGTGCCGAGCATCTCGGCGGCCCGGCCCATGGTGTACGCGGGGTAGTCGTCGTCGTCCAGACGATCGCTGAGCGGAGAATCTGCTGCCATGTCACCTCGTTGTGCAACGCGTCGCGGGGCCCTCGCGCCGTACGGCACCAGGGCCCTGGGGGAAATTCAACACCATCCACCCGCCCCGACGCCGTGCCGCCCGTTCGTTCCGCGAGAAGGGACACGTCGGTGAGGGCCCTGCCGACGCGCGTCGGCAGGGCCCTCACCTGGTCTTTCTTGACGCCTGACCGTCGATTCGTGACGGCCGGGCGACCTCGTACGCGTCCCCGGTCCCCGACCGGCCGCCGTCCGGACGACGACGCGAAGCGTCCGGACAGGCCCTGGGCGGGCCTGGGCGGCCGAGCCGGAGCCGGCCTCGAGCTAGGCGGCCGAGCCGGAGCCGGCCCGGCGCGGCGTCCTGCGGCGGGCCGCCGCGTCGCCGACGGGCCGGCCCTGGCCGGTGCGGCCCCGACGGCCCCGCCGGCTCTGGGACGAGGAGGCGCCGCCGGCACGCTGCGCGGGCGGCGCGGTGATGACCACCGGCACTCCGGAAGGCGCCTGGGCACCGGTGATGCGGGTCAGCTCCGCCTCGCCGGAGCGCACCGCCGTGATCCGGGGGGTGATGCCCGCCATGGTCATCAGCCGGCTCATGTCACGGCGCTGGTCGGGGGTGACCAGGGTGACGACGCTGCCCGACTCGCCGGCACGGGCCGTACGGCCGCCGCGGTGCAGGTAGTCCTTGTGGTCGCTGGGCGGATCGACGTTGACGACCAGGTCGAGGTTGTCGACGTGGATCCCGCGGGCGGCGACGTTCGTGGCCACCAGCACCGTCACCTGCCCGTCCTTGAACTGGGCCAGGGTCCGCGTGCGCTGCGGCTGGGACTTGCCCCCGTGCAGGGCCGCCGCGCGGACGCCGCTGCTCAGCAGGTGCTTGGTCAGCCGGTCCACCGCGTGCTTGGTGTCGAGGAACATGATCACCCGGCCGTCGCGCGCCGCGATCTCGGTGGTCGTGCGGTGCTTGTCCGCGTCGTGCACATGGAGGATGTGGTGCTCCATCGTGGTGACCGCGCCCGCGGAGGGGTCCACGGAGTGGACCACCGGGTCGGACAGGTAGCGGCGGACCAGCAGGTCGACGTTGCGGTCCAGGGTGGCCGAGAAGAGCATCCGCTGCCCACCCGGTCGCACCTGGTCGAGCAGGGCGGTGACCTGGGGCATGAAGCCCATGTCGGCCATCTGGTCGGCCTCGTCCAGGACCGTGATGTCGACGGCGTCCAGCCGGCAGTCGCCCCGGTCGATCAGGTCCTTGAGCCGGCCCGGCGTCGCGACGACCAGCTCCGCCCCGCCGCGCAGCGCGCTCGCCTGCCTGCCGATGGACATGCCGCCCACGACGGTGGCCAGCCGCAGGCTCACTGAGCGGGCGTACGGGGTGAGCGCGTCGGTGACCTGCTGCGCCAGCTCGCGGGTCGGGACGAGGACGAGGGCGAGGGGCTGCCGAGGCTCGGCACGCCTGCCCGCGGTGCGGGCCAGTGCGGCGAGGCCGAAGGCGAGGGTCTTGCCGGAGCCGGTGCGGCCCCGGCCGAGCACGTCGCGGCCGGCCAGCGAGTTGGGCAGGGTGGCGCCCTGGATCGGGAACGGCACGGTCACGCCTTCCCGGCCGAGCGTCGCCAACAGCGGCGCGGGCATGGAGAGATCGGCGAACGAGTCGACGGCGGGCAGCCCGGGAGTGACCGTCCTGGGCGGTGCGAATTCGCCCTGTACGGGCCGTCCGGCCTGCCGGTTTCCGTTGCTCCTGGAACGGCGCGGACCACCGGAGCGGTTGGCGCCGCCGCCGGCGCCCCCTCCGAAGCGCTCAGAGCGGTTGGACGTACGGGATGTGCGGGCACGCGTCATGCGGAACCTTCCTTGATGAGGCACGTGTCAAGGAATTCCCGCAGCGGTGGAGCGGCGCTGAGAATCTCGAGACGAGCCGAATGCGAGGGGGCCTGTGCGAACCGACGGGGAATGCGTCACCGTCCGGTGACCGGGTGGAGCCGTCCCGTCGTGCGCCCCGAAATACAGCGAGCCGGGGCCCGCACCCCAAGGTGCGGGCCCCAGCTGTGAAGTATGCGTCGCGCCGGTGGATCAGACGGGGACGATGTTCTCGGCCGTCGGGCCCTTCTGGCCCTGCGCGATGTCGAACGACACCTTCTGGCCTTCCTGCAGCTCGCGGAAGCCCGAGGTGGCGATGTTCGAGTAGTGGGCGAAGACGTCGGGGCCGCCGCCGTCCTGCTCGATGAAGCCGAAGCCCTTTTCCGAGTTGAACCACTTCACGGTGCCGGTAGCCATTTGATTTCTCCTTCGGAGGCGTTTTCCGGAATTGACCCTGTGTCAATTCCTTGTCGCCGTGTTGATTACCCCGTCGGAAATGAATCTTCTGGCAACCACACCTGCAACTGAGATCGACAGTAGCACGGTGCGATCGGCCCTGCACTGTCGATAATTGCGATCGGGTGCACGCCCGGGGAATACTCGCGGGGCCCCGCACCCAATTCTCACGTCGCAAGCACAGATATGGGCTCCCCCGGGCACCCTCTTCCCGCCCGCACACGACTGCGAACAGCCCCGTGACCTCCCCGGATGCCCCGAACCCGGCCGCCACCGCCGCGCACCACGACACCCACCCCGCCCCCCTGCACCGCGACGAAGGTCACATCTGCGTCTCGCGCCGCGATCTTCCTTCCCGGTACTCCTGAGCGGCCTGTTTCTGCTGTTACCCTCATGCCGCTGTGCGTGGGGGGCAGTTGGGGGCTGAACATTTTCGCAGCACCGTCGAACGTTGCCTGAGCGGCCGTTGCCGCGCCTTCACGCCCTTTCGTGGAGGCCCTGGAGGCGACGATGACCCCTCGCAACACCGTCCGTGGCGTCGTGGCCGCCGCTGCGGTCCTCGCCGTGACGGTGGGCCCCGGCCCGCTCGCGGTCACGGCCGGCGCGGACGACGCCGTCACGGGCGCCACGGTCGCGGCGACCGCGGACGCGGGCGCCGCCTTCGCGGGGGAGAAGGTCTTCCAGGCGGATCGCTACATACCGCGCGGGGACCGGATCCACACCGCCGGCCCCAGCGGCTATCTGCACGTCCAGGAAGGGCGTTCCGGGTACCTGTGGACGTCGTACGACACCGGTGCGACGACCGAGCTGGGGAACCTGCCCCGGCTCGAACGCCCCGCGTACCTCGGCTCGTCGTCAGATGTCGTGGCCGAGGTCGTCTCTCCCACCGAGAAGGTGGTCCTCAGGGACCTCGCCGCGGGCACCACCACGGACGTCGCCCTGACCCACGGCACCTACGCGGCCACCTTCGGCACCCATGTGCTGACCCAGGCCCGGGAGGCCGATGGCGACCGGGTGCTGTGGCTCCACGGCGACGGCGCCCCCGACGGCGGCACCCCGGTCGACGGATGGCCGACCGGGATCAGGACCGACTTCACCGTGCTGGGCGGCGACAGCCGTACCGCCGTCATCGGCTCCGCGCGGGGGAACGGTGAACAGCACCTGACGCTGGTGGACCTGGCCACCGCGACCGTCACCGGCGACGTGACCGTGTCCCAGGCTCCGACGGCCGTCGCGCTCGGCGCGGACCGGCTGGTCTGGTACCGGACCGACAGCGCGGTGGCCCACGTCCTGGACCGCGCCGACCTCTCCGCCGCCGAGACCACGGTGACGATGCCCGGCACCGGCACCCCCTCCGTGGGCCTCGCGGGGCGCTGGCTGGTGGTGGCCCGTGCCGTGCCGTCGTCCCCGGGTGACATGGTCGACGTGTCCGGCCAGCGGCTGATGGCCGTCCCGCTCGCGGGCGGTGCCCCGCTGACGCTGCTCCGGCACGCGCACGCCTCCCTCGTCACGGCGGACGACGGCAGTCTGCTGACCGTGGGTGGCACCGACTCCGGGCACTGGGCGGTACGCAGGGTCCGCGACACGGGGGCGGACACCCCCACGCTGACCGAGCTGACCGCCGTACCGCCGAAGGCCGCATGGATCTCGCGGCTGTCGCTGCAGAACGGTCTCCTGGCCACCTACGAGGCCGACAGCAGCTTCATGAGCGCCTACTACAGCCGGCGCATCGCGGCCGACGGCACGCCGAGCGCGCCGACCTGGATGAGCTGGGACCACGCGAAGACGGGCCCCTACGCCACCGGGGACGGCCGCGCGGTGACGTTCACGGCCGACTCGCTCCCCACGGGCTCGTACGTCCAGTCCCTCGACGACGACCCGGCCGGCTTCTTCTACCTGCCCTCGGCCTCCGGCAACATCCTCGACGTCTCCGGCCGCTACGCGCTCGTGAACGGTTCCTCCCCCGCCAAGCAGTACGTCGGCGACCTCGGTGTCCACACCGACCTGCAGCCCGTCGTCACCCGCTCCGTCACGGCGGCCTCCGTCTGGGGGACCAGTCTGTGGACGCCGGGGACGGGCACCGGTGTCGTCACCGCGAAGGACCTGAAGACCGGAAGGACCACCGACACCGTCCGCACGGGCGCCCCGTGCGTCCCCAGGGAACTGCAGGTGGTCGGGCGCTGGATCCACTGGTCCTGCGGCCCGACCGCGGCGTCCGGCGTCTGGGACCGCAAGGCCGCAAGGAACATCCCGGTCCCGTCCGGCCAGGCCCTGCTCGGCGACGGCTACCTCGTGCGGCACGACACCGCGGCCGGGGCACTCCTGCTCACCGCCTTCGCGGACGGCACCGCGAGCACCCGCAAGATCGGCGACCTCGCGGCCGGCGGTTCAGGCCTGCGCGGCGCGAGCTGGACCGTGGACAAGTTCGGCGGACCCGTGGCCTACATCGACACGGACAAGCGGATCCATCTCGTGCCCAGCGGGGTCCCCACCCAGCCGCTCTCGGTCATCGAGTCCGAGACGACCGACAACGCGTGGGAGAGCAGCGCGGCCAGAAGCCCGTGGTGGCAGTGGCGCGGACTGCTCGCCAAGCCGGCCGCCTCCTGGAAGGCCACGCTCACCAGCAAGGCCACCGGCGCGGTGGTCCGTACGCTCTCCGGCGGAGAGGTGAACGGCAACCTGACCGCGCGCTGGGACACGCGTGACACCAAGGGCGCACTCGTCCCCAACGGCACGTACACCTTCAAGCTGACGGCCCTGCCGGCCGACGGCTCGGGGCCGGCGCTGACGGTGTCCCAGACGGTGAAGGTGTCCGCCGGAGCCGCCGTACGCCGTGACTTCACCAACAACAGCACCTGGGCACCCGACGGAATCGGCGACCTGCTGACCCTCACCTCGTCCGGCGTCATCAGCTACCGGCCGGGCAACGGGACGGGGGCCGTCGGCACGATCATGCCGGCTTCCGGCTGGCCCTCCTCGGTGACGCCGATCCCGTTCGGTGATCTCGACGGCGACCGGCGCAACGACATCCTCGTCCGGTTCAGCAGCGGCGAACTGCGGGCGTACCGGACCATGCGGGGGCAGACCTTCCTCACGAGCACCCCGCGCACCTCGCTCGGCACGGGCTGGAACCAGTACGACGTGCTGACCTCGCCCGGCGACATGAGCGGCGACGGCCGCCCGGACCTGATCGCCCGCAGCTCCTCCACCGGAACCGTCTACCTCTACAAGGGCACGAGCTCCGGCAAGCTCTCGTCGCGCGTGAAGCTCTACAGCGACTGGAAGACGTACAAGAGGATCGTGGGCGTGGGCGACCTCAACGGCGACGGCGTCGGCGACCTGATCGCCCAGGACAGGTCCAACAACCTCTACCGGTACCTCGGCACGGGCAGCGGCACCCTCAAGCCGCGCGTGAAGCTGTTCTCGGCCTGGGGAGTCTCCTGCAACGCCGTCGTCGGCGTCGGCGACATCACCGGCGACGGCAGGGCGGACATCATCTCCCGCGACACCTCGGGCAACCTCTGGCGCAACAACGGCACCGGCAAGGGCTCCTTCGTGCCCCGCACAAAGATCGCCTCGGGCTGGCAGGTGTACAAGGGCGTGTACTGACGCGGGTCTGCGGACGGATGTTCTCCGCCGATGCCATGGATCGCGATCACGTTGCCGTGGTGGGAGCGCCGCAACGGCCCGAGCCTCGCTGCGGGGTCATGACCGGCAGCCGTGCGGTCCATGAGCGGCACCGCGACTTCGCGGCCCGATGCTGTGTCCATGACCTCGTGGACCGTGGCCACACCAGCCTGTCCGGTCCGTCGAGAAACTTGACGCCTCGGTCGCTGGTGATGGTCGGTCAGCCGGCCTTCCCCAGCAGATGGGGCGCGTAGGTCGCGACGGCCGCCATCAGCTCCTTCTTCGACGGGTTCACCATCGTGTGGCCGGCCACGGTGACGGTGGGCACGGTCTCGTTCCCGTCCGCGACCGACCGGACGAACGCCGCCGCATCCGGGTCGCGCCAGATGTTCACCTTGGTGTAGTGGAGCTGTGTGAACCGGAGTTGCGTGAGCAGCTTCATGCAGTACGTACACATCGGGCGCCAATACACGACGACGCCGCCGGGCTCCTCAGGCACAGATCGCTCCTTCTTTTTTCATGCTTGCCGGTCGGTGAGAGGCGGTCGCCGGCACAAAGGGAGGTGGCTTTCTTGCTGACCTTCGGTGAAGAAGTTATCTGCCCCGGCCGGCCACTGGCCCGGTACCCGATGTTCCCCGTGGTTTCCCGCACAACTTGGCACGCTTCTGGCATGCCTCCTCGGCGCATCAGATGTGCAGACTGATATCGCCCTCGGCTGACCCCGTAGCGATCACTGTGCAGCCATTGGCACGCTCCATCGCCGCAACGCAGATTCCGGTCCACGGAGCGGCGACCAATGCACCAGTGAACGCGTCCCATTCACGGATCAGGCCGTCCGTTCCCGAGGTGAACAGCCTCGCCGCTCCGCCCACCACAGCCGTGGCCGTCCGCGGGTACTCGGTGCCCAGCAGGATCGGTTCCCCGACTGGCTCACCGGTTGCCGCCTCCCAGCGCCAGAGTCGACCGTCGGAGTCCGTGCCGACGAGCAGGGCCGATCCGCTCGGAAGGACCACCGAGGTGATCTGGCGGATCGCGCCAGAGGGCCCCCGATGGGCTCTCCGATCGGTTCACCGGTCGCACAACCTGCCAGCCCCGACACGGGACGTGATCTGAGGTGTCTTCTAGCCCTGGGTCTCGCCGAGGACCTTGGTGACCTGCGTCTTCGCGGCTCGGAGACGGTAAGCCCGTGCGCAAGGGCGCTCCCTTCCGGCGCAGCAGCTTCGGGCGGAAGTGGCGGAAAGCCCGTGAAATCCTCGGCATTCCCGAGGGCTTACGGTTCCACGACCTCCAGCACACCGGACACACGTCGGCGGACAGCAAAAGGGCCCAGGTCACTGACCTGGGCCTTCTTCGTGGAGCGGGTGACGAGAATCGAACTCGCGCTCTCAGCTTGGGAAGCTGATGTTCTACCATTAAACTACACCCGCGTAAGACGCCGACCGAGGTCGGTGTCGGAATGCTCGCTTACTGTACCTCATCGCAGGCTCCCGGTGCTCGGACCGTGGGGCCTGTGCTTGTTCAGGGAGTGGGATGCGGCTGCGGGGTACGGGAGTTGGGGCGTACGGTGGAGGTGCGGAAGAGGGGCTGGGCGGGGTCGGAGTGCCGCCTGGAGGGCCGTCCCATTCATCCCGTAATGTGGCCTTCCTCGTCAGGGCGTCAGCCAGACGCGGCTCTTTGGGGAAGGGACTTCAGGACTTGATGGAGCGCACCGTCGTCCGTTGTGCCGATGGGCACGTGTTCACCACCGCTTCGTTCCCGATGCAGCAGGCCGATCGCCTCGGCCCTGGTCGGCTCCTGCGCTGTCCGCGCTGCGCGCGGTTGCGCAGTGTCGTGCCGGTCAGTCTGCAGAGGCGGTAGGGACAGGGACACCCGGAGACCGGGAGACACAGGTCTCGCCGTGGGCGCGTGGAGCCGTCGCGATTGTCCTGGCTCCGCGCGCCTTGCGTATCCTCGGGGCGTGCTTCTCTCAGACAAGGACATCCGGGCCGAGATCGACGCCGGGCGGGTGCGGATCGATCCCTACGACGAATCCATGGTCCAGCCGTCGAGCATCGACGTGCGCCTCGACCGCTACTTCCGGGTGTTCGAGAACCACCGGTACCCGCACATCGACCCCTCCGTCGAGCAGGCCGACCTGACGCGACTGGTCGAGCCCGAGGGCGACGAACCGTTCATCCTGCACCCCGGCGAGTTCGTGCTCGCGTCGACGTACGAGGTCATCACGCTTCCCGACGACCTCGCCTCCCGTCTGGAGGGCAAGAGCTCGCTCGGGCGGCTCGGGCTCGTCACCCACTCCACCGCCGGGTTCATCGACCCCGGGTTCTCGGGGCACGTGACCCTGGAGCTGTCCAACCTCGCGACGCTCCCCATCAAGCTCTGGCCGGGCATGAAGATCGGCCAGCTGTGCATGTTCCGGCTCAGCTCGCCCGCGGAGTTCCCGTACGGGAGCGAGCGGTACGGGTCGCGGTACCAGGGGCAGCGCGGGCCCACGGCCTCCCGGTCGTTCCTCAACTTCCACCGGTCCCAGGTCTGAGCCGTCCAGCCCTCCGGGCCCGCCGGCCGGCCCGAGCCCTGCCCCGAACGACAGAGTGGCATCAGTGACATGAGTGACGTACGAGAGAACCTCACCTACGAGCAGTTCGGCGTCGCCGTGCGCGAACTGGCGCAGGCCGTCGCGGACGACGAGTACGAGCCCGACATAGTGCTCAGCATCGCCCGTGGCGGGGTCTTCGTGGCCGGCGGGCTGGCCTACGCCCTCGACTGCAAGAACATCCACCTGGTGAACGTCGAGTTCTACACCGGCGTCGGCACCACCCTGGAGATGCCGGTCATGCTGGCGCCCGTCCCCAACGTCGTCGACTTCTCGGACAAGAAGGTCCTGATCGCCGACGACGTCGCCGACACCGGCAAGACGCTCAAGCTCGTGCGCGACTTCTGCCTCGACGCCGTCGCCGAGGTGCGCTCCGCCGTCATCTACGAGAAGCCGCACTCCCTGGTCCAGTGCGAGTACGTCTGGAAGCGCACCGATGAGTGGATCAACTTCCCGTGGTCTGTCCAGCCGCCCGTGGTGAAGCGGTCCGGGCAGGTGCTCGACGCCTGAGCGGGCTGGCCGACCGGGCGTCGTACGGGGAAGGGCCCCCGGCGGGATCGCCGGGGGCCCTTCCCCGTACGGATTGCCTCGAGAACGCGGGCTACACCGTGCCCAGCTTCACGATCGACAGCAGGGCGATCAGCTGGATCGCCGACGCGCCCAGCGCCTTCGGCCACGGCAGGTCGTGCGACTTGGACACCATCAGCGTGAGCAGGGCACCGCCCGCGACCCAGGTGGCCCAGCCGAGGATCTGGACGAAGGGGGCGTCACCGCCCAGGAACGTGGCGACGACCAGACGCGGGGCGTCCGTGATGGACATGATCAGCATGGAGAGGCCGACCGTCGGCTGCCACGCCCCGTCGCCGCCGAGCTGGCGGGCGAGGGTGTGGGTCACCACGCCCAGGACGAACGCGCTGAGCACCATCGCGACGGCCGTGGTCAGGACGATCGGGATGGCGTTGGACAGGGTCGCGTTGATCGCGTCCTCGCGCGCGCCGTCGAAGCCGAAGACCGCGATCAGGCCGTAGAGGAAGGTCACGATGAGGGCGGGGCCCCACATCGTGTAGTCGCGCATCTGCAGGAAGGTCTGTTGGGGGGCCATGACGATGCCCCTCAGCAGGTCCTTCCACTGCAGGCGCGGGCCGATCGGGGCGGCCGGGGCCGCGCCTGCGCGGTAGGTGCCGCTCTGGTGGTACGGGTCCTCGCCGACCGAGAAGACCTGCGTGTGGCCCGGGTTGTTGGCGGCGTACGGGTCCGGGCCGCCCTGCTGGTGGTAGGCGCCGTCGTCCCCGAAGTACTCCGGCTCGCCGCCGCCCGGACCGCCGTACCCGCCGTTCGTCTGCTGCCAGCCGGCGTTCCCGTAACTCTGCTGCCCTGGGTGCGGGTGCTGCGGGGCCTGGGGGTAGCCGTACGACGGCCCCGGCGCCTGCTGTCCGTGCGGGGGGTGTTGCGGTCGCGTGTGCGGGGCGCGGTCGTTCCGGCCGCCCCGTCCGATCCTGAATCCAGCCACGCCATCGAACGTACCTGGTCTCGGGAAGCGGTGGGCGGGGCCCGGGTTCCGTACCCGGGTTTGCTGCCGAGCTGTGACATCCCTTACGGACGTCCCCTACGGGTCCGCCACGCCCCACCCGGACGTCGTCGGCCGCGGACACGGGGGAGGATGGAGCCATGAGCGTAGTCAAGATCAATGTGCTGACCGTTCCCGCCGAGCAGCGGGAAGTCCTGGAGAAGCGGTTCGCCTCCCGTGCGCACGCCGTCGAGGGTTCCGACGGCTTCGAGTGGTTCGAACTGCTGCGCCCCGTCGAGGGCACGGACGACTACCTGGTGTACACGCGGTGGCGGGACGAGGAGTCGTTCCAGGCGTGGATGGAGGGGCCGATGAAGGCCGCCCACCAGGGTGCGGGGTCCGGGGAGGGCGGGGAGCGGCCACGGCCCGCCGCGTCGGGGTCGACGCTCTGGTCGTTCGACGTGGTGCAGCAGGCCGGGCCCAAGGCTTAAAGGGGCAGGGGGCACTGCACGGCCGGGCGCGGCCGTGGGCCGGTGGCGGCCCGGGGCCGCGCGGCTCAGCAGTTGCCCCATGTCTCCGAGAGGGCCGCGGGGATCTGCGGGATGTCGGCGCAGCCCCCGGCCCCACGGGGGAAGCTGTCGCCGGCGACGTAGGTCCAGGCGCCCGTCGAAGCGGTGCTGAAGTACTTGGTGACGCTGCCCTCGTCCTGGAGGGCCACGAGTTCGTCGAGCGTGGCGTCGGCGGTGGCCTGGAAGCGGGTCGCGGCGTAGCGGACGTCGCCGCACCGGCCGTAGAAGAACTGCTGCGGGACCGGCTGGATGTGGCTGAAGCGGGGGAAGCCGCGCCGGTAGGCGTCGGTGACGGCGGCCTTCACCTCGGCGGTGGCGGCGAGGTTGTGACAGCCGGGGTCGCTCGCCGGGGCCGGGCGGCGCGCGGCGGGCGTGGGCGATGCGGCCGTGACCGGGGCGGCGGAGGTGCGCGACGGTACGGGGGTGGCGGCGGCCGGGCTCGTGGGGGTGGCCGGGGTCGCGGGTGAGCGGGTGGGCACCGGGCTCGCGGTGGTGTCCGCGACCGGGGAGGCGTTCAGGGACGGTGCGGCGGAAGGGGCCACGGCGGCGGATCCGGAGTCCGGCGACTCCTGGCATCCGGTCAGCGCCAGGACCCCGCCCATGACCGCCACCACCGACGCACCTCTGAGACCGGGCATCGCGCATCCTCTCCTCGACGGACGAGTCACGGGCCGGCCCCCGTCCGCTCCGCGGCGACGGTTGCCGCCGGCGCGCCGCCGGCGAGTGACTCGTTCCTAGACACGTGGGCCGGGTGGGGGGTTGTGGGGAGCGGGATGCGGGTGGGTCTCGGTTCCGTCACGCCCCGGTACCGGCGTGTCCCCCCGCCACCGCTGCCGGGGCCGGGGGTCCAACGAGTGAATCCGGGTGCTTCGCGCGTGGGCCCGCGGCGGGCAGCGGGAAGGGCCAAGGGGCACACCCGACCAGCGCTGGCAGGGAGTACCCCCATGGCGAAGTTCCTCATCCAGGCCACCTACACGCCCGAGGGCACGAAGGGGCTGCTCAAGGAAGGCGCGAGCGGGCGGCGTGCGGCCGTCGAGCAGGTCGTCACCGGGCTCGGCGGGACCGTCGAGACGATGTACTTCGCCTTCGGGGAGGACGACCTCTTGATCATCGTCGACTTCCCCGATCCTGTCTCCATGGCCGCCGTCAGCCTCACCGTCAAGGCCAGCGGCGCGCTGCGTACGCGGGCGACCCCGCTCCTGACGCTGGACGAGATCGACGAGGCCACCCGGCGGCCGGTCACTTTCCGCGCCCCCGGCGGCGCGTGACCACGCCTGTCAGGCAGCGGACCGCGCCGGCGCGGCCGTCGTCGCGCTGACGACGCGGCGCCGCCTGCTCGGCAGCCCGAGGGTCGGGTTGGCGACGCCCCATGCGGCGCCCTTGCAGACCAACTCCTTGTAGACGGCGGCGAACCGTCCGGTCAGCGCCGCCCGCCGGGCGCGGTCGTCGGCGGTGACGTACTGGATGACGCCCTCCTTGCGGCCCAGCGAGACGCACTGGTTGAAGTAGCGCAGCGGAGCGTTCGGGAGCTTGCCGCCGGTCAGGCGGGCGGCGAGGGCGTCGGCGGCCTGCCACGCGGTGGGGATGCCCGAGGCGCACGACATCCGCAGCGGCTTGCCGCCGGGGCCCGCGACCTCGGCCGCGTCGCCGATGACGTAGACGTCGGGGTGCGAGAGGGACCGCATGGTCGCATCGACCACGATCCGGCCCGTGCCGCCGGCCTTCAGGGTCGTGGCCCGCGCGATCGGGTCGACGGTGAAGCCGGTGGTCCACACGGTGACCGCGGCCGGGACGGACGCGCCGTCGGCCGTGACGACGTGGTCGGGTCCGACGCCGGTGACGGTGGCGTGCTCGTGGACGGTGATGCCGAGCTTGCCGAAGACCTTCCGCAGATGACTGCGGCCCTTGGGCGAGAGCCAGTCCCCGAGACCGCCGCTCGCCGCGAGGGCGATGTCGAGGTCCGGCCGGGCCTCGGCGAACTCGGTCGCGGCCTCCAGGCCGGTGAGCCCGCCGCCGACCACGACCACGCGCTCCCCGGCGTCCAACCCGGCCAGGCGCTCGCGCAGCCGCAGCGCTCCGGGGCGGGAGGCGATCTCGTACGCGTGCTCGGCGGTACCGGGGACGCCTTGGCCGTTCCAGCCGCTGCCGAGCGCGTACACGAGGGTGTCGTACGCCAGTTCCTCGGCGCCGTCCGTGCCGGTCAGGGCGACGGTCTTGCGGTCGGCGTCGACGCCGGTGACCTTCGCGATCTTCAGTACGACGCCGGTGCCCGCGAACATCTCGCTGAAGGGCCGGGGCCTGAGGTGCCGGCCGACCGCGAGTTCGTGCATCCGGACGCGTTCGACGAAGTCGGGCTCGGCGTTGACGAGGGTGATGACGGCGTCTTCGCGGCGCAGCCGCTTGGCGAGGCGACCGGCGGCGACGGCTCCGGCGTATCCGGCTCCGAGGACGATGATGCGGTGCTGCATCTGAAGGCTCCTGTCTTGAGCGGGTTCGCCCTTTGAACCGGGCGGCCCGCCGTTTCCTGACGGGAACGGCTTGTGAAGCAGCTCACATCGCTGAAGCGGGCGCACACCTACGCCGCTCACGCCGAAGCGCGCGCAGGAGTGCAGGAGTCAGAAGGCGTGGAACAGCGGAGCGCCGTGCTCCTCGGCCGCCCACCGCCTGGTCGCGCGCTCCAGCTTGTCGGGGTTGACCTGGCTGCGGAAGGCGGCGATGCCCTCGGGGGTGATCTCCAGGCATACGACGCCGACGACCCGGCCGTCGAGCACGGCCACGATCGCCGGGCCCCCGTTGGCGGTCGTGACGTGGACCTCGGGCGAGCCGCCGACCAGGTCGCGCTTCGACTTGGCCGGCTTGAACAGGCCCCGCATGAACTTGGCGACCGCGAGGGCGCCCTGGAACGCCTTGGCGCGGGCCGGGACCTTCCCGCCGCCGTCGCCGATCGCGACGGCGTCCTGGGTGAGCAGCCGTACGAGCGGCTCGGTCTCGCCGCTGGTCGCGGCGGCGAGGAACTCGTCGACGACCCGCCGGGCGGCGGCCGCGTCGATCTCGCTGCGGGCCTTGCCGTCGGCGACGTGCTTCTTGGCGCGGTGGAAGATCTGCTGGCTGGCCGCCTCGGTGAGGTCGAGGATCTCGGCGATCTCGCGGTGCGGGTAGTCGAACGCCTCCCGCAGCACGTACACCGCGCGCTCGCCGGGGGAGAGGCGCTCCAGCAGGGCGAGGACGGCGTACGAGACCGACTCGCGCTGTTCGGCGGTGTCGGCGGGACCGAGCATCGGGTCCCCGGCCAGCAGGGGCTCGGGGAGCCACTGGCCGACGTAGGTCTCGCGTCGCGCGCGGGCCGAGGTGAGCTGGTTGAGGCACAGGTTGGTGAGGGCCTTCGTCAGCCAGGCCTCGGGGACCCTGATGTGGCCGGTGTCGGCGGCCTGCCAGCGCAGGAACGTCTCCTGCACGGCGTCCTCCGCCTCGCTCGCGGAGCCGAGCAGACGGTAGGCGATGGCCTCCAGGCGCGGCCTGAATGCCTCGAACCGATCGACGTCGTTCACCGTCAGGGCCATGGACCGGATTTTAGCGAGACCGCCACAGGACCGACGCCCCCACCTCCGCCGGGGTCGGGACAGGACCGAGGTCCTCCGCCGGGGCCGGGACAGGACCGGGGCCCTCCGCCCGGCCGGGACAGGACTGAAGCCCCCCGCCGGGGCCGGAACAGGGCCGAGGCACTCCGCCGGGGCCGGGAGAGGGTCGAGGCTCCCGCCCGTGCGGGACAGGACCGGCGTCCCAGCCCGGCCGGCACAGGACCGACGCCCCCGGCCCCGGCCGGCACAGGACCGGTGTCCCCGCCCGGCCGACACAGGACCGACGCTCCCGCCTCCGCCGGGGCCGGGACAGGACCGACGTCCTCCGCCCGGGCCGGGACAGGGCCGAGGC
>NZ_JBVKBE010000010.1:0-236985 GCF_055657325.1 Streptomyces sp. NPDC107562 | reverse complement strand
ACTCCGCCGGGGCCGGGAGAGGGTCGAGGCCCCCGCCTGTGCAGGACAGGACCGGCGTCCCAGCCCGGCCGGCACAGGACCGACGCCCCCGGCCCCGGCCGGCACAGGACCGGTGTCCCCGCCCGGCCGGCACATGACCCACGCTCCCGCCTCCGCCGGGGCCGGGACAGGACGCCCTCCGCCGGGCCGGGACAGGACCGACGTCCTCCGCCCGGGCCGGGACAGGGCCGAGGCACTCCGCCGGGGCCGGGAGAGGGTCGAGGCCCCCGCCTGTGCAGGACAGGACCGGCGTCCCAGCCCGGCCGGCACAGGACCGACGCCCCCGGCCCGTGCAGGACAGGACCAACGCCCCCGCCCGGCCACCACAGGACCGACGCCCCCCGCCCGTGCAGGACAGGACCAACGCCCTCGCCCGGACGCCACAGGACCCACGCCCCCCGCCCGGGCCGGGCAGGGCCCGTGTCCTCGGCCCGGCGGGCCGCAGCGCTGAGGCCCCCGTCCGGGCAGGACAGGGGCCTCGGGGCCGGCGCCTCGGTTACTTCACCGGTTCGGGCTCCGGCTCGCTCTCGGTGTCCGCCGTGCCCTCCGGGGTGACCGGGGTCCTGACGGAGTCGAGGAGGAGCTGGGCGACGTCCACGACCTGGACGGACTCCTTGGCGGTGCCCTCGTTCTTGCGGCCGTTGACCGAGTCGGTGAGCATGACCAGGCAGAACGGGCAGGCGGTGGAGACGATGTCCGGGTTGAGGGAGAGGGCCTCGTCGACGCGCTCGTTGTTGATGCGCTTGCCGATCCGCTCCTCCATCCACATCCGGGCGCCGCCGGCGCCGCAGCAGAAGCCGCGCTCCTTGTGGCGGTGCATCTCCTCGTTGCGGACGCCCGGGACGGCGGCGATGATCTCGCGCGGCGGCGTGTAGATCTTGTTGTGGCGGCCCAGGTAGCAGGGGTCGTGGTAGGTGATGATGCCCTCGACCGGGGTCACCGGGACCAGCTTGCCCTCGTCGACCAGGTGCTGGAGCAGCTGGGTGTGGTGGATGACCTCGTAGTCGCCGCCGATCTGCGGGTACTCGTTGCCGATCGTGTTGAGGCAGTGCGGGCAGGTGGCGACGATCTTCTTGGCCGACCTGGGCTTGCGGGACTCCTCGGTCACCTTGCCGTCGTCGTCCATCTCCTCGCCGAACGCCATGTTCAGGGCCATGACGTTCTCCATGCCGAGCTCCTGGAAGAGGGGCTCGTTGCCGAGGCGGCGGGCGGAGTCACCGGTGCACTTCTCGTCGCCGCCCATGATCGCGAACTTGACGCCCGCGATGTGCAGCAGCTCCGCGAAGGCCTTGGTGGTCTTCTTCGCGCGGTCCTCCAGGGCGCCGGCGCAGCCCACCCAATACAGGTACTCGACCTCGGTGAGGTCCTCGATGTCCTTGCCGACGACCGGGATCTCGAAGTCGACCTCCTTGAGCCACTCCAGGCGCTGCTTCTTCGCCAGGCCCCAGGGGTTGCCCTTCTTCTCCAGGTTCTTCAGCATCGTGCCCGCCTCGGACGGGAACGCCGACTCGATCATCACCTGGTAGCGGCGCATGTCGACGATGTGGTCGATGTGCTCGATGTCCACCGGGCACTGCTCCACGCAGGCGCCGCAGGTGGTGCAGGACCACAGGACGTCCGGGTCGATGACGCCGTTCTCCTCGGCGGTGCCGATCAGCGGGCGCTCGGCCTCCGCGAGGGCGGCGGCGGGGACCCCGGCCAGCTGCTCCTCGGAGGCCTTCTCCTCGCCCTCCACGGTCTTGCCGCCACCGGCCAGCAGGTAGGGCGCCTTGGCGTGCGCGTGGTCGCGCAGCGACATGATCAGGAGCTTGGGGGAGAGCGGCTTGCCGGTGTTCCAGGCGGGGCACTGCGACTGGCAGCGGCCGCACTCGGTGCAGGTGGAGAAGTCGAGCAGGCCCTTCCAGGAGAACTGCTCGACCTGGGAGACGCCGAAGACGTCGTCGTCACCGGGGTCGGTGAAGTCGATCGGCTTGCCGCCCGAGGTCATCGGCTGAAGTCCGCCGAGGGCCGTCCCGCCGGTCGCCTCGCGCTTGAACCAGATGTTCGGGAACGCCAGGAAGCGGTGCCAGGCCACACCCATGTTGGTGTTCAGCGAGACCACGATCATCCAGACGAACGAGGTCCCGATCTTGATCATGGCGACGAGGTAGACCAGGTTCTGCAGCGTCCCGACGCCCAGCCCCTTGAAGGCGAGGACCAGCGGGTACGACGCGAAGTACGACGCCTCGTAGTGGTCCACGTGGTGCAGGGCGCCCTCCAGGCCGCGCAGCACGTAGATCGCCAGGCCGATGGTCAGGATGACGTACTCGACGAAGTACGCCTGGCCCGACTTGGAGCCGGCGAAGCGGGACTTGCGGCCGGGCCGCGACGGCAGGCTCAGCAGCCGGATGACGATGAGGACGGCGATGCCCAGGATCGTCATCACGCCGATGAACTCGATGTACAGCTCGAACGGCAGGAAGCCGCCGATGACCGGCAGCACCCAGTCGGCCTGGAAGAGCTGGCCGAACGCCTGGGCCAGGGTCGGCGGCAGCGTGAGGAAGCCCACGGCCACGAACCAGTGGGCGACGCCCACGACGCCCCAGCGGTTCATGCGGGTGTGACCGAGGAACTCCCGCACCAGCGTCACGCTGCGCTGATACGGGTTGTCGGTCCGGGTGCCGGCGGGTACGGGCTGGCCCAGTTTGAAGTACCGGACGAACTGACCGACGGCGCGCGCGAGCAGGGCGACGCCGACCACGGTCAGGACCAGCGACACGATGATCGCGGCGAGTTGCATTTGGGGGCTCCTCGGGCCTGCGAGGGAGATTACTAAGCGGTAACTTACCCAGTCCGTCTGAGACTACCCGCATCCCTCGTCGCACTGTAGCCAGGCATGGAGTGATCTGAATCGCTGAGGGTTGCCTCATGAACGGAACGCGTTACCTCGCGAACGGAACGCGTTCCCTGACGAACCGAACGTGTTATTCGTACCAAATTGATAGATTCACGCCTAATTTAAGACCGTGCTCTACGGCATCGCCGCCGCTGTCGCGGCCCTCTTCCTCGCCTCGCTGCTCACGGCCGTCCTGCGCGTCCTCGCGCTGCGCCTCGGACTGCTCGACCGGCGCCGCCGCACCCGTTCCGTACCGCTGCTCGGCGGGGTGGCCGTCGTCCTCGCCACCCTCGCCGTCGCGGGCGCCGGCGAGTGGACCGGCGTCGCGCCGCTCGGCCCCGGCGTCGGCAGGCTCCTGGTCGCCGCGGGAGCGGTCGCCCTGCTCGGCCTGCTGGCCGACCTGTGGCGACTGCGGTCCCGGCTGCTGCTGTGCGGCGCGGCGGGAGCGGCGGCCTGCGTGGTGCCCTACGAGGCGGTCGGCGTCGTCGGCGGGGTGCTGGCCGTCGGCTGGATCGCCGCCGTCGCCGTGGCGTTCCGGGCCCTCGATCACGCGGACGCGCTGGTGGGGACCGTCGGAGTGGTGACCGCCTTCGGGGTGGGGGCGTGTGCGGCGGTCGAACTGATGGACGGGCTCGCGGTGCTGCTGAGCGTGCTGGCGGCGGCGCTGACCGGGTTCCTGATGCACAACTGGCCGCCCGCGCGGATCGCCTTCGGCGCGAGCGGGTCGCTCTTCACCGGGTTCGTGCTCGCCGCCGCGGTTGTGCTCACCCGTGCGGGGTACGCGCCCGGGAGTTCGGCGGGCCCGCTGTTCGCGTTCACCGCCGTGGTGAGCGCCGACGTCCTGCTCGTGGTGCTGGTGCGGCGGCTCTCGGGGCGGCCCGGCCCCGACCATCTGGCCCACCGGCTGCGCCGGCTGGGGCTCACCCCCCAGGGGGTGACCGTGGTGCTCGGCGCCCTCGCCTTCGCCGGGGCGCTCGTCGGCGTCCTGGTGCACACGGGGTGGGCCGGCCCGGTCGCCGTCCTCGGTGTCGCGGGCGCCGCGCTGCTCCTCGTACTGGGACTGTCGAGGGTGAAATCGCGCGGTCGGTTGACGGGAACCTCGGCGGGCTCTGCCGCGTCCTTGCAGGTCACAGGGCACCTGCGTGTAAGGAACGGATAAGAGTTGAGTCCGTGCGACTCAGGTCTGTTGACCCCGGCGCGGGCGTCATGCACACTTGAGCCTGTTCCACTCAAGTCAGCTGGAGGAATCAACCATGGCACGTGCGGTCGGCATCGACCTGGGCACGACTAACTCCGTCGTCAGCGTTCTGGAGGGCGGCGAGCCCACCGTCATCACCAACGCCGAGGGTGCCAGGACCACGCCGTCCGTCGTCGCCTTCGCCAAGAACGGCGAGGTGCTGGTCGGCGAGGTGGCCAAGCGCCAGGCAGTGACCAACGTCGACCGGACCATCCGGTCGGTCAAGCGTCACATGGGCACGGACTGGAAGATCGAGCTCGACGGGAAGCCCTTCAACCCGCAGCAGATCAGCGCCTTCGTCCTGCAGAAGCTGAAGCGCGACGCGGAGGCCTACCTGGGCGAGAAGGTGACCGACGCGGTCATCACCGTCCCGGCGTACTTCAACGACGCCGAGCGGCAGGCCACCAAGGAGGCCGGTGAGATCGCCGGTCTGAACGTCCTGCGCATCGTCAACGAGCCGACGGCCGCCGCCCTGGCGTACGGCCTCGACAAGGACGACCAGACCATCCTGGTCTTCGACCTCGGTGGCGGCACGTTCGACGTCTCGCTGCTGGAGATCGGCGACGGTGTCGTCGAGGTGAAGGCCACCAACGGTGACAACCACCTCGGTGGTGACGACTGGGACCAGCGCGTCGTCGACTACCTGGTGCAGCAGTTCAAGTCCGGCCACGGCGTGGACCTGGCCAAGGACAAGATGGCGCTGCAGCGTCTGCGCGAGGCCGCCGAGAAGGCGAAGATCGAGCTGTCCTCCTCGACGGAGACCTCGATCAACCTCCCCTACATCACCGCCTCCGCCGAGGGTCCCCTGCACCTCGACGAGAAGCTCACCCGCGCCCAGTTCCAGCAGCTGACCGCGGACCTGCTGGAGCGCTGCAAGACGCCGTTCCACAACGTCATCAAGGACGCCGGCATCCAGCTCGGCGAGATCGACCACGTGGTCCTCGTCGGTGGCTCCACCCGCATGCCCGCCGTCGCCGAGCTCGTCAAGGAGCTGACCGGCGGCAAGGACGCCAACAAGGGCGTCAACCCGGACGAGGTCGTCGCCATCGGCGCCGCCCTCCAGGCCGGTGTCCTCAAGGGTGAGGTCAAGGACGTCCTGCTCCTCGACGTCACCCCGCTGTCCCTCGGTATCGAGACCAAGGGCGGCATCATGACCAAGCTGATCGAGCGCAACACGACGATCCCGACCAAGCGTTCGGAGATCTTCACCACCGCCGAGGACAACCAGCCCTCCGTGCAGATCCAGGTCTACCAGGGCGAGCGCGAGATCGCGGCGTACAACAAGAAGCTCGGGATGTTCGAGCTGACCGGTCTGCCCCCGGCGCCCCGCGGCGTCCCGCAGATCGAGGTCGCCTTCGACATCGACGCCAACGGCATCATGCACGTCACGGCGAAGGACCTCGGCACCGGCAAGGAGCAGAAGATGACCGTCACCGGCGGCTCCTCGCTGCCGAAGGACGAGGTCGACCGGATGCGCCAGGAGGCCGAGCAGTACGCGGAGGAGGACCACCGCCGCCGCGAGGCCGCCGAGTCCCGCAACCAGGGCGAGCAGCTCGTCTACCAGACCGAGAAGTTCCTCGCGGACAACGAGGACAAGGTCCCCGGTGAGATCAAGACCGAGGTCGAGGCCGCCGTCGCCGAGCTGAAGGAGACGCTCAAGGGCGAGGACACCGCCGAGATCCGCACCGCCACGGAGAAGGTCGCGGCCGTCTCCCAGAAGCTGGGCCAGGCCATGTACGCCGACGCCCAGGCGTCGCAGGCGGCCGCGGGCGGCGCGTCCGAGCAGCCCAAGGCCGACGACGACGTGGTCGACGCCGAGATCGTGGACGACGAGCGCAAGGACGGTGCCGCGTGACGGAGGAGACCCCGGGCTTCGAAGAGAAGCCCGACGTCCCCTCCGGCGCCACTCCTGACGACGCCGAGCCGCAGGCCGCCACCCCCTCCCCGGAGGAGGGGGCGGCCCCGGCCGGGGACGCGAACCAGACAGCGGCCCTGGTGGCCCAGCTGGACCAGACGCGCACCGCGCTCACCGAGCGCACCGCGGACCTCCAGCGGCTCCAGGCCGAGTTCCAGAACTACCGCCGCCGGGTCGAGCGCGACCGGATCACCGTCAAGGAGATCGCGATCGCGAACCTCCTGACGGAACTCCTGCCCGTGCTCGACGACATCGGGCGGGCCCGGGAACACGGCGAGCTGGTCGGCGGCTTCAAGTCCGTCGCCGAGTCGCTGGAGACCGTGGCGGCCAAGATGGGCCTCCAGCAGTTCGGCAAGGAGGGCGAGCCCTTCGACCCGACGATCCACGAGGCCCTGATGCACTCGTACGCGCCGGACGTCACGGAGACGACCTGCGTCGCGATCCTCCAGCCGGGGTATCGCATCGGCGAGCGCACCATCCGCCCCGCGCGGGTGGCGGTCGCCGAGCCCCAGCCGGGCGCGCAGACCGTGAAGCCCGCCGAGGAGGGCGACGCGCAGGCCGACGACAAGGAGAGCGGTGGCCCGGACGAGGGCTGACGTTGAACGGATGAGAGAGGAGGGACGTCGAGGATGAGCACCAAGGACTTCATCGAGAAGGACTACTACAAGGTCCTCGGCGTCCCCAAGGACGCCACCGAGGCCGAGATCAAGAAGGCGTACCGCAAACTCGCCCGCGAGTTCCACCCGGACGCCAACAAGGGCAACGTCAAGGCCGAGGAGCGCTTCAAGGAGATCTCCGAGGCGAACGACGTCCTCGGTGACCCCAAGAAGCGCAAGGAGTACGACGAGGCGCGCACCCTGTTCGGCAACGGCGGCTTCCGCCCGGGGCCGGGCGCGGGCGGCGGCTCGTTCAACTTCGACCTGGGCGACCTCTTCGGAGGCGCCCAGGGCCAGGGCCAAGGAGCCGGCGGCTTCGGCGGCGGACTCGGTGACGTCTTCGGGGGCCTGTTCAACCGGGGCGGAGCGACGACCGGCACCCGGACCCAGCCGCGGCGCGGCCAGGACATCGAGTCCGAGGTCACCCTCAGCTTCACCGAGGCGATCGAGGGCGCGACGGTCCCGCTGCGGATGTCCTCGCAGGCGCCGTGCAAGGCCTGTTCCGGCACCGGCGACGCCAACGGCACACCGCGGGTGTGCCCGACGTGCGTCGGCACCGGACAGGTGGCGCGCGGCTCCGGCGGAGGCTTCTCGCTGACCGACCCGTGCCCCGACTGCAAGGGCCGCGGTCTGATCGCGGAGAACCCCTGCGAGGTCTGCAAGGGCAGCGGACGCGCCAAGTCCTCACGGACGATGCAGGTGCGCATCCCGGCCGGCGTCTCGGACGGCCAGCGGATCCGGCTGCGCGGCAAGGGCGCGCCCGGCGAGCGGGGCGGCCCGGCGGGCGACCTGTACGTGGTCGTCCACGTCAAGGAGCACCCGGTGTTCGGCCGCAAGGGCGACAACCTCACCGTCACCGTCCCCGTGACGTTCACGGAGGCGGCCCTCGGCGGCGAGGTCAGGGTGCCGACCCTGGGCGGTCCGCCGGTCACCCTGAAGCTGCCCCCGGGCACGCCCAACGGCCGTACGATGCGGGCCCGGGGCAAGGGCGCGGTCCGCAAGGACGGCACCCGAGGGGACCTGCTGGTCACCGTCGAGGTGAGTGTTCCGCAGGACCTGACGGGGAAGGCTCGAGACGCACTGGAGGCGTATCGCGAGGCCACCGCGGGTGAGGATCCGCGGGCGGAGCTGTTCCAGGCCGCGAAGGGAGCATGAGTCAGCCATGGACATCAACGGCCGTCGACGCAACCCCTATGAGCTGACCGAGGAGACCCCGGTCTACGTCATCTCGGTGGCGGCCCAGCTGTCCGGCCTGCACCCGCAGACGCTGCGCCAGTACGACCGGTTGGGCCTGGTGTCTCCGGACCGCACGGCCGGCCGCGGCCGCCGTTACTCGGCCCGTGACATCGAACTGCTCCGTCAGGTGCAGCAGTTGTCGCAGGACGAGGGCATCAACCTGGCCGGCATCAAACGCATCATCGAACTGGAGAACCAGGTCGCGGCACTTCAGTCCCGCGTCGCGGAGCTCCAGGGCGCCCTGGACGGCGCGGCCGCGGCGATGCAGCAGCGGGAGGCGGCGGTGCACGCCTCCTACCGCCGCGACCTGGTGCCGTACCAGGAGGTGCAGCAGACCAGCGCGTTGGTGGTGTGGCGGCCGAAGCGACAGCAGCAGGGCGACTGACGCGGCGCGCGACGAGAACCACCGGACCGCGCGAAGGGGCCGGGAGAACAGCCGACAGGCTGTTCTCCCGGCCCCTTCGCTTCCCTGGCCGGGTTCGTTCGCTCCTCTGTCGGGTTCGGGCGCGCTTCGCGCGCGCCGGTGATCACGAACTGTGAGCAAAGGGAGTGGTTGTACGGGTCCGCGTCCACGCCCCAACTCCTCGTGAATGGAGGGGTCGTAAAGGGTCCAGGGAGGGAGTTTCGCGGTGTGTTCACAGGCTAAGCGGAACGTGATGTTGCCATCTCGTTAAGTGATTTCGCTTGACGCTGGGGGGCGCCGACGCGTTGGCTTTTCAGTCATCCGGGCCGCAGCGCCGCGGCCACCTCGGGAAGCAGCAGAAGTGGGCTCATCCATGCGTCGTCGTATCGCCATATCCGTGGTCGCCTCGTCGTTGACCCTGTCGTTGGCAGGCTGTGGCGTGCTGGGGGCGACGGGCGACAGCAGCGACGCCAGCCCCACCAAGGGCAACGACATCACCGTCGGCCTGCTGCTGCCGGAGACGGCCAACTCGCGCTACGACGACTTCGACCACCCGATCATCAAGGAGCGCGTGGCCGAGCTCACCAAGAACCAGGGCGAGGTCCGGTACGCCAACGCCGACGCGGACGCCAACAAGCAGGCGAGCCAGATGCAGCAGATGATCGACGAGCAGGTCGACGTCATCCTGCTGGACGCCGTGGACGCGCACGCCATCGCGGGCAGCGTGGAGAAGGCCAAGGAGGCGGGCATCCCGGTCATCGCCTACGACCGGCTCGCCGAGGGGCCCATCGACGCGTACATCTCCTTCGACAACGAACTCGTCGGCGAGGTCCAGGGCCGGTCCCTGGTGGACGCGCTGGGCCCCGAGATCGACAGCTCCGACAAGATCGTCATGATGAACGGCTCGCCCACCGACCCGAACGCCAAGCAGTTCAAGCAGGGCGCGCTGTCGGAGCTGACCGGCAAGGTGACGATCGCCCAGAGCTTCGACACCAAGGACTGGAAGCCGGAGAACGCCCAGGCCAACATGGCCGCGGCGATCACCCAGATCGGCAAGGACAACATCGCCGCCGTGTACTCCGCCAACGACGGCATGGCGGGCGGCGTCATCAAGGCCCTGGAGGCGGCCGGCGTGACCGATCTGCCGCCGATCACCGGGCAGGACGCCGAACTCGCGGGCGTCCAGCGGATCGTCTCCGGCGAGCAGTACATGAGCGTCTACAAGTCCTACCCGCAGGAGGCCCAGGCCGCCGCGGAGATGGCTGTGGCCAAGGTGCAGAGCAGGGACATCCAGTTCGACGCCCTCGCCCGTGACCGGGTCGACAGCCCCACCCACAAGGGCATCCCGGCCCAGCTGGTGTCGGTGGTCGCGCTGACCCGGGACAACATCATGGACACGGTCGTCGCGGACGGCATCCACAAGGTCGCGGACATCTGCACGGCCGAGTACGAGGACGCCTGCGCGGAGCTTCAGATCAAGTAGCGGGCGGGCCCGTCGCTCGGGTGGGTGGAGGGGTGGTTCGCGCTCGGAGCGCGCCACCCCTTCGGTCATTCTTCCGGTCATTCTCGCGGCCGCGGTCCGGGCCGCGCGGCCGGGCGGGCCCGGCCTTGGCGGGGCCTGGACACACCACCGTCGAGTTGTTGCAAGGTGACGGACGGGGGGAGGGAGATTTCTGGCCATACCGTCGGTTTCCCGCGGTCACCCTGGAGGGAGCCGTGTTGCGGACCAGGTCCGGTCCGCGCATAGTTGCGCTGCGGAAGAGGCTGGAACCGGGGGTGGAATGGGCCATGGCCGGGCACGGGACGGACGAGCATCCGCATGGTGCTGACCGACTGTGCGAGGCCGGGGATCGCGTGTATTCCCGGGCCGTACGGCGAGGCCGTGTGCCGCGCCGCGACGCGGAGCCGGTGCCCTGTCTGCTGGAACTCGCCCTGCTGCACCCCGACCCCGACGACATGGACTGGCTCGTCCCGACCTCTCCGCAGGAGGTCATGACCCGGCTGCTGCGCGGGGTGTACGACGAGATCAGCGTCAGCCAGCGCCGGATGGGATCGGCCGTCGCGGCCTTCGAGTGGTACGCCGGACTGGGCGGCCAGGCCCCGTCCTCCGAGGGCGTGGCGATCCGGGTCCTGGACGGACCCTCCCGCATCCAGGCCGCGCTGGACGAGGCCACGGCGGCCTGCGCGACCGAGGTGCTCACCGTGCAGCCCGGGGGCATCCGGCGCGAACACGAACTGTCGGAGGGCCTGCACCGGGCGCTGGCGCTGCGGGGGCGGGGCGTGCGGATGCGCGACCTGTACAACCACGTCGCGCGGCACGGCCAGGGCCTGCTGAACTACCTGGAGCTGATGGGCGACGCGGTCGAGGCCCGGACGTTGGACGAGGTCATCGACCGACTGATCCTCTTCGACCGCACGGTCGCCTTCATCCCGGCCAACGCCGAGCGCACGATGGCCCTGGAACTGCGGCACCCCGCCCTGGTGGAGTACCTGGTGACGGTCTTCGAGCGGTTGTGGCGGCTGGCGATCCCGCTCACCGCGGCGCTCCCCGACACCGGCATCGAGGGCATCTCCCACCGCGAGCAGTCGATCGCGGCGCTGCTGGCGGAGGGGCACCAGGACGCCGTGATCGCGGAGCGGCTCGGCATCAGCGTCCGTACCTGCCGGGCCCACATCGCCCGCCTGTCGGAGACGCTCGGGGCGGCGAGCCGGACGCAACTGGGCGTCCGGATAGCGCAGGTCGGCCTGGACGGCCCCGCACGGCCGCTGTCCGCCGCCGAGCTCACCCTTCCCGACCAGGGCTCCCCGACGGCCCGCTGAGGCCCGTGACGGCCCCGCTCCCGGCCTCTTCGGCGCCCTGGCAGCCGCTCAGGGCCCTCAGGCCCCCGCTTCTCACTGTCCCCGTTCCAGCATCCCCGACTGTGCGATGAGATAGCCCAGCTGGGCGCGGCTGCCGCTGCCCAGGGCGGTGGCGAGCTTGGCTATGTGGGCCCGGCAGGTGCGGACGTTCATTCCCAGCCGCCGGGCGATGGCCTCGTCGACGTGGCCCTCCACGAGCAGCTTGGCGATGGAGTACTGGACCTCGGAGATGCCGTCGGGCGCGGTCTCGTAGGGGGCGCCGGCACTGAGCGGGACCGCTCGGCTCCACATGAACTCGAAGACCTTGATCAGGTAGCTCACCAGTCCGGGGTGGCGCAGTTCCAGGGCGACCTGGCGGTCGTCGCGGACCGGGATGAAGGCCACGCTCTCGTCGCAGATGATGAGCCGCTCGACCAGTTCGTCGATGGTGCGGTACTCCGCCTTCCCGTCGGCGAACTGTTCCATGTAGGCGAGGCGTTCGGGGCTGTAGCGGGCGGTGTGCTGGTACAGCGTCCGGATCCGCACCCCGCGCTCGATGAGCGTGCGATCGCGTTCCATCGCCTCGATGAGCCGGTTCTCGGGGCGCTTGCCGCGGCTCGGCTGCACCGTGAGCACCTCGGACCGGCACTGGGCGGTGGCCAGGTCGAGCGCGTCGTTGATCCGGTCCAGGCCCTCCAGGACGGTGATCGAGTGCGCGGGTGTGATCTGCTGGGCGCTCAGGGCCATGAACGGCTCGAAGGCGTCCGCGAGTTCGATGGACGTCCGCCGGCGCTCGGTGATCTCGCGCTCAATGGGATTGAGCCGTTGGGCCAGGGCGACGGACGGCGGCAGCGGCAGCAGCCAGTTCGGGTCGTCCGGATCGGGGTGGAGCAGCGCGAACTCCATCAGGCAAGGCGCGGCTTCCACCTCCGTACGGGCGATACGTCCTGTACGGAGGGCGTTGGCATAGAGACGACCGCCTTCGTCACACAGCTCGGTCACCGCGTGAGGATGCGTCGCCTTCGTCCCATTCGATGCCAAATCTCCACCCCCCAGGGTCCTGAACATGCAGGAACATGATGCATCGATTGTGTGGCCATGACGTGCCTGAATGAGCCATCGTCTTATCCGACGGGGGAAGAGGGGACCTTCAAGTGAGGACGAAGCCGACTATGCGTAAGAGAATGCTTCGCTCGGTGCTTGTCGCCGCCTTCTCCGCCGTTGTGGCCTTCGGAACGCTGAGTGGCCTCTCTGGTGCGAAGAGTGATGCGGCGACGGACGTTGTGCGGTCAGCATCAGTGGTGTCCGGTGATGGAGACGCGCTGGCGTTCCCGGCTGACACCACCTGGGACTGACCATGACCACTCCACCCGACGATCGCTCCTTCCGTAGAGAGATGGCCACCGCCTACCGATCCGGCTGGCACTTCATCGACCTGGCCACCGCCATCCCCCACAGCGGTGACTCGTTGATGGTGACCGTGTTCGGTGAGCCCGTCGTCGTCACCAGGGACGACGACGACGATGTGCGGGCATACCGGTGCCTGCGGCGGCCTCGGGGGGCGCCGCAGCCGGTGCGGTGCGCCATCCGGTACGGAATGATCTTTGTGAACCTGGACCAGCGTGACCATCGTCTGGCGGAGCCGGAGCCGTCCGCCGCCATGACCATCTCGGCCACCCCCCGCAGTGCCTGACGCGATTCCCCCGTCGTAACAGATCGCTCAGGTGCTTCCCCCCGCAGCGGCGTCACCGTGACCTGAACACGGTGACCCCGCTGCAGTTTTTGCGGATTTTTCGCGCTATCCCGGTCTATCGCACCCCCGTTCGAGTGTGGCCGGAAAGAGCCGCTCGATGCCGATGGCGCGTTCCAGGCTTCCTCCGGGTACTCCATAGAGACCCCGGGTCGCTCCCACCTATGCCCTTGAGTGGAATAGACTCAACTTTGTGGAAGTTGCCTGAGTCAGTCGCTCACGCAAGGAGGAGAACGGACACGTGGACGCCGAGCTGACCAACCGGAGCCGGGACGCGATCAGCGCGGCCGGCAACCGGGCCGTGACCGAGGGGCACGCCGACCTCACCCCCGCGCACCTGCTGCTCGCTCTGCTCCAGGGGCGGGAGAACGAGAACGTCACCGACCTGCTGGCCGCGGCAGACGCCGACCAGGCGGCCGTACGGGCCGGCACCGAGAAGGTCCTCGCCCAGCTGCCCAGCGTGACCGGGTCGACGGTCGCGCCCCCGCAGCCCAACCGCGATCTGCTCGCCGTGATCGCGGACGCCCAGGCCAGGGCCCAGGAGCTCGGGGACGAGTACGTCTCGACCGAGCACCTGCTGATCGGGATCGCCGCCAAGGGCGGCGCCGCGGGCGAGGTGCTGACGCGCAACGGCGCCGACGCCAGGAAGCTGCTGGCCGCCTTCCGTACGGCCCGCGGGGGCCGACGGGTGACCAACGCCGACCCCGAGGGCTCGTACAAGGCCCTGGAGAAGTTCGGGACCGACTTCACCGCCGCCGCCCGCGAGGGCAAGCTCGACCCGGTCATCGGGCGGGACCAGGAGATCCGGCGGGTCGTGCAGGTGCTGTCCCGGCGGACCAAGAACAACCCCGTGCTGATCGGTGAGCCGGGTGTCGGCAAGACCGCCGTCGTCGAGGGGCTCGCCCAGCGGATCGTCAAGGGCGACGTGCCCGAGTCGCTGCGCAACAAGCGGCTCGTCGCGCTCGACCTCGGCGCCATGGTCGCCGGGGCGAAGTACCGCGGTGAGTTCGAGGAGCGTCTGAAGACCGTGCTCGCCGAGATCAAGGACTCGGACGGGCAGATCATCACGTTCATCGACGAGTTGCACACCGTCGTGGGCGCCGGGGCCGGCGGCGATTCGGCCATGGACGCGGGCAACATGCTCAAGCCCATGCTCGCCCGCGGTGAGCTGCGCATGGTCGGCGCCACCACCCTCGACGAGTACCGCGAGCGGATCGAGAAGGACCCGGCGCTGGAGCGCAGGTTCCAGCAGGTGCTGGTCGCCGAGCCCAGCGTCGAGGACACCATCGCCATCCTGCGCGGGCTCAAGGGGCGCTACGAGGCCCACCACAAGGTGCAGATCGCGGACAGCGCGCTGGTCGCCGCCGCCACCCTGTCGGACCGGTACATCACCTCACGCTTCCTGCCCGACAAGGCCATCGACCTCGTCGACGAGGCCGCCTCCAGGCTCCGGATGGAGATCGACTCCTCGCCGGTCGAGATCGACGAACTCCAGCGCGCCGTCGACCGGCTGAAGATGGAGGAGCTGGCCCTCAGCAAGGAGACCGACGCCGCCTCCCGCGAGCGTCTGGACAAGCTGCGCCGTGACCTCGCCGACAAGGAGGAGGAGCTGCGGGGCCTGAACGCCCGCTGGGAGAAGGAGAAGCAGTCCCTCAACCGGGTCGGTGCGCTGAAGGAGAAGCTCGACGAGCTGCGCGGGCAGGCCGAACGCGCCCAGCGCGACGGCGACTTCGACACCGCCTCCAAGCTGCTGTACGGGGAGATCCCGGGCGTGGAGCGGGACCTGGAGGCCGCCTCGGAGGCCGAGGAGGAGGCCGCCAAGGACACCATGGTCAAGGAGGAGGTCGGCTCCGACGACATCGCGGACGTCGTCGCCTCCTGGACCGGAATCCCGGCCGGCCGGCTGCTGGAGGGCGAGACGCAGAAGCTGCTGCGCATGGAGGACGAGATCGGGCGGCGGCTCATCGGGCAGACCGAGGCCGTACGCGCGGTGTCCGACGCCGTACGCCGCTCCCGGGCGGGCATCGCCGACCCGGACCGGCCCACCGGCTCCTTCCTGTTCCTCGGCCCCACGGGCGTCGGCAAGACCGAACTCGCGAAGGCGCTCGCCGACTTCCTCTTCGACGACGAGCGGGCCATGGTCCGCATCGACATGAGCGAGTACGGCGAGAAGCACAGCGTCGCCCGGCTCGTCGGCGCCCCGCCCGGGTACGTCGGCTACGAGGAGGGCGGACAGCTGACGGAGGCCGTGCGGCGCCGGCCGTACAGCGTCGTCCTGCTCGACGAGGTCGAGAAGGCGCACCCGGAGGTCTTCGACGTCCTGCTCCAGGTGCTGGACGACGGGCGGCTGACGGACGGCCAGGGGCGGACGGTCGACTTCCGCAACGCCATCCTGGTGCTGACCTCCAACCTGGGCAGCCAGTTCCTGGTGGACCCGATCAGCAGCGAGCAGGAGAAGAAGGAGCAGGTGCTGGAGGTGGTCCGGGCCTCGTTCAAGCCGGAGTTCCTCAACCGCCTCGACGACCTGGTCGTCTTCTCCGCGCTGAACAAGGACGAGCTGAGCCGGATCGCCCGGCTGCAGATCGACCGGCTGGCCCGGCGGCTCGCCGAACGCCGGCTCACCCTGGAGATCACCGACGCGGCGCTGGCCTGGCTCGCCGACGAGGGGATGGACCCGGCGTACGGGGCCCGCCCGCTGCGCCGTCTCGTCCAGAGCGCGATCGGCGACCGGCTCGCCAAGGAGATCCTCTCCGGCGAGATCAAGGACGGCGACACGGTACGGGTGGACACCTTCGAGGGCGGCCTGATCGTGGGACCGGCCACGGGCAAGACGCTGTAGCCGCCGCGCGGATGCTTCTCGGCGTCACGGACCGCGCGGCACCGTGAACGCCGAGAAGTACACCCGGACGGTGCCGGCGCCCTCCGGGTGCACGGCCACCCGCACCCCGTGCGCCTCCACGCCGTCGGGAAGACCGCCCGGGGAGCGGCCGAGGTCGAGGCACAGGACCGCGTCGGCGTCCGCGCAGTCGGTCCGCGGGGCCGGGGCGTCCGGGTAGGTGCGGGCCAGCCAGCCGCGCAGGTCCGCGCGGGGCAGCGGGAAGTCCGCCGCGAAGGCGGTGGTGATCCCGTGCGTCACCGCGCACGACGCGGTCCCGGCGTCGGGCGGCAACGCGGCCCCGCCGAAGCCGAGCACCCGCGCGCAGCTCGCCGTCCCGGGGGTGGGGCTGCCGGTGTCCTCGTCGCCGGTGAAGAGGAAGGCCACCACCACGGCCACCGCGAGGAGGCCCGTCAGCAGGGCCGGCACGGCCGCGATCGCCGCGAAGACGCCCCACCGCGTCCGGCCGCGCAGGACCGCCCCCGCCGTCGTCGCGATGTGCCGCTGTCCCGCCATGGCCCCGCCCCCGCCTCCCGGTACCGGCCGACCGGCCGGATCGCGTCCGCCGACGGCTGACAGACTACGGCGGGGCTTGCCACCCCCCTCCCCGCATGGGGGAGGATGGCGGAATCCGTACGAAGGGAAATTCACGGTGACCATCGACCCGTCCTCGATTCCGAACTTCGGGGGCAAGCCCCAGCCCGAGCCCCAAGGGCCGGCGGGCCCCGTCGTCCCGGATCAGGACCTTGTGAAGCAGCTCCTCGACCAGATGGAGCTGAAGTACGTCGTCGACGAAGAGGGCGACCTCGCGGCGCCGTGGGAGCAGTTCCGTACGTACTTCATGTTCCGCGGCGAGGGTGACCAGCAGGTCTTCTCGGTGCGGACGTTCTACGACCGCCCCCACCCGATCGACGAGAAGCCGCAGCTTCTGGAGTCCATCGACGACTGGAACCGGCGGACCCTGTGGCCGAAGGTCTACAGCCACACCCACGACGACGGCACGGTCCGTCTCATCGGCGAGGCCCAGATGCTGATCGGCACCGGGGTCAACCTGGAGTTCTTCGTCTCGTCGACGGTCAGCTGGGTGCGCGCGGCCATCGAGTTCGACCGCTGGCTGGTCGAGCAGCTCGGCCTGGAGAAGGAGATCAACGACTCGGACGAGCCCGAGGGCGACGAGTAGGACGGCCCAGAGCCCTTCGGGAGCCCGGTCAGGGCACCGGCCGCGACGGCCGGGTGCCTGGGCCGGGCTCTGCCGTGTCCGGGGGCCCGGGAGCGGTCAGGGGAGCCTGTCGCCGTCCCTGAGCCCGGTCCGCCTCACCCCGCGAGAGTCTTCAACCGCTGTACGGCCTCCTCCAGCACCGCCCGCTGCTTGCAGAACGCGAACCGTACGAACGGCGCCCCCGCCTCGCGGTGGTCGTAGAAGACGGCGTTCGGGATGGCGACGACGCCCGCGCGCTGCGGCAGGGCGCGGCAGAAGGCGATGCCGTCGCCCTCTCCGAGGGGGCGGATGTCGGTGGTGACGAAGTAGGTGCCGGCCGGCTTGAAGACCCTGAATCCCGCGTCCGCGAGGCCCGCCGACAGCAGATCCCGCTTGGCCAGCATGTCGTCGCGGAACCCGGTGAAGTACGCGTCCGGCAGCGCGAGGGCCTCCGCGACCGCGTACTGGAAGGGCCCCGACGCCACATACGTGAGGTACTGCTTCGCCGACCGCACCGCCGTCACCAGCCCCGGCACGGAGGTGATCCACCCGACCTTCCAGCCGGTGAACGAGAAGGTCTTGCCGGCGGACGAGATCGTCACCGTCCGCTCGCGCATACCGGGGAAGGCCGCCAGCGGCACGTGCACGGCGTCGTCGAAGACGAGGTGCTCGTACACCTCGTCGGTCACCACCAGCAGGTCACGCTCGACGGCGAGCTCGGCGATCGCGGTCAGCTCCGCGCGCGTGAGCACGGTGCCGGTCGGGTTGTGCGGGGTGTTGATCAGCAGCAGGCGGGTGCGGTCGGTGACGGCGGCGCGCAGCTCGTCGAGGTCCAGCCGGAACGAGGCGCCCCCCTCGCCGTCCGGCCGCAGGGTGACCGGTACCCGGGTGCCGCCCGCCATCGCGATGCACGCCGCGTACGAGTCGTAGTACGGCTCGAAGGCGATCACCTCGTCACCGGGCTCCACCAGCGCCAGCAGCGCTGCGGCGACGGCCTCGGTGGCGCCCGCGGTGACCAGGACCTCGGTGTCGGGGTCGTAGGACAGTCCGTAACGGCGCTCCTGGTGCGCCGCGACGGCGGTGCGCAGCTCGGGAACGCCGGGCCCCGGCGGGTACTGGTTGCCGCGCCCGTCGCGCAGGGCCCGTACGGCCGCCTCGCGGACCTCCTCGGGGCCGTCGGTGTCGGGGAAACCCTGGCCCAGATTGATCGAGCCCGTGCTCAGGGCCAGCGCGGACATCTCCGCGAAGATCGTCGTCCCGAACTCGGCGAGGCGGCGGTTGAGGAAGGGGCGCTCGGTGGAGGTCATGGCCGTCATCCTGCGCGCAAGCTCTGGAGTTCCTCAACTCTGCTTTGGGCCGGGCGGCGGCCGGGCATCCCCACCGCACGCAAGAGAACGAGGCGCCCACGGGGGGCCGCTTCGGGGGAAACGGAAGGAGGGTGACGCCATGGTCTTCGGCATCATCCTGGCGCTCTTCATGGCCTTCGTGCTCGTGTGCATCGTGGCCTCGGTCCGCAGTGGCAGGAGGACGGTGGGCAACCGCTCGCGCCGCGGCAGCGGCTCGTCCGACGGCGGCGGCGGCTGGTGGGCCGGCGGCGGGGACGGCGGGTCGGGCGGCGACTCCGGGGGCGGCAGCTCCTGCGGGGGCGGCGGCTCGTCCTGCGGAGGCGGCGGTGGATGCGGGGGAGGCAGCTGACACGGGGCAGCTGAGCTCCGGCAGGGGGAACCGCATCCCTGCCGCGCGGCGCCCGCCGGGCAGCGGTCCGGCCGGGCGCCGCCCGCGCGCCGTCCGTGCGCCGGGCCGTCGTGGTTCACGCTCGCTCCGGCGTACGCCAACCTCGCTCAGTCGTACGCCCTGGTTGAACAGTTGAGCTGACGAGCCCTCTGAGGGATGGAAACCGCACGAAGTTGGGTAAAAACGCTGTGGCGTAGCCAGAGTTCATGATTCCCTCTACATCACCAACGCGGCCCTCGGACGTCCTGCGGACCCCGCCACCGACCGGGCTCCTGACAGATCCGCCGGGCCGATCTCCCGGTGTCGACCGGGGTGCGCCGGACCCACCCCGCCTTTCTTTGCGTGCTAGCGGAGCCGACCCATGCTCACGACCCTGAACACCTCCTACACCGACACGCGCGCGGCCGACCTCGCCTGGGCGCTGGGCCGTGAACCACTGCCCGCTCTCGCCGCCCTCGACCTCGAACTGGAGGGCGCGAAGCTTCAGTTGCGCCTCCTCGGCGCGTCCCACCAGGTGCTCCTGGAGGAGGAGCGGAGCAGCTGCTCGGAGACGGTGGCGTGCATTCCGGGCAGCAGCACACCGCTGCCGCTCGGCGTCGCCAAGCGGGTGGGGGACTGGGAGTACGAGTTCGCCGCGCGCGTCGAGGCACTGTCACCCGGTTCCTTCGCGGGCCGCGCCCAGGAGTTGCTGGCCCTCGTCTCCGACCACCCCCACGGCCTGGTCGGTGTCTTCCCCGGCAGCCCGCACGCCTTCACGGCCCTGCTCGCCCAGCACCACGAGGGCCAGGTCCACTGGCGCACGTGGCACGCGTACCCCCAGGACGGCCAGTTGGTCGCGACCCGGACGCGGGTGGGGGTCCGGCCGGCGCCTCACCGGCCCCGGGCCTCCGCCACCAGCCTGTCCGGCGACTGAGGGAGCTTCCGGGCGGGCCCGAGGGGGCGGTGCGGGGGGCGCCGCCTCCTGCGGCGCCCGTTCAAACGCCGCGGGCCCCGACGGCGCGCGGTTCCACACGTGTGGGTGACGAATACCTCCGCATCTGTGACGTAACGTCGCAGTTGTGATCGACCCGCACGCGCCAGCCCCACCCGGCACCCCGCCCGCCTGGCGCGCCCCCGCGCGGATCCCCGTACAGCAGACGACCGGACGGTTCCTGGTCCTCGCGGGAGTCTTCGTCTGCGCGGCCTGTGGACTGGTGTACGAGCTGGAACTGGTCGCTCTGGCCTCGTACTTGATCGGTGACTCGGTCACCCAGGCGTCGGTCGTGCTGTCCGTCATGGTCTTC
Organism: Streptomyces sp. NPDC107562; assembly: GCF_055657325.1. NCBI lineage: Bacteria > Bacillati > Actinomycetota > Actinomycetes > Kitasatosporales > Streptomycetaceae > Streptomyces > Streptomyces sp. NPDC107562. The sequence continues at coordinate 216,946 of NZ_JBVKBE010000010.1, read as the reverse complement.
GCGATGGGCATCGGCTCGCTCGCCGCCAAACGGCTGCGCCGTCACGCCGCCGCCGGGTTCGCCGCCGTCGAGGCGACCCTCGCCCTGGTCGGCGGGTGCAGCGCGATGGCCCTCTACGCCGTCTTCGCCTGGACCGGCGACTGGGGTGGCCTGTGGGCCGACGGCCCCCGCTGGCTCCTGGTCGCCTTCTCCCTCGGTATCGGGCTGCTGATCGGCGCGGAGATCCCCCTGCTGATGGAGCTGATCCAGCGCGTCCGCCGCCAGGACGCGGGCGGCGCGGTGGCCGACCTGTTCGCCGCGGACTACGTCGGAGCCCTGGTCGGCGGCCTCGCCTTCCCCTTCCTCCTGCTGCCGTTCCTCGGCCAGTTGACGGGTGCCCTGCTCACCGGCGCGGTCAACGTCGTCGCCGGCGGCTGCCTCGTGCTCGGTCTGTTCCGGCGCGATCTGACGTGCCGCGCCCGCCGGCTGCTGATCGTCGCCAACGTCTGCGTCCTCGCCGTCCTCGCCTCGGCCGCCGTCCTCGTCGACGACTTCGAACGCGCCGCCCGCACGGCCGTCTACGGCGGGGACGTCCGCGTGGCCCTGCGGACGGACGTCCAGGAGATCGTGCTGACCGGCGGTACCGAGGGCCGCCCCCTCGACCTGTTCATCGACGGCCGGCTGCGCGTCAGCGGCCGCGACGAACGCCGGTACCACGAAGCGTTGGTGCGCCCCGCGATGAACGGCCCGCACGCGCGCGTGCTCATCCTCGGCGGCGGCGACGGACTCGCCGCCCGCGAGGTGCTGCGCCACCCCGGCACACGCCGCGTCGACGTCGTCGAACTCGACGCGGAGGTCGTGGAGTTGGCGTCCAGGGATCCGGCACTCTCCGACCTCAACGACCACGCGTACGACGATCCGCGGGTGCACGTCACCGCGGCGGACGCGTTCCGCTGGCTGCGGGGCGCGCCGGCGGGTGCGTACGACGTGGTGATCGCGGATCTGCCCGACCCGGGCATCACGGACAGCGCCAAGCTGTACTCCCACGAGTTCTACGGCCTCGCCCGGCGCGTGCTGGCGGACGGCGGCCGGCTGTCCGTGCACGCCGGGCCGGTCCGCTCCCGCCCGGAGGTGTTCTGGACGGTCGAGACCACGATCCGGGCGGCGGGCCTGCGCACGGCCCCGCACCGGGTGGCCGGACAGGACTCCGCGTCCACCGCCGGCCGCGCCCCGCACGACTGGGGCTTCGTCCTGGCCGCCCCCGGGGGCACCCCGTCCGCGGGCGCGGACGCCGACGTCCCGGTGCCGCGTGTCACGGGGCTGCCGGCGTCCACGCTGGTGCATCCGAGGTACTGAGGTCACCGCAGAGACATCGAGCGAGTTGCCGTCGGGGGAGCGTACTTTCGGTCACCCCGGGTAGGCTCCGTCGGCATGGAGCATGAGGTGTTCGTTCCGGTTTCCCCCGCCCTGCTGGGCGCGGCGCTGGCCGACCCCGCCCGGGTCGCCCGGGCCGTTCCCGGGCTCCAGCAGGAGGCGGGTGCCGAGCCCGTCGCCGGGCGGCTCAAGGTGCGGGTCGGCAGTCACTCCATCACCTATCGGGGCACCCTGCGCGTCACCGCGCGGGACGACGGGTCGTACGCCGTCGAGGGCGAGGCCTCCGAGGCGCGCGGCACCGGCGCGGTCAAGCTCGCGCTCACCGTCCGGCTCCGCGACACCGACGGCGGCACCACGCTCACCGTCCAGGGCGGCGCCTCCGCCGACGGCCGCATCACCGAGCTGCCCGCGGACACGGTCCACTCCGCGGTGACCCGCCTGCTCGACCGCACGGCGGAGAAGCTGGCCACCGACGCCGGACAACGCCAGGAAGCCTCGAAGGCGCCGGTCGAGGAAGGCAAGGCCGGGGAAGGCAAGGCCGGGGAAGGCAAGGCCGGGGAGGGCAAGGCCGGGGAGGGCAAGGCCGGGGAGGGCAAGGCCGGGGAGGGCAAGGCCGGGGAGGGCAAGGCCGGGGAGGGCAAGGTCGGGCAAGGCAAGGTCGGGGAAGGCAAGGTCGGGGAAGGCAAGGTCGAGGAGGGCACAGCCGGGGAAGGCAAGGTCGAGGAGGGCAAGGCCGGGGAAGGCAAGGCCGAGGGAGGCCAGGTCGAGGAATCACAGGGCGGGGACGACGCCGCCGAGGCCCCCGCCGCGCAGCGGCCGGACGTGCCGCAGGCCCCCGACGAGGAGTGGCACGACGTGCCCGAGGTGCCCGACGACGAGGCGCCTCCGATCCTCGGCGCCGAGGTCCCGCCCCCGTCCCTCGACCCCACCACCGACGACCCCGACGTCCCGGAGAGCGACGTCGGGCAGCCCGGCGGCGACCAGGATTCCGACGACGCCACCGAGCCCCCCGCCGAGGCCGCGCACGCGCGCCGGACGATGATCGGCCGCAGCGCCGAGGAGGTCGACCACGCCCCGCCCCGCGGCCGCTACGCGCCCGTCCCGGCCCCGCAGACCGTCGCCCAGAACCCCACTCTGCGCTGGGCGGCCCCCGCCGCCGCGCTGGTCGTGGCCGGCGCCATCGTGCTCGGTCGCGCCCTGCGCCGCCGGCAGTGAGCGCGCACGACACGACGGGCCCTCTTGATCGCCCCAGTAGGGTCGTCCCGTGAGTAACGAACCCATCACGCTGACCGCGGGCGACGCGGAACTGACCGTGCGGCCGGACAACGGCGGCCGTGTCGCGGGACTGCGCGTCGGCGGCACCGAACTCCTGCGCCAGGGCGAGCGCTTCGGCTGCTTCCCGATGGTCCCCTGGTGCGGCCGGACCCGGGACGGCCGGTTCCACAACGGTGCCGTCGTCCACCAGCTGCCGCTCAACGCCCCGCCGCACGCCATCCACGGCACCACCCGCGACGGCGCCTGGACCACGGCCCGGGTCACGGACGACGAGGCGGTGCTGACGTACGACCTCGTGGACCCCTGGCCCTACCCCGGGCGCGTCACCCACGTCATCGGCCTCACGCCGGACGCCCTGACGCTGACCATGGCCGTGGAGACGTACCACGACTCCTTCCCGGCGCAGATCGGCTGGCACCCGTGGTTCAACCGGAACCTCGACGGCGCCGACGCGCGGCTCGACTTCGCCCCCGCCTGGCAGGAGGAGCGCGGCGACGACCACCTTCCCACCGGCAACCGTGTCGACCGCGGGCCCGGCCCCTGGGACGACTGCTTCGGCATGCCCGGCGGGGTCGACGTCACCGTCACCTGGCCGGGCCGGCTGGAGCTGAGGGTGACCAGCCCCGAGGAGTGGGTCGTGGTCTACGACGAGCAGGAGGCCGCCGTCTGCGTGGAACCGCAGACCGGCCCGCCCAACGGGCTCAACACCCTCCCGCGCCTGGTCACCCCCCTGGAGCCGCTGGAGGCCACGACGACCTGGCGCTGGACGCGGCTCTAAGCTGGGCTGCATGACCGACTCACGCGGCGCGCTGCTGCAGCAGATCAAGGACAAGGCCGTGGTGCACGGCAGGGTGACCCTCTCCTCGGGCCTGGAGGCGGACTACTACGTCGACCTGCGCCGTGTCACGCTCGACGGCGAGGCCGCTCCGCTGGTCGGCGAGGTACTGCTGGACCTGACCTCCGACCTGGAGTTCGACGCCGTCGGCGGGCTCACGATGGGCGCCGACCCGGTCGCCGCCGCGATGCTGCACGCCGCCGCCGCGCGCGGCCGCAGGCTGGACGCGTTCGTCGTCCGCAAGGCCGCCAAGGCGCACGGCCTGCAGCGCCGGGTCGAGGGGCCGGAGATCGCCGGCCGCCGGGTGCTGGTCGTCGAGGACACCTCCACCACCGGCGGCTCCCCGCTCACCGCCGTCGAGGCGGTGCGGGAGGCCGGTGCCGAGGTGGTCGCCGTCGCGACGATCGTGGACCGGTCGACCGGCGCCGCCGAGAAGATCCAGGAGGGCGCCGGGGTGCCCTACCTGTACGCGTACGCGAAGGACGAGCTGGGACTGGACTGAGTCACCCCTGCCGGGGCCCCTCGGAGCATCCCGTTTCGTCTGGAAGGATGGGGCCGACGATGACGTCGCACCCCAGGTCTAGGTCAGGGCCGTAAGTACGCAGAACGCCCACCCGCACATACAAGGAGCGGACAGATGCCCATCGCAACCCCCGAGGTCTACAACGAGATGCTCGACCGGGCGAAGGCAGGCAAGTTCGCCTACCCGGCCATCAACGTCACCTCGTCCCAGACCCTGCACGCGGCGCTGCGTGGCTTCGCCGAGGCCGAGAGCGACGGCATCATCCAGATCTCGACCGGCGGTGCCGAGTTCCTGGGCGGCCAGCACAACAAGGACATGGTCACGGGCGCGGTCGCCCTGGCCGAGTTCGCGCACATCGTCGCCTCCAAGTACGACGTCACCATCGCCCTGCACACGGACCACTGCCCGAAGGACAAGCTCGACGGGTACGTCCGTCCGCTGATCGCGGTCTCCGAGGAGCGCGTCGCGCGCGGCGAGAACCCGCTCTTCCAGTCGCACATGTGGGACGGCTCCGCCGAGACCCTGGCCGACAACCTGGCCATCGGCCAGGAGCTGCTCGCCCGCGCCGCCGCCGCCAAGATCATCCTCGAGGTGGAGATCACGCCCACCGGCGGCGAGGAGGACGGCGTCACCCACGAGATCAACGACAAGCTCTACACCACGGTCGACGACGCGATCCGCACCGCCGAGGCGCTGGGCCTGGGCGAGAAGGGCCGCTACCTGCTGGCCGCGTCCTTCGGCAACGTGCACGGCGTGTACAAGCCGGGCAACGTCGTCCTGCGCCCCGAGCTCCTGAAGGAGCTCAACGAGGGCGTCGCCGCCAAGTACGGCCGTCCCGCCGACGCCAAGGTCTTCGACTTCGTCTTCCACGGCGGCTCCGGCTCCACCGAGCAGGAGATCCAGACCGCGCTGGAGAACGGCGTCGTCAAGATGAACATCGACACCGACACGCAGTACGCCTTCACGCGTCCGGTCGTCGACCACATGTTCAGGAACTACGACGGCGTCCTGAAGGTCGACGGCGAGGTCGGCTCGAAGAAGACCTACGACCCGCGGACCTGGGGCAAGCTGGCCGAGGCGGGCATGGCCACCCGCGTCACCGAGGCCTGCCGGCACCTGCGCTCGGCCGGCACCAGGCTGAAGTAACCACGGGAATTCAGCACAGGCGATACCGCTGTTCATCGGTCGGGCCCGGCGCGAGTGCGCCGGGCCCGCTGTATACCTGGGAACATGCCCGATGTCCGGCTCTCCTCCCCCCAGGGCAAGTGGATCCTGTTCACCACCGTCCTCGGCTCCAGCATGGCCCTGCTGGACTCCACCGTCGTCAACGTCGCCCTGCCCCGCATCGGCGAGGACCTGGACGCCGACCTCGCGGCGCTCCAGTGGACGGTCAACGCGTACATGCTCACGCTGGCGGGACTGATCCTGCTGGGCGGCTCGCTGGGTGACACCTACGGCCGCCGGAAGATCTTCGTCGTGGGCGTGGTCTGGTTCGCGGTGGCCTCGCTGCTGTGCGGGCTCGCGCCCACCGCCGAGGTGCTGATCGCCGCGCGGGCCCTTCAGGGCATCGGCGGAGCGCTGCTCACGCCCGGCTCGCTGGCCCTCATCCAGGCCTCCTTCCACGCCGACGACCGGGGGCGGGCGGTCGGCCTGTGGTCCGGTTTCGGCGGCATCGGGGCGGCCGTCGGCCCGTTCGTCGGCGGCTGGCTGGTGGAAGGCCCCGGCTGGCGCTGGGTCTTCCTGCTCAACGTGCCGCTGGCCCTGGTCTGCGTGCCCGTGGCGCTGCGGCACGTCCCGGAGTCGGCCGACGGCCGCAAACACGGCCGTTTCGACGTGCTCGGCGCGGTGCTTGCCGCGCTGGCGCTGGCCCTGGTGACGTACGCGCTGATCGAGTCCGCCCAGGGTTCCCTGGTGGTCGCCGTGACGGCGACCGCGGGGGTGGCGGCGGGCGTGGCCTTCGTGTACCGGGAGAAGCACCACCCCGACCCGATGATGCCGCTCGACATCTTCTCGTCGCGCCAGTTCACCGCCGTCAACATGGTCACACTGTGCGTCTACGCGGCCTTCGGCGGCTTCTTCTTCCTCGCCACGCTCCAGCTCCAGGTGGTCTCCGGCTACTCGCCCCTGGCCGCCGGCACGGCCCTGCTGCCGACGACGGCCCTGATGCTGCTGTTCTCCGCCCGCTCCGGAGCGCTGGGTGAGCGCATAGGTCCCCGTGTCCCGCTCACCGTCGGCCCGCTGCTGGCCGCGGCGGGGATGCTGCTGATGGTGCGGGTGGGCGAGGACGCCTCGTACGTACGCGACGTCCTGCCGGCGCTGCTGGTGCTGGGCCTCGGCATGGTCACCCTGGTCGCCCCGCTCACCGCCACGGTCCTCGCCTCCGTCGACCCGGCCCGGGCCGGCCTGGCGAGCGGCATCAACAACGCGGCGGCGCGCGCGGCGGGCCTGATGGCGGTCGCCGCGCTTCCCCTGGTGGCCGGGATGGGCCCGGAGGCCTACCGCTCGCCGGCCGCCTTCGACGCGGCGTTCGGCCGGGCGATGGTGGTGTGCGCCGTGATCCTGCTGGCCGGGTCGGTCCTGGCCTTCACCTACGTCCGCCGCCCGGCACCGGGCTGCGAACGCCCCGAGTGCCGCACCCACGGCAACGTGCTGTCCCCGCCACTGGAGAGACCGGGTCCCGCGGAGGTGTAGCGCCGGGCGGGTGGCTGGGGCAGAGGGGGTGGAGCGCCGGGCGCGTGGCCGGCCAGGGGGGGAGTGCCGGGCGGGTGGCCGGGGCAGAGGTGTGTGGAGCGCCGGGCGGGTGGCCGGGGCGGAGGGGGGGGACGGCGGCGTTCCCGTTCCGCGGGGATGTACCAGACTGGTCCTATGACGATTCACGAGAACCTCCTGGGGGGACCGCCCCCGACCCACCTCCCCGACGACCCGGAGCCGCGTGAGCTGCTCGCGGGCGGTGCCGCGCCCACCGAGGTCGCCGCGCAGTACCCGACGTCCTCGCTGGCCTGGGCGCAGCTGGCCGACGAGGCGTTCGAACGGGGCAGCGTCGTCGAGTCGTACGCCTATGCCCGCACGGGCTACCACCGCGGCCTGGACGCGCTGCGCCGCAGCGGCTGGAAGGGCCACGGGCCCGTGCCCTGGGAGCACGAGCCGAACCGCGGCTTCCTGCGCGCCCTGCACGCCCTCGCCCGCGCGGCGGGTTCGATCGGTGAGCAGGAGGAGTACGAGCGCTGCAGCCAGTTCCTGAAGGACTCCTCGCCGACGGCGGCGCAGACGCTGGGCTAGACCGCTCTCGCGGGCCCGTCTGTGATCCAGGCGGGCCTTGCGATGTTCCGGGGCATCCTTGAGGATGCGGGTGGGGACCGGGGCCCCCGTGTCGACAATGGCAGGGGCGGACCGCTACCCGGAGTAACAACAGGAGACAGCGATGTCCCAAGAGGCTCACGAAACGCACGAGCCCGAGACCCCGCATCTCGATTTCGAGGGCACCACGCCGTACGAGGACTACGTCAAGGCGGACGTGCTCACCCACCTCCAGCACACCCTCTCCGACGATCCCGGAGAGATGGTCTTCCTGGTCACCACCCAGGTGATGGAGCTGTGGTTCACCGTCGTCGTCCACGAGTGGGAGACCGCCGCGAAGGCGCTGCGCGAGGACGACATCCCGGTGGCGGTGGCGGCGCTGAAGCGCTCCGTGCGCGAGCTGGAGGCGCTGAACGCCTCCTGGACGCCGCTCGCGCAGCTGACCCCGGCCCAGTTCAACTCGTACCGCTCGGCCCTCGGCGAGGGTTCCGGGTTCCAGTCGGCGATGTACCGGCGGATGGAGTTCCTGCTCGGCGAGAAGTCCGCGTCCATGCTGGTACCGCACCGCGGCGCCCCCCGCGTCCACGCCGAATTGGAGAAGGCGCTGCACGAGCCGAGCCTCTACGACGAGGTGCTGCGGCTGCTCGCCCGGCGCGGCCACGCCGTCCCCGAGTCCGTGCTGCGGCGTGACGTGTCGCGGCGCTACGAGCCGTCGGACGAGGTCGAGGCGGTGTGGGCGGACCTCTACACCGGCGACCAGAACGGCGAACTCGTCCGCCTCGGCGAGGCGCTGACCGATGTGGCCGAACTGGTGTGGCGCTGGCGCAACGACCACCTGGTCGCCACCCGCCGCGCGATGGGCGCCAAGGCGGGCACGGGCGGCTCGGCAGGCGTGGCCTGGCTGGAGAAGCGCGCCCGCAAGAACGTCTTCCCCGAGCTGTGGACGGCGCGGTCCCATGTCTGAACTCGCCCTGCGGGCACGGAAACTGGACGAGGCGGACGAACTCGCTCCGCTGCGTGCCCGGTTCGTCGTCGACGACGTGGTCTACCTGGACGGGAACTCCCTCGGCGCGCTGCCCGCGCACGTCCCGGACCGCCTCGCGGACGTCGTCCGCAGACAGTGGGGCGAACTGCGCATCCGCTCCTGGGAGGAGAGCGGCTGGTGGACCGCGCCCGAGCGGATCGGCGATCGCATCGCCCCGCTGGTCGGCGCGGCGCCCGGTCAGATCGTGGTCGGCGACTCGACCAGCGTCAACGTCTTCAAGGCCCTGGTGGCGGCGGTCCGGATCGCCGGTGAGGGGCGCGACGAGATCCTCGTGGACGCCACCACCTTCCCCACGGACGGCTACGTCGCCGGGTCGGCGGCCCGCATGACGGGGTGCTCGCTGCGCGCGGTGGCGCCGGACGAGGTGCGGGCCGCGCTGTCGGGGCGTACGGCCGCGGTCCTGCTGAACCACGTCGACTACCGCACGGGCCGCCTGCACGACCTGCCGGCCCTGACGGCCGCGGTGCGCGAGGCGGGCGCGGTGTCCGTCTGGGACCTGTGCCACAGCGCGGGCGCGCTGCCGGTCGGGCTCGACGAGCACGGCGTCGACCTGGCGGTCGGCTGCACGTACAAGTACCTCAACGGCGGCCCGGGTTCCCCCGCGTACCTGTACGTGCGCCGGGACCTCCAGGACCGCTTCGACTCGCCGCTGCCGGGCTGGAACTCGCACGTCGAGCCCTTCGGCATGCGCGACGCGTACGAACCGGCGCCGGGTGCGCTCCGCGGGCGCGTCGGCACGCCGGACATCCTCTCGATGCTGGCCCTGGAGGCCGCGCTGGAGGTGTGGGACGGCGTCCCGATCGAGGCCGTGCGCGAGAAGTCGCTGGCCCTGACGGACTTCTTCCTGGAGTGCGTGGGGGAGTACGTGCCGCACGGGCGGGTGGAGCCGGCGACCCCGCTCGCGCACGCGGAGCGCGGCAGCCAGGTGGCGCTGCGGTGTGCGGACGCCGGGGACGTGATGAAGCGGCTGATCGAACGCGGCGTGGTCGGTGACTACCGGGCCCCCGACATCCTGCGCTTCGGCTTCACACCGCTGTACGTGGGGTTCGGTGACGTGGAGCGGGCGGGGCGGGTGCTGGGGGAGGTGCTGGGGGCTTAGGGCCTGTCCGGGCAGGGGCGTGGGTGCGTGTGCTCACCGCGTGACGTACACGCCCGCCGCGGCGGCCGCGTGCGCGGCGTGCGCGGCGCGCTCCGCGGCGGGGGCGTCCGGGGCCACGCCGGTCGTCAGCAGCTCGTAGTAGAGGGGTGCCGAGACCGCCCGTACCACCGCCGCCGCGTCCGTGCCCCGGGGCAACTCGCCCCGTGCCACACCCTGTTCCACACAGGGCGCCCACTCGGCGACCCGGACCTCGTAGAACCGGCGCAACGCGGCCGCCGTCCGCTCGTCGCAGACGGCCGCCGCGATCACCGCCCGGAACAGCGCACCCTGCCGGGGGTCCGCCAGGGTCCGCCCCACCAGGCGGGCGTTGGCCAGCAGGTCCCCGAGCACGGACCCGGTCTCCTCGCGCGGCAGCGACTGTTCGGCCATGTCCACCAGCAGATCGGCCACCAGCCCGGTCACCGATCCCCACCGCCGGTACACGGTCGTCCTGCCCACCTCGGCCCGCCGTGCGACGTCCGCGAGGTCGAGGTGTGCGAAACCCTGCTCGGCCAGCACGTCCCCGGCCGCCCGCAGGACGGCCGCACGCACGCGTGCGGTGCGCCCGCCGGGGCGCACGGTGCCGGGTTCGGCGATCATGGGGGTCTCCTCGGGGCTGCTCGATACGCGCGCGGGCGTGGGACGACCGTGACCCATCAGCGTAAACGAAACGGCGGAACCGTTTACCGCTCCCTCGTCGCCCTCACCCAGCGTGACATCCGCGTGCAGCCCCACGTCACCGGCCTGATACCGTCCCGGCCAACGGCCGATCTCCCCTCTGGTCCGCCAAACCCGTTACGTCGTTGAGAGGTTGGAGCATGCCGGACGACGCCGCAGCAGCCCGGACCGCCGCCGAGGAGCAGTCCGCCTTCTCGCATCCGGCCGTCGACCCCGACGCCACGGCCGCGTACGGCGACCACCCGGACCAGCTGATCGACTTCTACGCCCCGCGCGGCACGGAGGCCGCCGGCTCCGCGGCCGTCGCCCCGCTCGTCGTGGTGCTGCACGGGGGCGCGTGGCGGGCGCCGTACGACCGCCGGCACATCAGCCCGTTCGCGGGCTTCCTGGCCCAGCGGGGGTTCGCCGTGGCGAACGTCGAGTACCGCAGGGGTGCGGGTGGGGGTGTCGACGGGGGCGCGGGTGTCGGCGGGGTGGTCGCCGGTCGTTGGCCGGAGACCTTCGACGACGTCGCCGCCGCGCTGGACGCGCTGCCCGCCCTCGTACGGGAGGCCGTGCCGCAGGCGGACTTCCGCCGTACGGTGATCACCGGGCATTCGGCGGGCGGGCACCTGGCGTTGTGGGCGGCCGCCCGGCACGTCCTGCCGGCGGACGCGCCCTGGCGCACCGACCGGCCCGCGCCGCTGCGGGGCGTGGTGGCCCTGGCCCCGATCGCCGACTTCGCGGTGGCCGAGAAGCTGGACGTGTGCGGGGGCGCGGCGGGACAACTCCTCGGTGGGGCCGAATGGTTCGCCGAGCGTCGGCCGTCCGCCGACCCGGCGCTCCTGCTGCCGACCGGCATCGCGACGACCCTCGTCCAGGGGCGGGCGGACGAGGTGGTCCCCCAGGCCGTCGCCGAGTCGTACGCGGACGCGGCGGCGAAGGCGGGGGAGGTGGTGGGTCTGACCCTGCTGGAGGACGTCGGGCACTTTCCGCTGATAGATCCGGTGGCGGACGCGTGTGCGGTGGTGGCGGAGGAGATCGCGCAGTTGGCGTGGTGACGGCGGGGACCGTGGGGGGCCGCGGGGGCGGCGGGGCGATGAGGGCCGCGGTCGGCCGCGGGGGCGGCGTGCGACGGGGCGGTGGGGGCCGCGGTGGTGCCTCCCTCATACCCGTAGTGCCTGATACCCGTAGTGCCTGACACCCGTAGTACCTGATACCCGTAGTACCTGAGAGCTACCTGCCGTAAGAGCTCCCTGGCGGGACGCGGACGACGTGTCCTGATCCGTAACTTCCTCATCAGAGAAGCCCGATGGGCGGGCGGCGGGGAGGAAGACGGTCATGGGGCTGGGGTTCGGGGTCGTCGCCGGGGCGGGCGGTCGGACGACGAGAGAGGCGAGGGCACCTGTCCTCACCGTCCGGCGTCTACGCCGTTCCCTGCTCGCGCTGCTCATCACCGGTGCCGTCGTGATCCCCCTCTCGGCGGCGGCCCGGCCCCGTGTCCCGGCTCCCGCCCCGGCCGCTGTCCCCCCTGTCACCGCATCCACCCTGGACGAGGTCTACGCCGCCCACCGCGCGAACGCCGCGGTGGCGTCCCGGATGGCCGCGGCGCACGGCGACCACGGCCGCGCCGCCGCCGACCACGACCTGGCGGACCCGTCCCGGCATCTCCTCGCCTTCGACGGCCGTGGTTCCGGCCTGGCGACCGAGGTGTTCGGCGACCTGGCCCACGCCGACCGCATAGCCGTCCTGGTCCCCGGTGCCGACACCACACTGGACACCTACACCCGCTTCCGCGCCACGGCCACGGCCCTCTACGGCCGCCTGACCCGCGACGCCCCGAAGGGCTCCCGTCCGGCGGTGCTCGCCTGGCTCGGCTACGAGACCCCGCGCACGATCAGCACCACCGCCCTCACCACCCTCCGCGCCGACCAGGCCGCCCCCCGGCTCGCCGCGTTGATACGGCAGCTGCACGTCGTCGCGGGACCCGAGGCCCGCGTCTCGCTGCTCTGCCACTCCTACGGCTCGGTCGTCTGCTCCCGCGCCGCCTCCGCCGGACCCGGCGTCAGCGACCTCGCGTTCGTCGGCAGTCCCGGCACGGGCGTGGACTCGGCGGCGGGGCTGCGCACGTCCGCGCGCGTCTGGGCGGCCCGGGGCGGCGACGACTGGATCGCGGAGGTCCCCTACGTCAGGGCCGACCTGTTCGGCACCACCGTCGGCTTCGGCACCGACCCGGTGTCACCGGCCTACGGCGCCCGCGTCTTCGCGGCCGGCGACGGCGGCCACAGCGACTACTGGACGCCGGGCTCGGTCTCCCTGGCCAACCTCGCCCGGATCGTCCTCGGCCACACCTCGGCGGTGACCCGTGCGTGACCCGCGCGAACGGATCCTTCGCCACGTCCGGGAGTCCGCGGCCCGAGTCGACGCGGCCACACCCCCGGGCCGGGACCGCGCGGTCGACGCCCTGCGGGCCTTCGCGATCCTCGGGGTCGTGCTCGGCCACTGGCTGGTGACCGCCCTGGTGGCGGACGGCGGAACGCTGCGCGCGTCCAGCCCGCTCCAGCACATGCCCTGGCTGTCGCCGATCTCCTGGGTCTTCCAGACGCTGGCCGTGTTCTTCCTGGTCGGGGGAGCGGTGGCGACCCGGAGCCACGCCTCGGCGCGGGCGCGCGGCGTGCCGTACCGGAGCTGGCTGGCCGCCCGTCTGGCCAGACTCTTCGTGCCCGTGGTCGCGCTGCTGACGCTGTGGACGGTGGTGACGGTCGCGCTGCTGCTGAGCGGCGCGGAGCTCACGACGACCCGCACGCTGGTCCAGCTGGCCCTGTCGCCCCTGTGGTTCCTGCTGGTGTTCGCCGTCCTGACGGCGGCGACGCCCTTGCTGACGCGGGTCAACCCGCTGTGGCCGCTGGCGGTCGTCCTCCATGTGGACCTCGTGCGCCTCGGCCTCGGCGGGCCGCCTTGGCTCGGCTGGGTGAACGTGGCCGCGGGCTGGCTGGTGCCGTTCACCCTGGGGGCCGCGTGGTCCCGGGGCGAGTTGGAGCGCCGCCGCGCCGGATGGGTCCTGCTCGTCGGCGGGGCGGCGGTGACGACGGCCCTGGTGTCCTGGGCCGGCTATCCGGCGTCGATGGTCGGCGTGCCCGGCGCGGACCTCTCCAACCTCGACCCGCCGACGCTGGCGGCGGTCACCTTCGGCCTCGCCCAGTGCGGGCTCGCCCTGCTGCTGCGCGGCCCCCTGCGCCGGGGCATGCGCCGGCCGCCGGCCTGGGCGGCGGTCGCGCTGCTCAACCTCTCGGCGATGACGATCTTCCTGTGGCACCAGACGGCCCTGATGGCCACCACGGCCACCGGCCTCCTCGCCGGCCACCTGCCGGGCCTGCACACCCGCCCTGACAGCCCCGCCTGGACAGTCGCCCGCCTCGGCTGGCTCCCGGTGTTCGCCCTGGCGTTGGCGGTCTGCTGGGCGGCGTTCCGCGCCCACGAACCGCGCACGGACGGCCGGGGCCCGCGCGGCGGCCGGCGCACGCGCCTCCCCCGCTCACGCGTCGTCCGCGTCCATCCCACCCCTGAGCCGACCCCGGCCGTCCGGCGACCACCCGCCCGGCCGGACGCCCCCACCACCACACCGTCTGTCTAGGGTGAGCGGCATGACGGGCAGGAGGCTCCCCGAAGAGCCGCACGGGCAGCGGGCCGAGGGGGATGCGCGCGGAAAGCGGTCGCGCATCGAGAGGAGCATCGGCATGGAGCTGAACGACGTCGACGGGGACGCGCCCACCCCCGACTCCCACTCCTCCGGCCCTGGTTCCACCAGCTCCGCCTCCCCTGTGACCTCCCTGCGCGCCCGCGCCCTTCCCTACCTGAAGAACACCCTCCGCACCCTCCGCGACGACCTGTGGACCGGCGCGATCAACCCCCTGCCGCCCTCGACATGGCTCCGCTGGTTCCCGCACGGTCTGGTGTTCCTGGTGGCGATCGGCACCCTGATCGCCAACGCCGACCAGATGGGCGACGGCTACGAACTCGGCACGGAGTACGGCCTGCTGTGCGCCACGGCGCAGGGCGTGGCCGTCGCGCTCGCGCTGTGGTGGCCGGTCCCGGCGTGGTGGCTGTCGACGACGGCGACGATCGTGGCGGCCATGGGCGCCCGGATCCATCTGATCGCCGACCAGGTGCCCGGCGAACCCGGCTGGCCGTGGGGACCGCCCGCACTGGTCGCGCAGGGCCTCGTGCTGTTCCTGCTCGCCCTGCGCGTGCCCACCCGCGTCGCGGCCACGGTCCTCGCCGTGACGGCACTGGCCACCTGGATCATGCAGGGCCTGATCGGCGCCGCGAACTACTCGTCCACCGGCACCCTGGCGGTCACCCTCTTCGCGGGAGTCGTCCTGCTCGGCACCGCCCTCAGGGGCCGCCGCGAGGCGCGGACCCAGCTCGTCGAGCAGGCCGGCATCACCGCCGAGGAACGCGCCCGCCGCACCCTGCTGGAGGAGCGCAGCCGGATCGCGCGCGAGCTGCACGACGTCGTCGCGCACCACATGTCGGTGATCTCCATCCAGGCCCAGGTCGCCCCGCACCTGGTGGAGAACCCCTCCGAGGAACTGCGCGAGAACCTCGACGGCATCCGCAAGAACGCCCTGGAGGCGCTCACCGAACTCCGCCGCGTGCTCGGCGTCCTGCGCTCGGAGCACCCCGACGACCCCGACGGCCCGTACGGGCTCGGCGGCGCCGGCACCGGCACCGCCCCCGACGCGCCGCAGCCCACGCTCGACCGGCTCGACGCCCTGATCGACAACACCCGGGCCGCCGGGCTGCACGTGGTGACCGACATCCGGGGTGAACCGAACCTGCCGTACTCGCCGGGCGTGGAGCTGTCGGCGTACCGGATCGTGCAGGAGGGCCTGAGCAACGCCCTGCGCCACGCGCCCGGCTCCCAAGTCCGCGTCGAGATCACGCACTTCCCCGAGGGCCTCTACCTGGGGGTCGTCAACTCCCGTCCGCAGCGACCGGTCCAGCCCTCCCCGGGCGCCGGACACGGCCTGCTCGGCATGCGGGAACGCGTGACGATGCTGGGCGGCCACCTCACCGCGACCCGGACACTGCACGGCGGCTTCGCGGTCTCGGCCTTTCTCCCGAAGGACGGCCGGCCCCGGCCGGAGGGCTCCCCCGTCCCGGACCCCGACCCCCGGCTGCCCGCCCCGGAGCTGTACTTCCCCCCGCCCGGCATGGCGGACATGAACCTCGGGTCCCTGGACCCGCTGACCCCGCCAGGAGAAGAGACCCCATGACGAGCGGCACCATCCGTGTACTCATCGCCGACGACCAGCAGATGGTCCGGCAGGGCTTCACCGTGCTGCTCAACACCCAGCCGGACATCGAGGTGATCGGCCAGGCGGTCGACGGCCTGGACGCCGTGGCCAAGGTCGCCGAGCTGGACCCGGACGTCGTCCTCATGGACATCCGCATGCCCGAGCTCGGCGGCATCGAGGCCACCCGGCGCGTCACCGCCGCCGGCGCGACGCCGAAGGTGCTGGTCCTGACCACCTTCGACCTGGACGAGTACGTGTACGAGGCGCTGCGCGCCGGTGCCTCCGGGTTCCTGCTGAAGGACGCCTCCGCGGACCAGCTGGCGGAGGCGGTCCGCGTGGTGGCCGCCGGTGACGCGTTGCTCGCGCCGGGCATCACGCGCCGGCTGATCGCCGAGTTCTCCCGGCTGGAGGGTCAGCCGCGGACCCCGCTCAAGGAGCGCGTCGGCGGTCTGACGGAACGGGAGACGGAGGTGCTGGCCCTGATCGCCCGGGGCCTGTCGAACGCGGAGATCGCCCAGCACCTGGTCGTGGCGGAGCAGACGGTGAAGACCCATGTGGGGCGCATCCTGGTCAAACTGGGCCTGCGCGACCGCACCCAGGCGGCGGTCTTCGCGTACGAGTCGGGCCTGGTCAGACCCGCCGGCTACTGACGGACGCCACCGGTCGGACGGCCGGGTGGGCGGTGGGCGGCGGACCCGTAGTACCTGAGAGGGATGCCGAATGACCCCTCTCACTGGTGACGACCGCGGCCCCCGTCGAGCCGTACGGTTCTGAACGTGACCGAGACGACCCAGACGCACAGGACCCCGACACCGCCGAGCGGTGCCGCGGCGCGCAGCCCCGAGTACCGGCTGGCCCAGGATGCCCTGCGGGGGCTGCGCCAGGATCTGTTCCACGACGCCTTCGCCTACCGCCCGCTGCCCCGCATGAGCGTCGACGGGCCGATAACGCGCCGGCTGAAGGGCCGGCTGCGGCGCTACGCGGCGTGGACGCCGCACGCGGTGGTCACGTCGGCGGGCCTGCTGGCGATGCTCGTCGGGTACGAGTCGAGTCGCGGCGAGACCCTCAGCGCGCTGGTCGGTCTCCTCGCGCTCGCCCCGGTCCTGCTGACCCTCGTGCGTCCCGTCGGCGCCTTCTGGGTCTCCCTGGCCGCGGCCCCGGTCTCGGGCATGTTCTACGGCGGCTGGTACGAGTGGCCCTGGCCCCCCGGCAGCTTCCTGACCCATCTGACCGTGCTGACGATCGTCGCCGTGCGCACCCGGCCGCGCACCGCCGCGTGGATGTGGGTGCTGACCCTGCTCTACGGCCTCTTCGCGGACTCCTTCCTCAGCGCCGGCTACTACGACTCCAACACGGGCCCGATGCTCGTCCTGTCGGCGCTCGTCCTGCTGGTCGTCGCCGTGCTGCACATCCGCCGTGAGGCCCGGCAGGAGGTCACCGCCCAGCAGTCGGTCACCGAGCACGAGCGCTCCCGCCGCACCCTCCTGGAGGAGCGCACCACGATCGCCCGCGAGCTGCACGATGTCGTCGCCCACCACATGTCGGTCGTCGCCATCCAGGCGGAGGCCGCCCCCTACCGGGTGGAGAATCCACCGCCGGAGCTGGAGCGCGCCTTCGTCACCATCCGGGAGAACGCGGTCGCGGCGCTCACCGAGCTCCGGCGCGTCCTCGGCGTCGTGCGCGCCGAGGACTACGAGGCCCCTGAGGCCCCCCAGCCCACCCTCGGCGACCTGGACGCCCTGCTGGCCAATGTGCGCGACGCGGGCTTGACCGTCGACAAGACGGTGACCGGGGCGGTGCGCGAGCTTCCCCAGGGTGTGGAACTCTCGGCCTACCGCATAGTCCAGGAGGCGCTGAGCAACACCCTGCGGCACGCGCCCGGGGCGAGCGCCCAGGTGGAGATCGGCTATGTCCTCGGCGGTCTGGGCCTGCGGATAGTCAACGGTCCGCCGCCGGCGCCGGCCCTCGTCAAGCCCTCACCCGGCGCGGGCCACGGCATCACGGGCATGCGCGAACGCGTCACCATGCTGAACGGCGAGATGACGGCGGGCCCCACGGACGAGCACGGCTACGAGGTGACGGTGTTCCTGCCGGTGGCCACGGTGAGCGAAGGTGACGCATGACCATTCGCGTGCTGATCGCGGACGACCAGATGATGGTGCGCGAGGGCTTCTCGGTCCTGCTGAACGCGATGCCGGACTTCGAGGTCGTCGGCGAGGCGGTCAACGGCCGGGAGGCGGTCGAGAAGGTCCGCGCGCTCTCGCCGGACGTGGTGCTGATGGACATCCGGATGCCCGAGCTGAACGGCATCGAGGCGACCCGGGAGATCATCGCGGCGGACGGCGCGGCGAAGGTGCTGGTGCTGACGACGTTCGACCTCGACGAGTACGTGTACCAGGCGCTGCGTGCGGGAGCCTCCGGGTTCCTGCTCAAGGACGCCTCGGCGCGGCAGCTCGCCGACGGGGTCCGGGTGGTGGCCGCCGGCGAGGCCCTGCTGGCCCCGTCGGTCACGAGACGGCTGATCACGGAGTTCTCCAAGCTCTCCGACGCTCCGGGCATCCCGGCCACCGCGCAGGCGGCGTACGGGGATCTGACCGAGCGGGAGACGGAGGTGCTGGTGCTGATCGCCCAGGGCCTGTCGAACTCGGAGATAGCCGGGCGGCTGGTCGTGGCCGAGTCGACGATCAAGACCCACGTCAGCCGCATCCTGGTGAAGCTGGGACTGCGGGACCGTACGCAGGCGGCGGTGTTCGCCTACGAGGCACGGCTGGTGACGCCGGGCTGAGCGCCCGGGCCCGCACAGGGTGGGTCAGCTCTGCCCACCCTGGTCAGGGAGTGCGCTTCCGGGCTAGCGTCCGTCCATGGCAGCTGCTTCCGACCTCGCCTTCGACCCGTGGGACCCGGCGTTCCTGGCCGACCCGTACCCCGCCTACGCGCGGCTGCGCGCCCGGGGCCGCGTGCACTACTTCGAGCGCACGGACCAGTGGCTGGTCCCGCACCACGCGGACGTCTCGGCGCTGCTGCGCGACCGGCGCCTCGGCCGCAGCTATCAGCACCGGTTCACGCACGAGGACTTCGGGCGCACCGCGCCCGCGCCGGAGCACGAGCCGTTCCACACGCTCAACGACCACGGGATGCTGGATCTGGAGCCGCCGGACCACACGCGGATCAGGCGCCTGGTGTCGAAGGCGTTCACCCCGCGCACGGTGGAGCGGCTGAAGCCGTACGTGGAGAAGCTGGCCGGTGACCTCGTCACGGCGCTGGCGGCGGCGGGCGGCGGCGATCTGCTGACGGACGTGGCGGAGCCGCTCCCGGTCGCGGTGATCGCCGAGATGCTCGGCATCCCCGAGGCGGACCGGGCCCCGTTGCGGCCCTGGTCGGCGGACATCTGCGGGATGTACGAGCTGAACCCGTCGCCCGAGACGGCGGCGCGGGCGGTGCGGGCGTCGGTCGAGTTCTCCGCGTACCTGCGGGAGTTGATCGCCCTGCGCCGCAAGGAGCCGGGCGAGGACCTCGTCTCCGGGCTGATCGCGGCGCACGACGAGGGCGACCGGCTGACCGAGCAGGAGATGATCTCGACGGCGGTGCTGCTGCTGAACGCCGGCCACGAGGCGACGGTGAACGCCACGGTCAACGGCTGGTGGGCGCTGTTCCGCAACCCGGACCAGCTGGCCGCCCTGCGCGCCGACCACTCCCTCGTCCCCTCCGCCGTCGAGGAGCTGATGCGCTACGACACCCCGCTCCAGCTCTTCGAGCGCTGGGTCCTGGACGACGTCGAGATCGACGGCACCACGATCCCGCGGGGCGCCGAGGTGGCGCTGCTCTTCGGCTCGGCCAACCACGACGAGCGGGTCTTCGGCGCGCCGGAGCGCCTGGACCTGAGCCGCGGGGAGAACCCCCACATCTCCTTCAGCGCGGGCATCCACTACTGCATCGGCGCCCCCCTGGCCCGCATCGAGCTGGCGGCGTCGATGCGGGCCCTGCTCGAGAAGGCCCCCACGCTGGCCCTGTCGGCGGAGCCGCGGCGCAAGCCGAACTTCGTGATCAGGGGCCTGGAAGGGCTGAGCGTCACCGTCTGACGCGCGTCCGCCACGCCCACGGCTGGTGCGATCGGGTGACGCTGTCACGTGATCGGCCGCGTGTCGTCGCCCGCTGGCCCCCGGCCCTCACCTCGGCAGGAAGGATGACCGGTGAGTGGCGGGAACGCACGCATGGGGAGCCGACCAACCTGTGAGCATCCAGAACGAACACCAGGGCGCCGCGGCAGCCGAGGACTCGTACGAGAACGAGCTGCCGGTCAGGAGCAGAAAGCCCGGGAACGTGGTCGTGAAGTGGCTGACGACCACCGATCACAAGACCATCGGCACGCTGTACCTGTCGACGTCGTTCGCGCTCTTCCTGGTCGGTGGCGTGATGGCGCTGTTCATGCGCGCCGAGCTCGCCCGTCCGGGCACGCAGATCATGTCGAACGAGCAGTACAACCAGGCGTTCACGATGCACGGCACGGTCATGCTGCTGATGTTCGCGACGCCGCTGTTCGCCGGGTTCGCGAACTGGATCATGCCGCTGCACATCGGTGCGCCGGACGTGGCGTTCCCGCGGCTGAACATGTTCGCCTACTGGCTCTACCTCTTCGGCTCGCTCATCGCGCTGGCCGGTTTCCTCACCCCGCAGGGTGCGGCCGACTTCGGCTGGTTCGCCTACTCCCCGCTGTCGGACGCGGTCCGCTCGCCCGGTGTCGGCTCGGACATGTGGATCATGGGTCTGGCCTTCTCCGGCTTCGGCACCATCCTCGGCTCGGTCAACTTCGTCACCACGATCATCTGCATGCGCGCGCCCGGCATGACGATGTTCCGCATGCCGATCTTCACCTGGACCGTGCTGCTGACCGGTGTCCTGGTCCTGCTCGCCTTCCCGGTGCTCGCGGCGGCGCTGTTCGCCCTGGAGGCGGACCGCAAGTTCGGGGCGCACATCTTCGACTCGTCGAACGGCGGAGCGTTGCTCTGGCAGCACCTCTTCTGGTTCTTCGGGCATCCGGAGGTGTACATCATCGCGCTGCCGTTCTTCGGCATCATCAGTGAGGTCGTCCCGGTCTTCTCCCGCAAGCCGATGTTCGGCTACTCGGGCCTGATCGCGGCGACCATCGCCATCGCCGGCCTGTCGATCACCGTGTGGGCGCACCACATGTACGTCACCGGTGGTGTGCTGCTGCCGTTCTTCTCCTTCATGACGTTCCTCATCGCGGTGCCGACCGGTGTGAAGTTCTTCAACTGGATCGGCACGATGTGGAGGGGCTCGCTGTCCTTCGAGACCCCGATGCTGTGGGCGACGGGATTTCTCGTGACGTTCCTCTTCGGTGGTCTGACCGGTGTCATCCTGGCCTCGCCGCCGCTGGACTTCCACGTCTCCGACTCGTACTTCGTGGTGGCGCACTTCCACTACGTCGTCTTCGGCACCGTGGTCTTCGCGATGTTCGCGGGCTTCCACTTCTGGTGGCCGAAGTGGACCGGCAAGATGCTCGACGAGCGGCTCGGCAAGATCACCTTCTGGACGCTGTTCATCGGCTTCCACGGCACCTTCCTGGTCCAGCACTGGCTGGGCGCCGAGGGCATGCCGCGCCGCTACGCCGACTACCTGGCGGTCGACGGCTTCACCGCCCTGAACACCCTCTCGACGATCGCCTCGTTCGTGCTCGGCCTGTCGATGCTCCCGTTCCTCTACAACGTCTGGCGGACGGCCAAGTACGGCAAGCCGGTCGGCGTCCAGGACCCCTGGGGCTACGGCCGCTCGCTGGAGTGGGCCACCTCCTGCCCGCCGCCGCGGCACAACTTCGTCACCCTGCCGCGGATCCGCAGCGAGTCCCCGGCGTTCGACCTGCACCACCCCGACTTCGCGATGATCGAGGCCGAGGCCCACGGGCAACGGCGCTGAGCAGCCGGGGGATCACGTGCGAGAGCCACCCGGACCGGACACAGAGGGCAAGCTCGCCAACCAGGTGGAGGGATACCTGCTCTGGCAGGCCAGGGTCGCGGAAGCGGAACGGCGGGCGGATGAGTTCCTGCTCCCGCTGGAGTGGCTCACCACGTCCCAGCGCGCGGAGATCCAGCAGCGCTACGTGGCCGACGCGCTGCTGCGGGCCCGGGGCGACCTGGAACGCGTCCAGGCCCGGTGCCTGTCGCTGCGGGGCGAGTACGAGCACCGCTACCGCGCTCTGCGCATCCGCTGTGTCGGTGTGACGCTGACCGTCTGGGCGGTCCTCTTCGCCGCCGCCACCCTGCTGCTCGTCGAGTGAGACCGCCCCCATGACGCCCGGCGCGGCCCGGGTGGGGCCGGGCCGCTCCGGGCGAGGGCCGGGTCAGGAGCTGACCATGTTCCGGCGGCGCAGCCCGGCCAGCCCCGTTCCGACCAGCAGCGCCGCCAGCCCGGTCAGCAGCAGCACGGGGGCCCACCGCATCTCGCCGCCCGGCAGCTTGGGGAGGTGGCCGAAGGGCGAGAGGTCCAGCACCGCCTGGGGGACGTCCAGGGCCGGACCGACCCAGCCGATGAGCAGCACGGCCCCGGCGATGCCCCACGCGGCGGGCGCCAGTCGCGGGGAGCACCCGTGCAGGAGCACCGCCACACCGCCGATCACCCAGATCGCGGGGAGCTGTGCCAGGCAGGCGCCGAGGACAGGGCCGAAGTCCCTGCCGTAGCCGGCCGCGAGGCCCGCACCGGCCAGTAGCATGAGCAGTACCGAGCCGCCGAACGCCACCGCCAGATGGCCCGCCGCCCAGCGCAGGCGCCCGACCGCGTTCGCCAGCACCGGCTCCGCGCGCCCCGCGGTCTCCTCGCCGTGCAGCCGGAGCACCGACGCGACGACGTAGAGCGCGGCGACCAGGCCGAGCATCCCCACCATCGCCGCCAGAAACGCGTCCGTCAGGCCGGACTGGCCGCCCATCCGCTGGAAGATCTCGCGGGCGTTGTCGTTCTCGCCGACCAGGTCGGCCGCGCCCTCGGTCATCCCGCCGTACACGACCCCGGCGAGGAGGAAGCCGACGCTCCAGCCGAGCACACCGCCCCGCTGCAACCGCCAGGCCAGGGCCGCGGCCGTGCCGAGGCGTCCCTGTGCGGGCCCCGGCCGGCTGGGCAGGAAGCCCATGCCGACGTCGCGCCGCCCGGCGAGCCCGTACGCCACCGCCGCCTGCGCGGCCGTCACGCCGGCGAACAGCAGCAGCACCCACCACCGTTCGTGCGCGAACGGCCGCAGGTTCTCCAGCCAGCCGATCGGCGAGACCCACGTCAGCACCGAGGACCCGTCGTCCGTCGCCGAGTCGCCCGCCGCGCGCAGCACGAAGGCCGCGCCCAGCAGCCCGGCCGTCAGCCCGCGGGCCAGCCGGGCGCTCTCCGTGAACTGGGCGACGATCGCCGCCGCCGTCGCGAAGACCATGCCGACGCCCGCGATCCCGAGGCCGAGGGCCAGCGCGCCGCCCGCGCCGTGAGCCGCCAGACCCCCCGCGACCACCAGCGCCAGCACGGCGCAGGCGACCGCCGCCGTCAGGAGGGCGGCCGTCAGCGGGGCCCGTCGGCCGACCGCCCCGGCCGAGATCATCTCCTGCCGGCCGCTCTCCTCCTCGTCCCGGGTGTGCCGTACGACGATCAGCAGGCTCATCACCGCCGCGAGCGCACCCGCGTACACACCGACGCGCCACGCGGTCAGCGCGCCGAGGGAGTCGCCGAAGACCGGGCCGATCATGGCGCGCAGCGAGGCGTTGGTGGCCATCTGCCCGAGCAGGTCGGCGCGTTCGGCGGCGGTGCCGTACAGGCCCTTGAGTGTGCTCGGCATGGACAGCACCATCAGGGCGTTCACGCCGACCCAGATCGGGACCATGGCCCGGTCGCGGCGCAGTGCGAAGCGCAACAGGGTCCCGGTTCCGGCGAGTTGACGGGATCCGGTGCCCCGTGCGGCGTAGGTCGTGGCGGTCATCGCGCGGCCACCTCGTCCACCGTGTCCAGCGTGCCCTCGCCGTCCGTCCCGCCGGTCTCCTCCTGGTAGTGCCGCAGGAACAGCTCCTCCAGGGTGGGCGGCGTCGAGGTCAGGGACCGCACGCCGGTGGCGCTGAGGGACTTGAGGACGTCGTTCAACTTGTCGGTGTCGACCTGGAGCCGGACGCGGTGGCCCTGGACGTCGAGGTCGTGCACGCCGGGCAGGCGGGTCAGCCCGTCGGGCGGCCCGGCCAGCTCGGCGGTCACACTGGTGCGGGTCAGATGGCGCAGGTCGGCGAGCGAACCCGTCTCCACCGTGCGGCCCTTGCGGATGATGCTGACGCGGTCGCACAACTCCTCGACCTCGCTGAGGATGTGGGAGGACAGCAGGATCGTCCGGCCGCGTTCCCGCTCCTCGGCGACGCAGCGCTGGAAGACCTCCTCCATCAGCGGGTCGAGTCCCGAGGTCGGTTCGTCGAGGATCAGCAGGTCGACGTCCGAGGCGAAGGCGGCGACGAGGGCGACCTTCTGCCGGTTGCCCTTGGAGTAGGTGCGGCCCTTCCTGGTCGGGTCGAGTTCGAACCGCTCGACCAGTTCGGCGCGGCGCCGCTTGTCGAGGCCGCCGCGCAGACGGCCGTAGAGGTCGATGACCTCACCGCCGGAGAGGTTGCGCCACAGGGTGACGTCGCCGGGGACGTAGGCGATGCGGCGGTGCAGCGCGACGGCGTCCGCCCAGGGGTCGCGGCCGAGCAGCTGGGCGGCGCCGGAGTCGGCGCGCAGCAGGCCTAGCAGGACGCGGATGGTCGTGGACTTGCCGGAGCCGTTCGGGCCGAGGAAGCCGTGTACCTCACCGGACTCGACGTCCAGGTCGAGGCCGTCGAGCGCATGGGTCCGGCCGAACGACTTGTGCAGGCCGGAGACGGTGATTGCCTTGGTCATGATTCAGAACGTACGCTTCCTTCAGAAATTTGTGAAGTTAAGGAAGCGTATAAATCGTCGGTACACTCAAGGGTGGGCGCTGAGCAGGGGAGATGATGCAGCGATGACGGAACCGAGCCAGAGCGCGGGAGCGGGCGCGGCGGATCGGCGGGACCCCGCGACCGTCTCCCGTTTCGTCGAGCACTTCGCGGCGCAGCTCGTGGAGGCCGGCATGCCGAGGATGCCCGCGCGCGTCTTCGCCGCCCTGCTCGCCGCCGACGCCGGGTCCCTGACCTCTGCCGAACTCGGCGACCAGCTGCGGATCTCACCGGCCGCGGTCTCCGGAGCGGTGCGCTACCTCGCCCAGGTCCACATGGTCTCGCGCGAGCGGGAGCCCGGTTCGCGCCGGGAGCGGTACCGGGTGCACGGCGACCAGTGGTACGAGGCGCTCACCAACCGTGAGGCGGTGCTCAAGCGCTGGGAGGACGCCCTGCGCGACGGTGTCGACACCCTCGGCGCCGACACGCCCGCGGGCCGCCGGCTCGCGGAGACCCTCGCCTTCTTCGAGTACCTCGAAGGGGAGCTGGACGCGCTCATGGAACGCTGGCGGGCGCACCGGGAGGAGCTCTTCGGCCGGCGCTGACCTCGCCTCCCGCTCACCTCCCGGGCAACGTCAGCCCCCAGGCCCCCTCACGCACCCGCCACGTCCTGGTCCGCACCGGTCCGCTCACGCCCGCGTCCGAGCGGTAGCGGAAGTCCGCCCCCGACACGGTCACGGTCCGCCCCTCCGCCCGCAGCGGGGTGGCCTCCGCGCCCAGCGACAGCGGGCGCACCTCGATCTCCGCGGCGCCGGAGCCGTCCGGGGCGACAGAGACGGCCTCGACCGGCTGGTCCAGATCGACCAGCGTCACCCCGTCGACCTCGACCCGCAGCCGCGCCGGTCCGGGCGGGGGCACCGACGGCGAGCGCACCGGGCGGGCCGCCACGAGGGTGCGTACGAGGGACTGGCAGGTCCGCAGCCAGGGCGTCCGCGCCGGGACGGTGCCGCCCTCGCCGAGCGGTACCGGCGGGATCCGCAGCGCCCCCAGCACCACCCCGTCGCTGTCGTCGACGAGCAGGTCCAGGCGGCGTTCGGCCCCCTCCAGCACGGCCCGTGCCGCCGACACCGTGCTCACCGGCACCCCCAGTGCCGTGGCGAGACCGAGGGCGGGTCCCACGGGGACGAGCGACAGCACACTTCCGGCCAGCTCCCGCTGCCGGTGCAACAGGGCCACCGCGCGCACCAGGGCGCGGTCGTCACCGATCACCACCGGCCGCCGGGAGCCCCGACGGGCCAGCGCCCGGGCGAATTCCTCCGGGCCGTCCGGCAGGCACACCTTGGCCGACGCACCCGCGCTGAGCACGTCTTTCGCGATGCGGACGGACTCCCCGTCGGTCCTCCGAGCGACCGAATCGATGATCACCAGCAGCTGATCGGACGTCGGAGAAGTCGCCACCTCGGTCATGCCTCGCTTCCTCGGGTAGCATCTTTGTGCAAGAGCCCCTTGCGCTATTGCGCCAGGGGCTTCGTCTATTCCGGGGCATCCGGTCCGACGGTCGCGGCCAACGACGGCCGCGGGGCACGCGGCGGCACGACCCACCGCGTTCGCCCCTGACGTTGGACATGCCCCGCCCGGAAGGGGTGTACGCGCGTGCCCGCACTTGTGCTGCTCGGTGCTCAGTGGGGTGACGAAGGCAAGGGAAAGGCGACGGACCTGCTAGGCGGTTCGGTCGACTACGTGGTGCGTTACCAGGGCGGCAACAACGCCGGTCACACGGTCGTCGTCGGCGACCAGAAGTACGCACTGCACCTCCTCCCTTCCGGAATCCTGTCCCCCGGCTGTACGCCGGTCATCGGCAACGGCGTCGTCGTCGACCCGTCTGTCCTGCTCTCCGAGCTGAGCGGACTGAACGAGCGTGGCGTCGACACGTCCAAGCTCCTGATCAGCGGTAACGCGCATGTGATCACGCCGTACAACGTGACGGTCGACAAGGTGACGGAACGCTTCCTCGGAAAGCGCAAGATCGGCACGACGGGCCGCGGCATCGGCCCGACGTACGCGGACAAGATCAACCGCGTCGGCATCCGGGTCCAGGACCTGTACGACGAGTCGATCCTCACCCAGAAGGTGGAGGCGGCGCTCGACGTCAAGAACCAGATCCTCACCAAGCTCTACAACCGCCGTGCGATCGCCGTCGGCCAGGTCGTCGAGGAACTGCTCGGTTACGCGGACAAGCTCGCGCCGTACGTCGCCGACACCGTCCTGGTCCTGAACCAGGCCCTGGAGGACGACAAGGTCGTCCTGTTCGAGGGCGGCCAGGGCACCCTCCTGGACATCGACCACGGCACGTACCCCTTCGTGACCTCGTCGAACCCGACGGCAGGCGGTGCCTGCACGGGCGCAGGCGTCGGCCCCACGAAGATCAGCCGTGTCATCGGCATCCTCAAGGCCTACACGACCCGCGTCGGCGCGGGCCCGTTCCCGACGGAGCTCTTCGACGAGGACGGCGAGGCGCTGCGCCGCATCGGCGGCGAGCGTGGCGTGACCACCGGCCGGGACCGCCGCTGCGGCTGGTTCGACGCGGTGATCGCCCGCTACGCGACCCGGGTCAACGGTCTGACGGACTTCTTCCTCACCAAGCTCGACGTGCTCACCGGCTGGGAGCAGATCCCGGTCTGCGTGGCCTACGAGATCGACGGCCGGCGCGTCGAGGAGCTGCCGTACTCGCAGACGGACTTCCACCACGCGAAGCCGGTCTACGAGATGCTGCCCGGCTGGTCCGAGGACATCAGCAAGGCCAAGACCTTCGGCGACCTGCCGAAGAACGCGCAGGCCTACGTCAAGGCGCTGGAGGAGATGTCCGGCGCCCCGATCTCCGCGATCGGCGTCGGCCCGGGCCGGGACGAGACGATCGAGATCAACTCGTTCCTCCAGCCCGCCGTCCGGTAGGTCGTCCCCGCACGCCCGTCGTTACGCCCTCCGGGTGCGTCCGGCGGGCGCGTGGCGTGCGGGGGCGGTGCAATCGGCGTATGAGCAACCACGGAAGCGTGCCGTGCCGTGGCCCGTACGGCGGGGAGGGCGGCGACGCGGCGGGGTCGGAGTGCGCGGACCCCGCCGTCTTCGAGGTCGGGCGGCATCACCGGGCGCCCCTGCGGGTGTGCCCGGTGCACCTCGGGCCGTCCCTGCTGATGGCCTCCCAGGTGCTGTGGCCGCCCGTGATCACGCTGGTCGGCCGGGCCT
Organism: Streptomyces sp. NPDC107562; assembly: GCF_055657325.1. Lineage (NCBI taxonomy): Bacteria > Bacillati > Actinomycetota > Actinomycetes > Kitasatosporales > Streptomycetaceae > Streptomyces > Streptomyces sp. NPDC107562. The sequence continues at coordinate 189,362 of NZ_JBVKBE010000010.1, read as the reverse complement.
GACCGGCTTTTCGGGGCGCGGGTGCCCCTCAGCTGAAGACGATCATCGAACCCTGCGCCAGGCTCCGTGTCGTCGCCGCGTGCAGGCCGAGCCAGACGTGGCGCTCGCGGGCGAACGGGCTCGGGTCGTACGGGGCGGGAACGGCGGGCTCCTCCAACTCCGTGGGAGCTGAGGGAGGTTGGGGGGCGGCCGGCGGGTTGGCCGGGTCGATGCCGATCGACGGGGCCACGAGCTCCAGCTCGCGCAGCAGCGCCTGCGAGGAGCCCAACGGGCCGCCGCCCGCGAGGAGCTCGTCGTCCGAGAGCGGGTGCGGGAAGTCGACGGGGACGTACGCGCCCGCGTGGTCGTAGTGCCAGACCAGGTGGGACTGCTGGGCCGTGGTCTCGAACATCTCGAGGAGCTGCTCGTAGTCGCCGCCCAGGTCGTCGACCGGCGCCACCGGCAGGCCGCACACCTGCAGAAGGTAGGCGCGGCGCAGGAAGTGCAGCGCGTCGTAGTCGAAGCCGGCCACCGGGGCGACCTCGCCGGACAGGCCCGGCATGTACTGGTACACCGGCACCGGCGGCAGCCCGGCCTCGGCGAGCACCTTGTTGTATTGCGCGAGTTCCTCGGCGAACGGGTTGTCGGGCGTGTGGCACAACACGTCGACGAGCGGTACCAGCCACAGGTCACAGGCCAAAAGAGGGCTCCTCATCACGCGGGCGGCGCGGGGTGTCGTCACGGGCAGCGCATGGCACGTCGGTCGGAGAAGAGTAATCCGTGCACTGCCGGGTGGGGCCCCGTGTGCAGGTCCCATACCCACGTCAGCCGTTGGCCAGCCGCTCGACGAGAGCCAGCGCGTGCGCGTTGTGCGCGGCGACGATGGAGCGTGCGGCGTCGATGTCGCGCCGGGAGAGCGCGTCGATCAGTTCGGTGTGGTCGGCCCACAGCCGGCCGCGCAGATCGGGCAGCCGGCGCAGATGCTGCACGGCGCACACCCACGACTGCACGCGCAGCCGGTGCAGGAAGTCCACCAGGTAGGGGTTGCCGAACAGGCTGCCCAACTCCCGCCAGAAGCGCAGGTCGTAGCCGATCAGCACGGTGAGGTCACCGGCGGCAGCGGCGCGTTGTGCCTCGTCGCCGCGCCGCCGTACGCCCGCGAGGGCGGCCGCCGTGTACGGGTCGCCGGGGTCCTGGAACCGCGGCGGGCCGCCGAGGCCCTTCTCCAGGGCGTGGAACATGCCGTCTATGACCAGGCTGCGCGCCTCGACCAGCCCGCGGAAGTCGGCGTAGGAGTACTCGCGCACCCGGAAGCCCCGGTGCTGGAGCGCGTCGAGGAGGCCCTGCGCGGACAGGTCGACCAGCGCCTCGCGGACCGGCGTCGCGGAGACCCCGTACTGGTCGGCGATCTCCTTGACCGTGAACTCCTGTCCCGGCTGGAGCCGCCCGGCCAGCACCTCGTCGCGTAGCGCGTCCGCGATCTGCTGCCGCAGGGTGCTGCGGGTCACGGCGCCGTTGCCGGGCATGGTCGGACGGTCTCCTCGTCACGTACGGGTGGCGTGCTCGTGGTACGGGCCCACGAGCACGCCACCATACGCGCTCGGATGCCGGGAGGTGGTTACTCGGTGTGCTCGTCGGCCACCGACAGGGCCGCGTCCAGCGCCGCCAGCCCTTCCTTCAGTTCGGCCTCGGTCACGTTGCACGGCGGCACGACGTGGGTGCGGTTCATGTTCACGAACGGCCACACCCCGCCCGCCTTGGCCGCCGCCGCGAACGCGGCCATCGGCGCGCCCGCCTCACCGGTCGCGTTGTACGGCACCAGCGGCTCGCGGGTCTCCTTGTTCCGCACCAGCTCCAGGGCCCAGAACATGCCGGTGCCGCGCACCTCGCCCACGCTCGGGTGCCGCTCGGCCAGCTCGCGCAGCGCCGGGCCGACGACGTCGGCGCCGAGCCGCGCCGCGTTCTCGACGACGCCCTCCTCGGCCATCACGTTGATCGTGGCGACGGCGGCGGCGCAGGCGAGGGGATGGCCGGAGTAGGTCAGTCCGCCCGGGTAGGGCCGCTTGCCGAAGGTCGCGGCGATCTCCGCGGAGATGGCGACGCCGCCGAGCGGCACGTAGCCGGAGTTCACGCCCTTGGCGAAGGTCATCAGGTCCGGCACGACGCCGAAGAGGTCCGCCGCGAACCACTCGCCGGTGCGCCCGAAGCCCGCCATCACCTCGTCGAGGACGAAGACGATGCCGTACTTGTCGCACAGCGCGCGGACGCCGGCCAGGTATCCGGGCGGCGGCACCATGATCCCCGCGGTGCCCGGGATCGTCTCCAGGACGATCGCGGCGATCGTCGCCGGGCCCTCGAAGGCGATCGTGGTCTCCAGGTGCTCCAGCGCCCGGGCGCATTCCTGCTCCTCGGTCTCGGCGTAGAAGCGGGAGCGGTACAGGAAGGGCGCCCAGAAGCGCACGACGCCGGAGGTGCCGCTGTCGTTGGCCCAGCGGCGCGGGTCGCCGGTGAGGTTCACGGCCTGCTGGGTGCCGCCGTGGTACGAGCGGTACGCCGAGAGCACCTTCGGCCGGCCGGTGTGCAGCCGTGCCATCCGCACCGCGTGCTCGACGGCGTCGGCGCCGCCGTTGGTGAAGAAGATCTTGTCGAGGTCGCCGGGCGTGCGCTCGGCTATCAGCCGGGCGGCCTCGGAGCGGGCTTCGACGGCGAAGGCGGGCGCGAAGGTGGACAGGGTCGCGGCCTGTTCCTGGATCGCGGCGACGACCTTCGGGTGCTGGTAGCCGATGTTGGTGTAGACGAGGCCGCTGGTGAAGTCGAGGTAGCGGTTGCCGTCGAAGTCCCAGAAGTACGACCCCTCCGCACCGGCGACGGCGAGCGGGTCGATGAGCTCCTGTGCGGACCAGGAGTGGAACACGTGCGCGCGGTCCGCGGCCTTCACGGCGGCGCCGGTGGCGGGAGTGGGCTGAGGGGTCATGCCGCCGAGGGTAAATGTCCGGGATGCGGACGCGACATCGGCGTCCTGTCTGCGGTCTCGCCCAATCCGCGACAGATTGTCGACGGCGGCCGGGTGATACGCGCCAGGTGGTGCGCGCCGGAGCGGGGCCGACCGTCAACCATTGACAGGATGCTGTCATGAGTGACAGCATCCTGTCATAGCCCAGCGCCGCACGACCCGAGGAGGAGCCATGAACAGCAGCCGCAAGCCCGTCCACCTGGCCGTGTACGACACCCTCGCCGACTGGGAGACGGGCCACGCCACCGCGTATCTCGCCCGCGCCGGCCACGAGATCCGCACAGTCGCCCTCACCACCGGCCCGGTCACCACCCTCGGCGGACTGCGGGTCCGGCCCGACCTCGCCCTGGACGAGGTGCGGCCCGAGGACAGCTCGCTGCTGATCCTCCCGGGCGCCGACCTCTGGGACACGGGGGACGACCTCGCCCCCTTCGCCCGCACGGCGCGGGCCTTCCTGGCCGCCGGGGTGCCCGTCGCCGCGATCTGCGGGGCCACCGCCGGACTCGCCCGCGAGGGCCTGCTCGACGACCGGGACCACACCAGCGCGATCTCCTTCTACCTGGCCGCGACCGGCTACCGGGGCGGCGAACGGTACGTCGACGCCGACGCGGTCACCGACCGCGGTCTGATCACCGCCGGGCCGACCGAGCCGGTCGCCTTCGCACGGGAGGTCCTCGGGCTGCTCGGCGTGTACGAGGGGGAGGTCCTGGACGCCTGGTACCGGCTGTTCCACGACTCCGACGCCGAGGCCTACGCCGTCCTCGAACAGGCGGGGACGCGGTGAGCCGGCGGCAGGACCTGCTCAGCCGGGGCGCGCTCGGCGTCTTCCGGCTGAGCGGCCAGTTCCTCGCGGTCGCGGAGGAACTGGCAGGCCCGGCCGGACTGACGGCGGCCCGGTGGCAGGTGCTCGGCGCGGTGCTGCCCGAGCCGCTGCCCGTCGCCGGGATCGCCCGGGCCATGGGCATCACCCGGCAGAGCGTCCAGCGCGTCGCCGACCTGCTGGTCGAAGGGGGCCTGGCCGAATACCGCCCCAACCCCGCCCATCGCCGCGCCAAGCTCCTCGCCCCCACCGCGGCGGGCTTCGCGGCGGTGCGCCGCATCGACCCCGGGCACGCCGAGTTCGCGGACCGGCTGGCCCGGGCGCTGGGCGACGAGGAGTTCGAGGAGACGCTACGGGTGCTGGAGCGGCTGTCGCGGGTCCTCGACGAGGTGGGGATGCCGACGGCCGACGCCGGATCGGCGCCGGATCCCGCCCCCTGACCCGCGCCGGCACCGCACCGGAACCGGTCACGGAACCCGTTACGGAACCGTGGAAAGCGGACCCGCCGTCTCCCTGTGTCGCCGCATTATTCTTCGGTCAACGCACAGGGGTGGATGGGGGGAGGGGTTCTCCGTGGACAGACTGGAGCCTGGGGATCCACCGCGGATCGGTGCCTACCGGCTGCTGGCGCGGCTCGGTGCCGGCGGTATGGGGCGGGTGTATCTGGCGCGTTCGGACCGGGGGCGGACCGTCGCGGTCAAGCTGGTGCGCGGTGAGCTCGCCGCGCAGGAGGAGTTCCGCGCGAGGTTCCGCCAGGAGGTGCGGGCGGCGCGGCAGGTCGGCGGTCACTGGACGGCGCCGGTGCTCGACGCCGACACCGAGGCGGCCGTGCCGTGGGTGGCCACCGGCTATGTCGCGGGCCCGAGCCTTCAGCAGGTCGTCGGGCGGGACCACGGGGCGCTGCCCGAGCGTTCGGTACGGATCATGGCGGCGGGGCTCGCGCACGCGCTCCAGGACATCCACGCCACCGGGATCGTGCACCGGGACCTCAAGCCGTCCAACGTGCTCGTCACCATCGACGGCCCCCGGGTCATCGACTTCGGGATCGCGCGGGCGATGGAGACGGTGACCGACGGCGGACTGACCCGGACCGGCGCGCTCGTCGGCTCGCCCGGCTTCATGGCGCCCGAGCAGGTGCGCGGCGACCGCGTCACGCCCGCCTGCGACGTGTTCTGCCTCGGCTCCGTGCTCGCCTACGCGGCCACCGGCCACCTCCCCTTCGGCGGCGCCGACAGCGGGGTGCACGCCCTGATGTTCCGTATCGCCCAGGAGGAGCCCGACCTGGACGGCGTGCCCGAGGGACTCGCCGACCTGGTACGCCACTGCCTGCGCAAGGAGCCGGAGGCCCGGCCCTCGTTGGACGACGTCCTGCGCCGCACAGGCGCGGAGGACACCGTGGCGGACGGGCGCTCCCGTGACCCCTGGCTGCCGAGCGCGCTGGTCGCCCAACTCGGGCGACACGCGGTGCAGTTGTTGGACTCGGAGGACCCGGAGGCGGCCGACGGCGCGGACGCCGACCGGGCCGCCTCACCCGAGCACGCGCCCGCCGCCGACGAGGCGGCGCCGGCGGCCACGGCGCAGGACGCGGGACCGCGGTCGCTGGACCGGCTGCCCACGCAGGCCGCCGCCCAGGGCACCGCGCCGACGGCTCCGCCGCACCCGGCGTACGGCTCTGCGCAGCAGGGGCACGGCCATCCCCAGCAGCCCCAGGGCCCGGGCTCGGCACCGGCCGCGGGACCGCCACCGCCGTACGTCCCGGTGTACGGCCCGCAGAACGGCGGTGCGCCGGCCGGCGGCCCGTACGCGGGCGCCCCGCACCACGCGGGCCCCTACGGCGACGGCGGCCTGCCGAACGGCCCTTACGGCAACGGTGGTCAGCCGCACGGCCCCTACGGCAGTGCTGGTCATCCGAACGGCCCTTACGGCGGAGGACCCGGCACCACCCCGCCCTACGGCACCGAGCCCGCCGGCACCCCCGTGGAGTCCCGCAGGAGCGGCCGCACCACCGTCGCGCTGGTCGCGATGGCCGTGGTCGTCGCGCTCGCCGCCGGCGGGACGGTGTACGCGCTGATGGACGGCAGCGAGGGCACGCAGGCCGATCCCACCGCCACCGCCACCGCGCCCGTCACCTCCTCCGGCCCGACGGACCCCGAGCCGTCCACGCCCGAGCCCTCGTCCCCGGCCCCCTCCACGCCCGCCGACGGGGGGATACCCGCCGGCTACCTCGGCACCTGGACGACCACCATCGACAACGCGAGCGGACAGCACACCCGGCAACTGACCGTCCAGCAGGGCGAGGTCGGCGACACCGTCCTGTCCCTCGTGGCGGACGGCCCCGCCGAGGGCGGCGGCAGCTACCACTGCCTCTTCGAGGCGGAGTTGGCGGAGCAGCCGGGCGCCGACGGCCCCGTGCGGGTCGGCCCGTCCACGGTCACGGTCGGGGAACCGCCCACCGCCTGCACACCGGGCGCGGCCACCGAGATCACCCTCCAGCCGGACGGCACCCTGCGGCGTGTGAACGGGAGCACCGGGGAGACGCTGACGTACCGGCGCGGGTGACGGGCCCCGGGAGGGGAGAAGTCTCGGGTTCCGTGGGGAAGTTGAACGCCCGGCGAACATTGCCGGGAGGGCCCTGACGTGCGGTTCGGACAGACGTACGGTGACCCCACCATCTGAGTTCCGGGAGTGGCGGGGGAAGACCAGTGGTGAACGTCGAGAACGTCATCGCCATCGGCACGTCCGTCCTGGGCCTCCTCGTGCCGATCGTGATGTTCCTCTACGACCGCCGGGTGCCGCGCCGCAAGCTGATCGGCTACCGCGTGCAGATGGACAGCCCCATAGGCGACGGCTCGTCCAACCCCCGCCTCGGCGACTTCGACGTGGACAACATGGCCGACGCCTCGCTGGTGCTGCTGCGCATCGAGAACGACGGCTCCCAGAGCGTCGCCGACAACGACTACACCTCGTCCGAGGTCCACGGCCTGACCGCCGAGTTCACGGGACGCACGGTCCAGGCCGTCGCGGTGACCCAGCCGTCCGGCATCGACCACATCAGCAGCCATTTCACGAACGCCAACGGCTTCGAGCACGTCGGCGGCGCCGTGACCATCCCCCGGGTGCCGCTGAACCCGGGCGACCACTTCAAGCTCCTCGTGCTGCTCTCCGGCGGGCCGGCGGAAGGGGAGGTCCGGCTGATCGGGGGCCTGCGGGACGGCAAGGTCCACCGCAACAGCGCTCCCAAGCCGGACGAGAAGCAGCGCACGTTCAGTCCCCCGGCCCGGCTGCTCAGCGCCGCGCTCACCCTCGCCCTGATCCTCCTCGCCGGCATCATCGTGCTGCGCGACGGCAACCCGATCGAGTGCGAGCAGGGCGAGCTGCGGGTGACGGGCTCGACCGCCTTCGAGCCCGTCGTCAGCACGCTCGCCAAGCAGTACGAGAACAAGTGCGAGGGCGCCGACATCGCCGTCGAGGCGCGCGGCAGCGAGGACGGCGTCGCGGCGCTCGCCGAGCTGGGCGGGCAGTCCAAGAACGCCGCGCGGTCGGTGATCGCCTTCTCCGACGGCCCGATGGGTGAGCGCTGGAACCTGACGGGGGAGGGGGTCGCGCTCTCCGTGTTCACCCTCGTCGTCCACAAGGACGTCGAACTCGGGGCGCACGGACTGTCCCTGGAGGAGGTGCGGGACATCTACGCGGGGCGCTACCAGCGTTGGGGGCAGGTCGTCCCCGGTGTGCAGGAGATCGCCGACCTGCCGATCGTCCTGGTCAGCCGAGGGGACGAGTCGGGTACGCGGCAGATCTTCCAGGACCGGGTGCTGCGCGGCTGGGAGCGGGCGCCCAGCACGTCCCTGGACTGCCGGCCGCCCGCGCGGGCCGGTGACACCGTCACGCGTTGCGAACTCGGTTCGACCCGGGCCGTGCTGGACAAGGTCGCCGAACAGCCCGGCGCCATCGGCTACAGCGAACTCAGCCTCGCCAGGGAGCGGGGCGACGACGTCAACAGGGTGCCCCTGGGCGGCGACCGGCCCGACGACCGGCAGATCGAGCTGGGCGGCAGCCGCTACCCGTACAAGGACGTCGAGTACGCCTACACCTACGGCACGCCCCGTCCCGGCTCCCTCGCGGCCAGCTTCCTCGCCTACGTCGACGAGTCCACCAGCCAGGACGTCATCCGGGACAAGGGCCACCTGCCGTGCCTGCGCGACCCGTCCCTGTGCGGGTGAGCTTCGCCGCTTCGGGGCCGGCACGTCCGGGCACGGGGTGCCCGGCCTCCACGGCGGTCGTGTGCTCGGTGCTGCGGCGGGGTGCGGCGAGTGCCTCCTCGCGCAGGTCTCGCGGGTTCCAGGGGCGCGCATTCGAGCACGCGGGTGGTCGCATCCGGCGGCGAGGTGCCCCCGCGGGTTGCCGCGGACGCGCCGGCGGACGGACCGGCGCACCCCTCTGCCCGGCCGCCGTGGCGGGGCGCGTCAAGCGGGGCTCCTGAGTTCCGCGGCGCTCGCCCGTGCGGGTGCCCGTCGGTCCGGCTCGGCGGGGCCGGGGGGCGTACGCCGCGCGGCCTGGCCAGGACAGGTGGCCATACGTGGTGGTGACCGTGGCGGAGGCCGGTGGGGTGGGGCGGTCAGCGGGGCTCGGGCGGGCGTTGGCGGGGCATGTTGGGGCGGGCACCCGCTCCCGGGGGCAACGGGAACCTGCCGTGCCCGCCCGTTCCCTCGGGCCGGCCTCCCGAGGCCAGGGCCGACTGGATACCGAGCGCCGGCCCGGAGCGGAACTCGCCCATCCAGTCCGTCGTCTCCGTGCGCACCAGCTCCGTGACGTCCTCCGAAAACCTCCGCAGCACCCCCAGGCACCGCTCGGCCGCCTCACCCGCCGTCCCCTCGGTGGGCCCCAGCACCTCCCGCACGCTCTCCGCGGCCCAGTCGAACTGCAAGGCCTGCAACCTGCGTTGCACGGCCTGCGCGGTCGCCACGTCCCGCATCCACCCGGACGTCACCCCGAAGTACCGGTCCACCGCCACGCAGGACACCCCGAGCAGCAGCGCCAGATACCCCCAGGGCGCCACCCCGCCCACCACGCCGGTCAGGTCGAGGAACGGCAGCGCGGCCCCGGTCACGGCGCCCACCGCCGCCCCGCACCGCAAGCCCCGGGCCTGCCGCCGCTTCCAGACCCGGTCGGCCAGGTACCAGGCCGCCGTGTCCAGGGCCCCGCGCTCCACCCAGCGGTACAGCTCGTCCAGGCGCAGGGCGGGCTCCGCCCAGTCCCCGAGCGGGAACGACCGCCCGACCAGATCGCCCGGCCGCAGCTCGGCCGCACCCTCGCCCCGCCCGTCCTGAGGCGGACCCTCGGGCTGCATCTCCGGCTGACCCACCCGGCACTCCCTATCGACCACAACTGATCACGGTGCGTGACACATCGTGACAGCGCGCGCGTCGCCACGACATCCCGCCTGATGGTGACGCCGATGCGCCGTGACCCTTCCTACCGCCCAATGGGTGGCGGAGGGCCTGCTTTCCCCTGTTTTCCGCCCGGAAGTGGGCCTTGATCAGGTATAGGAAATGCAGTCCTCTCACTCGAAAGAGTGCTGGGGCGACGGCCGCGTGGACCACGTAGGCTCGTGCTGAGCGGGAAAATCCCGTGCTCGTGAGCCCCGGAAGAGGAGCTGATCGTGATCCCCGGTGGTGGCCAGCCCAACATGCAGCAGCTGCTGCAGCAGGCCCAGAAGATGCAGCAGGACCTGGCGAAGGCGCAGGAGGAACTGGCCCAGACCGAGGTCGACGGACAGGCGGGCGGCGGTCTGGTGCAGGCCACGGTGACCGGCGCCGGTGAGCTGCGCGCCCTGCGGATCGACCCGAAGGCGGTGGACCCGGAGGACACCGAGACCCTCGCCGACCTGATCGTGGCGGCCGTGCACGCGGCCAACGAGAACGCCCAGACCCTTCAGCAGCAGAAGTTGGGCCCGCTGGCCCAGGGACTCGGCGGCGGTGGTATTCCCGGACTGCCCTTCTAAGACGGGCCGCGGGAAACTACCGTACGTACGAACAACATGGAGAGGGGCGGCAGTCCGTGTACGAAGGCGTGGTCCAGGACCTCATCGACGAACTGGGGCGGCTTCCCGGCGTCGGTCCCAAGAGTGCCCAGCGGATCGCCTTCCATGTGCTGCAGGCCGAGCCGACGGACGTCCGCCGGCTCGCGCACGCCCTCCTGGAGGTCAAGGCGAAGGTCCGCTTCTGCGCCACCTGCGGGAACGTCGCGCAGGAGGAGCTGTGCGGGATCTGCCGTGACAGCCGCCGCGACCTGGCGGTGATCTGCGTGGTCGAGGAGCCCAAGGACGTCGTCGCCATCGAGCGCACGCGGGAGTTCCGCGGCCGGTACCACGTGCTCGGCGGCGCCATCAGCCCCATCGAGGGCGTCGGCCCGGACGACTTGCGGATACGAGAACTGCTGGCCCGCCTGGCCGACGGCACGGTGACCGAGCTGATCCTGGCCACGGACCCGAATCTCGAAGGCGAGGCCACGGCCACGTACCTCGCCCGCATGATCAAGCCCATGGGCCTGAAGGTCACCCGCCTGGCCAGCGGCCTCCCAGTGGGCGGCGACCTGGAATACGCGGACGAGGTGACCCTCGGCCGCGCCTTCGAGGGGAGACGACTCCTAGATGTCTGACGCCACGCTGCACTCCACGACGCGGGACCCGGACGACTTCGCGGTCCAGATCGCGGACCAGGTAGAGAGCTTTCTGGTAGCCGTCACCGAGGTGGCCAGGGGCGACGAGCCGGCCTCGGCCGTCCCCTTCCTCCTGCTGGAGGTCTCGCAGCTCCTGCTGGCGGGCGGCCGTCTGGGCGCGCACGAGGACATCGTCCCGGACGAGCGCTACGAGCCCGACTCCGGACCCGAGCCCGACGTGGACGAACTCCGGGAGAACCTGGCCCGGTTGCTGGAGCCGATCGACGTCTACTCCGAGGTGTTCGACCCCTACGAGCCCCGCGAGGCCCCCGTCCCCGCCCGGATCTCCGACGACCTGGCCGACATCATCACCGACCTGCGCCACGGCATGGCCCACTACCGCACCGGCCGCACCACGGAGGCGCTGTGGTGGTGGCAGTTCTCCTACTTCTCCAACTGGGGCCCCACGGCCTCGGCCACCCTGCGCGCCCTGCAGTCGGTCCTCATCCACGTCCGCCTCGACCAGCCCCTGGCGGAACTGGACGGCCTGGACACCGACCAGGGCCTGGGCGACGACACCCTGGAGATCGAGGCGGGCAAGGTCATGCAGCAGGAGATCGCGGGCCCCCTGGGCGTGCGGGTGAAGTAGCGCGCGGTGCTTGAAAGTTAATTCAGGGCGTCCGGTAAGAGTGTTCTTTGTGATGCGGGGCACTTTTCCGAGTGGCCTCGGGCCCTTGCGGGCATGTGCCTCTCCGGAGCGGGCGGCGAGATCTCACCATGCGATATCGCGAAGGTGATTTTCGGCCGCTCGTTAGACTGAGCCGACCGCAGTGCATATGCGTATCTGTGGACTGCGGAAAACACGACGGACTGAGCGAGGAGCGCACGTGGGCCTTGTCGTGCAGAAGTACGGAGGCTCCTCCGTAGCCGATGCCGAGGGCATCAAGCGCGTCGCCAAGCGGATCGTGGAAGCCAAGAAGAACGGCCACCAGGTGGTGGCCGTGGTTTCCGCGATGGGCGACACGACGGACGAGCTGATCGATCTCGCCGAGCAGGTATCCCCGATTCCTGCCGGCCGCGAGCTCGACATGCTGCTGACGGCCGGAGAGCGGATCTCCATGGCCCTGCTGGCCATGGCGATCAAAAACCTGGGCCACTCGGCCCAGTCCTTCACCGGCAGCCAGGCAGGTGTCATCACCGACTCGGTCCACAACAAAGCCCGCATCATCGATGTCACGCCGGGCCGGATCCGGGACTCGCTGAACGAGGGCAACATCGCCATCGTTGCCGGTTTCCAGGGTGTCAGCCAGGACACCAAGGACATCACCACGCTGGGCCGCGGCGGCTCCGACACCACCGCCGTCGCGCTGGCCGCCGCGCTGGACGCCGAGGTCTGCGAGATCTACACGGACGTCGACGGTGTGTTCACCGCCGACCCGCGGGTGGTGAAGAAGGCCCGGAAGATCGACTGGATCTCCTTCGAGGACATGCTCGAACTGGCGGCGTCCGGGTCGAAGGTGCTGCTCCACCGCTGCGTGGAGTACGCCCGCCGCTACAACATCCCGATCCACGTCCGCTCCAGCTTCAGCGGTCTGCAGGGCACGTGGGTCAGCAGCGAGCCGATCGAGCAAGGGGAAGAGCACGTGGAGCAGGCCATCATCTCCGGTGTCGCGCACGACACCTCCGAGGCCAAGGTCACGGTCGTCGGCGTGCCGGACAAGCCGGGCGAGGCCGCCGCGATCTTCCGCACGATCGCCGATGCCGAGATCAACATCGACATGGTCGTGCAGAACGTGTCCGCCGCCTCCACGGGGCTGACCGACATCTCCTTCACGCTGCCGAAGACCGAGGGCCGCAAGGCCATCGACGCGCTGGAGAAGAACAAGCCGGGCATCGGCTTCGACTCGCTGCGCTACGACGACCAGATCGGCAAGATCTCGCTCGTGGGCGCCGGGATGAAGACCAACCCGGGTGTCACGGCGGCCTTCTTCGAGGCGCTCAGCGACGCCGGGGTCAACATCGAGCTGATCTCGACCTCCGAGATCCGCATCTCGGTCGTCACCCGCGCCGACGACGTCGCCGAGGCCGTGCGCGCCGTGCACACCGCCTTCGGACTCGACTCCGACAGCGACGAGGCCGTGGTCTATGGGGGCACCGGCCGATGACCGGACGACCGACGCTCGCGGTCGTGGGGGCGACCGGAGCCGTCGGCACGGTCATGCTCCAGATCCTGTCCCAGCACGCGGACATCTGGGGTGAGATCCGTCTCGTCGCCTCGCCGCGCTCGGCCGGCCGCAAGCTGGCCGTGCGCGGCGAGGAGGTCGAGGTGGTGGCCCTGTCCGAGGAGGCCTTCGACGGGGTCGACATCGCCATGTTCGACGTCCCGGACGAGGTCGCCGCGCACTGGGCGCCGATCGCCGCCGCCAAGGGCGTGGTGGTCGTGGACAACTCCGCCGCCTTCCGGATGGACCCGGACGTGCCGCTGGTCGTGCCGGAGGTCAATCCGCACACGGTGCGCTCCCGGCCGCGCGGCATCCTCGCCAACCCGAACTGCACCACGCTGTCCATGATCGTCGCCCTCGGCGCCCTGCACGCCGAGTTCGGCCTGCGCGAGCTCGTGGTCTCGTCGTACCAGGCCGTGAGCGGCGCCGGGCGGGCGGGCGTCGAGACGCTGCGCCGGCAGCTGGCCCTGGTGGCCGGCACGGAGCTGGGGACCCACCCCGGCGACGTACGGCGGGCGGTGGGGGACAGCACCGGGCCGTTCCCGGAGCCGGTCGCGCTGAACGTCGTGCCCTGGGCGGGGTCGGTGCGGGAGGACGGCTGGTCCTCGGAGGAGATGAAGGTGCGGGACGAGTCCCGCAAGATCCTCGGCCTGCCGCGGCTGCCCGTCGCCGTCACCTGTGTGCGGGTGCCGGTGGTGACCGCGCACTCGCTGACCGTGCACGCCCGCTTCCAGGACGAGGTGACGGTGGACCGGGCGCGCGAGATCCTCGCCACCGCGCCGGGCGTGGTCCTGTGCGACGATCCGGCGGCCGGCGAGTTCCCGACCCCCGCCGACGTGGTGGGCACCGATCCGACGTGGGTCGGGCGGGTCCGCCGGGCGCTGGACGACCCGACCGCGCTGGAGCTCTTCGTGTGCGGGGACAACCTGCGCAAGGGGGCCGCGCTGAACACCGCCCAGATCGCGGAGCTGGTGGCCGCCGAGATGAGGTGAGGGAAAATTGCCCCTCGCGATGTCCTGATCTATTTGTAGGATCAACGTAAGGATTTTCCTCCCCGGCCTCCGCAACCGTGCGGAGGCCGGGGAGCGTCTATGCCGTCGCCCTTCCTGGGCTGTGGGATGCGTTTGATCCGAGGCGTGGGGACGCCGGTGAGTGGGCGTGGGGACGTCCGCTCGTATGGGACATAGGGGAAGAGCGGGGCGCATGAGGGCATATGGGTCACCGTCAGTCGTGCTGCCTGACGCGAGAACAAGAGTGACGTCCGGCACGTACAACCCTGACGGGGGTGAACGTGTCCAACTGGCGTGGCAGAGGTACTCGACTTCCCCGCGGTGGCCGGCGGCACGGCCCTACGGCCGCCCAGGCGGCCCGTACGCACCCGTATGCCCGGCACGCCCGGCGGCATGCCGGTGATCGCGCCCATGCCCGCAGCGCGGCCCGCCCGCATCCCCGGTCAGCGTGACGGAGCCGAAGACGCCGCGGCGGCCGGCACCACCGTCGACCACCTCACCGAGACCTACCGCACGCACTACCGGTCGCTGCTCGGTCTCGCCGCGCTCCTCCTCGACGACACGGCCTCCTGCGAGGACGTCGTCCAGGAGGCCTTCATCCGCGTCCACTCCGCCCGCAAACGCGTCCGCGACCCCGAGAAGACGCTCGCCTATCTGCGCCAGACGGTCGTGAACCTCTCGCGCTCCGCGCTGCGCCGCCGCATCCTCGGCCTGAAGCTGCTCTCCAAGCCGATGCCGGACATGGCGAGCGCCGAGGAAGGGGCCTACGACCAGCTGGAGCGCGACTCCCTCATCAAGGCGATGAAGGGGCTGCAGCGCCGGCAGCGCGAGGTCCTGGTCCTGCGCTACTTCGCGGACATGACCGAGGCCCAGGTCGCCGAGACGCTCGGCATCTCGCTGGGCTCGGTGAAGGCGTACGGCTCCCGCGGCATCGCCGCGCTGCGGATAGCCATGGAGGCGCCGGCATGACCGGGAAGCCTCGTGAGCGGGGGGAGCCCGCGCGGTGGGGTCGGGCGCGTGAGGCGTCCGACGACTCCTCGTCCGATATCTTGCCCGAGCCCGCAGAGGCGCACGAGCAGGAGCCGAAGCAACCGCACGCTGGGAACGGAACTGTGAACCACGGCCTCGACGACCAGAGCCCCGACGGGCTCGACTCGGACGAGCTGGCACTGCGCAGGATGCTGCATCAGGCGGTGCACGAGATCGAGCCGCGCGACGGCACGCTCGACCATCTGCGGCGGGCGGTGCCCGCCCGCCGGGCGCGCAAGCGGCAGGCCGCCGTCGGCATGGCGGCGGCGGCGCTCTTCGTGTGCACCGCCGTCCCCGCGCTCGTCCACGTCTCCGGCTCCACCGGCCCCGACGCCAACCCCTCGATCGCCGGCCACGGCGCGCAGGCGCAGGGCGGCGCGAGCGAGGGCGGCAGCACCGAGGGCACCGGCGGCACCTCGGGCGGGTCCACGGGCACGGACCGGGACAAGGGCCAGGACAGCCCCGAGAAGGACGACAAGCGCACCGGCGCCAGCCCGAGCAGCGGCGTCGTCGACGACAGCACCGACGGCGTCTACCCGTCGGCCACCAGCGCGGTCACGGACCCCGTCTGCACGGCGGCCCAGCTCGGCTCGGCCACCGCGACGGCCGCGGTCGCCGACACCGCGGGCGCGGTCTACGGCACGTTCCGGATCACCAACGTCTCCGCCGCCGGCTGCACGGTCGGAGGCGCCGGCGCGGTGACCCCGCTGGCACAGGGTGCGGCGGACGCCACCAAGATCAGCGTCGCCGCGCACACGACGGGCGACGCGGCGGCCGGCCTGCCCGACCCGGCCCTGGAGGTCCCGCAGCTGGTGCTGGCCCCCGGCGCCGCATACGAGGTGCGGTTCGCCTGGGTGCCCTCGGAGACCTGTCCGGCCGACCCCGGCGGTGACAACGGCGGCGAGACCGGCGGCCCCTCGCCCGACCCGACGCCCACGGACGACCCCGGCACCACGACGTCGGGCAGCTCGACCGGCGGCGACACGGGCACGTCGACGCAGCTCATGACCGAGGTCGGTACGCAGGACGGAAGCGTCGTCGTCTCCTACACGGCGGAGGCCGGGTCGCCCACGGTGTCGGCGACGGTGCCGAACGCGTGCGCGGGGACGGTCTACCGCACCGGCGTGCTGTCGGTCTCGTAGGCGTCCGAGGAGGTCGCCCGCCCCGGGTCCGGCGCGCCGTCGGGCGGGGTGTCCGCGGCCAGGAGCCCCATCTCGGCGTCGCGCTGGAACTCCACCTCACGGCGGAACAACCGGAACCACATGAACACCACGAACCCGGCGAAGACGAACCATTCGCCGGTGTACCCGAGGTTCTGGAAGGCCTTGAGATCGAGCCCGGTGTCCGGGGCCGCGCTCACCGGCACGGCCCGCATCCCGGAGTCGCCCTTGTCGAGCGTGACCCAGGCGTCGTAGAAGTCGTACGGCACGAGGTTCACCAGCGAGGCGGAGCTGATCGCGCCGGTCTGGCCGGCCGGCAGTCCGGCCCGCGCGCTGACGCCGTTCTCGCCCGGGTTCTCCGAGGCCTGGAGCGCACCCCTGACGGTCACCTCGCCCCGGGGCGGGGCGGGCACCTCGGCCGAGCCGGGGTCGCCGGGCAGCCAGCCCCGCACCACCGGCAGCGCCTTGCCGCCGTCGGTGCGCAGCAGGGTCAGCACGTAGTAGCCCCGCTCGCCGTCCAGCTCGCGGTCCGGGACGAGCAACTGCTCCCCGTACCGGCCGTCGACCGTCGTCGGGTCGCCGGAGGTCTCCTTGTCGACGGGCAGCAGCTCGTCCAGCGGACGGGCGGCCTGCTTCCCGTCCGAGGAGGCCTGCTCCTCGGCGCTGCGATGATCCTCGACCCGCGCCTCGAACCGGCTCAGCTGCCAGGACCCCATGAAGACGCAGAAGGGGATGGCGAGCAGCACGAAGAGGTTGATCCCCCACCATCGGGGCGTCAGCAGAAACCGGTACACGCCCTCAAAGGTACGGGGGGAGCGGGGCGGCGCGGGCCGCGGGGTCCCGAAGTTATCCACAGGCTGGGGACCTCGGGAGCGGGATGCGGTCCGGGGCGGGCAGTATGGGGTCATGACTGAGAGCAACGGGTCCCCCTCGCCCGAGCGGCGCGAGGCCATGCCGAACTGGGAGAAGCGCTTCCGGGCGCCGCGGGTGTCCCTGCCCGACTGGGCGGAGGACGCCCCCGACCGCTCCCTGTTCGTGTCCAACGCGACGGGGACGTACGAGCTGTACGCCTGGGATCGCGCGACGGGTGAGCAGCGCCAGGTGACGAACCGGCCGAACGGCACGACGGACGGCCTGCTCTCCCCGGACGGCGCGTGGATCTGGTGGTTCGACGACAAGGACGGCGACGAGTTCGGCGTGTGGCGCCGCCAGCCCTTCACGGGCGGCGAGGACGAGCTGGCCGTCCCGGGCCTCGACCCGTCCTACCCCGCGGGCCTCGCGCTCGGCCGGGACGGGCGGACGGCGGTGGTGGGACGCTCCACCGACGAGGACGGGACGACGATCCATCTCGCGTACGCGGGCGAGGCGCCGGTGGAGATCTACCGGCACCGGGAGTCGGCGGGGGTGGGCGACCTGTCCCGCGACGGCTCGCTGATCGCCGTCGAGCACACCGAGCACGGCGACGCCATGCACTCGGCGCTGCGCGTGCTGCGCCCCGACGGCACACGGGTCGCCGAGCTCGACGACACCAAGGGCGGCACGGTCGAGCTGGGCCTCGAGGTACTGGGCTTCGCGCCGGTCGACGGGGACGCGCGGCTGCTCATCGGGCACCAGCGGCGCGGCCGGTGGGAGCCGCTGGTGTGGGACGTGACCACGGGCGAGGAGACCGACCTGGCGCTGGACCTGCCGGGTGACGTGAGCGCCGAGTGGTACCCGGACGGCTCGGGCCTGCTGATCGGGCACAGCCACGAGGCGCGCGGCGAGCTCTTCCGCTACGACCTCGGCACCCGCGAGCTGGTGAAGGTCCCGACCCCGACCGGCACGGTCTCGGGGGCGACGGCCCGGCCGGACGGCAGTGTGGAGTACCTGTGGTCGTCGGCGGCCGAGCCGTCGTCCGTGCGGTCCACGGCGGGCGGTGTGGTGCTCGACCCGCCGGGCATGAAGTCGCCCGGTTCGGTGCCCGTGGAGGACGTGTGGGTGGAGGGGCCCGGCGGCCGGATCCACGCACTCGTGCAGAAGCCGGCGGGGGCCACCGGGCCGCTGCCGACCGTCTTCGACATCCACGGTGGCCCGACCTGGCACGACAGCGACTCGTTCGCGGCGGGCCCGGCGGCCTGGGTCGACCACGGCTACGCGGTCGTCCGGGTCAACTACCGCGGCTCGACGGGTTACGGACGGGCCTGGACGGACGCCCTGAAGCACCGGGTCGGCCTGATCGAGCTGGAGGACATCGCGGCGGTCCGGGAGTGGGCGACCGACTCGGGGCTCGCGGATCCGGACCGGCTGATCCTCACCGGCGGCTCCTGGGGCGGCTACCTCACGCTCCTCGGCCTCGGCGTCCAGCCCGACGCCTGGACGATGGGCATCGCCGCGGTCCCGGTGGCCGACTACGTCACCGCGTACCACGACGAGATGGAGGCCCTCAAGGCCATGGACCGCACGCTGCTCGGCGGCACCCCGGAGGAGGTCCCCGAGCGCTTCGAGGCGTCCTCGCCGCTGACGTACGTCGACCAGGTCAAGGCGCCGGTCTACATCTCCGCCGGAGTCAACGACCCGCGCTGCCCGATCCGTCAGATCGAGAACTACGTCAAGCGCCTCCAGGCCCGTGAAGCGGTCCACGAGGTCTACCGCTACGAGGCCGGGCACGGCTCGCTGGTCGTCGACGAGCGCATCAAGCAGGTTCGGCTGGAACTGGACTTCGCGGAGCGCCATCTGAAGGCGCGCGCGGGGAAGTGACGTTCCTCTAGTGACCTCCGCGAAGTGACGTTCCCCTGAGGTTCTCCCGCCCGGGCCCAGCACCCCTGCCGTCCGTCGTGCTGGGCCCGCAGCGGCCGACAGTGCCCCGCTCCGGGCCGCTCTCGCCGCTGACCGTCGGCGCTCGGCGGGGCTCACGACCCGGTTCGCTGCCGGCGTCTACGGCCGAGGAGTTCCGCGAGCCCGCGGCGGGTCGCCGCCAGGACCACACGGTCCTCGGCACGCAGCACATAGGTGGGCGGCAGTTCCCAGACGAGGTCGGAGGCCGCCGCGCGGCCTCTGGACGCCGGGCTCGTCGCAAGATCGGCGCGGCGTTCCCCCGGGGCCGCCGTGTCCAGGGCCAGCACCCGCCAGGAACCGGCGCGGAAGGCGTCGGCCACCGTCCTGCCCTCCAACTGCCGGATGCCCCGCACCTCCACGGCCGCGAACAGCAGCACCCGCCGCTCGACGGGGATCGCCCCCAGCACCTGCCGCCCCATCATCGCCCCGGCGAACGACGGGGCCGCGAGATGCGTGACGCTGCGGCTGCGGGTGAGCGCCCTCGGGTGCGCGGCGCGCAGGGTGCGGTAGACGGCCGCGGCGAAGTCGTCGTCGAAGAGGCGGAGCACGACCCGCAGATCGGGCCGGACGGACCGGGCGTAGAGCACGGCCTCCAGGTTGGTCGTGTCGACACTGGTCAGCGCGAGCAGCGTGTCGGCACGGTGGATCTTCGCGGCCTCCAGGACGCCCTCCTGCGTGACGTCCCCGAGCACCACCGGCACCCGCAGCCGCCGGGCCGTCGCCATGCCCCGCGCCTCGGGGTCGGCCTCGACGCAGACCACCGGGATGTGCAGCTCCCGCAGCCGGGTCAGCACACGCGTGCCGATCTTGCCGAGGCCGAGCAGGACGACGTGCCCGCTGAGCCCGCGCGGCGGCCTGCGCAGCGTCGAGGCGCTGCGGAAGGTGCCGAGGGCCTCCAGCACGGCGGCGAGCAGTACCGGCAGCAGCAGTAACCCGACCACGGCGGACAGGAGTTGGAGGATCTGCCGGCCGAGGGAGGCATCGGTGGCGGGGTCGTCGATGCCGAGGATGTCGAGCAGCGTGAGATAGGTGGCGTGCAGCGGATGGTCGTCCGTGACCACGGTCAGCGCGATCGCCAGCGCCACCACGGCACCCACGAGCCCGGCCAGCGACCACCGCAGCCGCCGCGAGAACAGGGAGGATATCGGCGGTACGACACCCACGGCGCGCCCGCCGGACCCGGGCGCTCCGGCGTAGGAGACCTGTTCCAGCACGACCGTGCCACGACCGGTGGCCGCCGCGACCTCCTCCTCGTCCGGCAGCAGCCGCGGACCCCGGTCCCCGCTGCCCTCCGAGCCGTCGGCCCCCGCCGGGTCGCTGCTCGTCGCCGACAGCAGCGCCAGCGTGCACAGTCCCGGGTCGGCGACCTGTCCCGGCGCGGGCGGCGTCCGCTCCACGGCGCGCAGCAGCAGCCCGTCGGTCTGCACGACCTTGCTGGTGCCGACCAGGGCGGTCGCGGCCAGCGCGGGCGCGGCGGTGTCGGCGTCGGACAGCACGGTGGTGGAGGCGTCGAAGCCGCCGCCCGCCCCGCCGGTCGCGAGCCCGGAGGCCTGGTCGAGGAGTTCCTCGATGTGCTGGCCGAGCCGCCGGTTGTAGAGACGCAGGACGATGCGCAGCCGGGGGTTGAGGCGGCGGGCGGTGAGTGCGGCGCGGATGTTGGTCTCGTCGTCGTCGTACACGAGCGCCAGCGCGGTGGCCCGCTCCACGCCCGCCTCGGCGAGCACCGCCTCGGACGGTTCGGCGGCTTCCACCAGCCGCACACCGCTGCTGCTGGTGCCGCCGCCGCTGGCGCCGCTGTCGCCGTTCGGCGGTGTGCCGTTGCCCGCGGCGCGCCCGGCGGCGGCCACCATCCGGTCCAGCAACGCCGCCGACGCGGCCCGGGCCCGGCCCACGACCGGTTGCGGCACCGGCCGTTCGGAGGGCGGCGCGACGAGCGTCACCTGCTCCTCGTACACGCCCCTGAGTTCGGCCGCGAGCCGGTGCGCGAGCCCGTCGTCACCGCACACCACCATGTGCGCGGGCGCCTCGCCCGGCCGGCCCTGATTCGGAACGCTCGCCACGAGGGGAAAGACTGCCCCAACGAGACCGATGGTTCCAGCAACGGATTGAACGCCCGTTCCGATTCAGCCGTATCGAAGAGGAGCCGCCCCGCGCAACGGAGGACCCCACCCGTGGCCGTCACCGTCCCCGAGCCACCGCACCCGTCACCGCCCGGGGCGACGCCCGCGCTCCCCCCGACGTCCCCGCCGCCGTCCCCCACCCCCGGCGGGGACGGCGACGGCTGGCACCTCAGCTCCCCCCTGGTCCTGACCGTCACCTTGCTCCTCCTGCTGCTCGCCCAGGCCCCGATCCGCCGTGCCCTGTCCGCGCCGGTGATGCAGAGCTGGACCACGGTGTTCGTCGCGGTGGTCGTGCAGGCCCTGCCGTTCCTCGTGCTCGGGGTGCTGCTGTCGGCGGCCGTCGCCGTGTTCGTACCGGCGTCCGTGTTCGCCCGCGCGCTGCCGGCCAGGCCCGCCGCGGCGGTTCCGGTGGCGGGGCTGGCCGGAGCGGTCGTCCCCGGCTGCGAGTGCGCCTCGGTGCCGGTGGCGGGGGCGCTGATCCGCCGGGGAGTGGCCCCCGCGGCCGCCTTGGCGTTCCTGCTCGCCGCGCCCGCGATCAACCCGATCGTGCTGACCGCGACGGCGGTCGCCTTCCCGGGCCACCCCGAGATGGTGGCCGCCCGGTTCGTCGCGAGCCTGGCCGCGGCCTGCGTGATGGGCTGGCTGTGGATGCGGCTCGGCCGCGCCGACTGGCTGCGCCCGCCGCCGCGTCCGTCGTACGAGGGGCAGGGCAGGGGAGCGGCGTTCTGGGGGTCGGTGCGGCACGACGTGATGCATGCCGGAGGGTTTCTCGTGATCGGCGCGATGGCGGCCGCGACGCTGAAGGCGGTCGTCCCCGAGGGATGGCTGCGGGTGGCCGCGGGCAACCCGGTGGTGGCGGTGCTGGCCCTGGCCGTGCTCGCCGTGCTGCTGTCGATCTGTTCGGAGGCGGACGCGTTCGTGGCGGCGTCGCTGACGCAGTTCTCGCCGACGGCACGGCTGGCGTTCCTGGTGGTGGGACCGATGGTGGATCTGAAGCTGTTCGCGATGCAGGCGGGCACGTTCGGCCGCGGCTTCGCCCTGCGTTTCGCGCCGGCGACCTTCGCCGTCGCCGTCGGGGTGTCCGTGCTGACCGGGGCGGTGCTGCTGTGAACCGGCACACGCAGGCGGCCGTGCTGTGCCTGCTCGGGGTGTCCCTGCTGCACGCGGGCGCCACGGACCTGTCGCTGCGCTACGTCAAGGCGGGTCTGCGGCCGTTGCTGCTGGTGGCGGGGGTGGTGCTGGTCGCGGCGGCGGTCGCGACGGTCTGGTACGAGCGTCGGGGGCCGGCCTCGGACGCCCACCACGAACCACGCGTCTCCTGGCTCCTGCTCCTGCCGGTCCTCGCGCTGATCCTGATCGCCCCGCCGGCCCTCGGCTCGTACAGCGCGATGCGCACCGGCACGGCCCTGCAACGGCCGCCCGCCTACGCCCCGTTGCCCTCCGGCGACCCGGTCCGGCTCGGGGTCGTCGACTACGCGAGCCGGGCGGCGTACGACGAGGGCCGCACCCTGCGCGACCGCAGGGTCAGGATCACGGGGTTCGTGGCGCTGGACCGGGCGGGCACCCCGTACCTGGTCCGCATGGCGCTCAACTGCTGTGCCGCCGACGCCCAGCCGGTGAAGATCGGGCTGGCCGGACGGGTCCCGCCGGTGCTGCAACCGGACAGCTGGCTGGAGGTCACCGGCACCTACACCCCGAGACGGACCCGCGACCCGGTGGGTGGCGGACCCATCCCGTACATCGAGATCACGAGCGCCGAGCCGGTGCGGACGCCCGCCGACCCGTACGACGAGAGCTGGAACAACTGAGCCGACCCGGGGCGACGCGCTGGTCATCTGACGCTCCGTCAGTTATGGTCCGACCGCCGTTACCGAAGGGGTGATGTCCCGTGCCGTCATGTCCCCAGAGCCCGCAGCCGACGGGCACTCCACGCTGGGTCGCGATGTTCTACGAATCCTCCTCCGCGTCCTGGCGGGTCGGTGCGGAGTCGCCGTACCGGGTTCCCGTGCAGTACGCCGTGGGCGAGATGACCCAGACCCTGCGGGCCCGCGGCCAGGATCCGGTCATGGCCCTGTGGGGGCCGCGGGACGGCGCCTGGCAGCGGATCGACGCGCCCGCCGCCGCTCCTGCCCCCGAGGCCGCCGCCGCTCCCGCCGCCGAGCCGTCCTCCGCGGACCCGGCTCAGCCCTCCCAGCTGACCGAGCGCCTCACCGACCGCCGCCACCAGGTGCTCCTCGCCGCGCTGCACCGCGCCGGACTGTACGACCTCGCCCCGGACGACGAGGCGGCCGTGCGGGCGGTCGTGGAACGGCTGGACGAGACGACGGTCCGCAGGGTCGCCCACTGGCTCACTCTCGCCGCCGACCGGCGTCCCCCGGTTGGGTGAGGGGACCGACGGGCAGGGAAAGGGACGTAGGTGTCGGTTCCGATCCGCCCGTCGGCCCCCGGCCGAAGGCGTCTGGAGTGGGAATGAAGCTCTCCGTCGACCCCGAGCGGTGCTACGGCTCCGGTGACTGCGCGTACCGGGTTCCGTCCGTCTTCACGCTGGTGGACGGCTACGGCGCGGTCGTCCCGGGACGGGAGGACGGCGGGGGTGAGCCCGCGGTCCGGGAGGCGGTCGAGGGCTGCCCGTCCCAGGCCATCACGGTCACCGAGTAGCGCCGGGCCCGCCGACCGGATGAGCCGTTCCCGTACGGCAGCCACGTCACCCGCCGCGCCCCTCGCGGCCACGGCCGTCACCGCGGCCACGGAGGCCCTGGTCACCCTCGGCAGCCGCTACGTACGGCACGCGCCCGGCGCGTTCGGCAAGGCGGCCCTCGCCGCCCGCGTGCTGAACCCGTATCTGCGTGACCATCCGCGGCGGCGCGTCGTCCGAACGCGCTCGGGCGCGCGTTTCGCGGTCGACACCGAGGACCTGATCCAGCGCTACCTCTACCTCTTCGGCGCCTGGGAACCCCATATGAGCGCCTGGCTGCGCGGCCGCCTCGGACCCGGTGACGGCTTCGTCGACGTCGGCGCCAACATCGGGGTCTTCAGCGTCCTGGCCGCGCGACTCGTCGGGGACGCGGGACGGGTCGTGGCCGTCGAGGCGTCGCCCGCGTGCCACCGGCGCCTGGAGCGGCACGTCCGGCTCAACGGCTGCCGCACGGTACGCGCCGTCAACGCCGCGGCGTCCGACCGCCGTCAGAGACTGACCTTCACCCTCGCCAGCTCCCGCAACACGGGCGCGAACAGCATCGTCCCGTACGACGGTCCCGCCGAGGCCGTCTTCGAGGTCGACGCCGCTCCGCTGCCCGACCTGCTCGCACCGGGCGAGCTGGAGAGCGCCCGGGTGATCAAGATAGACGTGGAGGGGGCGGAGGGAGCGGTCGTGCGGGGCCTCGCGCCCCTGCTGGGCGGGCTCCGGCCCGATGCCGAGATCGCGGTCGAGGTGACACCCGCGCGGATGGCCGCGCTCGGTGACTCCGTCGAGGAGCTGCTGGAGACCATGGCCGGGGCCGGCTTCCACGTCTTCCGGCTGGCCAACGACTACGACCCCGCGAGCTATCCGCCCGCCCTCGGCGGTCCCCGCCGGGTGCCGCTGCGCTGGCGTGCCCCGGTCACCGAGGAGAGCGACCTGGTCTTTTCGCGCACGGACGCCGAGGCGCTGCCCTGACATCCGCCGACATCCGACGGGCAGTCAGTAAGGTGCGAAACGGATGAAAGGGGTCCCCATCGTGGCCATCAGGACCGTCTACGCCGTCATTCCCGTCGCCGACTTCGCCGCGGCCCGCGCCTGGTACGAGCGCCTCTGGGGCCGGCCGGCCGACCGGGACCCCATGAGCGGGCTGGCGGAGTGGGAGGTCATCGCCGGCGGCGCGATCCAGCTGCTCCTGGAACCCGACCGCGCGGGCTCGGCCATGCTGACGCTGGCGGTCGACGACGTCGTCGAGGAGGTCCGGCTCGCCGCGGAACGGGGCCTGGACCTGGGCGCGGTCCAGGAGACCCCCGAGGGCCGCTACCGCATCGCCGCGGCCAACGACCCGGCCGGAAACGTCGTCACCGTCGCCCAGGAGATCCTCCGCCCGTCCTGACGCCCGCGCGAACAGCCCCACCGAGCCGTGGCGCGGTCGTACGCACAGCGGCGCGCCGCTGTCTCGTCCCCTGCGTCCGGGAGTGCGCCGCTGTCCGGTCTCGTGTGTCGGGGAGTGCGCCGCTGTCCTGTCCCCCTGCGTCCAGGGGCGCGCCGCTGTCTGGTCTCCTGCGTCCGGGAGTGCGCCGCTGTCCGGTCTCCTGCGTCCGGGAGTGCGCCGCTGTCCTGTCCCCCTGCGTCCGGGAGCCCGCCGAGTCCTGGTGAAGCCGGTCCTCTTCGCCG
Source organism: Streptomyces sp. NPDC107562 (assembly GCF_055657325.1). NCBI lineage: Bacteria > Bacillati > Actinomycetota > Actinomycetes > Kitasatosporales > Streptomycetaceae > Streptomyces > Streptomyces sp. NPDC107562. The sequence goes on along the minus strand of NZ_JBVKBE010000010.1, from coordinate 164,184 downwards.
CGCTGGGACCGTCGTGGCGTCCGCGTCCAAGGGGCGCCGGGTCGCTCTGCCCCTGGTCCTGGGGGCCCGCCCGTTCGGGGCGGGCGACGTCGTCACGACGTGCCGTTCGGCGGATACCCCCAGCCGAACTCCGCCAGTGCCAGGGCCCGTGCCTCCGCCACCGCCATGCGTGCCGCCCGCTCCTCCGGGTCGACGTGCGGGGCCTGGCCCGTCACCTGGCCCTCCCACTTCCGGTAGAGGAGCCCCACCTCCGCCGAGAACCACCCCCGGCTCACCGCGTTCAGCGCCAGCAGCAGCCCCGTGTCCTCGGACGCGGGCAGCGCCATCCAGCCGCCGAGCGCCACCAGCAGGTCCCGGCGTACGCAGAGCGACGCCGGATGGACCGGGGCGCGGAAGTCGTTCGCCCGCCAGAATCCGAGCACGTCGCCGCGCTCGATCGGCCCGTCCTCGGGGTCGCCCGGGAAGCCGGCCGTCGAACCGTCCGGCCACAGGTCCAGCACCCGCGACGTCACCCATCCGATCTCTGGGTCGGCCTCCAGCACCGCCAGATCGCGGGCCAGCACACCGGGCGCCAGCTGGTCGTCGGCGTCCAGGACCTTCACGTACTCGCCCCGCGCCCGCGCCAGCGCGATCGTGCGCGCCACCCCGGGCCCGCCACGCCGTCCCTGACGGAACGTCACCCGCAGGTCCTCGGGCACGTAGGGACGGACGTCCTCCGACCCGCCGTCCTCCTGGATCACCCAGCGCCACTCCCAGCCCCGCGGCAGCCGCTGCTCGCACAGCGACTTGTAGGCGTCGGGCAGGAAGCGGGCCGACGGCGGGTGCACCGCGGTGACGATCACGACGTGCCGTGTCACGGCAACCTTCACCACCTCTCCAGGGTCGTGGTGAAGAGCAGCTCGGTGCGGTCGCCCGGCAGCGTGACGTCGGTGATGTCCACGACCCGGCCCTCGGTGTCGTACGACCTCTTGTGCAGCAGGATCACCGAGGTCCCCGGCGGCAGGTCCAGCTCGGCGGCCTCCTCCGGCGTCGGCGGCCGGGCCGTGAAGCGTTCCTCGATGCGCTCCACCTCGATGCCGACGGTGCGCAGCTGGTGCTGGGTGCCGCCCGGCCAGGGCTCGTTGCCCTGGTCCAGCAGGGCGGGGTTCGCGGCGATCACGTCGCGGACCAGGTAGGACGTGACCAGGCTGAAGGGCGCGGTCTCCGTCGCGCACCGGGTGCGGTACGTCCGCTCCAGCAGGACCGTGCGCTCGGGGACGCCGAACCCCCGCGCCAGCGCCGCGGACGCCTTGACCTCGCGATAGCTCGCGTGGAAGACCAGGTCCCCGGCGTCCAGACCGGTCTCGCGTTCCGTCGCGCCGGTGGCCGCCCGCTGGGGCAGCGGCCGACGGGCGCGGTCCTTCTCCCACTGGTGACGCCTGTTGTCGCGGACCGCGAGCGTGCGCGGACGGCGGACGAAGTTGCCGAGGCCGTGCCGCTTGTCGATGAGGCCTTCCTCGCTGAGCAGCCGCAGCGCGTTCTGGATCGTCGGCACGCTGCGCCGGTACCGCTCGGCGAGTTCCGTCTCGGCCGGCAGCCGTTCTCCGGGTCTGCGTTCGCCCTCGCGGATGGACCGGCGGATGTCTTCCGCGATCACCTCGTACGCCTTCGGCACACGCGTCAGCGTACGGCTCCTCAAGAGGACGTGCTGACCTGGAGGGGCCGAACGGCTCGGGGCGCGGGGGGACATGGGGAGGGGGCGACTGCCCGAAGAGTGAACGAAAACGCCCGATCGCTGGCGACGGGGGATGCACCAGCGATCGGGCTGTGGCCAAGACTAACAAGGCGGATGGCGCCGCGGGAGCCGACTGATGAGGTGCGTCGAGGCGCTGTGACGCGGATCACTCCTGGCAGGGTGGCTCGTAGGACAGGCGAGGCAGGTACTCGTGCCATTTCTCGGGCGTCAGCACACCCCGTGTGGTCGAACAGATGTGCTTCACCGCGTCGTCCACGTTCAGGTCCCACAGCCGTACGGTCCCGGCGCCGCTCGACACCCCGAGCAGACGGCTGTTGGGACTGAAGGACAGGAAGTTCCCGGTCTTGGCGTTGGGGCTGAGCGACTGCCCGATGGGCGTGGCCTGGGAGGGGCGGCCCACGTCCCAGAGGCGGACCGTGTCGTCGTTGCCCCCGCTGGCCAGCGTGCGTCCGTCCCGGCGGAACGTCAGCGACACCACCGCCTCGGTGTGCCCGCTCAGCGGGGACCCGAGCCGCTCGGCCCTCAGCGGGTCGCCGACGCCCCACAGCCCCACGGTGTTGTCGTCGCTGCCGCTGGCCAGCGTGCGTCCGTCGGGGCTGAAGGTGAGCGTGTTGACGGGGCCGTGATGGCCGCGCAGCGCGGCGCCGGTCCCGGCGACGGGGCGGCGGCCGGAGACGTCCCACAGGCGGATGGTGGTGTCGGCGCTGCCGCTGGCGAGCGTGCGGCCGTCGGGGCTGAAGGCGAGGGTGTTGACGTAGCCGGTGTGTCCGGTCAGCGGATCGCCCAGGCGGCGTGGCGCGGAGGGGTCGGCGACGTTCCAGAGCTGGATGGTGCGGTCCTCGTAGGCGGTGGCCAGGGTGCGCCCGTCGGGGCTGTACGCCAGCGCCTCGGGGCCGGCGTACCGGGTGCGCAGCCGCAGGGGAGAGCCGTGGGCGACGGGCGCGGCCGGGTCGGTGACGTCCCACAACTGCACCGTGCGGCTGCCGGTCAGCACCGCGAGGGTGCGCCCGTCGGGGGCGAACACCACGGTGCGGACGTCGCCCTCGACGGGCAGGAACGGCTTGCCCAGCAGCACCGGCCGGCGCGGCGCCCGGACGTCCCACAGCCGGATCCGCTGATCGCGCGCGGCGGTGGCGAGCACCCGCCCGTCCGGGCGGAACACCCCGATCCGCCCGAGCATGTCCGAGGTCGGTATCGACCACAACCGCACCGTGTTGTCGCCGGTGCCGGTGGCGAGGGTACGGCCGTCCGGGCTGAAGCCGAGGGCGTACATCTCGCCGCTGCTGCCCGCGAGCGGCTCGCCGACCTGGGAAGGGAACGCCGGGTTGCTGACGTCCCACAGGCTCGCCGTGCTGTCCGCGCTGGCGACGGCGAGCAGTGAGCTGTCCGGGGTGAACGCCACCGACCACACGGGCCCGGTGTGCCCGGTGAGCGGCGCCCCGAGCAGCGCCGCGTCCCCGATCTCGGTGACGTCCCACAACTGCACGGTGTCGTCGGCGCTGCCGCTGGCCAGGGTGCGGCCGTCGGGGCTGAAGGCGACGGAGTGGACGAGGGCCCGATGACCGGTCAGCACGTCGCCGAGCGGCTCGGGACGACGCCGGTCGGTCATGTCCCACAGCCGCACCGTGGTGTCGTCGCCGCCCGAGGCCAGGGTCCGCCCGTCGGGGCTGAAGGCGACCGAGCGGACGGCGGCGGTGTGGCCGGTGAGGGCGCCGAGCGGGCGCGGCCGCCCAGGGGCGCGCACGTCCCACAACCGTACGACGCGGTCCTCGGTCGCGGCGGCCAGCGTACGGCCGTCCGGGCTGAACGCGAGCAGGTAGATCGTGCGGTCGTGACCGGTGAGCGGGGCACCGAGCGGGCGGGGACGGCGGGGGTCGCGGAGGTCCCACAGCCGGACGGTGCCGTCGTCCGAGGCGCTGGCGAGGGTGCGGCCGTCGGGGCTGAAGACGGCCGTGCTCACCCAGCTCGTGTGCGCGCTCAAGGGCTTGCCGAGGGGCTTGGGGCGGCGCGGGTCCGCCACGTCCCACAGGCGGACCGTGCGGTCGTAGCTCGCCGTGGCCAGCAGCTTGCCGTCGGGGCTGAACGTCGTCAGGTAGACGGCGCCGGTGTGGCCGGACAGCGGGGTGGCCAGCGGCGCGTTCACGATCGACACCAGCCGGTTCGTGGTGCCCTCGTCGTCCGGGCGCAGCCGGTGCGCGACCAGGTCGAGCTGGGCCGACAGCGAGGGGTCGGTGTACTGGACGCGGTCGGCCTCGGCCAGCACCTGCTCGAACACCGCGTCGTCGCGCTGCTGCCACGCCACCACCGCCGCCCCGACCGCCAGCACCGCCAGTGCGACCAGCGCCGCGACCGCGCCCCGGCTTATCCACACCGTGCGCCGGCGCAGCCGGGCCGATGCGGCCAGGAAGTCGACCGCGCCGCGCGTCAGGAACGTGTCGCCGGCCGACCGCGCCCAGGCGCCGGCGTGCTCCAGCCGCGACCCCCGGTACAGCAGTGAGCTGTCGCGGTGGGTCGCCTCCCAGGCCCGGCTGTCCTCCTCCAGCCGCTGGCGCAGCAGGTTGCCGCCCCGGTCCTCGTCGATCCAGTCGCGCAGCCGGGGCCAGGCGTGCAGCAGCGCCTCGTGGGTGATCTCCACGGTCTCCGCGTCCAGCGTCACCAGCCGGGCGCGGACCAGTTCCTCCAGCGACTCCTCCGTCTTGCCGGGGTCCGCCGACTCCTGCGCGAGCTGCCGCCGCGTGCCCCGCCGCCGGGTCGCCTGGGTGTCCTCGCCCAGCCGGACCAGCCGCAGCAGCAGCAGCCGGGCGGCCGTACGCGCCGCCGGGTCCAGCTTCGACCAGGCCCGTTCGGCGGTCGCCGCCACAGCTCCCTGGATGCCGCCCGCCGCGCGGTACCCGGCCGTCGTCAGCCGGCCTCCCTTGCGCCGCTGCCAGGTGGCGAGCAGCGCGTGCGACAGCAGGGGCAGGGCGCCCGCGTCGTGTGCCCCGCGCGGTCCGTCGAAGCCCACCTCACGGACGATCAGCTCGGCGAGGCCCGGCTCCAGTTCGAGTCCCACGGCCTTCGCCGGGCCGGTCACCGCGTCGCGCAACTCGGCGGCGGTGAGCGGTCCGAGCACCATGTGCCGGTGCTGCAGGGCGTCGGCCAGTTCGGGATGGCCGAGGCACTGCTCGTAGAAGTCGGCGCGGATGCCGAGGAGGACGAGCACGGGGGCCGGCTCGCCCGGTCCCGCGGGGGAGGCCGCGTCGTGCAGGATCTGGATGAACGTACGCCGGTCGCTCTCGTCGGAGCAGAGGGTGAAGGTCTCCTCGAACTGGTCGACGATGACGACCGGCCGGGCCCCGTCCGGCGCCCACGCGGCGACCGCCTCCCGTACGGCGTGCGCAAACCCGGGAGTGCCGGGCACGCCGGCGGTGGTCACCGGCGCGAGTTCGGGTATGCGGCAGGTCAGCTCCGCCAGCGGGTCGGCCCCCGGGACCAGTTGCACCACCTCCCGGCCCTCACCGCCCCGCAGCGCGGGCACCAGCCCGGCGTTCAGCAACGAGGACTTCCCCGCCCCGGAGGCGCCGACGAGCATGACGAGGCCGCCCGTCCGCTCCGCGGCGCGCAGTTGGGCCGCCAGGGCGTCCGTGCTCCGCTCCCGCCCGAAGAACCACCGCGCGTCCTCCTGACGGTAGGACGCCAGTCCCCGGTACGGGCACACCCCGCCCGGCACGCCCGGGCTCCCCTCGGCGGGTGTGCCGTCGTCCTCCTCCGGGTCCGCCGCCCCGCCGCCCGGGCGCTCGGCGATCGGATCGGCCACCGCGCGCTCCCACAGGCGCTGCCACTGGCCGATGTCGTAGAGTCCGGCGGAGACCGGGACGGGCCGCTCCCGCCGGGCGTGCGGAATCAGCACCTGCAGCACGGCCGCGAGCGCGGCGAAGTGGGCCGGTACGTTCCTGGCGCGGCGCCAGTCGCTGATCCGCTGCGCGGAGACCCGTACGGGGCGCCCTCGTTCGTCCACCCGTTTCAGCCGGACGACGGCCTCGGACACGGTCTTCAGGGGCGGGTTGCCGGCCTCCTTGTACAGCAGCGCGAGCCGTTCCGCGAAGGCTGTGCGTGCCCCTGAGTCCGAGCCCAAGGTCTCCACCCCTTACTTCCGCACCACCTGGCCATCCGGACCGGAAAACTCACTTTATACGGCTGACCTGCGCAGAAGCCGTCCTCCGGACGCCGGATACTCCTCGTCGCGGGCCCCGAATGGCAGGATCACGACCACGCACAGCACCACCCGCGTGCCGCCCAGGCAGGTCATCAGCTCAGTGCTCGAAGAGGCACCTCAAGTCGCCGTATGTTCTGGGACAACTTCCGCGAAGTCAGCGGACGGCGGTGTCGGTCTCGACATGTGAGCCTGAGTTCCTCTGCGCGCGTCGTTCGGCACCGGTCTCCACGTGGGGAGGGACCGGTGCCGAACGACGTTGCTCACTGAAGATCATGTCCGGCTCCTACCCAAGCCGCCCCGGTGGAACGCCTCGTGGGCGACTCGCGTTGCGTCCTCCACGGACTGGGGAAACCGGGGACCGCTCCCCGCGCAGTGCCCCGAGAGAAGATCCGCGCCGGAGACCTCGGTCGCGACGGTGACCCGTGCCACGAGCGCGTGTGACGGTGCCCCCCGAAGGAACGCCCGGTAAGCGCCTGCGGCGTCGTCCTCCACGGTCGGCTTCTGCGGTCCGTACCGGGTGTCGCTCCGGTCCCGCTTCGGGCCGGAGATCCAGAACGCCTCGTCGGTCTCGGCATCGTGGAAGTTGGCGTCACCGCCCGCGATGCAGGCGCCGGGGTGTGGTCCGCTGGTTGCACCAGCCCGCCTCGGCATGAGGCACCGCGAGCCTCGAAGGCTAGGCCCCTCCACGCGGGACTCGCCACCTGTTCACCATCCCGCAGACGGTGGTGGTCCTCACCCCCAGCGGCGGCCGGCACCTGTGGCTGACCGGGCCACCATCCTCTCCGCGTCCCGCCTGACGACCCGACGGGGCGAGGCGCACTGAACGCCACCCCGGGCAGCATTGTCAAGTCCCGACATTCCGGGCCATGACCCCCACCTCTGGCCGGGGCGTAATGGAGACACGGACGACGGCACGAACGCGGACCCACCGCCTGCCTCGTCCGAACTCCCGAACCGACCCGCCCTCAAGGAGCCCCTCATGGCCCTCACCAAGACCCGGCGCCTCGTCCCTCTCCTTATCGCCACCACCCTCGCAGCCGGAGGCGTCTCGCTCACCACCACCTCCGCCTTCGCCGCCCCGGCCACCAGCACCGGCGTCACCACGGACACCGACAAGCCCAGTCCCTACCTGCTCGACGTCTACAGCAAGCTCGGAAAGCTCGAAAAGATCGGCGCGAACGACACCACCAGCAAGGGCAGCCCCGAGGACGCCAAGGGCGGCGACACCCAGCCCCCCACCGGCGGCGGTGGCGGCGTCGTGGGACCAGATCCCAACAGCGCCCCTGTGAACGTCCCTCCGTACGCCGCCTCCGAGAGTCGGACCGACGACGCGCGCCCCGGCCCGATCATGACCGACGAGAGCAACGGCGGGAGCAAGGGCAGCCCCGAGGACGCCAAGGGCGGCGACACCCAGCCCCCCACCGGCGGCGCCAGTGACAGCGGCGTCGGCAACAGCGACCCCGGGCCCCGAGACGACATCGACTACGGCATCTGGACCGACCCCGACCCCGGCCCCGTCGTCAACTGACCGCGGCCACGGTGCTGCCGATGGCTCTGTGAGCCGTCCGGGAGCAAGGCTGGTCGACGTCGCTCGCGGTGCGGGCGTCTCGACAGGCACGGTGTCCAACGTCCTCAACCGCCCTGGCGCTGTGGCGGAGCCTACTCGTCTGAAGGTGCTGGATGCCTTTACCGATCTCGGGTACGTCCGAAACGCGGGAGCGGGGGAGCTGGCCGCACACTGGCGACGCTCGGGCTTCGCCACCTGGCTCTTTCGACCTGCCGCCACGGGACGGTACCCCGGACGCGGCGATCAGGAAGAGCATCCTGTGCCGGTCGTCGCTGAGCCGTGGCCCGGGATTCCCGCACGTGGGCGAGGAGCCTCCAAGCGGGTTGAGGCGTGCTGGGTGCCGATCGCTCCCGGACTGACGCCGCACGGACTGCGCCATACGCGGACCCCGCCGAAGCTGATGGACGAACGTATGGGTCACGAGGACGGCTCGGTGCAGTCCACCTACGACCACATCACGGCTGGCATGCGGCAGGCGCTGATGACCGCGCTCACCGGAATATGGGAGGAGGCGTTGGACGCGCGCCGAGCGATGAGCCCCGGCTCGCCCGTTGCTGCTCTGGATGCGCTGCTGAGGGCTCGCGGGTAGGGCACTGGTCTGGCGACGATTTCCAAGATCTTCTCCAGGATTTCTCCAGAGAGCCTCTGGAGAACAGTTCAGGGCCGGTGCTGATCCCTCAGCACCGGCCCTGAACTGGTGTTTCTCTGTCGGGGTGGCGGGATTTGAACCCACGACCTCTTCGTCCCGAACGAAGCGCGCTGCCAAGCTGCGCTACACCCCGATGTCGCTGCTGTCGCGGCGACGACGTTTACTTTAGCCCACTGGTGGCTGGAGACGAAATCCGGTTTTGCCGTGGTGGCGGACCGGGTTCGGGCGGGCGTGGTCCAGGGCGACCAGGAGGACGGCCAGGGCATAGATGGCCAGGCCCAGGAGCAGGGCGTTGCCGAGGACGCTCTTGTATCCGTGTTGGTCGACGTCGAGGAACGGGTAGAGGTAGCGGCCCGGCGTGCCGGGGAGCAGGTACTCGCCGCGGAAGAAGGTGAAGGCCAGGTAGGCCATGGGGTACAGCAGCCAGCCGCTGGCCTGGCGGAGGTGCAGGCGGCCGGAGGGCGTGAGGAGCAGCCAGTCCAGGACCGCCGCGATCGGGACCGCCGTGTGGAGGGCGTGATCGGCGATCGTCTGGAGGAGCGCCGGTGTCGTCCCCCCTGCCGTCGCGCCGGCCATTGTGTAGGTGGTCGCGGCGTGCGGCAGGAGGAGATGGTGGACCAGGGCCGCTACCACCACGTACAGGAGCGCCGCGCCCGTGAGTGAGGAACGCAGCGGGCGGCGGGCCGTCCATGCCCGGCGGGCCGAGGCCACGAGGACCAGGGCCAGCAGGATGCTGCTCTGGATCGTGAAGTGGCTCAGCGCGCGTACCGGGCTGCCGAGGGCCAGGAAGATCGTCACCGCCGCCAACGCCGTCAGCGCGGTGAGGAGGCGGAAGACGGCGACCAGCGGGCGGCGTACGGGGGGTACCACCGCCGTGGCGGGGACCGGCGAGGGCAGCAGCGCGGGGATGCCGGGGATCGCGGGGAGGTCCGGGATGTCCCTGGGTATCGGGGCGGTCATGCCCTCACGCTAGACATGTGGGGCAAATGGGGCATGGCGGGTGGGCTGTGTGGGTGACGCCGGGGGCAAGCGGGTGATCATGTCTCGACTCGTGTCCGAGGCCTGCCCGACCCCACCGACAACAGGGGCGACCTGCCGTTACTCCCGCCCCACCAGCGTCAGCAACGTCGCCTCCGGCGGGCAGGCGAACCGCACCGGCGTGTACCGGTTCGCCCCGCACCCCGCCGACACGTGCATGTACGACGTCCGGCCCTCCGACGTGTGCGTCGACAGGCCCTTGACCCGTTCCGTGTCCAGGTCGCAGTTGGTGACGAGGGCGCCGTAGAAGGGGATGCACAGCTGGCCGCCGTGGGTGTGACCGGCCAGGATCAGGGGGTAGCCGTCGGCGGTGAACGAGTCGAGGCTGCGCAGGTACGGCGCGTGCACCACACCCATCGAGAAGTCCGCGTCGGCCGACGGGCCGCCCGCCACCTGCACGTAACGGTCCCGCTTGATGTGCGGGTCGTCCACGCCGGTCATCTCCACCGAGGCGCCGTCGACCTTGAGCATGCCCCGGGTGTTCGTCAGGTTCAGCCAGCCCGCCGCGTCGAAGGCGTCGCGCAGGTCCTCCCACGGGTTGTGGACGACGCCGACCGCGGGTGCGTTGCCGTTCAGTCCGTGCCGGCCCTGGGCCTTCTCGAACAGGTAGCGGGCGGGGTTGCGCAGCTTGGGGCCGTAGTAGTCGTTGGAGCCGAAGACATAGGCGCCCTGGAACTCCATCAGGGGACCCAGCGCGTCCAGCACCTCCGGCACGCCCTCGGGGTCGGAGAGGTTGTCGCCGGTGTTGATCACGAAGTCGGGGCGCAGGCCGGCCAGGGAGCGCAGCCAGCGCTGCTTCTTGCGCTGGCCCCTGACCATGTGGATGTCGGAGACGTGCAGGACGCGCATCGGGTGCATGCCCGCGGGCAGCACGGGGACGGTCACCCGTCGCAGACGGAAGGAACGGGCCTCGAACCCGGCCGAGTAGACGAGACCGGCGGCCGCGACCGCCGTGATGCCGAGGGGTACTCCGTATCGCGCGCGCATACGCCCATCGTGTCAGACCCCTTCGGGCGCCCGCGTCCGACCGCCCCTTAAATCAACGGGCGTCCGGCTGTGCACACCTGCGACAATCGACGTCATGACCACGCTCAAGTCGAAGCTGCAGGAAGACCTCAACGCCGCGATCAAGGAGCGCAACGAGCTCCGCTCCTCGACGCTCCGGCTGACGCTCGCCGCGATCCAGAAGGAGGAGGTCGCGGGCAAGGAGAAGCGCGAGCTCTCCGACGACGAGGTCCTGAAGGTGATCACCAAGGAGGCGAAGAAGCGGCGCGAGGCCGCGGACGCCTTCGCCCAGGGTGGTCGCGCGGAGTCGGCCGAGCGGGAGAAGGCGGAGGGTGAGGTGCTCGCCACGTACCTGCCCCGGCAGATGTCCGACGACGAGCTGAACGCGATCGTCGCCCAGGCGGTCGAGGAGGCCAAGGCCGCCGGCGCGGAGGGGCCGCGGGCTATGGGCGCGATCATGAAGATCGTGAACCCCAAGGTCGCCGGCCAGGCGGAGGGCGGCCGCGTCGCGGCGGCGGTGAAGAAGTTCCTCGCAGGCTGAGCCCGCCTCTTGGCGCAGGCGGCCCAACCCGCCCTGGGCACCCGGCCCAACCCGCCCTGGGCTCCTAGCCCAACCCGCCCCGGGCATCCGGCCTGTCCGCGCCCGCCGAGGGCGCGGACAGAGCCCTCCTAGGCCGACCCCTCCGGGGGCGGCGGCCCGCCCCGCCTAAGGGCCTGCGGGCCGAGCCCCGCTTTTCGGCGCGGGTGGCCGACGCCGCCCTCCGACGCCGCGGCCCACTGCCCGTTCCTTCCGGTACGGCGATGGGGGCGCCCCTTTCTGCAGGGGCGCCCCCATCGCCGTATCACCGCCTACCGCCGGCCGGCCTGCCTCACGGCCAGTTGCCGCCGTTGCCGTTGCCGTTGTCCCCGCCGTTGTCCCCGCCCTGGATCCAGCCCTCAGGGAAGGAGAAGGACGGCTTGGGGTCCGGGCCGCCGCCGGTGCCCCCGTTGATCAGGCCCTCGATGAGGCCGCCCTGGTCGTCGCCGTTGCCGTTGTCGTTGTTGCCGTCACCGCGGCCACGGCCGCCGTCACCCTCGTCACGGTCGCGGTCCTTGTCGACGTCCGGGATGTCGACGTGGTTGAAGGTCGCCGCCTCCTTGCCGACGAGCGCGCCGGTCATCGCGTCGCGCCAGATCGGGCCGGGGACGCGGCCGCCGTAGACCTTGTCGTGGTAGACGCCGCCGATGGTGATGTTCTCCATCTCCACCTGCTGGGTGGCGCTGCCGACCCAGACCGCGCCCGCGAGGTTGGGCGTGTAGCCGACGAACCAGGCGTTCCTGCGCTCGTCCGTCGTACCCGTCTTTCCGGCGCTGTCGCGGTCGGTGAGGCCGGCCTCCTGGCCCGTACCGGAGTCGATCACGCCGCCCAGCAGTTCGTTGATGGTGTCGGCGGTCTTCTCGGACATGGCTCGCGTGCAGGTCGTCTTCGGTACCTTGAGCGACTTCTCCTCGTTGCCGATCTTCTGGCTGATCGACTCGATCGCGATCGGCGTGCAGTACGTACCGCGCGAGGCGAAGGCGGCGTACGCGCTCGCCATCGTGAGCGGGGAGATGCCCTTGGAGCCGAGGGCGATCGCGGGCACCTCGGGCAGCTTGTCGCCGTTGCCCTGCACGACGTGCAGCTTGTCGGTCATCTTCACGACCGGGCACAGGCCGATGTCCGAGATCATCTGCACGAAGTAGGTGTTGACCGACTTGGCCGTGGCCTCCTTGAGCCGGTACGGCCCCACCTCGGACTCGTCCTCGTTCTCGACGGTCGCCTTGTTCGGGCCGGTGTTCACCCACGGCTTGCCGGAACACGTCTGGACCGGGCTCGGGTACTCCATGTCGTACGGCGACGAGTACTCCTGCGTGGCGGGCCGGCCCTGCTCCAGGGCGGCCGCCGCGACGAACGGCTTGAACGTCGAACCGGTCGGGAAGCCGTAGTTCGAGCCGCCCCAGGCGGAGTCGACGGAGTAGTTGTACTCCGTCTCGTTCTTGTTGTAGCCGTACGCCTTCGACTGGCCCATGCCGAGGATCTTGCCGGTGCCCGGTTCGACCAGCGTGGTCGCCGCGGCGATCTGGTCGTCCTTGTTGACGTGGTCGGCGAGCGAGTCCTGGACCGACTGCTGGGCCTGCGGGTCGAGGGTGGTCTTGATCGTCAGGCCGCCCTGGTTCCAGAGCCGCGCCCGCTCCTCCTTGGTCTTGCCGAAGACCGGGTCGTTGAGGAAGACCTTCTCCACGTACTTGCAGAAGAAGCTGGCGCCCTTGACGGCGGTGATGCAGCCGTTCTGCGGCCGGCTGACCTTCAGCTCCAGCGGCACCTTGCCGGCCTTGTCGGCGTCCGCCTGCGAGATGTCGCCGACCTCCGCCATGCGCTGCAGGACGATGTTGCGCCGCTTGGTGGCCTCCGCCTCGTCGTTGACCGGGTCGTACCGGCTGGGCGACTGGACGATGCCCGCGAGGAGCGCGGCCTCCGCCAGCGAGAGGTCCTTGGCGGACTTGGAGAAGTAGCGCTGCGAGGCGGCCTCGACGCCGTAGGCCTGCTGGCCGAAGAACGTGATGTTCAGGTAGTTCTCGAGGATCTTCTTCTTGCCGAGCTCCTCCTCTACCTGGATCGCGTACTTCAGTTCGCGGATCTTGCGGCCGAGGGTCTGCTGGGTGGCCTGCGCGACCTTCGTCGGGTCGTCGCCCGCCTCCTCCACGAAGACGTTCTTGACGTACTGCTGGGTGAGTGTGGACGCGCCCTCGGCGACGCCGCCGCTCTGCGCGTTGCGGTTCAGCGCGCGCAGGACGCCCTTGAGGTCGACCGCGCCGTGCTGGTAGAAGCGCGAGTCCTCGATCGCGACGATCGCCTTCTGCATGAACGGCGAGATGTCCTTGAGCTCGACCACCGTGCGGTCGCGCGAGTAGACCGTGGCGATGTCCTCGCCGCGCGCGTCGAGGATGGTGGTCCGCTGGCTGAGCGGTGGGGTCCGCATGTTGGCGGGGAGCTCGTCGAAGCTCTCCACCGATCCCTTCGCGGCGAGGCCCAGCGCGCCGACGGCGGGCAGCGCGATGCCGGCCATGACGGCTCCCGCGAGCACACTGACACCGAGGAACTTGGCGGCCTGTTGCGTTGGCGACAGACCACCGCCCGAGCGCTTCTTTGGCATGAGGGCAGCCTACGTTCTCATTCGCCGGACACGCGTATATGCCTTGGCCTAAGCTGCTCTCAACTGTCACAGCAGTAGGGCTACGTATCAATACGTCCGGCGACCCCGAATCGTTCCGGATCCCCTCGGCCTTTTTCGCCGAGGCGTGTTGGGGGCGTGCCCGAATCGGCCTTGTGTGTCACTTGGCGTCCGTTGTGACGCAACTGAACCATCCCTAATTGTCGGGATTGTCGCGCATGTCGCAGGCTCACTCCCCCGGGTGATCTGCCGCTTACGCATAGTCCGTTCGGGCCATTCAAGATTGGGCCCGCTGGGGGTGTTGCGCCGTGCCCACCTTCCGTAACGTCCTCAACTGGCGGCGGTGAATATGCCGCTGCCGCCGTGGGGGAGCCTCGATTCGGGAGAGGACGGCGCCGGTATGGGCTGGGTAACCGACTGGAGTGCGCAGGCGGCCTGCCGCACTACCGATCCAGATGAACTGTTCGTTCAGGGAGCAGCGCAGAACAGGGCCAAGGCGGTGTGCACCGGATGTCCGGTACGCACGGAATGCCTGGCCGACGCGCTGGACAACCGCGTCGAGTTCGGCGTGTGGGGAGGAATGACCGAGCGCGAGCGCCGCGCACTGCTGCGCAGGCGCCCGACCGTCACCTCCTGGCGCCGGCTCCTGGAGACCGCGCGGACGGAGTACGAGCGGGGTGCCGGCCTGGTACCCCTCGACGACGACGAGGTGTACGAGAACTTCGCAGCGGTGGGCTGAGCGCCACGGGGTTGGTCGCAACGGGGTTCGGCGTTACGGGCGGTTCCGACGGGGTTCGGCGTCACGGTGCGGGTCACGGCAGGCTTGGCGCCCCAGGCAGGGCGCGACGGAGGCTCGGCGCCATGGCGCCAAGGTCACGGGGCTGAGCGCCATGGCTCGGCGTCACGAGGCTGAGCGCGGACGCGCACTCTCGCGAAAGCGCGGGTCACAGGGCCGAACACCACCGGGCCGGGCACGACCGAGGCTCGGCGCCAAGGTCACGGGGCCGAGCGCGGACGCGCACTCGCGCGACGGCGCGGTCAACGGCCTGAACACCACCGGGCCGGCGACGGAGGCTCGGCACCCACGAAGCCAAGCGTCGCGGGCCTGCGTGACACGGCTCGGTGTCACGAAGCCCGGCGGGCGTGCTCGCGCGCGTGAGCGCCTGTCGCCGGGCCGCGCGTCACGAGGCCGGCCCGACGGAGCCGGGAACCCCGGGCGCCCCGTGAGGAGCCCGCCCTCAGACGTCCTCGACGGGCAGCTCCGGCCGATGGGCCGCGAGCCGTTCGCCGATGTTCCGCAGTCCCGTGAGGTCGTGCACGTCGCCCGGCAGCGCGGCCACTTCGACCACCGCCACCTCGGGGTGCAGCGAGGTGAAGCGGTCACGCGTGCGCTGCTCGCGCGCGATGAGTTGCATACGTTCCGCGTGCAGCCTCAGCAGGCCGGCGGTGAGCTGGTCGACGGAGTGCTGCGAGGTCTGCTCGTCCGTGACGACGGGGGAGTCGTCCTCGTCCGTGGTGGTGGGGGAGTCCTCGGTGCGAGCCGGTGCCTCGGAAGCGGGTGCATCTGAACTGCCATACATGTCGGGAGAGTTACGAAGTCCAGCTTTCCCGCCCCCCTGATCCACAATGCCGGGCTCTTCAAGATTTTCCGCGGCGGCGAGCGCCCGCTCGGCCGACAGCCGGTCGGCGCCGCTGCCGTGGACACGGTTGAGCACCAGCCCGGCCAGCGGCATGTCCTCGGCGGCCAGCCGCTTCACGAAGTACGCGGCCTCCCGCAGCGCGTCCCGCTCCGGGGCCGCCACGACGAGGAACGCCGTCCCGGGCGCCTGGAGCAGCTTGTACGTCGCGTCCGCGCGCGTGCGAAACCCGCCGAAGGTGGTGTCCATCGCGGACACGAACGTCTGGACGTCCTTGAGCAGCTGACCGCCCAGCAGCTTGCCGAGCGTGCCGGTCATCATCGACATCCCGACGTTCAGGAACTTCATCCCCGCCCGGCCGCCCAGCTTCGCCGGGGCCGTCAGCAGCCGGATGAGCCGCCCGTCCAGGAACGAGCCGAGCCGCTTGGGCGCGTCCAGGAAGTCCAGCGCGGAGCGCGAGGGCGGGGTGTCGACGACGATCAGGTCCCATTCGTCCCGGGCCCGCAGCTGGCCCAGCTTCTCCATCGCCATGTACTCCTGCGTGCCGGCGAAGCCCGCGGACAGCGACTGGTAGAAGGGGTTGCCCAGGATCGTGGCGGCCCGCTCGCGGTCCGCGTGCGCCTCGACGATCTCGTCGAAGGTGCGCTTCATGTCGAGCATCATCGCGTGCAGCTCGCCGTCGCCCTCGACGCCCTTGACCCGGCGCGGGGTGTTGTCCAGCGAGTCGATCCCCATGGACTGCGCGAGCCGCCGCGCCGGGTCGATGGTCAGGACGACGACCTTGCGGCCGCGCTCGGCGGCCCGCAGGCCCAGCGCCGCGGCCGTGGTGGTCTTGCCGACCCCGCCCGATCCGCAGCACACCACGATGCGGGTGTCCGGATCGTCCAGCAGCGGATCGACGTCGAGCACGGGCGCCGGGGACAGCCGGTGGTGCGCCGGCGGGGGGTTCGGACTCATGAGAGGTCCTGCTTCCGCAGCTCGGTGGCCAGTTCGTACAGGCCCGCCAGGTCCATGCCCTCGGCGAGCAGCGGCAGTTCGTGCAGGGGCAGGCCCAGCTCCGCGAGGACGGCTCGCTGTTCGTGCTCCAGCAGATACCGCTCGCCGTACTCCTCGGCCTGCGCCACCAGCGGGTCGACCAGCTTCTCGGCGTTCTGCCCGCGGCGCGCCCCGCCGAGCCCCGCGGCCGACAGCGACCGCGCGACATCGGCGCGCGGCAGCGTCCGTACGAGGTCCAGGTCGGCCGCGTCCAGCACCTCGGGCCGCACCATGTTCACGATCACCCGGCCGACCGGCAGCTGCGCCGCGCGCAGCTCGGCGATGCCGTCCGCGGTCTCCTGGACCGGCATCTCCTCCAGGAGGGCCACCAGGTGCACGGCGGTCTCCCGGGACTTCAGCACCCGCATCACGGCCTGCGCCTGATTGTGTATCGGGCCGATCTTCGCGAGGCCCGCGACCTCGTCGTTGACGTTGAGGAAGCGGGTGATCCGGCCCGTGGGCGGCGCGTCCATCACGACGTAGTCGTAGACGAACCGTCCGGCCCGGTCCTTGCGCCGGACCGCCTCGCACGCCTTGCCGGTCAGCAGCACGTCCCGCAGGCCGGGCGCGATGGTGGTGGCGAAGTCGATCGCGCCGAGCTTCTTCAGGGCCCGGCCGGCGCTCCCCAGTTTGTAGAACATCTGGAGGTAGTCCAGAAGGGCCAGTTCGGGATCTATGGCGAGGGCGAACACCTCGCCGCCGCCCGGGGCGACGGCGATCTTTCGTTCCTCATAGGGCAGCGCCTCCGTCTCGAAGAGCTGTGCGATGCCTTGTCGGCCCTCGACCTCGACGAGAAGCGTCCGCTTCCCCTCGGTGGCCAGAGCCAACGCTAGGGCGGCGGCGACCGTCGTCTTGCCGGTCCCGCCCTTGCCGCTGACGACCTGGAGCCTGCTCACGTCTTCGAGCGTAACCAGTTCGCGCGAAAAGCAATCGGCGGCCTGTGGACAACCCTCACCCCGGACGGCCGCGAAGGCAGCCGCCGCCAGCGGATACAGTCGGCCCCATGACCAAGTGGGAATACGCAACCGTGCCGCTGCTCGTCCACGCCACGAAGCAGATCCTGGACACCTGGGGCGAGGACGGCTGGGAGCTCGTCCAGGTCGTGCCCGGGCCGAACAACCCCGAGCAGCTGGTGGCATACCTGAAGCGCGAGAAGCAGGCGTGAGCGCGGTCGAGGCGAAGCTCACGGAGCTCGGCCTGACGCTGCCGGCGGTCGTACCGCCGCTGGCCGCCTACCAGCCGGCCGTGCAGAGCGGGCCCTACGTGTACACCTCGGGCCAGCTCCCGATGGTGGAGGGCAAGCTTCCGGTCACCGGCAAGGTCGGTGCGGAGGTCACCGCGGAGGAGGCCAAAGACCTCGCCCGCGTCTGCGCCCTGAACGCGCTGGCGGCCGTCAAGTCCGTCGCCGGCGACCTGGACCGGATCGCGCGTGTGGTGAAGGTCGTGGGCTTCGTCGCCTCCGCCGCCGACTTCACCGGCCAGCCCGGCGTCGTCAACGGCGCGAGCGAGCTGCTGGGCGAGGTCCTGGGCGAGAAGGGCGTGCACGCGCGCAGCGCGGTGGGCGTGGCGGTGCTGCCGCTGGACGCGCCGGTCGAGGTCGAGATCCAGGTGGAGCTCGTCCAGCCGTAGCGGGCGGCGCCCGTCGAGGTGATCACTGCCTCTCGAACATCCGCTCACCACGGGATAGCCTCGCGCCCATGGCGAACGGTCAGTGGTACCCCCCGGAGTGGCCGGACCGGATCCGCGCGCTGGCGGCGGGCACGCTCACGCCGGTGACCCCCAAGCGCGCGGCCACGGTCATGCTCCTCAAGGACACGGGCTCCGGCCCCGTCGTCCACATGCTGCGCCGCCGCGCCTCCATGGCGTTCGCGGCGGGCGCCTACGCCTACCCGGGCGGCGGCGTCGACCCACGGGACGACGACCGTCACGTCCGCTGGGCGGGCCCCACGCGCGCGTGGTGGGCGGACCGCTTCGGCGTCGACGAGGCGGCCGCCCAGGCGATCGTCTGCGCGGCCGTACGCGAGACGTACGAGGAGGCCGGGGTCCTGCTGGCCGGGCCGGACGCCGACTCGGTCGTCGGCGACACCACCGGGCCGGACTGGGAGGCGGACCGCGCCGCCCTGGTCGCGCGCGACCTCTCCTTCGCGGAGTTCCTGGACCGCCGCGGACTGGTGCTGCGCTCCGACCTCCTGGGCGCCTGGACGCGCTGGATCACCCCGGAGTTCGAGGCCCGCCGCTACGACACCTGGTTCTTCGTCGCCGCCCTCCCCGAGGGGCAGCGCACGCGCAACGCCTCCACGGAGGCGGACCGCACGGTGTGGATCCGGCCGGCCGACGCGGCGGCGTCGTACGACAAGGGCGAACTGCTGATGATGCCGCCCACCATCGCGACGCTGCGGCAGCTGACGGCGTACGGGACGGCCGCACAGGCGCTCGAGGCGGCCCCGGGCCACGATCTGACTCCCGTCCTCGCACAGGCCCGTCTGGAGGGCGACGAGCTCGTGCTCTCCTGGCCGGGCCACGACGAGTTCACCAAGCACATCCCGACCGGGGGAGCCCCCGCATGACGGACGCAAGCGCGCTGCCCGGACGGCCCCGGGGCGGGGTCCTGAGCGGACCCGCCACCCCGCGCGCGGTCAACGTCCTCGCGCCCAACCCCTCCGCGATGACCCTGGACGGCACCAACACCTGGCTGCTGTCCGAGCCCGGCTCGGCGGTGGCCGTCGTGGTCGACCCGGGCCCGCTGGACGAGGGACACCTGCGTACCGTCGTCGACACCGCCGAACGGGCCGGCAAGCGCGTCGCCCTGACCCTGCTGACCCACGGGCACCCGGACCACGCGGCCGGCGCCGCCCGCTTCGCCGAGCTGACCGGCACAAAGGTGCGGGCGCTCGACCCCGCGCTCCGGCTGGGCGACGAGGGGCTCGGCGCGGGCGACGTGGTCAGGGCCGGCGGCCTGGAACTGCGGGTCGTGCCGACGCCCGGTCACACCGCGGACTCGCTGAGCTTCCACCTCCCGGCCGACCGGGCGGTGCTGACGGGCGACACCGTGCTGGGACGCGGTACGACGGTCGTGGCGCACCCGGACGGCCGCCTGGGCGACTATCTGGACACCCTGCGGCGCCTGAGGTCCCTCACGGTCGACGACGGCGTCCACACCGTCCTCCCGGGCCACGGACCGGTCCTGGAGGACGCCCAGGGCGCGGTGGAGTACTACCTCGCCCATCGCGCCAACCGGCTCGCCCAGGTCGAGACGGCCGTCGAGGACGGCTTCCGGACGCCGTCCGAGATCGTGGCCCATGTGTACGCCGACGTGGACCGCACCCTGTGGCCGGCGGCGGAGCTGTCGGTGCGGGCCCAGCTGGACTACCTGGTGGAGCACGGGCTCGTCTGAGGCCGAGGTGCGCCACCGCGGCGCCGCCCGCACGCTGGAGGACATGTCCTGCGTCCTTCGGAAGGAGCGTGGCCGGCGTGGCCCGTAACCGCCGTCTGATCCTCACCTCGCCGTCGGAGGTCTGGAGCCTGCTGGCCGACGGCCGCCGCTACGGGGAGTGGGTGACGGGCACTCAGCGGATCCTCGCGGCGGACGCGCACTGGCCCGAGGTGGGCGCCCGCCTCCAGGTCCGCGTCGGGGTCGGAGCCCTGACCCTCGACGACACCTGCGTCGTGCGGATCTGCGAACCGGAGCGCCGCCTCGAACTGGAGGCGCGGGCCGACCCGTTCGGCGCCGCCCGCATCGCCCTGACCCTGCTCCCCTGGGGCGACGCGACCCTCCTCACCATCGACTGGCACCCCCTGCGGGGTCCCGGCATCCGGATGCACGGACTGCCCGTGGACTACGTCGTCAAGGTCCGCAACGGCATGATGCTGACGAAGCTGGCACGCATCGCGGTGAACGAGGGCCGACGCCCGCTCAGCAGGGCCTCGGCGCCTTGACCCCGTGCACGCGCGCGTACTCCTCGGCGAGCCAGGGACCGAGGTCGTCGACGTACGCCTTCAGGACGGCGGGATCGCCGGTCGGCTCATGACCGAGGACGGCGGCCGCGCGCATCTGCCCGGCGCGCGGGGGGTAGTACGCGCCGAAGACCGAGGCCACCTCGGCCAGATCGCTGGTCCAGCCTCCCCAGCGGGGCATCACGAGACAAGGTCGCCGTTGGTCTCGCGCGTCAGGAGGCCGTCGGGCCGGTAGGGCGGCAGGAGCGCGGCGAGGTCCGGACCGGTGAGCGGTGTGCAGAGGCAGGCGACGAACCATCCCAGGTCGTGCCTCTCCAGGTCGCTCAGCAGCCGCGCGCGGCCGTACAGGCATGCATACAGGAGCGTCCCCACCCCGTCGATCTCGGGGAACTCGCCGTCCAGCGCCTCCTCGAGGGCACAGGCGTCCACCCGGTCCGCGTCGCCGGGCTCGTCCCGCAGCGCGGGCAGCAGATCCAGGTCGGCCACGACGGGACGGAACGAGGCCTGGACGCGCGCGAGCGAGCCCTCGCGCACCAGCAGGCCCTCGGGGTCGAGGCCTTGCGGGGGTGTCGTCAGCGCGGTGCCGGTCCTCGGTCCCGGCAATCCTCAGCGCGAGCGCTTCGCGAGGCGCTCCACGTCCAGGAGGATCACCGCACGCGCCTCCAGCCGCAGCCAGCCGCGCTGGGCGAAGTCGGCCAGGGCCTTGTTGACCGTCTCGCGGGACGCGCCGACCAGCTGGGCCAGCTCCTCCTGCGTGAGGTCGTGGACGACGTGGATGCCCTCCTCGGACTGCACGCCGAACCGGCGGGACAGGTCCAGCAGGGCGCGCGCGACACGGCCGGGCACGTCCGAGAAGACGAGGTCGGACATCGCGTCGTTGGTCTTGCGCAGGCGCCGCGCCACGGCACGCAGCAGCGCGGTGGCGACCTCGGGGCGGGCGTTGAGCCAGGGCTGGAGGTCGCCGTGGCCGAGCCCGAGCATCTTGACCTCGGTCAGCGCGGTGGCGGTCGCCGTCCGCGGGCCCGGGTCGAACAGCGACAGCTCACCGATGAGCTCGCCGGGACCGACCACGGCGAGCATGTTCTCGCGGCCGTCGGGCGACGTGCGGTGCAGCTTGACCTTGCCCTCGGTGACCACGTAGAGGCGGTCGCCGGGGTCGCCCTCGTGGAACAGGGAGTCACCCCGCGCGAGGGTCACCTCACTCATGGAGGCGCGCAGCTCCGCGGCCTGCTCATCGTCGAGCGCCGCGAAGAGCGGATTGCGCCGCAGAACGTCGTCCACGAGTTCTCTCCTTGTCGACCTGCTCAGGGGATCTTTCTCCCCCGGTGTTCCAAGGCACCCTGGTGCCCATTTTGCCGGACCGTCCAAACAGTGTGATCTGTCACAAGGATGCCGCACCGGGGTCCAGTGGTAAGCGGCAGGGGTCCAATTGGGCGCTGATCTTCAGGGTCCGGGGCGGATGTCGGTGCCGGGGCTTAGGCTGGCCGGGTGTCCAAAACACCGGTGAGAGCACAGGCCTAGGGGGCTGCGCGGGTGGTTGTACGTCGAGATTCCGCTGTGGGCGAACAGGATTCCGGCGGCGGAGAGAAAGCGGCAAAGGCGGCAGAACGGGTGGTGTCCAAGGAGACCGCCCCGGCCGCACGGGCCACCTCTGAGCATGGTGCCTCCGCGAAGAAATCCGGCTCCGCGAAGAAATCCGGCTCAGCGAAGAAGGCCGCCTCCGCGAGGCAGTCGCCGGCCAAGAAGTCCGCCTCCGTGAAGCAGGCACCGGCCAAGAAGGCCACCCCCGCGAAGAAGAGCACCGGCCCCGTCAAGAAGGCCACCCTCGGGCGCGGGAAGCCCGCCGTGGCCCCCGAGAGGACCTCCGCCTCCGTGAAGGCCGCGCCCGCCAAGACGGTGACCACCGCCCGGCCGCCCAGCGGCGAGTCCCGTACCGCCCTGGTCCGCCGGGCCCGCCGGATCAACCGCGAACTCGCCGAGGTATATCCGTACGCCCACCCGGAACTCGACTTCGACAACCCCTTCCAGCTCCTGGTCGCCACGGTCCTCTCGGCCCAGACCACCGACCTGCGCGTCAACCAGACCACCCCCTCCCTGTTCGCGAAGTACCCCACTCCCGAGGACCTGGCCGCCGCCGACCCCGAGGTGGTCGAGGAGATCCTCCGGCCGTGCGGCTTCTTCCGGGCCAAGACCAAGTCGGTGATGGGGTTGTCCAAGGCCCTCACCGAGGACTTCGGCGGCGAGGTCCCGGGCCGGCTCGAAGACCTCGTCAAGCTGCCCGGCGTGGGCCGCAAGACCGCGTTCGTCGTCCTCGGCAACGCCTTCGGCCGGCCCGGCATCACCGTCGACACGCACTTCCAGCGGCTGGTGCGGCGCTGGCGGTGGACCGAGGAGACCGACCCCGACAAGATCGAGGCCGCCGTCGGCGCGCTGTTCCCGAAGAGCGACTGGACCGACCTCTCGCACCACGTCATCTGGCACGGCCGCCGTATCTGTCACGCCCGCAAACCCGCCTGCGGCGCCTGCCCCATCGCCGAGCTCTGCCCGGCGTACGGCGAGGGCGAGACGGACCCCGAGAAGGCGAAGAAGCTGCTGAAGTACGAGAAGGGCGGTTTCCCCGGTCAGCGCCTGAAGCCGCCGCAGGCCTATCTGGACGCGGGGGGCAAGCCGGCTCCGCCGCTGGGGTCCGGATGACGCGAGCAGTGACGCGTACGCCCCGCCCCGGAACGATCTCGGTGCTGTGCCGCGTTGGACCATCAGGACGACGGGGGTGGCGATGACACGGGCGAGTGAGACCCGAGGCGGCTCGGTGGCGCTCAGCAGGGACGGGCTGCCCGAGTGGCTGGACCCCGTGGTGCGCGCCGTCGAGACGGTCGAGCCGCGCCAGCTGAGCCGTTTCCTGCCGCCGAAGGACGGCGGGGGCCGCCAGTCGGCCGTCCTCGTCCTGTTCGGCGAGGGCCCGCGCGGCCCGGAGCTGCTGCTGATGGAGCGGGCCAGCTCGCTGCGCTCGCACGCCGGGCAGCCCTCCTTCCCCGGTGGCGCCCTCGACCCGGAGGACGGCGATCCGAAGGCCGACGGACCGCTGTGGGCGGCTCTTCGCGAGGCCGAGGAGGAGACGGGCGTGGACCCGGCCGGTGTGCAGCTGTTCGGCGTGCTGCCCAAGCTCTACATCCCGGTCAGCGAGTTCGTCGTGACGCCCGTGCTGGCCTGGTGGCGGGAGCCGAGCCCGGTGGGCGTCGTGGACCCGAACGAGACGGCCCGCGTCTTCACGGTCCCCGTGGCGGATCTCACGGACCCCGCCAACCGTGCCATGGCTCTGCATCCCAGCGGCCACCGAGGTCCGGCATTTCTGGTCGAATCGGCCCTTGTCTGGGGTTTCACCGCGGGGATCATCGACCGGCTGCTGCACTACGCGGGCTGGGAGAGACCGTGGGACCGGGACAAGCAGGTCCCGCTCGACTGGCGGTCATGACAGGGTGACCTCGTGCTGTTGCCGGGTCCCCGGCCGAGCAGGTGTGATCGCGGAGTGATGAGGCGAGGCTTGAAGCGGTGAACGTGCTGGACATCCTGTTGCTGGTCGCCGCCGTGTGGTTCGCGATCGTGGGCTACCGCCAGGGCTTCGTCGTCGGCATCCTGTCGGTGATCGGCTTCCTCGGCGGCGGCCTCGTCGCCGTCTACCTGCTGCCCGTCATCTGGGACGCCCTGACCGCCAACGCGGAGGTGAGCACCACCGCCGCCGTCGTCGCGGTCGTCGTCGTGATCGTCTGCGCCTCCGTGGGCCAGGCCCTGACGACCCATCTGGGCAACAAGCTGCGCCGGTACATCACCTGGTCCCCGGCCCGCGCCCTGGACGCGACCGGCGGCGCCCTCGTCAACGTCGTCGCCATGCTCCTGGTGGCGTGGCTGATCGGCTCGGCGCTGGCCGGCACCACCCTGCCGACGCTCGGCAAGGAGGTGCGCAGCTCCAAGGTGCTGCTCGGCGTGTCCCGGGCGCTGCCCACGCAGGCCGACACCTGGTTCGCGGACTTCTCCTCCGTCCTCGCGCAGAACGGCTTCCCGCAGGTCTTCAGCCCCTTCGCCAACGAGCCCATCACCGACGTGCAGCCGCCCGACCCGGCGCTCGCGGGCAGCGCCGTCGCCGCCCGCGCGCAGCGTTCCATCGTCAAGGTGATGGGCACCGCGCAGAGTTGCGGCAAGGTCCTGGAGGGCACCGGCTTCGTCTTCGGCGAGCGCCGGGTGATGACCAACGCGCACGTGGTGGGCGGCGTCGAGGAGCCCACCGTCCAGATAGGCGGAGAGGGCCGTCGCTACGACGCGACGGTCGTCCTCTACGACTGGCGGCGCGACATCGCGGTACTCGACGTGCCCGATCTGGACGCGCCCGTGCTGAAGTTCGCCGCCGACGACGCGGCGAGCGGGGACGGCGCGATCGTCGCGGGCTTCCCGGAGAACGGCGCGTACGACGTGCGCTCCGCGCGCGTGCGGGGGCGCATCACGGCGAACGGCCCGGACATCTACCACCGGGGCACGGTCCGCCGCGACGTCTACTCCCTGTACGCGACCGTACGGCAGGGCAACTCCGGCGGCCCCCTGCTGACGCCCGACGGCGAGGTCTACGGCGTGGTCTTCGCGAAGTCCCTCGACGACGCCGAGACGGGATACGCGCTGACCGTGGACGAGATCCGCGAGGACATCACCAAGGGCCGTACGGCGAACCAGCAGGTGGGCAGCGACAGCTGCGCCCTGTAGTCCGTGCGGGCGCCCGGTCGTCGGGCCGTTCGGGGATCAGCCGCGCGGATGACGCAGCCGTACCGAGACCCAACGGGCCCGGCGGCGCAGAATGCGCGGGATGCCCACCCTCGGGTCTGTGGCCGCCAGTTGGGGCGTACCCCGGCGGTGGGTGCCCGGACCGTTGGCCGAGCGGCGAGTGCGTGCTGCGTCACTGTAGTCGTGCGTCCAGCCCATACCTCGACGTCTGCCCCGTCCCAAGGTCCATAACCGCCTCCGGGGTGCCCAATTGGCTTATGCGCCGGGCATTTGGCAGTTCGTCGTACTGGTGTGCCGCTCCGCGTACCGGGCGGGAGCCCGGGCCCGCCCAGCGGGCTCAGCGGTCCGGCTCGGGGTCCTTCAGCCAGCTGATCAGCTCGTGGGAGAACGCCACCGGGTCCTCCTCGTGCGGGAAGTGACCGAGACCGTCGAACAGGCGCCAGCGGTAAGGGGCTTCGACGTACTCGCCGGAGCCGGCCGCGCTGCGGGTGCGCATCACCGGGTCGAGGGAGCCGTGCAGATGCAGCGTCGGCACCCGGACCGGGCGCTTCATCCGGCGGTAGAACTGGACGCCGTCGGGCCGCGCCAGCGAGCGGACCAGCCACCGGTACGGCTCGACCGAGCAGTGCGCCGTGGACGGGATGCACATCGCACGCCGGTACGTCTGCACCGCCTCGTCCTCCGGCAGCCGCGGCCCGGACCAGTCCCGGATCAGCCGGCCCACCAGCGCCCCGTCGTCCGCGACCAGTTGCCGCTCCGGGATCCACGGCCGCTGGAACCCCCAGATGTGCGAACCGGCCGCCGTCTGCCGCGCGTCGGCCAGCATCGCCGAGCGCCAGCGCCGGGGGTGCGGCATCGACGACACCACCAGACGGCGTACCAGCTTCGGCCGCATCACGGCCGCCGTCCAGGCCAGATAGCCGCCGAGGTCGTGCCCGACCAGCGCCGCGTCCGGCTCGCCGAGGGAGCGGACCACGCCGGTGATGTCGAGGGCGA
Organism: Streptomyces sp. NPDC107562; assembly: GCF_055657325.1. NCBI lineage: Bacteria > Bacillati > Actinomycetota > Actinomycetes > Kitasatosporales > Streptomycetaceae > Streptomyces > Streptomyces sp. NPDC107562. The sequence continues at coordinate 138,415 of NZ_JBVKBE010000010.1, read as the reverse complement.
GGTTGGCCGGGTCGTAGCCGCGGGGGGTGCGGTCGCTGCCGCCGACGCCCCGCAGGTCCATGGCGACGGCCCGGAACCCGGCGTCGGCGAGCGCGACCAGCTGGTGCCGCCAGGCCCACCAGAACTGCGGGAAGCCGTGCACCAGCATCACCAGCGGCCCGTCGCCCAGCTCCGCGATGTGGAAGCGCGCGCCGTTCGCCGCCACGTCCCGGTGCGTCCAGGGGCCGTCCGGCCGGACGACCGAGGCGGGCTGCGCCGAAGGGGTGTCGGGTTCCGTCATGACGACGAGCGTGCCACAGCCTCGATGGCCTCGGGCGCGCGGTCCCGCGGGGACGCGGGCAGCGCCGGCCGCTCGGGGCGCTCGGGACGCGGGTGCGGCTTGGCCTTCTGCAGGACGCCCGCCGACTCCTTCACCGACGCGGCGACCTTCTGCGGGCCCTTGCTCTTCTTCGCCTTCTTCGCGAAAACCACACCGATCAGCGCCAGCACGAGGGCGATCAGGACGTTGGCCGCGAACGAGAGCAGGAAGCAGACCGCGAGGTTCCACCCGCTCCAGGTCCGGATGCCGTACGCCAGCGCGAAGTTGAGCATCGGCAGGGAGAACAGGAGCAGCCCGCCGGCCGCGGTGAACGCGCCGCCGCTCGTCGCACCGCGTTTGACGTCCTGCCTCAGCTGGGCCTTGGCCAGCGCGATCTCGTCGTGCACCAGCGCCGACATGTCGGCCGTCGCCGAGGCGAACAGCTGGCCGATGCTGCGTTCGGCGCCGACCGGGCTGCCGTCGGGTGCGCTCATCGCGGTCTCCCTCTTCTGCGTACTGCTGCGTACGGGGTCCGTCGCTGTCTGACTGCGGACGCGAACCGTCGCCGTCCGACCGCGTACGTCCTCCGGTGTCTGACTGCGTACGGTCCCGTCTTTTGTACCGTCTCGTCAGATCATGCCGGACCGTCGCCCTCATCGCCTGCCCCGCCGCCCACTTCGGCAAGCTCGGCGGCCCTGACTTCGGCGAGTCGGCGGTGCTCGGCGGCCTTGCGCTCGTGGATCTGTGCCATCCGCAGGTGGTACGCGGGGTCGTGCTCCTCGTAGACGTCGGGGATGCCGTCGAGGTCGTCGTCGCGCTCCTCGTCCTCCCAGAGCTTGCGGTACTTGACGTTCCGTACCTTCAGCAGCACGGTCGCGATCAGCGCGGCCGTCACCGAGCCGGCCAGCACGGCGACCTTGATCTCGTCCGTCAGCGCGGCGTCGCCCTCGAACGCCAGCTCCCCGATGAGCAGCGAGACGGTGAATCCGATGCCGGCGAGCGAGGCGACGGCGAAGACGTCCGCCCACGCCAGGTCCTCGCTCAGGGTGGCCCGGGTGAAGCGCGCGGTCAGCCAGGTGCCGCCGAAGATGCCGACGGCCTTGCCGACGACGAGCCCGAGGACGACGCCGAGCGTCTCCGGCTTGGTGAACACGTCCCCGAGCACGCTGCCCGAGACCGCGACGCCGGCGCTGAACAGGGCGAACAGCGGCACAGCGAGACCCGCCGACAGAGGGCGCACCAGGTGCTCGACGCGCTCGCCGGGCGAGTGCTGCTCGCCCTCGTGGGTGGTGCAGCGCAGCATCAGGCCCATGGCGACACCGGCGATCGTGGCGTGCACGCCGCTGTTGTACATCAGCGCCCAGATCACCAGGGCCAGCGGGACGTAGACGTACCAGCCGCGCACGCTCCCCCGCAGCAGCAGCCAGAAGACGCAGAGCCCGGCGAGGGCGCCGCCGAGCGCGGCGAAGTTCAGGGAACCGGTGAAGAAGATCGCGATGATCAGGATCGCGAACAGGTCGTCCACGACGGCGAGCGTCAGCAGGAAGGCGCGCAGGGCGCTCGGCAGCGAGGTGCCGATGACGGCGAGCACGGCGAGTGCGAAGGCGATGTCCGTCGCGGTCGGTACCGCCCAGCCGGCCAGTGAGCCACTGCCCAGACCGTTCGTGAGGAGGTAGACCAGCGCCGGTGCTGCCATGCCGCACAGGGCGGCGACCACCGGAAGCACGGCCGCCTTCGGGTCGCGCAGATCGCCGGCGACCAGTTCACGCTTGAGTTCGATGCCCGCCACGAAGAAGAAGACGGCGAGCAGGCCGTCGGCCGCCCAGTGCGCCACGGAGAGGTCGAGGCCGAGCACGCCGGGGCCGAGGTGGAAGTCCGACACGGTCTCGTAGCTGTTCCCCAGCACGGGTACGTTCGCCCAGATCAGTGCGACGACCGCGGCGACCAGCAGAAGCACGCCGCCGACCGTCTCGGTGCGCAGCGCGTTCGCGACGAAGTTCCGCTCGGGCAGGGACAGCCGGGCGAACACCTTGCGGGCGGTGCGGGGGGCGGTCACGAGGAGGACCTCCGGTCGATGGGCAGCACGGAACACATGCCGACCAGACTTCCCGGCGCACCTTTGTACATTGTCGCATCGTTGACGCGTTCCTTAGGTTAGCTAAGGTACGGCGGGACGGCCAGGTGATCTTCACATTACGCGCGAAAGGGGCACCCGGCGCGACCGTCGCGCGTGCTGCGCTTCGGTCGCCGGGTGCCCCCGCCAGTTTCCGTCCTAGGGCTCAGTCCTCGCTGGGCGCCGCCGGGAGCTTCGCCTGGATGAGGTCCATGACCGTGGAGTCGGTCAACGTGGTCACGTCACCGAGCTGGCGGTTCTCGGCGACGTCACGCAGCAGACGGCGCATGATCTTGCCCGAGCGGGTCTTCGGCAGCTCCGCCACCGGCAGGATCCGCTGGGGCTTGGCGATCGGCCCGAGCGTGGTGGCGACATGGCCCCGCAACTCGCCGATCAGGTCCTCGCTCTCCGCCGCGCTGCCCCGCAGGATCACGAAGGCGACGATGGCCTGCCCGGTCGTCTCGTCCGCCGCGCCCACCACGGCCGCCTCGGCGACGGAGGGGTGGGAGACGAGCGCGGACTCGACCTCGGTGGTGGAGATGTTGTGCCCGGAGACGAGCATGACGTCGTCGACACGGCCCAGCAGCCAGATGTCGCCGTCGTCGTCCTTCTTCGCGCCGTCCCCGGCGAAGTACTTGCCCTCGAAGCGCGACCAGTACGTGTCGAGGAATCGCTGGTCGTCGCCCCAGATGGTGCGCAGCATCGACGGCCACGGCTCGGTCAGGACGAGGTAGCCACCGCCGCCGTCGGGCACCTCGTTCGCCTCGTCGTCGACGACCGTCGCGGAGATGCCGGGCAGCGGTGTCTGCGCCGAACCGGGCTTGGTCTCGGTGACGCCGGGCAGCGGCGAGATCATCATCGCGCCGGTCTCGGTCTGCCACCAGGTGTCCACGATCGGGGTGCGGTCGGAGCCGATGTGCTTGCGGTACCAGATCCAGGCCTCGGGGTTGATCGGCTCACCGACCGAACCCAGTACGCGCAGGCTGGAGAGGTCGAACTTCGCGGGGATGTCGTCGCCCCACTTCATGAACGTACGGATCGCGGTGGGCGCGGTGTAGAGGATCGTGACCTTGTACTTCTGCACGATCTCCCAGAAGCGGCCCTGGTGCGGGGTGTCCGGGGTGCCCTCGTACATCACCTGGGTCGCGCCGTTGGCGAGCGGCCCGTACACGATGTAGGAGTGCCCGGTGACCCAGCCGACGTCGGCGGTGCACCAGTACACGTCCGTCTCCGGCTTGAGGTCGAAGACCGCGTGATGGGTGTACGACGTCTGGGTGAGGTAGCCGCCGGAGGTGTGCAGGATGCCCTTCGGCTTACCCGTCGTGCCGGAGGTGTACAGGATGAACAGCGGGTGCTCCGCCTCGAACGCCTCCGGGGTGTGCTCGGCCGACTGACGGTCGACGAGCTCGTGCCACCACACGTCGCGGCCCTCGGTCCAGGCGACCTCCTGGCCGGTCCGGCGCACCACGAGGACGTGCTCGACGTTGCCCGCCTTCTCGGCGGCCTCGTCCACGGCCGGCTTCAGCGCGGACGGCTTGCCGCGTCGGTAGCCGCCGTCGGAGGTGATGACGACCTTGGCGTCCGCGTCCTGGATACGGGTCGCGAGCGCGTCGGCCGAGAAGCCGCCGAAGACGACGGAGTGCGCGGCGCCGATCCGGGCGCAGGCCAGCATCGCGACCGCGGTCTCGGGGATCATCGGCATGTAGACGGCGACCCGGTCGCCCTTGCGCACGCCCAGCTCCAGCAGGGCGTTGGCGGCCTTGGAGACCTCGTCCTTGAGCTCGGCGTAGGTGACGGCGCGGCTGTCGCCGGGCTCGCCCTCGAAGTGGATGGCCACGCGGTCGCCGTGCCCGGCCTCGACATGCCGGTCCACGCAGTTGTACGCGACGTTGAGCTCGCCGTCCTCGAACCACTTGGCGAACGGCGGGTTCGACCAGTTCAGCGTCTGCGTCGGCTCCTTGGCCCAGGTCAGCCGGCGGGCCTGCTCGGCCCAGAAGCCGAGCCGGTCAGCCTTGGCCTGTTCGTACGCCTCCGCCGTGACGTTGGCGCCCGCGGCCAGGTCGGCGGGTGGCGCGAACCTGCGCTCTTCTTTGAGCAGGTTGGCCAGGCTCTCGTTGCTCACGACATCTCCCTCTCGAAGGGTGTCCGTTGTGTCCCAGGCCACAGCTCATCAGACCTGACGGCCCGATGACAAGGGTCGACGGAATATTGGTTTAGACCTGTCGGGCGCCTGGTCATGGCGCACCCCGGCGTGGCGGGTCGGGCTCCGGACCGGTGACGGCACCCGGCCCCCCTACCCACGGACGGTGGCAGGAGCCGGTTCAGCCGTGGTGCGGCCGTGTTGCGGCCCTCACATCCCGGACCGCCCCTCCGTGCACGCGTCACGGAGGGGCGGTCCGGGCTCCGCTCAGGCGGACAGGCCCGCCGCGCGGACGGTGTCGAACACGAGCCCGTCGGCCGTGTCGGTCAGCAGATACGACTGTGCCTCCCCGACGTGGAAGTACATCCCGTGCAGCTCCAGCGCGTCCTCGCGCAGTGCCCGGGACACCGACTCGTGAGCGCGCAGGTGCTCCAGCTGCTGCACGACGTTGGTCAGGCACAGCTGCTCGGCCACGTCGGCGGGCGGCCGCCCGGCCAGCCGGGGCCAGGACGGGCCGTCACCGGCGATGCGCTCCAGGCTGGGCTGCCCGTGCCGCAGCCACCGTCTGAGCGGTGTGCGGGCGCTGCCCGGCTCGGAGTTGAGCAGCGCCTGCATGGCTCCGCAGCCCGAGTGGCCGCACACGGTGATGGACCGCACCTTCAGCACGTCCACCGCGTACTCGATGGCCGCCGCGACCGAGTCGTCGCCGCTCTCCTCGCCCGGCAGGGGCACCAGGTTGCCGACGTTGCGCACCACGAACAGGTCGCCCGGACCACTGGACGTGATCATCGAGGTGACCAGGCGGGAGTCCGCGCAGGTGAGGAACAGCTGATCGGGCCGCTGCCCCTCGCGGGCCAGCCGCGCCAGCTCGCCCCTGACCAGTGGGGCCGTGTTGCTCTGAAAGGCGCTGATGCCTCGGGCCAGTTGATGGTTGCCGGAGGTGTCGGTGAGGGGATCGGGGGCGGTGTTGCGCCTGTCGAGGTCGGTGCCGTACGGGGCCTGTGGGCCGGCCGGGGACCGTGAGCCCTTCGGGCTCTTCGTCCCCTTGGAACCGAACGGGCTCGCACAGCCCGCCGGTGCCGCCGGGTTCATCGGCGCCTTGGCCCTGCCCAGACCGACGGAATCCATGGCGGCCGCGAGGTCCTCCCGGCCTACGGGGCCCTTTGGGCCTGCGAAGCGATCCGGGCCCATGGGGCCCTCTCGGCCTGAGGTGCCGCCCAAGTCGGCGGAACCCGTTGCGACCGCGAGGTCGTTCCGGCTTGAGCCGTTACGGTCTCCGGGGCCGTCCGGACCTGCGGAGCCGTTACGGACCGCGGAACCGTCCGGGCCTGTCGAGCCCTTACGGTCCGGCGGACCGTCCGAGCTTGCCGAGCCCTTACGGACTGTCGAGCCGTCCGGGGCTGTGGGACCGTCCGGGCCTGGGGAGCCGTTACGGACTGTGGAGCCGTGGCTTGTGGAGCTCCTCCGGACTGTCGAGCCGTCCGGGTGTGTGGAGCCGCCCGAGCCTGGGGAGCCCTCGGCCGACGTTCGGGCCGAGCCTTCCGGTCCCACCGAGCCCGTCCGGTCGACGGACCCGTCCCGGTCCGGGGAGTCGTCCCGGCCCACGGAGCTGCCGCGCCCCGGGGAGTCGTCCCGGCCCGGGGAGTCGTCCCGGCCCACGGACCTGTCCCGACCCATGGAGTCGTCCCGGCCCGGGAAGCCGTCCCGCTCTGCGGAACCCTCGCGGACCACGGAGCGTTCCGTTCCCCCGGAGCCTTCCCGGAGCACGGAGCCGTCCTGGCTTGCGGAGCCCTCCAGGACCGTTGAGCCCTTCAGCCCCACGGAACTCGCTCGGCCCCGGGAACCCTCCAGTGCCGCGTCGCCCTCCCACTTCTCGGAACTGTTCCAGCACTCGGAGTCGCTCCGGCCCGCAAGCCCCGGGGAGCCCTGCCCGCCGGCGGAGCCCTTCCAGCCCTCGAAGGTCTTGGCGCCCCCGGCGCTCGAGGAGGCCTTGCAGCTCGCGAGGACCTTGGAGTGCTCGGTGCTCGCCGACGCCTTCCAGCCCACGAAGCCCTTGGCGCGCTCCGAACTCACCGAGCCCCAGACAGGCGCCGGGCCACCGGATCCGTCCGGCCCCGTCGGCGCCTCCAGCAGCGTGGGCTGCACCTCGCACTGGTGGTTGCGCCACGGTGTCCAAGGGCTGCACCGGCAACCGGCGGCAGGATCCGGTTCGTCCGCCCAGCCGTCCCCGCGGTGACCGGGGAACCTCATGGGCTCGGCGATGCGGACACCGGAGCGGCGGCCGATCAGCTCGACGGCGCCACCTGTCGCGGTGTGGGTGTTCTGCCAGTCCTGCAGGGTCTCGTAGGCCGCGTGGTCCATGAACGAGCCGTCCAGCTCGACGAGGACGTCGGCGCCCTGGGGCACGAGATGCAGGGCCCGGCTGAGCCGTGGCACCGCGAGGAAGGTCAACTGGCCTCGTACCTGTACGTGATGGACTCCCTCCGTCACCTCATGGGTGATCCGGGTGCGGGTGAGGCGGTGCAGGGCGACGCCGACGGCCACGGCGATCCCGAACGCCACGCCCTCCAGTACGCCGAAGACCACCACGCCGAGGGTGGTCACCACGTAGACCAGCACCTCACGGTGGCGGGTCACCGTGCGGATGTGGTTCAGCGAGACCATCTGGATGCCGACGGCCATCACCAGGGCGGCGAGCGAGGCGAGCGGGATGAGCTCCAGGAGCGGGACCATCAGCAGCGCGGCGATCACTACGAGAACGCCGTGCAGCATCGTGGAGTTCCGGCTGACGGCACCGGCGTGCACGTTCGCGGTACTGCGCACGGCAACGCCCGCGACGGGCAGTCCGCCGAGTCCACCGGAGACGATGTTGGCGGCGCCCTGACCGAGCAGTTCGCGGTCCAGGTCGGAGCGAGGGACCCGCGCGGCGAGTCCGGGCCGGGCGGCGGCCATCTTGTCGACGGCGACCGCGCCGAGCAGCGACTGCACGCTGCACACGAGCGTGGTGGTGAGCACGGCCGCGACCAGGCCGAGCACCGGGCCCTCGGGCAGGCCGGCCAGGGCGTGACTGCTCCAGTTGGGCAGCTCGACCTTGGGCAGGGTGAGCCCCACCAGCGAGGCCGCCGCGGTCGCGCCGGCGACGGCGACGAGCGCGGCCGGCGCCTTGCGCAGCAGGTTGCCCGCCCGGCCGGGCAGCCGGGGCCAGGCCAGCAGCAGGGCGAGTGTGAGCGCGCTGGTGGCGACCGCGGCCGGGTGCAGATGGGCCAGTTGTGCGGGCAGCGCACGCAGGTTGTCCAGTACGGCGCTCTGCGGAGTGCCGCCGAGCACGATGTGCAACTGGGCGACGGCGATGGTGACACCGATGCCGGCCAGCATGCCGTGCACGATCGCGGGGCTCACGGCGAGCGCGGAGCGGGCCACGCGCAGGCAGCCCAGCCCGAGCTGGGCGAGCCCGGCGAGCACGGTGATGGCGCAGGTCGTACGCCATCCGTAGCGGTGGATGAGGTCGGCGGTGACGACCGTGAGGCCGGCCGCCGGACCGCTGACCTGGAGCGGTGAGCCGCCGAGCCGTCCGGCCACCAGGCCGCCCACGGCCGCGGCGACGAGCCCCGCCTGGAGCGGTGCGCCGGTGGCGAGCGCGATGCCCAGGGACAGTGGCAGCGCGATCAGGAAGACGGAGATGGCGGCCGAGACGTCGACTCCGGCGATACGGAACCGGAAGCGCCGGCCGGGCGGCGGACTGTGGGGCGGGTGGACCCGCTTCGGTCGGTGGGGGTCGGGTCGGTGGGGTTCGAAGGCATGGGTGGGGACGCTGGCTGACATGTTTCCCGTCTCCTCCGGGGCAGCGCGGTCGCGGGGACAAGGGGTCCCCCGCCGAAGCGGGGTGGGGGGTCGCGGCCGTGGGTCACGGCGTGCAGCGGCGGGATCAGCAACTTTCAGTAAACGAATCGTAATGCAGAGTAAAGGACGAGCATGGACTTTCCGGGCAAATGGGTTAAGCAATCACTCCGGAGTGTGATGTGAGCATTTCATCGGCTTGTCGTACTAATTCCTTCTCGGTCCCGTGCGACCTTGACCGCGCTGCCGACTCATCGACTGGAGAAGGAAGGTGGGCGGGATGGCCGCCACCCAGAGGATCGCCGCGGGCGCCGTGGGCGCCGCGGTCTGTGCCCTGTCACTCGCCGGCTGCGGGACCGGCTCCGACCGTCCGGAGAGAGGGGGTTCCGGCCCGCAGGGCGCTCCGGCGCCCAAGAGCGCGGTCCGGCTCATCGGGGACGGCTCCACGGCGTTCACCGGCGCGCAGCCCCGTTTGTCCCGCCCGGAGCGGCTGAAGCCCGGTCAGAGACCGCCCCAGTTCGTGGTGTTCTCCTGGGACGGCGCGGGTGAGGACAGCCAGCGGCTGTTCTCCCATTTCCGCGAGGTCGCCAAGGCCAACAACGCCACCATGACGTACTTCCTCAGCGGCGTGTACCTGCTGCCCGAGGAGAAGCGCGACCTCTACAGGCCGCCGCAGCACTCGCCGGGCCGCTCCGACATCGGCTTCAACGACCGGCAGGGGATCGCCGACACCGTGAAGCAGCTCCGCCTGGCGTGGCTGGAGGGCAATGAGGTCGGCACCCACTTCAACGGACACTTCTGCGGCCCTGAGGGTGGTGTCGGGAAGTGGTCGGTCGAGGAGTGGAAGGACGAGATCGCCCAGGCCAAGCAGTTCGTGAAGTCCTGGAAGACCAACAGCGGCATGACGGACGCCGCCCCGCTGCCCTTCGACTACGACCGCGAACTCATCGGCGCCCGCACTCCCTGCCTGGAGGGCCAGGCCAACTTCCGCAAGGCCGCCCGGGAACTCGGCTTCCGCTACGACACCAGCGGCGTCAACAACCAGGTGTGGCCCGGCAAGAAGGAGGGCCTGTGGGATCTGTCCATGCAGCTGGTGCCCTTCCCCGGGCACAACTACGAGCAGCTGACCATGGACTACAACTTCATGGTCAACCAGTCGGGCACCAACACCCAGGGTGACCCTGACAAGTACGAGTACTGGGGCAACCAGATGCGCGACGGCCTGCTCCAGGGCTTCCAGCGGGCCTACGACGGCAACCGCGCCCCGCTGATCATCGGCAACCACTTCGAGTCCTGGAACGGCGGCACGTACATGCGCGCCGTCGAGGACGTCGTGGAGCAGGTGTGTACCAAGCCGGAGGTGCGCTGTGTCTCCTTCCGGCAGCTGGTCGACTGGCTGGACGCCCAGGACCCCAAGTCCCTCGCGAAGATGCGCACGCTGAAGGTCGGCGAGGCCCCGAAGCAGGGCTGGGAGTCCTATCTGTCCGCCCGCCCCGCCCCGGCCCCGAAGGGTGCGCCCGGGGCGCCGGCGGACCGTACCTAGCCGTCACCGGACGCACTCGTCCGACGCACTCGTCCGATTGGCTCGTCGGACGCACTCGTCGGACGGGCTCGTCACTCGCGTCCGTCAGGCGGGCTCGACGACGCCCTCGCCGAGCACGAAGCCGGGGTCGACCTGGGCCGCCAGGTCGGCCCCGTGCCGCTCGTTGGCCCAGGACTGGGCGTTCTTCAGGTGGAAGTGGACCATCTGGCGGGTGTAGCGCTCCCAGTCGCGGCGCCCGTACGTGTCGTCCGCGGTCGTCCGCAGCACCTCCAGGGCGCGCCGGTTGGCGTCCTCCAGTCGCTCGAACAGGGGCGGCCGGCCCTTCTCCATGGCGCGCACCCAGTCCGAGTGACCGACCGTCACGAGCAGGTCGTCCCCGACCTCGGCGCGGAGGTAGTCGAGGTCGTCCTGTCCCTGCACCTTGTTCCCGACGACCTTCAGCTCGACGCCGAAGTCGCGGGCGTAGTCCTTGTACTGGCGGTAGACGGAGATTCCCTTCCGGGTCGGCTCGGCGACGAGGAACGTGATGTCGAAGCGGGTGAACATGCCGGAGGCGAAGGAGTCCGAACCGGCCGTCATGTCCACCACGACGTACTCGTCGGGCCCGTCCACCAGGTGGTTCAGGCAGAGCTCCACCGCTCCGGTCTTGGAGTGGTAGCAGGCGACACCGAGGTCGGCGTCCGTGAAGGGGCCGGTGACCATCAAACGGACGGCCCCGCCGTCGAGTTCCACCGTCCGGGCGCAGGCGTCGTAGACCGGGTTGTCCTCGCACACCCGCAGCAGCCGTGAGCCCTCCCCGGGGGGCGTGGTCTTGATCATCGACTCGGCGGAGCCGATGCGCGGGTTGGTCCCGCGCAGGTGGTCCTTGATCAGCGCCAGCCGCTCGCCCATCGCGGGCAGTCCGGCGGACTCCGTCTCGTCGAGGCCGAGTGCGGCCCCCAGGTGCTGGTTGATGTCGGCGTCGATCGCGACGACCGGGGCATTGGCGGCCGCGAGATGGCGGATGAACAGGGAGGACAGGGTCGTCTTTCCGCTGCCGCCCTTGCCGACGAAAGCAATTTTCATGTTCATCAAGCGTAGTGGCCTCCCCGCCCCGGCACCCGGCGTTGCGTGAAGAAGACCACTCCTTCGTGGGGTTTCCACGGTGGGTGCGTAGGGTCGTACTCATGAGTACGACAGGCGCGACCGCCGATCCGCTCGCCGCCCTGGGCTCGCTGCCCGGTGTGACCGAGGCCGTGGAGTCCGTGCGCAAGGCCGTGGACCGGGTCTACGGCCACCGGATCATGCGCCGGCGCAGCAACGAGATCACCGCCGAGGCGGCGCTGCGCGGAGCCCGTGGCTCCGCCGCGCTCTCCGGTGCGGACTGGGCCCTCGAAGAGGTACGCCGGCGCTCCGACTTCAGCGGCGAGGACGGGGCGCGCACCGTGGGTGCCGCGCTCCGGCTGAGCGCCGAGGCGGGTCAGTTGCTGTCCATCTGGCGGCAGTCACCGCTCCGGGTGCTGGCCCGGCTGCATCTGGTGGCGGCCGCGGACAACGCGGACCAAGTCGGGCGGCCCCGGCAGCAGGGCGAACGGGTCGAGGAGCCGCTGATCGAACAGCCGCTGCCGGACGCCGACGAGGTGTCCGGGCGGCTGGAGGGGCTGTCCGAACTGATCATCGCGGGGAGTTCGGCGCCGGCGTTGGTCATGGCCGCCGTCGTGCACGGCGAGCTGCTCGCGCTGCGCCCCTTCGTCTCCCACAACGGCCTCGTGGCGCGTACGGCCGAACGGATCGTCCTCGTGGGCAGCGGCCTCGACCCGAAGTCGGTCTGCCCGGCCGAGGTGGGACACGCGGAGCTGGGCCGTGCGGCCTATCTGGCCGCGTTCGAGGGATACCTCTCCGGCACCCCCGAGGGCATGGCGGCGTGGATCGCGCACTGCGGCCGGGCGGTGGGGCTCGGGGCGCGCGAGTCGACGGCGGTGTGCGAGGCGCTCCAGCGCGGGGCCGCCTGAACAGGGTTGCGGCGGTACGATTTCTCGTACCGCCGCTGGCATGAGCGCCGGGTTACCAAGCGTCCTCGAAGGTTGCCCATCAGGCGGGGATCTTTGCCCGTCACCTGGTGCGGCTGGCCCGTAATCGACGGGTCGACGTCGCGTGGGTGCCCAGTTTTCATGCTCGGTCCGTGTGGCCAAATGCGTTTGAAGGGTGATCCTCTCGGATGTCCTTGGTCTCGCGGGCCGTTGTCTCCTTTGTACTCCAGGTGAGGGACAAGCGGAAGTGCTGACCTCGGTTCTTTACTTGTGAATTCAACGAATTCGGCGAAGTGGAAGCGGTTGCCGCTATTCCGAAGCGGTTCGGACCTGGTGGCGCGGCAGGTCAAGCGGTGGCCGCGCGGCGCCGATTCGCGTACCAGACAAGACCGGCCGTGGCGGCCGCGGCACCTATGGCGGCCGCCGCGACCAGAGCGGGACGCGGCGGTACGGAGAACGCGGGCAATCGCTGCTTGAGTCGGACGGGGCGGTGGAAATCGAGAATCGGCCACCCGCGCGCGAGTGCCTCACGGCGGAGTGTGCGATCGGGATTGACCGCGTGCGGATTTCCGACCGACTCCAGCATCGGAAGATCCGTCGCCGAATCGCTGTAGGCGTAGCAGCGGGAAAGGTCGTAGCCCTCGGACTCGGCCAGCTCCCGGATCGCCTCCGCCTTCGTGGGGCCGTAGGCGTAGTACTCCACCTCGCCGGTGAAGCAGCCGTCCTCACCCACGACCATGCGGGTCGCGACCACGCGGTCCGCGCCGAGCAGCTCGCCGATCGGCTCGACCACTTCGGCGCCTGACGTGGACACAATCACCACGTCACGGCCGGCGATGTGGTGCTCCTCGATGAGGGACGCGGCCTCGTCGTAGATGATCGGGTCGATGATGTCGTGCAGGGTCTCGGCGACGATCTCCTTGACCTGCTGGACGTTCCACCCGCGGCACAGTGCCGACAAGTACGCGCGCATGCGTTCGATCTGCTCGTGGTCCGAGCCGCCCGCGAGGAAGACGAACTGGGCATATGCGGTGCGCAGTACGCCGCGGCGGTTGATGAGACCACCCTGGTAGAACGACTTGCTGAAGGTGAGCGTGCTCGACTTCGCAATGACCGTCTTGTCCAGGTCAAAGAAGGCCGCTGTGCGGGGCATCGAGTGGTTTTCCACGACCCCGAGCATAGGGGCAGCCCATTCGGCGTAAGCTCGGGCGTGTGGGTTTGCCTGAGAGGGCTCTCGGGTACACCATGGAAGTCACGGATCGTTCGCGACCGTGCTAACCCGGTCCGACTCCTCCCCCCCCGAGTCGGCCGTGGGGACGACCCCCGCTCTCCCCCCCGGCGGGGGTCGTCGCATGTCCGGGTGGGTTTTTCCCCTCTCTTCACGGCCGCGAGGCCGGCTCGGGGCGGCTGCGGCCGCCCCTTCTTCATGCCCCTGCGTCGTCACGCTGCGTAGTCGTCGGACTGCTCTGCGGAACTCGCACAGGAGAGGGCGCGGCGGTCACCGGTACGGGTGACAGCGATATTCACAACCATCGAGTTGTCCACAGTTATCGACCAAGATCCACACGATTTCCCGGATCGCTGCACCGTGATTCCTGTGCGGCCCGCCGACGGCGAGTTCCTGGCCGGTTCCGATTGCCGGGCGCGCATGGCCGGATTGGTTCGGCCGTTCATATGGAGGCCGGTTGCCGGTTCTTCACATGTATGCGAATCGCGGGGCCGCAGGGGCCCCGCGAGCGCGAGGCACAAGCAGCGAAGGGGGAAGCACACTGTGGCCGGAACCGTCACACACGATCCGCAGTCCGCCGCCGGAGGCCGGCAGAGCCGACCGCTGATCGTCACCGAGGACGCCGACCTGCTCGACGACCTGCTGCGCCTGTGCGCGGCGGCCGGCGCCACGCCGGAGGTCCACCACACCCTGCCGGACCGCGGCGGAGGCTGGGAGGCCGCACCCCTGATCCTGGTCGGGGACGACGCCGCCCGGCGGGCGGGCCGGGCCGCTCGCCGACGAGGTGTGGTGCTGGTCGGCCGCGACCAGGACGACCCCGGCGTGTGGAAACGCGCCGTCCGGATCGGCGCCGACCACGTCCTGATGCTGCCCGACGGCGAGCAGTGGCTGGTCGACCGGATCGCCGACGTCGCCGAGGGCGTCGGCCGGCCCGCGCTCACCGTCGGCGTGATCGGCGGCCGGGGCGGCGCCGGAGCCTCCACGCTGGCCTGCGCGCTCGCCGTCACCTCCGCGCGTGAGGGACTGCGCACCCTGCTCGTGGACGCCGATCCGCTCGGCGGCGGACTCGATGTCCTCCTCGGCGGCGAGACCGCCGAGGGACTGCGCTGGCCCGCCTTCGCGGCCTCCCGCGGCCGGGTCGGCAGCGGGGCCCTGGAGGAGTCCCTGCCCGAGCTGCACTCCCTGAGGGTGCTCAGCTGGGACCGCGGTGACTGCGTCGCCGTTCCGCCCCAGGCCGTGCGGGCGGTGCTGGCCGCCGCCCGGCGCCGGGGTGGCGCGGTCGTGGTCGACCTCCCGCGCCGGATCGACGACGGCAGCGCGGAGGCGCTCGCCCAGCTCGACATCGGGCTCCTCGTGGTCCCCGCCGAACTGCGCGCGGTCGCGGCCGCGGGACGGGTGGCGTCCGCGGCCGGGATGGTCGTGCGCGATCTGCGCGTGGCGGTACGCGGACCGTACGCGCCCGGTCTCGACGACCGCGAGGTGGCCCGGCTGCTCGGCCTGCCGCTGGCGGGCGAACTGCCCGTGGAGTCCGGACTTCAGCGCCCGGCCGACGGCAGGACGCCGCCCGGCGCCGGACGCGGTCCACTGGCCCGGTTCTGCAGGGAGTTCTGGGAGCGGGCGCTGGTAGAGGCGGGTGCGGCATGAGCACCCTCGCGACACCCCTGCTGGACGGTGTGCGGCAGTGGCTGGCGAAGAGCGGCGCCGAACCCACGCCCGCGCGCGTGGCCCAGGCACTACGGGAGCAGGGCCGGGTGCTGGGCGACGCGGAAGTCCTCGGCGCCGCCGAGCAGTTGCGGTCCGAGCTGGTGGGCAGCGGGCCACTGGAGCCGCTGCTGGCCGACCCCACGGTCACCGACGTGCTGGTCTCGGCGCCCGACCGCGTCTGGGTGGACCGGGGCGGCGGCCTGGAACTGACGACCGTGTCCTTCCCGGACGCGGCGGCCGTACGGCGCCTCGCGCAGCGTCTGGCCGCCGTCGCCGGGCGGCGCCTGGACGACGCCCGCCCCTGGGTCGACGCCCGGCTGCCGGACGGCACCCGGCTGCACGCCGTGCTTCCCCCCGTCGCCGTGGGCAGCACCTGCCTGTCGCTGCGGGTGGTACGGCCGCGCGCGTTCACGCTCGGCGAGCTGGTGGAGGCCGGCACGGTTCCGCCGGGCGGGGACCAGGTGCTGAGGGCGCTGCTCAGCGCACGGGCGTCCTTCCTGATCAGCGGGGGCACCGGCACGGGCAAGACGACCCTGTTGAGCGCGCTCCTGGGGCTGGTCGGGCCGGACGAGCGGATCGTGCTCGCGGAGGACTCGGCGGAGCTGCGCCCCGACCATCCGCACGTGGTGCGCCTGGAGACCCGGCCCGCGAACCAGGAGGGCGCCGGGCTCGTGACGCTGGAGGACCTGGTCCGGCAGGCACTGCGGATGCGGCCCGACCGGCTGGTGGTCGGGGAGGTGCGCGGCGCCGAGGTGGTGCATCTGCTGGCAGCCCTGAACACCGGTCACGAGGGCGGCTGCGGGACGGTCCACGCGAACGCCGCCGCCGACGTCCCCGCCCGCCTGGAGGCCCTCGGGACGGCGGCCGGGCTCGACCGGGCCGCTCTGCACAGCCAGTTGGCGGCGGCGCTGTCGGTCGTGCTGCACCTGGTGCGGGACCGCGGCGGAAGGCGGCGGATCGCGGAGGTGCAGGTGCTGGAGCGGGACGCCTCGGGGCTCGTGCGGACGGTGCCGGCCCTGCGGTGGGGCGCGGAGGCGTTCGTCCGGGAGCGGGGCTGGGGACGGCTACGCGCGCTGCTCCGCCGGGGGAGCGAGAGCGGGCCGGGCGTGCCGGAGGACCAGAGCGGGCGGGCGGAGGAGGAGGGCGTGCCTGTGGCGGACGCGGGCGTGTGTGTGGCGGATGAGGGCGTGCGTGGGACGGACGCCGGCGGTCGTTCGGCGGACGAGGGCGCTCATGTGGAGGGCGGGCGGCGGCTGCCGTCGTGGAGTCGTGGAGGGGCGTGGTGAGCGGGATGAATGACACGGCGATGAGCGCGGCCCTGGTGTGCGCCGGGGCGGCCGCCTGGCTGATGGGCGAGTGGCACTCGGGCGCCCGGCGGGCACAACTGCTGTACGCAACCGGCGGGGTGATGGGCAGTGGGCCTCCCGGGTGGCGACGCCGGGCCGCGGAATTACGTCGGCTACGCGGGCGGCTGCGGGCCGAGTGGTGGGCGCCGGTCGCCGGGGTGGTGCTCGGGGTCCTGGGGGCGTCGGTGCTGCCGGTCGTCGCGGGGGCGGCCGGAATGCCGGTGCTGCGACGGGTGCGGCTGGCCGGGGAGGCGCGGCGGGCACGGGAGCGGCGAGGCGACGCGGTGATCGCGCTGTGCTCGGCGCTCGCCGGAGAGGTGCGGGCCGGACGGCAACCGGGCGAGGCCCTGCTGCGGGCCGCGGGGGACACCGAAGGGCTCGGTGCGGCGCAGGCCTCGGTGTTGGCGGCGGCGCGCTTCGGCGGGGACGTGCCGGGCGCGCTCGCGGTGGCGGCACGCCAGCCGGGCGCCGACGGGCTGCTGGGGCTCGCGGCGTGCTGGCGGGTCGCGGTCGACCGGGGAGCGGGTCTCGCGGCCGGGCTCGACCGGCTGGAGGCGGCCCTGCGGGCGGAGCGCGACCAGCGCGCGGAGTTCCGGGCCCAGTTGGCCGGCTCGCGCTCGACGGCCGTGATGCTCGCCGCGCTACCTGCCCTGGGGATCCTCCTGGGCACCGCGCTCGGCGCCGACCCGCTGCACGTGCTGCTGCACACCGGGCCGGGACTGGGATGCCTGCTGGTCGGAGGGGTGCTGGAGGGCGTGGGGCTGTGGTGGGCGCTGCGGATCGTGCGGGGAGCTGAGGCGGCGTGAACGCGGAAGTTTTCCACAGGCTGGGGGTGGCCCTGGGGGTGGTGCTCGCCCTGGCGTGGCTCGTCCACCGAGCGGCCGCGGCACGGCGGGAACGCCGGGCGCGGAGGCGGCTGGCCGAGCTGTTGGGCCGGCACGCCGTGGCTCAGGGACCGCGCTTCGCGTGCGCGCCGGTCGTACGGCGCTGGTGGCCGCCGGTCGCCGCGGTCGGCGCCGGGTGGGTGCTCGTCGGTGGCGTCCCGGGTGTCGTCGTGGGCCTGGTCGCCGCGCTCGCGGTGGGGCGCCGGCGCCGGCGGCAGTCGGAGGTGGCGGCCGGGGGTGACGTACCCGATCCGCGTGAGGCGGCCCGGCAACTGCCGCTCGCGGCCGATCTCGTGGCCGCCTGCATCGCGGCCGGCGCCGGACCGGTGATCGCCGCGCAGGCGGTCGGCGAGGCCTTGGGCGGCCCCGTGGGAGAGGCGCTCTCGCGTGGGGCGGCGGAGGTGCGGCTCGGTGGCGAACCGGCGGCGGCTTGGCGGCGGTTGGCCGCCGCACCGGGGGCCGATGCGCTGGCGCGGCTGCTGGAACGGGCCGGCGAGTCCGGGCTTCCCGCCGCCGTGCCGGTCGCGCGGATCGCCGCGGACGCCCGCGCCGACTGGGCTCGTGGAGCCATCGCACGGGCGCGCCGAGCGGCCGTGATGGTCACCGCGCCGGTCGGACTGTGCTTCCTGCCCGCCTTCATCGCGGTCGGTGTGCTGCCCGTGGTCATCGGGCTGGCGGGAGGGGTGCTGGGAGGGGGTGGCGGCTGACGGACGGGAGCAGAGCGGGCGCGAAAGGCGTGGGACGAACGGCTTGAGGCCGACGAAGACAGAGCGGGAACAGAACCTCACGGGGGTCGAGATGGGCAAGGCGGTACGGGCACGCGTGCGTGCACTGGTGTGGCGGATGCGCGGTATGCGCAAGGAGGCCGGGATGGTCACCTCCGAGTACGCGGTGGGGATCGTCGCGGCGGCGGCCTTCGCGGTGCTGCTCTACAAGGTCGTGACGAGCGGGCAGGTCAGCGCGGAGCTGCAGAGCATCGTGAAGGAAGCCCTCGATGCGCGGATGTAGGTGGTGGGGTCGGGGCGCGGACCGCGGGTTCGTGACGGCGGAGGCGGCGTTGGTGCTGCCCGTGCTGGTGACGTTCGCGATGGGGCTGGTCTGGGCGCTGCTCGTGGTGGCCGCGCAGCTCCAGTGCGTGGACGCGGCCCGCACGGGCGCCCGGGCGGCGGCCCGTCAGGACCCGCACCACGCGGTGGTCGAGGTGACACAGGAGGTCGCACCGCGGGGCGCCGAGGTCACGCTCAGCCGGGAGGGCGACCGGGTCAGGGTCGTCGTCGTGGCCCGGGCACCGGCGCTGGGCCGGCTGTCGTACGAACTGCGGGAGGAGGCCGTCGCGGTCGCCGAGGAGACGGTGGCGGCGGGCCGAGGGGAGACGGGACGGTGAGGCGTTGTGGGCCGGGTGCGGCGGGTCCAGGTCGGCGCGCGCCGGCGAGGGGCGGGCCGACGAGAGGCGGTGCCCGGGATCGTGGGTCGGCCACCGTGTGGAGCGTCGGGGCGATCGCCGTGCTGTGTGTCGTGTTCGGCGTCCTGCTCGCCCTGGGCCAGGCCGCCGTGTCCCGGCACCGTGCGGCGGGCGGCGCCGACCTCGCGGCGCTCGCGGCGGCGGACCACTGGGCGCGGGGCGTCGAGGCGGCCTGCGCGCGGGCGGCGGAGGTGGCGAGGGACCAGGGGACGCGGTTGGTGCGGTGCGCGATGACGGGCGAGGTCTCGGACGTGACGGCGGCGGCGGGAAGGGGGCCGTTCAGGATGGAGGTCAGGGCACGGGCGGGCCCTGCGGAGGCGGGGGCACCGCTTCCTCCCGCTGCCCCTGCCGCTCCCCTGGGGACCGTTCCCCTGGGGACCGCTGCTCCGGGGCCCGCTTGGCGTCCGGTTCCTCCAGGAGCCCGTCCGGGCGCACCTGAGGCGTCCGCGGCGGTTCCACGTGAAACGTCTCCGGTCCCGCCTCGGCCCCCTCAGGGTGGCCCGCAGCCCCGTCCGGCCCTTCCTCCGGCGCTCCCCGCAACAGCACCGTGAGGAGGCGTACGGCTCCCCGCTTGTGGAGCGGATCGTTGCCGTTGCCGCACTTGGGGGACTGGATGCAGGACGGGCAGCCGCTGTCGCACTCGCAGGAGGCGATGGCCTCGCGGGTGGCGGAGAGCCAGGCCTTGGCGGTGTGGAAGGCGCGTTCCGCGAATCCCGCCCCGCCCGGGTGGCCGTCGTAGACGAAGACGGTCGGCAGGAGCGTGTCGGGGTGCAGCGGGATCGACACGCCGCCGATGTCCCAGCGGTCGCAGGTCGCGAAGAGGGGCAGCATGCCGATCGACGCGTGCTCGGCGGCGTGCAGGGCGCCGCCGAGGATCTCCGGGCTGATGCGGGCCTCGTCCAGCTGGTCCTCGGTGACCGTCCACCACACGGCGCGGGTACGGAGGGTGCGGGGAGGGAGATCGAGTTTGGTCTCGCCCAGCACCTCGCCGGTGATGAGGCGGCGACGCAGGAAGGAGACCACCTGGTTGGTGACCTCGACGGAGCCGTAGCAGAGGCGGCCCTGGCCCCAGGGCACTTCGACGTCCGTCTCCAGGACGGAGATCGTCGTGGTGTCGCGGGCCACTGTGGAGTAGGGCGGGGCGGCCTCCTCGACCAGGGCGACCGAGTCCTCCAGGTCGAGGGAGCGCACCAGGTACGTGCGGCCCTGGTGGAGGTGGACCGCCCCCTCGTGGACGGAGGTGTGCGCGGCGCCCGCGTCGACCGTGCCGAGGAGTCGTCCGGTGCCGACCTCGACGATCTGGATCGGCCGGCCGCCCTCGCCCCGGATGTCGGCGAGGTCGGCGGCCCGCTCCCGGCGGGTCCAGTGCCAGGCCTTCGTGCGCCGGCGCAGCAGCTTGGCCGCCTCCAGCTGCGGGAGGAGCCCGGCGCTCGCCGGGCCGAACAGCTCCAGGTCGTCCTCGGTCAGGGGAAGTTCCTCGGCGGCCGCGCAGAGGTGGGGCGCGAGGACGTACGGGTTGTCGGGATCGAGGACTGTCGACTCCACCGGTCGGTCGAACAGGGCCTCCGGATGGTGGACCAGGAAGGTGTCCAGCGGGTCGTCACGGGCCACCAGGACGGCCAGCGCGCCCTGCCCGGAGCGGCCCGCCCGGCCCGCCTGCTGCCAGAGGGACGCGCGCGTGCCCGGGTACCCGGCGATGACGACGGCGTCCAGGCCGGAGACGTCGACGCCGAGCTCCAGGGCCGTGGTGGCGGCCAGCGCGAGGAGTTCGCCGGAGTGCAGAGCCCGCTCCAGGGCGCGGCGCTCCTCGGGGAGGTAGCCGCCCCGGTAGGCGGCGACGCGCCCGGGCAGGGAGCGGTCGATCTCCGCGAGCCGTTCCTGGGTGATCACCGAGATCAGCTCGGCGGCACGCCGGGAGCGCACGAAGGCGACCGAGCGGACGTTCTGGAGGGTGAGGTCGGTGAGCAGGTCGGCGGTCTCGGCGGTGGCGGTACGGCGGACGGGCGCGCCCTTCTCGCCGTGGAGCTCGGTGAGCGGGGGCTCCCAGAGGGCGAAGACCAGCTCCCCCCGCGGGGAGGCGTCGTCGGCGACCTCCACGACCGGGAGGCCTGTGAGACGCCGGGCGGCCACGGCCGGCTCGGCGGCGGTCGCGGAGGCCAGCAGGAAGACCGGGAAGGAGCCGTAGCGGGCACAGAGGCGGCGCAGGCGGCGCAGTACCTGGGCGACGTGGGAGCCGAACACGCCGCGGTAGGTGTGGCACTCGTCGATGACGACGTACTTCAGCGACTTCAGGAAGGAGGCCCAGCGGGGGTGGGACGGGAGTATGCCCCGGTGCAGCATGTCGGGATTGGTCAGGACGTACGTGGCGTACTGGCGGATCCACTCGCGTTCCTCGAACGGAGTGTCGCCGTCGTACACCGCGGGCCGTACCGATTGGCCCAGCGGATGTGAAAGTTCTTTCACGGCCCGGCACTGGTCGGCCGCGAGGGCCTTGGTGGGGGCCAGGTACAGGGCGGTGGCGCCGCGCCCGTTCGGGGCCTCGGCGCCGTCCATGAGCGTGGAGAAGACCGGGACGAGGTACGCCAGGGACTTGCCGGACGCGGTGCCGGTGGCGACGACCACGGACTGGCCGTCCAGCGCGTGTTCGGCGGCCCGCGCCTGGTGGACCCACGGGTGTTCGATGCCCGCGGCCTGGACCGCGGCGATGACCTCGGATCGGATCCGGTCAGGCCAGACTGCATGCCGACCCGCACGCGGGGGCAAGTGCTCCGTATGAGTGATGCGCGAAGCCCTGTTCGGCCCCGAGGCGAGGCGGTCCAGGACCGTGCCCGGGGCGGGGCGGGACGCGGTGTCCGTCGGGGATCGATCGGATCGGTGATTCTTGGCCATCGGCACCGAGTGTGTCACCGGCTTGACGGACAATGGGACCAAGGCGTCGTGCACGCCTGCCGGTAAGTGATTGAATGCCATCGCGGCTGGCGAACCGTCCAGGGGGATCTGCCGAGATGTCCCAAGGACGACCGCTCGATAGCAAGGTGCTGGAGGATCCGTGGACCTGTCCCTGTCGACCGAGACCATCGGCGATCGCACGATCGTCAGGGTCGGTGGCGAAATCGACGTATATACCGCGCCCAAGCTGCGCGAGCAGCTGGTCGAGCTGGTGAACGACGGCAGTTTCCACCTCGTCGTCGACATGGAGGGCGTGGACTTCCTCGACTCCACCGGGCTCGGCGTGCTGGTCGGCGGCCTGAAGCGGGTGCGTGCCCATGAGGGCTCGCTGCGCCTGGTCTGCAACCAGGAGCGCATTTTGAAGATCTTCCGCATCACCGGCCTCACCAAGGTGTTCCCGATTCACACCTCGGTCGAGGAAGCGGTAGCGGCCACCGACTGATCACCGGCCCGGGCCGAGGGCCCGGGACGGCAGATTCGTAGAGGCGGTCCGGGCTTCGGCGGCCCGGACCCCGAGCACGCCCGTAGCTCAGAGGGGGATGCATGGCCACCGTCGAACTCCGCTTCAGCGCGCTGCCCGAGCACGTGAGGACCGCCCGGCTGGTGGCGGCGGCGGTGGCACGCAGGGCCGGAGTCGACGAGGCCGTCCTCGACGAGGTCCGGCTCGCCGTCGGCGAGGCCTGCTCGCGTGCCGTCGGGCTGCATCAGCTCAGCGGTATCACGGCGCCGGTGAAGGTGGCGCTGATCGAGGAGGAGAAGCAGTTCTCCATCGAGGTCGGCGACGAGGCGCCGCACACTCCGACCGGGGTCCGGACATCCGGCGCAGCCGCCGACGACCCCGACACGGAGGCCGAAGAGGACGAGATGGGCCTCGCGGTCATCAGCGGTCTCGTCGACGACGTCGAGGTGTCCGCCGGGGAGCACGGCGGTCTGATCCGTATGACCTGGCCGACCACGCCGCAGCCGACCGCGGTGCTGCCCTGAAGTCACCCTGACGTCACCCTGACGGAGCAATCACAGCGAGGGCCCTGCCGAGCAGGGCCCTCGCTGTTTTACGCGTGAAGCGGCCCTGAATTCGTGAAGGAATTCACGACCGGTGTGGATCAATTGGCTGATCAGCGGCGCCGCAATTCGATCATGCGCCCACACTTCTGGGGCATTACCACTTTCGGGTTCGCAGCCTTCCTGCGATCATTTGCGGTGAAGCACGGGACGACTAATTCCGCTTGCCGCGCCCTGTTTTGATCAGGACCGGCTCCCTACAATCCGTCCACATCTTGAGCTCAGCCCAAGCGTCAAGGAGGACGAATGGCGGGGCTTTCTACCCCTCATCGGTTGGACCTGGACCACTCCACAACCTTCGCAGCCGCAGTGCTGACCGACGGCAACCGCGTCATGGTGGTGATCATCGCGGCCGTGGCCCTGGCCGCCCTGGTCGTCGCCGGCGTGCTGCTGCGTCAGGTGCTCGCGGCAGGCGAGGGCACCGACAGCATGAAAGAGATCGCGGCGGCCGTGCAGGAAGGCGCCAACGCCTATCTGGCCCGGCAGTTGCGCACGCTCGGTGTATTCGCCGTGGTCGTGTTCTTCCTGCTCATGCTGCTGCCCGCGGACGACTGGAATCAGCGCGCCGGAAGATCGGTGTTCTTCTTGATCGGCGCGGCGTTCTCGGCGGCCACCGGCTATATCGGCATGTGGCTCGCCGTGCGCAGCAATGTCCGGGTCGCCGCGGCCGCCCGGGAAGCGACTCCGGCGGAGGGTGAGCCGGAAAAGGATCTCACCCTCGTCTCCCACAAAGCCATGAAGATCGCTTTCCGCACGGGTGGCGTCGTCGGCATGTTCACGGTGGGCCTCGGTCTGCTGGGCGCCTCCTGCGTCGTGCTGGTCTACACGGCCGACGCGCCGAAGGTGCTGGAGGGATTCGGCCTCGGGGCCGCCCTCATCGCGATGTTCATGAGGGTGGGCGGCGGCATCTTCACCAAGGCCGCCGACGTCGGCGCCGACCTGGTCGGCAAGGTCGAGCAGGGCATTCCGGAGGACGATCCGCGCAATGCAGCGACCATCGCCGACAACGTGGGCGACAACGTCGGCGACTGCGCGGGCATGGCGGCCGACCTGTTCGAGTCGTACGCCGTGACCCTGGTCGCCGCGCTGATCCTGGGCACGGCGGCCTTCGGCGACTTCGGGCTGGCGTTCCCGCTGCTGGTCCCCGCGATCGGTGTGGTCACCGCGATGATCGGCATCTTCGCCGTGGCTCCGCGGCGCGCCGACCGCAGCGGGATGAGCGCGATCAACCGCGGGTTCTTCATCTCCGCGGTGATCTCCCTCGCCCTGGTGGCGGTCGCCGCCTTCGCCTACCTGCCCTCGTCCTACGCCGAGCTCGACGGCGTCACGGACGCCGCGATCCTGGCCAAGGGCGGCGACCCGCGGATCCTCGCGCTCGTCGCGGTGGCCATCGGCATCCTGCTCGCCGCCGTGATCCAGCAGCTCACCGGCTACTTCACGGAGACCAACCGGCGCCCGGTGCGGGACATCGGCAAGACCTCGCTCACCGGCCCGGCCACCGTCGTCCTCGCCGGTATCTCCGTGGGCCTCGAATCGGCCGTCTACACCGCCCTGTTGATCGGCCTCAGCGTCTACGGGGCCTTCCTGCTCGGCGGTACGTCGATCATGCTGGCCCTGTTCGCGGTCGCGCTGGCCGGTACGGGGCTGCTGACCACGGTGGGCGTCATCGTCGCCATGGACACCTTCGGGCCGGTCTCCGACAACGCGCAGGGCATCGCCGAGATGTCCGGCGACGTCGAGGGCGCGGGCGCGCAGGTGCTCACCAACCTGGACGCCGTCGGCAACACGACCAAGGCCATCACCAAGGGCATCGCCATCGCCACCGCCGTCCTCGCGGCGGCGGCGCTCTTCGGGTCGTACCGGGACGCCATCACCACCGGCGTGCAGGACGTGGGCGAGAAGCTCAGCGGCGAGGGCGCGCCCTTGACCCTCGCCATGGACATCTCGCAGCCCAACAACCTCGTGGGGCTCATCGCGGGTGCGGCGGTCGTCTTCCTCTTCTCCGGGCTGGCGATCAACGCGGTCTCGCGGTCGGCGGGTTCGGTGGTCTACGAGGTGCGGCGGCAGTTCCGCGAGCACCCCGGGATCATGAACTACACCGAGAAACCGGAGTACGGGAAAGTCGTCGACATCTGTACGAGGGACGCGCTGCGGGAGCTGGCCACGCCAGGTCTGCTCGCGGTGATGGCGCCGATCTTCATCGGGTTCACGCTCGGCGTCGGCGCGCTCGGCGCGTATCTGGCGGGCGCGATCGGGACCGGCACGCTGATGGCCGTGTTCCTCGCCAACTCCGGTGGTGCCTGGGACAACGCCAAGAAGCTCGTGGAGGACGGTCACCACGGCGGCAAGGGCAGCGAGGCGCACGCCGCGACGGTGATCGGCGACACGGTCGGTGACCCCTTCAAGGACACCGCCGGCCCGGCGATCAACCCGCTGCTGAAGGTGATGAACCTGGTCGCGCTGCTCATCGCGCCCGCGGTGATCAAGTTCAGCTACGGGGACGACGCGAGCCTCGGCATACGGATCCTGATCGCCGTACTGTCCCTGGTGGTGATCGTCGCGGCGGTGTACGTCTCCAAGCGGCGCGGCATCGCCATGGACGACGACGATCCCGAACCGACGGCCAAGTCGGCCGACCCGGCGGTGGTTTCGTAGGCCCTCGCACCGGGCTCGACCCAAGGAGCGGGCGGGTGGCGCGCGTTGACGCGTCCCCCGCCCGCTCCGGCGTTCGCGCGCTGTCGCCGTGAGCCTTCTCTCCCTTGGTGCAAATGGCTGCAATAAGGTGAATATCGGACCCCGGTCATGCGTTTGCTGTGCGCTTGGCGTGTATGTTCCGGGGCCGAGAGCCATGGAAGGGGCCGAACCGGTGAACAAGAAGCTCGCGGCCGCACTGTCCGGCGGTGCGGTACTGGTGCTGGCGCTGTCGGGATGCAGCAGCGACGACGGCAACGAGAAGCTCGACGCGTGGGCCAAGCAGGTCTGCGACGACCTGCAGCCGCAGGCCAAGAAGATCGCGGCCGCCAACTCCGCGATCCAGAAGGAGACCTCGGACAACAGCACGCCGGAAGAGGTCCAGAAGACCGACGCGGCGGCCTTCCAGGACATGTCCGACGCCTACAAGGCGATCGGCGCCGCCGTGACCAAGGCCGGCGCGCCCGACGTCGAGAACGGCGAGCAGAAGCAGCAGGACGCGGTCAAGGAGCTCAACTCCATCTCCTCGTCCTACGCCTCCCTGCGCAAGCAGGTCGACGACCTCGACACCAAGGACCAGGCGAAGTTCGCCGACGGCCTCAAGGAGATCGCGACGGAGCTGGACAAGCTCAGCCAGAGCGGCAACGACGCGCTGACGAGGCTGGAGGAGGGCGAGGTCGGCCAGGCGATGGCCAAGCAGGACACCTGCAAGAGCGCCGCGTCCACGCCCCCTGCGACCCAGGGCTGAGGTTCGCGGCGGTCGTGCCGCACGGTCACAATGGGGGGCGTGAGCAACGCCAGCCTCTGCGCCCTGCCCGTCACCGACCGCCCCGACGTCACCGCGCGGCTGCGGGAGGCCCTCCTGGGGGCCGCCTTCACCGCCGACGGACTGCTCGAACTGCTCGGCGCACCCGCCTACGCGGCGCTGGCGCGCAGCGAGGTGGTTCCCGCGCTCCGGGCGACGCGCGGGGACACACCTCTGGAGGTGCTCGTACGGCTGTTCCTGCTCCAGCAGCCCGTGCCGCTCGCGCGCGTGGAGGGCGTCCTGCCCGTCGACGCGTGCCTGGAGAGCGGGTGGCTGACGCGGGTCGGCGGTGACGAGGTCGCCGCGGCCGTGGACGTGCGGCCCTACGGCGGGCTCGACGGCGAGGACTGGTTCATCGTGTCCGACCTGGGCTGCGCGGTCGGCGGCGCCGGCGGTATCGCGAGCCACGACGAGGGCGTCGTGCTGGGCGTGGGCGGCGCGTCGACGACACTGGCCGGCATCACCGTCCGTACGCCGGTCGCGGCGGCCCTCGACCTCGGCACCGGGTCGGGCATCCAGGCGCTGCACGCCGCACAGCACGCCACGCGCGTGACGGCGACCGACGTCAACCCGCGCGCGCTGCACATCGCCGCGCTCACCCTCGCGCTGTCCGGCGCGCCGGGCGCGGAGCTGCGCGAGGGCTCGCTCTTCGAGCCGCTCGCGGACGACGCGACGTTCGACCTGATCGTGTCGAACCCGCCCTTCGTGATCTCCCCCGGCGCCCGGCTGACCTATCGCGACGGCGGCATGGGCGGGGACGATCTGTGCCGCACGCTCGTTCAACGGGCGGGGGAGCGGCTGAACGAGGGCGGGTTCGCGCAGTTCCTCGCCAACTGGCAGCACGTCGAGGGGGAGGACTGGCAGGAGCGGCTGCGGTCGTGGGTGCCGCAGGGCTGCGACGCGTGGATCGTGCAGCGCGAGGTGCAGGACGTCACGCAGTACGCCGAGCTGTGGCTGCGCGACGCCGGCGACCACCGGGGCGACGTGGCCGAGTACCAGGCGCGGTACGACGCCTGGCTGGACGAGTTCGAGGCGCGCAAGGTGCGGGCGGTCGGGTTCGGGTGGATCACCCTGCGCAAGCGGGAGGCGGCGGTGCCCTCGATCACCGTCGAGGAATGGCCCCACCCGGTCGAGCAGCCGCTCGGCGAGACGGTCCGGGCGCACTTCGAGCGCCTCGACTACCTACGCTCGCGCGACGACGCGGCGCTGCTGGAGGAGCGCTTCCGGCTGGCCGTCGAGGTGGTGCAGGAGCAGGTCGGGCTGCCCGGCGCGGAGGACCCGGAGCATCTTGTGCTGCGCCAGAACCGTGGGATGCGGCGCGCCACGAAGGTGGACACGGTCGGCGCCGGGTTCGCCGGTGTGTGCGACGGGTCGCTGACCGCGGGACGGATCCTGGACGCCATCGCCCAACTGGTCGGCGAGGATCCGGTGTTGCTGCGCGACCGTACGCCGGCGCAGATCCGCCTGCTTGTGGAACAAGGGTTCCTGGAGCCTGCGGAGTGAGGTGAGTCCGGGGCGCCCGGGGGAGGAGCGCACGCCGGAGCGGGGGCACCGAGAGGGGCTTGTACGCCGGACTGTGCGCCCGGCCTCAGTGGGGTGCGCCGGGGTCGAGGGGGCGCCGGGGCGCGTGTGCAAGGGAGGGCGTCTGCGCAAGGAGAGGCGTGTGCACAAGGGAGTGGCGTGGGTGACGAGGGCGGCACGTGCGGAGGAAGGCGCCTGCGTGAAGGGGGCGGCGCGTGTGGAGGGCGTGCACGCTGGGTGCGAGGGAGCTGAGGTGGGTCTTGCGCGCCGGGATGTGCGGGAGCGCTCAGTCAGGTCTGACGCCGACGCCGGCGCCTAGGCCTCCGGCCGGCCGGAGGAGATCGGGCACCGCCACCCTCGGCGCGGGACGCGAAACCGGCCAACATCCTTCCCCTCCGCTCACGCGGCACCAAGGACCCGATCATGGAAATGAGCGGCCGTCCCGATCATGGCCGAAGTTCGCCTGAGGAAGCCGCGGCCGAAAACCGCTGAAAAAAAACTTTCGAGAGCCCCGGCCTGATCATGCCGGCCCTTGTCCGAAAGCAGCCGCACCGCCCCGTCGACCCCCCGTTCACGTCAGGTTCGCCTGGGCGCAGCCCGTGCGTGTCAACCTCCCGGGAATTGAACACTCGCCGACGGAAAAAAGGGGCACGCTCAGCCATGGAGAGTGGACCGGCGATCTTCGCGGGATTGGTGTTCGCCCTGTTCGGAGGCGGACTGCTGGTGTGGACGGCGACTCGGGTGCGCCGCCGCGAGCCGGTCGCCCACGGTGTGAACCCGGTCGCATCGGCGACCCTCGCGACCGTCGCCGCGGTGCTCGCGCTGACGCTCGGAGCGTGGTGCTTCACCCGGCTCTGACAGCCGGGGAAGCCTTCCACCTGGGGTAATCGGTACGGCACGCTCCGGATAGAACCGGTCGGTGCGGCGGACACGCCGGGCGGCAGGAATGGCGGTAGTCGGGTTACCGTTCGAGTGGCCGTTGCGGGCTTTTCCCGTTTGACACGGGGGCGGGATGTACCGTCACACTCCGCAGCGTCACCAGCGAGTGAGCCAAGAAAGGTGCCCTGACCCCGGGAGTGCAAGGCCTGGGGAGGCCCCAGCGTCGACCGGAGAGAAGAGCGAAGTTGTCCCCGACCAGCGAGACCGCACAGGGCGGCCGCCGACTCGTCATCGTCGAGTCGCCTGCCAAGGCGAAGACGATCAAGGGCTACCTCGGCCCCGGCTACGTCGTCGAAGCGAGCGTCGGGCACATCCGCGACCTCCCCAACGGCGCGGCGGAGGTGCCGGAGAAGTACACCGGCGAGGTCCGCCGCCTCGGCGTGGACGTCGAACACGACTTCCAGCCGATTTATGTGATCAACGCCGACAAGAAGGCGCAGGTCAAGAAGCTCAAGGATCTGCTGAAGGATTCCGACGAGCTCTTCCTCGCCACCGATGAGGACCGGGAGGGCGAGGCGATCGCCTGGCACCTCCAGGAGGTCCTCAAGCCCAAGGTCCCGGTCAAGCGGATGGTGTTCCACGAGATCACCAAGGCCGCGATCCAGGCCGCGGTGGCCAACCCGCGCCAGCTCAACCAGAAGCTGGTCGACGCCCAGGAGACCCGCCGCATCCTCGACCGCCTTTACGGCTACGAGGTCTCGCCGGTGCTGTGGAAGAAGGTCATGCCGCGGCTGTCGGCGGGCCGGGTCCAGTCGGTCGCGACCCGGCTCGTGGTGGAGCGGGAACGCGAGCGCATCGCCTTTCGTTCGGCTGAGTACTGGGACCTGACAGGCACCTTCGCGACCGGCCGCGCGGGGGACCCGTCGGACCCGTCGTCGCTGGTCGCCCGCCTGCAGACCGTCGACGGCAGGCGGGTCGCGCAGGGCCGCGACTTCGACTCCCTCGGACAACTGAAGAGCGCGAACACCCTCCACCTCGACGAGGCGAACGCCCGCGCCCTCGCCGCCGCCCTGGAGGACACCCGGTTCTCCGTCCGCTCGGTCGAGTCCAAGCCGTACCGCCGCTCGCCGTACGCCCCGTTCCGTACGACGACGCTCCAGCAGGAGGCCAGCCGCAAGCTCGGCTTCGGCGCGAAGGCGACCATGCAGGTCGCGCAGAAGCTGTACGAGAACGGCTACATCACCTACATGCGTACGGACTCCACGACCCTGAGCGACACGGCGGTGTCCGCCGCCCGCGCCCAGGTGACGCAGCTGTACGGCGCCGACTACCTGCCGCCCCAGCCGCGGACGTACGCCGGCAAGGTCAAGAACGCGCAGGAGGCGCACGAGGCGATCCGCCCCTCGGGTGATCGTTTCCGCACGCCCGCCGAGACGGGCCTGACCGGCGACCAGTTCAAGCTCTACGAGCTGATCTGGAAGCGGACGGTCGCCTCCCAGATGAAGGACGCGACCGGGAACAGCGTGACGGTGAAGATCGCCGGCACCGCGGCCGACGGCCGGGACGTCGAGTTCAGCGCGTCCGGCAAGACGATCACGTTCCACGGCTTCCTGAAGGCCTACGTCGAGGGCGCCGACGATCCGAACGCCGAGCTGGACGACCGCGAGCGCAGGCTTCCGCAGGTCGGCGAGGGCGACCCGCTGTCGGCCGAGGAGATCACGGTCGACGGCCACGCCACCAAGCCCCCGGCCCGCTACACCGAGGCCTCGCTGGTCAAGGAGCTGGAAGAGCGCGAGATCGGCCGCCCGTCGACGTACGCGTCGATCATCGGGACGATCCTCGACCGTGGCTACGTGTTCAAGAAGGGCACGGCGCTCGTCCCCTCCTTCCTGAGCTTCGCCGTGGTCAACCTGCTGGAGAAGCACTTCGGCCGGCTCGTCGACTACGACTTCACCGCCAGGATGGAGGACGACCTCGACCGCATCGCGCGCGGTGAGGCGCAGGCGGTGCCGTGGCTGAAGCGGTTCTACTTCGGCGAGGGCACCGTCGCGGCCGTCGCCGCGGACGCCGGCAACGGCGACGGGGACCACCTCGGCGGCCTCAAGGAACTGGTCACCGACCTGGGCGCGATCGACGCGCGCGAGGTGTCGTCGTTCCCTGTGGGCAGCGACATCGTGCTCCGCGTCGGGCGCTACGGCCCGTACATCGAGCGCGGCGAGAAGGACACCGAGCAGCACCAGCGCGCCGACATCCCGGACGACCTGGCGCCGGACGAGCTGTCGGTCGAGCTCGCGGAGGAACTGCTCGCCAAGCCGAGCGGCGACTTCGAGCTGGGCACCGACCCGTCCACGGGTCACACGATCGTGGCCAAGGACGGCCGTTACGGCCCCTACGTGACCGAGGTGCTGCCCGAGGGCACCCCGAAGACCGGCAAGAACGCGGTGAAGCCGCGGACCGCCTCGCTGTTCAAGTCGATGGCGCTGGACACGGTGACGCTGGAGGACGCCCTCAAGCTGATGTCGCTGCCGCGTGTCGTCGGCAAGGACGCGGAGGGCGTCGAGATCACCGCGCAGAACGGGCGCTACGGGCCGTACCTGAAGAAGGGGACGGACTCGCGGTCGCTGCAGACCGAGGACCAGCTCTTCACGATCACGCTGGAGGAGGCCGCCGCGATCTACGCCCAGCCGAAGCAGCGTGGCCGCGCCGCCGCCAAGCCGCCGCTGAAGGAGCTGGGCGAGGACCCCGTCAGCGCCAAGCCGGTGGTCGTCAAGGACGGTCGCTTCGGCCCGTACGTCACGGACGGCGAGACCAACGCGACCCTGCGGTCCGGTGACAGCGTCGAGACGATCACGCCGGAGCGGGGCTTCGAACTGCTCGCCGAGAAGCGCGCGAAGGGCCCTGCCAAGAAGACGGCGAAGAAGGCGCCCGCCAAGAAGGCACCGGCCAAGAAGACGACGACGGCGAAGAAGACCGCCGCCAAGAAGACCACGGCGGCGAAGAAGACGACGACCGCGCAGAAGACGACGGCCACCAAGAAGACGACCGCCAAGAAGGCGACGGCTTCCAAGGCGACCTCGGAGGACTGAGCGGGCGGGGAACGGCGCTTGCCGCGGCCGGACGCACCCGTCCCGGTCGGCAACGGCCCTTCCTTCACCTGACGTTCACGAAACGCGCGCCCCGCCACCACATCGGTGCCGGGGCGTGCGGACGTTCGGGCGGGCGCACTGGAGTGTCGGTGCGGCCCGATAGGCTGAAAGCATGACGCGAGCCGAGCAGCCAACGGCCCATCACCCGGCCCCCGACGACGCCCTCGTCGCAGACTCCCGCGAGCGTGCCGTGCGCGCGCTGTTGCGCCGGCCACAGCTGAGGAGGCTGTGGAGCGCACAGCTCGTCAGCGGCATCGGCGACATGCTCGCGCTCCTGGTGCTGGTCCTCCTCGTCCTCCAGGCGGCGATCGCCGAGGAGTCGTTCGGTGGCGGGTACCGGGGCGTGGCGTTCGCGGTCGCGGCGGTCTTCGCGGTGCGCGTCCTCGCGACACTGCTCTTCGGCGCCGTGCTCCTCGGGCCGCTCTCCGCGCTCACCTCGCAGGACGGCCCCCTCGACCGCCGCTGGACCATGGTCGGCGCGGACGGCCTGCGGGTCGCGCTGCTGATCATCGCGCCGCTGTGGATCGACTGGACGCCTCAGGACGCGCTCGCCCTGCTGCTGGTGACCGTGTTCGTCACCGGGGTCGCCGAGCGGTTCTGGACGGTGTGCCGCGAGAGCGCCGCGCCCGCGCTGCTGCCCGCGCCGCCCCCGGAGGGCGCGACGGTACGGCCGCTGCCGGACCACCTGGACGCGCTGCGGCGCCTGTCCCTGCGTACGACCTTCGTGACCGTGCCCCTCGCGGCCGCCGTACTGGTAGTCGCCGGATTGTTCAACAATCTGCTGGGGGCCGGGATCGCCTGGTTCGGCCAGCACCAGGCGGCCCTCGCCTCGTACGTGGCGGCGGGCCTGTTCGCCGCGTCGCTGTCGGTGCTGACCTTCCTGGAGGTCCCCGGCACCCGCACCCCGCGCGCGCGGTCCCCGCTGGAGGGGCTGCGCCGTCCCCGCTCGGCAGAGGGCTCCGACAAGGGCCGCACGGGTGCGATGCCGCTGCTGGTGCTCGCCTGCGCCGCCGTCGCCGGCGCGGTGGCCGCCGTCGTCGCGGTGTCCGTGCTGCACGCCAAGGACCTGGGCGGCGGCCCGGTGACGTACGGGCTGCTGGTGGGCGTGCTCACCGGCGGTGTCGTCGTCGGCGTCCGCACAGCCCCCAAGGTGCTGGTGTCGCTGTCGCGGCGCCGCCTGCTGGCCCTGGCGATCGCCTTCACCGGCGTCGCGCTGCTGGCCGCCGGGCTCGTCCCGGACCTCGCCACCGTGCTGCTGATCGTCGCGCTGGCCGGCGCGGGCGCCGGTGTGGCCGCCAACACCGGCCACACGCTGCTCGACCAGGAGTCCGAGGACTTCCGGCGGGCCCGCACGACCGAGCACCTGCACGCGATGGTGCGGGTCTTCGTGGCGCTCGGCGCACTGATCGCGCCCGTGGTGGCGGCGCTGATCGGGCCGCACCGGCTGGAGAACGGCAAGTTCGTGTTCGCGCACGGCGGGGCGGCGTTCACGCTGATGCTGGTCGGCGCGCTGCTGCTGCCGGTGGCCGCGCTGGTGCTGGCCAAGCTCGACGACCGTTCCGGGGTGCCGCTGCGCCAGGACGTGCGCCACGCGCTGCTCGGCGGCGACGACCCGGAGCCGACGCCCGCCACCACCGGGTTCTTCATCGCCCTGGAGGGTGGCGACGGTGCCGGCAAGTCCACCCAGGCCGAGGCGCTCGCCGAGTGGATCAGGGCCAAGGGCCACGAGGTGGTGCTGACCCGGGAGCCGGGGGCCACCCCCGTGGGCAAGCGGCTGCGCTCGATCCTGCTGGACGTCTCCAGCGCCGGGCTCTCGCACCGGGCCGAGGCGCTGCTGTACGCGGCGGACCGGGCCGAGCACGTGGACACCGTGGTGCGGCCCGCCCTGGAGCGCGGCGCGATCGTCATCTCCGACCGCTACATCGACTCCTCGGTGGCCTACCAGGGTGCGGGCCGTGACCTGTCGCCGACCGAGATCGCCCGTATCAACCGCTGGGCGACCCACGGCCTCGTCCCGCATCTGACCGTGCTGCTGGACGTCTCGCCGGAGGCCGCGCGTGAGCGGTTCACGGAGGCGCCCGACCGGCTGGAGTCGGAGCCCGCCGAGTTCCACGCGCGCGTGCGGTCCGGCTTCCTGACGCTGGCCGCGGCCGACGCCGGGCGCTATCTGGTGGTGGACGCCGGGCAGGAGGCCGAAGCCGTCACCACCGTGATCCGGCACCGGCTCGACCAGCTGCTGCCGCTGTCCGAGGCCGAGGTCAGGGCCCAGGAGGAGGCCCGCCGCAAGGCCGAGGAGGAGGCCCGCCGCAAGGCGGAGGAAGAGGCCGCCCGCAAGGCCGAGGAGGAGCGCCTGGAGCGCGAGCGCCAGGAGCAGCTCGCCCGGCTGCGCGCCGAGGAGGAGGAGCGCAAGCGGCGCGAGCTGGAGGAGGCGCAGCGGCGCGAGGCCGAGCGGCAGGCGGAGGAGGCCCGGCAGCGGGCCGAGGAGGCGAGCCGCCGCGCCGAGGAGGAGCGGGTCCGGCTCCTCGCCGAGGAGCGGGCGCGCGCCGAGGAGGAAGCCCGCCGCAAGGCCGAGGAGGACCGGCGCCGGCAGCAGGCCGAGGAGGAGGCCCGGCTGCGCGCCGAGGCCGAAGAGCGCCGCCTGGAGAAGCAGCGCAAGGCCGAGGAGGCGCTGCTGCGGGCCGAGGAGGCTCGCCGGGCCGCCGAGCAGGCGGCGTCGGCGGCGGCAGCGGGACCCCGGCCGGCGGCTCCCGCGACGCCCGACGTGCCCACCGACGCGGCGACCGTGCCGACGCCGGTGGTGACGCCGACCAACGCCTCCGGCGGACCCGTGGAGGACACGGCGGTACTGCGGCCGGTGCGCCCCGACGCCGAGAGGCCGCAGGCGCGGACGGACGCCGGTGGATCCGACGCCGAGGTGACGACGGAGCTGCCGCAGCCGGGGACGACTGCGGGTGCGGCCGACGAGACGGCGGTGCTGCCGCCGGTCGACCACCGGCGCGGGGCGGGAGAGCCCTCCCGTGCCGCCGACGAGACGGCCGTGCTGCCGCCGGTCGTGCCCGGCGCCGCGGACGAGACCGCGGTGCTGCCGCCCGTGCGGGACGAGGACCCCGCCGACCGGGTGCCGCCCGGCTTCTTCCGGGACGAGCCCCAGGGCGCGGGTCCGGACGGCACCGAGGACCGCACGCGGGAGCTGCCCCAGCTCGACGCCGACGGCAGGCCGCAGCGACGGCCCCGTCCGGACTGGGCCGAGGAGACCCCGCTCGACGACCTGCCGTCGCTGGCGGACGAACTGCTCGGACCGCACGAGGACGGGTACGACGACGAGCAGGACGGGCGCGGGAAGGGGCGCGGGCGATGAGGCGCGTGCGCTGAGGCGGCGCGTGCGCTGAGGCGGCGCGTGCGCTGAGGCGGTGCGTGCGCTGAGGCGGTGAGTGTGCTGACGGGGGGCGTGCGGCTGACGGGACGTGGCCGTGGAGCCCTCCGTCGTCGTTCCTGGCCGCGTCCCGCCGCCTCTCGCCGTGTGGTCGGTGGTCGCGTCCGCCGTTGTCGGTGGTCGCGTCCGCCGTTGTCGGTGGGCGCCCCCACAATGGAGGGCGTACCGCGAAGTGTGACGGAAGGGCGGCGTGACCCATGAGCGTCTGGGACGACCTCGTCGGGCAGGAGCGGGTGAGCGAGCAGCTCACCGCCGCTGCCCGGGACGCCGACGCCTTGGTCTCCGCCGCCGCGGCCGACACCGCGCCCCCCGAGGCGTCCAGGATGACGCACGCGTGGCTGTTCACGGGACCGCCCGGCGCGGGACGGGTCCGGACCGCGCGGGCGTTCGCGGCGGCGCTGCAGTGCGTCAGCCCGGACCGGGCGCTCGGCGGCGCACCGGGGTGCGGTTTCTGCGACGGGTGCCATACGGCGCTGGTCGGTACGCACGCCGACGTCTCCACGGTCGTCGCGGTCGGTGCGCAGATCCTGGTCGACGACATGCGGGACACGGTCCGCAAGTCGTTCACCTCCCCGGCGAACGGCCGCTGGCAGGTGATCCTCGTCGAGGACGCCGAGCGGCTGAACGAGAAGTCCGCCAACGCCGTCCTCAAGGCGGTGGAGGAGCCCGCCCCGCGGACGGTCTGGCTGCTGTGCGCCCCCTCCATCGAGGACGTCCTGCCCACCATCCGCTCCCGCTGCCGCCATCTGAACCTGAGCACGCCCTCGGTGGACGCCGTCGCCGACATGCTCGTGCGCCGCGACGGCGTCGAGCCCGACGTGGCTGCCGCGGCGGCCCGCGCCACGCAGGGGCACGTCGATCGGGCCCGCCGCCTCGCCACGGACCCGGCGGCACGGGAACGCCGGGCGGCCGTGCTCAAACTGCCGCTGCGTGTGGACGACGTCGGCGGCTGTCTCCGGGCGGCGCAGGAGCTGGTGGACGCGGCCGCGGAGGACGCCAAGCAGCTCGCCGAGGAGATCGACGGCAAGGAGACCGAGGAGCTGAAGACGGCGCTGGGCGCGGTGCAGGGAGGCCGGATGCCGCGGGGCACGGCGGGCGTGATGAAGGACCTGGAGGACAAGCAGAAGCGCCGGCGGACCCGGACGCAGCGCGACAGTCTCGACCTCGCCCTCACCGACCTGACCGCCTTCTACCGCGACGTCCTCGCCCTCCAGCTCGGCTCCCGCGTCGCGCTCGCCAACACGGACGCCGAGGACGCGCTGGAGCGGCTCGCGCGGAGCAGCGCACCCGAATCCACGCTGCGGCGCATCGAGGCGATCGCCGCGTGCCGCGACGCGCTCGACCGGAACGTGGCGCCGCTGCTCGCTGTCGAGGCGATGACCCTGGCCCTCAGGGCGGGGTGAGCGGGGGGCGCCGGCGATGTCTGTCAGCGCCGTCGACGACGTACCTCGTCCGTGGGACATCCGTGGGACAGCCTGCACTCGTCCGAGGCGCGGGGCGCACGGAGCGCGTTCAGGCGATGGCGCAGCGTTACGCTCGCGGGATGCACACAAGGCGCACCCACCGCAGGCCCAGGTCCGTGTTCAGCGTCAGGTCCCGCACCGGAGCCGGATTCCTCGCCATCGCGGCGCTGGTCGCATCCGCCTGCTCCTCCGGGAGCTCGACGAGTTCCGCCAGCGCGCCGGCCCAGGCGGCGCTCGCCGCGCTGCCCCAGGCGGCGTCCGCCGCGCTGGCGTCGTACTACGGGCAGAAGCCGAGCTGGCGCTCGTGCGGTGTCCCCGGCTTCGAGTGCGCGACGCTGCGGGCGCCGCTCGACTACGCCAGGACCGACGCCGGCGACGTGCGGCTCGCCGTGGCCCGCAAGAAGGCCTCGGGGCCGGGCAAGCGGCTGGGTTCACTGCTGGTGAACCCGGGCGGGCCGGGCGGTTCGGCGGTCGGCTACCTCCAGTCGTACGCCGGGATCGGCTACCCCAAGGAGGTGCGTGACCGGTACGACATGGTCGCGGTCGACCCGCGCGGGGTCGCCCGCAGCGAGCCCGTCGAATGCCTCGACGGGCGGGAGATGGACGCGTACACACAGACGGACATCACACCCGACGACCGGCGCGAGGTCGACGGCCTGGTCGCGGCGTACAAGAGCTTCGCCGAGGGGTGCGGGGCGGACGCGCCCGATCTGCTGCGGCACGTCTCCACCGTCGAGGCGGCCCGGGACATGGACATCGTGCGGGCGGCGCTCGGCGACCGGAAGCTGACCTACGTCGGGGCGTCGTACGGGACGCTGCTCGGTGCGACGTACGCCGGGCTCTTCCCGAAGCAGGTGGGGCGACTGGTGCTGGACGGCGCGATGGACCCGACGCTGTCGGCGCGGCGGCTGAACCTGGAGCAGACCGCCGGGTTCGGGACGGCGTTCACGGCGTTCGCGAAGGACTGCGTGCGGCATGCCGACTGCGCCGTCGGGGGCCGTGGGGTCAAGCCGGAGCAGGTCGGGCGGAACCTGAAGGCGTTCTTCGACAAGACCGACGCGAAGCCGCTGCCCACCGGCGACGAGGGCGGCCGCCGCCTCACCGAGTCGCTGGCCACCACCGGGGTGATCGCGGCCATGTACGACGAGGCGGCCTGGCCGCAGTTGCGCGAGGCACTGACCGCGGCCGTGAAGAAGAACGACGGCGCGGGACTGCTGGCCCTGTCCGACGGCTACTACGAGCGGGACGCCGACGGCCGCTACTCGAACCTGATGTACGCCAACGCCGCCGTGAACTGCCTGGACCTCCCGCCCTCCTTCGACACCCCGGACGACGTCCGCAAGGCGCTGCCCTCCTTCGAGAAGGCGTCCCCCGTGTTCGGCGAATCCCTCGGCTGGGCCGCCCTGAACTGCGCGTACTGGCCGGTCGCGCCCACGGGCGAGCCGCGCCGCATCGAGGCGAAGGGCGCGGCGCCGATCGTGGTGGTCGGCACCACCCGGGACCCGGCGACGCCGTACCACTGGGCGCAGGGCCTCTCCCGCCAGCTCTCCTCCGGCCGCCTCCTGACCTACGACGGCGACGGCCACACCGCGTACGGGCGCGGCAGCGAGTGCATCGACCGTACGATCAACGCGTATCTCCTGCGCGGCACGGCACCCAAGGACGGAAAGCGCTGCTCCTAGAGCCGCCCCCGGCCCCGGCGTCGCCCGCTCCGGGGCCGGTACGGAGCACCCCCGGAAACTGTGTAGACTTACCGACGTTGCTGATCGCACCATGGTGCGGACAGCGCGCCGCCTTAGCTCAGATGGCCAGAGCAACGCACTCGTAATGCGTAGGTCTCGGGTTCGAATCCCGAAGGCGGCTCTCTCTGAAGCCCAGCCCAGACATTGTCTGAGCTGGGCTTTTGCGTTCGAGGAATTGCTGGTGAACATCCGGGTTTGCGCCGTTCCTTTTTGGCCTTTAGGTGTCGTTTGCCAATTTCCGGGTGGATGTCAACATGCGAAACTCCAGCAGCATCATGAGCATGTCGTTGTAGGGGAGAGTGGGGAGTGTTGCGCGGGATGTGGGGGGCCGTTGTGCTGACGACGGCTGTGCTGCTTGTTGGATGCGGGACGGACAGGGCAGGACGTTCCCATGACGGCGGGGACGCGGGGACGCGGACGGCCGGCGACAGCACTGCGAGCGCGAGTGCGAGCGGGAGCGCGGCAACGACCGCGACGGAGATGAGCCATTCCGAGGTACGAGCGGGCGTTGCCGCCGGTATGAGAGCCGGGGGGTTCTCCGAACCGAGGTACGCCGCCCCCGAGGACGACGATGCGTTCGACGTTTGCATGATCGACGGTGGTACCCCCACCGACACTGATCCGAGCCCGAAGGACACCGCCCTTCTGGCCGGCGAATTGAAGCGTCAGGGATGGGTCCAGGAGGACTACTGGACGGAGGAGGGCATGACGCTCCTGTCGATGCGGAAGGGGACGTGGACGCTGGACATCATGGGCGGCACCATTACGAAGGACGAAGTCGCCGAGCGCCTGCCGGAGGATGAGCGGGCGGCCGCCCGGAAAGTCACCGGACTTCGCGTTGCCGCGGTCGACCGTGCTTGCGCGGACCGGGTGTACAAGACCCTGCACTCGTGACCTGAGCCGGGTCATCGGCGGCAGCTGTGGGGGGCCAGCCTCTCCCGTCCGCCGGGAGGTGGATGAGGTATCCGGTTAGACTCGTCGCATGACGAGCGCCCGCCGGCGCAAGGACGCCGCCCGTAACCGGGAGCGGATTGTCGCCGTGGCCCGGGAACTCGTGGACGAGGGCGCGCCGCTGCAGCTCAACGACGTGGCCCGCCGGGCGGGTCTGGGCGTCGGTACCGTCTACCGTCACTTCCCCACCGCCGAGGCTCTCCTGGAGACCCTCGCGGCGCCCGGTCTTGAGGCGCTCGCCGCCTACGGCGAGCGGGCGCTGGCCGACGACGACCCCGGCCGGGCATTGGCCCGCTTCCTGCGCCGCACCGTCGAGGCGCAGGCCACCGACGCTTCGCTGTCCCAGGTCACCGCCATGGCCGTGGACGCCCTGCCGCGCACCACGGAGGTGAAGCGGGCGCTGGGGGCGGTCGGCGGGCGGCTGCTCGACCGGGCCCACGCGGCCGGCGCCGTGCGCCCCGAGCTGGCCGGCGAGGACCTGGTCCCCCTGATGTGCGGGATCGCCTACGCCGCGCACGTCCACGGCGGCGCCGCCGGCCGCGTCGAGACCGCTCGCCGCTATCTGACCTCGCTGCTGGAGGGCCTCTACCCCGCCACCGCCGGGCCGGGGCAGCCCACGGCGAAGGACCCGTCGGCGTGAAGGCGCTCACGAGCATCGACGCCACGCTGCCCACGGACCAGCACCCCGAGCACGTCTGGTACACCTCCTACGGCTCCAACGTGCATCTCGACCGGCTCGCCTGCTACATCAGGGGCGGTCGCCCGGCGGGGGCCGGGCGGGAGTACCCGGGGTGCCGCAACCCGGCGATGCCCACGCGGTCGATCCCGGTGGAGCTGACCGGCGCCCTGTACTTCGCCACCAGGTCCCCGGTATGGGGCGGCGGCCGGGCCTTCTACGACCCCCGGTGCGGCGGCCGGGTGCTCGCCAGGGCACACCTGGTGACCGCCGACCAGTTCTTCGACATCGCCGCCCAGGAGATGTATCGGGACCCGGGAATGGACCTCGACCTGGTCGACGTACTGACGAA
Source organism: Streptomyces sp. NPDC107562 (assembly GCF_055657325.1). Classification (NCBI taxonomy): domain Bacteria; kingdom Bacillati; phylum Actinomycetota; class Actinomycetes; order Kitasatosporales; family Streptomycetaceae; genus Streptomyces; species Streptomyces sp. NPDC107562. Next base: position 98,181 of record NZ_JBVKBE010000010.1, on the reverse strand, counting down.
CGGGCGGGCCGTGCTGGGGGAGGGGCGCTACGAGACCCTCGTGTGCGCCGGGCAGGTCGCCGGTCTGCCCGCGCTGACCTTCACCGCCCCCTGGCGGATGAACGAGGTGCCATGGGTACCGCCCTCCGCCGACTACGTGAGGTTCCTGTCCTCGGGCCTGCTGTCGGCGGGCGCGTGGGACAGGGAGGCGATCACGTCGTACGTCGCCGCCTGCCCCGGCGCGCGCGGTCACTGGTCGCAGCGGGCCCTCGTCGATCTGCTGAGCCCGGACACGTGACGGAGTGCGCCGGGCCCGGTCAGCCGAGGACGCGGACCGGGGTGCCGGACAGGTAGGCCTCGATGTCCTCGACGGCCTGCCCGTAGTAGCGGCGGTAGTTGGCCTGCGAGACGTAACCCAGGTGCGGGGTGGCGAGCAGGCGCGGGGCCGCGCGCATCGGATGGCCGGCGGGCAACGGCTCGACGTCGAAGACATCCACCGCCGCGCCGGCGATCCGGCCCTCGTGCAGGGCCGCGAGGAGTGCCTCCTGGTCGACGATCGCCGCGCGGGAGGTGTTGACCAGGTGCGCGGTCGGCCGGAGGAGGGACAGTTCCGCCGGGCCCAGCAGCCCCCGGGTGCGGTCGCTCAGGGCCAGGTGGACCGAGACGAAGTCGCTGGTCGTGAGGAGGTCCTCCAGCGTCGGGGAGAGGTGGACCCCGATCTCGTCCGTGCGTTCCTTGGTGAGGTGCTGGCTCCAGGCCGTGACCTCCATGCCGAAGGCCAGGCCGATCCGGGCCACGCGGCTGCCGATCTTGCCGAGGCCGAGCAGGCCCAGGCGGCGGCCGTGCAGGTCCGCGCCGACGGTGGACTGCCAGGGGCCGCCGGTGCGCAGGGCGGTGCTCTCCTGGACGATGCCACGGGCCAGGCCGAGGATCAGGGCCCAGGTCAGCTCGACCGGGGGAGTGGAGGAGCTCTCCGTGCCGCACACGGTGACGCCGTTGGCGTGCGCGGCGGCGTCGTCGATCACGGAGTTGCGCATGCCGGAGGCGACGAGGAGCTTGAGGCGGGGGAGCCGTTCGAGGAGCGTGGCGGGGAAGGGGACGCGTTCGCGCAGGGTGACCACGAAGTCGAAGTCGACGAGTGCCGTGGCCAGTTCGTCCTCGGTGGGGAAGTGGTCGGAGAAGGTCACGACGTCGACCCTCTCGTCGAGGGGGGTCCAGTCGGCGACGGTGGTCGCGACGCCTTGGTAGTCGTCCAGTACGGCGCAGCGGTAGCGCATGTCTCGTCCTCCCGGGGGCCGGTGTCTCTCCCGTGTCTCTCCCCCAGGGTGGCGGGTGCGCGCACGTTCGGACGCGGGCCCCCGTCGTTCACCTCTGCCGACCGGGGCCCACTGGCGTCCCGGGCCCGGCCGCGGCGGCGACACTCCCCCGAGTTGCGCGGCCATACGCGCGCACCGTCGGGCCGGATCCGATGATGTGATCACATCAGGCCACACCAACGGATCGCTAACATGTGGCCAAGGGTTTCCTCGGCGTCTGCCCGTCTCGGCGTCCGCCGGTCCTGGCGCCTGTCCGGGGGACCGGTGTGCCGGAACGGTGGCGGGTTCCGGTCGTGGTCGCCCGGACGCGGGTGGCGGAAAGTGCCGGGTGGAAGGCTGTGGGCGGCGTGATGCGGTGCGGACCCCGGTTCGGGCTGCGGTCCGGACTCCGGTTCGGACTGCTGGGGCCGCCTGTTCTGTACGAGCCGTGTGGCGGGCGGCCGTTCCACGAGGAGCCGGCGCACGAGTCGTCGCACGAGGGGTCGTCGCAGGACGAGTCGTCGCATGAGGGGTCGTCGCACGACGGGTCGTCGCAGGACGGGTCGTCGCACGAGGTGCTGCGGGGACCTGCCGTGCGCCCCCTGAGCAGCCCCATGGCACGCGTCCTCCTCGCCGCCCTGCTCCTCGAAGCCGGCCGGGTCGTCCCCGTCGCGTCGCTCAAGGACACCTTGTGGGGCGGCGCGCCGCCCGCCTCCGCGCAGGCCTCCCTGCACAACCACGTGGCCCGGCTGCGCCGGATGCTCGACGATCCCGGGCGACTGCGTGCCGTGCCGCCCGGATACCTGCTCCGCGTCGAGCAGGGTGAGCTGGACGTCCATGTCTTCGAGTCCCACGTCGCCGCCGCGCGTCATGCGCACGCGGGGCGGGAGTGGGAGCGGACCGTGCGCGAGTGCGCGCGGGCGCTCGCGCTGTGGCGGGGCGCGCCCCTGAGCGGGCTGCCGGCCGACGTGGGCGGGTACGCGTTCGTGCAACGGCTGGTCGAGGCGCGCCTGCTGGTCCTGGAGTGGCGCCATGACGCCGAACTCGCCCTCGCGGAGGAGTGGACCGCCGGACGGGAACGGCTGGCCGGGCTCGTCCCGGAGCTGGCCGCCCTCGCCGCCGAGCATCCGCTCCACGAGGCCTACCACCGCCAGCTCATGCTTGCCCTGCACCGCACCGGCCGCCGCGCCGAGGCCCTCGCCACCCATCGGGATCTGCGGTCGCGGCTCCTGGAGGAACTCGGTGTCGAGCCGGGGGCGGGGGTGCGCGCGGCCCATGTGGAGGTGTTGCGGGGGGCCGTACAGAGGGATGCCGCGCCGGAACCGGAGCTTCCGGGCGACCGGACCGCGCCCGGCGCGAGCGCGGCGCAGCCGGACGAGCGCGGCCAGGAGACGGCCGCCGCACCGAGACCGTCCCAACTCCCACCCTCACCCGCACACTTCACCGGCCGTGTCCCGGTCCGCGACGCCCTGCTCCGGACCCTCGCCCGGCCGGCCGCGCTCGCCGTCGTCAGCGGCATGGCCGGCGTCGGCAAGAGCGCGCTCGCGCTGTATGCCGCGCACGCGATGGCGGAACGTTTCCCCGATGGTCAGCTCTACGTCCATCTGCACGGCGCCACCCCCGGCATGACCCCCCTCGCCGCGGGCCAGGCGCTCACCGCGCTCCTGCGCGACCTCGGTGTCGAGCCCCGCAGCATCCCCGAACACCCCGATGCCGCCGCCGCGTTGCTGCGCTCGCTGCTCGCCCCGACGCGCACGCTCCTGGTGCTGGACGACGCCGCGAGCGCCGCCCAGGTACGGCCGCTGCTGCCGGCCGGCGCCGGGTGCGCGGTGATCGTCACGAGCCGTTCGCCGCTGACCGCGCTCGACGGCGCCCGGCGCTTCGCGCTCACGCCGCTGAGCGGAGCGGAGAGCGCGGCGCTGCTGCGGGCGGTGTCCGGGCGGGACGGGCTCGACGCCAGGCACCCGCTCGTCGAACTCACCGGCCGGCTGCCGCTCGCCCTGCGCGTCGTCGCCGCCCGGCTCGCCGCCCGCCGGGCGCTCACCCCGGACGTGCTCGCGGCTCAACTGACCGCGACCGAGGGGCGCTTGCACCATCTGGAGTACGACGACCTGAGCGTGCGGCGTTCCCTCGCCGTCGCCCACGACGCGCTCGCCGCCTCCGACCGCGAGGCCGACCGGGACGCCGCCGTCGCACTGCGCAGCGTCGGTGCGCTCGACCTGCCGTCGTACGGCGCACCCCTGATCGCCCGTCTCACCGGCACCGGCGAACGCCGCGCCGAGGCCGCACTGGACCGGCTGGTCGACGTGGCCCTCCTGGAGGAGACGGCGTACGCCCGCTACGCACCCCACGACCTGGTCCGCGACTTCGCCCGCGAACTGGCCGCCTCGGGCGGACGGACGGAGGCCGACACGGCCGACCCGCACTCCCATTCTCACCTGAACCCTGACCCGCACCCCAGCCCAGACCCCCACCCCCACGAAGACCTCGTCGACACCGCCCTCCGCTGGTACGCCGCCACCGCCGAGCGCACCCTCACCGCCATCGTCGAGCCCGGGCTCGACCAGGACGACCGTCGCCGTCCCACCGCCGCCCAGCCCGCCGACCATGCCGCGCACGTGGCGACGGTGGCCGCCTTCGAAGGAACCGAGGCGGCGTTCGCCTGGGCGGACGGCGAACTGTGCAACATCGTCGCGCTGGTCGAGGCGTACGCCGATGGTGCGTGCGAGCGCCGTGCCGCCTACCTCGCGACCCTGCTGCGGCTGCTCTCCCCCTGCCTCCACCGCGGCGGCCGCATCCCCGAGATGGAACTGCTCGGCCGGGCCGCGCTCCAGCTGGCGCGGCGGTTCGGGGACGCGGCGGCGGAGGCGACCGCGCTGGTCGACCTCGCCGGGATGCACTTCCTCACCGGCCGGCACAGCGAGGCCCTCGCGCTGAACGACGAGGCGCTGGGCATCTGGCGTCGCCTCGAAGCCGTCTCCTGGGTCCGGCGCTGCCTCAACAACCGGGGGCTGCTGCTCGAAGGCCTGGGACGGTACGCGGAGTCGGAGGACGCGCTGCGCCAGAGCCTCGGGTACTCACGCCGGCTGAACGATCCGTACGGCGAGGCCGTGACGTACAGCCATCTCGGCAACCTGCACGAGCACACCGACCCGCGCGTCGCTGTCGAGCACCACCGCCGTTCGCTCGCCCTCGGCGTCGCGATCGGTGCCGTCATCGTGCAGCACACGGCGCACTGCAACATCGGCTACGCCCATCTCACCCTCGGAGAACCGGCCGCCGCCGCCGAGCACTTCGAGGAGAGCCTGCGTATCCTCGGCGGGCACGGCGACTGGCACGGCGAGTCGCAGAGCCGGCTCGGCCTGGTCCGCGCGCTGCGGCAGCTGGGCCGTGCCGGGCGCGCCGAGCGTGAGTGCGCGGAGCTGCTGCGCCGCGCGGACGCCCGCTCCGACCGGTACACCGGGGGCCTCGGCCGTCACCAGCGCGGTCTGCTGCTGCGCGACCAGGGCCGCGAGGACGAGGCGCACCAGGCGTGGCGCACCGCTCTCGCCGACCTGGACGGCACGGACGAGCGGGCGGTCCTCACGGAACTCCGGTCCCTGATCCCGCGTTCCTCCTGATCACTTCGCGTCGGCGTAGCACTCGACCACCGCCGTCGAGAACGGGAACCGCACCGGTGTCTCGCCGAACGTCAGCCGGGCCGCCAGTGCCCCCGCCTCCCGGATCGCGGCGACGACCGTCTCGGCCTCCTCCTGCGGACAGTGCACGATCACCTCGTCGTGCTGGAAGAAGACCAGTTCGGCGGCGAGGTCCGCGCAGGTGCGGCGCAGCGCGGCGAGCAGCAGCAGGGCCCAGTCGGCGGCACTGCCCTGGACGACGAAGTTGCGGGCGAAACGGCCGCGGGCGCGGGCGTTGGTGGAGGCGTGACCCGGCACCCACTGCGGGGAGTCCGGCTCGTCCTCCGCCGCGGTGACGGGGATGCCGGCCTCCTCCGCCGCGTCCTCGCCCGCCCCGGCGGCCGGGGGACAGGTCCGACCCAGCCACGTCCGCACCAGGCGACCCTCCTCACCGGCGCGGGCCGCGTCGTCGACGTACGCCACCGCCTTGGGGAAGCGGCGTCTGAGGGCGGCGAGGTTCTTCAGCCCGTCGCCGGAGGTCTGCCCGTAGACCGCGCCGAGCACGGCGAGTTTGGCCTGGGCGCGGTCGCCGGAGAAGGCGCGGTCGGAGACGGACTGGTACAGGTCGCTCTCGCGGCCGGCGACCTCCATCAGACCGGGGTCGCGGGAGATCGCCGCCAGCACGCGCGGCTCCATCTGGTCGGCGTCCGCGACGACCAGCCGCCAGCCCGGGTCGGCGACCACGGCACGCCGGATGACCTTGGGGATCTGCAGGGCGCCGCCGCCGTTGGTCACCCAGCGGCCGGTGACCGTCCCGCCGGCCAGGAACTCCGGCCGGAACCGCCCGTCCCGCACCCAGTCCTGGAGCCAGGACCAGCCGTGCGCGACCCGGATGCGGTACAGCTTCTTGTACTCCACCAGCGGTTTCACCGCCGGATGGTCCAGGGTCTCGATCTCCCAGCGCCGGGTGGAGCCGATCTTGATGCCGGCCTGCGCGAAAGCCTTGATCACGTCGGCCGGCAGATCGGGCCGCACCCGGCGCCCGAACGCGGCGGACACCTCGTCCGCGAGCTCGGCCAGGCGGCGTGGCTCGCCACCGCCCGCGTACCGCTCCCCGAGCAGTTCGTGCAGGACCTCGCGGTGCACCTCGGCGCTCCAGGGCACCCCGGAGCGGTTCATCTCGGCCGCCACCAGCATCCCCGCCGACTCGGCGGCCGTCAGCAACCGCATCCGGTCGGGGTGCGCGGCCCGGTCGTGTCGTCGCTGCTGCTCGGCGTAGACGGCGAGCAGGTCGTCGAGGGGTACGTGTCTGCTCCGGGGCTCGAACAGCGGGGACTGGGCGCCCGGTTCGGCGGCGCGCTGCGGGGGATCGGGCGGTACGGGTCCGCCGCGCAGGCGGGCGAGGGCGGCGGCCGCCGAGCGGGGTTCGCCGTACCGCCCCTCGTGGCCGAGGAGGAGGGTCTCGGCGTCCTCGATGTCGTAGCACCGCTCCACCCGCACCCCGGCGGCGAGCAGGCGGGGATAGATCTCGGCGGTCGACCGCCACACCCACCGCGTGACCTGCGGCCGGCTGCGGACGGCGGCCGCCGGGTCCTGCTCCCGCAGCACCGGCCCGGCGGGCAGCCCGTCGGGACCGAGGGGGGCGACGTCCACGCCACCGTCCTCGGCCGGAGCGAGCGCCCACCGGTCGGCCACGCCTGCGAGTCTCGCACCAGGGTCTGACAACACCGCCCCACGCCACCACCCCGACCCACGGCCCCCGGAGTGGAGCGCCCCCGCACGACCTCCGGCATGCCCCCCGACTGGACGTCCGCGGGTACGTGTTCCCGGGCACGGGCTACCTGTCACGACCTTCGGGCAGGTCCCTCGCATGGACGTCGCGGGCACGGATTCCCGGACAGCGGCGCCCGGCACGGCCACTCCGGCACGGAGCTCGCCGCGGACGGCCCTGCGGCACGGCCTCGGTCACGGCCAGGCGACCGGGCGGAGCGCGGCGATGTCGCCGCCGGTGACCCGGTGACCCGGTGACCCGGTGACCCGGTGACCGGGCCCGCGCTCGGCCGGGCCGCAGGCCCCGGCCCGGGTGCCCCTCCAGGGCCGCCCCGGGGGTGCCTCCGACACGGAGCTAGCCGCGGACGGCCCTCCGTCACGGCCTCTCGGTCACGGCCACTCCGGCACGGAGCTCGCCGCGGACGACCCCCGGCACGGACGTCGGGCCTGGCTCTCCCTGCGGAGGCGACTCCCGGGCATGCACTCCCGGCACGGGCTCCCGGGCTCGGCCACTCCGGTACGCCGGTCACGGGGCTCGCCCCGCTCGGCCCCCGGCACGGAGCCCGCCCCGAATCGGCCCCCAGGCACGGAGCCCGCCCCGCGCGGACCCCGAACACGGAGCCCGCCCCGGCAGCCCGGAGCCTCACGGCACAGACACCCCGCACGGAGCCACCGCACACACCCCCCTCAGCTCCCCCCAGCAGCCTCCCCCGTCCCCCCCTCGCCCGCGCCCTCGCCCTCCCGCTCGCGCATCAACTCCGCGAGCGCCTCCGTCACGTACTGTTCCACGCCCGCCTTCGTGATGCCGAGGCCGGACAGCAGGCCCTCGCCGTTCTCGAACTCCAGGAGGGCCAGCAGGATGTGCTCCGTGCCGACGTAGTTGTGGCCGAGGCGGAGGGCCTCGCGGAAGGTGAGTTCCAGGACCTTCTTGGAGTCCGAGGCGTACGGGACGAGTTCCGGCCCCTCCTCCGCGGCCGGCGGGAGCGCCGCGGTGGCCGCCTCGTGGACCGCGTCCAGGGTGACGCCCTGCGCCGTGACGGCCCGTGCGGCGAGCGCCTCGGGTTCCGTGAGCAGCCCGAGCACGAGGTGCGCGGGCAGCCCCTCGGCGTGGTGCGCCGCCTTGGCCGCGTCGTGCGAGGCGACGACCACCTTCCGCGCGCGGGGGGTGTAGCGGCTGAAGCCCTGGCTCGGGTCCAGGTCCATGGACTCCTTCGGCACGAACCGCTTCTGAGCGGCCTGCCGGGTGACGCCCATGCTCTTGCCGATGTCGGTCCAGGAGGCGCCGGAGCGCCGGGCCTGGTCCACGAAGTGGCCGATGAGGTGGTCGGCCACGTCCCCCAGGTGCTCGCCGGCGAGGACCGCGTCCTGCAGCTGGTCGAGGGGTTCGTTGTGGACCTTCTTGATGGCCGCGATGAGGTCGTCGAGACGGATGGATGACGTGAAGTCGGGGTTCTTCGTCATGCGTCAACCGTAGGTTGACACCCCTAAGGCGTCAACCCTGGGTTGACAGTCGCCCGCATGGCACGATCCCCCCGTGGACACCAGCACCGTCGACCGGGCCTTCCGGGCCGCCCTCTACGCCCCCGCCGACGACCACGCCGCCCTCGACACCGGCGCCTCCCTCCTCGCGGCCGACCCGGCGGCCGACGCGGACGTCACCCGACGGGGCGTCGAGTTCGTCGCCGGTGCCTGGCGCCGCGGCTGGCAGCCCGCCGACGTCGTACGGATCGTCCGCCGCGACCTCGACGACGTGCACGAACGCCTCGTGGCGGCCCTGATCCTCGACCAGGCGCCGGACGACCGCCCCCGCGGGCCCCGCTGGGCCGCCCAGCTCGCGCAGCTCGCCGAGGAGGCTCCCGCCACCCCCGCCCGCACCGACCGCTTCACGCACGCCACCGCCGTCCTGGAGCTCTACCGCCTCCTGCTGCGCCTCCCCACCCTCGAAGACCTCGACGAGCCCTCGACCAGGACGGGCGCGCGACCCCGGACGGAGAGCGGCGCGCAGACACCGTCCCCCGAGTCCCGGATGCTGACCCGCATCCGCGCCCTGCTCGCGAAGGCCGAGGCCACCGGCTTCCCGGACGAGGCGGAGGCCCTCAGCGCGAAGGCGCAGGAGCTGATGGCGCGGCACAGCATCGACGCGGCGCTGCTCGCGGGCCGGACGCCGCAGGGGACGGGCCCGACCGCCTGGCGGATCGGCGTCGACCCGCCGTACGAGCAGGCCAAGGCCGTGCTGCTGGACGCGGTCGCCACCGCCAACCACTGCCGCGCGGTGTGGAACGAACCCCTCGGCTTCTCCACCGTCGTCGGTTTCGCACCCGACCTGGAGGTGGTCGAACTCCTCCACACCTCGCTCCTCGTGCAGGCCACGACAGCGATGACCAAGGCCGAGGCCGCCCAGCGCGCGGGCGGGCGCCGACGCACCAAGACCTTCCGGCACTCCTTCCTCGCGGCCTACGCGCACCGCATCGGCGTCCGTCTCGCCTCCGCCGCCGAGGAGACCGCGAGGCAGGCGGCCGAGGAGGCCCAGGGGGAGCCCGCCGGACGCGACGGCGACCAGGGCGCCGCGGCCGGCGGGCTGCTCCCGGTCCTGGCGTCGCGCGAAGCCGCGGTCACCGAGCACGCGGAGCAGATGTTCCCCGAGACGACCACGACCCGGCTGCGCGCGGTCAGCGACGCGGCGGGCTGGACGGAGGGCGCACGCGCCGCGGACCGGGCCGAGGTCCGATCCCGTCGCCGGCTCGACTGACCCTCAGTCTCCCGCCTGCTGGAACGCCCCGACCGAGGCGTCCGGCACGCCCCCCGTGCCGAGCGCGACAGGGCCGTACGACCAGGCGAAGCCCCGCGTCTCCGACGCTCCGGGCAGACCGATCTTCACCCGGGTGGCGTCGAGGCTGCCGCCGACACCCGCCTCACCCCGGACGTACGTGATCGTGAACGTCGCCGCCGTGCCCTCGGCGAGCGTCAGCCTCTGCGGCCGGGCCGCCTCGTCCTCCGTCACGGTCGCGGAGGTGGCGTCGGCCTGGAGGCCGACCGTGGGGAAGCCGTCCAGCGTGCACGCGGCGCCCTGGTTGGTGACGGTGACGGGGATGTTGCCGGTGTCCCCCGCGAGGGGCGCGGCGTTGGCGGGGCCGACCTCCACGCCGACCTCGTCGAGTACGCAGGCGGAGGTGTCCTGGCCCTCGTCCTCGCCCTCACCGTCGCCACCGCCCCCGCAGGCGGTCAGCAGCAGGGCGGCGGCGAGTGCGGCGGAGCCGACGGTGAGCGAAGTAGCGCGCATGAGTGGGTCCCCTGGGTTCGTGTCGATGCCCCTGGATCATCACGTACGCCGGCTCCGCACGGTCACCCGGCCCGCCTCACCCGCGTCACCTCACCCGCGTCACCTCACGAACCGGTCCCCGTGGTGGGCAGCCCCGCGGTCGGCAGCCCCGGGGGCAGTTCCCCGCCCTCGGACCTGGTGAACGTCTCCTCGCCGAGACCGCCGTCCCACGTCACCTTCAGACTCGTGGCGCCGACGGAGCCGACGGTGCCGGTGCCGCGCTCGTCCTTGCCGTTCGAGCAGGTGAGCCGGATCGTCCGGGTGCCCGACGCCTCGCCCACCCGCCCGCTGCACACGGTCCCGCCGGTCGCGAACAGCCCGGCGGTGTCGCCGGTGACGACGAGCGCGACCGCCTCACCCCCGCTGGTGGCGAGCCAACTGCCGTCCAGTTCCCCGGCGGCCGCCCCGGACGGCGAACCGTCGTCCCCGCCGGTCGCCGCCGACGACGTGACCGGGCTGGGAACGGCACCGGCCGAGGAGCGGTCCGGATCCGAGTCCGAGCCACCGTCCCCACTGCAGGCCGTCAGCGCGACCGCCCCCACCACGGCCAGGGCCGCGATCCGCACCCGCCCGCGCACCGCACCAGGCGCGTGCGCCACCGAAGTCGTCGCCGAAGTCACTGCATGCCCCCAGGGGTGAGCCGGTAGCCGATGGGCCGCGCGAGCCGCGTGGCCGTACGGACGGACAGTCGCACAGCGGTACAGCCGTACCAACGGATGACAGCACAGCCGGACCGTCCGACAACAGCACAGCCGGACAACAGCACAGCCGGACGATCACAGGGAACTACGACCTGACAGCCCGACAACCGCATGGCCGGACGGTCGCACCGCCCTACGACCGGAATGTCGTAGGGCCCTATGAGCGGGACGTCGTACCGTCCTGCGACCCCACAGCAGTACTGCCCTACGACCCGAAAGCCGTACCACCCGACCACCCGACCACCCGACAGGCCTACGGCCCTACAGCGCGACGACCCGACAGCCCGACGGCCTGAAAGCCGCACAGTCCCACGGCCTTACAGCCCGACAGTCGCACAGCCCGACAGCCCGACAGCCCGACAGCCCGACAGCCCGACAGCCCGACAGCCCGACAGCCCGACAGTCTCACAGTGCAACAGACCGGCCGCGCTACGGCCTACGACGCGGCAAGCCGCCCCGTGCCCCGCCTACCACGAAGACTTCCGCACCCCCGGCAGATGCCCCGCGTGCGCGTGCTCGCGCAGACCCACCCGCGACAGCCCGAACGCCCGGAAGTACCCGCGCGGCCGTCCGTCCACCTGGTCCCGGTTGCGTACGCGCGTGGCGCTCGCGTCCCGCGGCTGCCGGCGCAGCTCCCGCTGGGCGGCGAGGCGTTCGGCCTCCGTCGACGACGGCCGCCGGACGATCTCCTTCAACTCGGCCCGCCGGGCGGCGTACCGCGCGACGACCTCCTGCCGCTTCGCGTTCTTCGCGATCTTGCTCTTCTTGGCCATCAGACCTTCACCCCGCGCGCGCGGATGCGGGCCACCGCCGCCTCGACGCCGATCACGTCGACCGTCTTGATGCCCTTGGCGCTCAACCGCAGCCGGACGTACCGGTTCTCGCCGGGCAGCCAGTAGCGCCTGGTCTGGATGTTGGGGTCGAAACGCCGTGAGGTGCGGCGGTGGGAGTGGGAGATGCGGTTGCCGAAGCCGGGCCGGGCGCCGGTCAGCATGCAGTGGGCGGACATGGGTGACGTACCTCTCCGTAGGCCTTGTCGTAAATGGAATTCATTTTCAGTAAGATACCAGCATGGCACGCAACGAACTCCGCCCTGTCATCAAGCTCCGGTCCACGGCCGGCACCGGATACACATACGTCACCCGCAAGAACCGTCGTAACGACCCGGACCGCGTGACCCTGCGCAAGTACGACCCGGTCGCCGGCCGTCACGTCGAGTTCCGAGAGGAGCGCTGAGCCGCCGCCATGCGCAAGGGAATCCACCCGCACTACGGGCCCGTCGTCTTCCGTGACCGGGCCGCGAACCACGCGTTCCTCACCCGGTCCACGCTCACCGGCACGCACACCGGCGAGAAGACGGTCGTATGGGAGGACGGCGCCACCTACCCGGTCGTCGACGTCGAGATCTCCCACGTCAGCCACCCCTTCTACACCGGCACGGCGCGCGTCCTCGACACGGCCGGACGCGTCGAGCGCTTCGAGCGCCGGTACGGGAAGCGGGGCTAGTCGATGCCCGAGCTCCCTGTCGTGGTCGTCGGCGGACTCCACGCCGACGCCCGCAAGGCCGCCGTCGGGCAGCTGCTCGCCGAGGTGCCCGGCAGCGTCGTACTGCACCACGACCTGTCCACCGCCGTCGGCGGCACGGTCGTACGCACCGTCCGGGACGCCGACGGACTCCGGGACGCCGGCGAGACACCGCTCGTCAACGACTGCGCGTGCTGCGCGCTGCGCGCGGACCTGGTCCCCGAGCTGCGGCGGCTCGCGGACGCCGGTGACACCCCGCTCGCGGTCGTCGAGCTGTGGGACTCGGTGGAGCCGAAGGCGATGACGGAGGTGATCGCCTCCGGCGGGCTCACGGTCACCGGCGTGATCACCGCCGTCGACCCCGCGCTGCTGCTGCCCTGCCTCGGCAACGGCGACGACCTCGCCGAGTGCGGCCTCGCCGCGGCCGCCACCGATCAGCGGACCGTCGCGGACACCTTCGCGCGGCAGTTGGAGTACGCCCCCGTCCTCGCCGTCCTGGACTCCCCGGACGCCGACGACGAGGACCGTGAGCTGCTCGCGCAGCTGCATCCGACGGCACGTCAGGTGCCCGTCGGCCGCGCCGCTCCGGCGGACGACCGGCCCGCCCGGCCGGACCGGCGGATCCGGACGGACAGCGAGGCCCGGACGGACAGCGAGGCCCGGACGGACAGCGAGGCCCGGACGGACAGCGAGGCCCGGACGGACAACGAGGTCCGTACGGACATGGCGGCCCGGTCCGGCAACGAGGCCCGGACGGGCCGGGGGATCAGGGCGGGCCGAGGGGGCCCGGGCGCGGCGGGAGTGCCCGGCGCGCACTCGCCCCTCGCCCACGCCGCCCTGGCAGGCTTCGACGTGGAAGCGGCCGCCGCGGCCCAGCACCCTGCCTGTGCGCTGCTGCCCACCGAGGCGGACGCGCACGGGGTCACGACGCTCGTCTGGCACCGGCGCCGTCCCTTCCATCCCGAGCGGCTCTTCGAGGCGCTGGAGGATCTGACCTGCGCGGCGGCCCGCAGCCGGGGCCGGTTCTGGCTCGCCGACCGGCCGGACACGCTGCTGCACTGGGACGCCGCCGGCGGTGCCCTGTGCGTGGAGAGCGCCGGCCCCTGGCTCGCCTCGCTGCCCGACGCGGCGTGGGACCTGGTGCCGCCGGTGCGCCGCGCCGCCGCCGCGCTGGACTGGCATCCGGAGCACGGCGACCGCGGTCAGCACCTCGTGTTCACGTCTCCCGGCCTGGACCGGGAGGGGCTCGCGCACCTGCTGGAGTCCTGCCTGCTCACCGACGCCGAGTACGCCGCCGGGCGCGCCGCGTGGAAGCGGCTGCCGCCCGCCTTCGACGCCTTCCTGGAGGTCTGAACCCGCCATGTCCCGCAAGCCCGACGGCAAGCCCGATCGCAAGCCCGTCCGGAGCCGGCCCAATCCGCTGGACCGGGCCGGGATCACGTACATCGACTACAAGGACACCGACCTGCTGCGGACGTTCGTCTCCGACCGCGGCAAGATCCGCGGCCGCCGGGTCACCCGGGTCTCGGCCCAGCAGCAGCGGCAGCTGGCGCGCGCGATCAAGAACGCCCGGGAGATGGCCCTGATGCCGTACTCCGGCCGGTGACGGCCGCCGGCTGACCGGTAGGTGTTTCCCTACGTTTGACGCGTAGGGAAACGCCTACCTATTCTGTGCCGCATGAACATCACCCACGCCTCCTTCGTCACCCTCCCCGTCGCCGACCAGGACCGGGCCCTGCGCTTCTACACCGAGGTGCTCGGCTTCGAGGTCACCGCCGACCTCCAGATGCCGCCCGGGCGCTGGCTCCAGGTCGCCCCGCGCGGTGCGCAGACCACGTTCACGCTGTCCGGGCCCCGGATGGGCGGTTTCACCCCCGGCTCCACACGGGGGATCATGTTGGTCACGACCGATGTCGACGCGGACTGCGCCCGGCTCACGGAAGCGGGCGTCGAGGTGCAGGGGCCGGACGACCACCCCTGGGGGCGCATGGCCGCCTTCCGCGACCCCGACGGCAACGGTCTGATGCTGCTGACGGAGAAGGAAGGCTTCTGACGACGCCATGACCAGCACCGGGGCCGGGGCGCGTGCCGCCGACACCGCCGAGGCCGCCGACCGCGTGTTCGCCGCCCTCGCCAACGCCACCCGTCGCGAGGTGCTGCGACTGCTGCGCGACGGCGGCCCGCAGCCCGTCCAGGCCCTGGCCGACCACTTCGACATGCGCCGGCCCAGCCTCTCGGAGCACCTGAAAGTGCTCCGGGACGCCGGGCTGGTCTCCGAGCAGCGCTCCGGCCGGCAGCGCATCTACCGCCTGGAGGCGGCCCCGCTGGCAGACGTACAGGACTGGCTCCATCCGTACGAGCGGTTCTGGCGCGAGCGGCTGAGCGGCCTCGGTGAGCTGCTCGACCGCATGCCCGACGATGAACCGACATGAGCACCCCACCCGGCGCCGCGGACGACGACCTCACCGTGATCCGCGTCGACCAGTTCTTCCCGCATCCGCCCGCGAAGGTCTGGCGGGCGCTGACGGACCCCGAGCTGCTGGCGCAGTGGCAGATGCCGGGCTCCGAGGACTTCCGCCTGGAGGTCGGCCACCGCTACCGGATGACCTCCGTGCCGCGCCCCAACACCGGCTTCTCCGGTGTCGTCGAGGTGTCGGTGCTCGGCTACGAGGCGGAGCGGATGCTGCGCGTCCGGTGGGCGGACGCCGCGGGTGCCGGCGCGGCGGACTGGACCATCACGTGGACCCTGGAACAGGAAGGGCGCGGAACGCGTCTGTTCCTAGTGCACGAGGGATTCGATCCGGACGATCCGGCGCAGTCGATGGCGCGGAGGATCATGGACGGGGGCTGGCGGTCGTATGTCATGCGGGCCCTGGGGCAGACGCTGGAACGACTTCGGTAGCGCGGCCGTCCAAGCTGTAACCGCAGGAACACCCCCCGTGCACGTGCATCTGCCCATGCATCTGCACATGAACAAGGTTATGATCCGCCTCAGTTGACCACTGCATCCATGGCCATAGCAGCCAGTGCACCACCGGGGAGCGACCTGTGGATCACGACGTGTACGACGGTGACGTGTACGACGGTGACGTGCACCACGGCGCCGGCGCGTCCGGCGTGTACAACGGCATGGCCGCCACGAACCTGTGCGGGGTGGCCTGGCAGAAGAGCCGGCACAGCAACTCGCAGGGGTCCTGCGTGGAGTTCGCGCGATTGCCGGGCGGGAGAGTGGCGGTACGCAACTCGAACTTCCCGGACGGGCCGGCGCTGGTCTACACGCGCGCGGAGATCGAGGCGATGCTCGCCGGTGTGAAGGACGGCGAGTTCGACCATCTGATCGCGGGCTGAACCCGCGGGGCGCGGTGACGGCGGGTGAGCCTCCGCCGACCCGCGGTGACGCGCGTAGAACCTCGGCACCAGGAGGTGCCGAGGTTCCTCAGCCGTCGGGCTGGAGCCGGAACATGGCCCAGACGACCTTGCCGCTGAGCGTGCCGGCCAGCGGGTGCCAGCCCCAGCTGTCGCAGAAGGAGTCGACGAGGAACAGCCCGCGACCGGACTCCGCCGCGAAGTCGTCGGCCTCGCGCGCGACCGGACTGTCGTTGCTGGGATCGCGTACCGCGCACACCAGCCGCTCGGTCCAGCGCATCAGGTGCAGTCGCACCTGGGGCGGGGTGTGGTCGCCGTCCCGGGCCGGCGGGCGCGGGGTGACGGACGGCAGGCCGTGCCGCAGGGCGTTGGTGACCAGTTCGGAGACCACCAGGCAGACGTCGTCGAAGCGGTGGCCGACATCCCACTGGTCCAGCGTTCTGCGGGTGAACTGCCGCGCCTCACGCACCGCTTCGTAGCGGGCCGGCAGGGCGCAGGAGGCGGCGTTGGACACGGCCGTGGGGTCCAGCGGCGGAAGGCCCTGCCGTAAAGGCTCGAGCATGGTCGATCCATTCGTCCCCATGCGAGGCACTCCCCCGGGAATTCGCGGTCGTGGCGATGCAGCGGTGGCGCGGGACCATGGTTTCGGATGCGTACAGCAGATGCAAGGGCAGATGCACGTGCACGCGACCGAATTGGACCCTCCCGTACCACTTGTTGGCCATTTTTTCCGCCATCTTCACGCCGCCTCCTGGCCTTCTCCTTCCCTCGGCGTTCCTTGAGGGATCCGGAATCTTTGGCTTCTTTCCATCTGTGTAATCGGACGAGTACAGCTCGGAGTGTTTTAGTGGCAGACTGCGGGCCCTGAAGACGGTTGGGGAGGCTGGAACGTGAGCGCGGGAGAGCCCGGATCGGTGGTGCGGCGGATGCTGCTCGGCTCGCAACTCAGGAGACTGCGAGAGGCACGGGGCATCACGCGCGAGGCGGCGGGTTATCACATCCGCGCCTCCGAGTCGAAGATCAGCCGGATGGAGCTGGGCCGGGTGAGCTTCAAGACGAGAGACGTGGAAGACCTGCTGACGCTGTACGGCATCGTGGACGAGACGGAGCGGACGTCGCTGGTGTCCCTGGCCCGGGAGGCCAACGTCGCGGGCTGGTGGCACAGTTACTCGGACGTCCTGCCGAGCTGGTTCCCCACCTATGTGGGCCTGGAGGGCGCGGCGTCCCTGATCCGCGCCTACGAGGTGCAGTTCGTGCACGGCCTGCTCCAGACCGAGGCGTACGCGCGTGCCGTCGTCCGGCGCGGGATGAAGGGTGCCGGCGAGGCCGACGTCGAGAAGCGGGTGGCGCTGCGCCTGGAGCGGCAGAAGCACCTCGTCTCCGAGAACGCCCCCGACTTCCACATCGTGCTCGACGAGGCCGCCCTGCGCCGGCCCTACGGCGACCGCGAGGTGATGCGCGGCCAGCTCCAGCACCTGATCGAGTTCTCCGAGCGGCCCAACGTACGGCTCCAGATCATGCCGTTCAGCTTCGGCGGGCACTCCGGCGAGTCCGGCGCCTTCACCATCCTCGGCTTCCCGGAGTCCGACCTGTCGGACGTGGTGTACCTGGAGCAGCTCACCAGCGCGCTCTACCTGGACAAGACGGAGGACGTCGCCCAGTACGAGAAGGCGCTGAAGGAGCTCCAGCGGGACAGCCCGGGGCCGGACGAGAGCCGCGACCTGCTGCGAGGGCTGCTCCAGCTCTCCTGAAGGGTTCCCGGAGAGTTACTCCAACTCTGTTGCATCACCAGTACGATGACGTGCGATCAGGCACTGCTTCACCGGCAGGGATTGAGGAGTCGCATGTCGTCCTACTTCACCGACCTGGCACAGCAGTACATCGACGGCGAGTGGCGTCCGGGCACGGGTTCCTGGGACATCATCGACTTCAACCCGTACGACGGTGAGAAGCTGGCCGCGATCACCATAGCCACGGTCGACGAGATAGATCAGGCCTACCGCGCCGCCGCCCGCGCCCAGCGGGACTGGGCCGAGGCCGGGTCCCACGCCCGTCGCGCCGTGCTGGAGAAGGCGCTGCGGCTGGTCGAGGAGCGCGAGCCGGAGCTCACCGAGGCGATCGTCGCCGAGCTGGGCGGCACGCGGGTGAAGGCCGGCTTCGAACTGCACCTCGCCAAGGAGTTCCTGCGGGAGGCCGTGAGCCTCACGACGCGCGGCGAGCACCGGCTGATCCCCTCGCCGGACCCCGGCAAGGAGAACCGCCTCTACCGCGTCCCGGTCGGCGTCGTCGGCGTGATCAGCCCCTTCAACTTCCCGTTCCTGCTGTCCCTGAAGTCGGTCGCCCCGGCCCTCGCTCTGGGCAACGCCGTCGTCCTCAAGCCCCACCAGGACACCCCCGTCATGGGCGGCACGGCGCTGGCCCGGCTCTTCGAGGACGCGGGACTGCCCGCCGGTGTGCTCAACGTCGTCGTCACCGACATCGCGGAGATCAACGACGCCTTCCTGGAGCACCCGGTCCCGAAGGTCATCTCCTTCACCGGCTCCGACAAGGTGGGCCGGCACGTCGCCACCGTCTGCGCCGGGCACTTCAAGCGCGCGATCCTCGAACTCGGCGGCAACAGCGCCCTGGTGGTCCTCGACGACGCCGACCTCGACTACGCCGTCGACGCGGCCGTCTTCAGCCGGTACGTGCACCAGGGCCAGGTCTGCATGGCCGCCAACCGCATCCTGGTGGACCGCTCGGTCGCCGAGACCTTCACCGAGAAGTTCGTCGCCAAGGTGCGCGGCCTGAAGGCCGGTGACCCGAGCGACCCGGAGACGGTCATCGGCCCGCTGATCAACTCCTCGCAGTCGGACGCGATCACGTCGGTCGTCGACCAGGCGGTCGCCGAGGGCGCCACCGCGCTGCTGCGCGGCGCCACGCGCGGCAACCTGGTCGAGCCGTCGGTCCTGACCGACGTACCGGCGGACTCGGGGCTGCTGCGCCAGGAGATCTTCGGCCCGGTCGCGCTCCTCGTCCCCTTCGACGGCGAGGAGGAGGCCGTGCGCCTCGTCAACGACACCCCGTTCGGTCTGAGCGGCGCCGTGCACACCGCCGACGTCGAGCGCGGCGTCCGCTTCGCCCGGCGCATCGACACCGGCATGTTCCACGTCAACGACGGCACCGTGCACGACGAGCCGCTCGTGCCGTTCGGCGGCGAGAAGGACTCGGGACTCGGCCGGCTGAACGGCGAGACCACGCTGGACGCGTTCACGACGCTGAAGTGGATCTCGGTACAGCACGGCCGCAGCACGTTCCCCTTCTGAGACCGCCCCATCGATCACGACGTAAGCGGGGCGAGTGACCTGGGCGGTTCTCCGGGAGCCGACCGCGCTCGATACGCGCGGCCCGAGGGCTCCCGGACGGGCACCACGGGGCGGACCCAGGGCCGCCCGACGCGCGGCCTAACCTGGACGGCATGTCAGCGATCCGTCTCCTGGTGCTGGGTGCCGTCCGCCAGCACGGGCGGGCCCACGGGTACCAGGTGCGCAACGACCTGGAGTACTGGGGCGCCCACGAGTGGTCCCACGCCAAACCCGGCTCGATCTACCACGCCCTGAAGCAGATGGCCAAGCAGGGCCTGCTGCACGCGCACGAGATCGCCCCGTCCACCGCGGGCGGACCGCCGCGCACCGAGTACGAGCTCACGCCGGCGGGCGACGCGGAGTACTTCGCCCTCCTGCGCGACGCGCTGACCTCCTACGACCAGAAGGTCGACGTCAAGTCGGCGGCCATCGGCTTCATGGTCGACCTGCCGAGGGCCGAGGCGGTGGCGCTGCTGGAGGAGCGCATCCGGCGCATCGAGGAATGGCGTACCGCCGTCACCGACCACTACGTGCCCGAGGAGGGCCCGGCGCAACTGGGCCACATCGGCGAGATCATGAACCTCTGGATCCATACCGCCGACGCCGAGGCCGAGTGGGCCAGGGGCGTGATCAGCCGTGTCGAGGGCGGCGCCTACACCTTCTCCGGCGAGGGCGCGCCCTTCGTCGGCGTGCTCGCCGAGGGCGAGGAGAACCCGTACGCGACGGGGGAGAGGCCCTCCGGCGGCAGCTGTTAATCAAGTTTGACTAATCATCCTGCCGGGTACTAGCGTCCCGTCGGTAATCAAGTTTGATTAGCGAGGGGGCCCAGTGGGCGACACGGCGATCACCGTCGTAGGAGCACGCAAGAAGTACGCCAACGGAAAAGACGTCAAGCACGCGCTCGACGGGCTCGACCTCTCGGTCGCGCGCGGCGCGGTGCACGGAGTGCTCGGCCCGAACGGCGCCGGCAAGACCACCCTGGTCCGGATCCTGTCCACCCTGCTGCGCCCCGACGAGGGGCGCGTGGAGGTGGCCGGGCACGACGTCGTGCGGGCGGCGTACGAGGTGCGCGTGCGGATCGGGCTGCTCGGCCAGCACGCGGCCGTGGACGAGGGGCTGAGCGGCTACCAGAACCTGGAGATGTTCGGCCGCCTCCACCACCTGGGGGCCCGCCGCGCGCGCGTGCGGGCCGGCGAGCTCCTGGAGCGCTTCGGCCTCGAGGACACCGGCCGCAAGGCGGTCAAGCAGTACAGCGGCGGTATGCGGCGCCGCCTGGACCTCGCCGCGTCCCTCATCACCGAGCCGGAGGTGCTCTTCCTGGACGAGCCCACCACCGGCCTCGACCCGCGCGGCCGCGCCGAGGTGTGGGCGTCGGTCCGCACCCTGGCCGTCGGCGGTACGACGGTGCTGCTCACCACGCAGTACCTGGAGGAGGCCGATCAGCTCGCCGACCGGATCTCCGTCGTCGACCACGGCCGGGTCGTGGCCGAGGGCACCTCGGACGAGCTGAAGGCCCTGACCGGCGGCGACCGTATCGACGTCGTGCTGCGCGACGCGGGCCACCTGGGCACGGCCGTCGCGCTGCTGCCCGTACCGAAGGACGGCGTCACCGTCGACGCCGACCGACGGCTGCTCAGCGCGCCGGTGACCGACCGGATGGCGGCGCTCGCCGGGGTCGTACGGGCGCTGGAGGAGGCCGGGATCGAGGCCGAGGACGTGGCACTGCGCCGCCCCACGTTGGACGAGGCGTTCCTGCACCTGACCGCCGACCGCACGAAGGAGGCCGTATGACCACGCACGCGCTGACCGACTCCTGGACCATGACCCGCCGTGAGCTCTCCCACTGGGCCCGGCAACCGGTCCAGGTGGCCGTCAACGCCGCCTTCCCGGTGATGATGCTGGTGATGTTCGGCTACCTGGTCGGCGGCGGCCGCGCCGTCGACGGCGCGTACATCGAATACCTGCTGCCCGGGATGCTCGCGCTCACCATGGCCTTCGGCCTGGAGGGCACGATGATCGCCGTCACCGCGGACCTCAACAAGGGGGTGATCGACCGCTTCCGGTCGATGCCCATGACCAACGGCGCGGTCCTGGTCGGCCGTTCGGCCGCCGACATGCTCCAGTCGGTGCTCGCCCTGGCCGTTCTCATCGGCGTCGGGCTCGCCCTCGGCTGGCGCGCGCACGGCGGGTTCGCGGCTTTCCTCGGCGGCGTCGGGCTGTTGCTGCTGTTCCGGTTCGCGATGCTGTGGATCGGCATCCACCTGGCGATGGTCGCCGGGAAACCGGAGCTGGTGCAGGCCGTGCAGATCCTGGTCTGGCCGATCGGTTTCCTGTCCAACGCGTTCGCGACACCGCAGGCCATGCCCGGCTGGCTCGGCACGGTCGTCCAGTGGAACCCGATGTCGCAGACCGCGACGGCCGTACGCGACCTGTTCGGCAACCCGGGAGGTGAGCCGGGACACGTGTGGGGCGCGGTCGTCTGGCCGCTGGTACTGCTCGCGGTCTTCTTCCCGCTGGCGGTACGCCGTTTCGCCCGCCTGAGCCGATGAGGCCGTCGCACGCGGCTTGCACCTAACGTGGCGTGAGGGCTCAGCGTGGAGGCGTACCGAGAGAAGGAGCGGAAGTGAGCTACTCCGTGGGACAGGTCGCCGAGTACGCCGGAGTCACGGTGCGCACCCTGCACCACTACGACGGCATCGGCCTGCTCGCCCCCAGCGAGCGCAGCCACGCGGGCCACCGGCGTTACAGCGACGCCGACCTCGACCGGCTGCAGCAGATCCTGTTCTACCGGGAGCTCGGCTTCCCGCTCGAGGAGGTCGCCGCACTGCTCGACGACCCGGCCGCGGACCCGCGCGCGCACCTGCGCCGCCAGCACGAACTGCTGACCGCCCGGATCGAGAAGCTGCAGAAGATGGCGGCGGCCGTGGAGCACGCCATGGAGGCACGCACGATGGGCATCAACCTCACGCCCGAGGAGAAGTTCGAGGTGTTCGGGGACCACGACCCGGACCAGTACGAGGACGAGGTGCGCGAACGCTGGGGCGGCACGGACGCCTACCGCCGCTCGCGCGAGCGCACCTCCTCCTACACCAAGGAGGACTGGAAGCGCGCCACCGAGGAGTTCGACGCGATCCACCGGCGCATGGCCGACCTGATGGCCGCCGGCACCCCGGCCGACTCCGAGGCGGCCACCGACACCGCCGAGGAGCACCGCCTGTTCATCACGCGGTCGTACTACGACTGCTCCCACGAGATGCACAGCTGCCTCGGCGAGATGTACGTCTCCGACCCGCGGTTCACGGCGACGTACGACAAGATCCGCCCGGGTCTCGCGGTCTACCTGCGTGACGCGATCAAGGCCAACGAGGCCCGGCGGACCTCCTAGGACCCTGGCCCGGGAGCCCGCTCCCGGGCCAGGACCGCCGCCGCCCACCGACCCCACGGTTCTGGGCGGTGCGCGCACAGTGCATCCTGGGAACCCCGGTGGAACCCGGGCCGGACACTTTCCGTTGATAGCTTTGTCCGGCCGTATTGGACGCCGTACTTCCCGACCTCTCAGGAGCCCGGAACCGTGACGACGCTTGCCCTCGGACCGAGCTGGCTGGATCCGAACTATCTGCTGGACAGCTTCGGAATCTGGGGCCTGCTCCTCATCGTGTTCGCCGAGTCGGGGCTGCTCATCGGCTTCTTCCTGCCGGGCGACTCGCTGCTCTTCACGGCCGGCCTGCTGATCACGTCCAACCAGCTCGACTTCCCGCTGTGGGCGGCCATCGTGCTGATCTGCCTCGCCGCGATCCTCGGTGACCAGGCGGGCTACATGTTCGGCAAGAAGGTGGGCCCCTCGCTCTTCACCCGCCCCGACTCCCGCCTCTTCAAGCAGGAGAACGTCACCAAGGCCCACGAGTTCTTCGAGAAGTACGGCCCGAAGTCCCTGGTCCTGGCCCGCTTCGTGCCCATCGTGCGCACGTTCACGCCGATCATCGCGGGCGTCAGCGGCATGCGGTACCGCTCGTTCCTGGTCTGGAACGTCATCGGCGGCATCCTGTGGGGCGCGGGCGTGACCATGCTCGGCGCCTGGCTGGGCAACATCGGCTTCGTCAAGGCGAACATCGAGGCGATCCTGATCCTGATCGTCCTCGTCTCGGTCCTGCCGATCATCCTCGAGTTCTGGCGCGCCCGCTCCAAGAACAAGAAGAACCAGTCCCAGCAGCCGCAGCAGCCGCAGCAGCCCCAGGACGGGCAGCCCCGGCTCCAGCAGCAGCCCGTGATGGACGACGCCACGACCCAGCTCCGCCGCATCGAGCCGGACCACCCCGCCGACCGGGGCTACGGACAGCAGCAGGGCTACGGCAACCAGGGCTACCCGCAGCAGCAGGGACACGGCCGTCAGGGCAACGGCCGACAGGACCACGGACAGCAGCAGGGCTACGGGCAGCAGCAGGGGTACGGACAGCAGGGCTACGGACAGCAGCAGGGGCACGGGCAGCAGGGCTACGGACAGCAGCAGGGGTACGAACAGCAGCACGGCTACGGCAACCAGGGCCACCCGCAGCAGTACCCGCCCCAGCAGCAGCCGTACCCCCAGCAGCAGGAGCCCTACGACCCCTACCGGCAGTACTGACCCGCCCTGGCGGGCGCGAGGGCGGGGAAGGGGAACGGCCTCAGAACCCGCGCGTCCGCTTCGCGGCCCGCCGCCCCCCGGTCGCAGCGCCCGGCAGCCGCAGGAACAGCCGGGAGATCTCCGACCCCAGGTTGACCCCGATCGCGATGGCCATCGCCAGCGCCGCCGCCTTGCTCAACGACCCGAGCCCCGAATCCACGTCGTTCCCCGCGATCGACAACAGCCCGAAGTACGTCGCGGAACCCGGCAGCAGCGGCCCGATCGCCGCCGTCGTGTACGGCAGCGCGGACGCGTACCGGTAGCGCGACAGCAACTGCCCGAACAGCCCCACCAGTCCCGCGGCCGCCGCCGTGGAGGCGACCGGTGAGATGTTCCCGGCGTAGTGCATCGCGCCGTAGACGATCCACGCGACGCCGCCGTTCAGCGTCACCGCGAGCACGGTGGACCGCTCCTGCTGCAACAGCACCGCGAACGTCAGCGAGAGCAGCATCGACGCGGCGATCTGGAGCAGGGGCCGCTCGGCGATGTACAGGGCCGCCTCGGGGTCGAGCTGGGCGCCGAGCTGGACGCCGAACCACAGCACCACGAGCACCCCGACGACGATGCCCACGAAGAAGTACATGACCTCCAGCAGCCGTGCCGCGGCGGTGATGTAGAAGCCGGTCAGCCCGTCCTGCACGCCCGCCACCAGTGCCCGCCCGGGCAGTAGCGCGAACAGCCCACCGGTGATGACCGCCGAGGCCTTCACGTCGACGTGCAGCAGCGTGAGCGCGACCCCCATCGCGGCCGGCGGCATCGCGGCCACCGTGAACTGGTAGAACTCCGGCAGTCCGCGCCCCGCGCACAGCCAGGCCAGCCGGTCGCCCAGCATCGCGCCCAGCGCGGCCGCGACGAACACGATCACATCACCGCCGACGAGCACCGAGGCCGCACCGGCGAGCAGCCCGCTCGCGGAGGTCAGCACCCACGTCGGATACGGGTGCCGGTTGCGGCGGATCTCCGCGAGGCGCCGGTAGGCCTCCTCCAGGGAGATGTGCGTCTCGGGGTCGCTGAGGTCGTCGACGAGCTGATAGACGGCCGCGAGGCGGGTGTAGTCCGTCCCCCGGCGGCGTACCGTCCGGGACGCCGTGACGGGGTCGTCGACCAGGGACGGCTGGTACGAGATCGACAGCAGGGTGAAGGTGACGGTCGGCTCGCAGCGGTCCAGGCCGTAGGAGCGACAGACCGCGAACATCGCCGCCTCCACGTCCTCGGCGCCCTCGCCGCCGGCCAGCAGCAGCTCACCGATACGCAGGGTCAGGTCGAGGACGCGCGGGACGGCCGGGCCCGCCTCGTCCTCGTGCTTGTGCACGGGCTCGGGAGCGGGCCGCTCGGCCACCGGCAGCCGCAGCATCGTGCGCATCCGGTCCTGCCAGGGCACGTCCTTGGTGAGCCGGACCACGGGGACCCCGCTCGCCGGCGTGAACGCGGCCGGCGCGCTGCGCGAGCTGTACGTCCGGGGCGGACTGAACGCCGACCCCTCCGGCTCGGCGGCCTGCGGCGTCGGGACGTCGAGCCCGTCCGGCAGCGCGAACTCGGACGTCGTCTCCGGCTCGGCCGGCGCCTTGGCGAGGTCCAGCCCCTCGGGGATCGCGAACTCGGATGTGACCTCGGGGTCGAACGTGCCCCTTGCCTCGTCCGACTGCGGCTTGCGGGCCTCCGCGTCCGTCACCTGGCAGCGCTCCCTGTACGACACACCCAACAGGCCTCAGTATGCGCACTGACACACGGACGGGCCGCACGCCTGAGCGCGCGGCCCGTCTACCCGGAATATGCGATCTCAGTGACCGCCCTGCTCCTCGAAGCGCTTGTAGGACCGCTCGATCTCGGCCTCGGCCTCGGTCCGGCCCACCCAGTTGGCGCCCTCGACGGACTTGCCGGGCTCCAGGTCCTTGTACACCTCGAAGAAGTGCTGGATCTCCAGGCGGTCGAACTCGGACACGTGGTGGATGTCGCGCAGGTGCTCCACGCGCGGGTCGTGCGCGGGCACGCACAGCAGCTTGTCGTCGCCGCCGGCCTCGTCGGTCATCCGGAACATGCCGATCGCACGGCACTGGATGAGGCAGCCCGGGAAGGTCGGCTCGTCCAGGATGACCAGCGCGTCCAGCGGGTCGCCGTCCTCGCCGAGGGTGTTCTCGACGAAGCCGTAGTCGGCCGGGTAGCTGGTCGACGTGAACAGGCGGCGGTCCAGGCGGATCCGACCGGTCTCGTGGTCCACCTCGTACTTGTTCCGCGAACCCTTCGGAATCTCGATCGTGACGTCGAACTCCACCGGTGGCTCCTCCATGATCAGCACGCAGTTCTGGTGATTAAGTGTCCCTCACGCAGCTAAGTGATCGCGAAAGGGGCTGGTGGTCGTGCCCGAGCTGAGGCCTTGGCGGGCCGCGAGACCGCATGTGGCGCGGATCGCGAACGCCGTCCGTCCCCGTCTCGCCCGGGCCCGCGCGGCCGCCGCACCCCGGGTCGCCCGGTGGGCTCCGGCCGCGAAACCGCAGGTCGGGAGGGTGATGAAGGCGAGTCCGTGGCCGTACACCGCGGTCGCCGCCACCGCGGGCCTCGCGCTGGCCGCCGGAGTGGTGACGGCCGCGGGGCCCTGGGACTCCTCAGGCCAGCGTACGGCGGAGCGGGACCGGGCCGCCGCCCACCGGGAGCCGGGTGGCACAGATCACGGCGACGGCCCCGGCATGGCGGGCGCCCCCCGTCCCGCTCCGAGCGCGGCCTCGGTCCTGACCGGCCTCGGCTCCGCCACGAACGTCGTCATGTCCTCGCCGAACGGCCGGGCCCTCGCCGCCGTCCTGGACCCCCTGCTCGCCGCTCCCGCGCTCGGCGACCGCCGTACCGCCGTCGTCATCGACCTGGCCACCGGCAAAAGGCTCTACGGCAGCGGCCCCGACGAGGCGCTCACCCCCGCCTCCACCACGAAGATCGCCACCGCGGTCGCCGCGCTGTCCGCCCTCGGGCCCGACCACCGCCTGACCACCCGCGCCGTCTACGAACCCGACACCGAGGAACTCGTCCTCGTCGGCGGCGGCGACCCCACCCTCACCGCCCGCAAGGACGGCGTCGGCCTGGCCAGCCTGCGCACCCTCGCCGCCAAGGCCGCGGCCGCGCTGAAGGAACGCAAGGTGCGCGAGGTGACGCTGTCGTACGACACGACCCTGTACGCCGGGCCCGAACGTCACCCCATCGGGGTCAACGACAACCTCGCCCCGGTCACTCCCCTCATGGCCGACGAGGCCCGCGTCGACGCGTCGACCAGCGGGCCGCCGGTGCAGCGGATCGCCGCCCCGGCGGCGGACGCCGCGGGCAAGTTCGCGCGGTTCCTGAACGAGCACGGCATCCGCACGACGTCGCCCGGCCCCTCCAAGGCGACCAAGCGCGCCCAGCCCCTCGCCACGGTCCAGTCGCCGCCCGTGTCCGCCCTGGTCGAGCGGATGATGACCGAGAGCGACAACGACATCGCCGAGGCCCTCGCCCGCCACACCGCCGTCGCGAGCGGCAAGCGCGCGGACTTCGCCGGGGCCGCACGCGCGATCGAGGCCCAGCTGAAGAAGCTCGGCCTGCCGCTCAAAGGTGCCCGCTTCAAGGACGGCAGTGGCCTCGACCGCAACGGCAGGCTCACCGCGAACCTGCTGACCCGCCTCCTGCTCAAGGCCGCCGACCCGGCCCGGCCCGGACTGCGCCCCGCTCTCACCGGCCTGCCGGTGGCCGGCTTCACCGGCACCCTGACCACCCGGTACGCCGACGGCGCGGCCGGCATCGTGCGCGCCAAGACCGGCAGCCTCAACGGCGTGAACACCCTGGCCGGAACCGCCGTCACCCGGGACGGCCACGTCCTCGGCTTCGCCTTCCTGACGTCGGGCGGGTACGAGGTGACGGCCGCCCGCGCGGCCCTGGACCGGGCGGCGACGGCGCTGACGACGACCCGGTGAGCCGGTGCCCGCGGCCGGGGAACCGGCCGCCACCGTCCGCCATGCCCTGCCCGAAGTGGTGCCGCTCACGTACCGTTGACGCATGACGAGCATCGGTGCTTCTTCCGGGATGGTCGACTGGAACCTCGCGGTCGCGACCGCGACCCGGCTCGTACGGCCGGGCCCAGAGGTGAGCCGCGACGAGGCCCGGGCCGTCGTCGCGGAACTCCGCCGGCACGCCAAGGCCTCGGAGGGGCACGTCCGGGGCTTCACCCGGATGGGCACCGAGGAGACCCACGACACCCCCGTCCTCGTCGTCGACCGGCCCGGCTGGGTCCGGGCCAACGTCGCCGGGTTCCGGGAACTGCTCAAGCCGCTGCTCGGCAAGATGCAGGAGCGGCGCGGCAACACCGCGGGAGGCGCGGTCCTCGGCGCCGTCGGAGGCAAGGTCACCGGCGTGGAGCTGGGGATGCTGCTGTCGTTCCTGTCCTCCCGCGTCCTCGGCCAGTACGAGACCTTCGCCCCCGCCACCCGCGAACTCCCGGCCGGCGCGAACGGCGGCGGCAGGCTGCTGCTCGTCGCCCCGAACATCGTCCACGTCGAACGCGAACTCGACGTGGACCCGCACGACTTCCGCCTGTGGGTGTGCCTGCACGAGGAGACCCACCGCACCCAGTTCTCCGCGGTGCCGTGGCTGCGCGACCACCTGGAGGGCGAAATCCAGTCGTTCCTCGCGGAGACCGACGTCGACCCCATGACCGTCCTCGAACGCGTCCGCGAGGCCGCCCAGACGCTCGCCGGGGGCCGCCCGGAGGGCGAGGAGGACGACGGCGGCCGCTCGCTGGTCGAGCTGGTGCAGACTCCCTCCCAGCGGGAGATCCTCGGCCGGCTCACCGCCGTGATGTCCCTGCTGGAGGGCCACGCCGACTTCGTGATGGACGGCGTCGGCCCCGACGTCGTCCAGACCGTCGGGGAGATCCGCGAGAAGTTCCAGCAGCGGCGCGCCAAGGGCGCCTCCCGTCTGGACCTCGCGCTGCGCAAGCTGCTCGGCCTGGACGCCAAGCTCAAGCAGTACCGCGACGGCGAGCGCTTCGTACGGTCCGTGGTCGACGAGGTCGGCATGGACGGCTTCAACCGGGTCTGGACCTCCCCGAACACCCTCCCCACCAAGTCGGAGATCGCCAAACCGGCGGACTGGATCACACGGGTGCACCGCAGGAGCGAGACCTGAACCACGGGTGAGACGTCGTGAACCGGATCCGGCCGACGGCAGGCGAACGCCCCTTCAATCACCCGTCCGAGGGACCGTGAGCCATGGGTAGGCGTGCAATGCTCGGGGAACGGCCCGGTTCTGTCACCATCTACACACTCTGAGTGACCGAGCTCGGGCTCACCCCCCGAAAAACTTCATGAAGGGAACCGGACAATGGGTCCCCATCCTGCGGTCGCGGCGATACGCCTGGCGGTACGCCGCGTCCTCCACGACATCCTCACCGAGTACCACTCCACCCCCCACGAGCGTCCCCCCTCGCCGCTCGTGCTCGTGGCATGCTCCGGCGGCGCCGACTCCATGGCGCTGGCCTCCGCGCTCGCCTTCGAAGCCCCCAAACTCGGCATGCGCGCGGGTGGCGTCACCGTCGACCACGGCCTCCAGCCCGGCTCCGAGCTGCGCGCCGAGGAGGTCGTGCTGCGGCTGCGCGAACTGGGCCTGGACCCGGTCGAGGCCACCGCCGTGCACGTCGGCCGCGACGGCGGCCCCGAAGCCGCCGCCCGTGACGCCCGCTATGCCGCCCTCGACGCCGCCGCCGTACGCCATCGTGCCGCCGCCGTCCTGCTCGGCCACACCCGCGACGACCAGGCCGAAACCGTCCTGCTCGGCCTCGCCCGCGGCTCCGGCATCCGCTCCCTGTCCGGAATGGCCGCGGTCTCGGGGGCCGGCGGCCGTTACCGGCGCCCCTTCCTCCAGCTCGACCGGCAGACCGCGCGCAAGGCGTGCATGGTCCAGTCCCTGCCGGTCTGGGACGACCCGCACAACGCGGATCCGGCGTACACCAGATCGCGGCTGCGCCACGAAGGACTGCCCGCCCTGGAGAAGGCCCTCGGCAAGGGCGTCGTCGAGGCCCTCGCCCGCACGGCCCAGCTCTCCCGCGACGACGCCGACGCCCTCGACACCTGGGCGAGCCAGGCCGAGGGGTCCGTCCGCGACGCCGCCGGCGGCCTGGAGTGCGCCAAGCTGTACGCCCTGCCGCCCGCGGTACGCCGCCGGATCCTGCGCCGGGCCGCCATCGAGGCGGGCGCGCCGGCCGGTTCGCTGTTCGCCCGGCACATCGAGGAAGTCGACCGCCTGATCACCGGCTGGCGCGGCCAGGGAGCCATCAACCTCCCGGGCAAAGTCGTCGTCCGCCGTCAGGGTGGCAGACTGGTGATTCGGCAAGGCTGAATCCGGGACACTCCCACCGGACCGTGCACACGGTTCCGCGCACGCCGCGCACGCGGCAGGGACGTCCGGGGACGGCCGGTGGGACGACCGAAAGTGATGCGGGTGGACGCGAACGACATGGGTGCCGACCTTCAGCAGGTGCTCATCACCAAGGAAGAGATCGACGCGAAGCTGGCCGAGCTGGCCGCGAAGATCGACGCGGAGTACGCGGGCAAGGACCTGCTGATCGTCGGAGTGCTCAAGGGCGCGGTCATGGTCATGGCCGACCTCGCGCGGGCGCTGTCCACCCCGGTCACCATGGACTGGATGGCCGTGTCCTCGTACGGCGCGGGCACCCAGTCCTCCGGTGTGGTGCGGATCCTCAAGGACCTCGACACCGACATCAAGGGCAGGCACGTCCTGATCGTCGAGGACATCATCGACTCCGGCCTGACGCTGTCCTGGCTGCTGTCCAACCTCGGCTCGCGCGAACCCGCGTCCCTGAAGGTCTGCACCCTGCTGCGCAAGCCCGACGCCGCGAAGGTCGCCATCGACGTCGAGTGGGTCGGCTTCGACATCCCCAACGAGTTCGTCGTGGGCTACGGCCTCGACTACGCCGAGAAGTACCGCAACCTCCCGTTCGTCGGTACGCTCGCGCCCCACGTCTACGGCGGCTGAGCCAGACGGCCCAAGCCTTGTAGGACGATCGGGAACCCCGGCGGGCCTCGCGCCGTTGGAGCATGCAGACGGGTTCGCCAGCCGTCCCGTGCGGCTTCGGGCACCGATGCTGGGGTACCGTCAGAAGAACTGTCTTATCAAACTCACTATGGCAGGAGGGACGGGGCGACACCGCTCCGTATGGATGGACGTGAAGCGATACTTCCGTGGGCCGGTCATGTGGATCGTGCTGGCCGTCCTTGCCGTGGTCGTGTTGATGCAGGTCGTCGGCTCGTCCGGTGGCTACAAGACGGTGGACACCGGCCAGGTCGTCCAGGCGATCAATGACAACAAGGTCGAAGCAGCCAAGCTGACCACCGGCGACGAGCAGACCATCAAGGTCACGCTCAAGGACGGCCAAAAGATCGAGGACAGCTCCAAGATCCAGGCGAGCTACATCGGCGACCAGGGCGCCAACCTCGCCAACACGCTGCAGGACAAGTACCAGAACAAGCAGATCCCCGACGGATACACGGTCTCGCCGACCAAGCAGAACGCGTTCGTCAGCATCCTGCTGTCCCTGCTGCCCTTCGTCCTCATCGTCGTCGTCTTCCTGTTCCTGATGAATCAGATGCAGGGCGGCGGCAGCCGAGTGATGAACTTCGGCAAGTCGAAGGCCAAGCTCATCACCAAGGACACCCCCAAGACGACGTTCACCGACGTCGCGGGCGCCGACGAGGCGGTCGAGGAGCTCCAGGAGATCAAGGAGTTCCTGCAGGAGCCGGCGAAGTTCCAGGCCGTCGGCGCCAAGATCCCCAAGGGCGTGCTGCTGTACGGCCCGCCCGGCACCGGCAAGACGCTGCTCGCGCGCGCCGTCGCCGGCGAGGCGGGCGTGCCCTTCTACTCGATCTCCGGTTCCGACTTCGTCGAGATGTTCGTCGGTGTCGGTGCCTCCCGAGTCCGTGACCTGTTCGAGCAGGCCAAGGCGAACGCCCCGGCGATCGTCTTCGTCGACGAGATCGACGCGGTCGGCCGCCACCGCGGCGCCGGCCTCGGCGGCGGTCACGACGAGCGCGAGCAGACCCTGAACCAGCTGCTCGTCGAGATGGACGGCTTCGACGTCAAGGGCGGCGTGATCCTCATCGCCGCGACGAACCGGCCCGACATCCTGGACCCGGCGCTGCTGCGTCCCGGCCGCTTCGACCGACAGATCGCCGTCGACCGCCCCGACATGCAGGGCCGTCTGGAGATCCTCAAGGTCCACCAGAAGGGCAAGCCGGTCGCGCCCGACGTCGACCTGTCGGCCGTCGCCCGTCGTACGCCGGGCATGACCGGCGCCGACCTGGCGAACGTGCTGAACGAGGCCGCCCTGCTGACGGCGCGCAGCGACCAGAAGCTGGTCGACAACAAGATGCTCGACGAGGCCATCGACCGCGTCGTGGCGGGCCCGCAGAAGCGGACCCGGATCATGTCGGACAAGGAGAAGAAGATCACCGCGTACCACGAGGGCGGACACGCCCTGGTCGCGGCGGCCTCCCCCAACTCCGACCCGGTCCACAAGATCACGATCCTGTCCCGCGGCCGCGCCCTCGGCTACACGATGGTGCTGCCGGACGAGGACAAGTACTCGACCACGCGCAACGAGATGCTCGACCAGCTCGCGTACATGCTGGGCGGCCGCGCGGCCGAGGAGCTGGTCTTCCACGACCCGACCACCGGTGCCGCCAACGACATCGAGAAGGCCACCAACCTGGCCCGCGCGATGGTCACGCAGTACGGCATGACGGAGCGGCTGGGCGCGATCAAGTTCGGTGGCGACAACAGCGAGCCGTTCCTCGGCCGTGAGATGTCCCACCAGCGCGACTACTCCGAGGAAGTCGCCGCGCTCGTCGACGAAGAGGTCAAGAAGCTCATCGAGACCGCGCACAACGAGGCGTGGGAGATGCTCGTCGAGAACCGCGACGTCCTCGACAACCTCGTCCTGGCGCTCCTCGAGAAGGAGACCCTGGGCAAGGAGGAGATCGCCGAGATCTTCGCCCCGATCGTCAAGCGGCCGCCGCGTCCCGCGTGGACCGGCTCCTCCCGCCGTACGCCGTCCACCCGTCCGCCGGTGCTCTCCCCGAAGGAGCTCGCACTGACGAACGGCGCCAACGGCGCGACGGCGGCGATCACCGCGAAGAGCGCGGTGGCGGAGCCCGCCCCCGCCGCCGAGCCGGCCGCCCCGGAGGATCGCCCCGAAGCCTGACCCCCAGGGCCGCCCCCGCGGTCCCGACAGGCCCGGAATGGATGCCGCGCCACCCAGGTTCTAGCCTGGGTGGCGCGGCATCGACGTATGCGCACAGTTGGGACGCGTCCAGTGACGCGTCAGGCACAGGAACGAGGCACCACATGACCGACCCCGTGACGCTGGACGGCGAGGGCACGATCGGCGAGTTCGACGAGAAGCGCGCCGAGAACGCCGTACGCGAACTCCTGATCGCGGTCGGCGAGGACCCGGACCGCGAGGGCCTCAGGGAGACGCCGGCGCGGGTGGCGCGGGCGTACAAGGAGATATTCGCGGGGCTGTGGCAGAAGCCCGAGGACGTGCTGACCACGACGTTCGACATCGGGCACGACGAAATGGTGCTCGTGAAGGACATCGAGGTGTACTCGACCTGTGAGCATCATCTGGTGCCGTTCCGGGGCGTGGCGCACGTCGGATACATTCCGGCCACCTCCGGCAAGATCACCGGACTGTCCAAGCTGGCCCGGCTGGTGGACGTCTACGCGCGCCGCCCCCAGGTGCAGGAACGACTCACCACCCAGATCGCGGACTCCCTGATGGACATACTGGAGCCGCGCGGCGTGATCGTGGTCGTGGAGTGCGAGCACATGTGCATGTCCATGCGGGGCATCCGCAAGCCCGGCGCGAAGACCATCACGTCGGCGGTGCGAGGGCAGCTGCGGGACGCGGCGACGCGCAACGAGGCCATGAGCCTGATCATGGCTCGCTGACGAGGGACTCAGGCAGCCGGGGCCGTGCCGGGGCCGTTGTGGTCGTCGTCCTCCGGGAGTTTGCAGATCTTTTCCAGGAAGATCGCGGCCGCTATGACGGCGATGCCGGCGACGACCGAGCAGCCGGCGTAGATGGCCTGGTCGCGGCGGGCCGGGATGTCCAGGGACTCCAGCAGGAAGACGCCCGTGCCGCCGTACATTCCGGCGACCAGGGCCGCCACCAGGGCGCTGGCCTGGCCGAAGACGACCGCGCGGGCCGCCATCAGCGGGTCGACCCCCTTGGCGCCGGGACGGCGCTCGCGCTGGGCTCTGAGCCGGGCGCGCAGCGAGAGCGCCGTGGCGAGCAGCACCGCGGCGATCAGGGCCAGGACGACGGGGGCGGCGAGGGGGACGCTCGGGAGCGTGCCGATCGAGTTCCAGAGGCGGGCGCCCGCCCAGGACAGGATGCCTGCGACGACGAAGACGCCGGCCAGCACCCTGATGCGCAGCTCTCTCACGGTGTCCCTTCGGTTCCCCGGATCCCCCGGACTGTGGTCGTCTCGACCTTAACGACTACTCGGGCAGCCGGAGTTCCAGGTCCGCGCGGGCGGCCACCCCGTCCTGGGTGACGACGCCCAGCAGTTCGACGACGGGGCCGCGGCCGGGCAGCTGGGCGTCGGGTTCCACGTCGTGCCAGGGGGCGAGGACGAAGGCGCGTTCATGGGCGCGGGGGTGGGGGAGGGTCAGCAGCGGGTCGTCGGAGACCACCTCGGCGTAGGACACGATGTCGACGTCGAGCGTGCGCGGGCCCCAGTGTTCGTCGCGGACCCGGTGGAAGGCCTCCTCGACCGCGTGCGCCCGCTCCAGGAGCGAGGACGGGGGCAGGGTGGTCTTCAGGACCACGACCGCGTTGAAGTACGCGGGCTGGCTGCCGGGCTCGACGCCCCACGGCTCGGTCTCGTAGACGGGGGAGACGGCCTTGACGCGTACGCCCGGGGTGTCCTCCAGGGCGTCGATGGCGCCCTGGAGGGTCTCCAGGCGGTTGCCGAGGTTGGAGCCGATGGAGATCACGACCCGTTTGGGGTTCTGCAGGGTGGTGTCGGCGGCGTCGACCTGCTCCACGACGGAGGCGGGTACCGGCTGTACGGTCGGGTCGCTGTGACCCTCGGTGAACGAGGCAGTCATACTCGGCTCCGGATGATGGTGACGGTCACGTCGTCGAAGGGGACCGTGATCGGTGCGTCCGGCTTGTGGACGTTGACCTCGACCTCCTTGACCCCCTCGTGCTTCAGACAGACCTGGGCGATGCGCTCGGCGAGCGTCTCGATGAGGTTGACGGGCTCGCCCTCGACGACGGCCACGACCTCCTCCGCCACGACGCCGTAGTGCACGGTCTTCGCCAGGTCGTCGTCGGCCGCGGCCGGCCGGGTGTCCAGGCCGAGGACGAGGTCCACGATGAAGGTCTGGCCCTCCTCGCGTTCCCTGGGGAACACACCGTGGTGCCCGCGGGCCTTCAAGCCGCGCAGCGCGACACGATCCACGCGAATCACTCCTGCAATCGTCGGGTGCGGCCGGTGCGTACCGTGTGCGGGCGGCACACCGGCCTCGAACGAATCTACCTGCGGACACCGACAGCCCCGGGACACGGGGGCGGGGGCCCCGGCGGGGGCCGGGAGGTTTCATCGTGTGTTTCCCCTGGGGAATCCGGCGGCTCACGGGTTGGTAGCCGCCCATACCCCGGGTCCGTGATTCCAACCACTTCTTGGTCCCTTCGGGGCCCGGGCGCCCGCCCGCTCAGGCGGGCGACTCGTCCTCCTCGTCCTCGCCGTTCTCGGTCAGTACGGGTGAGGCGTGGTGCGACCAGAGCTTCCAGCCGTCGGGGGTACGCCGGAACACGTTGGTGGCGACCACCAGCTGGCCGACGAGTGGTCCCGGGCCGTCGCCGTCCTCGGGGGCGGGGCCGCCGCTGAGGATGTTCTCCGTGCAGTTCACCAGGGCGGTGTCGCCGGTGACGGAGACGTGCACATCGGTCAGGAAGAACTGGATGTACTCGGTGTTCGCCATGATCAGGGCGTACGACCGGAGGACCTCGCCGCGGCCGGTGAGCACGGGCCAGCCGGGGTGCACGCAGGAGATCACGCCGCTGTCCGCCGGGTCGTGGTACGTCTCGTCGACGCCCAGGTCGGAGGGGGTGAGCCAGAGGGTGGACAGTTCCTCGAAGTCGCCCCTCTCCAGCGTCTCGTAGAAGGCCGTGTTGGCGAGTTCGACCTCTTCGACGTCGGTGTGCGGTGCGGTCACCGGGCTCCTTCCACGGCGCGTGCGACGCGGACCGCGTCCGCGGTGGCGCGGACCTCGTGGACGCGTACGGCCCATGCGCCGGCGTGCGCCGCCAGCGCGGAGACGGCGGCCGTCGCCGCGTCGCGTTCCCTCGCGGGCGGCGGGGCGCCCTGCGGGCCCGCCAGTACGCGGCCGAGGAAGCGCTTGCGGGAGGCGGCGACGAGCAGCGGGTGGCCGAGCGTGCGCAGACGGTCGAGGTGGGCGAGCAGGGTGAGGTCGTGCTCGGCCCCCTTGGAGAAGCCGAGACCGGGGTCGATCACGATCCGGTCGGGGGCGACGCCGCCCTCCAGGACGGCCTCCACGCGCGCGTGCAGCTCTTCGGCGACCTCGGTGACGACGTCGTCGTAGACGCCCTGGATGTTGCCGCCCTCCAGGAAGCCGCGCCAGTGCATGACGACGAAGGGGGCGCCCGTCCGCGCCACCACGGGGATCATCCCGGGGTCGG
The DNA here is from genome assembly GCF_055657325.1 of Streptomyces sp. NPDC107562. Lineage (NCBI taxonomy): Bacteria > Bacillati > Actinomycetota > Actinomycetes > Kitasatosporales > Streptomycetaceae > Streptomyces > Streptomyces sp. NPDC107562. The sequence goes on along the minus strand of NZ_JBVKBE010000010.1, from coordinate 61,864 downwards.
CGAGGCCGCCGCTGACGTCGTTGACAAGGGTGGCGCCGGCGGCGAGGGCCTGCTCGGCGACGGACGCGCGCATGGTGTCGACGGAGACGGTGACGCCCTCGGAGGCGAGGCCACGGACGACCGGGACCACCCGGCGCAGCTCCTCGGCCTCGTCGACCCTGGAGGCGCCGGGGCGGGTGGACTCGCCGCCGACGTCGACCAGGTCGGCGCCCTCGGCGACCAGGTCGAGGCCGTGCTTGACGGCGGCGGTGGTGTCGAACCAGCGGCCGCCGTCGGAGAAGGAGTCGGGGGTGACGTTCACGACTCCCATGACCGCGCAGCGGTCCCATTCCGGTAGGCCCGCGATCCGCCCGCGCCCGCTGTGATTGCTCATACGTTCAGCGTAGGCCCAGGGTGGGGCCGGGCTCCTCACCTGGGCGGGCCTGGTGGGGGACCGTCCGGATCAGGCCGTGCGGGCGTCCCGCTCAGCGACGGCGTGCGCGCCGGGGCGCGCGGTGGTCTCGGAGCGCGGCATCAGCTGGTCCCCCAAGGCCTGGTGGACGACGCAGGCGCGGTGGACGTCGGGGCCCCGCTCCGGCAGCTCCTCGGCGCTCAGGGCGTGGAGGCCGGTCTCGCGGAGCCATACCTCGCCGCCCGTTCCCGAGCAGCCCGTGACGGCGGGCGTCCACGAGCGGGCGCGTGCCACGTCCATGAACCGTTCGATGGCCCCGGGCCAGGCCTCGACCTCGCCGACGGGGTCCCCGTCGGCGAGCATCACCCCGTGGACCACCCGGTAGGTCACCGCCGCCTTGCCGCTGGGGGAGAAGACGACGGCCCGGCCGCGGCGCGGGGCGAGGTGTCCGGGCGGGTCGCCGCCGTGCCGCTCCAGGAGGGTGCGCAGCCTGACTTCGTCGTCCTCGGTGAGCCGGCCGGCCCGGTGCCCGGGACGCAGGGCGAGGTGGACCGTGGTGACGGCGGTGAGCAGGCCGAGGGCGCCCAGGCAGACGGTGACCGTCCGGGAGGCGGTGCCCGTGTAGGCGACCGGGCCCGCGAAGCCGAACAGCCCGTAGAGGACATGGGTGATGCGGTCCGCCAGGGACGGGTCGCCGACGAGGCTGTGCGGGTGCGCGCTGACGACGACCAGGCCCAGGGCGAGCGAACCGGCGCCCATGAGAACGGCGTTGGCCAGTGCCCGCCATCGGCTGTGCGGCTCGGGCGGGGAGGCGAACCGGTCGCGGTGACGCAGCAGCGGCGCGAGGAGCGCGAGCGAGAGGATCACGCCGATCACGGAGTGCCGGTACGTGAACTGCCCGAGCGCGCCCACCGGGAGCAGGACGACCGCGGCCCGCCAGGCCCGCCTCCTGCCGCGCCCGAGGCCGTGGGCGAGCAGCACCAGCAGGACGCCCGCGCCGAGCGAGACGGCGGCCGCGAACGGGCCGAGCGCGCCGGGCAGCACCTCGGCGAGCGCGTGCAGGCGGCCGTGCCGGAAGCGCGGGAGGACGCCCGCGGCGATGTCGGCGAGGCCCACGAGGGCACAGGCCCTGCCGACGAGAGGCGGAACGGCCCCGTCCCGCGGAGGTTTCCCGACTTCGCTGACAGACATCGCATCCCGAGGTTCTGGGCGAGGGCTCCGCGCGCGTTCCGCGCGAGAGTCACGCGCAAGAGGTGGAATCCGGTGCCGATTCGGGCATCCGGCGACATTGCGCCCTCTAGGACGGCGGGACGTAACGGGAGGTTCACTCCGCTTCGCAAAGCCCTTTCCAAGGGCACTGAGCCGCCGTCCGCCCCGGGGGACCGGGCCGCACCGTTTCAAGGCCCCGTAGTGGCTGTGTTTTTACCGCCTGGGGCACCACGATTCGCCTACGCGCGGTAAGTTTCTGGCCATGCCACGTGGACGTCACCGCCATTCACCACCTCTGCACAGGCTGCTGCCTCCGTCGGCGATCGCAGGCGTCTCCCTCGTCTGCGCTCTCGGCCCCTGGGTGTTCACGGAACAGACGCTGCTCCGTGGGCTGGCTGCCGCCGCCGCGGTGACGGCTGCCGCCGGTGCGGTCGTCATGCGCCGTTGGGACATCCAGGCCGGCAAGCAGGTGGCCGACCTCGTGCGCGCGCGGGCGAGCGACGAGTGGCGGCACGAGGAACGCGTCGCCGAACTGGAGACCGACCTGGAGGAGTCGCGCGAGCTGCGCGGCAAGCTCGAACAGCGCCTCCGGGCCAAGCGCACCGAACTCGCCGGGCTGCGCAACGAGCACGCGGCGCTGCTGCGCCGGTACGCCAACGCCGAGACCGAGCGGGCGAGCGCCCTGGAGGGCCGCCGCCAACTGGAGATCGAGGCCGCGGTTCCCTCGCGGGCCCTGCCGCCCGGGCCGGTCGCGCAGGGTGGCGCCGAGGACGGGGCCGGCCCCCGGGCCGACGCCTACGACGAGGTCTCCGCGGACGCCGACGCCGATGTCGACGACGACACCGACACGGACATCGACGCCGAGGCCGACGCCGGCCCGGACGCCGCGGACGGCGCCGCCGACCCCACCACCGACGGGACGGCCGACGAGGGGCAGCCCGAGGGCCCGAAGCTGTTCTCCCCGGAGGGGTCCCGGCTGTTCCTGCGGGCGCAGGCCGCACTGGTCCGTTTCGACGCCGACCGGCCGGCCGAGCCCGAACAGGACCCGGGCGAGGGGGCGGAGACCGCCGTCAAGGAGCCCGTCCCGGCGGACGCCGAGCGCGGCGCCGGCACGGAGGCCGCGCAGGAGGACGAGGCGCGGGGGAAGACCGAGGCGGCCGACGCGCACGAGCACGCGGCCGCCACCACATCCCGGGTCCCGTTGCAGCAGCCCTCCGGCCACTTCACCGTGCCCACCGCGGTGGCCGTGGTGCCGGCGTCCACGCCGGTGCGCAGGCCCCGGGTGGAGGGCGGGTTCGACTTCTTCGGCACGAAGGCGGACGGCGAGGGCTTCGCGTCGCTGGAGGCCGTGCAGAACGAGGATCTCGCCGACGTGGTCGGCCGGGAGGCGCTCGATCTGCACAAGGCCGAGGCCGAGGCGGAGTTCAAGCCCGCGACCGCGCAGTCGCGGGGCGTCGGCCAGGTGATCGACCTGACGGCGCACGACGAGACCGAGCAGATCGACATGCAGGGGCTGCGCAGCGCGGCGTCCTGAGCCCGCGCACCCGGAACCCCGTTCGCACGCCATCCGCCGGACGGCTCCGGCGCGACGCCGTGCCGGGCGCAGCAGCGCCGGGCACGGCGTTCCTCATGTCATCCAGCGGTCGGGCCGGGCGTCCCGGCGTCCCGTCCGTGACCGCTCGGCCTGCGCGCGCAGCAGTCGTGCCGCCTCCTCGGCGTCCCGCAGCCGGGCCGTCACCGTCTTGTCGGCCCCGGTGTCCACATGGACGTCCGCGAGGCGCCACAGCCGCATCCAGGGACCTTGCTCCTGCCGGACGCTCTGCACCTTGGCGTGCGGGACGAGCGCGAGGGTGCGCCGGAGCAGTCCGTGCCGGGCCACGAACACCGTGTCGGTGACGGTGTGGCCGTAGCCGCGCCACCACAGCGGTACGCACCGGCCCGCGCGCCGCGGTGGACGGGACAGGGACGGGGCGGGCGGTACGGTCACGCCGGGCAGGACGCGGGTGACGAGGGACTCCGCGATCTCGCGCGGGGCGACCGGCAGCAGCAGGGAGTTGGACGAACCGGCCACGTCCAGTTCCACCCGCACCCAGCCGCGCCGCCGCCACAGCAGCGGTTCCACGATCCGCACGGTCTGCACCCGTCCCGGCGGCACCGTCTCGTGCGCGCGGTCGAGGAGCCCGCGGTCGATGCGGATGCCGTCCGGCGACTCGGCCACCGTCCAGTCGTACTCCGCGACGAACCTGCCGACGCTGCTCGCGCCCGCCGCGCCGATCAGCGGCACGGCGGTCGCGACCACCGTCCACAGGTTGTGGGTGACGAGCCACAGCACGGTGGGTACGACGACCGCGGCGGCCAGCGTGGCCCAGGTGGCGCCGGTCAGCAGCAGCGAGACGGCGAGCACGCCGCCCGGCACGTGCAGCAGCCGCTGTTCGGGCGCCTCGCCCACCTCGTGGGCGGTCTCGGGAGCGAAACCGGCGGCACGCGCGAGGAGTTCGGCCCGCAGCGCGCGGGCGTCCGCCTCGCCGAGGTAGGCGAGTTCGTCCTTCTTGTCGGTGCCTATGACGTCGAGCCTGAGCTTGGCGACACCCGCCACGCGCGCGAGGAGCGGTCTGGTGACGTCGACGGCCTGGATGCGCTCCAGGCGGATGTGCGCGGTGCGCCTGAACAGCAGGCCGGTACGGATGCGCAGTTCGGTCCCGGTCACCGCGAAGTGCGTGAACCACCAGCTGAGGAAGCCGTACAGCGCGGCAGCCGGTATGACGACGGCGAGGGCTATGAGGATCGTGGTCGTGGTGAGCCGGCTCAGCTGGCGGTGGGCCCCGTCCGGGTCGTGCAGCGCCCACCCGATGAGCACGGCGACCGGCGCCCACGCCCGCCGGAACGGCGTGACCGGGTGCAGCCGCCGCTCGGTGGGGTCCTGCGCACCGCGCACCTCGCGGGCCGTGCCCTGCTCGTCGGTGCCCGGCGTGGTCACAGCCCCGCCGATCGTGCCTGGCCCAGCTCGGTGAGCCGGTCGCGCAGCCGTTCCGCCTCGACCGGGTCGAGGCCGGGGATCGTCGCGTCGGTCGCGGCGGCGGCCGTGTGGAGCTGCACGCTGGCCAGCCCGAAGTGCCGCTCGACGGGCCCGGAGGTCACCTCGACCAACTGCATCCGGCCGTACGGCACCACCGTCACGGTGTGCCACAGCACGCCCCGGCTGATCAGCAGGTCGTCGGCGCGTTCGGCGTACCGCCAGGACCGCCAGTTGCGGCCGATCAGCCACCAGCCCCACACCATGAGGCCCAGCGGCAGCAGGACGAACGCGGCCCACGCGGGGCCCGCCAGCAGTCCCGGCAGCAGGCCCGTGGCGAGCGTCAGCAGTCCCATCCACACCACGAGCAGCAGCCGTCGCATGCGCAGCAGGCCGGGCGGCAGCGCCGTCCAGGCCGGTTCGGCCTCCGCCGTCACCACGCCGCCCTGCGGACCTGCCGTTCCGTCGCCCTGCGGGCTCCCCGTCTCCATACGGCCAGCCTACGTAGGACAGACTGTGTCCATGACTCCTACGACGGAGACCACGGTCGGGATCGGCGGTGCCGCGGAGAGCACCGACATGGTGCTCAACATCGGCCCGCAGCATCCGTCCACGCACGGCGTGCTGCGCCTGCGGCTGCTCCTCGACGGCGAGCGCATCACGAGCGCGGAGCCGGTGATCGGCTACATGCACCGGGGCGCGGAGAAGCTGTTCGAGGCGCGGGACTACCGCCAGATCATCATGCTCGCCAACCGGCACGACTGGCTGTCGGCCTTCTCCAACGAGCTGGGCGTCGTCCTCGCCGTGGAGCGCATGCTCGGCATGGAGGTGCCCACGCGCGCGGTGTGGACGCGCACGCTCCTGGCCGAGCTCAACCGGGTGCTCAACCACCTGATGTTCTTGGGCTCGTACCCGCTGGAGCTGGGCGGCATCACGCCGGTCTTCTACGCATTCCGCGAGCGCGAGGTCCTGCAGAACGTCATGGAGGAGGTCTCCGGCGGGCGGATGCACTACATGTTCAACCGCGTCGGCGGCCTCAAGGAGGACCTGCCGGCCGGCTGGACCGCACGCGCGCGTGCCGCGGTCGCGGGGGTGCGCTCGCGCATGGACCGGTTCGACGACCTGGTCCTCGGCAACGAGATCTTCCGGGGCCGCACGCGCGGCGTCGGCAGGCTCACGCCGGAGGCCGTCCACGCGTACGGCGTGAGCGGCCCGATCGCGCGGGGCTCGGGCGTCGACTTCGACCTGCGTCGTGACGAGCCCTACCTCGCCTACGGGGAGCTCCAGGACACCCTGGAGGTCGTGACGCGCTCCGAGGGCGACTGTCTGGCCCGGTTCGAGTGCCTGCTGGAGCAGACCCACAACGCGCTCGCCCTCGCCGACGCCTGCCTCGACCGGATCGCCGAGCTGCCGCCGGGGCCGATCAACCAGCGGCTCCCCAAGGTGCTGAAGGCGCCCGAGGGACACACCTACGCCTGGACCGAGAACCCGCTCGGCATCAACGGCTACTACCTCGTCAGCAAGGGCGACAAGACGCCGTACCGGCTCAAGCTGCGCTCGGCCTCGTACAACAACATCCAGGCGCTGACCGAGCTGCTGCCGGGGACGCTGGTGGCGGACATGGTGGCGATCCTCGGGTCGATGTTCTTCGTGGTGGGGGACATCGACAAGTAGGCGGCCCGCGGGCGGTGATCCCACGGGCGGTGGTCTTACGGGTGGTTCTGCGGGCGGTGGTTCTGCGGGCGGTGGTTTTACGGGTGGTTCTGCGGGCGGTGGTCCCACGGGTCGTCCTGCGGGCCGTGGTCCCACGGGTGGTCCCACGGGCGGTGGGCCCGCCGGAGGTCGTCCCGCGGTTCAGGCGGTGAGCGGGTCCGGGATTCCGGCCGGCTGCACCAGCCACACGAAGTCGCCCAGCCCGCCCGGCGCCGTCAGCTCGGCGGCCTCGCCGGCGCCGGTGAGGGCGCGCAGATAGGCCCTGGGGTCGGTGGTGGCCAGCGTGAGCGGGGGCCGTGCGCCCGCCACCCCCAGCGCGCGCAGCGCCTCCCGCTGGGTCAGCGCGCGCCCTCCGGGGAGCATGCACGCGTCCAGCGCCACGTGCGCCGTGATGTCGCACGACCCGTCCGGCACGGGTGCCGTCCCGCGCCCCTCGTGAAAGCCGCCGAGGGTGCCGAAGGGCGGGCGGGCGTCCGCCGTGTGCGCGTAGTCCACGGCCACGGCCAGCCCCCGCTCGACGCGGCCGACGACCGATGCCCACGCCGTGTCCCTCGGCAGCCCGATCTCCGCCCGCAGCCCTTCCTCGGCCGGCCCCGGCCACCAGCGCGCGAGCCACGCGGCGGCCGGCCCGGACACCGGCGCCCCGAGCCGCTCGGTGCCGTCCTCCCGTACCAGCACCTGCCGCCACACCCTCGCGGCGTCGGCCTCGGCGACCTCCAGGGGCACGTTGTCCAGCCACTCGTTGGCGAAGACCAGACCTGAGACACCCCGCGGGCACTCGGCGCGCCACTCGATGCGGTGATCCAGACCGGCCGGGCGGTCCGCGATCTCCACGGCGTACGCGCGCGTGCGGGCGGCCAGTGCGGAGGGCAGCGCGGCCAGCACCCCGGTGACCAGTTCGCCCCGGCCCGCCGCCATGTCGACGAAGTCGACGCAGGCCGGGCTGCCCAGCGCCTCGTCGACCCGGCCCAGCAACCGTGCCACCGCCTCGGCGAACAGCGCCGAGGCGTGCACGGACGTACGGAAGTGCCCCGCGGGCCCCTCGGGCCGACGGTAGAAGCCGCCGGGGCCGTACAGCGCCGCCTCCATGGCCGCGCGCCACCCCCGCCACTGCTGCCCCTCGGCCCCCTGCTCGTCCCTCGCGTCACCCGCCGCACCCCTGTCCACAGGGCAAGGCTAGGCCTGTCGTTTGATCAGGCTGCGGAAGAACGAGTGTGGCTCGTCAGCGCCGATGAGCGGACCCCGCGTCCGCGGCGTGATCCAAACGACAGGCCTCAGGCGTACAGAAAAGCGGAACCTCCACCTTGCGGAGTACACGTATCGCGTCCGGATCGGTCCTCCGGTTGACTCCCGCAGGCACCGCGCTTCCCTACGCTGGGTTACGTGCAGCGCCTCTACGACTTCCTCCGCCGACACCCGACATGGGTCGACGGCTTCTGGGCCTTCGTCCTGTTCGGGATCTCGGTCGTGGGCGGGGCGGCCACCGAGGAGAGCAGCCGGAGCGCCGAACCGGCCTTCTTCGTGCCCCTCACGCTGGTCCTGTGCCTGGTGCTGGCGCTGCGCCGGCGCATGCCGGAGAAGATGCTGGTGCTCGCGGCCGTCGTGGGCGTGGCGCAGCTCGCCCTGGACGCGGGGCCGCTGCCCGCGAACTTCGCCATGCTGGTGATCGTCTACACCGTGGCCGCGGTCGGGGAGCGCTGGGCCTCCCGGTTCGCCCTGGTCGGTGGTCTGTGCGCGGCGCCGCTGGCGCAGATCCGCTGGCCGGAGCCCCAGACGAGCGTCGCCGGCAACATCGCGCTGGGGATCTTCCTGACGGTGCCGTTCGCCCTCGCCTGGGTGCTCGGCGACTCCATCCGCACCCGCCGCGCCTACTTCGCGCAGTTGGAGGAGCGGGCCGCCCGGCTGGAGAAGGAGCGCGAGGCGCAGTCCAAGGTCGCGGTCGCCGCCGAGCGCGCCCGGATCGCCCGCGAGCTGCACGACGTGGTCGCGCACAACGTGTCCGTCATGGTGGTGCAGGCCGACGGCGCCGCGTACGTCCTCGACGCCGCGCCCGACCAGGCCAAGAAGGCGCTGGAGACCATCTCCTCCACCGGCCGCCAGGCCCTGGCCGAGATGCGCCGCCTGCTCGGCGTGCTGCGCACCGGCGAGCACCAGGAGGGCGGCGAGTACGTCCCGCAGCCCGACGTCCAGCAGATCGAGGACCTGGTCGAGCAGTGCCGGGCCTCCGGACTGCCCGTCGACTTCAAGATCGAGGGCACGCCGCGTCCGCTGCCCAGCGGCGTCGAGCTGACCGCCTACCGCATCGTGCAGGAGGCGCTCACCAACACGCGCAAGCACGGCGGGCCCAACGCCGGTGCCAGCGTGCGCCTGGTCTACTTCGACGACGGGCTCGGCCTGCTCGTCGAGGACGACGGCAAGGGAGCCCCGCACGAGCTGTACGAGGAGGGCGGGCTCGACGGCCAGGGCCACGGCCTGATCGGCATGCGCGAGCGGATCGGCATGGTCGGCGGCACCCTGGACGCGGGCCCCCGCCCCGGCGGAGGATTCCGCATCAGTGCGCTGCTGCCGCTCAAACCGGCGCACTGACGCATACGCACGCCGTCCGTTGACACCTGTCACGCCCCCCCGACGCACCCCCCTGATACGGAAGAGGACCCCATGACGATCCGCGTGATGCTCGTCGACGACCAGGTGCTGCTGCGCACCGGGTTCCGGATGGTGCTCGCCGCGCAACCGGACATGGAGGTCGTGGCCGAGGCGGGCGACGGCGTCGAGGCCCTCCAGGTGGTGCGCTCGACCGAGGTCGACGTGGTGCTGATGGACGTGCGCATGCCGAAACTGGACGGCGTGGAGGCCACCCGGCGGATCTGCGCGGACCCGAACCCGCCGAAGGTGCTCATCCTGACCACCTTCGACCTGGACGAGTACGCCTTCTCCGGACTGAAGGCCGGCGCCTCCGGTTTCATGCTCAAGGACGTGCCGCCCGGCGAACTGCTCGCCGCGATCCGGTCCGTGCACAGCGGCGACGCCGTGGTGGCCCCGTCGACCACCCGGCGCCTCCTGGACCGGTTCGCGCCGATGCTGCCCAGCGCCGGCAGGGAGCCCCAGCACAAGGAGCTGGAGCGGCTCACCGAGCGGGAGCGCGAGGTGATGGTGCTGGTCGCCCAGGGGCTGTCCAACGGCGAGATCGCGGCCCGGCTGGTGCTGTCGGAGGCGACCGTGAAGACGCACGTGGGCCGCATCCTCACCAAGCTGGGGCTGCGGGACCGGGTGCAGGTGGTCGTCCTGGCGTACGAGACGGGGCTCGTACGGGCCGGCGGCCACGGCTGACCGGCGGATGCGGCTGACCGGCGGGCGCGGCTGCCGGTGGCTCGCGGGCGTCGGTAGGGTCTGCGCATGCTCCTGTGGATCAACGGCCCCTTCGGGGGCGGCAAGACACAGACCGCACACGAAATACGGCGCCGGCTGCCCGGCAGCGTCCTCTGCGACCCGGAGCACGTGGGCTTCGGTCTGCACCGCATGCTCCCGCCCGCGCTGCGGGGCGACTTCCAGGACCTGCTCTCCTGGCGGCAGGGCGTCGTCGAGGTCCTCGACCTCGTCCTCACGCGGCACGAGTGTCGTCATCGCCCCGATGACGGTCACCGACTCCGGCCACTTCGGGGAGACCGTGGGACGGCTGCGGGAACTCGGCCACGACGTACGGCACTTCACGCTCCTCGCCGAACGGGGGACCGTGCTGAGGAGGCTGCGGGAGCGGAAGCTGGGGCACCAGCTCCAGCACGTCGCCCAGCGGAACCCCGGACAACGCGAGGAGAGTTGGGCGGAGCGGCAGCTCGACCACTGTCTGGAACGGCTGCGCGAACCGGAGTTCGCCGAGCATCTGTGGACCGACCGCACGACCGTGCCGAAGACGGCCGACCGGATCGCCGTCCTCGCCGGACTGACTCTCCGGCCCAACGACGAGGGCCCGCTGCGCACCCGCCTGCGGCAGGCGCGTGTGGGGATCCGGAACATCCGCCTCGACTGACGCGGCCCGCACCGGGGCGCACGGGGCCGGGTACGGGGCGCAGGGGGCCGGGTACGGGGCGCAGGGGGCCGGGTACGGACGCCCTCACCGCTCTATCGGAGGATCCCCTCCAGGAAGTCGCTGCCGAGCCGCGCGACCACCGTGACGTCCAACTGGTGCAGGACGTACCGCCCGCGGCGCCGCGTGGTGATCAGGCCCGCCTTCTTCAGCACGCCCAGGTGCCGGGATATCTCCGGAGCCGTCACGCCGTACGCCGTGGCGAGCTCGCCGGTGGTGAAGGCGCTGCGGGCCAGATGGCGGCAGATACGCATCCGCAGGGGGTGGGACAGGGCCGTCATGCGCAGGGTCAGCTGCTCGACCGACGGCGGTGAGGCGAGCTCCGAGGAGCCCACCGGGTAGTGCAGCACCGGCTGCCAGCCGTAGCGGTGCAGCACCATCAGGTGGGGCCGGCCAAGACTCGTCGGCACCAGCAGCAGACCGCGCTCGTCGGTCGCCGTGCGCCCCTCGCCCAGCTTGTCGACGACGATCCGGGCGCCGTCCTCGTCCAGCGTCACCGCCGAGGACACGGCGGCCAGCGCCTCGCCGAGGCCCCTGCGCCGCAGCAGCTCCGTCTTGTGCCGCGCGTCCGCGGCGAGGGCGTGGCGCACCCTGGCCCAGACGTCGCCGAAGAACGCCTCCTCGCACTCCTCCAGGAACTGCCGCAGCCAGGCACGCACGCGGGGCGGGTCGTCGAGGAGCCGCTCGGCGAACCGCGCCTGCCGCGGCCCGCGTGACTCCGCCAGGTCCAGGGCGCGGCGGCGCAACGCGGGGTCGGCGAGGACGCCGCCGCCCGGCACGTCGTGGTCGGGCGCGCAGGTGAACTCCAGTGCCGCGTCGACGAACTGCTCGTCCGACAGCTTGTCCTGCAGGTCGATGTCCTCGGCGAGCGTCGCCCCAGGAAGGGCCCCCTGGCCCGGGACGCCCGCGAACGGCGTGAAGAGGTCCGAGAACGTCGTCCGCCACAGGAAGTCGGCCTCGCACATCCGGTCGGCAAGATGCGGGTCGAGGCCGGCCGTCACCCCGGTCACCCAGCCCTGGAGGCCGGGATGGTGCCCCGGCTCGGACAGCGCGTGCAGCGCCATGCCGAGCTCGGCGACGGGGGAGGGCACGACCGCGACCCTCTCCGGCCGCAGCCCCGTGATGTCGATGCGCACGCTCATGACGCCATGGTGCACCCCGGCACCGACAACGCCGCTCCCGATTGACGGCGGACGTCAATCCACCCGACGCGGGCCGGTGGCTCCACCCGGCCGATCGGGACGGTGACCGCCGCGCGTCCCGTCTACGGCAGCCGGGACACGAACTCCGCGACCGCGGCCTGCACGTCGTCGGCCGTCCATTCCAGGCCGGGGGCCCTCACATGGACCTCGGTGAGGGACAGCCCCGGGCCTTTCCGCTCCCAGCCGTGGGCGAAGAGCATGGTCTGCGTCTCCTCGGCCGTCCGGACCGCCGCTTCCATGGCGACGTCGACGTCGTACGGCAGCCAGACCTGGAAGTCGTGGGTGTGGGGCACCTCGGGGTACACGCGCGCCCACGGCAGGCCGGCCGCCGCGAAACCCTCGCGCAGCGCGGCGGCCACCACCCGCGCGTGGGCCACGTACTGCGGCAGCCGGGGCAGTTCCCTCTCCAGACCGACCAGCGCCGACAGCACCGTGGGGAACTGCTGGAACACCTGGCCGCCGTACCTGTGCCGCCATACCTTCGCCTCCTCGACGAGGGTCTTCGGGCCGGCCAGCGCGGCGCCTCCGAACCCGTCGAGGGACTTGTAGAACGACACGTACACGCTGTCCGCCAGACCCGCGATCTCCTTCAGCGTGCGGTCGAAGTGGACGGTGGTCTCCCACAGGCGCGCGCCGTCGAAGTGGACCACCGCGTCGCGCTCCCGCGCGGCCTCCACCACCTCGGTCAGCTCCTCCCAGGCGGGCAGCACGAAACCGGCGTCCCGGAGGGGGAGTTCCAGCATCAGCGCCCCGAAGGGTTCCTCGAAGTCGCGCACCTCGGCGGCGGTCGGCAGCCGGGGCTCACTGGTCACCCGCACCGGGCGCAGGCCGCTGACCTGGCTGAAGGCGTTCCGCTCGTGCACCTCGGGATGGCTCAGAGCGTGCAGGGCTACGGTCGCGTCGCCGGTGCGGGCGGCCCAGCAGCGCAGGGCCACCTGCTGGGCCATCGTGCCCGTCGGGAAGAAGGCGGCGGCCTCCAGACCGAGCAGCGCGGCGACCTTCTCCTCCAAGGCCTCGACGACGCCGTTGCCGTAGATGTCCGACGGCTGGTCCAGGTCGTGGACGTCCTTCGCCGCGTCCAGCACGGACAGGCGCTCCCGGAGCGTCTTCTGGAAACCGTGGCGCGCCAACACCCGCCGCGCGCTCCGCTGGGCGGCGACCCGCCGCTCGCGAAGCCGCTCACGCCGTGCCTCGTCGGATACCTGGTCCTGGAGGCCTTCGCCCCGCCCCGTGTCACTCATGCCCGGATCATGCCCCGCGCCGGTGCGCCCGGGCACCCGCATTTCGGCACCGCGTTCCCGGCGGGCGGCACCCACAGCCTGTGGACGACCGAACGCCGCTCGAACCGATCGCGTTAACATGACGAGAAATCGTCCGGTACCCGGAGCGGACTGGAACGGGAAGGCCGTCGTCGCGTGAGTACAAGCCAACAGCCAGACCCCAGGGACCGCCCCGCGCGGCTCACCGTCGGCGTCGTCGGCGCCGGCCGGGTGGGCCCGGCCCTGGCCGCGTCCCTCCAGCTCGCCGGGCACCGTCCGGTGGCCGTGTCCGCGGTCTCCGACGCCTCCCGCAGGCGGGCCGCGCAGCTGCTGCCCGAGGTGCCGGTGGTGCCGCCCGCCGAGGTGCTGGAGCGCGCCGACCTCGTCCTGCTGACGGTCCCCGACGACACCCTGCCCGGCCTCGTGGACGGCCTCGCCGGGACCGGGGCGGTACGGCCGGGGCAGCTGCTCGTGCACACCTCCGGACGGTACGGGGCGAACGTCCTGGAGCCCGCCCTGCGGGCCGGCGGGCTGCCGCTGGCCCTGCACCCCGCCATGACCTTCACGGGGACGCCGGTGGACGTCCAGCGCCTCGCAGGGTGCTCCTTCGGGGTCACCGCCCCCGAGGAGCTGCGGCTGGCCGCCGAGGCGCTCGTCATCGAGATGGGCGGCGAGCCCGAGTGGATCGCCGAGGAGAACCGGCCGCTCTACCACGCGGCGCTCGCCCTCGGCGCCAACCACCTGGTCACGCTGGTCGCCCAGTCCCTGGAGCTGCTGCGTGCCGCCGGCGTCGAGGCCCCCGACCGGATGCTCGGCCCGCTGCTCGGCGCCGCCCTGGACAACGCGCTGCGCTCCGGTGACGCGGCCCTGACAGGCCCGGTCGCGCGCGGGGACGCCGGCACGGTCGCCGCGCACGTCACGGAGCTGCGCCGGCACGCCCCGCAGGCCGTCGCCGGCTATCTGGCGATGGCCCGCGCCACCGCCGACCGCGCGCTCGCGCACGGCCTGCTGAAGCCCGAACTCGCGGAGGACCTGCTCGGGGTACTCGCAGCGGACCCGACCCTGCCCGAGAACGGGGAAGACCGATGAGCCGCCGGAGCTTCGAACTCGTCCCCGCACCGGACGACCTGACGCGGGTGCGGGCGCAGCACACCGTGCCCGGCCGCACCGCTGTGGTGATGACGATGGGCGCCCTGCACGACGGCCACGCCACGCTCGTCCGCACCGCGCGCGGGCACGTCGGTCCCGACGGCTTCGTCGTCGTCACGGTCTTCGTCAACCCGCTGCAGTTCGGCAAGGGCGAGGACCTCGACCGCTACCCGCGCACCCTGGAGGCCGACCTCAAGGTCGCCGAGCAGGCCGGCGCGGACGTCGTGTTCGCCCCCGCCGTGGACGAGGTCTACCCCGGCGGCGCGCCGCAGGTCCGCATCAGCGCGGGGGCCATGGGGGAGCGCCTGGAGGGCGCCTCCCGGCCCGGCCACTTCGACGGCATGCTCACAGTCGTCGCCAAGCTGCTCCACCTCACCCGCCCCGACGTGGCGTTCTTCGGGCAGAAGGACGCCCAGCAGCTCGCCCTGATCCGCCGGATGGCACGGGACCTGAACTTCGGCGTCGAGATCGTCGGCGTACCGACCGTGCGCGAGGACGACGGACTGGCCCTGTCCAGCCGCAACCGCTACCTCTCGCCCAAGGAGCGCCGCACGGCGCTCGCGCTGTCCCGCGCGCTGTTCGCCGGCCGGGACCGGCACGCGGCCCAGGAGGCACTGCGCGCGCGGGCCCGTGAGGTGCCCGCCACGCGCGCGCGTGCCGAGGCCCTGAGCGCCATCGGCGAGTCCCGGGCCGCGGCCGACGCGCACGCCGTCGCCAAGGCGGTCCCCGGCGGCCCGTCCGCCGTCCGCGCCGCCGCCCGCCTGGTCCTCGACGACGCCGTCCGCCTCGACCCGCCCCTGGTGCTGGACTACCTGGCCCTGGTGGACCCCGAGGACTTCACCGAGATCGGGGACGACTTCACGGGGGAGGCCGTCCTCGCGGTCGCCGCGAAGGTCGGCACGACCCGGCTGATCGACAACATCCCCCTCACCTTCGGAGCCGCCTCGTGACCAGCACAGGCATACGACTGCACGCCCCTGCTCCGGGCTGGTCCATCCCGGCCGACGTCGTGGTCGTCGGCTCCGGCGTCGCGGGCCTGACGGCCGCGCTGCGCTGCGAGGCCGCCGGCCTGCGCACGGTGGTCGTCACCAAGGCCCGCCTCGACGACGGCTCCACCCGCTGGGCGCAGGGCGGCATCGCCGCCGCCCTGGGCGAGGGCGACAGCCCCGAACAGCACCTGGACGACACCCTGGTGGCCGGGGCCGGGCTGTGCGACGTGGACGCAGTGCGGATCCTCGTCACCGAGGGCCCGGACGCCGTACGCCGCCTGATCGAGACCGGCGCGCACTTCGACGAGTCCACCGAGGGCGAACTGGCGCTCACCCGCGAGGGCGGCCACCACCGCCGCCGTATCGCCCACGCGGGCGGCGACGCGACCGGCGCGGAGATCTCCCGCGCCCTCGTGGAGGCGGTACGCGCGCGTGGCCTGCGCACCATCGAGAACGCCCTGGTCCTGGACCTCCTCACGGACGCCGACGGCCGCACCGCGGGCGTCACCCTGCACGTCATGGGCGAGGGCCAGCACGACGGCGTGGGCGCGGTGCACGCGCCGGCGGTGGTGCTCGCGACCGGCGGCATGGGCCAGGTCTTCTCGGCGACGACCAATCCCTCGGTCTCCACCGGCGACGGCGTGGCCCTCGCCCTGCGCGCGGGCGCCGAGGTCAGCGACCTCGAATTCGTCCAGTTCCACCCCACGGTGCTGTTCCTGGGCCCGGACGCGGAGGGCCAGCAGCCCCTGGTCTCCGAGGCGGTCCGGGGCGAGGGCGCGCACCTGGTGGACGCCGACGGCGTGCGCTTCATGGTGGGACAGCACGAACTCGCCGAACTCGCCCCCCGCGACATCGTCGCCAAGGGCATCATGCGGCGGATGCAGGAGCAGGACGCCGAGCACATGTTCCTCGACGCCCGGCACTTCGGCGCCGACATGTGGGAGCACCGCTTCCCCACGATCCTCGCCGCCTGCCGCGCCCACGGCATCGACCCGGTCCGCGAACCCATCCCGGTCGCCCCGGCGGCCCACTACGCCTCCGGAGGCGTGCGCACCGACTCCCACGGCCGCACCACGGTCCCCGGCCTCTACGCGTGCGGCGAGGTCGCCTGCACCGGCGTGCACGGCGCCAACCGGCTCGCCTCCAACAGCCTCCTGGAGGGCCTGGTCTACGCCGAGCGCATCGCCCACGACATCGCGGTGACCCACCGCCGCGAAGGCCTGCACGCGCGCGTACCCGCCCCGCTCCCGCACCCGGAGCAGCCCGCGCACCCCCTGCTCGCCCCCGAGGACCGCTTCACGATCCAGCGGATCATGACCGAGGGCGCCGGGGTGCTGCGCTCCGCCGACTCCCTCACCGAGGCGGCCGAGCAGATCCAGCGCCTGCACGCCGACGCCCGCGACGCCCTGCACGAGAACGGCAAGACGGCCGAGCCCGGCGTCGACACCTGGGAGGCCACCAACCTCCTGTGCGTGGCCCGCGTCCTGGTGGCCGCCGCGCGGCTGCGCGAGGAGACCCGGGGCTGCCACTGGCGCGAGGACCACCCCGACCGCGACGACACCGCATGGCACCGCCACATCGTGGTGAGGCTGAATCCGGACCGCGCACTCGCCGTACGCACCACCGATACCGCAGACTTCCCCCCAACCGGGCAGCACCACCCGGCGCAACGTCCCCAGGAGCAGTGACAGCAGTGAGCACCCCCGACCTTCCCCTCGTCCCCTCCGACGGCTGCGGTGACGGCTGCGCCTGCGGAGCCGACGAGGAATACCTGGAGTGCGGCCTCGACCCCGCGCTCGCCCAGCTCCTGGCCGACGCCGGACTCGACCCCGTGGAGGTCGAGGACATCGCCAACGTGGCCATCCAGGAGGACCTCGCCGGCGGCGTCGACGTGACGACGGTCGCGACCATCCCCGAGGACGCCGTGGCGACGGCCGACTTCGTGGCACGCGAGGCGGGCGTCGTCGCGGGCCTGCGGGTCGCCGAGGCCGTGATGTCGATCGTCTGCGAGGACGAGTTCGAGGTCGAGCGGCACGTCGAGGACGGCGACCGCGTGACGGAGGGCCAGAAGCTCCTGTCCCTCACGACCCGCACCCGGGACATCCTGACCGCCGAGCGCAGCGCGCTCAACCTCCTGTGCCGCCTGTCGGGCATCGCGACCGCCACCCGCGCGTGGGCGGACGTGCTCGACGGCACGACGGCGAAGGTCCGCGACACCCGCAAGACCACGCCGGGCCTGCGGTCCCTGGAGAAGTTCGCCGTCCGCTGCGGCGGTGGCGTCAACCACCGCATGTCGCTCGCCGACGCGGCCCTGGTCAAGGACAACCACGTGGTCGCCGCGGGCGGCGTCGCCCAGGCGTTCAAGGCCGTACGGGAGACCTTCCCGGACGTCCCGATCGAGGTCGAGGTCGACACCTTGCACCAGCTCCGCGAGGTCGTGGACGCCGGCGCCGACCTGATCCTGCTGGACAACTTCACGCCGGGCGAGTGCGAGGAGGCGGTCGCCCTCGTGCACGGCCGCGCGGCCCTGGAGGCCTCCGGCCGCCTCACCCTCGCCAACGCCAAGGCGTACGCCGACACCGGCGTCGACTACCTGGCCGTGGGCGCCCTGACCCACTCCGCGCCGATCCTGGACATCGGCCTGGATCTGCGAGCGGCGGAGTAGGGAGCGGGAACGGACCATGCTGCTGACGATCGACGTAGGCAACACCCACACCGTCCTCGGCCTGTTCGACGGCGACGACATCGTCGAACACTGGCGCATCTCCACCGACGCCCGCCGCACCGCGGACGAGCTGGCGGTGCTCCTCCAGGGCCTGATGGGCATGCACCCCCTCCTCGGCGACGACCTGGGCGACGGCATCGACGGCATCGCCATCTGCGCGACCGTCCCCTCCGTCCTCCACGAACTCCGCGAGGTGACGCGCCGCTACTACGGCGACGTCCCCGCCGTCCTGGTCGAACCGGGCGTCAAGACGGGTGTCCCGATCCTCACCGACAACCCCAAGGAGGTCGGCGCCGACCGCATCATCAACGCCGTGGCCGCGGTCGAGCTCTTCGGCGGCCCGGCCATCGTGGTGGACTTCGGCACGGCGACGACGTTCGACGCGGTGAGCGCACGCGGGGAGTACGTCGGCGGCGTCATCGCCCCCGGCATCGAGATCTCCGTCGAGGCCCTCGGCGTCAGGGGCGCCCAGCTCCGCAAGATCGAGGTGGCCCGCCCGCGCAGCGTGATCGGCAAGAACACCGTCGAGGCGATGCAGTCCGGCATCATCTACGGCTTCGCCGGCCAGGTCGACGGCGTCGTCAACCGCATGGCCCGCGAACTGGCCACCGACCCCGACGACGTCACGGTGATCGCGACGGGCGGCCTGGCACCCATGGTCCTCGGCGAATCCTCGGTCATCGACGAACACGAACCCTGGCTGACCCTGATAGGCCTCCGCCTCGTCTACGAACGCAACGTCTCCCGCATGTAACCCCCAGCAGGCACCCCCTACACGCGCGGCGGGCGGCGCCCCGGGCCTCTGGGCGCACCCTGTTTCGCGCCTTCGACGCAAGGCGCCGCACCCGCCCGCGGCGCGAAGGCACCGGCTTTCTGCGGCGTCACTCGCATGGCGCCGCACTCGCCCGCGGCGGGAAGGGACCGGCTTGCTCGGGCCCCAGTCGGAGGGCGCCGCACCCGCCCGCGGCGCGAAGGCACCGGCTTGCTGCGGCGCCAGTCGCATGGCGCCGCACCCGCCTGCGGTGGGAAGGGACCGGCTTGCTGCGGCGTCACTCGCATGGCGCCGCACCCGCCCGCGGCGCGGAGGGACCGGCTTGTTCGGGCGCCAGTCGGAGGGCGCCGCACCCGCCCGCGGCGGGAAGGGACCGGCTTTCTGCGGCGTCAGTCGCATGGCGCCGCAGTCGCCCGCGGCGGGAAGGGGGTGGGTCGGGGGGTGTCCGCCCGCAGCGGTTGGCGCGTCAACACGGGTGCGTTGGTGAGTGACCGATTCCGCGCCGTTCCGAGGACGGACACCCCCCGACCCGCCCCCGACGAGACAAGCACCCGCCGCGCGCCATCAACCCCCACCGGACAGCCACAGGCGCCGCAGGCATCGCACCGCCCCCGCCCACCCGAGTGGCACCCACGCCACACCCACCCACCTACTGCCCGGTTTGTCTGATTAGCGCGTATCGTCGCCGCATGCCCACGCCACACGGATCCCGCGGCGGCATGGCGTTCGGTGCGGCGGAGCTGCGTGTGCTCCGACGCGCTCTCGCCCTCGCCCTCCACCCCGGCCAGACCTCGGCAGAGGACGTCCAGGACTGCCACCGCCTGGCCGAGTCGCTCGACGAGGCAATGCGCGAGGGCGCCCGCCTGAGGGCCTTCCTCGTGGCCGACGTAACCCGCTACCGCGCCGCCCTCCCCGGCACCGCGGCCGGCTACCTCACGCTCCTGGAGGAGGCCCTCCGGGCCGGCCACCGCCCTCACCCCGACGACCTGGCCGCCCTCCGCGCCCTGCGCGGCAACCCCAAAGCCGCGGCGCTCCTCGACAGCTGCCAGGCGACCGCCCCCCTCACCGCCCGCATCCCGGCCTCCCGCACCCACCTCCACGCCCTCCCCGGCGCCCGGACGAACCTCCCGTCCCCCCACGCCGACGCGGAGAAACCGGAGCGCAAACCCGAGAAGCGCCCAGCGGAGAAACCCGCCCCGCCTTCCCCAGCCACCCCCACCCCCAACACCCCCACCCCCAACACCCCCACCCCCAACACCCCCACCACCAACACCCCCACCCCCCACCCCCCCACCCCCAGCCCCACCCCAACCCCCACCCCAACCCCCACCCCCGGCTCCACCCCGAAGCCCGCCCGCCGCCCCGTCCCCACCCCGGGCGAGGTCTTCCCCCGCCGCAAGCCACCCCAGCCCCCGGCGACGCCTTCCCAGCACCTCGCGGCGGTCTGAGACCCAGGGCGCGGCCCCGCGCACCCGGCCCGGCCGCCCGCCACTACCCTGGACCCATGGACTACGTCTCCGCGCTTCTCCCCCCGGTCGTCATGGCCGTCTTCTTCATCGGCGTGATCCGGGTGATCGTGAAGACCCAGGGCGGCGCCAACAAGGCCAAGGAGGACGCGGCCGTGGACGCCGCCCTCGCCCGCACGGAGGGCACCCCCCGGTCCTCCGCCACGGGCGACGCCTGACGCACCCACGGCAGTCCCGTACCGAAGGCGCACGACTCCCACCCCGAGTCGTGCGCCCTTTTTGTGCCGCTTTGACAAGATCCGTAAGAAAAGTCCCCGTTCAGCACGCCAGAACGCGGTTTTCCCACTATTGTGCTGAACTGTGCCTCGCCCCTTGGGAGAACTCGAAGACTCGGTCATGACGCGGGTGTGGAAGTGGAACCGCCCGGTGACCGTTCGAGAAGTCCTGGAAGATCTTCAGCAGGAACGGTCCATCGCCTACACCACGGTGATGACGGTTCTGGACAATCTCCATCAGAAGGGCTGGGTGCGCCGCGAGGCGGAGGGCCGGGCCTATCGATATGAGGCGGTCTCCACCCGAGCCGCGTACGCCGCGGCCCTGATGAACGACGCCTGGTCGCAGAGCGACAACGCCGCGGCCGCACTCGTCGCCTTCTTCGGCATGATGAGCGAGGAACAGCGCCAGGCACTGCGCGACGCGGTACGCATCGTCAGCATCCCGGAAACGCCGCTCCCCCCGGAGCCGGCCGGGAGCACCGAACGAGCCGAACCGCGAGCCGAACGAGCCGAACCGCGAGCCGAACGAACCGAACCGTCCGAAGCCACGAATACGACCCCCGATACCCGCGACGAGAACCGTCCCGGCAACGCGAAGCGCAAGGCACCGGACAACGCGAAGCGCGACATCTCCGCCGAGAACCCCGGCTCCGCCCCGGAGGCCTCCGGGCGATAGCGTCCGCTCATGTCCGCAGAGCGTCCCTCCGCCGAGAACCCCGAAGTCACCGCTAAAGCCATCACCGTCCGCCGGGCCCGGACCAGCGATGTCCCCGCCGTCCGCCGACTCCTCGACTCCTTCGTCCGCGGCGGCATCCTGCTCGACAAAGCCACGGTGACGCTTTACGAGGACATCCAGGAGTTCTGGGTCGCGGAACGGGACGACAACGCCGAGGTCGTCGGCTGCGGCGCACTGCACGTGATGTGGGAAGACCTCGCGGAAGTCCGCACTCTCGCCGTGAAGCCCGGCCTCAAGGGCGCCGGCGTCGGCCATCAGTTGCTGGAGAAGTTGCTGCAGACCGCCCGGTGGCTCGGCGTTCGCCGGGTTTTCTGTCTGACCTTCGAAGTCGACTTCTTCGGCCGGCACGGCTTCGTCGAGATCGGCGAGACCCCGGTGGACACCGACGTCTACGCGGAGCTGCTGCGTTCCTATGACGAGGGCGTCGCCGAGTTCCTGGGTCTCGAACGAGTGAAACCGAACACCTTGGGCAACAGCCGGATGCTTCTGCATCTGTGATCGCCGGGGTATGCCGAAGGTTTGCCGGGGAGTATGCCAGGGGGATGTCGGCGGGCTATGTCGGGGAGGTATGTCCGGGGGTATGCCCGACCGTATGCCCGGAGTATTCCGCCCGGGCCCGCTGCCCAGGTTCCCTATGTCCGAAACGCGTATGTTTTCGGGCGGGGGCCGTCCCCCGGCCTCTCCCGGGGGTTTGTGTTTTTCCAGCAAAAGCGGTTTGCTTTCCGACGTACTGCAGTACTGCATATAACAGGGGGCGGCGAAACGGCGGACGCCGCAGACCCTCGGCCCTCAACGTTATCGATGAAAGGAAATGCGGTGGCACAGAAGGTTCAGGTCCTTCTTGTCGACGACCTCGACGGCGGCGAGGCGGACGAGACGGTGACGTTCGCGCTGGACGGTAAGACGTACGAGATCGATCTCACGACCTCCAATGCGGACAAGTTGCGCAGCCTTCTTGACCCCTATGTGAAGGGTGGTCGACGTACTGGTGGCCGTGCTTCCGGAGGGCGTGGAAAGGCGCGTGCCGCGTCCGGCGGCAGCCAGGACACCGCCGCCATCCGTGCGTGGGCGAAGGAGAACGGTTACGAGGTCAACGACCGTGGCCGCGTTCCCGCGTCCATTCGCGAGGCTTACGAGAAGGCCAACGGCTGAGTACGAGCGCGTCGCAGCCGGATTCGGTGGCAGTGGGTCGCCACCGTGTCCAGCAGCCGTACGAGATCGGGGGCGCCCCCAACGCCCCCCATGGCCGACAGCGTCGGCAGCGAGGCCTCGACCTCGCACCCCGGCACGGGGGGCCGCAGCCATACGGCGGCCCCCTGCACGAACTCCGGACAGCCCCCGGAACAGCTCAGCGAACGGCCACCGGACCCCCCGCCCTCCTCGGCGCCCGAGCCCCCTGAGCCCCCCGCACCACTCGCGCTGCCCGCGCCCCCCGCACTCGCGCCCCCGGCACCACGCGCGCCCCCAGCGCCTCCCGCACCACTCGCACCCCCCATGCCCCCCGCATCACCCTCGGTGAGCCCCCCGCCCCGGCAGCCCGCGCCGACGCCCGGCGGAAGCGGGGCCCGTGTGGAGGCGCCGTCCTCCCCGCCGACGGCGCGCAGGTCCAATGCCACGCCGCCCCACTCCAGCCAGTCCAGGACCCCCGGCAATTCCTCCGCGCTCCCGGCCGCCACCAGCAGCCGCATCCGGTCACCCTGGACGGCCACCGGAGAGCCCGGAACGAGGTGCCGCAGGCCCGCGAGGCCCGCCTCGGCCGGTACGTCCAGGACGTCGAAGCGCGAGCCCACCGACAGGTGGAGCGGGGTGCCCGGGACGGTCGCCCACCCCAGTTCGTGCTCGTACCACCACCTCACCCGATCGCACTGATCGAGAGGGCGCCGTGGGGGCGGAACCCAGGGCATTGCGCCAACCATGCCAAGCGCAACCGTCAGAACAGCGTTCGAGTTACGCTGGGTGTTGCGGTTGATGCACAGAGTGGCGAAAAAGGGGGCGTGTGGGGGTGCGGGGTGGCGCAAGGTTGTTCGCCCGTAGCGGAGGGAACGGGGGCGCACGGCATGGACTGTCCAAGCGAGCGGGTAAGACATCCCTAGTGAGAGGGGGCGACACGCAGGCGAGGCCGTCTCGCGTTCGCCATCGGCGTACTGATGGTGGGGGTAACTGCCTGGCCTGCGGGAACATCGTCTCGCACCATCGGGTTGGAGCAGATGTCGGCGTTCGGGGTCAGGAGGCCATCGACGGTGTCGGCAGTTGGAATGAGCGGTCCCCGCTTGCGGGACTAAGCTGCGGAAGGACAGGGAGGGGAAGTTCCCCCCACTGCCTGACCGCTCTGAGGAGCGATTAACGATGTTCGAGAGGTTCACCGACCGCGCGCGGCGGGTTGTCGTCCTGGCTCAGGAAGAAGCCCGGATGCTCAACCACAACTACATCGGCACCGAGCACATCCTCCTGGGCCTGATCCACGAGGGTGAGGGTGTCGCCGCCAAGGCCCTTGAGAGCCTCGGGATTTCGCTCGAGGCGGTCCGCCAGCAGGTGGAGGAGATCATCGGCCAGGGCCAGCAGGCCCCGTCCGGGCACATCCCCTTCACCCCCCGTGCCAAGAAGGTCCTGGAGCTGTCGCTCCGCGAGGCCCTTCAGCTGGGCCACAACTACATCGGCACGGAGCACATCCTGCTCGGCCTGATCCGTGAGGGCGAGGGCGTCGCCGCCCAGGTCCTGGTCAAGCTGGGCGCTGATCTGAACCGGGTGCGGCAGCAGGTGATCCAGCTGCTCTCCGGCTACCAGGGCAAGGAGACCGCCACAGCCGGCGGGCCTGCCGAGGGCACCCCCTCGACGTCCCTGGTCCTCGACCAGTTCGGCCGGAACCTCACCCAGGCCGCTCGTGAGTCCAAGCTCGACCCGGTCATCGGGCGCGAGAAGGAGATCGAGCGGGTCATGCAGGTGCTGTCCCGCCGTACCAAGAACAACCCGGTCCTGATCGGTGAGCCCGGCGTCGGCAAGACCGCCGTCGTCGAGGGCCTCGCCCAGGCCATCGTCAAGGGCGAGGTGCCCGAGACCCTCAAGGACAAGCACCTCTACACCCTGGACCTCGGCGCGCTGGTCGCCGGCTCCCGCTACCGCGGTGACTTCGAGGAGCGCCTGAAGAAGGTGCTCAAGGAGATCCGCACCCGCGGCGACATCATCCTGTTCATCGACGAGCTGCACACGCTGGTCGGTGCGGGTGCCGCCGAGGGCGCCATCGACGCCGCGAGCATCCTCAAGCCGATGCTGGCCCGCGGTGAGCTGCAGACCATCGGTGCCACCACGCTGGACGAGTACCGCAAGCACCTGGAGAAGGACGCGGCCCTGGAGCGCCGCTTCCAGCCCATCCAGGTCGCCGAGCCCTCGCTCCCGCACACCATCGAGATCCTCAAGGGTCTGCGCGACCGCTACGAGGCGCACCACCGCGTCTCCATCACCGACGAGGCACTGGTCCAGGCCGCCACCCTGGCCGACCGGTACATCTCGGACCGCTTCCTGCCGGACAAGGCGATCGACCTGATCGACGAGGCCGGTTCCCGGATGCGCATCCGCCGGATGACCGCTCCGCCGGACCTGCGCGAGTTCGACGAGAAGATCGCCGGTGTCCGCCGGGACAAGGAGTCCGCGATCGACTCGCAGGACTTCGAGAAGGCGGCCTCCCTGCGCGACAAGGAGAAGCAGCTCCTCGCCGCGAAGGCCAAGCGGGAGAAGGAGTGGAAGGCCGGCGACATGGACGTCGTCGCCGAGGTCGACGGCGAGCTGATCGCCGAGGTCCTCGCCACGGCCACCGGCATCCCGGTCTTCAAGCTGACCGAGGAGGAGTCCTCGCGCCTGCTGCGCATGGAGGACGAGCTCCACAAGCGGGTCATCGGCCAGGTCGACGCCGTCAAGGCGCTGTCGAAGGCGATCCGCCGTACGCGTGCCGGTCTGAAGGACCCGAAGCGTCCGGGTGGCTCGTTCATCTTCGCCGGCCCCTCCGGAGTCGGTAAGACCGAGCTGTCCAAGGCGCTCGCCGAGTTCCTCTTCGGTGACGAGGACGCGCTGATCTCCCTCGACATGTCGGAGTTCAGCGAGAAGCACACGGTGTCGCGTCTCTTCGGTTCGCCCCCCGGCTACGTGGGCTACGAAGAGGGTGGCCAGCTGACCGAGAAGGTCCGCCGCAAGCCGTTCTCCGTCGTCCTGTTCGACGAGGTGGAGAAGGCCCACCCGGACATCTTCAACTCGCTGCTGCAGATCCTGGAGGACGGTCGCCTGACCGACTCCCAGGGCCGGGTCGTGGACTTCAAGAACACGGTCATCATCATGACGACCAACCTCGGCACCCGGGACATCTCCAAGGGCTTCAACCTGGGCTTCGCGGCCGCGGGTGACACCAAGTCGAACTACGAGCGCATGAAGAACAAGGTCTCGGACGAGCTCAAGCAGCACTTCCGGCCCGAGTTCCTCAACCGCGTCGACGACGTGGTCGTCTTCCCGCAGCTGACCCAGGACGACATCCTGCGGATCGTCGACCTGATGGTCGGCAAGGTGGACGAGCGCCTGAAGGACCGGGACATGGGCATCGAGCTCTCCCAGTCCGCCAAGGAGCTGCTGGCGAAGAAGGGCTACGACCCCGTGCTGGGCGCCCGGCCGCTGCGCCGCACGATCCAGCGCGAGATCGAGGACTCCCTGTCGGAGAAGATCCTCTTCGGCGAGCTGCGTCCCGGCCACATCGTGGTCGTGGACACCGAGGGCGAGGGCGACAGCAAGACCTTCACCTTCCGCGGCGAGGAGAAGTCGGCTCTGCCGGACGTCCCGCCGATCGAGCAGGCGGCGGGTGGAGCGGGTCCGAACCTGAGCAAGGACGCGTAACACCGCAGACGTGAGGGGCCGGTGCCTGACGGCACCGGCCCCTTTCGCATGCGCGGGTGCTACGAGAGCTGGCCGTCGTAGTCCGGGAGCTTGTACGTCTTCTCGGCGTGGCCGCCCGACAGGTCGGTGGTGTTGTTGCCGATGTTGGCGATGATCGTGTAGCCCTTGGACTCGATGTTCACCCGCTGGGCCGTCTTGTAGTCCGCGACGTTCTTGAAGAGGTCGAAGAAGCCGCGCACGTAGAGACCGTCGACCTCGTAGCCGACCTGCTCCAGGTTCCACTCGGTGGGCAGGTGGATGATGCCCGGGCGAGCGGTGACGAAGAAGATGTCGACGCCGTGCTCCTGCGCGTACCGCGCGACGTTCAGCGCGGGCTTGTTGGCGGGCTGCGGGAAGCTGAAGCCGAAGTCGGTCTCCAGCGTGGTGTTGTCGATGTCGAAGACGATCGCCTGCTTCTCGCCCGGCGTGGCCTGGGCGATCCGCTGCTTCAGGTACGGCAGGGCCTGGTCCATCACGGCCTGGCAGTCCCGCTGCCAGGTGGCGTAGTCGACGTCCGCGGCGGCGGTGGAGGTGGCCGCGGTGGTGCCGGTGGCGGCCTCGGCGGGGGCGGCGACGGCCACGAGGGCGGCCGCGGCGACGGCGGTGGCGGCGGTGCGGCTGGCCCAAGGGCTGCGTCTGGTCATGGGGGGTCCCTTCACGTCCGTACGCGGTGCGTACGGTGACCGGCATGTCGTGTGCATGTTCGTGCGTGAGGGTGGCGCGAGAGGAACCGTAGGGTTACTGAACGGTAGGTGTACAGGGGCGTGCGTCACACAACACCGCGGATTCTCGCCAGAGTTGGCCGCACCGGGAACGCCGCGAGGACGTGTTCGGGTACGTCGCTGACCCCCGCGGCGAGATGGAGGGTGACCTCGCGCAGGTCCGGGAGCAGGGCCGGGAGGGCCGAAAGGTCCTCGGTGCCCTCGAAGTTGTGCAGACGCAGGCCGGTGACGCCGGGCAGGGACGGCACGCTCCGGCCGACCGCCCGCCAGTCGAGGCGCAGTTCCTCCAGGGCGGGCAGGCGCGCGATCTCCTCGAAGTCCTCGGACGTCAGCGCCACGGACGGGCCCGCGAGACTCAACTGACGCAGTGACCCGAGATGGTGCAGGCCACGCAGTCCGGTGTGCCGGGTGGCGTTCCCGGTGAGCCGCAGATACCGCAGGGGCAGGCTTTCGGGCAGCGCCTCGTCGAGGGAGTCCGCGGGCAGCGCGATGCCGAGGTCGAGCTGGTCCAGTGTCGCGGAGTCCGCCAGCTCCCGCAGGGCTCCCGGCCGTTCCAGTCCCGGCAGCAGGTGGAGCGAGAGCCACCGCAGGGGCAGGCGGGCCAGCGGGGCGACGCTCTGGACGTGCGGGCACCGGGAGAGGTCCAGATGGCTGAGCCGGCGCAGCTCGCCGAGGCGTTCCAGGCCGCGCAGCCGCTCGTTGCCCTTGACGACCAGCTCGGCCACGTCGTCGGGCAGCGCGGCCGGGTCGAGGTCGCCCACCAGTTGCAAGGCCCGCCGTCCGCCCAGTTCGCGCAGGATGCGCAGGTGTTCCGCGGAATGTGCCGCGAAGAAGAGGCCGTCCTCGCGCAGCTGGGCGACGACCTCCGTGCCGTACCGCCGGGCCGGGAAGCGGTGCCAGGTCCAGCTCAGCTGCGCCCGTACGTCCAGGGCGGGATGGGCACGGTAGCGGGCCAGGACCGGCAGCGCGGCCTCGGTGCCGATGAGCGACGCCGTGACGACCACGGCGCGGGCCTCGGCGTCGTCCAGCCCGTCCGGGCCGGGCAGCAGTTCCAGGGCGAGCGGCCCCACCGACGCCAGCGCGCGGGCCTCCTGCGTGGTCCGGGGCGGGATCAGGCTGGCGGCGCTCCGCTCGACCTCCTCGCGCACCCCGGGATCCAGCTGCGTCGCGTGCTCCAGCGACGCCAGGGCGAGCAGCCGCACCCGCGCGCGGGCCGCGCCCTCCAGGCGGTCCGCCGACGCCAGCAACTCCCGTAGCAGGTCGGCCCGTTCCCGGGGGCGGGCGTGGGCCACCGCCATCCGGATCACGTCCGCCCACTGCGCGTCCGCCGCGCCCCGCACCAGCAGGCCGAAGTCCCCGTCCTCCACCGCCGCCTTCGCGCCCAGGTAGTCCTGGAAGGTGCGGTGGACGAACTCCAGCGTGCCGGGGGACGGTTCGCGCAGCAGGCCGCTGCGGACCAGGAGGTGGCGCAGCACCGCCGGGGCGTCGCCCTGGGAGGCGGCCGCCGGGAGGGACGGGAGGACGTCGGCGATCAGCCGCTCGGCACGCGCGCGGTCCATCTCGGACTGGCCGTTGCGGATCAGCCAGTACGCGAGCCGCTGGAGCAGCTGGATCTGGGGGAGCTCGGTGAGGTGGACGCCGTCGGGTCCGGCCATGTCCCGCTCCTCGTCCCGCCGCGCCAGCAGCATCGCCAGGGCGGCGTCGTACAGCTCCTGCCGGCCGTGCGGGAGGTAGCCCCTCCGGTCCCGGTGCAGGGCGCAGAGCAGACCGCACATCAGCGGGTTGGTGGCGAGGTGGCCGAGGTCCGGCTTGGTGCGGACGGCGTCGAGGAGGGAGCGCTCGTAGGCCTCGAGACGGTCGCGGTCCTCGGGGGCGCCGGTGCGGGCGGCGGTGTGCCAGCGCGAGACGAAGGCGGCGACGTCGTCCGTGGTCATCGGGGTGAGCGTGAGCTCCGTGAAGCCCTCGGGGGCGAGCCAGTCCTCCCGTACGGCCGAGGGGCGGGAGGTGACCAGCCACTGGTTGCCGGGATAGACGTCCAGCAGGTCGCGCAGCCAGCGGCGGGCGCGTTCGCGCTCCCGTTCGGGGATCTCGTCGATGCCGTCCACCAGGAGCAGCCCCCGGCCCGCGCCGAGCACGTGGTCCGCCCAGCCGTCCGGCTGGTTCGCGTGGAAGGGGACGCGTACGGCGGACAGGAAGGCGTCCGGTGCGGGAAGGCCGTCGGGGCGGCGGACCAGGGTGCGCAACGGGAGGACGAACGGGACCCGGTCGCCCCGCGCGCCGCGGGCCGCGGTGACGGCGAGCCACTGGACGAGCGTGGTCTTGCCGGAGCCGGCCACCCCGCGCAGCAGCACGCGGTCGTGCTCGGCGAAGGCCTGCTCGGCGGGGAGCGTGCCGGCGGCGGAGGGCAGGCCGGGGCCGGCCGCCTCGCCGTCGGCGGCCGGGTGCAGGGCCTGGAGGCTGAGGTAGGCGGCGTCGAGGGGCCAGCGGTCCGGGGAGTCGGCCAGGTCGATGCCGTAGATGGTGAGGTGGCCGTGCTTGGTGGTGACGTACGTCATATAGCGCTGCTCGAAGGCGCTGTCGGACGCCGGTGCGGTGCGGGTGAGCAGGGCGTCGATCTTGCCGATCAGTTCGTGCTGGCGACGGGACTGCTCGACCAGGGTGCGGGTGACGAAGGTCGAGCGCTGCGTGAAGAAGTGCAGGATGTGCAGGCAGGCTGTGGTCAGCGTGGCGAGGTAGAAGTGGGCCGCGTCGAGGGAGAGGTCGCGGTCC
The DNA here is from genome assembly GCF_055657325.1 of Streptomyces sp. NPDC107562. Classification (NCBI taxonomy): domain Bacteria; kingdom Bacillati; phylum Actinomycetota; class Actinomycetes; order Kitasatosporales; family Streptomycetaceae; genus Streptomyces; species Streptomyces sp. NPDC107562. Next base: position 32,479 of record NZ_JBVKBE010000010.1, on the reverse strand, counting down.
GGCGTGCCGCTCGCGGCGCGCAGCCGTGCGGCCAGGGCCTCGTGGCCGAGTTCCACCGCCTGTACGTCGGTCATGTCCAGCGCGCCGAGGGCGTACAGGGTGTCGGCGAGGGCGTGCGCCACGGGCTCTTCCTCGCCCGGCGGCAAGGGGCGCTCCCCGCCCCCCTTCAGCGCCTGCCGGACCAGCTCGGTGGCGAGACGGGCGAGGTCTTCGCGCTCCAGCCGCCGCTTCTCGCCGCGGAACGAGACGTACGAGGAGATCCGCACCGGCCGTTCCACCAGCCCGGCGCCGACGCCCTCGCTCACGAACAGCCTCTTCACGAGCGGCGCGGCCACTGCCGACGCCAGCCGCACGCCGATGACCGACGGTTCCACCCGGCCTCCCCCTGAGCCCTGTTGGCAGGAAACAGCAGAGTAGCGCCGGTCACATTCAGAGGTGCGCGGAGCCGCTCCGCCGGTGACATGCCGCACAGGCGATTTATCCGGTACTAGCCGGATTAGGAGACGGATAGAGTCGGACAAAAGGGATTTACGTCGCACAACTCGCGTGTCGGATTCGCCTACTTGTGCCGACTTCTCCGGAATGGTCGCTCTGTCAAGAGTCTCGGGTGTATGTCGGAAAGTACTAGCTTCCGTAGTAGATCACACGTTTTGGCCGAACCGGGTGCGACAGGTACCAAGGGATGGCCCGCCCGGCAGAAGGCATATGCGCCGAGCGGTCCTTCTGTCCCCTTCCCACGAGGTTTCATATGTTCTCGCGTGTCACGTCCCGTTCCTCCCGTACGTCCCAGCTCCGCACCCGTGCGGCCGTGCTGGCCGCCGGTTTCGGCGCCTCGGTCGTCCTGGGGGCCGGGGTCGCGGCCGCCGCCAACACCTCCACGGCCGCTGCCACCACCGCCACCACGGGTGTCGCGCACGCCGTCGAGGCGCAGGCCGCGGCCCAGGCGAAGGCGGCCACGGTCGCCGCCGCCAAGACGGCGAACGCCACGTCGGTCGCTGCGAAGAAGGCCGTCGGCTGGACCACCCCGGTGAAGGGCTACAGCCTGAGCGCCAGCTACGCGCAGGCCGGCGGCATGTGGCAGTCCACCCACAGCGGGCAGGACTTCGCCGTCGCCACCGGCACCAAGGTCATGGCCGCGCACGGCGGTACGGTCGTCAAGGCGGGCGGCAACGGCGCCGGTGACGGCCCCGCGTACGGCAACGCCGTCGTCATCAAGCACGGCAACGGCACCTACTCGCAGTACGCCCACCTGTCCCGCATCGACGTGCGGGTCGGCCAGGTCGTCGCGACCGGCCAGAAGATCGCCCTGTCCGGCAACACCGGCAACTCCAGCGGCCCGCACCTGCACTTCGAGATCCGCACCTCCGCCAACTACGGCACGGCGATAGACCCGGTCGCCTTCCTGCGGACCAAGGGCATCACCCTCTGATCCACGGTGACCTAGGACACACCCCGGTGTGCCTGAGTCACCATGTCGACGGCGACTTCGAGGATGGCCTCGCGTTTCTCCTCGGGGTCGCCTTCGAGTTCCTGCATCACGAACACCATCCCGGCGTGCAGCGTGAAGATGGCGCTCACGCACCGGACCTGGTCGGCCAGGGTGGCGTCCCGGTCGATGATGATGTGACGCAGGCCCTTCATGCGCTCCTTGAACAGGTCACCGATGCGCAACTCCCGTACCGTCGCCTGGTTCTCGTGCATGAAGCGGAACAACGGCCCGGCGGCGGTGAGGTACTCGCTGTAGCGCCGTACGATCTCGTGCTTCGTCTCCAGGGTGTGCGGCTGATGGCGGCCCCACTCGATCAGTTCGTCGATCGGCTGCATCACGTCGTCGAAGATGCCGACCAGGATCTCTTCCTTGGTCTTGAAGTGGTAGTAGAGCGCCGCCTTGGTCACGTCCAGGCGCTCGGCGATCTCGCGCAGTGACGTCTTCTCGTAGCCCTGCTCGGCGAAGAGGTCCAGGGCCACGTCCTGGATGCGCTGGCGGGTGTCGCCCCGTCGGCGCTGCTTGGTGCCGTCCATCCTGCCGCCCGTCCTCGCGCTTTCTGGCCACTCCCTGGCAAAGAAAAACTTACTTGACGCCCGGCTAGTTGGCGAGCTACGTTCTCGCGGTAACTAGCCGGGCGGCAAGTAAGTTGGGGGAAGCGGTGCACGAGGGGAAGCAACCGAGGAGCGTGCGGGTGGTCCTGCTCGCCCTGATGATCGCGATGATGCTCGCGATGCTCGACAACATGATCATCGGCACGGCGATGCCGACGATCGTGGGCGAGCTGGGCGGTCTGGAACATCTGTCCTGGGTGGTGACGTCGTACACCCTGGCGACCGCGGCCTCCACCCCGATCTGGGGCAAGCTCGGTGACATGTACGGACGCAAGGGCGTCTTCCTGAGCTCGATCGTCATCTTCCTGCTGGGTTCGGTGCTCAGCGGCATGGCCCAGGACATGGGTCAGCTGATCGCGTTCCGGGCCGTGCAGGGACTGGGCGCCGGCGGTCTGATGGTCGGCGTCATGGCGATCATCGGTGATCTGATCCCGCCCCGGGAGCGCGGCAAGTACCAGGGCATGATGGCCGGCGTCATGGCGCTGGCGATGATCGGCGGCCCGCTGGTCGGCGGCACCATCACCGACCACTGGGGCTGGCGCTGGACCTTCTACATCAACCTGCCGCTCGGCGCGGTCGCGCTGGTCGCCATCACCGCCGTGCTGCACCTGCCCAAGAAGCGGTCCGCGGCGCGGATCGACTACCTGGGCGCCGCGCTGCTGACCGTCGGCATCACCGCGATCGTGCTCGTGACCACCTGGGGCGGCACGGAGTACGACTGGACGTCGGCCGTGATCCTCGAACTGATCGGGATCGGCGTCGCCGCGCTCGTCGGGTTCGTGTTCCGGCAGACACGGGCCGCGGAGCCGATCCTGCCGCTGCACATCTTCCGCAGCCGCAACTTCACGCTGATGTCCTTCATCGGGTTCGTCGTCGGCTTCGTGATGTTCGGCGCGACCCTCTTCCTGCCGCTCTACCAGCAGTCCGTGCAGGGCGCGTCGGCGACCAACTCCGGGCTGCTGCTGCTGCCGATGCTGGGTGCGATGCTCGTCACGTCGATGGTGGCCGGACGGGTGACCACGCAGACCGGGCGGTACAAGCTGTTCCCGGTGGTGGGCGGCGCGCTGCTGGTCGTCGGCCTGTATCTGCTGTCCCTGATGGACACGGAGACCTCGGAGCTGACGTCCGGCGTGTACATGGCCGTGGTCGGGCTCGGCATGGGCTGCCTGATGCAGATCACCATGCTGATAGCGCAGAACAGCGTGGAGATGAAGGACATGGGCGTCGCCTCCTCCTCCACCACGCTGTTCCGCACCCTCGGCTCCTCCTTCGGAGTCGCGATCATGGGTGCGCTCTTCAACCACCGCGTCCAGGACGAGATGGCCCGGCGGGCCGGCGCGCTGGGCTCCAAGATGACCGAGCAGTCCGCCCAGCTGGACGCCGCGAGCCTGGCCAAGCTGCCGGACGCGGCCCGCGAGGCCTATCAGTACGCGGTGACCTCCGGGACGCACGGGGCGTTCCTGCTGGGCGCGGCGGTGGCCGTGCCGGCACTGATCGCGGCGGTCTTCGTGAAGGAGGTCCCGCTGAGGGGCGCGGGACCGCAGCAGGACGGCGCACCGGCCGTCGCACCGGTGGCCGAAGCGGTCTGAACGACCGGTGAGCGGCCGGGCGCTGTGAGCGACCCGGCCGTCGGCGTCTTTTGTTGACGGGGCGGTGTCGGCGCCTCGGCCGGGGCTGTCCGAGCGAGCGGTCGAGGCGGTCTGAGTGACTGGCCCCCGCCGGTCCGGGCGGCCCGGTCGTTGGGGGTCTGTGCGGCCGGTCGAGGCGGTGTGAGCGCCTTTGGCCGAGGTTTACGGGGCGGTGTCGGCACCTCGGCCGGGGCTGTCCGAGTGAGCGGTCGAGGCGGTCTGAGCGACTGGCCCCCGCGGTCCGGGCGACCCGGCCGTTGGGGTCTGTGCGGCCGGTCGAGGCGGTGTGAGCGCCTTTGGCCGAGGTTCACGGGGCGGTGTCGGCACCTCGGCCGGGGCTGTCCGAGTGAGCGGTCGAGGTGGTCTGAGTGACTGGCCCCCGCCGGTCCTAGCGGCCCGGCGGGGCCGGGTCCGAGTGACACGGGTCGAGGTGTTGAGCGAAGCGGTGCGACGCGGTCCGACCGAGTGGCGGGCCGTGCGGAGCCGGTGCACGGGCGCTTCGTCGGGGCCGGATCGAGTGGGGGAGTGCTCGACGCCGGGGTGCGGCGCCGCCCCCCCGGCCTGGGCCCGCCGGTGGGCGGCGGTGATGTCGGTGCCGCGTGCCACCATCGGTTCATGGACAAGATGCGTCAGCTGCGGCGGGCGAAGGACGCGATGGACCGCGACTGGGCCGACCCCGCACTCGACCTGGCCGCGGTCGCCGCGCACGCGGGCTACTCGCGGTTCCACTTCGTCCGCTCCTTCCGGGAGGCGTACGGCGAGACGCCCGGCCAGTACCTCACCCACCGCCGGATCGAGCGTGCCGAGGAGTTGCTGCGCGCAGCCGACCTGACCGTCACGGAGATCTGCCACCTGGTCGGCTTCAGCAGCCTCGGCACCTTCTCCACCCGTTTCAAGGCGCGGACCGGCCTGACCCCGAGCGAGTACCGGAGCAGATACGTCCGCGCCGGGGCGGCCCTGATACCCGGGTGCTACGCGATGCTCTGGGCCGGGGGGTTCCCGCGCCGCAGTCCGGGCGTGGGGCGAACCACCAGTCGGGCGGCGGGAGTTCTGGGCACCGAAGACGGCCCGAGCGGTCCGTGACACGCACGTGAGGCGCCACGGCCGGGCCCCCCATGGCGCCGGGCATCCGGCCCGTCAGCGCGGGACCTCCGTCGCGCGGAGCGCGAGCGCCCAGCCCAGGCGGGCCTCCCCCGACTCGGACGGCCAGCCGGTGAGTTCCGCGACGCGGATGATGCGGTTGAGGACCGTGTTGCGATGACAGTAGAGCTGCTCGGCGGCCCGCAGGGCCGAGCAGCCCGCGTCCAGCCACACCCGCAGGGTGCGCAGCAGCACGGGAGCCTCGGCACCACAGCTCAGCACGCCGTCCAGATACCGGGTGACCAGGCGGCCGGCCACCTCCGGGTCGCCGGCGAGCACCGCCTCCACCAGGCGGTCGTCGAGCTGTGCCACCGCCCCGCTGCCCGGCGGCAGCGTACGCAGGGCGCGTTCCGCGAGCCGCAGCGCCGCGTGGGCCGCGGCAAGTTCGTCGAACGGCGGGGAGATTCCGGCCGTCCCGCCCAGCTCACCGCGCAGCACACGCGCCACCTCGCACGGCTCGGTGGACCCGAGCCGTACGAGTCCCGCGTACCGCGCCGCCCGAGGACGCCAGAACGACCACAGGCCGGCCGCCCGGAGCGCCGGTCCCGGGTGCGGCGGCGCCGCCGGGTTGTGATCGGCGACCACCACGGCGAAACGGTCGCGCGGCGGCAGACCGAGCGCCGCGGCCGCGGCGGCCGCCACCGCCGGATCGCTGCCGCGGCCGTCCAGAAGAGCCTCGAAGAGGGCGCCGCGCCGCGAGTCCTGACGGTGCTGGAGCTCCAGCTGGGTGAGCCGGTACGCCTGCGACATCACCGTCGAGAAGCGGTCGATGGTCTCCCACAGCGCTCCGGCTACCTCGACGACCAGATCCTGGTCGGCCGCCACCGGGCCCCGCAACGGCACCGCCATCGCCTGCCACAGCACCCGCCCGCCGCGCCGGTACGCCTGGAGCACGCTGTCCAGCGGCATGCCCTGCTCGGCCCGTCGCCGCCCGGTCTCGGTGGCGGCGGCCTCGATGTCGCCGGCGCTCACCGGCAGTCCGCCGAAGTCCTCCAGTGCCAGCACGAGGTTGTCACGGCAGACGGCGCGCAGGTCGGCGAGCGGGACGGGACGGCCGGACGCGTACGCCGGGCTGTGCGCGCGGATGTCCGCCACCACCGTGCCGGTGAGGCGGTCGATGTCCGCGAGCAGCGTGTGCGCCAGCCGGGAGCGCAGCGCCGGTTCCCCATCGGTCATGGCGGCACATTAGGCGTCCGCATCGGCCGGGGAGGGCCGGACGTGCCCCCGCCCACGTCGTGCGCTCCGATGCTGGGCAACCGCACAGCGACCCCAGGGGCAGCGGGCAGGGGCAGGGGTCGTGGCCGAGGCGCAGAGCAATTACGGAGAAGCGCCCCGGCCCCCGCGCTGCCTACCGTGACGGGAGCAAGCCGTACCCGACGCAGGAGAGCAGAGCCATGATCACCGGCCTGGGCATCACGACCGTGTGGACCTTCGACCAGCAGCGCACCAAGGCCTTCTTCACCGAGAAGCTGGGCTTCGAGGTGCGCAGCGAGGTGCCGATGGGTGACATGAGGTGGGTCACCGTGGGTGCCAAGGATCAGCCCGATGTGGAGCTGGCCCTGATGAGCCTGGACGGTCCGGGTCTCGACGCCGAGTCGTCGGAGGCGTTGAAGAAGCTGGTCAGCAAGGGGGTCATCGGCGCGGGCGCGCTGCGGACCGACGACTGCCGGGGCGACTACGAGACGTTCCGGGGGCGCGGGGTGGAGTTCCTCCAGGAGCCGCAGGAGCGGCCGTACGGTATCGAGGCGATCTTCCGCGACGACAACGGGAACTGGTACTCGCTGACTGAGCGCAACGAGGAGCTCGACTTCTCGAAGGATTTCGGCTGCTGAGCCGACCCGAGGCCCGGCCGGGCGCCGGCGCGCCTATTCGGCCAGCACCGGATAGCTGCCCGTGTTCGTCGGCGCGTGCTCCGGCAGCCACAGGACGGCCACCGCGCCCTCGGCCGGTATGTGGTCGGCGGCCCCCGGGGGACGGACGTTGCGGAAGGTCAGCCGGGCGCCCAGCACCCGCGCCTGGCCGGCCGCGATCGTCAGGCCCAGCCCGTGGCCGACCCCGGCCCGGTCCATGCTGCCGGTGCGGAACCGGCTCGGGCCCTCCGCCAGCAGGTCCTCGGGAAAACCCGGCCCGTGGTCGCGGACCCGGATCACCCGGCCCTCGACGGTGACCTCTATGGGCGGCCTGCCGTGCCGGGCGGCGTTGGCGAGCAGGTTGAACAGCACACGCTCCAGTCGCCGCGGGTCGGTCGTCACCTCCGACTCGTGCACCACCTGCACGGCGATCCCCGCATCCTTGGCCGCCACCCGCCGGGCGACGAACTCGCCCAGCATGATGTCCTGCAGCTCGGCCCGCTCGGAGGCCCCGTCGAGCCGGGCCACCTCCAGCACGTCCTCGACCAGCGTGCGCATGGCCTGCGCCCGGTCCAGCACCAGCTCGGTCGGGCGGCCCGGCGGCAGCAGCTCGGCCGCGGTCAGCAGGCCGGTCACCGGGGTGCGCAGCTCGTGCGCGATGTCGGCGGTGACCCGCCGCTCCGCCTCCAGCCGCTGCTGCAACGCGTCCGCCATCGCGTCCACCGCCCGCGCCAGGTCGTCGGTCTCGTCCCGGACGACCCCGCCGATGGCCTCGCGCACCCGCACGTCCGGCTCGCCCTTGGCGACCTGGTTCGCCGCGGAGGCGGCCTTGCGCAGCCGACGCGACAGCTGCCCGCCGACGAGCACACCGAGCGCGCTGCCGCCGAGGACCACCGCGATGGAGCCGATGACCAGCGCCTGGTCGAGGTCCTTGAGGATGTCCGTACTGCGGTCGGTGAACCCGGTGTGCAGGGACAGCACATGCCCGTCCTTGAGCGGCACCGCCGCCCAGATGTCCGGTCCGCCACCGGGCCGGTCGGCCACGTACGTCGCCCGGCGGCCGGCCTCGACCTTGGTCCGCAGGGCGGACGGCAGCGCGGGGTCGTCGATCTTGATGTCGGGGAAGTTGGGCCGCCCCGACAGTTCGTAGTTGCGCTGGGCGATCTGTACCCGCTCGTCGGCGAGGTCGCGCGCGTTGTCCAGCATCGAGACCCGGGCGGCGTTGTGCACGACCAGACTGAGCACGACGGCGATCAGCGCGCCGACCAGCGCGATCGCCGCGCTCAGCTTCCATCTGAGTCCCGTACGGATGCCCGTACGCCGTACGCGCGCCTCCACCAGGCGCCGGGTGATCCCCCGCATCGACCTGTCCCGTCCCGCCCTCAGGCCCTCAGCTTGTAGCCGAAGCCGCGGACCGTCTCGATCCGGTCCTGACCGATCTTCGTCCGCAGCCGCTGGACATGGACGTCGACGACGCGGGTGTCCCCGCCCCAGCCGTAGTCCCACACCCGCTCCAGCAGCTTGTCCCGGGACAGCACGGTGCCCGGCGCCGAGGAGAACTCCAGCAGCAGTCGCATCTCGGTCGGGGTCAGCGCCACCGGCCGGCCCGCCTTGCGCACCTCCATGCCCTCGGTGTCGACCTCCAGGTCGCCGAAGGTCAGCACGCCGCCGTTCGCCGAGGAGGCCGCGTCCTCGGGTCGGCCCGCCGCACCGCCGCTCGCGTGCCCGAAGCGGCGCAGCACCGCCCGGATCCGCGCCACCAGCACCGCGCCGTCGAACGGCTTGGTCACGTAGTCGTCCGCGCCCGCCTCCAGACCGAGCACGACGTCGATCGAGTCGGCCCGCGCCGACAGCATGATCACCGGTACGGTCGACTCGTCGCGGATCCGGCGGCACAGACTGACCCCGTCGAGGCCCGGCACCATCACGTCGAGCAACGCGATGTCGGGCCGGTTCGCGCGGAACGCCTCCAGCCCCGACAGCCCGTCGGGCATCGCGGTCACCGCGAAGCCGTCCCGCTCCAGGGCGAGCTGGGTGGCCTCGCGGATGACGTCGTCGTCCTCGACGAACAGGACGTGGGTCTGGTCTGCCATCCGTGCTCTCAGTCCGTATCCATGACGTGGTATGCGGTATGCGGTATGCGGTATGCGGTATGCGGTATGCGGTATGCGGTATGCGGTATGCGGTATGCGGTATGCGGTCCTGGGCCCTGGTGCCCGGTCCGGTCAGTTGCTCTCGGGTGCCGGGCTCGGTTCCGCGCCGACGACCGTGCTGTAGTCGTTGCGCGTGCGGTACTCCTCGGTGAAACGGCCCGCCGTCCAGCGGTACGTGATCACGTTCTCGCCGGACGGGCTCGACACCGGGTCCCCGCGCTCGTACACCTGCTTGGTGACCACCAGGTCGCCGCGGTCTATCTCGGCGTAGACCGGCGGCTCCTCGGCCTGGAAGACGTTCTCGTAGGCGCCGTTCTCCTCGCGATACACGTACGAGCCGATGCCGACGACGTCACTGCAGGTCACGACGTTGACGACGACATCCTCGGCGGGACCGCCGGTCAGCTCGCCGTAGGAGAGGTCGACCGGGTACTCGTCGGCGACGCACGGCTTCAGGACGCGCTTGACCGCCGCCGAGACCTGCGGATCCGACTGCAGCAGCTTGACCGCCGTGGCTCGGGTCAGGGTGCGGGACGGCGGCACGGCGGAGGCGGGGGCGACGGGGCTCACCGCGGTGCCCGCCACCGGCTCGTCGTGCGCCGGGCCCTCGTCCCGGGCGCCGGTGCCGCCGGTCGCGCAGGCGGACAGTGAAAGGCTCAGGGCGGTGAGCACGGACGCCGCCGTGGTCACCGCCTGGAAGGTACCTCGGGCCGGGGTGTGCCCGGGGCCGGTGTCGACACCGGCCCTGCCGGTCAGGCCGCGCAACGCTCCCGCTCCTCACGCTCCAGCGCGCGTGCGTCCAGGTCGCGGGCCTCCAGCTCCTCGCGGAGCCGGGCGAGCGCCCGGTGCAGCGTGCTCTTGACCGTTCCGGCCGACATGCCGAGGGCGGCGGCCGTCTCCTCCGTGGACATCTGCTCCCAGTGTCGCAGGACGACGACACTGCGCTGCTTGGGGGCCAGCACCTTCATGACGTCCATCAGCAGGGCGCGGTCCGCGTGCTGCTCCGAGGAGTCGTCCACGCACGACTCGGGGAGCTGCTCGGTGGGGACCTCCTCCAGCTTGCGGGCCCGCCACCACTCGGTCCGCGTGTTGATCATGACTCGGCGCAGATAGGCGTCCGCGAGCCGCTTGTCGGCTATGCCGTCCCAGCGGCCGAACGTCCGCGCCAGTGCCGTCTGGAGCAGGTCCTGGGCGTCGACGGGGTCCGGGACCAGCCGCCGGGCACTGCGCAGCAGCGCGTCCTGCCGGGTGCGCACGTACTCCTCGAAGCCGAGCACCTCGCCGACGTCACCCTGCGCCATGATCAACCGCCTCCATCCCCGTTTCCTTGGCTGTGCCCCCCTGCCGGGCACGGAAATGAAGCTACGGAGGGGTTGTCACGGGGCTGTGCGAAGCAGCCTGCGGTGAACGCTCGGCTGTCCGTCGGTTGTGTAACGGAAGTAGGAAACGGTTAAATCCGTAGGGCAGTTGAGGGGAGTATGGGGTGATTTGTGCGGTGAGGGAAGTGGCCGGCACCGTGACATGGAGGTGTGCCGGGCCGTGACCCTGCTGGGGGTCAGCTCAGCGGCAGCCGGTACAGACCGCCGGGCAGCGGCTCCACCAGACCGTCGGAGACCAGACCGTCCAGAGCACGCGCACGCTGGACGGGCTCATGCCACACGCGGTCCAGACGCGCCTGCGGGACGGGCGCGTGCGCCTCGCGCAGCACGGCCAGCAGCTTGCCCCGCACCTGGCGGTCCGTGCCGGCGTACGTCTGGGCGCGCCGCGGCGGCCCCTCGTGCTCCGGCTTTCCCGCCAGCCGCCACGCGCAGTGCGCGGCGATCGGGCAGTGGTGGCAGCCCTCGTTCTTGGCCGTGCAGATCAGCGCGCCCAGTTCCATCGAGGCGGCGGCCCAGCGGGCGGCGACGCCCTCGTCGTCCGGGAGCAGCGCCCTGGCCAGCCTGCGCTCGGCGGCCGTCGTGGCGTTCGGCGGGTACTGCACGCCGGTGACCGCGCGGGCGAACACCCGGCGGACGTTGGTGTCGAGCACGGCGTGCCGCTGCCCGTAGGCGAACGAGGCCACCGCGGCCGCGGTGTACTCGCCGATGCCGGGCAGCGCGAGGAGCTGTCCGTGGTCGGTGGGTACGTCGCCGCCGTGCCGTTCCGTTATGGCCACGGCGGCGCCGTGCAGCCGCAGCGCGCGGCGCGGGTAGCCGAGCCGGCCCCAGGCGCGGACGGCCTCGCCGGGGGCCTCCTTGGCGAGGTCGGCGGGGCGCGGCCAGCGGGCCAGCCACTGCTCGTAGATCGGCAGCACGCGGTTGACCGGGGTCTGCTGGAGCATGAACTCGCTGACCATCACGCCCCACGCGCCGGCCTCCGGCCGCCGCCAGGGCAGGTCGCGCGCGTGCTCGTCGAACCAGGCGATCACGGGGGAGTGGAGGTCGTCCCCGCTCGGGGAGCCGGCGACGGCCTCGGCGGGGCTGGTGTGCGGGGGCTTCGTGGGAGCAGTCATGGCAGTTCCGATCCTGCCATGCCGGTGCGGATCGGCCGTGCTGCTGCGGAGCGTTTCGCGGGCCCGTGGACGACGGCCCGGTACGCCGGGGCGGGGCGCCCGGACGCCTCCGCGTGCCCCGCGCGGCCAACTGTCGTACGGATGCGCGGCGTTTCCGGGATGATGATCCGTAAAAGTTGTGGCTCCAGGCGGCGGGTGGGGCCAGTGACGGCACCGATCTCTCGTACAGTTTGCGCCGTGGGATCACTGCGCAATCCGGTCGGGCCGCTTCCCTCCTCCATCTACTGGCGACGGAGGGTGATCATGCTGTCCGTGCTCGCCCTGTTGGCCCTGCTGGTCACCTGGGTCGTGACCTCCGGTGGCGGCGGGGGGCGCGACAACGGCGCAGGGGGCTCCGACGGCAAGAATCCCGCGCCCTCCATCACTCCGGGACCCTCCGGTTCCGGCCCCGCGATCAGCGAAGCGCCGGGCGGGCGCGACGAGTCGGACGACGAGGGCTCCGGCGGGAGCGACGCCGGGGACGGCTCGGACGACGGTACGGGCGGCGCCGGCGACGGTTCGGACGAGGGTTCGGGCGGTGGCGCGGGCGCCGGAGGCTCGCAGGGCTCGGACACCGGCGGTTCGGGTGCGGGTTCCTCCGGCGGTGGCGTCGGTACGGGCGACGCGCTGCCGGCCGGGTCCTCGCTGCCCGACTGCGCCCCGGGCAAGGTGACGTTGACCCTGCGCAGCGTGCGCAACGCGTACTCGCCCGACGAGACGCCGGCGTTCCGGCTGACCGCGAAGAACACCTCCGGCGGTGACTGCAAGGTCGATCTCGGGCCCAAGGGCACCGTGCTGACGGTCACTCAGGCCGGTGGGGACGACGACGCCTACTGGTCGTCGGCCGACTGCCCCAAGGGCTCCGGGAACCTGCTGTACCGGGTGCCGGCGGGGCAGAGCATCACCTACACCGTGGAGTGGGACCGCAAGCCGAGCGCTTCCTCGTGCGGGACGCCTCCGGCGGGGGTGGCCGGGCCGGGGACGTATCTGCTGGAGGGCAAGGCGGCGGGGTACGGGACGTTGCGGGCCTCGTTCGTGCTGGACGCGGACTGAGCGGTGCGGCATCGCTGGCGGGCGGCGGTGGGGCGGGATGGTTGCGGGGTGCTTTCGGGTGCGGGTTTGTCGTGGCCGGTCGCGCAGTTCCCCGCGCCCCTTCTCGGGGTGGGCGTTCGCGGCGTTGAGTGGTGCGGGTTGGTCGCGGGGTGCTTTCGGGTGCGGGTTCGTCGTGGCCGGTCGCGCAGTTCCCCGCGCCCCTTCCCGGGGTGGTCGTTCGCGGCGTTGACTGGTGCGGGTTGGTCGCGGGGTGCTTTCGGGTGCGGGTTTGTCGTGGCCGGTCGCGCAGTTCCCCGCGCTCCTTCTCGGCGTGTGCGTTCGCGGCGTTGACTGGTGCGGGTTGGTCGCGGGGGGCTTTCGGGTGCGGGTTTGTCGTGGCCGGTCGCGCAGTTCCCCGCGCTCCTTCTCGGCGTGTGCGTTCGCGGCGTTGACTGGTGCGGGTTGGTCGCGGGGGGCTTTCGGGTGCGGGTTTGTCGTGGCCGGTCGCGCGGTTTCCCGCGCGCCTTCTCGGGGTGGGCGTTCGCGGCGTTTACTGGTGCGCGGGTCTCCGCGCTCCTTCTCGGAATAGTGCGTCGGGGGGTCAGACGTACCGTTCCAGGATGGACGATTCCGCCAGGCGGGACAGGCCCTCGCGGACGCTGCGGGCTCGGGCCTCGCCCACGCCGTCCACCGTCTGGAGGTCGTCGACGCTCGCGGCGAGCAGCTTCTGGAGGCCGCCGAAGTGCTCCACGAGCCGGTCGATGATGGCGCCCGGCAGCCGCGGCACCTTGGCCAGCAGCCGGAAGCCGCGCGGCGAGACCGCGGAGTCGAGGGCCTCGGGGGAGCCGGTGTATCCCAGGGCCCGCGCCACCGTCGGCAGTTCGAGCAGCTCGGCGTGGCTGAGCGCGTCCAGCTCGGCCAGTGCCTCGTCGACCGTGCGCGAGCGCTTGGCCGTGGGCTCGGGGACGTAGTCCCGTACGACCAGCTCCCGCTCGGGTTCCACGCCCGCGATCAACTCGTCCAGCTGGAGCGCGAGCAGTCGCCCGTCGGTGCCCAGCTCCACGACGTACTCGGCGATCTCGGTCGCGATGCGGCGCACCATCTCCAGGCGCTGCGCGACGGCCGAGACGTCCCGGACCGTCACCAGGTCCTCGATCTCCAGCGCGGACAGCGTGCCCGCGACCTCGTCCAGGCGGAGCTTGTAGCGCTCCAGGGTGGCGAGTGCCTGGTTGGCGCGGGAGAGGATCGCCGCCGAGTCCTCCAGGACGCGCCGCTGCCCGTCGACGTAGAGGGCGATCAGGCGCATGGACTGGGAGACCGAGACCACCGGGAAGCCGACCTGCTTGCTGACGCGGTCCGCCGTGCGGTGGCGGGTGCCGGTCTCCTCGGTCGGGATCGTGGGGTCGGGGAGCAGCTGCACGCCCGCCCGGAGGATCTTCGACAGGTCGGAGGAGAGCACGATGCCGCCGTCCAGCTTGCACAACTCGCGCAGCCGGGTCGCCGTGAACTCGACATCCAGGACGAATCCGCCCGTACACATGGACTCGACGGTCTTGTCGGAGCCGAGCACGATGAGGCCGCCGGTGTTGCCGCGCAGGACGCGCTCCAGGCCGTCGCGCAAGGGTGTGCCGGGGGCGACGGCGCTCAGCGAGGCGCGCATCAGGCCATCGGAACCGGCACTCCCGCCGTACTTTCCGGGAGCTGCTGCCCGGTCGTTGGCTGCCACTGCACTCCTCCGGTCGCAGGATCTGGGGCGCTCCCGGATCCGCACGCGGTTCGTACGGACGGGCGAGACCAGGGCAAAGTCTACCGGCGGTCCTCCGCGTCCTGGGGGGCCTCTCGACGACGGGAGCGGGGCAGCACCCTCAGGGCGTCCCCTATGTCCGCGACTTCCAGCACCTTCATACCGGTCGGAACCTTCCCGGGGTCGCCCGGTACGAGGGCGTGCGTGAAGCCCAGCCGGTGCGCCTCGGCGAGCCTGCGCTGCACGCCGGTGACCCGTCTGACCTCGCCCGCGAGACCGACCTCACCGATCGCGACGAGGTTCTTCGGCAGCGGGGTGTCGCTGGCGGCGGAGGCCAGCGCGAGTGCGACGGCGAGGTCGGCGGCCGGCTCGGAGAGCTTCACCCCGCCGACCGTCGCGGAGTAGATGTCCCGCTTGCCGAGGGCGCTGATCCGACCGCGCTGTTCCAGCACCGCCAGCATCATCGAGACGCGGGACGTCTCCAGACCGGAGGTCGTGCGGCGCGGGGAGGGGATCTGGGAGTCGACCGTGAGCGCCTGGACCTCGGCCACCAAGGGGCGGCGGCCTTCCAGGGTGACGGTCAGACAGGTGCCCGGGACCGGTTCGGCACGACGTGTCAGGAAAAGTCCGCTCGGGTCCGCAAGGCCCGTGATGCCCTCGTCGTGCAGTTCGAAGCAGCCGACCTCGTCCGTGGTGCCGTAGCGGTTCTTGACGCCCCGGACGAGCCGCAGGCGCGCGTGCCGGTCGCCCTCGAAGTGCAGCACGACGTCCACGAGGTGTTCCAGCAGACGGGGCCCCGCGATCGCGCCGTCCTTGGTGACATGGCCCACCAGGAGCGTGGCCATGCCGCGCTCCTTGGAGGCCCGGATCAGGGCGCCGGCCACCTCTCGGACCTGCGCCATCCCGCCGGGCGCACCGTCGATCTCGGGAGAGGCCACCGTCTGCACCGAGTCCATGATCAGGAGCGACGGCTTCACCGCGTCCAAGTGCCCCAGCACGGCGGACAGATCGGTCTCGGCGGCCAGATAGAGGTGGTCGTCGATGGCCTTGATGCGGTCGGCGCGCAGCCGGACCTGGCTCGCCGACTCCTCGCCGGTCACATACAGGGTGCGGTGCTCGTCGCTCGCCGCCTTGGCGGCCACGTCCAGCAGCAGCGTCGACTTGCCGACGCCGGGCTCGCCGGCGACCAGCACCACCGCGCCGGGCACCAGGCCGCCGCCCAGCACCCGGTCCAGCTCGGGCACGCCGGTGGAACGCGCGGTCGCCTGCCGGCCGTCGACCTGGCCGATGGGCAGCGCGGACGTCGTGACCCGCCCCGGCGTCGTGGTCCGCACCGCGGGCGCGCCGTACTCCTCGATCGTGCCCCAGGCCTGGCACTCGGGGCAGCGGCCGAGCCATTTGGCCGTCTGCCAGCCGCATTCGGTGCAGCGGTAGGACGGACGGTCCTTGGTGGACTTCGTACGGGCAGCCATGGACGAAACCGTAGCCGCCGGTACTGACAACCGGGGCCCGGGCCTCGCGAAGCGGTGCGTCGCGGGCCCCCTCCGCACGCCCGGCCGCGCGCCGGTGCGCACCCCTCGCCGGGGGGCCCGTCACGAACGAGCAACGGAATACGGGGTTCCTGTCCCCTTATGAGGGATCGTTTCACCCGTACGGATTAAATGTGCTCAAGGGGGCGGAAGCGGCCACTCGTGGCCGCCTACGGTCGCCGGGTGATGAGCAGCAGCCCGGACACCACGACCCGCACCACCGGCGCACATCGTGCGCGCCGTGAGGCGCGTGACCGCGCTGCGGCGCGCACCCTGGTGCAGCGTCCGCCCGCGCGCTATGAGCCTTATGTGGACGGCCTGTTCACGTACTGCCTGTCCGTGCTGTGCGACCACGAAGCCGCCACCGCCGCCCTGGGAGAGGTCCTCGCGCTCGCCGAGCGCCGGGGCCAGCGTGCCCCGGATTCCGCCGGTGACCGCAGGGCCTGGCTCTACGCCCTGGCCCGCTGGGCCTGCCTGCGAAAGCTGGCCGAGGCCAAGCAGAAACGTCAGGCCACCCACGCGGCGGGCCGCCATGGCCCCGACCGGGGGCGCGGCCCGCAGCCCGGCCCGCCCCCCGTCGCCGAGCCCGTCCAGGACCAACGCAGACGCGAACTCGCCCTGCTCGCCTGGCCGGAGGCCGCCGGCACCACGCCCGAGCAGCGCGAGGCACTCGAACTGGCCGTGCGCCACCAGCTGTCCGCCCACGAGGTCGCCGCCGTTCTCGGCATGGACCTCGCCGCCGCGCGTGACCTGCTCTCCGCGGCCGCCTGCGAGGTCGAGCGCACCCGCGCGGCCCTCGCCGTCGTGGAGACCGGCGCCTGCCCGAGCGTCGCCCGGCTCACCGGCGACCACCAACTGGTGCTCAGCAGCGCCCTGCGCCGCGAACTGGTCCGGCACGTCGACGACTGCCCCCACTGCCGCCGCACCGCCGAGCGCGCCCTCCCGGGCAACTGGCCCGGCGGCGGCCCCGCCCCCACCCAGCTGCCCGTCCTGGAGGCGCCCCGCGCGGCCCTGCACATGGCCATGGCGCACCACCCCCGCGCGCGGGCCGCCGCGCCCCGCTTCGACCGGCGCGGCTTTCCCATGGACCCCAAGGACCGCGCCGCCCGGCGGGACCGCCTGCGCGCGCGTGCCGTCACGACGACGGTCGTCGCCACCGTGGTGGCCGCGCCGGTGCTCGCGCTGTGGTCCGCCTACCGGGGCGCGCCGCTCACCGAGGGCGCGGGCGGCCGCGGGACCAGCGCCAGCCGGGACGACGGCCACGGCACGTTCGACGGCGAGAGCGCGGACGGCGGCTACGAGAACGCCGGCAACGCCAGCACCCGCCCGGGCGGTCGCTTCTCCCAGGGCGACAAGCCCGACGTGTCGGTGGAGGTCATCAGCGTCGCCGGGGCCGGTCAGAAGGGCGCGGGCCGGCTCGCCGTGACGGCGGACAACAGCGGCGACACCACCTTGATCACCCTCACCGCCTCCGGCGCAGGGCCCGTGCGCTGGTCCGCGACCACGGCCGCCCCCTGGCTCTACATGAGCCGCTCCGCCGGCACGCTCCGCCCCGGCGAGACGTCCACGATCAAGGTGTACGTCGACCCGCTGCGCGAGCCATCCGGGTTCTGGAGCGCGCGGGTCGCGGTCTCACCGGCCGGCGCCATCGTCTCCATCCAGGGGTACGGCAACGTGCCCACCCCCTCCGACCCGAACCCCGACCCGGACCCGGTGCCCAGCACCCCGGGCGGTTCCGGCGAGCCCACGCCGCCCGACCCGGACCCGACGCCCACGACCTCCGCGCCGACCGATCCCCCACCGACCGATCCGACCACGCCGCCGCCCGATCCCGAGCCGACACCGACCGCGTCCAACCCCTCGGTGCCGGGCAGCCCGTCGCCGCCGCCCAGCGACAGCGGCGACCCGAGCCCCAGCACCTCCTAGGCCTGTTGCGACAGTGGCGTCTGCCGGGTCAGCGCGCGGGATCCGCCGGATGCGGCGCCAGCAGCGGCAACTGCGAGGCCAGCCGCTGTTCGCAGAGCTCGGCCAGCCGGTCGTAGCCCGCCTTGCCCATCAGCTCGGTCAGCTCCGGCCGGTAGGAGACGTACACCGGCTCGCCCGCGCCGTGCGCCGAGGTCGCCGACGTGCACCACCAGTGCAGGTCGTGGCCGCCCGGGCCCCAGCCGCGGCGGTCGTACTCACCGATCGAGATCTGCAGCACCCGGGTGTCGTCGGGCCGGTCGATCCAGTCGTACGTCCGCCGGACCGGCAACTGCCAGCACACGTCGGGCTTGGTCTCCAGCGGCTCGCGGCCCTCCCGCACGGCGAGGATGTGCAGCGAGCAGCCGGCGCCGGCCGCGAAACCGGGGCGGTTCTGGAAGATGCAGGAGCCCTGGTAAGGCCGGGTCTGACGGGAGCCCTCGTCGTCCTCGGAGACCCAGCCGTTCCGGGTGCCCTCGGCGTGGTTCTGCCAGACCTCCGGCGTGAGCCTCGCCACATGCTCGGCGACCCGCTGCTCGTCCTCCTCGTCGGAGAAGTGGGCGCCCAGCGTGCAGCACCCGTCGTCCGCGCGGCCCGCCTGGATGCCCTGGCAGCCGCTGCCGAAGATGCAGTTCCAGCGAGAGGTGAGCCATGTCAGATCGCAGCGGAACACCTGCTCGTCGTCCGCCGGATCCGGGAACTCCACCCACGCGCGCGGGAAGTCGAGACCCTTCTCGTCGTCTGCGGGGACGGCCGGGGTCCGCTGTGACGTCTTCGGTGCTTTCGCCTGCGAAGAATCCTGGGAAGAACCCTTGGCCGATTCGGCCTTCTTGTTCGCCTTGTCGGTCCTGTCGACCTTGTCGGTCTTGCCAGTCTTGTCGTTCTTCGCCTTTTTCGTCTTTGGCACCCGTCCAGGGTAAGTCGACCGGGACCCTTCCCGGGACCGCCTCGGGGGCGGCGCGCGGCGCGACGGGCAGTAGCGTTCCGTACATGAGACTCGGTGTCCTCGACGTGGGAAGCAACACGGTGCATCTGCTGGTGGTGGATGCGCACCCGGGCGCGCGCCCGCTGCCCGCGCACTCGCACAAGGCGGAACTGCGCCTCGCCCAACTCCTCGACGACGCCGGTGCCATCGATGCCGGGGGCGTCGACAAGCTGATCGCGGTGGTCCACGACGCGCTCCAGGCCGCCGAGGACAAGGGCGTCGAGGAGCTCCTGCCGTTCGCCACCTCCGCCGTGCGCGAGGCCACCAACGCCGACGACGTCCTCGCCCGCGTCCAGGAGGAGACCGGCGTCGCCCTTCAGGTGCTCACCGGCGCCGAGGAGGCCCGGCTGACCTTCCTGGCCGCCCGCCGCTGGTTCGGCTGGTCCGCGGGCAAGCTGCTGGTCCTGGACATCGGCGGCGGCTCCCTGGAGATCGCCTACGGCATCGACGAGGAGCCCGACGCGGCCGTCTCGCTGCCGCTCGGCGCGGGCCGGCTCACCTCCGGCTGGCTGCCCGGCGACCCGCCCGCCACCGACGACATAAGGGCACTGCGCCGTCACGTCCGCGCCGAGATCGCCCGCACGGTGGGCGAGTTCACCCGCATAGGCGCGCCCGACCACGTGGTGGCCACGTCCAAGACCTTCAAGCAGCTCGCCCGCATCGGCGGCGCCGCCCGCTCCGCGGAGGGTCTCTACGTCCAGCGCGAGCTCAAGCGGCAGACGCTGGAGACCTGGGTGCCCCGTCTGTCCGCCATGACCGCGCAGGAGTGCGCCGAACTCCCCGGCGTCTCGGAGGCCCGCGCCGGCCAGCTCCTCGCGGGCGCGCTGGTGGCGGAGGGTGCGATGGACCTGTTCGGCGTGGAGACGCTGGAGATCTGCCCCTGGGCACTGCGCGAGGGCGTCATCCTGCGCCGACTGGACCACATGGGGTCCGATTCGACGGCGGGCGGGGCGTTGCCGTAGCGGGCGGTGCCCTGCGGGGGTGTCGAGAGGGCGCTCCAGTGGATGGCGCCGTGCGGCGGCGCGGCCCGGTGCCGCGGGGCGGTCTCGGGCGGACGTTCTCGCCGGCCGGCGTCGCGGGGTGGCGGTGAGTGGGCCGGTGTCGCGGGGCGGTCTCGGGCGGACGTTCTCGCCGGCCGGCGTCGCGGGGTGGCGGTGAGTGGGCTGGTGTCGCGGGGCGGTGGCGAGAAGGTCGGTGTCGCGGGGTGGCGGTGAGTGGGCTGGTGTCGCGGGGCGGTGGCGAGAAGGTCGGTGTCGCGGGGCGGTGGCGAGAGGGTCGGTGTCGCGGGGTGGCGGTGAGTGGGCCGGTGTCGCGGGGCGGTGGCGAGCGGGGCCGGTGTCGCGGGTGGCGGTGAGACGGCCGTCTCGCGGGGCGATGTCGTGGCTGTGAGCGGGGCGGCGTCATGGACCACGTCATGAGGGCCGCCCGCGCGCGGGGCCGCGCAAGGGCGGAGGGGGCGCTGTCGGGAGGACGGCGAAATCCCGACGGTGGACCGTTGCCGTGGCTCGGCCCGAACGCCGCTCCTCAGGACGCGCCGTTACCCTGTCTCCGTGGCAGAACCAGTCGTACGCATCCCGGATGCGAAGGTCGCCCTGTCGACGGCCTCCGTCTATCCGGAGTCGACGGCGACGGCCTTCGAGATCGCCGCGCGCCTCGGGTACGACGGCGTCGAGGTCATGGTGTGGAACGAGCCCGTCAGCCAGGACATCGAGGCCCTGCGCAGACTCAGCGACTTCCACCAGATCCCGATCCTCGCCGTCCACGCCCCCTGCCTGCTCATCACCCAGCGGGTGTGGTCGACCGACCCGTGGGTCAAGCTCCAGAGAGCCCGCACGGCGGCGGAGAAGCTCGGCGCGACCACCGTGGTCGTGCACCCGCCGTTCCGCTGGCAGCGCCAGTACGCGCGTGACTTCGTCGCCGGGATCTGGCGGATGGCGAACGAGACGGATGTGCGGTTCGCCGTCGAGAACATGTACCCGTGGCGTTACCGCGACCGCGAGATGCTCGCGTACGCCCCCGACTGGGACGTCACCAAGGACGACTACCGGCACTTCACGATCGATCTCAGCCACACCGCGACCGCCCGCTCCGACGCGATGCACATGATCGACCGCATGGGCGACCGCCTGGGCCATGTCCACCTCGCCGACGGCGCCGGCTCCAACAAGGACGAGCACCTGGTCCCCGGCCGCGGCACCCAGCCCTGCGCCGAACTGCTGGAGCGCCTCGCCCTGAGCGGCTTCGACGGTCATGTCGTCATCGAGGTCAACACCCGCCGTGCCATGTCGAGCGCCGAGCGCGAGGCCGACCTCGCCGAGGCGCTGGCCTTCACCCGGCTCCACCTGGCCTCGGCGGTGCAGGTGCCCCGCCGGTGACCGGCGCGACCTCCCGCAGACGCGGCAGACCCCCTCGTACGGAGTCCGGCGACACCCGTGACCGGATCCTGGCCGTCGCCCGCGAGGAGTTCTCGGAGCGGGGCTACGAGAAGACCTCCGTGCGCGGCATCGCCAAGGCGGCGGGCGTGGACTCGGCGCTGGTGCACCACTATTTCGGCACGAAGGAGCAGGTCTTCCAGGAGGCGCTGGAGGCGGTCTTCGCGCCCGCCCTGAAGGCGCCGGACGTGATCTTCGAAGGGCCGGCCGAGCAGGTCGGCGAGCGCTTCGCCCGCTTCCTGTTCGGGATCTGGGAGAACCCGGTCACCCGGACCCCGCTGCTGGCCGTCGTGCGGTCCGCCGTGACCAACGAGGTGGCGGCCGCGGTCTTCCGGCGCCTGGTCGCCGCGCAGCTGCTGCGCAAGGTCGCCTCCCAGCTCGGCCTGCCGGACGCGGAGCTGAGGGCGGAGCTCGCGGCCGCGCAGATGGTCGGCGTCGCGATCATGCGATACGTGATCAAGCTGGAGCCGCTGGCCTCCGCCGACCTCGAAGTGATCATCGGACGCGTCGCACCGGTCGTGCAGGGGCATCTGACCGGTCCCTGACGGGCGGGAACGAATCACCCTGAGACGGACATCCCGCATTTCGGACACCTGGTCCATCCCTTGGAGCACCGGCGTACGCTCGTAGACGTCAGATTTCTCCGAAGGAGCGAGCGACAATGCCCGAGCTGAGGTCCCGCACAGTCACCCACGGCCGCAACATGGCGGGCGCCCGCGCCCTTATGCGCGCCTCCGGTGTACCCGGCGCGGACATCGGCCGGAAGCCCATCATCGCGGTCGCCAACAGCTTCACGGAGTTCGTGCCGGGCCACACCCACCTCCAGCCGGTGGGCCGGATCGTCAGCGAGGCCATCGTCGAGGCCGGCGGCATCCCGCGCGAGTTCAACACGATCGCCGTCGACGACGGCATCGCGATGGGCCACGGCGGCATGCTGTACAGCCTGCCCTCGCGCGACCTGATCGCGGACAGCGTCGAGTACATGGTCGAGGCGCACTGCGCCGACGCCCTGGTCTGCATCTCCAACTGCGACAAGATCACCCCGGGCATGCTGAACGCGGCGCTCCGCCTCAACATCCCCACGGTCTTCGTCTCGGGCGGCCCCATGGAGTCCGGCCGCGCCACGCTGGTCGACGGCACGGTCCGTACCCTCGACCTGGTCGACGCGATCTCCGACGCCGTGAACGACAAGATCTCGGACGAGGACATCCTCCGCATCGAGGAGAACGCCTGTCCGACGTGTGGCTCGTGCTCCGGCATGTTCACCGCCAACTCGATGAACTGCCTGACCGAGGCCATCGGCCTCTCCCTGCCCGGCAACGGCTCGGTCCTCGCCACCCACACCGCGCGCAAGCAGCTCTACGTCGACGCCGCGCACACGGTCATGGACCTGACCCGGCGCTACTACGAGCAGGACGACGAGACGGTCCTGCCCCGCTCCGTCGCCACCCTCGCCGCCTTCGAGAACGCCATGGCGCTGGACATCGCGATGGGCGGCTCCACCAACACGATCCTGCACCTGCTGGCCGCCGCCCAGGAGGCCGAGGTCCCCTTCGGCCTCGAGCAGATCGACGCCGTCTCCCGCCGGGTGCCGTGCCTGGCGAAGGTCGCGCCCAACGTCGCAAAGGACCGCACGTACTACATGGAGGACGTGCACCGCGCCGGCGGCATCCCCGCCCTGCTCGGCGAGCTGCACCGCGCGGGCCTCCTCAACGAGGACGTGCACTCCGTCCACAGCCCCTCGCTCGCCGACTGGCTGAAGACCTGGGACGTGCGCGGCGGCTCCCCCTCCCAGAAGGCGGTGGAACTGTGGCACGCGGCTCCGGGCTGCGTCCGCTCCTCCGAGGCCTTCTCCCAGTCCGAGCGCTGGGAGGCCCTCGACGAGGACGCCGAGGGCGGCTGCATCCGCTCCGCCGAGCACGCGTACAGCAAGGACGGCGGCCTGGCGGTCCTCAAGGGGAACCTCGCCGTCGACGGCTGCGTGGTGAAGACGGCCGGCGTCGACGAGTCGATCTGGACCTTCGAGGGCCCGGCGGTCGTCTGCGAGTCGCAGGAGGAGGCCGTCGAGAAGATCCTCAACAAGCAGGTGACGGACGGTGACGTCGTCGTCATCCGGTACGAGGGTCCCAAGGGCGGCCCCGGCATGCAGGAGATGCTCTACCCGACGTCCTTCCTGAAGGGCCGCGGCCTCGGCAAGACCTGCGCACTCATCACGGACGGCCGCTTCTCCGGCGGCACGTCGGGCCTCTCCATCGGCCACGCGTCCCCCGAGGCGGCCTCCGGCGGCACCATCGCCCTCGTCGAGAACGGCGACCGCATCCGCATCGACATCCCGAACCGCTCGATCGAGCTGCTCGTCGACGAGGCGGAACTGGCACGCCGTACCGAGGCGTTGAACGGTGCGTACGCTCCGAAGAACCGTGAGCGCAAGGTGTCCGCCGCCCTGCGTGCGTACGCCGCGATGGCGACCAGCGCGGACAAGGGCGCGGTGCGGGACGTCAGCAAGCTGGGCTGAGAGCCGGTTCGGTGAGGGGGCCGCCTGCGACGGTGCGGCCCCCTTCACATGCGGGCCCCTTCACATTCCGGCCCTGATCACCGCCTCGACACCGTGCGGGCCACGTCCACCCCCGGCGACACACCGCGCAGCGCCACCTCACCACCGCGCCGCGTCACTCCCGTCGACCGCGAACAGCTCTCCGTCCGGCGCCCCCGCGAACACCTTCCCGTCCGCCGCCACCGGCAACGGCAGCCCCGACACGACGGCCCCCCGCGCCGCCCCCGGCCGCGCCTTCGTCTGCCCCAGCAGCGCGCCCCGCGCCGCGTCGACGGCCACCAGCCGTCCGTCCCCGGCGCTGAAATACAGCCGTTCCCCGGCCACGACCGGCGCCGACGGGAAGCTGACCGACGTCTCCAGACGCCAGCGCTGCCGCGACGTGCCGGTGTCCACAGCCGTCAGCGCGCCGTCGGCCCCCAGCAGGTACACGCTCTCCTGCGCGACCGCCGCCTGCGCGCCCGCCACCGGGAAACGCAGGGTGACCCGGCGCTGGGTGTCCCGGGCGGCGTCGTACCGGACCACGGCGTCCGTGTCGGCGTACGCGGCCGAGGTCGACGTGAACCACAGCACGCCCTCCCGCGCGCCCACCAGACTCAGCGCCCCCGCCAGCCGCCGCTGCCATCGCACATCGCCGCTCTCCGGGTCGACTGCGGTGACCCGCGTCCCGGCCCCGTCCGCGTCCACGGCGTAGGCGACCCGCCCTCCGTACGACTGGAACACCGGCTGGGCGAGCCCGGCGAGCTGATGCCGCCACTTCCGCTCCCCGGTGGCCGCGTCCAGCGCGGTGACCGTCGAGTCGGGGCCGGTGAGGAGGACGACGCCTGCGACGTGCGCGACGCGGCCGTCGTAGCGGGTGATGTCCTCGCTCCACACGGTCGCGCCGGTCAGCGGGTCGAGCGCGGCGAGACGCCGGCCTCCCTCCTCGACGACGTGCAGCAGGCCGCCCGCGAGGACGGGCGGCTGCACGGTCCCCTCGCCACGGCCGCCCGGGCCCGGCCGGGCCCACTTCACGTCCCCGTCGAGGGGATCGACGGCGGCGGCCAGCACCCCGGGGCGCGTGCAGTACAGCGCGCTGCCCCCGTAGGCGCACTGCGGCATTCCGCTCGCCTCGGTGCCCCGCGCCGTCAGCTCCCTGTCCCAGGCCCGGAACCGCTGGGTCTGCTCCCGCCCATGGGAGGCCTCGGTCTCGCCGGTCCCCGTCAGCGCGACGGCCCCGGCACCGAGCGCGAGCACGGCGATCCCGGCGGCGACGCCCACCGCCCAGCGCCGTGTCGGCCTCGATGGCTTCTTCGGCTCTTTCGGTGCTGCCTCCGGGACGGTGGGCCCACCGCGCCGATGGGTGGGCACCTCCTCGACGGCGGACTCGAACGACCGCTCGCCCGTGCGCTGTTCCGGTATGAACGCCTGGGTGTCGTACGACGCCGACAGCGAGCGCAGCTCCGCCATCAGCTCGTCCGGCGTGGGCCGGTCCTCCGGTTCCTTGGCGAGACAACGGGCGACCAGCGGGGCGAGTTCCCGCGGTACGCCTGTCAAGTCCGCCTCTTCGTGGACGACCTGATACGCCACCAGGTACGGGCTGTCGGAGTCGAACGGCCCGCTGCCCGTGGCCGCGTGCACGATGACCGACCCGAGCGCGAACACATCGGCGGCCGGCCCGACGTCCCGTGGCCTGCGGAACTGCTCCGGCGCCATGAACGGCGGCGTGCCGATCAGCTTCCCGGTCTCGGTGCGCAGTTCGCTGTCCGAGGGCCGCGAGATGCCGAAGTCGATGACTTTCGGCCCGTCCTCGGCGAGCAGCACATTGCTGGGCTTGAGATCGCGGTGCACCACTCCGGCCCGGTGGATGTCCCGCAGCGCCTCGGCCAGCCCCGCCATCAACTGCCGTAGCCGGGCCAGGGGCAGCGCGCCGTTCCGCTTCACGTACTCGGAGAGGGTCGGCGCAGGGATGTACAACGTCGCCATCCACGGCCGCCCGGCGTCCGGGTCGGCGTCGACGACGGGTGCGGTGAACGCCCCGCTGACCCGCCGGGCCGCCCCGACCTCCTGCCGGAACCGTCCCCTGAACTCGGGGTCCTGCGCGAACTCCGCGTGCACGACCTTCACGGCCAGCCGCAATCCCGAGGCCGACCGGGCGAGATGGACCACGCCCATGCCGCCGGACCCGAGCTGCGCCTCCAGCCGGTACTGACCGGCGTACTGCGGAGATTCCGCTTCCGCATCCGTACCGGTGCTGCGCCCTGGCGGCATCTCTCACCCCCGGATGTCCGTCCGCACGCGCGACGCGCTGAGCCTAGTCGATCCTGCGTGCGAAACTCCTGTGGCTTGCTAGCCTCGGTGCGCCACGCGATTTTGGCGTGAACCGTTCACAAGCATCCACATAACGGGGGAGGCCGACATGGCCACGGAGAACATCGAGATCGCGGGTGCGGGCGAGCAGGAAACGGCACCGACGGCACTCGCCGAGCCCGAGACGCCGGCTGACACGGAGACGCTGACCGCGACCGCGACCGCGACCGCGACTGCCACGGCCCGGGTCCGCGCCTACCCGGTCGCCCCCGGCGTCCGGCTCAACGTCCGCAGCGGCCCCGGCACCGACTACCGCATCGTCCGCGTCCTGCCCGAGGGCACCACCGTCCCCATCTACTGCCAGCGCCCCGGCGACAGCGTCACGGGCCCCTACGGCACCTCCAACCTCTGGGACTGCATCGCCAACTCCCAGTACGTCTCCGACGCCTACGTGAAGACCGGCAGCGACGGCTACGTCGCACCGCGCTGCGCCTGACCCCGGCCCGGTGACTTCGGCGAAGGGCCGCCCCGGGCCCTTCGTCCGCCGGACGCCATAATCGAGCCGTGAGCGACGACCAGAACGGCACCCCGGACCGGCCCAAGGACAGCGGGCCCCGCCCCGAACCCCTCCGCTTCTTCGGCACGAGCTGGGTCGGCCACGACGACGGCTACACCCTCCGTCGCATCGGAGTGTCCGCCGGCTCCCTCGCCGCGGCGGCCGTGGCCTGCCTGGTGCTCCGCTTCGCCTACGAGGGCATTCAGCTCGCCGACACCGGCAGCTTCGTCCCGCTCCTGGTCGTCGTCATGTTCGCGGTCTGCAGCTCGCTCGCCTTCCGGCACACCTGGGAGGGCTTCACCAAGCGCCACGACCCGGACCGCCAGTCCTCGCTGCGCGGCCTGCTGGCCATCGGTTTCATCGGCTCCCTCCTCGCCTATTTCCTCCGCTCCCTCACCGAGGCCCCCGGCGAGAAGCTCCATCGCCAGGAGTACGAGACAGCCCTCCAGCACCACTCCCAGCGCACGTCCCGCCGCACCGGCAACCCGGCGAAGAAGCGCCGCCGCTGACCCCGTCGTCGCTCCCAAAGCCCCTGTTCCGCCCGCCCCACCCCACGAGACCATGACTCCATGGCCACCTCGACGACGCCGCCCCCACCCCCCTCCCGCGCCCACTCCTTCAACGCCGTCGCGGCCCAGTACGCCGCGAACCGCCCCGCCTACCCGCCCGCGCTCTTCGACGCGATCGAGGAGCTGGCAGGGCGCCCGCTCCGCGGGGCGCGCGTGGTGGACGTCGGCGCCGGCACGGGCATCGCGACCGCCCTGCTGCGGGACCGGGGCGCGGACGTGGTGGCGGTCGAACCGGGGGACGGCATGTCCGCCCACTTCCGCCGCACCCGCCCCGGCCTCCCGATCGCCCGCGGCGACGGCAACGCCCTCCCTCTCGCCGACAACTGCGCGGACTTCGTCACCTACGCCCAGGCCTGGCACTGGACCGACCCCCGGCTCGCGATCCCGGAGGCCTTCCGCGTACTGCGGCCCGGCGGCGCCCTGGCGCTGTGGTGGAACCGTGAGGCCCCCGGCGTCCCCTGGGTCGCCGCCCAGGCCGAGCGGATCAAGGCGCACTACGGCGACCCGATCGCCGTCCAGCCCGGCACCACCGGCTCCGCCACGGCGCCCCGCGTCCCGACCCCTCGCTACTCCCGCCGAGTCGTCCGCTGGAGCCGCCGCGTCCCGCTCGACACCCACCTCGCCAACCTCGGCAGCCACTCGATCCTCCTGGTGGGCGGTACCGAACGCAGCGAGGCCTTCCTGACCGAGGAGCGCCGCCACCTCCTCGAGGTCTTCCCCGACGGCCACGTCGAAGAGGTCTACGACGTAGAACTCCAGGTAACCACCCCCACCTGACCCCCACGCCGACCGTTCCAGCGCCCTTCGGGGCGCTGCGCGCAGCCCCCCAACGCCGGCCGGTCCAGCGCCCTTAGGGGCGC
The DNA here is from genome assembly GCF_055657325.1 of Streptomyces sp. NPDC107562. Classification (NCBI taxonomy): domain Bacteria; kingdom Bacillati; phylum Actinomycetota; class Actinomycetes; order Kitasatosporales; family Streptomycetaceae; genus Streptomyces; species Streptomyces sp. NPDC107562. The sequence continues at coordinate 4,569 of NZ_JBVKBE010000010.1, read as the reverse complement.
GGGGAACTGCGCGCCCAGCCCCCCACGCCGGTCGGTCCAGCGCCCTTAGGGGCGCGGGGAACTGCGCGACCAGCCCCCCACGCCGGTCGGTCCAGCGCCCTTAGGGGCGCGGGGAACTGCGCGACCAGCCCCCACGCACCCGCACCCGCCCCCGCACCCGCACCCGCGCCCCCACGCACCGAACCGCCCCCGCCCGCGCGCGCTACCCCCACACGCAACCCCCCCACCCCAACCGGCAGTTGCCCCGCGCCCCGCGCCCTCCCCCTCACCACCACCCAAGCGCACCCACTTGACGCCGCCCACCCCCACGAGCATTATTCATCGCATGATGAATTACGTCGCCGAGCCCCCCGACGCAGGCGCACACCCCACACCGGAGACGACGCCCACCCCCGCCATCCGCGCCGAGGACCTCACCGTCACCCGCGGCCCCCGCAAGGTCCTGCGCGGCCTGAACTTCACCGTCCCGCGCGGCCAGATCACCGGCCTCCTCGGCCCCTCCGGCTGTGGCAAGTCGACCCTCATGCGCGCCATCGTCGGCACCCAGGCCAAGGTCACCGGCACCCTCGACGTCCTCGGCCACCCCGCCGGCCACCGCACCCTGCGCACCCGCATCGGCTACGTCACCCAGGCCCCCTCGGTCTACGACGACCTCACCGTCCGCCAGAACCTCGACTACTTCGCGGCGATACTCGACCCCGGCCGCTCCAGCGCCGACCGCGGCCAGGACGTCGACCGCGTTCTCTCCGACGTCGACCTCACCAGCCACGCCGGCGCCCTCGCGGGCAACCTCTCCGGCGGCCAGCGCAGCCGCGTCTCCCTCGCCGTCGCCCTGCTCGGCACCCCCGAGGTCCTGGTCCTCGACGAACCCACCGTCGGCCTCGACCCCGTCCTCCGCCGCGACCTGTGGAACCTCTTCCACGCCATCGCCGCCGACCGCGGCGCAACCCTCCTCATCTCCTCCCACGTCATGGACGAGGCCGAGCGCTGCCACCGCCTCCTCCTCATGCGCGCGGGCGAGATCCTCGCCGACGACACCCCGGACGCCCTGCGTGCCCGTACCGGCGCCGAGACCGTCGAAGACGCGTTCCTGCGCCTCGTGGACCAGGCGAGCACCGCGGCCGACAAGGAGACGACCCGATGACCACGACCACCGCAACCACGCCCAGCGCGCCCACCGGCGCCCTGAACGCCTCGCGCACCGCCGCGACCGCCGCCCGGGTCCTGCGCCAGCTCCGGCACGACCCGCGCACCATCGCGCTGATGATCCTCATCCCGTGCCTGATGTTGATCCTGCTGCGCTACGTCTTCGACGGCAGCCCGCGCACCTTCGACAACATCGGCGCATCCCTGCTGGGCATCTTCCCGCTGATCACGATGTTCCTGGTCACCTCCATCGCCACCCTGCGCGAGCGCACCTCCGGCACCCTCGAACGCCTCCTCGCCATGCCGCTGGGCAAGGGCGACGTCATCGCCGGCTACGCCCTCGCCTTCGGCACCCTCGCGATCATCCAGTCCGCGCTCGCCACCGGTCTCGCCGTATGGTTCCTCGGACTCGACGTCACCGGCTCCCCCTGGCTGCTTCTGCTGGTGGCCCTGCTCGACGCGCTCCTCGGCACAGCCCTCGGCCTGTTCGTCTCGGCCTTCGCGGCCTCCGAATTCCAGGCGGTGCAGTTCATGCCGGCAGTCATCTTCCCCCAGCTCCTGCTCTGCGGTCTGTTCACCCCGCGCGACAAGATGCACCCCGTCCTGGAAGCCATCTCCGACGTCCTCCCCATGTCCTATGCCGTCGACGGCATGAACGAAGTCCTCAAGCACACCGACATGACGGCCAACTTCGTCCGCGACGCCCTGATCGTGGCGGGCTGCGCCGTGCTGGTCCTCACCCTCGGCGCGGCGACCCTGCGCCGCCGGACCACCTGATCCACCGGGCGAGTCCGCCACGTCCCGCCCACCGGACAAACGAGCCCGCCCCCCGCACCCGGTGCGAGGATGAATCCGGACGACGCAACCTCCGGAGGGCCCCGCACCATGACCCAGAAAGTCGCAGTCCTCGGCACCGGCAAGATCGGCGAGGCCCTGCTCAGCGGAATGATCCGCGGCGGCTGGACCCCCGCCGATCTCCTGGTCACCGCCCGCCGCCCGGAGCGGGCCGAGGAACTCCGCGCCCGCCACGGAGTCACCCCGGTCACCAACGCGGAAGCCGCGAAGACCGCCGACACCCTGATCCTCACGGTCAAACCCCAGGACATGGGCACCCTCCTCGACGAACTCGCCCCGCACGTCCCCGCCGACCGCCTGGTCATCAGCGGCATGGCGGGCATCACGACCGCCTCCCTCGAAGCACGCCTCGCCACCGGCACCCCGGTCGTGCGCGTCATGACGAACACGCCCGCCCTCGTCGACGAGGCCATGTCCGTCATCTCCGCCGGCAGCCACGCGACGGAAGCCCACCTCGCGCACGCCGAGGAGATCTTCGGCGCCGTCGGCAAGACGCTCCGTGTCCCCGAGACCCAGCAGGACGCCTGCACCGCCCTCTCCGGCTCCGGCCCGGCGTACTTCTTCTACCTGGTCGAAGCCATGACGGACGCCGGCATCCTGCTCGGCTTGCCCCGCGACAAGGCCCACGACCTGATCGTCCAGTCCGCGATCGGCGCGGCCACCATGCTCCGCGACAGCGGCGAGCACCCGGTCAAGCTCCGCGAGAACGTCACGTCACCCGCCGGCACCACCATCAACGCCATCCGCGAACTCGAGAACCACGGCGTACGAGCCGCCCTCATCGCCGCCCTCGAGGCCGCCCGCGACCGCAGCCGCGAACTAGCCGCGGGCAACAGCTGACCTCGCTCGCCGGGCGGGGCACCTCCCTCGTGTGCCCCACCCGAGCGAACCGTCGCCGTCGCCCACGGCCGCGCCGGGCGCCTACCGGACCGCGTTCAGCACAGCCCCCGCACCGGAACCGCCGGTACCCGTGCCACCCGTCTCCTCCACAGAGGAAGAAGCCGGCAGCAACCCGATCGCCCGATAAGCGGCATCCACGGTCGGCCGCGCCATCGCCCGCGCCCTCTCCGCACCATCCCGCAGCACCCCCTCCACATAGCCGGGATCGGCACACAGCTCCTTGTGCCTCCGCTGTACGGGCCTCAGAAGCTCCACCACGGCCTCCGCCGTGTCCTTCTTCAAGGCGCCGTACGACTCATATACACCGCTCAGGTCCGATGGGTTCCCGTTCGTGGACGCCGCCAGAATCTCCAGCAGATTCGCGAGCCCCGGCCGCCCCTCCCGGTCGTACACGACGTCCCGCCCGCTGTCCGTCACCGCCCGCATGATCTTCTTGCGCATCACGTCCGGCTCGTCGAGCAGATAGACGATCCCCGGCCCGGTGTCGTCGCTCTTGCCCATCTTCGACGCCGGCTCCTGCAGATTCATCACCCGCGCGGCCACCGCCGGATGCGTGGCCCGCGGCACCACGAACGTATGGCCGTACCGCTGGTTGAACCGCACCGCCAGATCCCGCGTCAGCTCCACATGCTGCGTCTGGTCGTCCCCCACCGGCACCTCGTCGGTCCCGTACGCCAGGATGTCCGCCGCCATCAGCACGGGATACGTGAGCAGCGACAGCCGCACGCTCCCGCCCCGGACCTGCGCCCGCGCGGCCTTCTCCTTGTACTGGATCATCCGCCGCATCTCACCGTCGGTCGCCACGCACTCCAGCAGGTACGACAGCCGGGTGTGTTCGTCGACATGACTCTGCACGAAGACGGTGCACCGCTCCGGATCCAGTCCCGCCGCCAGCAGCAACGTCGCCGCCTGCCGCGTCAGTCTGCGCACCCGGGCCGGATCGTGCTCCACGGTCAGCGCATGCAGATCGACGATGCAGAACAGGGCGTCCGCCTGATGCTGGTCCACCTCTGCCCACCGCCGCATGGCTCCGAGGTAGTTGCCCAGCGTCAGATGCCCGGTCGGCTTGACCCCGCTGAAGACCCGCGTCATCTCTCCACCTCCTGGTCGAGACCGCCGCACCCGGTCGGCCGACCCCCCGGAGGGAGAAACAGGAACGGCCGCCGAAGCGGCGGCCGTTGAGTGCATACGTGCGTACGGCCGCCGTCAGGCGGCCCACCAGTACTGGGTGCACGTATGCGTAGTCACGTCCTCAGACTACGCCTCCGGGGTGCGCCGGGGGACCCGAGTTGACACGCCCGTGGCCGGTACGTAGTGTTCTCCGAGTTGTCCGACGTGAGCGCCGACTCCGGTCGGTCCCCGGACAGCGATTCCGCGAGTAGCAACCACTCCCGACGAGCAGTCGATACGTCGCTCTGCTGTCGTGTCGTCGGTATGCATATTTACGGAATGAGGAATCCGCGTTCGAAAGGACGCAGCCCCGATTAGGCGGGGAGCACGGAATCCGCTAAAGTCTCACTCGTCGGAACGGCCGAAGGGCCGGGAAGGCAAACCCCGCTGACTGGGGATCAGGTCGAGAAAAGATCTGATAGAGTCGGAAACGCAAGACCGAAGGGAAGCGCCCGGAGGAAAGCCGCGAGAGAGATTCTCGGGTGAGTACAAAGGAAG
>NZ_JBVKBE010000009.1:0-345092 GCF_055657325.1 Streptomyces sp. NPDC107562 | reverse complement strand
GAGACCCTGCGGGTGCTGCGGCACTGGATGTCCCACGGCGTGCGCATCTTCCGCGTCGACAACCCGCACACCAAGCCCGTGGTGTTCTGGGAACGCGTCATCGCCGACGTGAACCGCACCGACCCGGACGTGATCTTCCTGGCCGAGGCGTTCACCCGGCCCGCGATGATGCACACCCTGGCCCAGATCGGCTTCCAGCAGTCGTACACCTACTTCACCTGGCGCAACACCAAGCAGGAACTGACGGAGTACCTCACCGAACTTTCGGGTGAGGCGGCCTCCTACATGCGGCCCAACTTCTTCGTCAACACGCCGGACATCCTGCACGCCTACCTCCAGCGGGGTGGCCGGCCGGCCTTCGAGGCCCGTGCCGTCCTGGCCGCCACCCTCTCCCCCACCTGGGGCGTCTACTCGGGCTACGAACTCTGCGAGAACGTCCCCCTGCGCGAGGGCAGCGAGGAGTACCTCCACTCGGAGAAGTACCAGCTCACACCCCGTGACTGGGACGCCCCGCACAGCATCGCCCCGCTCATCACCCGGCTCAACGCGATCCGCAGGCAGCACCCGGCGCTGCGGCAGCTGAGGGACGTGCACTTCCACGACGTCGACAAGGAAGCGGTGATCGCCTACTCGAAGCGGTCGGGATCGAACACGGTTCTGGTGGTCGTCAACCTCGACCCCCACCACACCCAGGAGGCCACGGTCTCGTTGGACATGCCGCAACTCGGCCTGGACTGGCACGAGTCGGTGCCGGTGCGCGACGAGCTCACCGGCGAGACCTACCACTGGGGCAGGGCCAACTATGTGCGCCTGGAACCCGGCCACCGGCCGGCGCACATCCTGACCGTCCTGCGACCGTCCACCCCGCAGATCGGAGGGTCACCCACCACATGATCGTCAACGAGCCCGTGCCGGACACCTTCGAGGACACACCCGCCAAGGACCGGGACCCCGAGTGGTTCAAGCGTGCCGTCTTCTACGAAGTCCTCGTCCGCTCCTTCCAGGACAGCAACGGCGACGGCGTCGGCGACCTCAAGGGCCTGACCGCCAAGCTCGACTACCTGCAGTGGCTCGGCGTCGACTGCCTCTGGCTGCCGCCCTTCTTCCAGTCGCCGCTGCGTGACGGCGGCTACGACGTCTCCGACTACACCGCGGTGCTCCCCGAGTTCGGCGACCTCGCCGACTTCGTGGAGTTCGTCGACGCCACCCACCAGCGCGGCATGCGCGTCATCATCGACTTCGTCATGAACCACACCAGCGACCAGCACCCGTGGTTCCAGGAGTCCCGCAAGGACCCCGACGGCCCCTACGGCGACTACTACATGTGGGCCGACGACGACAAGCAGTACCAGGACGCCCGCATCATCTTCGTCGACACGGAAGCCTCCAACTGGACCTTCGACCCGGTCCGCAAGCAGTACTTCTTCCACCGCTTCTTCTCCCACCAGCCGGACCTCAACTACGAGAACCCGGCGGTCCAGGAGGAGATCATGTCGGCGCTGCGCTTCTGGCTGGACCTCGGCATCGACGGCTTCCGGCTGGACGCCGTGCCCTACCTCTACGCGGAGGAGGGCACCAACTGCGAAAACCTTCCGGCAACCCATGAGCTCCTGAAACGCGTGCGCAAGGAGATCGACGCGCACTACCCGGACACGGTGCTGCTGGCCGAGGCCAACCAGTGGCCGGAGGACGTCGTCGACTACTTCGGCGACTACACCTCCGGCGGCGACGAGTGCCACATGGCCTTCCATTTCCCGGTCATGCCCCGCATCTTCATGGCCGTCCGGCGGGAGTCCCGCTACCCGGTCTCGGAGATCCTCGCCAAGACCCCGGCGATCCCCTCCAGTTGCCAGTGGGGCATCTTCCTGCGCAACCACGACGAGCTCACCCTCGAGATGGTCACCGACGAAGAGCGCGACTACATGTACGCGGAGTACGCCAAGGACCCGCGGATGCGCGCCAACATCGGCATCCGCCGCCGGCTCGCCCCCCTGCTCGACAACGACCGCAACCAGATCGAGCTGTTCACCGCCCTGCTGATGTCGCTGCCGGGCAGCCCGATCCTGTACTACGGCGACGAGATCGGCATGGGCGACAACATCTGGCTCGGCGACCGGGACGCGGTGCGCACGCCGATGCAGTGGACGCCGGACCGCAACGCCGGGTTCTCCTCCTGCGACCCCGGCCGCCTGTCCCTTCCGGCCATCATGGACCCCGTCTACGGCTACCAGGTCACCAACGTCGAGGCGTCCATGGCGTCGCCCTCGTCGCTGCTGCACTGGACCCGCCGCATGATCGAGATCCGTAAGCAGAACCACGCCTTCGGGCTCGGCTCGTACACCGAACTCCAGTCGTCCAACCCGGCCGTACTGGCGTTTCTGCGGGAGCACGGCGACGACCTCGTGCTGTGCGTGAACAACTTCTCCCGCTTCCCGCAGCCGACCGAACTCGACCTGCGCGCCTTCAGCGGACGCCATCCGGTCGAGCTGATCGGCGGGGTGCGTTTCCCCGCCATCGGTGAACTGCCGTACTTGCTCACCCTCGCGGGGCACGGCTTCTACTGGTTCCGGCTCCGCAAGGACGCCGTCTAGAAGGCCCGGGGCGGGGCGGTTTCTCCCGTCCCGCCCGGGGCACGCATCAGTAACACCCCGTCCGCCCGCGTGAGCCGACACCGGCTGACAGCGCCCCCCAGGGCGAACCGGAGAAGGGGAAAGGACGCACGCCATGTCGGAAGCCGTCACCCACCCCGCCACGGCCGGCCCCGGCCTTCTCGCGTCACTGGATCCACTGCTGCGGGACTGGCTGCCACGGCAGCGCTGGTTCGCCGGCAAAGGACGTCCGGTCACCGGGTTCACGCCGGTGGCGGCCACCGAGCTGCTGCCACCGGGCGGCAAGCTCGGGCTGTACCACCTGCTCGTCCAGGTCCACCAGCCGCACCCACCGGTGCAGGGCGCCGGCACCGCCCCGGCCCCCGGCGACTGCTACCAGCTCCTGATAGGAGTGCGCGAGGCGCTGCCGCCCCGACTGGCGCCCGCGCTGATCGGCCATGTCACCGAGGGCCCGCTCGCCGGGTACACCGTCTACGAGGCCCTGTACGACCCACGGCCCGCCGAAGTGCTCCTGGAGGCCCTCCGCACCCAGGCCCGCATCGGCGACCTGCGCTTCGAACGTGACCCGCACCGGGAGATCCGGCCCGGACTGGTCAGCCGCGCGGTCACCACCGAGCAGTCCAACTCGTCGGTGATATACGGAGATACGTTCATCCTGAAGCTGCTCCGCCGGATCGTGCCGGGCGTCAACCCCGACCTGGAGCTGCCGCTCGCGCTGGCCCGCGAGGGATGCCCCCGGGTGCCCGCCCCGACCGCCTGGCTGGGCGCCGAGCTCGCCGGGCAGTCCTACGTCCTCGGAGTCCTCCAGCCCTACGTCCAGGGCGCCGCCGACGGCTGGGAGCTGGCCCTGCGCGAACTGGCCAAGGGGGAGGACTTCAGCACCGAGGCGCGGGCGCTGGGCCGGGCCACCGCCGAGGTGCACACGGCACTGGCCCGCGCCCTGCCGACCGTCACCCTCGGCCACACCCAGCTGCGCTCGATGGTCGACGGCATGCTCGGGCGCCTCGACCTCGCCGCACAGGCGGTGCCCGCGCTCGGCCCGTACGTCCCCGGACTGCGCTCCACCTTCGAGGCGCTGGCCGACCTCGCGGCCGAGGGCCAGACCTGGACCGCCCAGCGGGTCCACGGCGATCTGCACCTCGGCCAGTGCCTGCGCTCACCGGCCGGCCGGTGGTCGCTGATCGACTTCGAGGGCGAACCGGCCAGGCCGCTCGCCGAACGCCGGATGCCGCAGCCCGCCGTGCGGGACGTCGCCGGGATGCTGCGCTCCTTCGACTACGCCGCCCACTCCGTGCAGCCGTCGGTGCCGGGCTGGGCGGACCACTGCCGGGCCGCGTACTGCTCCGGCTACGCCGAGGCGGCCGGCCGCGACCCACGGACCGACCCGGTGCTGCTGCGTGCCCATGAGACCGACAAGGCCGTTTACGAGGTCGTCTACGAGGCGCGCCACCGCCCCGACTGGCTTCCCGTGCCGTTGTCGGCCATACGGCGCCTCGCCTCGACCCAACCGACCTGACCCTCCCAGGAGGCTCCGCCCGTGACCCCCCGTACCACCTCCTCCGCCAGCGGATCCGACCCGAACATCGCGGCCGGACAGGCCGCGGCCCCCCAGGAGAAGGCCGCTGTACCGAAACAGGCGACCGCGCCCGAGGGGACGGCCGCGCCGGCGAAGAAGGCCACCCCGAAGAAGGGGGCGGCGAAGAAGGCCACCCCGAAGAAGGGGGCGGCGAAGAAGGCCACCGCCAAGAAGGCGGCCCCTGCGAAGAAGGCGGGCGGTGCCAAGAAGGCGGCCGCGAAGAAGACGCCGGTGAAGGCGACGCCGGCGACGAGGAAGGCCGCCGGGAAGCCCCCTGCCGAGAAGTCCGCGGCCGAGAAGGCGGTGGCGAAGAAGGCCGTCACCAAGAAGGCCACGGCGAAGACCGCCACAGGCACGACGGCGAAGACGGCCACGGCCACGACGGCGCCCGCGAAGAAGTCCGCCGCCACGAAGAGCGCGCCCGCGAAGAGGACGGCGGCCAGGAAGACGCCACCGGCCGAGCCCGCCACCCCCGCCGCACCGACCGCCGCGCGGAAGAAGGCCGTCGAGGCCGCTCCCGCCCCGGTCCCTCCCGCCCCGGTCCCTCCCGCCCCGGTCTCCCCCGCCCTCGGCCCCGCCGACCGCGGTCGGCTGCTGACCGGCGCCCACCACGATCCGCACTCCGTCCTCGGCGCCCACCCGGCGCCGGAAGGTGGCGTGATCTTCCGCGTCTTCCGCCCCTACGCCCTGTCCGTCACGGTGGTGGCCGGCGACCGCAGGCACGAACTCCACGACGACGGCGACGGCTTCTTCTCCGCGTCGCTGCCGCTCGCGGAGGTTCCCGAGTACCGGCTCGCCGTGACGTACCGGGACGCCGTCCAGGACACCCACGACCCCTACCGCTTCCTGCCCACCCTCGGCGACCTCGACCTGCACCTGATCGGCGAGGGCCGGCACGAGCAGCTGTGGCGGGCGCTCGGCGCCGAGCCGATGACGCACCAGGGCGTGACCGGCACCCGTTTCACGGTCTGGGCGCCGAACGCGCGCGGTGTGAGCCTGGCCGGCGGCTTCAACCACTGGGAGGGCACCGGCTTCCCGATGCGCTCGCTGGGCGGCACCGGGGTCTGGGAGCTCTTCGTGCCCGGCATCGGCGAGGGCGAGCTGTACAAGTTCGAGATCACCCGGCCCGACGGTTCGAAGACCCTGCGGGCCGACCCGATGGCCCGCCGCACCCAGGCCCCGCCGGAAACCTCCTCCATCGTGACCGCCTCGCACCACGAGTGGGGCGACGCGCAGTGGCTGGAGCAACGGGGAAGGGTGCCCGCGCACGAGGCCCCGTTCTCCGTCTACGAGGTGCACCTCGCCTCCTGGCGCCCGGGGCTGACCTACCGGCAGCTGGCGGAGGAACTGCCCGCCTACGTCACGGAGCTGGGCTTCACCCATGTCGAGCTGATGCCGGTCGCCGAGCACCCCTTCGGCGGCTCCTGGGGCTACCAGGTCACCGGCTTCTACGCGCCCACGGCCCGCCTCGGCACCCCGGACGACTTCCGGTACCTCGTCGACGCCCTGCACCGGGCGGGCATCGGCGTCCTCATGGACTGGGTGCCGGCGCACTTCCCCCGGGACGACTGGGCGCTCGCGGAGTTCGACGGCCGTCCGCTGTACGAGCACGCCGATCCGCTGCGCGCCGCCCACCCCGACTGGGGGACGCTGGAGTTCGACTTCGGCCGCAAGGAGGTGCGGAACTTCCTGGTCGCCAACGCGGTCTACTGGTGCGAGGAGTTCCACATCGACGGGCTGCGCGTCGACGCCGTCGCCTCCATGCTCTACCTCGACTACTCGCGCGAACCGGGCCAGTGGACGCCGAACGAGCACGGTGGCCGGGAGAACCTGGACGCGGTGGCGTTCCTCCAGGAGATGAACGCGACGGTGTACCGCCGGGCACCCGGCGTCGTCACCATCGCCGAGGAGTCCACGGCGTGGGACGGCGTCACCCGGGCCACCCATCACAAGGGCCCGAGCGGGTTCGGCGGGCTGGGCTTCGGGCTGAAGTGGAACATGGGCTGGATGCACGACTCGCTCGAGTACATGAGCAAGGAGCCGGTCCACCGCAAGTACCACCACCACGAGATGACCTTCTCGATGGTGTACGCGTACAGCGAGAACTACGTCCTGCCGATCTCGCACGACGAGGTCGTGCACGGCAAGCGGTCGCTGGTGTCGAAGATGCCGGGCGACTGGTGGCAGCAGCGCGCCGACCTCCGCGCCTACCTCGGCTTCATGTGGGCCCACCCGGGCAAGCAACTGCTCTTCATGGGCCAGGAGTTCGCGCAGGGCGCGGAGTGGTCCGAGGCGAACGGCCCGGACTGGTGGCTGCTCGACCCGCAGTACGGTGCCGAGGCCGACCACCGTGGCGTGCGCGACCTGGTCCGGGACCTCAACGCCGGCTACCGGCACACGCCGGCCCTCTGGCAGCGCGACACCCACCCCGAGGGCTTCCGGTGGGTCGTCGGCGACGCCGCCGAGGACAACGTCCTGGCCTTCCTCCGCCACGACGCCGACGGCACCCCGCTGCTGGCGATCAGCAACTTCTCCCCGGTGGTCCGCCACGACTACCGGGTGGGCGTCCCGGACGAGGTCCCGGCCTGGCACGAGTCCCTGAACACGGACGCCGCCCGCTACGGCGGGAGCGACGTGACGAATCCCGACCCGATGAAGCCGGAGGCCCTCCCCTGGCACGGCCACCCGGCGAGCATCCGCCTGACGCTGCCCCCGCTGGCGACGGTCTGGCTACAGCCGTCGTGACCGCCCGGCCCACCCAGCACCGGCCGCGGTCGGGTGGTGGGTGGGCGCGGGTCGCGGGGGTCCGGGCGGGCCCCCGGCCGGTCAGGCGGCCGCCGGGGACTCCTCGGCCAGGCCGCGCGGCAGGGGCTCCGTGTGCAGCACCCCCAGCCGCTGGGTCGCGCGGGTCAGGGCGACGTACAGATCGCTCGTCCCGTACCGGCCCGGCTCGACCACCAGCACCGAGTCGAACTCCAGCCCCTTCGCCTGACGCGGGTCGAGCAGCACGACCGTCCGCGTCAGATCCGGCTCGTCGCCCGCCGTCACCCCGTCCAGCGCGGCGGCGAGCCGCCGGTGCAGCTCGCGCGGCGCGACGACCGCCAGCCGGCCCTCGGCCGGGGTGAGTTCGGCGACCGCCTCGGCGACCGCCCCGGGCAGGTCGTCGGTCGCGCGGATCCACGGACGTACCCCCGTGGACCGTACGGAGCTCGGCGGTTCGAAGTCCGGGTCCTGCGCCCGTACCACCGCCGCCGCGAGGTCCATGATCTCGGCGGGTGTGCGGTAGTTGACGCCGAGACGGGTGTGCTCCCAGCGGTCCCCCACGTAGGGCTTGAGGATCCCCGACCAGGACCCGACCCCCGCCGCCTCCGCGGTCTGCGCGGGATCGCCGACCAGCGTCATCGACCGGGTCGGACTGCGCCGCATCAGCAGCCGCCACGCCATCGGCGACAGCTCCTGCGCCTCGTCGACGATGATGTGCCCGAACGCCCAGGTCCGGTCGGCCGCGGCCCGCTCCGCGGCACTGCGGTGGTCGTCCTCCTCGTGACGCTCGGCGAACCGCTCGGCGTCGATGATGTCGTGCGCGGAGAGCACCTCCGAGCCGTCCGGGTCGCTGTCCTCCTTGTCCTCGAACTCGTAGGTCCGCGACGCGTACGACACGTCCAGCACGCCCTGCGCGTACGACACCTGCCGCTCCCGCTCGCGTTCCGCCCGCGCCCGGGCCACGCGGTCGTCCTCGCCGAGGAGTTCGGCCGCCTCGTCGAGCAGCGGAACGTCCGCCACGGTCCACTTCCGCGTCACGGGCCGCCGGATCGCGGCGGCGTCGGCGTCCCCGACGTAGCCCTCGGGCGCGGCGAGGAAGTCGGCGACCAGCCGCTGCGGGGTGAGGACCGGCCACAACCGGTCGATGGCGGACCAGACTTCCGGGTTCTCGGCGATGTCGTCGCGGATCTGGGTGATGTCGGCGGCGTCGAGGAGGTTGGTGCCGTCGTAGGGGTCGGTGCCGACCCGCTCCGCGTACAGCTCGGTGAGCGTGTTCAGGATGTAGCCCTCGAAGTGCTCGCGCGCGGCGTTGTGCGGCAGCTTGGCGGCGCGGGTCCGCTCCCGGGCGACGCCCACGAGACCGTCGTCGAGCATCAGGATCTCGCGGTCGTGGGCGATGGCGATCACCGGGTCGGGCAGCGCCTGCCGGTCCCGTACGACGTCGGCGAGCACGTCCGCCATCCGGGCGCCGCCCTTGACGGCGGCCGCCTCCGGGGTGTCGGCAGCCGTCGCCTTCACACCGGGGAAGAGTTCGCCGACCGTCGACAGGAGCACACCCGTCTCGCCCAGCGAGGGCAGCACCTCGCCGATGTAGCCGAGGAAGGCCGGGTTGGGGCCGACGATCAGGACGGCCCTCTTGGCGAGCAGTTCACGGTGCTCGTACAGCAGGTAGGCCGCCCGGTGCAGGGCCACCGCCGTCTTGCCGGTGCCGGGGCCGCCCTCCACCACCAGCACGCCCCGGTGCGGGGCGCGGATGATCTCGTCCTGCTCCGCCTGGATGGTCTGCACGATGTCGGCCATCCGGCCGGTGCGCGCGGAGTTCAGGGCGGCGAGCAGGACGGCGTCGCCGCTGGGGTCCTCGTGGCCGGTCCGGGTCTCGTCTCCGACGTCGAGGAACTCGTCGTGCAGCGCGGTGACGCGGCGGCCGTCGCTGGAGATGTGCCGGCGGCGGCGAAGGCCCATCGTGGTGTGGCCGGTGGCCAGGTAGAAGGGGCGGGCGACCTCGGCCCGCCAGTCGATCAGAAGGGGCGTGCGCTCGATGTCGGCGGCCCGCAGCCCGATGCGGCCGATGTGGTGCGTGGCGCCGGAGGTCAGGTCGATCCGGCCGAAGCAGAGCGAGCCGTCCACCGCGTTCAGCGCGGCGAGCAGCCCGGACCGCTCGGCGACGAGGATGTCCCGCTCCAGCCGGGCCTGCATCGGCTTGTCGCCCTGCGCGAGGGCGTCGGTGACAGAGGCCTCGGCGTCGCCGCGCAGCACGTCGACACGCCGGTACAGCCCGTCGATGAATTCCTGCTCGCCGCGCATTTCATCGTCTGGAAAGTCGACGTTTGACGAATCCATGTTTGACAATTCCGCTCCCGCCCGGATATACTCAGCTCAGTGAACTTCTTCGCGACCTCTTTTTCTCAAGTCGCGAATCATTGAATATACGCAGAGAAATCCCCCGGGCGCAATTGCCCGGGGGATTTCTTTACGTCTTCTCAGGAGCTGGTCCCGTTCACAGCGCCGCCTCGATCTCCTCCAGGAGCCGCCGCTTGGGCCGGGCCCCCACCATGGACCTCACCGGCTCACCGGCACGGAAGACCATGAAGGTCGGCATCGACAGCACTTGGTAGGCGTTGGTCGTCCCCGGGTTGCGGTCCACGTCCAGCTGCACCACCTTCAGCCGCTCCCCCTCCTCCGCCGCCAGCGCGCTGAGCACCGGCGCCATCTGCCGGCACGGCGGGCACCAGTCGGCCGTGAACTCCACCAGCACCGGCAGCTCGGACCCGATCACCTCCGCCGCGAAGTCCTCGTCCGTCACCTCTGCCACGCCCGCCGCCCTGCTCATGACTGCCCTCCCAGTTCGCACACCGGCTCCGGACCTCCCGGAGCCCCCGCTTCGGCGGCCAACTCGTCCCGTGCCCGCTCGGCCCTCGCCAGCTGCGCGCCCACCTGCGCCCGCACGGCACGCAGATCGCCGATCAGGGCGTCGAGCTCGTCCAGCTTGCGCCGGTAGACCGCGAGCGAGGCGGGGCAGGCATCGCCCTCGGGGTGACCGGCCCGCAGACACTCCACGAAGGGCCGGGTCTCCTCCAGGCCGAAACCGAAGTCCTGCAGTGTTCTGATCTGCCGCAGCAGTCTCAGGTCCCGCTCGTCGTAGTCCCGGTGGCCGTTCGCGTCCCGTCGTGCGGGCAGCAGGCCCCGTGCCTCGTAGTACCGGAGCGTGCGCGGGGTGGTCCCGGCCCGTTCGGCCAGCTCGCCGATTCGCATGCCACGAACGTAAGCCCTGACGTCGGCGTCAGGGCAAAGGGTGAGCCCGGGCGGCTGAGGGACGGGGGGAGCATCTCAGCCGCCCGGGCGTGGGAGGGTGGTCTCTACCCGGGGTGGAACGGGAATTCAGGGGCGAAAGCGAAAGGGGGAACGGGGCTCAGGCCTTGGCCAGTTCCTTCTCGCCCTCCTGGTCGCCACGCTGCTCCGGCATCCCGGCGTCGTCGGCCTCGCCGCCGCCGTGGCCGTCGTCCAGCAGCGTCTTCTCGTCGAAGGGCAGTCGGCCCGCGAGCACCTCGTCCACCCGCTCCCGGTCGATCTCCTTGGTCCAGGTACCGATCAGCACGGTGGCAACGGCGTTGCCCGCGAAGTTGGTCAGGGCGCGGGCCTCGCTCATGAAGCGGTCGATGCCGACGATGAGGCCGATGCCGTCCACGAGGGCCGGCTTGTGGGACTGCAGGCCGCCCGCGAGGGTGGCCAGGCCCGCCCCCGTCACACCGGCCGCGCCCTTGGAGGCGACCAGCAGGAAGAGCAGCAGCGGGATCTGCTCGCCGATGCCCATCGGCGTCCCCATGGCGTCGGCGATGAACAGGGACGCCATGGTCATGTAGATCATGGTGCCGTCGAGGTTGAAGGAGTAGCCGGTCGGGACGGTGATGCCGACGACCGGCTTGCTGACGCCCAGGTGCTCCATCTTCGCGATGAGCCGCGGCAGCGCGGACTCGGAGGAGGAGGTGGACAGGATCAGCAGGAACTCACGGCCGAGGTACTTGAAGAACGTGAGGATGTTCAGGCCCGAGACCAGCCGCAGCAGCGCGCCGAGCACGAGGAAGACGAACAGGACGCAGGTGACGTAGAAGCCGAGCATCAGCACGGCCAGGCTCTTGAGCGCGTCGATGCCGGCGGACCCGGTGACGGCCGCGATGGCGCCGAAGGCACCGATCGGGGCGGCCCACATGATCATCGCGAGGATGCGGAAGACGAGCCGCTGGATGTGCTCGATGCCGCGCAGGATCGGCTGTCCGGCGGAGCCCATCGCCTGCAGCGCGAAGCCGGCGAGCAGCGCGATCAGCAGGGCCTGGAGCACCTCGCCCTCGGTGAAGGCGGAGACGATGGTGGTCGGGATGATGCCGAGCAGGAACTCCGTGGTGTCCTTGGCCTCCGCGTCGACCTGCGCGTGTCCGGTCTCGCGGACGGCGTCGGTGACGGCGAGACCGGTGCCCGGGTCGAGGATGTTGCCGACGACCAGGCCGATGGCGAGGGCCACCAGCGACATGACCAGGAAGTAGACGAGGGCGATACCGCCGACCGCGCCCACCTTGGTGGCCTTGCGTACGGAACCGATGCCCAGCACGATCGTGCAGAAGATGATCGGCGAGATCATCATCTTGATCAGGTTCACGAAGCCCGTGCCGATGGGCTTCAGCTCCACGGCGAAGTCGGGAGCGGCCAGGCCCACGGCGATGCCGAGCGCGACCGCGACGATCACCGCGATGTAGAGATAGTGGGTGCGGTCCCGCTTGGCGCGGGGTGTGGCAGGTGCCGTGTCGGCTGCGCTGGTCACGACTGCCCTCCTTGACGACGTCATCGGCATCACCGGCGTGCGGCTCACGTCCGGGGGAATCGCCCGGGGCGCTGCCCGCGGACGAAGGAATGCCGTGACTATCTCCCGTGCTGTGAGGGCGGTCACCCTTCCGTTCATTTAGTTCACGCTTAACCGGGGAGGCACACTGACGGCATGCGCATCCCGGTCCCCAGAGCCCGCAGTCTGGCCGGCCAGCTGTTCGCCATGCAGGCCGTGCTGATCGCGGTGCTCGTCGCCGGTTACGCACTGTTCACCTATGTGAGCGATCGCAACCAGGCCGAGGACGCCGCGGGCCGCCAGGCGATGGCGGTCGCCCGCTCGATCGCCGACTCCCCCTCGGTACGGGAGGCGATCCGCACCTCCGACCCGACGGGCCCGCTCCAGCCGTACGCCCTGCGCGTGATGCGCGACACGGACGTCGACTTCGTCACGATCATGGATCCGGAGGGCATCCGCTGGACCCACCCCGATCCGGAGCAGATCGGCGGCCGGTTCCTGGGTCACATCGACCCCGCCCTGCGGGGCGAGTCCTTCACCGAGACCTACACCGGCACGCTCGGCCCGTCCGTGCGCGCGGTCACCCCGGTCCACGACGGCCCGCGCATCGTGGGCCTGGTCAGCGCCGGCATCCGGGTCGAGGCGATCAGCGAGCGGGTACGGGGCCAGCTCACCGCCCTGATCGGCGCCGCGGGCGGTGCCCTCCTGCTGGGCGGCGTCGGCACGTACGTGGTCAACGCCCGCCTCCGCCGCCACACCCACGGCATGAACGCCACCGAGCTGAGCCGGATGCACGACTACCACCAGGCCGCCCTGCACGCCGTGCGCGAGGGGCTGCTGATGCTCGACGGCCAGTACCGGGTGGCGCTGATCAACGACGGCGGGCGGGAACTGCTCGGCATGTCCGGCGACGTGGTCGGCCGCTCGGTGGCCGACCTGGGCCTGCCGGCCCCGCTGACCGGCGCGCTGCTGTCCTCACAGCCGCGGGTGGACGAGGTCCATCTGACGGCGGACCGGGTGCTGGTGCTGAACACGTCACCGGTCTCGGGCGGTGAGCGGCGCGGTACGGTCGTCACGCTGCGGGACGTGACCGAACTTCAGTCGCTGATGGGGGAACTGGACTCGGAGCGGGGGTTCACGCAGGCGCTCCGGTCGCAGGCGCACGAGGCGGCGAACCGCCTGCACACGGTGGTGTCCCTGATCGAACTGGGCCGGGCGGAGGAGGCCGTCGACTTCGCGACGGCGGAGCTGGAACTGGCCCAGGCCCTGACCGACCAGGTCGTCGCGGCGGTGAGCGAGCCGGTGCTGGCGGCCCTGCTGCTCGGCAAGACCGCCCAGGCGAACGAGCGGGGTGTCGAGTTGGTGGTGTCGCAGGACAGCGGCCTCGACGACGGGCTGCTGCCGCCGTCGTTGCCCGCGCGGGACCTGGTGACCATCCTGGGCAACCTGATCGACAACGCGGTGGACGCCGCGCAGGGCAGCGTACGGGCGCGGGTGGTCGTGACGGCGTACACGGCGGGCGGCCAACTGGTCCTGCGGGTGGCGGACACCGGGGACGGGGTGGATCCCGAGCACACCGAACGGGTCTTCCAGCGGGGCTTCTCGACCAAGCCGTCCGGCCCCGGCGGGCGCGGTCTCGGCCTCGCCCTGGTCCGGCAGACGGCGCACCGGCACCGCGGGACGCTGTCGGTCTCCGGGGCCGGTGAGGGAGGAGCGGAGTTCGAGGTGCGGTTGCCGCTGTCGAAGGAAGCCGGGGCGGCCGGTCGGTCCGGTGCCGCCACGGAAGTGGGAGGCCACGCATGACGCACGAGGCACGGATCCGGGTGCTGGTGGTCGAGGACGATCCCGTCGCCGCGGACGCGCATGTGATGTACGTGGGTCGCGTCCCCGGTTTCGTCGCGGTCGGAAAGGTGCACACGGGCGCGGAGGCGCGGCGGGCGCTGGAGCGGACGCCGGTCGACCTGCTCCTGCTCGACCTGCACCTGCCGGACGTGCACGGCCTGCAACTGGCGCGCTCCCTGCGGGCGGCGGGACATCACGCCGACGTGATAGCGGTGACCTCGGCCCGGGACCTGGCGGTGGTGCGGGAGGGGGTGTCGCTGGGAGTCGTCCAGTACGTGCTCAAACCGTTCACTTTCGCGACGCTCCGGGACCGTCTGGTCCGCTACGCGCAGTTCCGGGGCGCGGCGGGCGAGGCCAGCGGCCAGGACGAGGTCGACCGCGCCCTGGCGACCCTGCGGGCACCCGGCCCGGCGGCACTGCCCAAGGGCCTGAGCGCACCGACGCTGGAACGCGTGACCTCGGCGCTGCGGGAGGTGGAGGAGGGCCTGACCGCGGCCGGGCTGGCCGAAGCGGTCGGCATCTCCCGTATCACGGCCCGCCGTTACCTGGAACACCTGGTGGACGCCGGGAGGGCGGGCAGGAGCCCGCTGTACGGACAGGTGGGACGGCCGGAACTGGTCTACCGATGGGTGCCCGTGCAACGCGGGTGACGGCAGTTTGTCAGGTCAATCCTCCGCAGACTCATTGACCTGACTAGACCACTCCTCATACGTTCACCGGGCAACAACCCGCAGGCCACAACGACGTAGGCCCCAGGAGGTCATGTTCGTGCGCCCCAACGCCTCCCTGCCCGCTCTCCTCGCCCTGACCCTCGCCGCCGCGGGCACCCTCACGGCCTGTGGCGGCGGAGCCGGCAGTGATCCGGACACCGTGAAGGTCTCCTTCAAACAGTCCACGGACAACTCCGTGAAGGTGATGGACACCTACCTCGCGGACATCAAGAAGCAGTTCGAGAAGGCCAACCCGGGCAAGAAGGTCGAGCTCGTCCCGATCAAGGCCCCGGACTCGGAGTACTACACCAAGCTCCAGCAGATGCTCCGCTCCCCCAAGACCGCCCCGGACCTGGTCTACGAGGACACCTTCCTCATCAACTCCGACATCACCAGCGGCTACCTCAAGCCGCTCGACCCGTACCTCGCCAAGTGGCGGGACTGGGACCAGTTCATCGACACGGCCAAGACCGCGGCCAAGGGCGAGGACGGCAAGACGTACGGCGTGCCGGACGGCACGGACACCCGGGGTCTCTGGTTCGACAAGGCGATCTTCGCCAAGGCCGGTCTGCCCGCCGACTGGCAGCCGAAGACCTGGGACGACGTCCTGGAGGCCGCCCGCACGATCAAGCGGAAGGTACCCGGCGTCACCCCGCTCAACGTCTACACCGGCAAGCCCGTCGGCGAGGCCGCCACCATGCAGGGCTTCCAGATGCTGCTCTACGGCACGAACGACGGCACCGCCGATCCGCTGTACGACGAGCAGTCCAAGAAGTGGATCGCCGGCGGCAAGGGCTTCAAGGACGCCCTCGGCTTCGTCGAGACGGTCTACCAGGAGAAGCTCGGTCCGGACGTCGCCGACGCCCTCGACCCCAACATCGGCACCCGTGTCCGCGGCGAACTCCTGCCCGAGGGCAAGCTCGGCATCAACCTCGACGGCTCCTGGCTCCCGCAGGACTGGCTGGCGGGCAGCGGCCACGAGTGGCCCGAGTGGTCGGACAAGCTGGGTCTCGCCGCGATGCCCACCCAGAACGGCCAGGCACCCGGCAAGGTGAGCATGTCCGGCGGCTGGACCTGGGCGATCCCCGCCAAGGCGGGCAACCCGGACCTCGCCTTCGAGTTCATCAAGACGATGCAGACGAAGGCGAACGCCCAGAAGTGGTACATCGCCAACTCCGGCATCGCGGTCCGTGAGGACGTCGCCGCCGACCCGGCGTACGTCGAAGCCCAGCCCGGCATCAAGTTCTTCACCGACCTGGTCGCCAGCACCCACTACCGGCCCGCCTACCCGGCGTACCCGAAGGTCTCCACCGCGATCCAGGAGGCCATGGAGAGCGTCACGACGGGGGACATGTCGGTCGAGGAGGCGGCGAAGACGTACGACGAGGACCTGAAATCGGCGACGGACAACCAGGTGATCGAGAAGTGAGCCGCCGTTCATGACGACAGCCCCCGCCACGGGCTCCGGAACCGGTCCCGGCCTCGCCAAGAGGCCGGGACCGGCCGGCCCGGACCGCACGCCGACGCAGGGCCCCCGCTCCCTCCCCCTGCTGCGGGCCCTCCCCCTCGCCCCCGCAGTGGTCCTGCTGGTGCTCTTCCTGGCCGGCCCGATCGGTTACTGCGCCTACATCGCGTTCACCGACCTGCAACTGACGGGCCAGGCACAGGACTCGTTCGTAGGCTTCGAGAACTTCCGTACGGCGTTCGGGGACGAGGCGTTCCTGAACGCGGTGTGGCTGACCCTGGTCTTCACGGTCGTCTCGGCGCTGATAGGCCAGAACACCCTCGGACTGGGGCTCGCGGCACTGATGCAGCGCGCGTCGAAGCCCCTGCGCACCCTCACCGGCGGCATCGTCATCACGGCGTGGGTGCTGCCGGAGGTCGTCGCCGGCTTCCTGCTCTACGCCTTCTTCCGCCGCGAGGGCACCCTGAACGCCATCCTGGACTGGCTCCACCTCCCCTCCCAGAACTGGCTGTTCACGCTCCCGATCCTGGCGGTGTCGTTCGCGAACGTGTGGCGGGGCACGGCGTTCTCGATGCTCGTCTACTCGGCGGCCCTGAACGAGATCCCCAAGGAGATCACGGAGGCCGCCGAGGTCGACGGCGCGGGTGGCTGGCGCCGCCTGTGGCACATCACCCTGCCGATGATCCGGCGGTCCATCGGCACGAACCTGATGCTGATCACCCTTCAGACCCTGTCCGTCTTCGGCCTGATCTGGGTGATGACGAGGGGCGGCCCGGGCGGCAAGAGCCAGACGCTCCCGCTCTTCATGTACGAGGAGGCGTTCCAGAAGAGCATGATCGGATACGGCACGGCGGTCGCTCTGCTGCTCCTCGTGGTGGGCTCCCTGTTCTCGGTGATCTATCTGCGCCTGCTGCGGACGGAGGTCTGAAACGCCATGTCCCGAACCCCCTCCTCCCGCAGGACCGCGCACCGCGTGGCCGCGGACGCCGGCCTCCTGGTGGTGGCCGCCGCGTTCTCCCTGCCCCTGCTGTGGGTGGTCCTGTCCTCACTGGACACCGGCGCCAGCCTCCGGGTGAAGGTGCCGGACGGCGTGACGCTGGACAACTTCGACGCCGTCCTGACGCCGGACATCACCTTCACCCCGCTCCTGAACAGCCTGCTCCTGTGCGGCGGCGGCACCCTGCTGACCGTGGCCTGCGCGGCCCTCGCCGCCTACCCGCTGTCCCGCTTCCGCTCCCGCCTCAACCGCCCGTTCCTGCTGACGATCCTGTTCGCGACGAGCCTGCCGATCACGGCGATCATGGTTCCGGTGTACGCCCTGTTCGTACAGGTGAACCTGATCGACACGATGCAGGGGACGATCTTCTTCTTCGCCGCCTCCCAACTCCCCTTCGCCATCTGGCTGATGAAGAACTTCATGGACGGCGTACCGAAGGAGCTGGAGGAGGCGGCCTGGACCGACGGGGCCTCGTCGTTCCAGTCCCTGCTGCGGATCGTGCTGCCGCTGATGGGTCCGGGCGTGGCGGTCGTGACGGTCTTCTCGTTCGTGATGATGTGGGGAAACTTCTTCGTCCCCTTCATGCTGCTGCTCACGCCGGACCAGATGCCGGCGGCGGTCAGCATCAACGACTTCTTCGGCAACCGCGGGACCGTCGTCTACGGCCAGCTGGCCGCCTTCTCGATCATCTACTCGACCCCGGTGATCCTGCTGTACGTGCTGGTGGCGCGGCGGATGGGCGGAGGGTTCGCGCTGAGCGGCGCGGTCAAGGGGTGAGGACGTACGAGAGCACCGTATGTTCCTACAATCCGTGTTCCTGGCCGAACAGACCGTAGTCAGAACCCCGCCGCACCCCTAGCTTGTGCCCCGTGCGCCAACCCCCAGCCGGACCGAACCAGTCCACCCCGCCCACTCCGCCGTTCAACGCCCCCGCCGCCCGACGCCTGCGTGCCGCCCTCGGCATGGGGCCCGAGCACGTGGCCTACAGCCTGCGCTCCTCGTACGGACTGCCGTACGTCACCCCGGACCTCGTCATCGCCTGGGAACGCGGGGTCACCCACCCCAACAGCCCCGAACTGACCGCCCTCGCGGGCGTGTTGTGGTGCTCCCCCGGCGAACTCATCGGACGGCCCCGCACCCTGCGCGAGCACCGCATCTCGCGCGCGCTCGCGCCGGAGGACGTCGCCCGCGGCGTGGGCCTCGAACTCGCCGCGTACCAGCGGATGGAGGAGAGCGACACCTGGCGCGGCAACGAGCGGCAGTCCGCCGCCCTCGCCGACGTCCTCGATCTCGACCTGCCCGACTTCGTCGCCGTCACCGGCCGCGAGGACAAGCTCGCCGACCTGCTGCGCAGCGCCGTGACCACCCGCTGGCAGGCCTACCTCCGCCCCGTGGGCAGGACGGTGCCGCTGGAGCGCGCCGTCCTGGAGGCCGTGCTCCAGGAGTTGCACGGCGAGTACCAGGGGCAGATGGTCGCCACCCTCAGCTGGGGCGGCGGCAACCAGGAGACCGGCGCCAACGGCCGCGAGTTCCTCGACCGGATCGTCGACCACTTCTGGACGGTCGTCGAGCGCGGCAAGCCGCCACGGTACTGAACCGGACGCTGCCTCCGTGTACCGAACCGGCCTAGAAGACCGACTCGGCCTCGTCCATCCGGTCCTTCGGCACCGTCTTCAGCTCGGTGACGGCCTCCGCGAGCGGGACCATCACGATGTCCGTCCCCCGCAGCGCGGTCATACGGCCGAACTGACCGCGGTGCGCCGCCTCCACCGCGTGCCAACCGAAGCGCGTGGCGAGCACCCGGTCGTACGCCGTCGGGGTGCCGCCACGCTGGACGTGGCCGAGGATGACCGGCTTGGCCTCCTTGCCGAGGCGGCGCTCCAGTTCGTACGCCAGTGCCGTACCGATGCCCTGGAAGCGCTCGTGGCCGTACATGTCGATCTCGCCCTTGCCGTAGTCCATGCTGCCCTCGACCGGGTGGGCACCCTCGGCGACGCAGATGACGGCGAACTTCTTGCCGCGCGAGAACCGCTCCTCGACCATCTTGACCAGGTCGACGGGGTCGAAGGGGCGCTCCGGCAGGCAGATGCCGTGCGCGCCGGCGGCCATGCCGGACTCCAGCGCGATCCAGCCGGCGTGGCGGCCCATGACCTCGACGACCATGACCCGCTGGTGGGACTCGGCCGTGGTCTTCAGGCGGTCCATCGCCTCCGTGGCGACCCCGACCGCGGTGTCGAAGCCGAACGTCCGGTCCGTCGAGGAGATGTCGTTGTCGATGGTCTTCGGCACGCCGACCACCGGCAGACCCGCGTCGGAGAGCATGCGGGCCGCCGTCAGGGTGCCCTCGCCGCCGATCGGGATCAGGGCGTCGATGCCGAACTCGTGGATCATGTCGGACGCGTTCTCGCAGGCCTCGCGCAGCCGGTCGCGCTCCAGCCGGGAGGAGCCGAGGATCGTGCCGCCGCGGGCGAGGATGCCGCTGACCGAGTCGAGGTCGAGGCCGCGATAGCGACCGTCCAGCAGACCCGCGTAGCCGTCCTCGAAACCGATCACCTCGTCGTCGTACTGCGCGACCGCTCGGTGCACGACCGACCGGATCACGGCGTTCAGGCCGGGGCAGTCGCCGCCTGCGGTGAGAACTCCGATGCGCATCGTGCTGTGTCTCCTGCTCGCTGTCGAGGCCGGTGAGCCACTGCCGATTGTTTCACGTCCCTCAGGCGCCCAGCACGACGACACCTTGACGGGCGCCTTATCCATGTCGAGGGGTATTGTCAAGAGGGTTCTGCTCGCCCCGGCGGGCGATTTTTACGGTCCCGGGGGGCCACGGCCTCGGATTCATCACCTGTCCGGCCGCATCACCCCCGATTCCGACGGAACCCGCTACCGGGGGGACCGGCACGGGCGAGCCGGACGCAGACCGACCGGGCGCGACAGAACCGACGCAGACCAACCCCGAACGCAGACGAACCCGACGCAGACGAAACGGAGAGCACGCGTGACGCGCAGCGTGTACGTGACCGGTATCGACCGCGGCGACGGCCGCCAGGTCGTCGAACTGGGGGTCATGGAGCTCCTGACCCGGCAGGTCGACCGCGTGGGCGTCTTCCGCCCCCTCGTCCACGACGGGCCCGACCGCCTCTTCGAGCTGCTGCGCGCCCGCTACCGGCTCGCGCAGGACCCGGCCACGGTCTACGGCATGGACCACCAGGAGGCCTCCACGCTGCAGGCCGAACGCGGCACCGACGAGCTGGTCTCCACGCTCGTCGACCGCTTCCACCTCGTCGCGCGCGACTACGACGTCGTCCTCGTCCTCGGCACCGACTACGCCGACACCCAGTTCCCGGACGAGCTGGCCCTCAACGCCCGGCTCGCCAACGAGTTCGGCGCGTCCGTGATCCCGGTGGTGGGCGGCCGGGGGCAGACCGCCGAGTCCGTGCTCGCCGAGACCCGCAACGCCTACCGGGCCTACGAGGGGCTCGGCTGCGACGTCCTGGCCATGGTCACCAACCGGGTCACCCGGGAGGACCGCGACCGGATCGCCGACCGGCTCGCCACCCGCCTGCCCGTGCCCTGCTACGTCCTGCCCGACGAGCCCGCCCTGTCCGCCCCGACGGTCGCGCAGATCGCCCACGCCCTCGGCGCCAAGGTGCTGCTCGGCGACGAGTCGGGGCTGGCGCGCGACGCGCTCGGGTTCGTCTTCGGCGGAGCCATGCTGCCGAACTTCCTGGCCGCCCTGACCCCGGGCTGCCTGGTCGTCACCCCCGGGGACCGCGCCGACCTGGTCGTCGGCTCGCTCGCCGCGCACAGCGCGGGCACCCCGCCGATAGCCGGCGTCCTGCTCACCCTGAACGAGGTGCCGAGCGACGACGTCCTCACCCTCGCCGCCCGGCTCGCACCCGGCACCCCGGTGCTCTCGGTGTCCGGCAACAGCTTCCCCACCGCCGAACAGCTGTTCTCCCTGGAGGGCAAGCTCAACGCGGCCACCCCGCGCAAGGCGGAGACCGCGCTCGGCCTGTTCGAGCGCTTCGTGGAGACCGGCGACCTGCTCAAGCGGGTGAGCGCGCCCAGCAGCGACCGTGTGACGCCGATGATGTTCGAGCACAAGCTGCTGGAGCAGGCTCGCTCCGAGCGCCGGCGGGTGGTGCTGCCGGAGGGCACCGAGGAGCGGGTGCTGCACGCCGCCGAGGTCCTGCTGCGCCGGGACGTGTGCGATCTGACCCTGCTCGGACCCGTCGACCGGATCCGCAAGAAGGCCGCCGACCTCGGCATCGACCTCGGCGGGTGCCGGATCGTCGACCCCGCCACCAGCGAGTTGCGCGACACCTTCGCCGAGAAGTACGCCGCCCTGCGCGCCCACAAGGGCGTCACCGTGGAGCTCGCGTACGACGTCGTCTCCGACGTCAACTACTTCGGCACGCTGATGGTCCAGGAGGGCCACGCCGACGGCATGGTCTCGGGTTCCGTGCACTCCACGGCGGCCACCATCCGCCCGGCCTTCGAGATCATCAAGACCAGGCCTGGGGGTCCCCCCTCCGGGGGAGCCTCGATCGTCTCGTCCGTCTTCTTCATGTGCCTCGCCGACAAGGTGCTCGTCTACGGCGACTGCGCGGTCAACCCCGACCCGGACGCCGAGCAGCTCGCCGACATCGCCGCGCAGTCGGCGGCCACCGCCGCCCAGTTCGGCGTGGAGCCGCGGATCGCGATGCTCTCGTACTCCACCGGTACCTCGGGCTCGGGCGCCGACGTCGACAAGGTGCGCGAGGCCACCGAACTCGTACGGCAGCGGCGGCCCGACCTCAAGATCGAGGGGCCGATCCAGTACGACGCCGCCGTCGAACCGAGCGTCGCCGCCACGAAGATGCCGGACTCCGAGGTGGCCGGGCAGGCCAGCGTGCTGATCTTCCCCGACCTCAACACCGGCAACAACACCTACAAGGCCGTGCAGCGCTCGGCCGGCGCGATCGCCGTCGGGCCGGTGCTCCAGGGGCTGCGCAAGCCGGTCAACGACCTGTCCCGCGGCGCGCTCGTCCAGGACATCGTCAACACCGTCGCCATCACGGCGATCCAGGCCCAGTCCCCGACCTCCCAGAAGGCGTCCCAGCTGTGAGCGCGACCCGCGTCCTCGTCCTCAACTCCGGTTCCTCGTCCGTGAAGTACCAGTTGCTCGACATGAGCGACAGCAGCCGGCTGGCGGCGGGCCTCGTCGAGCGGATCGGCGAGCAGACCTCCCGGCTCCAGCACACCTGCCTGACCACCGGCGACACCCGCGAAAGGAGCGGGCCCATCGCCGACCACGAGGCCGCGCTCAAGGCGGTCGCCGAGGAACTCGGCCGGGACGGCATGGGCCTCGACTCCCCCGAACTCGCCGCGATCGGGCACCGGGTGGTGCACGGCGGGCTGTTCTTCACCGAGCCCACCGTCGTCGACGACGAGGTGCTCACCGAGATCGAGCGGCTGATCCCGGTCGCCCCGCTGCACAACCCGGCCAACCTCACGGGTCTGCGCACCGCCCGGGCGCTGCGGCCCGACCTGCCCCAGGTCGCCGTCTTCGACACCGCCTTCCACACGACGATGCCGGAGGCGGCGGCGCGTTACGCCATCGACCCGAAGATCGCCGACCGGCACCGGATCCGCCGCTACGGCTTCCACGGCACCTCGCACGCCTACGTCTCCCGCGAGACCGCGCGCCTGCTGGGCAAGGACCCGTCCGAGGTCGACGTCATCGTGCTGCACCTGGGCAACGGCGCCTCCGCCTCGGCGGTCCGCAAGGGCCGGTGCGTGGACACCTCCATGGGGCTGACGCCTTTGGAGGGGCTCGTGATGGGTACCCGCTCGGGAGACCTGGACCCGGCCGTCATCTTCCATTTGGCGCGTGTCGGCGGAATGGACATGGACGAGATAGACAATCTCCTCAACAAGAGGAGCGGTCTGTTCGGCCTGTGCGGGGACAACGACATGCGGGAGATCCGGCGCCGGATCGACGAGGGCGACGAAGAGGCGGCACTCGCCTTCGACATTTACATTCACCGGCTGAAGAAGTACATCGGCGCCTATTACGCGGTGCTCGGCACGGTGGACGCGGTCGCCTTCACCGCGGGTGTCGGAGAGAACGCGGCACCGGTGCGCGAGGCGGCGATCGAGGGCCTGGAGGGGCTCGGCCTGGCGGTCGACCCGGAGCGCAACGCCGTGCGCGGCGACCACGCGCGGCTGATCTCGCCGGATTCCGCGCGCGTGGCGGTGGCCGTGGTACCCACGGACGAGGAACTGGAGATCGCGACACAGACCTACGCACTGGTCGGAAAGAACACCTGAGCATCAGCGCGCCCATTTGTATCTTCCACCAGACGGAATATTCCGCGACGAAACAAACCGATAGGATCGCCCCATGCGCCGTTCGAAAATCGTCTGTACTCTCGGCCCCGCGGTCGACTCCCACGAGCAACTCGTCGCGCTGATCGAGGCGGGCATGAACGTGGCCCGTTTCAACTTCAGCCACGGCACGCACGCCGAGCACCAGGGGCGGTACGACCGCGTCCGTGCCGCCGCCAAGGAGACCGGCCGGGCCATCGGTGTCCTCGCCGACCTCCAGGGCCCGAAGATCCGCCTCGAGACCTTCGCCGAGGGACCGGTGGAGCTGGTGCGCGGTGACGAGTTCGTCATCACCACCGAGGACGTCCCCGGCGACAAGGCGATCTGCGGCACGACCTACAAGGGCCTGCCCGGCGACGTCTCGCGCGGCGACCAGATCCTCATCAACGACGGCAACGTCGAACTGAAGGTGCTGGACGTCGAGGGCCCGCGGGTGCGGACGATCGTCATCGAGGGCGGCGTCATCTCCGACCACAAGGGCATCAACCTGCCCGGCGCGGCGGTGAACGTCCCGGCCCTGTCCGAGAAGGACGTCGAGGACCTCCGCTTCGCGCTGCGCATGGGCTGCGACCTGGTCGCCCTCTCCTTCGTCCGGGACGCCAAGGACATCAACGACGTCCACAAGATCATGGACGAGGAGGGCCGGCGCGTCCCGGTCATCGCCAAGGTGGAGAAGCCGCAGGCGGTGGCCAACATGGAGGACGTCGTGATGGCGTTCGACGGTGTCATGGTCGCCCGTGGCGACCTGGCCGTCGAGTACCCGCTCGAGAAGGTCCCGATGGTGCAGAAGCGCCTGATCGAGCTGTGCCGGCGCAACGCCAAGCCGGTGATCGTGGCGACCCAGATGAT
Source organism: Streptomyces sp. NPDC107562 (assembly GCF_055657325.1). Classification (NCBI taxonomy): domain Bacteria; kingdom Bacillati; phylum Actinomycetota; class Actinomycetes; order Kitasatosporales; family Streptomycetaceae; genus Streptomyces; species Streptomyces sp. NPDC107562. The sequence continues at coordinate 321,081 of NZ_JBVKBE010000009.1, read as the reverse complement.
GGAGTCGATGATCACCAACTCCCGCCCGACCCGCGCCGAGGCCTCCGACGTGGCCAACGCGATCCTGGACGGCGCGGACGCGGTCATGCTCTCGGCGGAGTCCTCCGTCGGCGCCTACCCCATCGAGACCGTCAAGACGATGTCGAAGATCGTCCAGGCGGCCGAGGGGGAGCTGCTCTCCAAGGGCCTCCAGCCGCTGGTGCCCGGCAAGAAGCCGCGCACGCAGGGCGGTTCGGTGGCCCGCGCGGCCGCCGAGATCGCCGACTTCCTCGGCGGCAAGGGTCTGGTGGCCTTCACCAAGTCCGGTGACACGGCCCGCCGTCTGAGCCGCTACCGCGCGAGCCAGCCGATCATCGCGTACACGACGGACGAGTCCACCCGCAACCAGCTGTCGCTCAGCTGGGGCGTGGAGTCCCACGTGGTGCCGTTCGTGAACAGCACGGACGAGATGGTCGACCTGGTCGACCAGGAGATCGCGAAGCTCAGCCGCTTCAACCCCGGCGACATCGTCATCATCACGGCGGGTTCGCCCCCCGGCGTCCCGGGCACGACGAACATGGTCCGGGTCCACCACCTGGGCGGCGCGACCGACTGAGTCCGCACCGGACTGTGGCCCGGTACCCGCGAGGCGGGTACCGGGCCACAGTTCTTTTGCGGCTCCCGGAAGGGTTCGTGGGCCGGCCGGCTCAGTCGGTGATGTACGACGAGAGGCCTGGCACGTGCAGGGTGCCGCCGAACTGGCCGGCCTGCTGGACCTTCACGTCGGTGAAGTAGATCAGCGGGATGTTCAGCGGCGGCGGGTTGTCCGGGCTGAAGGTGATCGGGATCAGGCCGAAGAGGTTGCCGGAGATCTTCTCGGTGTACATCACCGTGTCCCCGTCGGTGATGGTGGACATGGAGCCCTTGTCGGCCTGGACGTGGTACGTCTTGCCCGACTGCTCGTCCTTCACCGTCTGGTGCAGGTCGCCGATGTCCGTGCCGTCGGATATGACGTACTTCAGGACTTCCTTGACGTTGCCGGACGCGGTCTTGACCTTCACGATGCCCTGGTAGTCGGCGCCCTTGAGCTTCAGCGAACTGGCGTCCAGGAACCAGGGGTCGTCGGGCAGCAGGATCTCGTTGTCTATCCCGCCCTCGACATCCGTGGCGAGCGGGCAGTCGTCCGGGTCGACGGTGGCGGTCGCGGAGGGGCTGGGGGTCGGTGAGGCGGTGGCCTCGTCCGCAGCCTCCTCGGCATCCTCCGCCGCGTCCGACGCCGCGTCGGTGGGCTCGTCGGCGCTGTCCCCGGCCGTGTCGGCGTCCTTGCCCGAGTCGCCGGTGTCCTTGCCGGAGTCGTCCGCGCTGCTGGAGTCGCCGGAGGTGCCGTCCTCCTCGGACGTGCCGTCCTCGGCACCCGAGGACGGCGTCGGCGTCGGCGTCGGCGTGGGAGTGGTCTCCCCCTCCTCGCCCTTGCCCAGCCCGGTGATGCCGTCGACGACGCCCGTGATCGTGTCGCCGATGGCGCCCAGCACACCGCCGTCGCCGCTCTGGGACACGCTCGGCGCCGGCTCCGCGTCCTGCGGCTGCGCGTCCTTGTCCGCCGAGGCCGACGGGGACGGCGCGGGCTCGGCCTCGTCGTCGGAACCTGAATCCGACGAAGAGTCGTCGCCCGACCCGTCGTTGTCCGTGGCCTCGTCACCCGAGGTGTCCGAAGTCTGCGGCGACTGCGGCGATGCGGTCGCCGAGGCCGACGGGCTCGGCTCCTCGGACTCGCTCTCGCTCGCCGAGGCGGACGGCGACGGCGAGGCGCCGTCGGTCTCCTTGAGGAGCTCGACGCAGTCCTCGTACTCCTCGGCCGTCAGGCTCTGCGGAGTCGGCCGGTCGTCGGCGAGCGCCAGCTTCGGCGTGAGGCCCATGCCCAGGAGGATCGCGGTGGGCATCGCCGCCACGGCTATCGCACGTCCGGCCGGGACCTGGAATCTGGTGAACAGCGGCTTCCTGGGGGCGGCGTGACGCGGCCCCGTCCTCGCCGGTTGCGGGGCCGCAGAGCTTTCGCCCCGGCCCTCGTCAGCCGACACGGTGCGCCCCCTTCGGCTCCTCTGCCCGGAAGCCGTCGGCGGTGCCGTACGGAGGGTGCGGCTCGACCGGCTCGACGGGGGTGCCCCCCGTGGCGTCCGGGGCGGAGCCGGGGACGTCGTCGCCGCCGTCGCCGTCCGGGGCCTGGTCGGCGTCCCGGCGGGCGGCGTCCTCGGCCTCCGGCTTGCCCGGCGCCCAGGACAGCGCGAGCGCGCCGCCGAGCATGGCCAGCAGGAAACCGATCAGGAAGCCGCCGATGTTGGAGACCACCAGGGACACCAGCGCCAGGAGGATCGCCGCGACTCCGGCGAAGAAGCGGGTGGCCTGCTGGAACCACATGGTCAGGCCCAGCGTGATGAGCAGCACGCCGATGATCAGTGAGCCGGCACCCGCGGTGGTCGCCATCGCGAGCGACATGGTGCCCAACTTGAGCGTGGCGTACGGGAAATAGGCGATCGGCACCCCGCCGAGCAGGGTGAACAGTCCCGCCCAGAACGGCCGGGTGCCCCGCCAGTCACGGAATCGCAGACGCAACCGGGCGAATGTCCCGGCGCTCTGGTCCGGAGTCTCGGCACTCATGGAAAACAGCTCCCTGGGTCCGGTGGAAGTTCGTACCGGCTCGGCCGTAGGCGTGAAGAAGCCGGAAGTGTGGGTCGGTGAGGGTGCCGACGCTCGGACGGGCCGGGCCGGCGGGGCGGAGAAGCGACGGCTCCCCCGCCCCCGGGGGCAGTTCAACTACCCCGATACACCCCGGTGACGGGAGCCGTCAGTAGCACTCCATCTTGGGGTCCGCGCCGAGACGCATCGACAGACCGCTGAGCTTGAACGTGCCGGCCGAGGTCGCCCACGCCGTCTGCTCGACGCCGTAGAGGTCGGCCGACTCCGCCTGCTGGGCGAAGCCGCCCGGCAGGGTGGTGGCTCCATCCTTGTTGGCGGGCCCGCGCGTCTTGTCCTTGACCGCAACACCGATGTCGATGTTCTTGAACTCCGCATCGGCGTCCAGCTGCGCGACGTCGATGTAGAGGTTCTCGGCCTTGACCGGCTTCTGCGGGTTGTTGCCGGCCTCGAGACGGAGGTAGATCGATCCCACGAAGGGGATGTCCGTCTTGACCGACTGGCACATCTTGGTGATCGTCGCCGTGTCGAACGACGAGATCGCGACCGGGACCTTCTTCTTCTTCTTGCCCTCGACCGTTTCATAGACTTCGTCTATGCCGCCGTACTGGGCAAAGCCCTCACCGTGCAGGTGAGAGGCCTTCACCTTGAACTGCTGGCCGGAGACGCTGAAGGACGCGGCCAGCGCACCCTGCGCCAGACCGACACCCACACATGCCGCGGCGGCGACGCTGGGCACCATGACCACAGCGAACCGCTTCCATCTGGTCCCACCACGCACTGGGGACTCCATATTTCCTCCTTCTCGGACGTACATCTCCTGGCCCGACTCGCCCCCGAAGGTGGCTGTACCGGACAGGGATGGGAGAAGTGCTACGTCCTCGGGAAGGAGAGCGCCCGCACTCGGTGGCGCACAACGGCGCCCGAATCACCGGCGATCACCCCCGAGCGACAACCACTGGTCGCGCCTGACACGCATCACGCACAACCTTGCTGGACAGGCTTCACCGGGTGGGCGAAGACCCCCCTGCCCAAGAGCCGGCGCCAGGGGCGTCGGCTCTGCTCGGTGGGGACCCAGGAAGTCCCGCGGCCCGATTGGATGTCGGGGTACGGGAATGGACCGAGCGTCGCCGATCGTGGTGCATTCTCGCCGCCCGCACAAGGGGGTTCGTTACTCGCTAGTAACGGCCGGATAACCGAACAACGACCAGCCGGACTCGGTCAGCGACTCTGGGTGCCATCCAGGGGCAGGACAAAACTATTGATCGCTGGACAGAATCCGACAGACCAACGCCCATGACTTACTCGCAGTAACAGCGGCCGCGATTACCAAGATTTGGTAAAGCGCGGCCGCCTCGACGCCCCCGTCGGACACGTCCTCACTCAGGGCTCACGCGTCCAGACGTTCAGCGACCGGCCGCGCAGCGTGCCCCGACGTCGGTCAGAACAGCGCGCGCGCGAGCGCCCGGCGAGCCGCCGTCACCCGCGGATCGTCCGCTCCGACCACCTCGAACAGCTCCAGCAACCGCCGCCGTACGGCGTCCCGGTCGTCGCCCGCCGTGCGGCGCACGGCGTCGATGAGACGCCCGAAGGCGTCCTCGACATGACCGCCCACCAGATCCAGGTCGGCGGCCACGATCTGCGCCTGCGCGTCGGCCGGCCGGTCGGCCGCCTCCTTGCGCACCGCCTGGACGTCCAGGCCCTGCACCCGCTGGAGCAACTCCGCCTGCGCAAGACCCAGTTTGGCCTCGGGGTGGCCGGGGTCGTCGGCGAGCACGTTCTTGTACGCCTGGACCGCCCCGGCCAGGTCGCCCGCGTCCAACGCCAGCGCGGCCGCGTTCAGTACGGCGTCGTAGGGTCCGACGGGTGCCTCCGCCGGCGCCTGGCCGCCCGGCCGGGCCTCCGGGTCGACGGTCAGGCCGGTCAGTCCGAAGCGCTGCTCGGCGACGGCGACCAACTGGTCGAGGGTCTCCCGGATCTGCGCCTCGGCGGCGGCACCCTGGAAGAGCGGCAGCGCCTGGCCCGCGACGACCGCGAAGACCGCCGGGATCCCCTGGATCCCGAACTGCTGCATCAGCATCTGGTTGGCGTCGACATCGATCTTGGCGAGGACGAAGCGACCGTTGTACTCGACGGCGAGCCGCTCCAGCACCGGGCTGAGCTGCTTGCAGGGCTCGCACCACTCGGCCCAGAAGTCGATGACGACCGGGACCTCGATGGAGCGCTGCAGGACGTCGTGCTCGAATCCGGCCTCGTCGACGTCGATGACGAGATCGGCCGGGGAGACGGCACCGCCGCCGCCCTCACGCGCCGCTGCGGCGCGCGCCTGCTCGGCCTTCGCCTTGGCCTCCTGGGCCGCCTTGACCGCGGCGAGGTCGACGACGCCGCTCATGGACATGTTCCGTGGCTGCATGCGTCTATCCTCCCCCGTTCCCCGGGCGTCTGTGAAAAGCGCCCTCGAAGCCGTGCGTGCGTTCGGCGCCGGGTCCCCACCCCACGCCTGTGGTCGTCGCTCGCATACGTGACAAATACTTCCGTACCGCACGGAAGAACTGGTCCGTCACGTGCTTTCGCTACGAGTCGTAGCGTAACGGCAGGACGGGACCCCGGGACACCTTGCCTTGGTGATCTCCCTCACTGCCACGCGAATCTCGCCAGATCCTGTCCCGGATAGGGTCGAAGGATGCAGAGCCGCACCCCCGCCGGCCGCACGGGTCGCCCGCGCAGCGCCGCCGCCGACACCGCCATCCTGGCCGCGACCCGGGCGGCCCTGGTGGAACTCGGCTGGTCCAAGCTCACCTTGGGAGACGTGGCGGCCCGGGCGGGGGTGGCGAAGACGACGCTCTACCGCCGCTGGGTCGGCAAGAACGAACTGGTCGTCGACGCGGTGGCGGAACTCTTCGACGAACTGCGCCTGCCCGACCGCGGCACCCTGGCGGGCGACGTCGAGGGCGTGGTCGCGCAGTTCGCCGCCATCCTGGCCCGCCCCGAGGCCAGGAGCGGCCTGATGGCGGTGGTGGCCGAGTCCACACGGGACGAGGCGCTGCGCGAGCGCATCCGCGGGTCGATCGTGGAACGCCAGAAGCGGCTGGTCGTGGAGGGCCGGGCACGCGCCCAGCGCCGCGGGGAGCTTCCGCCGGAGACCGACCCCGCGGAGTCCGCCCGCACGGTCGACCTCATCTTCGACATGGTGGCGGGCTCGGTCGTGCACCGCTCGCTGGTGAGCGCGGAGCCGGTGGACGAGGAGTGGGTCCGGGGTCTGACGCGGGTGCTGCTGCTGGGGCTGGCGGGCGCGGCGGCCGCCGAGACGGGGCGGCGCGAAGGCCCCGTACAGGGAGGGGAAGACGGGAAAGAGGAAGGCGACACGGACGCCACGTGACCCCCCGTGGCACCGGTGCCGCCCTCGCTCCTGCCGGTTCTAGAAGCCCGCGGGCTCCGTGTACACACCCCACTCGTCGCGCAGGGCGTCGCAGATCTCCCCGAGGGTGGCTTCCGCCCGCACCGCCGTGAGCATCGGCTCGATCATGTTGGAGCCGTCGCGCGCGGCCTCCAGCATCGCGCCGAGCGCCGCGCGGACGGCCGCCTCGTCACGACCCGTGCGGCGGTCGGACAGGGCGCGCACCTGCTCGCGCTCCACCTCGTGGCTGACCCGCAGGATCTCCAGGTCGCCGGTGACGGAGCCGGTGTGGGCGTTGACGCCGACGACCCGCTTGTCGCCCTTCTCCAGGGACTGCTGGTAGCGGAACGCGGACTCGGCGATCTCGCCGGTGAACCAGCCGTCCTCGATACCGCGCAGGATGCCGGAGGTGATCGGGCCGATGGGGTGCTTCCCGTCGGGGTGCGCCCGCAGTCCGCGCTCCTTGATCTGGTCGAAGATCTTCTCCGCGTCGGCCTCGATCCGGTCGGTCAGCTGCTCGACGAACCACGAACCGCCCAGCGGGTCGGCGACGTTGGCGACGCCGGTCTCCTCCATCAGCACCTGCTGCGTGCGGAGCGCGATCTCGGCAGCCTGCTCGCTCGGCAGCGCCAGGGTCTCGTCGAGCGCGTTGGTGTGCAGCGAGTTGGTGCCGCCGAGGACCGCGGCGAGGGCCTCCACCGCCGTGCGGACGACGTTGTTGTACGGCTGCTGGGCGGTCAGCGAGACACCGGCGGTCTGGGTGTGGAAGCGCAGCCACTGGGCCTTGTCGGAGGTGGCGCCGTACACGTCCCGCATCCAGCGGGCCCAGATGCGGCGCGCGGCGCGGAACTTGGCGATCTCCTCGAAGAAGTCGAGGTGCGCGTCGAAGAAGAAGGAGAGACCGGGGGCGAAGACGTCCACGTCCAGGCCGCGGCTGAGTCCCAGCTCGACGTATCCGAAGCCGTCCGCGAGCGTGTACGCAAGCTCCTGCGCGGCCGTCGCCCCGGCCTCGCGGATGTGGTAGCCGGAGACGGACAGGGGCTTGTACGCGGGGATGCGCGTCGCGCAGTACTCCATCAGGTCGCCGATCAGACGGAGATGCGGCTCGGGCTGGAAGAGCCACTCCTTCTGGGCGATGTACTCCTTGAAGATGTCCGTCTGGAGCGTGCCGTTCAGGACGGCCGGGTCGACGCCCTGGCGCTCCGCGGCGACCAGGTACATGCAGAAGACCGGGACGGCCGGGCCGCTGATCGTCATCGACGTCGTGACGTCGCCGAGCGGGATGTCGCGGAAGAGGACGTCCATGTCGGCGGCCGAGTCGACGGCCACACCGCAGTGGCCGACCTCGCCGAGCGAGCGCGGGTCGTCGGAGTCGCGGCCCATCAGGGTCGGCATGTCGAACGCCACCGAGAGTCCGCCGCCGCCCGCGGCGAGGATCATCTTGTAGCGCTCGTTGGTCTGCTCGGCGTTGCCGAAGCCGGCGAACTGCCGGATCGTCCAGGTACGCCCCCGGTATCCGGTCGGATACAGGCCGCGCGTGAAGGGGTACTCCCCGGGCCAGCCGATCCGCTCGAAGCCCTCGTACGCGTCCCCGGGCCGGGGCCCGTACACCGGCTCCACGGGATCGCCGGAAAGCGTGCTGAAGTCCGCGTCGCGCTTCCGCGCCGCGTCGTACCGTGCCTGCCAGCGTCGGCGGCCCTCTTCGATGGCGTCAGCGTCCATACCTTCAAATTTACTAGGACGTCCTAGTAAATGTCGACGGCTGACGGCCGATTTATCGGCCGACCCGGGCAATCGGGTGAACGACGGCCGCCGCACACGCGGACGCGCGGCGGCCGAGCGTGGTGGCGCCTAGACCTTGACCGAGGCGGGCACACCCTGCGCGACCTTGGCGTCGAGCTCCCGCGAGATCTTCCGCTCGACGAAGAACGCGGCCGTCGGGATCGTTCCCGCCAGCAGCACCCACACCTGCTTGGCCACCGACCACTTCGCCTTGGAGCCCAGGTCGAAGGCGAAGACGAGGTAGACCACGTACAGCCAGCCGTGCGCGATGGAGACGACCTGCGTCGCGTCCGCGGCGCCGTCCATCTTCAGGCCGTACTTGGCGATCATGCACAGGCACAGCAGGACCAGGAGCACACCCGTGACATAGGCCATGACGCGGTAGCGGGTCAGCACGCTCTTTTTCATGCGATCGAGCGTAACCGCCCGTTCCGGGCGATCTTCCTTCGGGTCACTGCTCCTCGAAGTCGCTCGCCGAGACGCGCAAGGGGCGGAGCATGGCGAAGATCTCGGCGCATTCCTCGGCGTCGTACGCGCTCAGGCCGAAGTCCATCGCCATCAGGTCGCGGGTGGCCGACTCGACCACCTCGCGGCCCTTCTCGGTGATGACGGCGAGGGTGCCGCGGCCGTCGTTGGGGTTGGGGCGCTTGGCCACGAGGCCGGACCTCACCAGTCGGTCGACGGTGTTCGTGACGGACGTGGGGTGCACCATCAGCCGCTCGCCGATCTTGGACATCGGCAGTTCGCCGGCCTTGGAGAAGGTGAGCAGCACCAGCGCCTCGTAGCGCGCGAACGTCAGGCCGTACGGCTTGACCACCGCGTCGACCTCGGCCAGCAGGATCTGGTGCGCTCGCATGATCGAGGTGATCGCGGCCATCGACGGCACGTTGCCCCAGCGCTGCTTCCAGAGTTCGTCGGCGCGGGCGATGGGGTCGAAGGGAAGGCTGAGCGGCTTCGGCACGTCACCAGACCTTACCCGCCGGTCATATCGTGGTCAGCCCCGTCTCGCGTTTCGGTACGCGCGCGAGGACCCCGGCCACCGGGCCGGGGTCCTCGGCGGCCGCGGTCACGGCGCCAGGTGGCGTTCCACCGTCTCGACCTTGGACGTCAGGGCGTCCGTCACACCGGGGCGGATGTCCGCCTTGAGGACCAGGGACACCCGCGGCGCCCGCGCCTCGACGGCGGCCACCGCACGCCGGACGACGTCCATGACCTCGTCCCACTCGCCCTCGACGGACGTGAACATCGCGTCCGTGCGGTTCGGCAGGCCGGACTCGCGGACCACCCGGACGGCGTCGGCGACGTACTCCCCCACGTCCTCGCCGACACCCAGGGGCGTCACGGAGAAGGCGACGATCATGCGCTCACCACTCCTTCCTTACGGGCACGCTCCGCGATCACCGCGTCCTCGGCCTCGCGGCGCAGCCTGCGCTCGGCGAAGAAGCCACCGGTGGGGAGCACGGAGAGGACGAAGTACAGGGCGCCCGTGCCGAAGCTCCACCGCGCGCGGTTCCAGGCGTCCGCCCAGAAGATCACGTACAGGACGAACAGGACGCCGTGGATCGCGCCCATCACGGGGACCGCGTTGAACTCCGTGGTCCGCTTGAGCACCGAGCAGACGAGCAGGATCAGGAAGGACACGGCCTCCGGGGCCGAGACCAGGCGGAGGCGGCGGAGGGCGGTGGCTGTCTTGAGATCCACGGGTCACCTTCGGTGGGAGATTCGCTGACGAGGCGTGCCACTTTGTGAACGGAGGCACAAACGCTCCGCCATTGTGGCAAACGACCGGGCGCGAGAAGGGCTCGGGGTCCCGCTCCGGCCCCCTAGGGGCCCGCTCCGGGTTCCTCTCGGGAAACTGCCCCTGTCGGAGGAGCCAATCGGCCGATACCTTCACATCCGTGGCGATGTTCCGACTTCAAGGCAGCAAAGTGCTCGCCGTCGACATGACCGGGGACGCCGTGAAGGCGAAGAACGGGTCGATGGTCGCGTACGACGGGCAGATGGCCTTCAAGAAGCTGAGCGGCGGCGGTGAGGGCATACGGGGGATGGTGACCCGGCGCATCACCGGAGAGCAGATGACCCTGATGGAGGTGAAGGGGCAGGGGACGTGCTGGTTCGCGGACCGGGCCTCGGAGATCAACCTGGTGAGTCTCCAGGGCGACAAGCTGTACGTGGAGTCGAGCAATCTGCTCGCGACCGACGGCGGGCTGCGGACCGGCACGTCCTTCACGGGGCTGCGTGGCGCCTCGCAGGGCAACGGGCTGTTCACGACCACCGTCGAGGGGCACGGACAGGCGGCGATCATGTCGGACGGGCCGGCGGTGGTGCTGCGGGTGAGCGCGCAGTACCCCCTGACCGTGGACCCGGGGGCGTACGTCGCCCACCAGGGCGATCTACGGCAGTCCTTCCAGTCCGGCGTGACCTTCCGCACATTGATGGGCGAGGGCGGGGGCGAGGCGTTCCAGATGCGGTTCGAGGGGGACGGACTGGTGTACGTCCAGCCCAGTGAGCGGAACACGATCGCGGGGGATGTGTGACATGGGCTTCCGCGAGGTCAATTCGAAGATGGTCGAGGCGACCGTCGTGCCGGGCGGTCGGCTGTTCAGCCAGCGCGGCGCCATGCTCGCCTACAAGGGCGAGGTGTCCTTCACGCCCAACATGAGCGGCGGCCAGGGCGGCGTCATGGCGATGATCGGGCGCCGGGTGGCCAACGAGGACACCCCGCTCATGACCGTCGAGGGCAGCGGCACCGTGCTGTTCGGGCACGGCGGGCATCACGTCCAGGTGATCACTCTCGCCGGGGACACCCTCTGCGTCGAGGCGGACCGGCTGCTCGCCTTCGAGGGCAGCCTCCAGCAGGGGACGATGTTCCTGGGCTCCCAGGGCGGGGTCATGGGGATGGTGCGCGGGCAGGTCACCGGGCAGGGTCTGTTCACGACCACGCTCAAGGGGCACGGGGCGGTGGCCGTGATGGCCCACGGCGGGATCTTCGAGATCCCGATCAGCCCGCAGCGTCCGGTCCATGTCGACCCCCAGGCCTACGTCGCCCACCACGGCGACGTGCGCAACAAGCTCTCGACCGCGCTGGGCTGGCGGGACATGGTGGGGCGCGGCTCCGGCGAGGCGTTCCAGCTGGAGCTGAGCGGCAACGGCGCGGTGTACGTCCAGGCCTCGGAGGAGAAGCTGTGACCTACGGAACTCCGGGCGCGGGGCCCGTCGTGCACGACCCGGCGACGCTGCCCGCCGACGACAACGTGAACGCGTACACCTTCTGCGTGGAGCTGAAGGGGAGCCAGTGGTTCCTGCAGAAGGGGAAGATGATCGCCTACTACGGCTCGATCGACTTCAACGGCGTCGGGCACGGGCGATTGGACCGTCTTGTCCGTACGTCGTTCCATTCGCCACTGCACGCCGCGGACTGGGTCGTGGCGGAGGGCTCGGGCAAGATGCTCCTCGCCGACCGGGCCTTCGACGTGAATTCCTTCGATCTGGAGGACGGCAACCTGACCATTCGCTCGGGCAACCTGCTCGCTTTTCAGCCAACTCTCGCGCTGAAGCAGTCGATCGTGCCGGGCTTTCTCACCCTCATCGGAACCGGAAAGTTCGTGGCCGCATCTAACGGTCCGGTGGTGTTCATGGAGCCGCCGATCCGGGTGGACCCGCAAGCGCTTGTCGGCTGGGCCGACTGCCCCTCGCCGTGCCACCACTACGACCATGGCTACATGACGGGCGTAATGGGCGGTCTACGTGCGATGACAGGCCTCGGCGGGGCCTCCGGGGAGGAGCATCAGTTCGAGTTCGTGGGAGCCGGTACGGTCCTGCTCCAGTCGACCGAGACCCTGATGGCCGAGCAGGCCACGGGGACGGTCCCGCACCAGGCCGGCGTGCCCGGTGGTGGCGGGGTGACCGGAGGGCACGGGGGGCAAGCCGGCGCACCGCGCCTTCCCGGACAGCTGGGGGACCTCCAGCGTCGCTTCGGGCTGTGAGCGGTAGTCTGCGGAGTGTGACGTCGAACGCGTGCGCACTGTCACACCACCCTCAGTAGTTCACATTTCAACCTCTTAGGTAGACTTCATTCATGGAGACCGAGACGGCCACGCGCTGGCTGACCGATGCGGAGCAGTGTGCCTGGCGCACCCACCTGGAGGTCAACAGGCTGTTGACGTACCAGCTCGAAAAGGACCTGCAGCCGTTCGGCCTGACGATGAACGACTACGAGATCCTCGTGAATCTCTCCGAGTCGGACGATTTGCGGATGCGGATGAGCGATCTCGCCTCCGCCACCATGCAGTCCAAGAGCCGCCTCTCGCACCAGATCACCCGCATGGAGAACGCCGACCTGGTGCGGCGCGAGAACTGCGAGTCGGATCGGCGGGGGCTCTACGCGGTGCTGACCGAGCACGGCATGGAGACGATGCAGAAGGTCGCGCCCCACCACGTCTCGTCCGTGCGGCGGCACTTCATCGACCTGCTGCCCTCCGATTCCCTCACCGAACTCGACAAGGCCCTGAAGCCCATCGCGGACCACCTGCGGGGGCAGCGCGGCCGGCCCTGACCCACCGGGTTCAGAGGCCCTCCGGCACGAGCGGCAGGCGGAGTTCGAACTGGGCTCCGCCTGTCGGCGCGTCCTGGACCGTGAGGGTGCCGCCGTGCCGGGCGGCGACGTCACGGGCGATGGCGAGCCCCAGACCGGCGCCGCCCTCGTCCCGGCTGCGGGCGTCGTCCAGCCGGACGAACCGCTCGAAGATCCGCTCCCGGTCCGCCGGCGCCACGCCGTCCCCGTCGTCCGCGACCTGGACGACCGCACGGTCCCCGTCCCGCCGGACGGCCACCGTGACCGCCGCGCGCGCGTGCCGCTGGGCGTTGTCGAGCAGATTGGCCAGCACCCGCCCCAGTTGCCCTCGCGATCCGGCCACTTCGAGCGACTGCGCGTCGACGGACACGCCCGCGCGGCCCGCGGCCTGCTCCCGCGCCAGCTCCGCGAGGTCGACCCGGGTGCCGGTGGGCCGCTCCCCCGCGTCCAGGCGGGCCAGCAGCAGCAGATCGGCGGCGAGTCTTTGCAGTCGTACGGTGTCCTCGACCGCCCCCTCCAGGTCCAGCAGCTCCGGATGCGCCGCCGCCACCTCCAGCTGGGTGCGCAGGGACGCGATCGGGCTGCGCAGCTCGTGCGAGGCGTCGGCGACGAAACGCCGCTGGCGGTCCACCGAGGTCTCCAGCGCGGCCAGCGTCTCGTTGGTGGTGCGGGCCAGCCGGGCCACCTCGTCGTGGGTGGCCGGTTCGGGGACCCGCCGGGAGAGGTCCTCGGAGGCGGTGATCTCCGCCATCTCGCTGCGGATGCCCTCCACCGGGCGCAGCGCGCGCCCGGTGACCAGCCAGGTCACGCCGGCGACGACGCCGAGCAGCAGCGGGAAGCCGATCAGCATGACGGTCTGCGCGGTGCTCACGGCGTTCTGCTCGGCGGCCAGCGGACCGCCCGCGTACACGGTGTAGGTGCCCTGACCGGGGACCTCGACCTGCACCTTCGCGAACCGGTAGTCCGCCTGGTCGCCGTCGATGGTCGCCGAGCCGTCCGTCAGGGACGCCTCCTCGGCGATCTCGCCCGGCTGGAGCGTGGCCCCGGCGGAGTCGTCGTCACCCGAGTCGTCACCCGAGCCGTGGCCCGAGTCGTCGTCACCCGAGTCGTCGTCGCCCGACTCGCCCGAGTCCTCGGAGTCGTCGTCGCCGGAGCCGGTGCCCGGGTCCGCGGTGGCCGGCGGCTGCTGCCGCGGCCGGACGGCGCTCGTGCCCGTACCGCTGATGCGCTCCAGCTTCTCGCTGGCCGCGACCAGCGTGCCGTCGTCGGCGACGACCTGGACGGGACGGTCGTCGTCGTCCAGGGACAGCTGGTCGGCGCGCTTGCCGCCGGCCAGGTCGGCCGCGACCGCCCGCGCGGAGCGCTCCGCCTCGGTGCCGGCCTGCTCGGTCAGGTTGGAGTAGAGGGACAGCAGGACGGCCGCCCCCGCGGCGACCAGGGCCACCGCGACGACGAGCGTGGCGCCGAGGGTGGCCCGGGCCCGCACGGATCCGAACAACCGGCTCACCGGGGCGCCTCCAGCCGGTAGCCGGCACCCCGGACCGTGCGGATCAGTCCCGCACCCAGCTTGCGGCGCAGCGCGCTGACGTAGACCTCGACGATGTTCGGATCGCCCTCGTACGCGAAGTCCCAGACGTGCTCCAGGATCTCCGCCTTGGACACCACCTCGCCGGCCCGCACCGCGAGCTGCTCCAGCACGGAGAACTCCTTCGCGGTCAGGGCGATCTCGTCCCCGTCACGGGTGATCCGGCGGGCGGCGGTGTCGACGCGCAGCGGCCCGACGGTGAGCACGGGCGAGGCTCCGTGCTGACCGCGGCGGCGCAGCAGGGCACGGACGCGGGCGACCAGCACGACGTAGGAGAACGGCTTGGTCAGATAGTCGTCGGCGCCCGTGTCCAGGCCCTCCGCCTCGTCGTACTCGCCGTCCTTCGCGGTGAGCATCAGGATCGGCACGTCGTTGCCGGCGGCGCGCAGGGTGGAGCAGACGCGGTAGCCGTTCATGCCGGGCAGCATGATGTCGAGGACGAGCAGGTCGTACGGCGACTCGGACGCCCGGTACAGGCCCTCCAGGCCGTCGTGGACGACGTCCACGGCGTAGCCCTCCGCCGTCAGGCCCTTGGCCAGGGACAGCGCGAGGCGTTTCTCGTCCTCCACGATCAGCAGCCGCATTCCCTCAGGGTCCCAAATCCAACCTGAAGGGATCTTCAGGCGGCTTCAGCGTGGCTTCAGGCGTCGGACGGCAGCGTGGTGGACGTCGGAACGAGAAGCCCAATTCGGGGAGAAAACCATGAAGCGCAACATCGTCATCGCCGCAGTGGTCGCGACCGCCGTGATCGGCGGGGGCACGACGCTGGCGTTCGCGGGCAGCGGCGGCGACTCGCCGGGGACGCCTGCCGCGTCCACGTCCACCGACACGCAGGGCACGGATCGCCGGGACGACGACGGGGACGACGACCGGGACGACCGGGACGACCGGGACGACGACCGCAGCGACGACCGCAGCGGTGCCCGCGGCGTGAAGGTGACGGCCGCGGAGGCCGTCGAGGCGGCACTGAAGGCGCAGCCGGGGACCGCGGTGTCCGCGGACCTCGACACCGACGACGGCGACGACGACGGCGACGACCGGCGGGGCTGGGAGGTCGAGGTGCTCGGCCAGGGCACGACCTCGTACACCGTGCACGTGGACCCGGCCTCGGGGAAGGTGCTCGGCACGTCGACCGACCAGGACGACGACAACGACGACGGCAGCGACGACGACCGGGACGACCGGGAGGCTCTGCGGGGCGCCCAGGTCACCGCGGTGGACGCGGCGCACGCCGCCGCCGCGAAGGGGTTCGTCACCTCGCTGGACCTCGACGACGACGACCGGGTGAACGCGTGGGACGTCGAGACCGGCGGCGCGGACGGTCAGGAGGGCCACTGGAAGGTGGACCTGAAGTCGGGCCAGGTCACGGCGGACCGCGACGACGACCAGGGCGACGACCGCGACGACGACCACGGCAAGCAGCAGCGGGCCCACGACGACGACAGCGACAGCGACGGCGACAACGGCAAGGACGACGACGACCGGGGTGACGACCGCGGCGAGGACTGACCGGGTTCCGGGGCGGGGTCTCCGGGGGCTGCCGCCTCCGGAGACCCCGCCTTCGGCTTCGGACCCTACGGGCCGGGCCTCACGCCCCGTCCGTCACCCCCGCCACCAGTTCGTCCGCCGCACGGTAAGGGTCCAGCTCGCCGGCCACTATCCGTTCCGCCAGCGCGCTGAGGCGACGGTCGCCGTGGAGGTCCGCGATGCGTTCCCGCAGGGCGGTGACCGCGATCGTCTCGACCTCGCGGGAGGCCCGGGACAGCCGGCGCTCGGTCAGGACGCCGTGCTCCTCCATCCAGGCGCGGTGCTTCTCCAGCGCCTCCACCACCTCGTCGACGCCCTCGGCGCGCGCGGCGACCGTCTTGACGATCGGCGGGCGCCAGTCGCCGGGGGCGCGGGACTCGCCGAGGCCGAGCATGTGGTTCAGCTCGCGGGCGGTGGCGTCGGCGCCGTCGCGGTCCGCCTTGTTGACGACGTAGACGTCGCCGATCTCCAGGATTCCGGCCTTGGCCGCCTGGATGCCGTCGCCCATGCCCGGGGCGAGCAGGACGACCGAGGTGTCGGCCTGGGAGGCGATCTCCACCTCCGACTGTCCGACGCCGACCGTCTCGACCAGGATCACGTCGCAGCCCGCCGCGTCCAGCACGCGGATTGCCTGCGGCGCGGCCCAGGCCAGACCGCCGAGGTGGCCCCGGGTGGCCATGGAGCGGATGTAGACGCCGGGGTCGGAGGCGTGGTCCGACATCCGGACCCGGTCACCCAGCAGGGCCCCGCCGGAGAAGGGGGACGACGGGTCGACCGCCAGGACGCCGACCCGCTTGCCCTGCTTGCGGTACGCCGTCACGAGCGCCGAGGTCGTGGTGGACTTCCCGACGCCCGGGGAGCCGGTGAGGCCGACCACGTACGCCCCGCCGGTCAGCGGGGCCAGCGTCGCCATGACCTCCCTGAGCTGCGGGGACGCCCCCTCGACCAGCGAGATCAACCGGGCCACGGCGCGTGGCCGGCCCTCCCTCGCCTGGGCCACCAGCGTGGAGACGTCCTGCATCACAGCTCCGTTCAGATCACCGACTCGACAGACTGACGACCGCTCAGTGCTTCGGTACCCGCACGATCAGCGCGTCACCCTGGCCACCGCCACCGCACAGCGCCGCCGCGCCGACACCGCCGCCCCGCCGCTTCAGCTCCAGCGCCAGGTGGAGCACCAGACGGGCCCCGGACATCCCGATCGGGTGACCCAGGGCAATGGCCCCGCCGTTGACGTTCACCCTTTCGCTGGACACCCCGAGGTCCTTCATTGACTGCACGGCGACGGCGGCGAAGGCCTCGTTGATCTCGATCAGGTCGAGGTCCGAGACCTCCAGGCCCTCCTTCTTCAGGGCGTGCCCGATGGCGTTGGACGGCTGGGACTGGAGGGAGTTGTCCGGGCCGGCGACGTTGCCGTGCGCGCCGATCTCCGCGATCCACTCCAGACCGAGCTCCTCGGCCTTGGCCTTGCTCATCACCACGACCGCGGCCGCGCCGTCGGAGATCTGCGAGGACGAGCCGGCGGTGATCGTGCCGTCCTTGGCGAACGCCGGGCGCAGCCTGCCCAGCGACTCGGCGGTGGTGTCGCCGCGGATGCCCTCGTCCTTGCTGAAGACGACCGGCTCGCCCTTGCGCTGCGGGATCTCGACCGGGGTGATCTCGGCCTCGAAGACGCCGTTCTTCTGCGCGGCGGCGGCGCGCTGGTGGGACAGGGCGGCGATCTCGTCCTGGTCCGCGCGGGCGATGCCGAGCCGGGTGTTGTGCTTCTCCGTGGACTCGCCCATGGCGATGTTCTCGAAGGAGTCGGTCAGGCCGTCGTGGGCCATCGCGTCGAGCATCTCCACCGCACCGTACTTGTAGCCCTCGCGGGACTTCGGCAGCAGGTGCGGGGCGTTCGTCATGGACTCCTGGCCGCCCGCCACGACCACGTCGAACTCGCCGGCGCGGATCAGCTGGTCGGCCAGGGCGATGGCGTCGAGGCCGGAGAGGCACACCTTGTTGATGGTCAGCGCCGGGACGCTCATCGGGATGCCGGCCTTGACCGCGGCCTGGCGCGCCGGGATCTGCCCGGCCCCGGCCTGGAGCACCTGGCCCATGATCACGTACTGCACCTGGTCGCCGCCGATCCCCGCACGGTCGAGGGCTGCCTTGATAGCGAAGCCGCCGAGATCGGCTCCGGAGAAGGACTTCAGCGAACCGAGCAGCCGTCCCATCGGGGTGCGGGCACCCGCGACGATGACGGAAGTCGAGCCGTTCTTTGCAGAAGACATGAGCTGCGATCCCCTTCCGGCCTGCACTGGCCGAGGAGTGAACGAGGGTTTACTTCGAATGTACTGAGCGGTACTCCACCACGTCATCGGGCTGTCGGTGTGATCGCGCGCACGTTGCGTAACCACCCGAGGAGCGCTGCACTGAATCCATGCTGACGCGAATCGACCACATCGGGATCGCCTGTCACGACCTCGACGCGACTGTCGAGTTCTACCGGGCCACGTACGGCTTCGAGGTGTTCCACTCCGAGGTCAACGAGGAGCAGGGCGTGCGCGAGGCCATGCTCAAGATCAACGATACGTCCGACGGCGGCTCCTCGTACCTGCAGCTCCTGGAGCCGACCCGGGAGGACTCCACCGTGGCGAAGTGGCTCGCCAAGAACGGTGAGGGTGTGCACCACATCGCCTTCGGTACGGCGGATGTCGACGGGGACGCGGCCACGATCAAGGACAAGGGCGTACGCGTTCTGTACGAGGAGCCCCGGCGCGGCTCCATGGGGTCACGGATCACCTTCCTGCACCCCAAGGATTGCCACGGAGTACTGACAGAACTGGTCACTTCGGCGCCTGTTGAGTCACCTGAGCACTGATGCTCGTACATATGGGCCGGTAGGGTTGGGGGGCGGTCGCCGCTTCCACACGGGCGACCGCATTCCGGGGTCCGGGTTTCGGGGGACGAGCGTCGGGGCAGCAGCCCATGCTCCGTCGTTGATCTGACACCATTCCCCGGGGGCCCCGTTCGGCGGATGGACGGAGCTCGTTTGGAGAGACTTGCGACCAGGGGACGGATGGGACCGCGCAGTGCGGGGCTACGAGAGCCAGGAGCGAGAGCCGGCGGCTGACGTCGACCACCTCACTCGGTTCGAAGCCGAGATGAAACGGCTGAGGACCGAGCGGGAAAAGGCCATCCAGCACGCCGAGGACCTCGGCTACCAGGTCGAGGTGCTGCGCGCCAAGCTGCACGAGGCGCGGCGCACGCTCATGACCCGGCCTGCCTATGACAGCGCCGACATCGGCTATCAGGCCGAACAGTTGCTGCGCAACGCCCAGATGCAGGCGGACCAGATCCGGTCGGACGCCGACCGTGAGCTGAGCCAGGCGCGGGCGCAGACCCAGCGGATCCTTCAGGAGCACGCCGAGCAGGCGGCCCGGCTCCAGGCCGAGCTGCACGCGGAGGCTGTGTCCCGTCGGCAGCAGCTCGACCAGGAGCTCGCCGAGCGCCGGCAGACCGTCGAGTCGCACGTCAACGAGAACGTGGCCTGGGCCGAGCAGCTGCGGGCCCGCACCGAGCAGCAGGCCCGCCGCCTCCTGGAGGAGTCCCGCACCGAGGCCGAGCAGGCCATGGCCGCCGCGCGGGCGGAGGCCGAGCGGGTGACCGCCGAGGCCCGCCAGCGTCTGCAGAGCGAGGCGGAGGCCGCCCGCGCCGAGGCCGAGCAGCTGCTGCGCCGGGCCCGTACGGACGCCGAGCGGCTGCTGAACGCCGCCTCCACGCAGGCCCAGGAGGCCACGGACCACGCCGAGCAGCTGCGGACGTCGACCGTCTCGGAGTCGGACGCCGCCCGCCGCCAGGCCGGTGAGCTGAGCCGCGCCGCCGAGCAGCGGATGGCCGAGGCCGAGGAGGCGCTGCGCAAGGCCCAGTCCGAGGCCGAGAAGCTGGTCACCGAGGCCAAGGAGGCCGCGGCCAAGGCCCTCTCCGGCGCCGAGGCGGCGAACGAGACCCGTACGCGCACCGCCAAGGAGCAGGTCGCCCGGCTCGTCAGCGAGGCCACGAAGGAGGCCGAGGCCACCAAGGCGGAGGCCGAGCAGGTCGTCGCGGACGCCCGCGCCGAGGCCGAGAAGATCGTGGCGGAGGCCGGCGAGAAGGCCCGTTCGGCGACCGCCGAGGAGACCGCGAGCCAGCTGTCGAAGGCGGCCAGGACCGCCGAGGACGTACTCAACAAGGCGTCGGAGGACGCCAAGAGGACCACCAAGGCGGCCACCGAGGAGGCCGAGCGGATCCGCCGTGAGGCGGAGACCGAGGCGGACCGGCTGCGCGCCGAGGCGCACGACATCGCCGAGCAGCTCAAGGGCGCGGCGAAGGACGACACCAAGGAGTACCGCGCCAAGACCGTCGAGCTCCAGGAGGAGGCACGGCGGCTGCGCGGCGAGGCCGAGCAGCTGCGCGCCGAGGCGGTCGACGAGGGCGAGAAGATCCGCGCCGAGGCCCGCAAGCAGGCCGTGGCGCAGATCGAGGAGGCGGCCAGGACCGCCGAGGAGCTGCTGGCCAAGGCGAAGGCCGACGCCGACGAGCAGCGGCAGAGCGCGACCACGGACAGCGAGAAGGTCCGCACCGAGGCGATCGAGCGCGCGACCACGCTGCGCCGGCAGGCCGAGGAGACGCTGGAGCGCACCCGCAAGGAGGCCGAGCGGCACCGCGCGGAGGTCCTGGAGCAGTCCGAGGGCATCCGCGACGAGGCCGAGCGGGCCGCCCGGGCACTGCGCGAGGAGACCGAGCGGGCGGTGGAGTCCCGCCACGCGGAGGCCGCCGACGAGCTGACGCGGCTGCACACCGAGGCGGAGACCCGGCTCACGACCGCCGAGCAGGCGCTGACCGACGCCCGTGAGGAGGCCGAGCGGATCCGCCGGGAGGCCGCCGAGGAGACCGAGCGGCTGCGCGCCGAGTCCGCGGAGCGGATCCGCACCCTCCAGGCACAGGCCGAGGCGGAGGCCGAACGGCTGCGCGACGAGGCCGCGTCCGACGCGTCCGCCTCGCGGGCGGAGGGCGAGTCCATCGCCGTTCGCCTGCGCTCGGAGGCCGCGTCGGAGGCCGAGCGGCTGAAGTCGGAGGCGCAGGACACCGCCGACCGGGTGCGGGCCGAGGCACAGGCCGCGGCCGAGCGGCTCGCGCAGGAGGCCTCCGAGACGCTGGCCGCCGCGCAGGAGGAGGCCGCCCGGCGCCGCCGCGAGGCCGAGGAACTGCTCGGCGCGGCCCGTCAGGAGGCCGACCAGGAGCGCGAGCGGGCCCGCGAGCAGAGCGAGGAGCTGCTGGCCTCGGCGCGCAAGCGCGTGGAGGAGGCGCAGGCCGAGGCCGTGCGCCTGGTGGAGGAGGCCGACCGGCGCGCCACCGAGATGGTGTCGGCGGCCGAGCTCCACGCCCAGCAGGTGCGCGACTCGGTCGCCGGGCTGCACGAGCAGGCGCAGGAGGAGATCTCCGGACTGCGCAACGCCGCCGAGCACGCCGCGGAGCGCACCCGCCGGGAGGCGCAGGAGGAGGCGGACCGGGTCCGCGCCGACGCGTACGCCGAGCGGGAGCGCGCCTCCGAGGACGCGGGCCGGCTCCGGCGGGAGGCGAACGAGGAGACGGAGGCCGCCAAGGCGCTGGCCGAGCGCACCATGTCGGAGGCGATCGCCGAGTCCGAGCGGCTGCGCACCGAGGCGGCCGAGCACGCCCAGCGGGTACGCACCGAGGCGTCGGACGCCATCGCCGAGGCCGACCAGGCGGCGGCACGTACGCGTGCGGACGCCCGCGAGGACGCCAACCGGATCCGGTCGGACGCGGCGACGCAGGTGGACACCCTCATCACCGAGGCGCGCAGCGAGGCGGAGCGGCTCCAGTCGGAGACCGTCGCCGAGGCCGAGCGGGTGCGCGCCGAAGCGCTCGCCAACGCCGAGCGGCTGCTCGGGGACGCGAGCGGCGAGGCGGAGCGGCTGCGTGCCGAGGCCGCGGAGACGGTCGGGTCGGCGCAGCAGCACGCGGAGCGGATCCGCACCGAGGCGCAGCGGGTCAAGGCGGAGGCCGCCCAGGAGGCCGACCGGGTCACCACGGCCGCGCGCGAGGAGGCCGAGCGGACCCTGGACGAGGCCCGCAAGGACGCCAACAAGCGGCGGTCGGAGGCGGCCGAGCAGGACGACACGCTCATCACGGAGACCACGTCCGAGGCCGACAAGCTGCTCACCGAGGCGCAGCAGCAGGCGCTGAAGACGACCGCGGACGCCGAGGCGCAGGCCGACACGATGGTGGGCGCGGCCCGCAAGGAGGCCGACCGGCTGGTGTCCGAGGCGACGGTCGAGGGCAACGGACGGGTGGAGAAGGCCCGTACGGACGCGGACGAACTGCTCGTCGGCGCGCGCCGGGACGCGACCGCGATCAGGGAGCGGGCGGAGGAGCTGCGGGCGCGGATCACCGCGGAGATCGAGGAGCTGCACGAGCGGGCCCGCCGGGAGGCGGCGGAGACCATGAAGTCGACCGGCGACCGCTGCGACGCGCTCATCAAGGCCGCCGAGGAGCAGCTCGCCAAGGCGCAGGCGAAGGCCAAGGAACTGGTGTCGGAGGCCAACTCCGAGGCCGGCAAGGTGCGCATCGCCGCCGTCAAGAAGGCGGAGGGCCTGCTCAAGGAGGCCGAGCAGAAGAAGTCGGCGCTGGTCAAGGAGGCCGAGCAGCTCAAGGCGGAGGCCGTCCAGGAGGCCAGGCGCACGGTCGAGGAGGGCAAGCGCGAACTGGAGGTCCTGGTGCGCCGGCGCGAGGACATCAACGCCGAGATCTCGCGGGTGCAGGACGTGCTGGAGGCGCTGGAGTCCTTTGAGACCCCGTCAGCCGGCAAGGACGGCACGGTCAAGGCCAGCGCGACGATCGGTGCCCCACGATCGGGTGGGAAGTCGTCGGACGGCTAGCCTCGGGGTACGTTTCCGGTGCGTTCCGGGTGCTTTGACCAAGTCCTCGCCATGGCCTTTGGCAAGCACTCCTGGGGTTAGCCACTCAAAAGGGGTGTCATTCTCCAGATCAAACACGCATCCGCTCGATGACACACCGCTTCGGCCCCTAGGATTCCACCTATCACCTCACCGGTCTCATTCGACAGGAACCCCATGAGCGACACTTCCCCCTACGGCTTCGAGCTTGTGCGGCGTGGGTACGACCGCGCTCAGGTGGACGAACGCATCTCGAAGCTCGTCTCCGACCGTGACAGCGCTCTGGCCCGCATCACCGCTCTCGAGAAGCGCATCGAGGAGCTCCACCTCGAGACGCAGAACGCCCAGGCCCAGGTCACCGACGCCGAGCCGTCCTACGCCGGTCTCGGTGCCCGTGTCGAGAAGATCCTCCGCCTCGCCGAGGAGGAGGCCAAGGACCTGCGCGAGGAGGCCCGCCGCGCGGCCGAGCAGCACCGCGAGCTCGCCGAGTCGGCCGCCCAGCAGGTACGCAACGACGCCGAGTCGTTCGCGTCCGAGCGCAAGGCCAAGGCTGAGGACGAGGGCGTCCGGATCGTCGAGAAGGCCAAGAGCGACGCCTCCCAGCTGCGCTCCGAGGCGCAGAAGGACGCGCAGTCCAAGCGCGAGGAGGCGGACGCCCTCTTCGAGGAGACCCGCGCCAAGGCCGCGCAGGCCGCCGCCGACTTCGAGACGAACCTCGCCAAGCGCCGCGAGCAGTCCGAGCGCGACCTGGCGTCCCGTCAGGCCAAGGCCGAGAAGCGCCTGGCCGAGATCGAGCACCGCGCCGAGCAGCTGCGCCTGGAGGCCGAGAAGCTGCGCACCGACGCGGAGCGCCGCGCCCGCCAGACGGTGGAGACCGCTCAGCGTCAGGCCGAGGACATCGTGGCCGACGCCAATGCCAAGGCCGACCGCATCCGTTCGGAATCCGAGCGCGAGCTGGCCGCCCTGACCAACCGCCGCGACTCGATCAACGCCCAGCTGACGAACGTGCGCGAGATGCTCGCCACGCTCACCGGCGCCGCGGTGGCCGCGGCCGGTACGCCGGCCGAGGACGAGCCGATCTCCCGCGGGGTGCCCGCGCAGCAGTCCCGGTAACCACCCGGCGTACAGCTGCTGAACACCTGCGGAGCCCTCTGCCACTGAGGTGGCAGAGGGCTTTGTGCCGTTTTAGCGTGGCCGCATGATCGAGCTGGCGGGCCTGACCAAGCGGTACGGCGAGAAAGTGGCGGTGAACCAGCTGACGTTCAGCGTCAGACCGGGCATCGTCACGGGCTTCCTCGGTCCCAACGGCGCCGGCAAGTCGACCACCATGCGCATGATCCTGGGTCTGGACCACCCCACCGCGGGCGATGTCCGCATCGACGGCAAGCACTACGACCAGCTCAGGGATCCGATGAAGTACATCGGCGCCCTGCTCGACGCCAAGGCCGTGCACGGCGGCCGCTCCGCCTGGAACCACCTGCTGTGTCTCGCCCAGGCCAACGGCATTCCGTCGCGGCGGGTGCACGAGGTCCTCGACACCGTCGGCCTGACCGCGGTCGCGAAGAAGAAGGCCAAGGGCTTCTCCCTCGGCATGGGCCAGCGGCTCGGCATCGCGGGCGCGCTGCTCGGCGATCCTCGGATCCTGATGTTCGACGAGCCGGTCAACGGGCTCGACCCCGAGGGCATCCACTGGATCCGCACCCTGATGAAGACGCTGGCCGCCCAGGGCCGTACGGTCTTCGTCTCGTCCCATCTCATGAGCGAGATGGCGCTGACCGCCGACCACCTCGTCGTCATCGGCCAGGGCCGGTTGCTGGCGGACACGTCCATGGCGGACTTCATCGCGCGTAACTCCCGCAGCTACGTCCGGATCCGCACCCCGCAGCGGGAGCGGCTGCGCGATGTGCTGCACGGGGCCGGGCTCACGGTGGTGGAGACCGGCAGCGGGGCCTTCGAGGTGGACGGGGGCGCGTCGGAGCGGATCGGGGAGCTGGCGGCACAGCACCAGATCGTGCTGCACGAGCTGAGCACCCAGCAGGCTTCGCTGGAGGAGGCGTTCATGCGGCTGACGGCCCAGTCGGTGGAGTACCACGCGCACTCGGACGCTCCGGCCGGCCGGCCGGAGCGGTGGGGCGACGGCTGGAGGAAGGACTGACATGGCGGCGACCCAGGTCATCCGGTCCGAGTGGACGAAGATCCGCTCCGTCGCGTCCACGGTGTGGACACTGTCGCTCGCCGTGGTCGTGACCATCGCGCTCGGCATGCTGATCTCGGCGCTGTCGAAGAGCGAGTTCGAGAACATGGACGAGGCGGGCCGGCTCTCCTTCGACCCGACCTTCATCAGCTTCGCGGGCATGAGCCTCGGTCAGCTGGCGCTGATCGTGTTCGGGGTGCTCGTCGTCTCGAACGAGTACAGCTCCGGCATGATCCGCACCTCGCTGGCCGCCGTACCGCAGCGCGCCACCTTCCTGTTCAGCAAGATCGCCGTGGCCACGCTGCTGGCCCTGGTGGTCGGCATGGCGACCGGCTTCGCCGCGTTCTTCCTCGGGCAGGCCATGCTGGGCGACCTGGGGGCGGACCTCGGGGACCCCGGTGTGCTCCGCGCGGTGATCGGCGCCGGGCTGTACATGACGCTCATCGCGGTGTTCTCGATGGGGGTCGCGGCGATGCTGCGCTCCCCGATGCTGTCGCTGGGCATCCTCATGCCGTTCTTCTTCCTGATCTCCAACATCCTCGGCAACGTCTCCGCGACGAAGAAGCTCGGCCGGTACCTGCCCGACCAGGCCGGCAGCAAGATCATGCAGGTGGTGGCCCCGGTGGGGGACGACAGCCCCTACGGCCCCTGGGGCGGGCTGGGGATCATGGCGCTGTGGGTGGTGGCGGCACTGATCGGCGGTTACGTGCTGCTGAAGCGGCGGGACGCCTAGCGGCCCCGGAGGTTCGCCCCACCTTTTACCTCCTCTTGGAGGGAACCGTCAGCTCCTCGCTATCCTCCTAAGCCTTACGGGGGCGTGTGCCCCGCTGTCCTGAACCATTCGATGGGTGCGGAGCATGATCGAGGCAGACGGCCTGACCAAGCGCTACGGCGACAAGACCGCGGTGTACAACCTCTCCTTCCAGGTGCGGCCCGGTGCCGTCACCGGCTTCCTCGGGCCGAACGGCTCGGGCAAGTCCACGACGATGCGGATGATCCTGGGGCTGGACAATCCGACCGCGGGGCGGGTGACCATCGGCGGCTTCCCCTACCGCAAGCTGCCGAACGCGCCCCGCCACGTCGGTGCCCTGCTGGACGCCAAGGCGGTGCACGGCGGCCGCTCGGCCCGCAACCACCTGCTGTCCCTGGCCCAGCTGTCCGGCATCCCGGCCCGGCGCGTCGACGAGGTGCTCGGCGTGGTGGGCCTCCAGGACGTCGCCAAGCGGCGCTCCAAGGGCTTCTCCCTCGGCATGGGCCAGCGGCTCGGCATCGCCGCCGCGCTGCTGGGCGACCCGCAGGTGCTGCTCTTCGACGAGCCGGTCAACGGCCTCGACCCCGAGGGCATCCTCTGGGTGCGGAACCTGATGAAGGCGCTCGCGGCGGAGGGCCGTACCGTCTTCGTCTCCTCGCACCTGATGAGCGAGATGGCGCTGACGGCCGACCATCTGATCGTCATCGGGCGCGGCCAGTTGCTCGCCGACATGAGCGTGCGGGACTTCATCGCGGCCAACTCCGCGGGCTTCGCACGGGTGCGCACGCCCGACACCGAGCCGCAGCTGCGCGAGAAGCTGGCCTCGGCGCTGGCCGAGGCGGGCGCCCATGTGCTGCCCGAGCAGGACGGCGCGCTGCGGGTGACCGGTCTGCCGCTGCCGCGCATCAGCGACCTCGCGCACGAGACGGACGTACGGCTGTGGGAGCTGTCGCCGCACCAGGCCTCCCTGGAGGAGGCGTACATGCGGATGACCCAGGGCGCCGTCGACTACCGCTCGACCGTGGACCAGAGGGCGGGCCTCCAGCAGCAGATGCCGCCGGGCGCGCAGCAGGCCGTGCCCATGCCGGTCCCGGGGCAGGGCCAGCCGGGTTGGTACGCCCCGCCGCCGCCCCAGCAGGGGGGGCAGCCGTTCGCGATGCCTCAGGGCCCCGGCGCGGCGCCCCAGGGGCCCTACGGCGCTCCCTCCGGGCCGGGCGGGCCCGTGGCGAGCCCGCCGAACCCGTACGCCCAGCAGGCGCCGCACGGGGCCGCACAGCCGCTCCCGCAGCCGCCCGCCGCCCCGCTCGCGGCCCAGGCGCAGCCCCCGGCCGCCCCCGCCGCACAGCCGGTCCCGCAGCCGCCCGCCTCCTCCCCCGCCGCTCCCTCCGTCGAGACCAAGCCCGAGGACGCCCGATGAGCACGCCCCAGCCCCCCATGCCGCCGGCCGCGCCCGGCGCGCCGTACGCCGGCTACACCTCGCCGATCCCCGTGGTCCGCACGCATCTCGGGCACGCGCTCGCCTCGGAGTGGACGAAGATCAAGTCGGTGCGTTCCACGATGTGGACGCTGGGCGTGTTCGTCCTGCTCGTGGTGGGCATCGGGCTGCTCGCCGGGGCGCTGGTCGCGGCGAACACCTCCTCGGAGTCGGATCTCGGCGACCAGTCCGCGCTCTCCCTCGGCTTCTTCGGGCTGCTGCTCGGCAGCATGTGCGTGATCACGCTGGGCGTGCTGACCACGGCCTCCGAGTACGGCACCGGGATGATCCGGACGACGATGACCGCCTGCCCGCCGCGCGGCCGGGTGCTCGCGGCGAAGGCGATCGTCTTCTTCTCGCTCGCCTTCGTGGTCACGCTGGTCGCCTCCGGCTTCGTCGCCTTCGTCCAGGTCGGCATGGTGGGCAGCGCCCGGGAGCCCTCCGGCGGGGAGTGGCTGAAGGGGACGGTCGGCGTCTCGCTCTACATCGCGCTGCTCGGGCTGCTCTCGCTCGTGGTCGGCTCGATCGTCCGGCACTCGGCGGGCGCCATCACCATCATGATCGCGGCGGTGCTCGCCCCGCTGGTCATCGCGATGTTCATGTTCGCCTCCTCGCTGGAGGACGTGCGCAATGCCCTGTTCGAGTACTCGATCCCGAACCAGATGAGCATCTTCTACGCCAACTCGCTGTCCGAGTCCGGCCCGTCCGGCTGGGACCCGCTGTGGATCATGCTCGGCGTCACCGTCGCCGCGTACGTCGGCGCCTACGCCCTGCTGGAGAAGCGCGACGTGTGAGGCGCGTGCCGTACGTCACACGGCAGCGGGCTACTCCTGGAACACAGGACCGAGTCCCCTAGAACTTCGGCGCGTTACGGGACCGCCGCACCCGCGTGGTGCGGCGGTCCCGCGCGTTCCAGCACGCCTTGTGCCAGTGCCGGCGGTCGTCGACCCCCGCGTGCTCCGGCCATGCCACCACGTGCGGCACGGCGGAGGGAATCAGCTGGTCGCAGCCCGGACAGCGGTACGTCTTGCCCTCCGAACTGGCCCCGGCCACATGGCGCACGCTCCAGCCCTCGCCCTGCCAGTCCTGCGAGGTCTGCCAGCCTCCGTAGCGGCCCGGACCGTCCTCCTCGGCGCTCCGGGCGGACGAGCCGGCGGCCTTGGGACCGTTCGGACGGTTGCGACGCGGGGACACGGGACACCTCACGGAGCTATACAGGAACCGGGTCGTCTCCAGCCTACGCGGCCCGGAGACGGGTACGCGGAAAGCGACGAACCTGACAAGTCCCCCTCCGCGACCGAGCATTCTGCCGACAATCCGGAAATCTCTTCGCCAGGCCGTGTCCTCGGCACGTGTCAGACGGTTATGCCGGGTGGGGGAGCTCCGTGTCGGAGCCAAGGAAGCAGGAAGAGCGATGCGCGTAGGAACATTCGTGTTGGCGGCCCAGTTCCCGGGTCAGGGCCAGGGGGAGGCGCTGCACCGCGCGGTCCGCTCGGCGGAGATCACCGAGGAAGCGGGACTCGACTCGGTGTGGCTGGCCGAGCACCACTTCGTGCCGTACGGCACCTGCCCGTCGGCGATCACGCTGGCCGCCCTGGTGCTGGGCCGCACCCACCGTATCCGCGTCGGTACGGCGGTCAGCGTGCTGCCCACCACCCACCCGGTGGCCCTCGGCGAACAGGCCGCGCTGCTGCACGTGACGAGCGGCGGCCGCCTCACGCTGGGCGTCGGGCGCGGAGGCCCCTGGGTGGACCTGGAGGTCTTCGGCGCCGGACTGGAGGCGTACGAGAAGGAGTATCCGCAATCACTCGATCTGCTCCTGCGCTGGCTGCGCGATCCGGCGGTGGCCGGGTCCGGCGGTCGCTTCGACTTCCGTGAAGTCCCTGTCGTGCCACGGCCGTCGGAGTGCCTGACGGAGACCGGCGGCGGCCCGGAGGTGCTCGTGGCGTGCACCTCCCCGGCGAGTGTGCGGATGGCCGCCGAGCGCGGGCTGCCGATGCTGCTGGGCATGCATGTCGGCGACGAGGAAAAGGCCGAGATGGTCGCCCTGTGGCGGCAGCACGCGCGCGCGGTGGGCCGCCCGGCGGACGAGATCCGCGCCGCCGCCCATGTGTCGGCCGGCGTCTGCCAGATCGCCGACCGGCGCACCGACGCGACGGAGACACTGATGAAGGCGATGCCGGGATGGCTCAAACAGGGTCTCGACGCCCACGTCACGGTCGACGGCAGGGAGCGCCGGATGCGCGATCCGCTGGCGTACACCGAACTCCTCTGCGGCCTGCACCCGGTGGGCACCCCCCGGCTGTGCGCCGACCGGCTGGCGGCGACCAGCGAGCGCACCGGCGTCTCCCGCTTCGCCCTCCTCGTCGAGGGCTCGGGGGACCTGGCGGCCACGGAGGAGAACGTACGTCGGCTGGGCGCCGAGGTGCTGCCTCAGCTGACGTGAACACCCCCGTGGCGCGGGAGGCTTGCCGCTCCGGTACAGATCGCACCTCCCGCGTACGGAGCGGCAAGCAAGCGGTTCACCGCCTCAGCAGTCCCGCAGCTCCGGGGACTGATTCAGCAGCTGGCCACGGATCGAGGTGAAGCGGGCCAGCCTCTCGTCCGCCGAGGGATCCAGCGGGAACACCGCCACCCGGTGGCAGTTCTGGAAGGCCAGGCGCACTCCGAAGTGCCGCTGCAGCGCACCGCGGATGGCGTCACTCGCGAGCGCACGCAGCAGCTGACCGCGTGCCTGCTCGTCCGGCGGGGGCGTCTGGTTGTCGGCGAACTCTCCGCCGTCCACCTTCAGCTGGACCGCCAGGGAGCTGATCATCTCCCATGCGTAGGGCAGGGAGGTCCGGACGCAGTCGACGAATTCAGCTTCGTCGACCTCGCCTCGCTCGGCCTGTTCGAGTAGGGCCGGTGAGACGTCGAGCGACATGGGTTCTCCTCTCGCACCCCCAACCAGCAGGGGTTGCCGGACAGATGAGGGAGCACGCGAAAGCGAACACGCTGTGTACACACATCGCGACCTCCCGTTTAATACGGTAGGCAACGGACGGTGACCGCACCAGAAGAATGCACACACAGGCGGATCCCAGTGGGCACACAATCGGCCACCGCCGAACACGGTCATCCAGGACAACAGGGGTGGCCCCGGAGGCCCGCCCCGACCGCGGTGACCGGTGGGCGAATCGCGTCCACGGCGGCCGGTCGAGTAGCGTTGCCGACCATGCGTCTCGTCATTGCCCGGTGCTCCGTCGACTACGCCGGCCGGCTCACCGCTCACCTCCCCACCGCCCCCCGTCTGATCCTGGTGAAGGCGGACGGCAGCGTCTCGATCCACGCGGACGACCGGGCCTACAAGCCCCTGAACTGGATGTCGCCGCCCTGCACGCTGAAGGAGGGCACCGGTGAGGAGGCCGGAGTCTGGACCGTCGTGAACAAGGCGGGCGAGAAGCTGATCATCACGATGGAGGAGGTTCTGCACGACTCCTCGCACGAACTGGGCGTCGACCCCGGCCTGATCAAGGACGGCGTGGAAGCACACCTCCAGGAACTGCTCGCCGACCGCATCGAGACCCTCGGCGAGGGCTGGACGCTGATCCGCCGCGAGTACATGACGGCCATCGGCCCGGTCGACATCCTGTGCCGGGACGCCGAGGGACGGACGGTCGCCGTGGAGATCAAGCGGCGCGGCGAGATCGACGGCGTGGAGCAGCTCACGCGCTATCTGGAGCTGCTGAACCGCGATCCCCATCTGGCGCCGGTCCGGGGCGTCTTCGCGGCCCAGGAGATCAAGCCGCAGGCGCGCGTCCTGGCGACGGACCGCGGTATCGGCTGCCAGGTGCTGGACTACGACGCCATGCGCGGCATCGAGGACGACAAGCTGCGGCTGTTCTGAGGCGGCGTACGGCGGCGAGGGCCGGGTCCGAAGCACGGACCCGGCCCTCGCCGTGTCCGCGGACCCGGCCCTCGCCGTGTCCGCGGACCCGGCCCTCGATGTGGCCGCGCGGCTCAGATCAGCGGTTCGGCGCCGACCGGTGCGCCGGACTCCGTGGCGGTGGACTCGGTGGCGGTGGCCGAGGCGGAGCCGCTGGCGCTGGTGGACCCGGACGGCGACGGGCTGGACGAGGGCGACGGGCTGGTGCTCGGCGTGGGCGAGTCGGAGGGCGTCGGCTCACCGGACGGCGTACCGGGGGACGTCGACGGCGAGGTGGACGGCCGCTTCGTCGGAGACGACGACGGCGTCCCCGGGGCATGACCCCCGCCGGGGTTGTCCGTGCCGCTCGGCTCGTCGGACGGCTCGCCCGCTCCCGAACCCGTGCCCGGGTCCTGGGGTGTCGGATCGTCCGTCGTGCCGAACGTGCCGTCGGGACCCGGATCCGTCGGACGGCTGGTCGCCGTGCCGGTGTCTCCGTCGTCCTGGCCCGCGTCGTCCGCGCCCAGGCTGTCGTCGCCGGGGTCCTGGCTGACGGACGGGTTGACGCCGACCTGTTCGGACGGGCTCTCCGCGTCGTTGCTGGAGGTGGCGCCGAGCGTCACGACCGTGCCGAGCACGGCCACGAGCAGCGCGCCCGCGCCGGCCGCGACGAGGTTGCGCCGCGCCAGGCCGCGCAGACCGCCGCCCCTGCCGCGCCCCGAGGCCGCTCCGGGTGTGGAGCGGTGGGTGACGAGGTCCGGGGTGGGCTCGGGCCGTTGCAGCGGCGGGAACTCCGCGAGGACGGCGGGGACTCCGGCGGACGGCGTCGGCGACTCCTCGTGGTGGGTCTCGGGCACCTCCTCCGCGGCAAAGGCGCCGAGCGCGAGCGGGTCCGGGGCACCTTCGGGGGTGCCCTCCCGGTCGGTCACCAGGGCGAGGGCGCGGCGGCCGGCCACGGTTCCGCGCTTGTCGGCGAGGGCGCCCCGCAGCCCGATGGACGCCTCCAGTTCGGCGCGCGCCCGGTCGAGCCGTCCCTCGCAGAGCGCCAAGACGCCCAGTTCGTGGTGGAAATAGGCCTGTTCGGTCACGTCCCCGGCGAGCCGTGCGGCCTCGACGCCGGAGCGCAGCGCCCGTTCCCAGGCGCTCCAGTGCAGGCCCGCGGCGAAGGCGGGCGCGGCGGTGCGGGCCAGCCGCACGGTGGCGCTCTCCTCGTCCTCGGCCACCGGCGCGGTCACCGGGACGAGGGCCGCGAGGGCGGTGAGGACGGCGTCCGCCTCGGCGCACACCCGCTCCGGGGTGACCGAGGGGTGCCCGGCCCACCAGGCGTAGTGCTGGGCGGCCGTCAGGGCGGCGCCCTCGGGGTCGTCGGCGTATCCGGCGGCCTCCAGCTGGGTCTGGACCCCGGCGGCGAGCCGGTAGCGGGCGCCGACCGGGGAGACCAGCGCGCAGCCCAGCAACTCCCCGAGCGCGGCGTCCGCGTGGGTGTCGCCGACCAGGGCGGGCAGATGGGCCTGGTGGGGCACCTCGCCGCCGAGCGCCACGGAGAACCGCAGGGCGGCGCGGGCGGAGGCGCTGAGCCGGGAGGCGAGCAGCGCGGCGGGCGCGGCGCCCTCGGCGAGCGAGGGCAGCGGGATGTCCTCACCGACGGGCGGCCCGGGGACGGCGTCGAAGGGCTCGTCGACGGGGATGTCCTGGAAGACGCCGAACTCGTCGAGCGCCTCGGCGCCGGCGCGCAGCCGGTCACGCTGCCGCAGCAGGGCGCCGGCCTGGACGAACCGCAGCGGCAGGCCTTCGGACTCGAACCAGAGGTCGCCGGCCCAGTTGGCCTCGTCCTCGCCGAGCGGCCTGCCGACGGCGTGCTCCAGCAGTTCCAGACCGCCGGCGCGGTCGAGGCCGCCGAGGACGACCTCCTCGACGGCGGCCTCGGCGGACGGCGCGGGCACGTCGGGGGTGGTGGCGACGAGGTAGGCGCACTCCGGGGTGGCGTCCAGCAGTTCGTCGAGGGCCGCGCCGCCGAACTCGATGTCGTCGAGGACGACGACCGCGCCGATCTCCCCGACGCAGGCGAGAAGTTCGTCCGGTTCCGGCCGGTACAGGGGGGCGCGGTGGACGGCGTAGAAGAGGTCGTGCAGCAGATCGGCCGCGGTGCGGTGGAAGCCGCTGAGGCGCACGACCCCGTCGGGGGCGAGGTCGGCGCAGTCCTCGGCGACGATGTCGAGGAGGGTGGTGCGGCCGGAGCCGCCGGGCCCGGTGAGGCGCACGGAGCGGCCGCGGGCGAGCAGCCGTACCAGCTGCTCGCGTTCGTCCTGGCGGTGCAGGAGCGGCAGGGTGGGCCGGCTCGGGCCGGGCGGGACCGGCGGGGCCGCGGCGCGCGCCACCTCGGCGCGCTCGGCGGCGGTGCGCTTCTCGGGTCTTTCGGGGCGCTCCGCGCCGGGCTTCCGGCCTCGCTCGACCGGGGAGGTGCTCCCGGGCGGGCGGAGTTCTATCTCGCTGCCGTCGACGGGGTTGACGGTGAGCAGGAAGTCGCCGGAGACCAGCTGCACCGTGCGGGCGAGTGCGGGCGCGTGCTGGCCGAAGTCGGATGTGAGGGAGTCCCGGGGAGGGCGCTGGCGCGGCGCGTTGCCGTCACCGTCCTGGCCGTACTCCTCGGGTCCCCGGTTGTTCGGGTCCATAGGTTCAAGCCCCCAAAAGCATCGGGTGCGTCGAGCCCTCCCGGCCTTGCCGCACACCGCGCTGTCGCTTCTGGTCCGGGCCCGCACGAGGGTGGATCAGACGCGGGCGACCGAACCCTAAACCTTCGGTCAGTATCTACGACAGGGCGGGGTGCCACCGGGTCCGAGACGTCACGGTCTTGTGAGGATTGCGCGCGTCGGGCGTTTCGCCGCGAGCTGCCCGGTCTCCTCCGGACCTGGTGACGCTCCTGGTCGGGAGGTCACACGCGGGGCAGGGACTCCACCCCGATGCCGCCCTCGATCGCCAGGATCCGGTGCAGCCTGGTGGCCACCAGCAGGCGCTGCATCTGCGGCGGTACGCCGCGCAGCACCAGCCGCCGGCCGCAGCGGCCGGCCCGCCGGTGGGCACCCATGATGACCCCGAGTCCGGTGGCGTCCCACGAGTCCAGTTCGGACAGGTCGAGGACGAGGTCGCCGTCGCCGTCGTCGACGGCCGAGTGCAGGACCGTACGGGCGTCCGCCGCGGTGCGGACGTCGAGGCGGCCCCCGACGACCACCTCGGCGTGGTCGCCCCTGATGTGCATATGCGCTCCCGTGAGTGCGGTGACGTACTCCAAGACGGTGGCTGTGCAACGTCTGACTGCTTCTGTGGCGACTCGGTTGCTGCTTGTAAGCGAACCGATACCGAATTCACCCCGAGGTGTGATGTCTCAGGGGTGTGCACCGTTTCAGTGCTTGTAGAAGCCCTGCCCGCTCTTGCGTCCGATGTCACCGGCGTCAACCATCCGGCGCATCAGCTCCGGCGGAGCGAACTTCTCGTCCTGGCTCTCGGTGTAGATGTTGCTCGTGGCGTGCAGCAGGATGTCGACACCGGTGAGGTCGGCGGTGGCCAGCGGACCCATGGCGTGACCGAAGCCCAGCTTGCACGCGAGGTCGATGTCCTCGGCGGACGCGACGCCCGACTCGTACAGCTTGGCGGCCTCGACGACGAGTGCCGAGATGAGCCGGGTGGTGACGAAGCCGGCCACGTCGCGGTTGACGACGATGCAGGTCTTGCCGACCGACTCGGCGAACTCCCGGGCGGTGGCGAGCGTCTCGTCGCTGGTCTTGTAGCCGCGGACCAGTTCGCACAGCTGCATCATCGGGACCGGCGAGAAGAAGTGCGTGCCGACGACCCGCTCCGGGTGCTCCGTGGCGGCCGCGATCTTGGTGATCGGGATGGCGGAGGTGTTGGAGGCGAGCACGGCGTCCGGGCGCACGATCTTGTCGAGGGCGCGGAAGATCTCGTGCTTGACGTCCAGCTTCTCGAAGACGGCCTCGACGACGATGTCGGCGTCGGCCGCGGCGTCCATGTCGGTGGTCGGGCTGATCCGGGCGAGGGCGTCCTCGGCGTCGCGCGCCTCCAGCTTGCCCTTGCTCACGAACCTGTCGTACGAGGCCTTGATGCCGTCGGTGCCACGCCTCAGTGCCTCGTCGGTGACGTCCCGCAGGACGACGTCCCAGCCCGCCTGGGCGGAGACCTGGGCGATGCCGGAACCCATGAGACCGGCGCCGATGACGGCGAGCTTCCGTGCCACTGACGACTCCCCTAGTGATGCTTACCCGCTGTTTACGTATGCCTCTCCGGCGGACCCTAGCGTTCGTGAGGGTCCGTGTGACCGGTAAGTAATGCGCGTCACGTCTCACATGACGGACATCACACCGGCACGGCTCATAGGGCGCCCCGTACGGCGTAGTTGAGCACCCGCTGCCCCAACGGCGCGCCGGGCCGGTCGAGGAGCACCGGCAGCGCGCGACACCTCGCAGGGGCCTCACTGGTGCCGCGTCGGCCACAGTTCGCCCCGTCGCGACGCCCGGCACGCCCTCTCGCCGCACCGGCCGCAAGCCCCAGTACATCCCCGTACGAGAGCTTCCGGCCGGCCCGCCGAGAGGACGCACCGGAGGCCGCTCCACACGGGCGAACCCTGAATCACGCGGCACTAGGCTGGCCACATGGTCAACCTGACGCGCATCTACACCCGCACCGGCGACCAGGGCACCACCGCCCTCGGTGACATGAGCCGGGTCGCCAAGACCGATCTGCGGATCTCGGCCTACGCCGACGCCAACGAGGCCAACGCGGTGATCGGCACCGCGGTCGCGCTGGGCGGCCTGGACGCGCGGATCGTCAAGGTCCTCACCCGCGTCCAGAACGACCTCTTCGACGTGGGTGCGGACCTGTGCACGCCGGTCGTGGACAAGCCCGAGTTCCCGCCCCTGCGGGTCGAGCAGTCGTACATCGACAGGCTGGAGGCGGACTGCGACCAGTTCCTCGAAGAGCTGGAGAAGCTCCGCTCCTTCATCCTGCCGGGCGGCACGCCGGGCGCCGCCCTGCTGCACCAGGCCTGCACCGTCGTACGGCGGGCCGAGCGCTCCACCTGGGCGGCGCTGGAAGCCCACGGCGAGACGATGAACGCCCTCACCGCGACCTACCTCAACCGGCTATCGGACCTGCTTTTCATTCTCGCCAGGTCGGCCAACAAGGACGTCGGTGACGTCCTGTGGGTCCCCGGCGGGGAGCGCTGACCCCTCGGGGCGGGGCGCCTTCTTCGGCCAGAGGGCGTACGACAGGGCGATCAGGCCGTGGATGCCCGCCGTGCGCCAGGCAGTGAAGATCCAGCTCTCCAGGGCGCCGGAACGGCTCGGGTCGTCCACGTACCACCGCGCGATCAGCAGGAGCACGCTGGCCACGGAGGCGGCGACGACCGTGCCGAGCCAGACGCGCCCCTCGTGCCGGGCCCGGGCCATGCCGTGACGCGGGGGTTTCGCGGGCGGTTCGGCGCCGCCGAGGCGGTGGGCGGCGTGGCCGTCGAGCCATGTGACCGTGCGGTGGCCGTGTCCGACGGTGTAGCCGATGTACAGGGCGGCCAGGCCGTGCTTCCAGCTCGGGTCGGCACCGTTCTTGAGGTCGATCGCGGTGGCCACCAGCAGGACGACCTCCAGCAGCGGTTCGAGCAGCAGCAGGCCCAGCCCGGTACGGCGCATCCCGAGCACGTAGCGGAAGAACAGTCCGGCGGCCAGCAGCACCCAGAAGCCGACCTCGCAGACGACGATCAGCGTGACGATCACGGCTCACTCCTCTCGGTCACCCCTCAAGGCTCCCGCCGGGATCCGCCGATTTCGTCGTCACCGCCGACGAACCGCCACTGCATCCTTCGATGTACCCGCGGACCGTCCCGCGGGACCAGGCGCGGCGCCTGCCCGCCGTGTTGGATGGTGCCATGGCCGCACGACTCCCCCGCCCGCACCGCTTCGACGTGTACGTCGCACTGGCCGGCCTGCTCGGCGGGCTGTTGCTGTGGGGCATCGGACTGGGCCTGCGCCCGGCCGGGGAGGCGATGGTGCTGCTGCCCGGTGCCGGGCCGCTGCTGGTGCCGCTGGTCGTGATGGCGGGCTGCGAGGTGCTGCGCCGGGCCGCCCCGCGCACCGCCCTGCTGACCGCCACCGCCGCGCTGATCATGGACACCGTCACCCAGGGCAGCCTGGTCACCGTCCTGATGTACACCGACGTGATGTACGCGGCCGTCCTGTACGGCACCCCCGCCTCGGCCCGGCGGATCCCGCGGGTCACCGGTCTGCTGACGGTGGCCGGGACGGTCGTGCCGTTCGCCGTGTGGCGGGTGCCCGAGGCGCTGCTGATCGGTGTCGCGACCGGCGTCGTCGCCTTCGCGCCCGCCTCCACCGGACTGATCGTGCGCAACCACCGCGAGGCCGCCGAGGCCGCCCGGCTGCGCGCCGAGCAGACCGCGCTGCTGGCCGAGATGGACCGCACGCAGGCCGTCACGGCGGAACGGGCCCGGATGGCCCGGGAGTTGCACGACCTCGTCGCCAACCACCTCTCCGCGATCGCCATCCACTCCACGGCCGCGCTCTCGCTCGACGACCCGGGCACCACCCGCCAGGCCCTGCACGTCATCCGCGAGAACAGCGTCGAGGGGCTCGCGGAGATGCGCCGCCTGATCGGCATCCTGCGCGACGAGAGCGGCGGCCCGGGGTCCTCCCCCGAGCTCTTCGCTTCGGGTCAGGGGGGCATCCCCGTCGCTCCCACGCTCGACGGTCTGGGCGCCCTGGTCGACACCGCCCGCGCCAACGGCCTCGACGCCGGGCTCGACGCCAGGCACGGCGAGGGGCTGCCCGCGCCGGTGGAACTCGCGGCGTACCGGATCGTCCAGGAGTCCCTCACCAACGCCCTCAAGCACGCGGGCCCCGGCCGGGTCTCGGTCGCGCTGCGGCGGCGGGACGGTTCGCTGGACATCGTCGTGACGAGCCCGTACGGCGACCGCGACGGGCCGCGGGCACCGGGCTCCGGCGCCGGACTGGTCGGGATGCGGGAGCGGGCCGCCCTGCTGGACGGGACCTTCGAGGCGGGTCCCGAGGACTCCCCCGAGGGCAAGGTCTGGGCCGTACGGGCCACCCTGCCGGCCGGCGAGGACGAGGAGCCGGCTTGAGGCCGCCGTGGACAGCAGTCGAAGGAGTGACCCCGTGATCCGTGTGCTCGTCGCCGAGGACCAGTCCGCCGTGCGCGCCGGACTGGTGCTCATCCTGGGCAGCGCGCCCGACATCGAGGTGGCCGGCGAGGCCCGCGACGGCGAGCAGGCGGTGGCGATGGCCCGTGAGCTGCGCCCGGACGTGGTGCTGATGGACGTGCAGATGCCGCGACTGGACGGCGTCTCGGCGACCCGGCAGGTGGTGGCGGAGGGGCTGGCCGACGTCCTCGTCCTGACCACCTTCGACCTCGACGAGTACGTGTTCGGCGCGCTGCGCGCGGGCGCCTGCGGGTTCCTGCTGAAGAACACGGACGCGCGGGACCTGCTGGAGGCGGTGCGCACCGTGGCCCGCGGTGAGGGCCTGATCGCCCCGGCGGTCACCCGGCGGCTCATCGCCGAGTTCGCCGCCGGGCCGGTGCGGGAGCCCACGGCGGACCCCTCGGTGCTGGACAGCCTCACGCGCCGCGAGCGGGAGGTGCTGTCCTGCCTCGGCGAGGGGATGTCCAACGCCGAGATCGCGGCCCGCCTCGCCATGGCCGAGGCGACGGTGAAGACACATGTCAGCCGGTTGCTGGGCAAGCTGGAGCTGCGCAGTCGCGTCCAAGCGGCGGTTCTGGCGCAGGAGTTGGGGATCTAGCGGCCTCGTGCGGGGCCGGCCGTGGACAGTGGTCCAGACCTATTGACCTATGGTCCAGACCTTTCTATTCTCGCGGCACTGAGGGCCTGATGGCTCAGTCAGGCCCCCGACAACCCCCATAAGGAGGCGCAGCATGCGCTTCAGACACAGAGCCGCGGCCGGATTCGCGACCCTGCTGCTCCCGTTCGCCGGCCTGGTCGGTCTCGCCGCCCCCGCCCAGGCGGCCACCGAAGCCACCGCCACCTACGCCAAGACCCAGGACTGGGGCTCCGGCTTCGAGGGCAAGTGGACCGTCAAGAACACCGGTACCACCACCATCAACTCCTGGACCGTGGAGTGGGACTTCCCCTCCGGTACCTCGGTCACCTCCGGCTGGGACGCCGACTTCACCTCGTCCGGCACCCACTGGACCGCCAAGAACAAGGCCTGGAACGGCACCCTCGCCCCCGGCGCCTCCGTCTCCTTCGGCTTCAACGGCTCCGGCTCCGGCGCCCCCGCCAACTGCAAGCTCAACGGCGGCAGCTGCGACGGCGGCTCGGTCCCCGGCGACAACCCGCCCTCCGCGCCCGGCACCCCCTCGGCCTCCGACATCACCAACACCTCGGTGAAGCTGTCCTGGAGCGCCGGCACCGACGACAAGGGCATCAAGAACTACGACGTCCTGCGCGGCGGCAGCAAGGTCGCCACCGTCACCGGCACCAGCTGGACGGACACCGGCCTGACCGCGGGCACCGACTACTCGTACACCGTCCAGGCCCGGGACACCGCCGACCAGACCGGCCCGGTCTCCGGCGCCCGCGCGGTGCGCACCACCGGCGGCGGCACCGACCCGCAGCCCGGCACGAAGATCAACCTCGGCTACTTCACCGAGTGGGGCGTCTACGGCCGCAACTACCACGTCAAGAACCTGGTGACCTCCGGCTCCGCCTCGAAGATCACCCACATCAACTACGCGTTCGGCAACGTCAAGAACGGTCAGTGCACCGTCGACGACACCTACGCCGCCTACGACAAGGCCTACACCGCCGACCAGTCCGTCAGCGGCACCGCCGACACCTGGGACCAGCCGCTGCGCGGCAACTTCAACCAGCTGCGCCAGCTGAAGGCCAAGTACCCGCACATCAAGGTGCTGTACTCCTTCGGCGGCTGGACCTACTCCGGCGGATTCGGCCAGGCGGCGCAGAACGCGGCCGCGTTCGCCAGGTCCTGCAAGGCCGTCGTGGAGGACCCGCGCTGGGCCGACGTCTTCGACGGCATCGACATCGACTGGGAGTACCCGAACGCCTGCGGCCTGACCTGCGACACCTCCGGCCCGGCGGCGTTCAGGACCCTGATGTCCGCGCTGCGCACCGAGTTCGG
This sequence comes from Streptomyces sp. NPDC107562, assembly GCF_055657325.1. Lineage (NCBI taxonomy): Bacteria > Bacillati > Actinomycetota > Actinomycetes > Kitasatosporales > Streptomycetaceae > Streptomyces > Streptomyces sp. NPDC107562. The sequence goes on along the minus strand of NZ_JBVKBE010000009.1, from coordinate 281,092 downwards.
CTCGAACTACCTGGTCACCGCGGCCATCACCGCCGACGGCTCGAACGGCGGCAAGATCGACGCGGCCGACTACGGCGGCGCCGCCCAGTACCTCGACTGGTACAACGTGATGACGTACGACTACTTCGGCGCCTTCGACGCGGACGGCCCGACCGCCCCGCACTCGCCGCTCACCTCGTACCCCGGCATCCCGGCGGCCGGCTTCAACTCCGCCGACGCGATCGCCAAGCTGAAGTCGAAGGGCGTTCCCTCCGCCAAGCTGCTGCTCGGCATCGGCTTCTACGGCCGCGGCTGGACCGGCGTCACCCAGTCCGCCCCCGGCGGCTCGGCGACCGGCGCGGCGCCCGGCACCTACGAGGCCGGCATCGAGGACTACAAGGTACTCAAGAACTCCTGCCCGACCACCGGCACCATCGCCGGCACGGCGTACGCGCACTGCGGCAACAACTGGTGGTCCTACGACACCCCGTCGACCATCGCCGGCAAGATGACCTGGGCCAAGAACCAGGGCCTGGGCGGCGCGTTCTTCTGGGAGTTCAGCGGCGACACCAGCAACGGTGAACTGGCGACCGCCATCAGCAACGGGCTGAAGTAGCCCTGCGGGGAGACGTCCTGAGCGACGTTGAGATTCCCCCGGTCAGCGGGTGAATGTGGCTACGCCACATTCACCCGCTGACCGGGCGGGGCTGCCTCGAGCCACGCGAGGAAACCGGTCAGCGCGTCTTCGCTCATCGCGAGTTCGAGCCGCGTGCCCCGGTGCAGACAGGCGAGGATCACCGAGTCGGAGAGCAGCGCCAGCTCCTCCTCGCCCTCGGGAAGACGGCGGCCGGCCACCTCGATCGCGGAACGCTCCAGGACGCGGCGGGGGCGCGGGGCGTAGGAGAAGACGCGGAACCACTCCACGCGGTCGCCGTTGTAGCGGGCCACGCCGTAGGCCCAGCCCTTGCCACCGGTGTCGGGCTTCTCGGGGACGTCCCAGCGCAGGCTGCAGTCGAAGGTGCCGCCGGAACGCTGGATGAGCCTGCGGCGCAGGCCGAAGACGAACAGTCCCAGCACCACCAGGGCCACGACAATTCCGCACACAGTCAGAGCGAGGACCATCGGCACCGACCTCCTCGTCTCCTCAGTAACGGAACGTGAAAAACACCCATATCCGCCTCAGCCGCGGTCAGCTCCGGATTGCTCCGGTGCTGACCGCGGCTGAGTGACGTCATCGCAGGGCGGGCTGGATCAACGCGCCGCCGTCGCCGCGCGAAGCCGGACGTCGGCGCGGCGCTTGGCCTCGGCGTCGTCCTCCGCCTTCGCACGCTCCAGGTCCTGCTCGACGCGCTTGACATCGATCTCGTCGGCGAGCTCCGCGACCTCCGCCAGCAGCGACAGCTTGTTGTCCGCGAACGAGACGAAACCGCCGTGCACCGCGGCGACGACCGTTGCGCCATCACTCGTACGGATGGTCACCGGGCCCGACTCCAGCACACCGAGCAGCGGCTGGTGACCGGGCATGACGCCGATGTCGCCGGACGTGGTGCGCGCGACGACCAGGGTGGCCTCGCCGGACCAGACCTGGCGGTCGGCAGCGACCAGCGCGACGTGCAGCTCAGCAGCCAAGGGTGGCTCCTCGGGTCACCACCCGGCGGATGTGCCGGGTGTTGGTTACAAGTCTAATGGGCGTGACAGAGGGGGCGGGACGACCCCGCCCCCTCACGACACGAGCACGAGGGCCCGGGTCAGGAGACGCCCAGCTCCTTCGCGTTCTTCTTCAGGTCCTCGATGCCACCGCACATGAAGAAGGCCTGCTCGGGGAAGTGGTCGTACTCGCCGTCGCAGATCGCGTTGAACGCCGCGATCGACTCCTCCAGCGGCACGTCCGAGCCGTCCACACCGGTGAACTGCTTGGCCACGTGGGTGTTCTGGGACAGGAAGCGCTCCACGCGACGGGCACGGTGGACGACGAGCTTGTCCTCCTCGCCGAGCTCGTCGATACCGAGGATCGCGATGATGTCCTGGAGGTCCTTGTACTTCTGCAGGATGTTCTTGACGCGCATGGCGGCGTCGTAGTGGTCCTGCGCGATGTACCGCGGGTCCAGGATGCGGGACGTGGAGTCCAGCGGGTCCACGGCCGGGTAGATGCCCTTCTCCGAGATCGGACGGGACAGCACCGTCGTCGCGTCGAGGTGGGCGAAGGTGGTGGCCGGGGCCGGGTCGGTCAGGTCGTCCGCGGGGACGTAGATCGCCTGCATCGAGGTGATCGAGTGACCACGGGTCGAGGTGATGCGCTCCTGGAGGAGACCCATCTCGTCGGCCAGGTTCGGCTGGTAGCCCACCGCGGAGGGCATACGGCCGAGCAGGGTCGAGACCTCGGAACCGGCCTGCGTGAAGCGGAAGATGTTGTCGATGAAGAACAGCACGTCCTGCTTCTGCACATCGCGGAAGTACTCCGCCATGGTCAGACCCGCGAGGGCCACGCGCAGACGGGTGCCCGGCGGCTCGTCCATCTGACCGAAGACCAGGGCGGTCTTGTCGATGACGCCCGAGTCGGACATCTCCTCGATGAGGTCGTTGCCCTCACGGGTGCGCTCACCGACACCGGCGAACACGGAGACACCGTCGTGGTTGTTGGCGACGCGGTAGATCATCTCCTGGATGAGCACCGTCTTGCCGACGCCGGCACCACCGAACAGACCGATCTTTCCACCCTTGACGTACGGGGTGAGAAGGTCGATGACCTTGACGCCGGTCTCGAACATCTCGGTCTTCGACTCGAGTTCGTCGAAGCGCGGGGCCTTGCGGTGGATGGACCAGCGCTCGCCGTCGTAGGTCTCGTCGACGTTCAGCACCTCGCCGAGGGTGTTGAACACCTTGCCCTTGGTGAAGTCGCCGACCGGGACGGTGATGCCCGTGCCGGTGTCGGTGACCGCAGCCTGGCGGACCAGACCGTCGGTGGGCTGCATGGAGATGGTGCGGACCAGGCCGTCACCCAGGTGCTGGGCGACCTCCAGGGTCAGCGTCTTCTTCTCGCCGGCGTTGGCCGGGTCGGCCACCTCGACGTGCAGCGCGTTGTAGATGTCCGGCATCGCGTCGACGGGGAACTCCACGTCGACGACCGGGCCGATGACCCGCGCGACGCGGCCGGTGGCCACGCCCGACGCAGCGGTCGGCTCAACAGTGGTGGTCATTAGTTGTCACTCCCCGCGTTCGCGTCGGCCAGGGCGCTGGCGCCACCGACGATCTCGCTGATTTCCTGGGTGATTTCGGCCTGGCGGGCCGCGTTGGCAAGACGGGAGAGCGTGTTGATCAGCTCACCCGCGTTGTCGGTGGCCGACTTCATCGCGCGCCGGGTGGCGGCGTGCTTGGAAGCGGCCGACTGGAGCAGCGCGTTGTAGATCCGGCTCTCGACGTACCGCGGAAGCAGGGCGTCCAGGACGTCCTCCGCCGACGGCTCGAAGTCGTACAGCGGGAGGATCTCGCCCTTGGGCTTGGCCTCCGCCGCCACCTCTTCGAGGCTGAGCGGCAGCAGCCGCGCGTCCTGCGCGTTCTGCGTCATCATCGAGACGAACTCGGTGAAGACGATGTGGAGTTCGTCCACGCCGCCTTCCGCCGTCTCCTTCTCGATGGCCTCGATCAGCGGAGCCGCGACCTTCTTGGCGTCCGCGTACGTGGGCTCGTCGGTGAAGCCGCTCCACGACTCCGCGATCCTGCGCTCACGGAAGTTGTAGTGGGCGACACCGCGCCGGCCGACGATGTACGTGTCGACCTGCTTGCCCTCGCGCTCCAGCCGCTCGGTGAGCTGCTCCGCCGCCTTGATGGCGTTGGAGTTGAACGCACCGGCCAGACCCCGGTCGCTGGTCAGCAGCAGCACCGCGGACCGCGTGACCGTCTCGGCCTGGGTGGTCAGCGGGTGCTTGGTGTTCGACCCGGTGCCGACCGCCGTGACCGCGCGGGTCAGTTCCTGCGCGTACGGCGTGGAGGCCGCCACCTTGCGCTGCGCCTTGACGACGCGCGAGGCGGCGATCATCTCCATCGCCTTGGTGATCTTCTTGGTCGCGGTGACGGATCGGATGCGACGCTTGTAGACCCGGAGCTGGGCTCCCATGAGTCAGGTCCCTTCCTTACGTCACTTGGCGGTGGACGGAGCGTCCTCGCCGAGCAGCTTGCCGTCCGAGGTCTCGAACTGCTTCTTGAACTCGGCGATGGCGTCGGCGACGGCCGTGAGGGTGTCGTCCGACATCTTGCCGCCCTCCTTGATGGAGGTCATGAGGCCCTGCTCCTTGCGGTGCAGGTACTCCAGGAGCTCCTTCTCGAAGCGGCGGATGTCGGAGACCGGAACCTCGTCCATCTTGCCGGTGGTGCCGGCCCAGACGGAGACGACCTGGTCCTCGGTGGACATCGGCTGGTACTGAGCCTGCTTCAGCAGCTCGACCATCCGCTGGCCACGCTCCAGCTGCGACTTCGACGCGGCGTCCAGGTCGGAACCGAAGGCGGCGAACGCCTCCAGCTCACGGAACTGGGCCAGGTCCACGCGCAGACGGCCGGAGACCTGCTTCATCGCCTTGTGCTGCGCGGAACCACCGACTCGGGAGACGGAGATACCGACGTTCAGCGCGGGGCGCTGACCGGCGTTGAACAGGTCCGACTCCAGGAAGCACTGGCCGTCGGTGATGGAGATGACGTTGGTCGGGATGAACGCCGAGACGTCGTTGGCCTTGGTCTCGACGATCGGCAGACCGGTCATGGAACCGGCACCCATCTCGTCGGAGAGCTTCGCGCAGCGCTCCAGCAGGCGGGAGTGCAGGTAGAAGACGTCACCCGGGTAGGCCTCACGGCCCGGCGGGCGGCGCAGCAGCAGGGAGACAGCACGGTAGGCGTCGGCCTGCTTCGACAGGTCGTCGAAGATGATGAGGACGTGCTTGCCCTCGTACATCCACTGCTGGCCGATGGCCGAACCGGTGTACGGCGCCAGGTACTTGAAGCCGGCCGGGTCGGACGCCGGGGCGGCGACGATGGTCGTGTACTCCAGCGCACCGTTCTCCTCCAGCGCGCGGCGGACCGACGCGATGGTGGAGCCCTTCTGACCGATGGCGACGTAGATGCAGCGGACCTGCTTGTTCGGGTCGCCGGTACGCCAGTTGTCACGCTGGTTGATGATCGTGTCGACGGCCAGGGCGGTCTTGCCGGTCTGGCGGTCACCGATGATCAGCTGACGCTGACCACGGCCGATCGGGGTCATCGCGTCGACGGCCTTGTAGCCGGTCTCCATCGGCTCGTGCACCGACTTGCGCTGCATGACCGTGGGGGCCTGCAGCTCAAGGGCGCGACGACCCGAGGTCTCGATCTCGCCGAGGCCGTCGATCGGGGCGCCGAGGGGGTCGACCACACGGCCGAGGTAGCCCTCGCCGACCGCGACGGAGAGGACCTCGCCGGTGCGGGTGACCGGCTGCCCCTCCTCGATGCCGCTGAACTCACCGAGGACGATGGCACCGATCTCGCGCTCCTCGAGGTTGAGGGCGAGGCCGAGGGTGCCGTCCTCGAACTTCAGCAGTTCGTTGGCCATGGCCGAGGGCAGACCCTCGACCTTCGCGATGCCGTCGCCGGCAAGGGTGACCGTACCGACCTCCTCGCGCGAGGCCGCGTCCGGCTTGTACGACTGGACGAAGGTCTCCAGTGCGTCCCGGATCTCCTCCGGCCGGATCGTGAGCTCCGCCATCTGGGTTCCCTGCTCTCCTTGTTGGGCCCGAAGTTTCACTTTGGGGGGATGGGGACTCCCCCCTAAGAGAGGTGAATCCTCTGCACGGCCCAACCGGGCCGTAATTACGACTTGCGTGTTCAGTTGCGGCTAGCTCGCCAGCCGGCGCTCGGCGTCCGCGATGCGGTCCGCCAGGGAGCCGTTGATGATCTCGTCACCGACCTGCACCCGGATCCCGCCGAGGACCTCGGGGTCCAGGTCGAGGTTGAGGTGCATCCGGCGGCCGTAGAGCTTGGCGAGAGCGGCGCCGAGGCGCTGCTTCTGCCCGTCGCTCAGCGGCACCGCCGAGGTGACGACGGCCACCATGCGGTCACGCCGCTCGGCGGCGAGCTTGGACAGGGACTCGAGTCCCGCTTCCAGGCTACGTCCCCGCGGCGCGGTCACGAGGCGCGTCACCAGACGCTCGGTGGCCGGGGCCGCCCGCCCGCCGAGCAGGCTGCGCAGCAGCTCGCTCTTGGCAGCGGTGGTGGCCTTGCGGTCGGTCAGCGCGGCGCGCAGCTCGGTGCTGGAGGCGACGATCCGGCCGAACCGGAACAGCTCGTCCTCGACGCTGTCGAGCGTGCCGCCCTGCTGGGCCGCGGTGAGGTCCGCGGTGCTCGCCAGCTCCTCCAGCGCGTCCACCAGGTCGCGCGACTGCGACCAGCGGGAGCGCACCATGCCGGACACCAAGTCCGCGGTCTCGCCGCCGACCTGGGTGCCGAGCAGGCGCTGGACCAGCTCGGCCTTGCTCTCACCGGCCTGCGCCGGGTCGGTGAGGACCCGACGCAAGCTGACCTCGCGGTCGAGCAGCGCGGTCACCGCGGCCAGCTCGTCGGCGAGCCGCGCCGCGTCCACGGACGTGGCGTCCGTCAGCGCGTCGAGACGCTCACGTGCGGCAGCCAGGGCCTCGCGGCTCGCTCCGTTCATCGAGACGCCTCGGCCTTCTCCTCGAGCTCGTCGAGGAAGCGGTCGATCACGCGGCTCTGCCGGGCGTGGTCCTCCAGGGACTCACCGACCAGCTTGCCGGCCAGCTCGGTGGCCAGCTTGCCGACGTCCTGACGGAGCGCGGACGAGGCGGCCTTGCGGTCGGCCTCGATCTGGGAGTGGCCGGCGGTGACGATCTCCTCGCGCTGCCGCTGGCCTTCCGCGCGCATCTCGGCGATGAGCGCGGCACCCTGCTCCTGAGCCTCCTGGCGCAGTCGCGCGGCCTCGTGCCGGGCCTCGGCGAGCTGGGCCTTGTACTGCTCAAGGACGCTCTGGGCCTCGACCTTCATGGTCTCGGCCTCTTCAATACCGCCTTCGATCGCCGCGCGGCGCTCCTCCAGAACCTTGTTGATGTTCGGAAGCAGCTTCTTCCAGAAGATGAAGAAGACGATGGCGAAGGCGATGGTGCCGACGAGCAGCTCGGGACCCGGCGGGACGAGCGGGTTCTGCTCCTCCTCGGCCGCCAGCTGCACCAGGTTGGCGATCACATCAGTGCCTTTCGTCGAATCGTGTCGGTAAGCGTGGGCTACTTACACACCGAACACGAACGGCATAACGATGCCGATGAGGGCGAGCGCCTCACAGAAGGCGAAGCCCAGGATCTGGTTGGCACGGATCAGGCCGGCGGCCTCGGGCTGGCGGGCCAGGGCCTGGGTGCCGTTGCCGAAGATGATGCCGACGCCGATGCCGGGGCCGATGGCGGCGAGGCCGTAGCCGATGGAGCCGAGCGAACCGGAGACAGCGGCGAGGGTCTCAGTGGCAGCCATGCTGAATCTTCCTTCTCTTTCATGGACCGGCGGGGGTTGGCCACCGGACGTTCTGGGGGGCTTGCGGGCTTAGGGGCTCAGTGGTGCTCGGCGAGAGCGCCCTGGATGTACGAGCAGGCCAGCAGTACGAAGACGTACGCCTGGACGGCCTGCACGAAAAGCTCGAAGAGGATCATGGCCATCGTCATGATGAACGAGACGCCCGCCGCCGGGATCAGCCAGCTGTTCAGCAGGTACCAGGAGGCCACGGTGAACATGACCAGCATCAGGTGACCGGCGAACATGTTGGCGAACAGTCGCACGGCGTGCGTGAACGGGCGGACCAGCAGGTTCGAGAAGAACTCGATGATCATGACGAGCGGCAGCACCGGACCGAGCGACTTGTCGTAGCCGGTCACGTTCTTGAAGAAGCCGACGAACCCGTGGCGCTTGAAGGTCAGTCCGACCCAGGTGAGGTAGACGATCGCGGCCAGCACCATCGGGTACGCGATGATCGACGACACCGGGAACTGGGCCAGCGGGATCACGGACCAGATGTTCATGATCCAGATGAAGAAGAAGAGCGAGACCATGAGCGGGACCCACTTCTCGCCCTCACGCTTGCCAAGGGTCTCGTAGACGATGCCGCGGCGTACGAAGTCGTAGCCGGCCTCGCCGATCATCTGGAGCTTGCCCGGCACCACCTTCGCCTTGCCGAAGGCCGCCCAGAAGAAGCCGATCACGAGCACGGTGGTGATGAGCGCGAGCAGCATCACCTTGTTGAACTCGAACCCTCCCACCGTGGTGATCGGCTGGAAGAGAAACGAGTGCAGGCCCGGAGCCGGAAAGCCACACCCGTTGTCGGACATGATCCGACAACTCCAGTCAAAGGCGAGCTGGGTCTGGTCAGCACTCACCACGGGCTCCTTCGGCGTGACGCATGGGTACGGCAACCTCGTTGTGTCGGCGCGGCGCAGGGCCGCGGGTCGGCACCGGACAGGTGTTACGGATGTGGGGGCGGCTGGGGGACATCAAGACTCGCGATCGAGCAGGCGTCAGCTCGGATGCCCGCGCCCGCGATGCCGCAGTTGGCACCGGACGATAGCAGGAGATCTCACTGGCCCTTATCCCGCCCCTACCCCTCACGACGACGGCCCTGTCTTCTCGGGCTTCTCGCTCTTCACGGCATCCGGATCGACGTAGAAGATCTTGGCCTTCATGTGCGCACGGGCCTGCGCGGCCATCCACACCACGGTCGCGATGACGAGACCGAGGGCGAACGTCTTCGGATTGAAGAGAGAGGTGTCCTTGAAGAGGGCGACGAAGATCAGGAGCAGCAGGAGCTGGGCGACGTAGAGCATCATCCCCATGGCCTGGAACAGCTGGGGGAGCGTCTTCGCCGTCCACTGCAGGACGAACAGGCCGATCCCCATGAAGAGGATGGCGAGCAGAGCGCCGACGCCGGCACCGAGCGCCCCCTTGCCGCCGGCGACCACACCGCTGACCGCCACCGTGACCGCACCGACAGCGGCCGAAGGCACAGCTGTCTGCAGAAGGTTCCGGGCGTCATTGGACGGCATGGCGGCAACTCCGCTTTCACAGGGGGGCAGGGTGTCGTCATGGACGAGCGTAGTCCCGGGCTGAGAGAGAACCTCATGCCGGTGGACCGTCGCACCACGGTCCGGCGGCTCTGTCCGGGGGGTTCTCGTGAACCGTATCACAAACTATTTGATGAGGTCTTTACCTGGGGGTGTGCGCACTGTCACACATGAGGGTGATGGTGCGCGTCTGTGCAGAATCCGAGCCGACATGTCTGGTAATGGGGTGTTCGTTCCCCCACGGCCAGGCAATGCCTTAGTCAGATTCTTACCTTGTGAAGCGTGAGCGGGGACCGACGGCGGTCGCTCCGTTGGCACCGGAGACCCCCACGGCGACCGGCGTGCGCTCGCCCTCGTCCTCGTTGCGCTCCTCGGCCGGGGCCTCGACCGGGACCTCCGAAGCGGGCGGCAGCACGGCCCGGCGGCGGTAGCGCGGCGGTACGAAGTGCTCGGCCCACAGCGGCGCCCGTGGGGTGAAGCGGGGCAGCAGCAGCAGGATCAAACCGAGCGCACTGAGCAGCACGACGCCCAGCACGATCCACATGGACGCGGAGTTCACCGAGTAGCCGAGGGCACCGAAGGCGATCAGCGCCGACCAGAAGTACATGATCAGCACGGCCCGGCTGTGCGAGTGGCCGATCTCCAGCAGCCGGTGGTGCAGGTGCCCCCGGTCCGCGGCGAACGGCGACTGCCCGCGCCAGGTGCGGCGCACGATCGCGAGGATCAGGTCCGCGGCCGGGATCGCGATGATGGTGAGCGGCATCAGCAGCGGGATGTAGACGGGCACCATCTGGTGCACCGCGTTGCGCTCGGAGCCGGAGAACAGCTTCATCACGTCCGGGTCGACCTGCCCGGTCACCGAGATCGCGCCCGCCGCCAGCACCAGGCCGATGAGCATCGAGCCCGAGTCGCCCATGAAGATGCGGGCCGGGTGCATGTTGTGCGGCAGGAAGCCCAGGCACATGCCCATCAGCACCGAGGCGAACAGGGTCGCCGGAGCGGCGGCCTCGATGCCGTACGAGTACCAGATCCGGTAGGCGTACATGAAGAACGCGGCCGAGGCGATGCACACCATGCCCGCCGCCAGTCCGTCCAGCCCGTCGACGAAGTTGACCGCGTTGATGGTGATGACGACCAGCGCCACCGTCAGCAGGGTGCCCTGCCACTGGGTCAGCGCGACCGTGCCGACACCCGGGACCGGCAGCCACAGGATCGTCAGGCCCTGCATCACCATGACGCCGGCGGCGATCATCTGGCCGCCCAGCTTGATCAGGGCGTCGATCTCGAACTTGTCGTCCAGCACACCGATCAGCCAGATCAGCGCCGCCCCGGAGAGCAGGGCACGTGGCTCGTTGGACTTCTCGAAGACGTCGCTGAGGTTGGTGAGATGGTCCGCGACCAGCAGACCCGCGCACAGGCCGAAGAACATCGCGATCCCGCCGAGCCGCGGAGTGGGCTCCCGGTGCACGTCACGTGCCCGGATCTCCGGCATCGCTCCGGCCACGATCGCGAACTTCCGCACCGGCCCGGTCAGCAGGTACGTCACCGCGGCCGTGATGCAGAGCGTCAGCAGGTATTCACGCACGGGCTTCCCCACAGATCTCGCTGGCCATCTCAGCCCCACACCCTAGCGAGGGACGCATATGGTTGGGGACTTCCGGGTAGCGACGATGGTTGCACGTGTGGCTGTGCACCGGACTTCCGGCTACCCCGCCTCAGCGCGGATACGGCGGAAATCCCCCGGCGAGATCCCGCACTTCCTCCCGTACCGTCCTGCTGTCGGCCTGGTCCCGCAGCACCTCGGCGAGCAGCTTGGCGATGCGAGCCATCTCACCCTCGCTCATCCCCTGCGTGGTGACGGCGGCGGTGCCCAGCCGCAGACCGCGGGCGTCGTGCGGCAGCGCGCAGCAGTCGACGATCATCCCGGCGGCCGCGAGCCGGCCACGGGCACCGCGGCCGTCCACGCCGAGCGGGGCCGGGTCCGCGGTGATGAGGTGGGTGTCCGTGCCGCCGGTGGTGACGACGAGCCCCTCCGCGGCGAGCGCGGCGGCCAGGTACCGGGCGTTGGCGACCACCTGATGGGCGTACGCCTGGAAGGCCGGTGTCGCCGCCTCGCCGAAGGCGACCGCCTTGGCGGCGATGCTGTGCATCTGGGCGCCGCCCTGGGTGAAGGGGAAGACGGCCCGGTCGACGCGTTCGGCGAGCTCCGCTCCGCACAGGATCATGCCGCCGCGCGGCCCGCGCAGCACCTTGTGCGTGGTGGCGCACACCACATCGGCGTACGGCACCGGACTGGGCGCCGCTCCCCCGGCGACGAGCCCGATGGGGTGCGCGGCGTCCGCGATGAGGTAGGCGCCGACCTCGTCGGCGACCTCACGGAAGTAGGCGTAGTCGAGGTGGCGCGGGTAGGCGATCGAGCCGCACACGATCGCCTTGGGGCGGTGCGCGCGGGCCAGGGTGCGCACCTGGTCGTAGGCCATCAGACCGGTCTCCTCGTCGACGCCGTAGCCGACGAAGTCGAACCAGCGGCCGGAGAAGTTGGCGGGCGAGCCGTGCGTGAGGTGGCCGCCGTGGCGCAGGCCGAGGGCGAGGACCGTGTCGCCGGGGCGCAGCAGGGCGGCGTACGCGGCCAGGACGGCCGAACTGCCCGAGTGGCACTGGACGTTGGCGTGCTCGGCACCGAAGAGCGCCTGGGCCCGGCGGACGGCGAGCCCCTCGGCGACATCGACGATCTCGCAGCCGCCGTGGTAGCGGGAGCCCGGATAGCCCTCCGCGTACTTGTTGGCCAGCGGTGAGCCGAGGGCGGCCAGCACGGCCCGCGACGCGAAGTTCTCGGCGGCGTTCAGCTGGAGCGTGGTCGACTGCCGGTCCAGCTCCCCGAGCAGGATCTCGGCGAGCGCGGGATCCTGCCGGCGCAGCAGATCGGCCTCGGGGGCATGGGTGACCGACATGGTGGACTCCGGCCGTCGACGATGACGTAGGTCCAATGTAGGCCGGGGCGGTCGGGGGCGCCCGCTGTCGCACGGCCCCGGGGGCGGCCGGGACTCAGGTCCGGGCCGCCACTCCCGTCAGGGCCGTCACCACGGGGTCCAGTGCCTGGTGTATCTCGTCGCCGACCGAGCGGAAGAACGTCAGCGGCGCCCCGTACGGGTCGTAGACCTCGTCCGCCTCGGCGGTGGGCGCCAGCAGCCAGCCGCGCAGTGCGGCACCGGCCCGCACCAGCGCGCGGGCCCGGGCCACCACCCCGTCCTCCAGCGGCGGCAGGGTCGCCGGGTCGATGGCCTTCACCAGCCGGGTGAACTCCTTCAGCGTGAAGGTGCGCAGCCCCGCCGAGTGCCCCATCGAGATCACCTGGGCACGGTGGTCACGGGTGGCGGTGAGCACCAGGTCGGCACGGATCACGTGCTCGTCCAGCAGCTCCCGGCCCACGAAGCCGGACGCGTCCGCGCCGAAGTCGGCCAGCACCGTCTCGGCGTTGGCCTCCATGGGAGCGCCCTCGTGGCCCCAGGTGCCGGCGCTCTCCACGATCAGCCCGCCGCCGAGGACACCGAGCCGCTCCGACACGAAATGCCGGGTCAGCCGCTCGGTGATGGGTGAGCGGCACACGTTTCCGGTGCTGACGTGGAGGATGCGGAAGCTGTCACGCGGAAGCCCCACGAACGTCGTCGTGATCTCCGCCGCGCTTTCCCGGTTGCCTATGCCACGCATGGGGGTGCCCCCTGCGCGAGCGGAGCCGGGAGCTCGGGCGAGTCAGGGGCTGTCAATTGGCCACCTCAAGGTCGGGTACGACCTTGCGCAGCTCGTCCGGCGAGAGGGCGCCCTCGCGCAGCAGGACGGGCACCGGGCCGGTGACGTCGACGATGGAGGACGGCACGTTGCCGGGGGTCGGGCCGCCGTCGAGGTAGACGGAGACGGAGTCGCCGAGCATCTGCTGGGCCGCGTCGCAGTCCTCCGGCGCCGGGTGCCCGGTCAGGTTCGCCGACGACACGGCCATCGGGCCGACCTCGGTGAGCAGCTCGATCGCGACCGGGTGCAGCGGCATGCGTACGGCGACCGTGCCCCGGGTGTCGCCCAGGTCCCACTGGAGCGACGGCTGGTGCCGGGCGACCAGCGTCAGCGCGCCCGGCCAGAAGGCGTCGACCAGCTCCCAGGCCAGCTCGGAGAAGTCCGTGACCAGGCCGTGCAGGGTGTTCGGGGAACCGATGAGGACGGGCGTGGGCATGTTGCGGCCGCGGCCCTTGGCCTCCAGCAGGTCGGCGACCGCCTCGGAGGAGAACGCGTCGGCGCCGATGCCGTACACGGTGTCGGTCGGGAGGACCACCAGCTCGCCACGGCGGACGGCGGACGCGGCCTCACGCAGACCGGTCACGCGGTCGGTGGCGTCATTGGTGTCGTATCGCCGTGCCATTTCAGCGGTCCTCCTCGTACCCGTACTGCCGGGGTGAAGTCTGGTGGGTGCTCACGGCAGCGCCTTACGGGCGGTGGCGAAGCGTGGGCGGTTGTTGAGGTCGGGATGGTCGGCCGCGTCGGCCCAGCCCCGCTCCTCGGTGAAGATCCACGGCACCTGGCCGCCCTGGGTGTCGGCGTGCTCGATGACGACGACGCCGCCGGGGCGCAGCAGCCGGTGCGCGGTGCGTTCGATGCCACGGATCAGGTCGAGGCCGTCCTCGCCGGAGAACAGCGCCAGCTCGGGGTCGTAGTCCCGCGCCTCGGGAGCGACGTACTCCCATTCGGTGAGCGGGATGTACGGCGGGTTCGAGATGACCAGGTCGACCTGGCCGTCGAGGTCGGGGAAGGCGGTCAGCGCGTTGCCCTGCCGCAGGTCCACCCGCGACCCCTCGACGTTCTTGCGGGTCCAGCGCAGCGCGTCCTCGGACAGCTCCACGGCGTGCACCCGGGAGCGCGGCACCTCCTGGGCGAGCGCCAGCGCGATGGCGCCGGAGCCGGTGCACAGGTCGACGATCAGCGGCTCGACCACGTCCATGGCGCGCACCGCGTCTATGGCCCAGCCGACCACGGACTCCGTCTCCGGGCGCGGCACGAACACGCCCGGCCCGACCTGGAGTTCCAGGTACCGGAAGAAGGCGCGCCCGGTGATGTGCTGGAGCGGCTCGCGCTGCTCACGGCGGGCGATGACCTCCCAGTAGCGGGCGTCGAAGTCGGAGTCCTTCACGGAGTGCAACTCGCCCCGCTTCACGCCGTGCACGAACGCGGCGAGTTCCTCCGCGTCGGTGCGCGGCGAGGGCACGCCGGCGTCGGCCAGCCGCTGGGTGGCCTGGGCCACCTCCGCGAGCAGCAGACTGCGGGGGCCTGGGGGTCGCCCCCCAATGGATGGCTGCACGCTCGTCCTCCGTCGTACTCGTAAGTGCCTTACGCGGCTGCGAGCTTGGCGGCCGAATCCGCGTCGACGCAGGCCTGGATCACCGCGTCGAGCTCGCCGTCGAGAACCTGGTCCAGGTTGTAGGCCTTGAAGCCGACGCGGTGGTCCGAGATGCGGTTCTCCGGGAAGTTGTACGTGCGGATCTTCTCGGAGCGGTCGACGGTGCGGACCTGGCTGCGGCGGGCGTCGGCGGCCTCCTTCTCCGCCTCCTCCTGCGCCGCTGCGAGCAGCCTGGAGCGCAGGATACGCAGTGCCTGCTCCTTGTTCTGCAGCTGGCTCTTCTCGTTCTGGCAGGAGGCCACGACCCCGGTCGGGATATGCGTGATGCGCACGGCGGAGTCGGTGGTGTTGACGGACTGGCCGCCGGGACCGGAGGACCGGTAGACGTCGATGCGCAGGTCGTTGGGGTTGATCTCGACGTCGATCTCCTCCGCCTCCGGGGTGACGAGCACGCCGGCGGCGGAGGTGTGGATGCGCCCCTGGGACTCCGTGGCGGGCACGCGCTGCACGCGGTGCACACCGCCCTCGTACTTCAGCCGCGCCCACACGCCCTGCCCGGGTTCGGTGGCACCCTGGCCGCCCTTGGTCTTCACGGCGACCTGGACGTCCTTGTAGCCGCCCAGCTCGGACTCGGTGGCGTCGATGATCTCGGTCTTCCAGCCGACGCGCTCGGCGTAGCGGAGGTACATGCGCAGCAGGTCGCCGGCGAACAGCGCGGACTCGTCACCGCCGGCGCCCGCCTTGATCTCCAGGATGACGTCCTTGTCGTCGCTGGGGTCGCGCGGGACCAGCAGCAGGCGCAGCTTCTCGGTGAGCTCCTCGCGCCCCCGCTCCAGCTCCTTGACCTCGGCGGCGAACTCGGGGTCGTCGGCGCCCAGTTCACGGGCCGTCTCGATGTCGTCCCCGGACTGCTTCCAGGAGCGGTACGTGGCGACGATCGGGGTGAGTTCGGCGTAGCGCTTGTTCAGCTTGCGCGCGTTGGCCTGATCGGCGTGGACCGACGGATCGGCGAGCTGCTTCTCCAGGTCGGCGTGCTCGGCGACAAGCTCCTCGACGGCCTCGAACATCTCTGGCTCCTGATGGGGGCATCCCCTGCTCGGACGTGGGTGAGAGCGTGGGGAAGGGTACGGGGTGAAGTGGGCGGGCGACCAAAAACGCCGGTCCCGGCGCGCCAGCGAGGGGCGCGGCCGTGGACCGGCGAAATGGGGCTCGCTACTTCTTGGAGCCGGCGGCCTTGCCGAAGCGGGCCTCGAAGCGGGCCACACGGCCACCGGTGTCGAGGATCTTCTGCTTGCCCGTGTAGAACGGGTGGCACTCGGAGCAGACCTCGGCCCGGACGGTGCCGGACTGGATC
This sequence comes from Streptomyces sp. NPDC107562, assembly GCF_055657325.1. NCBI lineage: Bacteria > Bacillati > Actinomycetota > Actinomycetes > Kitasatosporales > Streptomycetaceae > Streptomyces > Streptomyces sp. NPDC107562. The sequence goes on along the minus strand of NZ_JBVKBE010000009.1, from coordinate 265,308 downwards.
GTGCTACGGGTGGTGAACGAGGCGCCACAGGTGCAGCTGACCTGCGTCTCGACGTACTCGGGGTGGATCTCGCGCTTCAAGGTGTCTCCTATGGTTCGGGAGGGCGCCGGGTCGCCGCCGCGGGATGCGGGAGCGTGAACCGGGGCCGACGTACCAGTCTGCCAGGACTGGGGCCATCCCCCAAAACCGGGGGCCGCTCCGATCTATTCCGTGCGGGCGGTGGCGTGCCCCTTACGACGTGACCACGCCCTTGGCCTCGCCCGTCGCCGAGCCGTCGGTGGCCGATCTCGGGATGGGCTCGTCGTTCTTCAGGGCGTCCCACACCCGATCCGCCTTCGCCTCGTCCAGGAGCACGCGGTTGGGGTCGGCGGGGTCGTAGCGCACCGGCATCGTCACCATGTTCATCTTCGAGGCGCTGATGCCCTTGAGGCCGCTCGCGAAGGACGTCAGGGCGTCGACCGAGCCGAGCGAGGAGTCGGTCGTGACCGTGTCGGTGGCGGTGTCGGCGAGGTCGTACAGCTTCTTGGGGCTGGTGAACAGGCCGATCTCCTTGACCTGCTCGACCAGCGCCTTCACGAAGGCCTGCTGGAGCTGGATACGGCCGAGGTCCGAGCCGTCGCCCACGCCGTGCCGGGTGCGGACGAGGCCGAGGGCCTGCTCACCGGTGAGCCGGTGCGTGCCCGCCGCGAGGTCGAGGTGGCTCTCCGGGTCCGCGATGTCCTTCGTCGTGGTCACCTCGACGCCGCCCAGCTCGTCGACGAGCTTCTGGAAGCCGGCGAAGTCGACCTCCAGGTAGTGGTCCATGCGGATGCCGGTGAGGGACTCGACGGTCTTGACGGCGCAGGCGGCGCCGCCGGTGCTGTAGGCCGAGTTGAACATCACGCCGGAGGCGGCGTCGTGCCGGCCGCCGTCGGCGTCCGTGCACGCGGGACGGTCGATCAGGGTGTCGCGGGGGACGGAGACGACGCTGGCCTTCTTCCGGCCCTCGTGGACGTGCACGATCATCGCCGTGTCCGAGCGGGCACTGCCGTCGTCGGTGCCGCCGCCCAGCTTCTCGTTGCCGCCCGCGCGGGTGTCCGAGCCGAGGACCAGGATGTTCTCGGAGCCGTCGTCGGCCTTGCCGGGCCGGTCGGCGCCCAGCGCCTGGTCGATGTCGACACTGCGGAGATTGCCGTTGAGCTTGAAGTACACGTAGCCGACGCCGGTGCCGCCGAGGACGACGACGCCCGCCGCGGTCCAGGCGGCGATCAGCAGCCCTCTGCGGCTCCTGGCCCGCGGCTTGCGGCGGCTTCCCTTGGCCCGTCGGTGCGGACCGTGTGTGCCGGACTCACCCGGTATACCGGGCTCCGGCGTGCTGTCGGCAGGCATGTGCTCCTCAGCTCTCGTCGGATGTCGGGTACCCCCTGCGGTCAGGAATGCGATCAGGAACGGGCATGCACCGGTCCATCGTCGCCCTGCCCGGTCGGACGGGGAAACCCGGCGCAGGGTCGCACAGAAAACTGTGAAGGGCCGCATCCGTCGATGTGACGGATGCGGCCCTTCACAGGCCGATCTCAGCGGGCCGTCTCAGCGGACCCGTTCAGCGTGCCGACGTCAGTCGCCGTTGCCGGGGGTCGGCGTCGTCTTCTGGATCTGCATCAGGAACTCGACGTTCGACTTGGTCTGCTTCATCTTGTCGAGGAGCAGCTCGATCGCCTGCTGCTGGTCGAGCGCGTGCAGCACCCGGCGCAGCTTCCAGACGACGCCCAGCTCCTCGGCGCCGAGCAGGATCTCCTCCTTACGCGTACCGGACGCGTCCACGTCCACCGCGGGGAAGATGCGCTTGTCGGCGAGCTTCCGGTCGAGCTTGAGCTCCATGTTGCCGGTGCCCTTGAACTCCTCGAAGATCACCTCGTCCATGCGGGACCCGGTGTCCACCAGGGCGGTGGCGAGGATGGTCAGCGAGCCGCCGTCCTCGATGTTGCGGGCCGCACCGAAGAAGCGCTTCGGCGGGTACAGGGCGGTCGAGTCGACACCACCGGACAGGATGCGGCCGGAGGCCGGGGCGGCGAGGTTGTACGCACGGCCCAGACGCGTGATCGAGTCGAGCAGTACGACGACGTCGTGGCCCAGCTCCACCAGGCGCTTGGCACGCTCGATGGCGAGCTCGGCGACCGTGGTGTGGTCCTCGGCCGGGCGGTCGAAGGTCGAGGAGATGACCTCGCCCTTGACCGACCGCTGCATGTCGGTGACCTCTTCCGGACGCTCGTCGACGAGGACGACCATCAGGTGGCACTCGGGGTTGTTGTGCGTGATCGCGTTGGCGATCGCCTGCATGATCATGGTCTTGCCGGTCTTCGGCGGGGCCACGATCAGACCGCGCTGGCCCTTACCGATCGGCGAGACCAGGTCGATGATGCGGGTGGTGAGGACGCCGGGGTCCGTCTCCAGACGGAGGCGGTCCTGCGGGTAGAGCGGGGTGAGCTTGTTGAACTCCGGGCGGCCACGGCCGTGTTCGGGCGCCATGCCGTTGACGGAGTCGAGGCGCACGAGCGCGTTGAACTTCTCGCGCCGCTCGCCTTCCTTGGGCTGACGGACCGCGCCGGTGATGTGGTCGCCCTTGCGCAGGCCGTTCTTGCGGACCTGGGCGAGGGAGACGTACACGTCGTTCGGGCCGGGCAGGTAGCCGGAGGTCCGGATGAACGCGTAGTTGTCGAGGATGTCGAGGATGCCCGCGACCGGGATCAGGACGTCGTCCTCGGTGATCTGCGGCTCGCTGCTGCTGCCGCCCATCTCGTCACGGCCCCGGCGACCCCGGCGGTCGCGGTAGCGGCCGCGACGACCACGGCGGCCACCGTCGAAGTCGTCGTCGTTCTGGCCCTGTCCGCCGCCGCCCTGCTGCTGGCGCTGCTGACCCTGGCCCTGGCTCTGCTGCTGGTCGTCGCCCTTGCCGCGGCGGTCGCGGTCCCGGTTGTCCCGGTCGCCCCGCTCACGGTCGCGGCCACGCTCGCGGCGGTCGCGACGTCGGCCCTCGCCGCCGTCGCCGTCGCCCTGCGGCTGCTGCGCGGGCGACTCGGCCTTCGGCTCGCTCTTCGCCTCGGCCGCGACGGTCTCGGGGCTGCCCGCCTCGGCGGTGGCCCGCCGACGCCGGCGCTCGGGGACGTCGTCGCCCCCACGCTCGGCCTCGCTCGCGCGGGCCGCGCCACCGGGCTGGCCGGGAATCTCGATCTGCTGCTGGGCCACGGCCTTGTCGGCGGGCGCCTCGGCCGACGGGGCGGCCTTCTCGGCAGCTGCTTCGTCACCGGTGCGCGCCTTGGACGTGGCGCGGCGCTTCGGCTTGGTCTCGGTGGCGCCCTCGGCGTTCTTCGCCGGGGCTCCCCCTCCCGCCTGCGCCTCCTTGATGACCTCGATCAGCTGGCTCTTGCGCATGCGCGCGGTGCCCCTGATGCCGAGGCCGGATGCGACCTGCTGCAGCTCGGCCAGCACCATGCCCTCGAGGCCGGTACCGCGGCGCCGCCGGGAGCCGGCACCGCTGGCAGGCGCGGAGGCGTCCGTGGCGGGCGCGGCAGCGGTCTCCTCGACACGTGCGCCCATCAGATCGGTGGTGTCGCTCACGAAGGGTCCTTCCCTGGAGCGGACGTCGGCCTGTCTGGCTCGGCGACCGGTTGTGCTGTCCGGCTTCGGTTCTTGCTGACCGAACCGTGCCGGGGCGGTGGTCCGCCATAGCGGCGGAGGAAATATCTGGTGATGGCGCTTCCTTGAGCCGTGGCACCCAGTGTCACGTGGCGTGGTCGCACCGGTTCCGGAGCGTGCCCGTCGGACCGCTCAGTGTCGACGTACGACGTACTGCCCGCGTACGAGGTACGAGACACGGTGCGGCTTGGGGAGCTCCCGGAAGAATGTCTGTCCCGAACTGGGACACGAGGCACCTCGCCATGGTGGGGTCGGGTGCAGACTTGAGGTTAACACTACCGGATCCAACAAACATTCCCCCTCTCGAAATCCGGCAATCGCGTGCTTTTAATCGACGCTCGCCACGTCGGTGCCGCCGGTCGCGAGCGGCAGTACGCTCGCCCCCGGCACGTCCAGGGCCAGCCGGTTCGCCGCCCAGCCCGGGCCCGCCAGTTGTTCCACCTTGTCGGCCGTGCCCTCGTCGGCGAGCGCCAGCACGGTGGGTCCCGCGCCGGAGATCACCGCGGCGATGCCGTCCGCGCGCAGCCGCTCCACCAGCGCCGCGCTCTCCGGCATCGCGGGGGCGCGGTACTCCTGGTGCAGCCGGTCCTCGGTGGCGGGCAGCAGCAGCTCGGGGCGCCTGGTCAGGGCCTCGACGAGCAGCGCGGCACGGCCCGCGTTGGTGGCGGCGTCGACGTGCGGCACGGTGCGCGGCAGCAGACCGCGCGCGGTCTCCGTCAGAACCGGCTTCCCAGGCACGAAAACCACCGGAACGATGGAATCGGCGGGGTCCATCCTGATCGCCCGTGCCGCGCCGGCCTCCATCCAGGAGAGCGTGAATCCGCCGAGCAGACAGGCCGCGACGTTGTCCGGGTGGCCCTCGATCTCGGTGGCCAGCTCCAGCAGACCCCGGTCGTCCAGCCTGGCCTCGCCGCCTATGGTCACGGCGCGCGCCGCGACGATCCCGGCGCAGATGGCGGCCGAGGAGGATCCCAGGCCACGGCCGTGCGGAATGCGGTTCGCGCAGACGATTTCCAGGCCGCGGGGCTGACCGCCCAGGGAATCGAAGGCGGTGCGGAGAGCGCGTACGAGAAGGTGGCTTTCGTCACGTGGCAGCGTCCCGCTGCCCTCGCCGGCGATGTCGATGTGCAGCCCGGAGTCTGCCACCCGGACGACGACGTCGTCGTAGAGCCCCAGCGCGAGGCCGAGGGCGTCGAAGCCCGGGCCGAGGTTGGCGCTGGTGGCGGGGACGCGCACCCGTACGGCGGCGGCGCGGAAGGCTGGACCGGCCATCGCTCGATGACTCTCCTTGAGCTGCGTGACTGACGGTGGAGCGTGAGGTGTTGCGTGGGGTGATGCGTGATTGCCGAAGACATTCGAAGACGTACGACGGACCCTTCGGGCCGCTGCCGGATCCCTCCGGTCGCTCCGGGGATCACGACGACGGCGCGGCGCCCTGCCTATGCGAGGCATATGCGGGGGGCGGGTTCAGTACAGCCTATCGAAGGAAGGTTCTGTGGCGACATAGGGCGCACAGGAGGCGCACGATGCGTGTCGTAAGCCCCCTGTGCACCCCTGTCAGGGGATACCCCGGGTCAAGCGGTGCGTCAGACCAGTCCGAGGCGCTCGGCGGCGGTCGCCGCGTCCACCGGCACGGTGACCGGCTGCGGTGCGCCGGCCACGGCCCAGTCGGGGTCCTTGAGGCCGTTGCCCGTGACCGTGCACACGATGCGCTGGCCCGGGTCGACCTTGCCGAGCTCGGCGGCCTTCAGCAGACCGGCCACCGACGCGGCCGAGGCGGGCTCCACGAAGACGCCCTCCTGCGCCGCCAACAGGCGGTAGGCGCGCAGGATTTCACGGTCCGTCACCTCATCGATGAGGCCGCCCGAGGCGTCCCGCGCGTCGAGCGCGTGCTGCCAGGAGGCAGGGTTGCCGATCCGGATCGCGGTGGCGATCGTCGAGGGGTCCTTGACCACCTCGCCGCGCACGATCGGCGCGGAGCCGGAAGCCTGGAAACCCCACATCCGGGGCGTCCGGGCGGCGACGCCGTCGGCGGCGTACTCCTTGTACCCCTTCCAGTACGCGGTGATGTTGCCCGCGTTGCCCACCGGCAGGACGTGGATGTCGGGGGCGTCGCCGAGCATGTCGACGATCTCGAAGGCGGCGGTCTTCTGGCCCTCGATACGTACCGGGTTGACCGAATTCACCAGCGCGACGGGGTAGTTGTCGCTGAGCGCGCGGGCGAGCGTGAGGCAGTCGTCGAAGTTGCCGTCGACCTGGAGGATCTTGGCGCCGTGCACCAGGGCCTGGCCCATCTTGCCGAGCGCGATCTTGCCCTGCGGCACGAGGACGGCGGAGACCATCCCGGCGCGCACGCCGTACGCGGCGGCGGAGGCGGACGTGTTGCCCGTGGAGGCGCAGATGACCGCCTTGGCGCCCTCCTCCTTGGCCTTGGAGATGGCCATGGTCATGCCGCGGTCCTTGAAGGAACCGGTCGGGTTCGCGCCCTCCACCTTGAGGTGGACCTCGCAGCCCGTGCGCTCGGAGAGCACCTGCGCCGGCACGAGCGGCGTGCCGCCCTCGCGGAGCGTCACGACCGGAGTGGTGTCGGAGACGGGCAGCCGGTCCCGGTACTCCTCGATGATTCCGCGCCACTGGTGGGTCATTGCTCGTTACTCTCCTTCAACCCGCATGATGCTGGCGACACCCCGCACGGTGTCGAGCTTGCGCAGCGCCTCGACCGTCCCGGTGAGGGCGGCGTCGAGGGCGCGGTGCGTGACGACGACGAGGGAGGCCTCGCCGTCCTTCCCCTGCTGCCGAACCGTATCGATGGACACCCCGTGCTCCGCGAACACGGTGGCGACCTGGGCGAGAACACCCGGTTTGTCGGCGACGTCGAGGCTGATGTGGTAGCGCGTGACGACCTCGCCCATCGACGAGACGGGCAGCGCGGCGTACGCGGACTCGCCGGGGCCGGTCGCGTTGCTGAGCCGGTTGCGGCAGACGGCGACAAGATCGCCGAGGACGGCGGAGGCGGTCGGGGAGCCACCGGCACCGGGGCCGTAGAACATCAGCTGTCCGGCGGCGTCGGACTCCACGAAGACGGCGTTGTACGCGCCGCGCACGGAGGCCAGCGGATGGGTCAGCGGGATCATCGCCGGGTGCACGCGCGCGGTGACGGAACCGCCGTCCGCGGCCCGCTCGCAGATGGCGAGCAGCTTGATGGTGCAGCCCATCTCCTTGGCGGAGGCGAAGTCCGCGGCCGTCACCTCGGTCATGCCCTCGCGGTAGACGTCGTCGAGGCGCACCCGCGTGTGGAAGGCGATGCCGGCGAGGATCGCGGCCTTGGCGGCGGCGTCGAAGCCCTCGACGTCGGCGGTGGGGTCGGCCTCGGCGTACCCCAGGGCGGTGGCCTCGTCGAGGGCCTCCTGGTAGCCGGCGCCGGTCGAGTCCATGGCGTCGAGGATGAAGTTGGTGGTGCCGTTGACGATCCCGAGCACACGGTTGACCTTGTCGCCGGCGAGGGACTCGCGCAGCGGGCGGATCAGCGGGATGGCACCGGCGACGGCGGCCTCGTAATAGAGGTCCTTGCCGTGCTCCTCGGCGACCGCGTGCAGGGCGGCGCCGTCCTGGGCGAGGAGGGCCTTGTTCGCGGAGACGACGGAGGCGCCGTGCGCGAACGCGGTGGTGATGAGGGTACGGGCGGGCTCGATACCGCCGATGACCTCGACGACGACGTCGATGTCGCCCCGTTTGACGAGGGCGGTGGCGTCGGTGGTGACGAGGGCCGGGTCGATGCCCTCGCGCACCTTGTCCGGCCGGCGGACCGCGACGCCCGCGAGCTCCACCGGGGCGCCGATGCGGGCGGCGAGGTCGTCGGCGTGCGTCGTCATGATGCGCGCCACCTCTGAGCCGACCACTCCACAGCCCAGCAGCGCCACCTTCAGCGGACGCGTACGCATCATCCGACCTCGTTTCCTCTTACCGTCGACGGTGGGACCAGTCTCACTCACCGGACGAGAGTTTCTGGCCCCTCGTCCGGATCGTGAGACGTTTATTTCATTTTTCGGGGGGCGGAAGAAGGAGATCTTCCGCTTGTGGGGGTGAGCCGGTCAGGCGACGTCCGACGTCCGACGCCTCGCGGCGCCCCGGGGGTCCCGCGGCCCAGGTGGTCGGTCGTCGGATGTCACCGATCTCACCGATGTCAGCGATGTCACCGCTGTGCCGATGCACCGATGCACCGACGCACCGACGTCACCCGACGTCGAGGCGCAGGAGGTCCTCCTCCGTCTCGCGGCGGACGATGACGCGCGCCTCGCCGTCGCGCACGGCGACGACCGGCGGGCGGGTCACGTGGTTGTAGTTGCTGGCCATGGACCGGCAGTAGGCACCCGTGGCCGGGACGGCGATCAGGTCACCGGGGGCCAGGTCGGCCGGCAGGAAGGCGTCCTTCACCACGATGTCCCCGCTCTCGCAGTGCTTGCCGACGACGCGGGCGAGCATCGGCTCGGCGTCGGAGACACGGGAGACCAGCGACACGCTGTACTCCGCGTCGTAGAGCGCGGTACGGATGTTGTCCGACATCCCGCCGTCGACCGAGACATACGTCCGCAGCCCGTCGAGGGGCTTGATGGTCCCGACCTCGTAGAGGGTGAACGCCGTCGGCCCGACGATGGCACGCCCCGGCTCGACGGAGATGCGCGGCGTCCGCAGCTTCGCGGACTCGCACTCACGGGTCACGATCTCGGTGAGGGCCTTGGCGATCTCGTGCGGCTCGCGCGGGTCGTCGTCGCTGGTGTACGCGATACCGAGGCCGCCGCCCAGGTCGATCTCGGGCAGTTCCACGCCGTGCTCGTCCCGGATGTCCTTGAGCAGCCCGACCACGCGGTGCGCGGCGACCTCGAACCCGGACATGTCGAAGATCTGCGATCCGATGTGGCTGTGGATGCCGATCACCTCCAGTCCGTCGAGCTGCAGGGCCCGGCGGACCGCCTCGGCGGCCTGTCCCCCGGCCAGCGGGACGCCGAACTTCTGGTCCTCGTGCGCGGTGGCGATGAACTCGTGCGTGTGGGCCTCGACGCCGACGGTGACACGGATCTGCACAGGCTGCCGCCGGCCCAGCTCCTTGGCGATGTGGGCGACGCGGACGATCTCCTGGAAGGAGTCGAGCACGATCCGCCCGACGCCGGCCTCGACAGCCCGCCGGATCTCGTCCCCGGACTTGTTGTTGCCGTGGAAGGCGATGCGCTCGGCGGGCATCCCGGCGGAGAGCGCGGTGGCCAGCTCGCCCCCGGAGCACACGTCGAGGTTCAGCCCCTCCTCGTGCAGCCACCGCACGACGGCACGCGACAGGAACGCCTTGCCCGCGTAGAAAACGTCGGCGTCATGCCCGAACGCGGTGCGCCAGGCGCGGGCGCGGGCCCGGAAGTCGGTCTCGTCGAGGAAGTAGGCGGGGGTGCCGAACTCCTCCGCGAGCCGTGTCACGGGGATACCGCCGACAGTGACGACACCGTCGGCGTCGCGCGTGACGGTCTGCGCCCAGACCTTGCCGTCGAGGACGTTGAGGTCGGCGGGCGGGGCGCTGTAGTGGCCCTCGGTGAACACGTCGGCGTGACGGGGCCCGGCGGGGTGTGCGGAACGGCTCATTCTCTTTCGGCTCTCTCAAAGGTGTTCGGGTGCGTCGATGCCGAGCAGGGACAGGCCACCGGCCAGCACCGACCCGGCGGCTTCGGCGAGCGCGAGCCGGGCGCGGTGGGCGGCCGAGGGTTTCTCCGCGCCACGCGGCAGCACCGTGTGCAGCAGGGGCAGAACGGCATCGGCGACGTCGACGAGGTGCCGGGCGAGTCGGTCGGGGGCGTGCCGGGTGGCGGCGGCGCCGAGGACGCGAGGGTGGTCGGCGAGGGCGGTGAGCACGGCGTTGTGCGCTCCGTCGATGCTGCCGGGTTCGGCAGCGAAGCCCAGGTCGGCGGCGTTGCGGACGAGGGCACGGGTGCGGGCGTGCGCGTAGCGGACCCGGAAGAGGGGGTTTCTCTCGCGCTGCACCAGGTGGTCGGCGGTGACACGGGGACGGTCGTGGGGCGCGGGATGAAGCAGCGCCCAGCGACCGGCGGCACGGGCGAGGGGGGTGGGGTCGGCCGGGGAGGGGGTGGGGCGGATGAGGACGAGGTCGCTCATGGCGCCGGCGTCGGCGCCGAGGGCGTGGACATCGGGGGCGTCGGCGTCGATGCCAGGGGCGTCGTGGTCGCCGGGGGCGTCGATCTGGACGCCGGGGACGTCGACGTGGACTTCGAGGACGTCGACGTGGGCGCCGAGGACGGACTCCCATTCGGGCTCGGGTCGGGCATCACAGCTGGTGCGGACGGTGGCGCCCTGGGAACGCAGGATGCGGGCGGAGGCGTCGAGTACGACGAGCGCGCGCACCTCGTGGGGGGCGTGCAGGTGCAGTACCTGCCCGGCGAGGACGTCGCCGTGTCCGTAGCGGTGCCCGTCCCGCAGAACGCGCCGGACGAGGTCGGCGGAGGCGTCCGCGTCCAGGGCGATGTTCAGGAATCCGGGCCCGGTGACCTGGACCTCGCGTACCCCTTCGGCGCCCGCCAGATAGGGCCGCAGCACTTCGGCGACCCGCAGCGGCGGCTGCCCTGCCGGCCGGGCGAGCTGGAGTGCGATGTTGGTGGCGTAGTCGCCCCAGCCCCCCGGACCCGGCGGCGTCACGACGGCCCGCGCAGGCACGATCACACGGAGCCGACCCTCGTCGACAGCACGTCGCACGGCGTGCAGCACGGTGCGGGAGAGCTCGACGGGTGTCACGGGACAAGCGTAGGGGAGGAGGGGGGTGGGCATGCGAACCGATTTGGGCGCTGTTCCGGGATATGGACGAGGTCGGACGAAGTCGACCAGCACCGGCGCCCGGCATCAGAGGAGCGCCGCTAGGTCCCCGGCGAAGTGGTCCGGCACCCCCACGGTCACCCACAGGCCGACTCACGCTCGCGCTTCATGCCCCGGCGCGCCCGGCTCGCTCCGCACCGGCGGCACCGAGCCACTCCCCCACCCCGTCGTCACCGTCCTCGGCGCTCCGCTCCGCCGCCCGCTCGGTCAACTCCCGCACGAGCCTCACCAGTTCCGCGGGCTCGAACGGCTTGGCGAGGAAGGCGTCGACACCGAGATCGAGGCCGCTCTCGACCTCGTACTGCGTACAGGCGCTGACGATGGCGATCGGCAGGTGCCGGGTGAGGGGGTCGGCCCGCAACCCGGCGGCGGTGCGCAGTCCGTCCAACCGCGGCATGACGACGTCGAGCGTGACGACGTCGGGCCGCACCTGATGGACGACATCCAGACACTCGGCACCATCGGCCGCGGTCACGACCTCGAAGCCCTCCAGCTCGAGGTTGACCCTGATCAACTGCCGGATGACCTTGTTGTCGTCCACAACAAGCACCCGGCCAGACGCGCCTGGCACAACTTCGAGAGTAGGTCGGGACCGGCCACCGCGTCCGGGTTTTCCCCACTTCCACCCCCTGCGGGGGACCCACACCACCCCTGACCACGGCACGACCTCGAGGAAACCCGTTCATGAACACCCCGAGGGAGCTGGTAGTGTTCTACCCGTCGCCGCGAGGTACCACCACCGCGAACGACACGCCCCCGTAGCTCAGGGGATAGAGCAACGGCCTCCGGAGCCGTGTGCGCAGGTTCGAATCCTGCCGGGGGCACCCTGCATGAGGTGCCCAAAGACCCCGTCACCAGCGGAAACGCTGAGGCCGGGGTCTTCTTGCTTGTGCAGCCATGTGCAAGGCTGAGCGGCCGTATGCCGGGGTCTGTGGACTATTCGTGGACAGGATCTTGAGGCATCCGCCCAGGTCAGCCTCAGGTTTATCGAAGGGTCCGTCAGCCGGCGTCCGGCCACAGCGCGGGAGGCGGAGGCGGCTCGGGGTCCCTCTGCCGCTGAGCCCGTCGGGCGTTCTCCTCCCTCAGGGACGTCAGCCACCGCCACAGATCCGGCAGAGACTGTTCCGGGCAGGCGAGCCGGTGCTCGATACGGCACCGCTGGAACGGATCCGGCGGACACACTCCGTAGACGGTGACCCGCCCGTCGGACAACTCGATCCACCGATGCTCCGCCGGCACCGTGTGGGCCAGCGGGCTCATGTCAGGCTCCAGCAGCACCCACTCCTGCTCAAGCGTCGCCACGCGATCCTGCAGCAGCCCACAATGAAGGCAGCGCAACTGCCCACCACCCAGCCGCCGCGGCCTTTCCCCTAAAACCCCCATACCGCGAGGGTCGCCAGCCCGGAGGTCCGGGCGTAGAGGGAGAACCAGACGGAACGCCCGGGACAGCAGTCGGGTGGCGAGACGGAACGCGACGCGGCAGGTGCAACGGGCAACCACCGGCCGACGGCACACGGCCGAGAAAGGGCGAAGCCCTCCGGCCGGATGGCTGGAGGGCTAGCGACTTAGGCACATGTCTACTCGTACTCGCGCAACAGCTCCTCAATCTTCCGATTGACGATCTCCTGCCGTCCGTCGATGCACTTGGCGTAACGGCTCAGCAGGACCTCCACGCTGTTGCCCGCTCGTTGAGCGACTTCCGTAGGGTCCACACCGGCGTTCAGCCAGGTCGACAGCGCCGAGTGCCGGAGGTCATACGGGCGAGCCGCAAGCGGTGAGGCGACCGCGGCCGGCGGAAGCGCCAGGGCACGAGCCTCCTGCCACACGCGGTAATACGTCGACGAGGCGACCACTCCCCCGCGCTCACTGGCGAACAGCCGCCCGTCCTCGGCAGTGCCGAAGGTGTCGAGGTGCTGCCGCAACATGGCGACTAGTTGCGGCGGGATCGGTACGAGCCGGACCTCCTCCACGGGCCGATTCTTCAGGCCCCGGTCATCGTGGGTCTCACCGGTATCCGTCCACTGCTTCCCGACGCTGGGACGCGTCCGGTTGAGCAGCACCGTCCCCCAGCCGGCGTCAGGCAGTTTCAGGTCCGCATCGGCGAGTCCGACAGCCTCAGCCGGACGCAAAGCGCCGTAGTACATACAGGCGAACAGGCCGACAAGTCGTCGACCGCGCGCCCGGCCATACCCGCCGACATATGAAACCGCAGTCAGCAAGGAACGGGCCTGCTCAGGATTAGCCACTACCCGAGGGTCGACCTCTCCGGCGACCTTCGGCTTCTTCCAGCGAATGCCGGTGATCGGATTCTCTTTGAACTCCCCAAGGTCGACCGCGTAGTGCATCGCATTGACGAGCGTACGACGCTTGCGGCGAACGGTCTCCGCCGCCGCGGCCGTCCCATCGAGCTTCACCTTCAGTGCATCCAGGACTGCCCTGCCGACCACGACATCACTGAGGTCCGAGAGCGGGCGTGACGCCTTGGCCACCCAGTGCAGGGTGTTTGCGATCTCAGACGGCAACTCACGCTCGTCCGGGCCGGGCAGAACAAAGGCCCAGCTGCGAAGTGCCCTCCTGATCAGTTCCTCGGAGGGACGCCCCGGGCGTTCGTCGAGAAGCGCCATCGTCACAGCGGTAAGGGCCTCGTTGATCCCATTGCGTGTGTTCGGCGCCGCGTGCGGCCACTTCATGGCGAGGTACTTCTGAGCGAAGGCATACCAGGTCAGCGTGGCTGCCTTTTCGACCATGGAGTCGGGCAGCCCTGTCTCCGTGTCGAACTCTTCGCCAGCATGTGCGGCACGAAGCAGCTTGGATCGGTAGTGGTCCGCAAGCCCCTTGGTGCGGAACTGATCGGAGAATACGGCTCCGGCAACAGTCCATCTCACGTCATAGGATGACTTTTTCGTGTTCCTCTTTCGAACACCCCAGATTTTCACATCGAGAGACCTCATACCGTGGCCCTCTCTCGGGCATGCAGCCATGCGTCGAAGTCGCTGCGCCACACGCGCCATTCACCATTGGGCAGCTTGAACGCCTGTGGCGCCTGCCCAATCTCCTGCCATCGGTAGAAGGTCCGCCGTGAAACGCCCTTGAGTTCGGTACAGACCTCGCGCACCGTCATCAACTCGTCTTTCACGTCAGTACTCCTTCCTGTACGAGGTCTCGCAGGGCTTCGCGGGCGGTTTCGCGGTTGAGTTGGAGGTCGCGGGCGATGGTGGCGGCGAGGACGGATTCGCCGGGGGTGTGGCCGTGGCCGGCGTACTGCCAGTCGGCCAGGACGAGGACGGTGTCCGGCTCCTGGTCCTCGAGGCCGAGGGCAGCGTGTTCCTGGGCGGCGCGGTAGTCGGCGCGGGCCTGACGGAGGGCACCGAGGGTGGTCGAGTAGCGACGGGACTTGGAGGAGAAGTGGCCCCGGAAGCCGAGCATGTGAGCCCAAGCCCACAGGCGCCGGTCCGGATAGAGCGGGTCGAGCAGCTTGCAGGCTTCGATCAGGCGGCGGGCGTGGTCCGGGACCTGGTGGCGGTCGAGCTCGGCGAGCTCGCCGATACGGCGGTCGAGGGTGCCGGTGTTCTCAGCGGCCTTGGTCGCGTACTTGGCGACGTACGAGGCGACGGCCTGCTCGGTGATCTCTGAGCCATCTCCGAATGCTTTGACCGGTCGGACGTCAAGTTGGGTGCCCCAGCGGAAGGTGCGGGCCGGTTGGTCCTCGGCGGCCGCGACCGAAACCGAGGTGTACGAGTGCGCGGCGGCGGCCCGTACGGCGCTGGCGAGGAGGTCGACCGTGGCCCATGCGGGCGGCGACGTGTCGGGGCCGTCCGGGCCGTCGAGGCGGATCACGGCATGGAAGTGCAGGGCACCGCGCTTCTGGAACTCGGCGACCTTGCCGTAGGACAGACGGGCACGCTCTTTCAGCTCCCGCTGCGTGAGGCCAGCGCGGGCGGCGATCTCGCGGCGGAGCCGAGTTGTGAAGCGCTGCCAGAGCTGTCCGGCGTGGTTGTTGAACAGGACGGCGCCCGCGTAGTCGTACGCGTTCGGGTCCAGTGCGGTGCCCAGGGCCGGATCGTCCGAAGCGTGGCGGGTGCCGCAGCGGCAGATGCCTCGATCGGGCCGGTTGTGGACCGGGCCGAAGGAGGGGGCGGTGAGGGTGGCGAAGACGCGGGGGTGGTCGCGGACGGTGGCGGGGATGTCGCGGCGGTCGTCACCGGCCAGGCCCGCGCGGATGAGGTGGTAGGTGTCGCCTGCGTAGGTCCAGGCGCAGGACGGGCAGCGGGAGGCGCGGCGGTTGCCGCAGGCGAGGCGGAGGCGTCCGCCCGGTTCGTGTTCGGTGGAGTAGTGGTGCAGGGTCTCACCAGTCGTCTTGTCCTTGTGGAGGGTCCAGCCGGTGATGTGGATGGGGTCGGAGCAGCCGCCGGTGCGGCGGATCTGGTCTTCCCAGCGGTGGTAGTCGGGGGCCGAAGCCACCCTCAGCAGGTCGCCGAGGGTGATCTGGTCCAGGCCCGCCAGGGTGGCGGTGTCACTCACGCGGCCACCTCCAGGGCAGAGGGGACCAGCGGCCGCAGGACCGCTGCGGCGAGAGGTGCGGGGACGGCATTGCCGATCTGCTCGAACTGCTTGGTACGGGAGCCAGCCCACGGGTAGCGGGCGGGGAAGCCCTGGAGTACGGCCGCCTCCTCAACCGCCAGGCGCCGAATGGGCGTGCCGTCCGCGTCGATCCAGGTGACGTGGCTCATGGCCTTGCCGAACAGCAGGGTCGAGGCGGGTTGATCGAGGCGCCGGCGGGTGGCTGTGGGGCGGCTACCGACCTTGAGCAGCCAAGACCGAGCGCGGCCGGTGAGAGCCCAGGACGGGCCGGTGGTTGGGAAGCGGCTTCCGCCGGTGGTGTGGTTCCCGCGCGTGATGACCTCACTGGGCAGGCAGCCCAGAACGTCGCCCATGGTCAGCCAGGGCGGCAGGCTGGCGCCGAAGAGGTCAGCGCAGGTGCCGCCGTCGGCGTGGGTGGGCTCCGGTGGCAGGGCTGGGCGAGTACGCGAGGCGATCAGGAAGACGCGGCGGCGGGTCTGGGCGACGCCGAAGTCCGCCGCGTTGAGAACTCCGGTCCATGTCGAGTAGCCGATTCCGGCCAGTAGGTGGGCAGTGTGCTCGAATAGGGGCGCCACGGCAGGGACCTCCTCGAGGGCGACCCAGTCAGGGCGCAGGTCGAGGGCATACCGGAGAGGTTCGACCACCAGCAGAGAGCGCGGGTCGGAGCAAGCTGCGCGCAGGGTGGCGCGGGTGTCCCGCCCGCGGGCGAGGTCGTCCAAGCCCTGGTGGCACAGGTTGCGATCAGCGTTCCCGGCACGCAGGCCTGCCGCGCTGAAGGTCTGGCACGGCGGCGAGGCGATTAGGCCGGACACCTTCCTTGGGAGAGCGGTGCTCGGATAGGCGGCGACGTCGGCGCGGATGGTGGCGTGCCCGGCTGCGGCACGGGTGGCGCAGGCGGCACTGTCGGTCTCGATGCCGACGTCTCGCAGGCCGAGGGCACGCAGTCCCTCAGACCAACCACCGGGGCCGGCGAAGAGGTCCAGCACAGTCATGGCGGTCACCGTCCCGTCCGGGCGAGTGTGACCGGGCGAGCGGTGCCGACGCCGTGGCAGTTCGGGCAGCGGACGGTGATGGTGCGCAGGTGACCCTGCGGGTCGCGGCCGCCGAGGGTGACGGCGACCGTGGCGAAGCCGTCGCAGGCCGGGCAGATCCTCGGCACGGGCGGGGTGTGGTGAGCCATGATGGTGGTTCCTTTCGATTGCGGTTGGAAGGAACGGCCCCGGGTGGCGGCGTGCTTGGCGGCTTGTGCGCCACCCGGTGGCCGGTCAGTGAGAAAGGCGCGAGCCACGGCGGCCACGGCCCTTGGCCGCGTACATGGCCGCATCGGCGGCGGCGAGCGCATCGGTGAGCATCGGTACTGGCAGCCCAGCGAGACGGCAGACGCCGACCGAGGCGGCCAGCGGCAGCGACCTCCCGGCGTAGTGCAGCGGCCGGTGAAGTGCGGCGATCAGCGCATCGAGGTCGACGGCAGCCAGGTTCTGGACGACGGCGACGAATTCATCCCCGCCCAGGCGTCCGGCGGTGCCGTGGCGTCCGCACCAGGTACGGAGCCGGTCGGCGGTGGCGGCGAGGGCGGCGTCTCCGGCAGCGTGGCCGTGGGTGTCGTTGAGGTTCTTGAAGTGGTCGAGGTCGACCAGGAGCACGGCGGCGGCCGAGTGCCGGCGGATGCAGTGCTCGGCGCGGGCGGTCCATCCAGCGCGGGTGTGCAGACCGGTCAGCGGGTCACGGCGGGCGGAAGCGAGCCGGTGGGCGAGGATGCTTCCGTGGACGGCCCAGCCCAGTAACGGCACCAGGACGGCGGCTATCTGCGGATCCATGACGTTCCCCTTTGGACGACGGCGGTTGGCGGAGTACGTGTCCCGGAAGGCGGCGGCGTGCTGGCGGCTTGTGCGTCACCTCCGGGACCAGTCAGCGGCGGTGCTGCGAGGTCAGCAGCGAGCGCAGGACGACCGCGCAGACGGCGACCGAGGCGGCGGTGACGGCGACCGCGAGGAGCATGGAGACCAGGACGGCGCCGACGACCAGGACCACGGCGGTGCCGCCGCCGACGAGGGCGAGCGCGGTGCCGGGCGTGAGCTGCACGGTGGGCCGGGACGGGGCCGCTACCGGGGCCGGGGCGACGGGGACCGACGGCGTGGCCGGGGTGCCAGGGGTGACGGTGGTCGGCTCGATGACGACCGCGGGCGGGGTGACCAGGCCGGTGGGCTGGGGCATTGTCGGGAGCTTGGGCCGGAACATGGGCGGATCTCCTTACTTGACGGCGGTGTCGATGACCGGGGCGAGAAGGCTGTCGGCGAGGAGGTAGCCGCCGAGGAGGAGCACGGCGACGAGCCAGAGGGGCGGGCGGATGAGTTTGACGCCGAGGACTCCGACGACCAGCAGGGCGAACCAGAGCGGGATATCCATGGCGGTGGCCTCCTAGCGGACCTGGCAGCGGTGGGTACGGGCGGCGAGCTGGGCGGCGGACTGGCTGGAGTAGTCGGCGGACCAGCCGCAGCCGTCCGAGCTGCACACGGCTGCGTGCTTGGTGGTGCCATTGCGGTCGCGGTGGGTGCCGATCTGCACCGGGCCGATCCGCATCACGGAGTGGAAGAAGTCGCGGGCGGGCATGACGGGGTCTCCTTTCGGGTCAGGCGAGCTGGGCGGCGATGGCGTCGGCCAGGTGCGGCGGGACGCCGAGGCGGGAGCGCAGGGTGTCGGTGTCGATCTGGGCACCGGTCCGTTGCTCGTGGTCGGCGGCGACCTTGCGGGCGTGGTCGACCAGCGCGGCCGGGACCGGAACGGCCGGCGGGGCCGGGTCGGCGGCCGGGAGGGCGGGGGCGTCGCCGGGAGCCGTCGGCACCGGTTCCAGGTCAGGCTCAGCAGCGGCGACCGGTTCGGGCTCCGCCTCGGGCGCGGGGTCCGGCTCCGAGGTGTGGGCCGCAGGTGAGTGGGCGAGGAGGGTGCCGCCCATGAAGGCCAAGGCGGGCCAGGCGGCGACGAGGATGCGCAGCCAGGCCGGGACGTCGTCGAGGTCGAGGAGTCCGGCGGTGGCGACGTTCGCGCCGAGCGAGGCAACGAGGGCGGTGAGGAACCAGCACCAGGCCAGCCGGGACGGCCCGTCTGTGCGCAGCCGACGCCAGGCGGCGACCAGCAGCAGATCGACCGAGACCGGGTAGGCCCAGGCCTTCCAGCCGTCCTGTCCGGCAGCGGCGGCCAGGTCGTGCAGGTGGGCGAAGGACAGAGCACCGGCGATGACGGCCTGAACCAGGACGGCATCCACGCGCAGCAACGAACGGGGCATGACGAACCTCCGGGAAGGTCAGGCGGCGGCCGGGGCCGACTCGACGGCCGGGGCCGGAACCGGGGCAAGGGCACCGAGTGCAGGCCTGAACGGCGCGAGGCCAGGCAGGTCCGGGACCAGGTCGGCGTGCCGGTTGCAGATGTTCACCGCCTGGCGCAGGGAGGTGTGCGGGGCGCGGATGCGGGCCCAACCGCCGGTCGAGTCGCCGGTGATGGCGACGCCGGGGGTGTCGGTGGGGATCTGGATCGCGGCTAGTACGGCGTCCGGGGCGATGTCGCCGAGGGCCATGTTCGCCGAGGTTTCGTCGTTGACGCGGTGGGCGGTGCGGCCGGTGAGCTGGGCGCGGAGCATGGTGATGCCCTTGCCGAGTTCGGAGCCGAAGCGCTGCCCGCAGATCTCCAGGTAGATGCCGGCCGCGCGGCCGAGCTGGGCGAGGCGGGCCAGGGCAGTGATGATCCGATCCCGGCGCTTCTCCTCCTCCTTGGTGGCGAAGAGGGCGAGTTCGGCGACCTCGTCGACCAGGACCACGATCGGCACCGGCCGCAGGTCTTCGGGGAGGTCCCAGATGTCGGCGGCGATCTCCGCATCGGGCACGTCGGCGGTAATTCGCTGTTCGGCCCGGATGAGTTGGTAGACGTCCTGCATGTGGGACACAAGGACGTCGAGGAGTTCGGCGGCGGTGTCGGGGTTGTCGGCGAGTGCGGAGAACCGGCGGGCCAGCGGGAACAGCTCCACCCCCTGCTTGCAGTCGATGCCCACCAGGGCGACCCGGTGCGGCGCGAGCGCGGCCACGAGGTTGCGCTGATAGACCGACTTTCCGGACTCCGTGGCACCGAGGGTGAGCGCGTGCGGCACGGTGCGGTAATCGCGGTAGTGGACGGCTCCGTCCTCGCGCAAGGCGACCGGGACCCGCATCGGCCGGGTCTCGACCAGGGCAGGCATCTGCACTCGCTTGAGCACGTCATAGCCGGTCATGCGCACCTCGACGACGCCCGAGCGCAGTTCACGGGAGGTGACCCCGTACATGGCGAACGAGTGCCGTAGCCGGTCACACGAGGCGGCCACGTCGAAGGCATCCTGACCGGGCCGCAGCTTCAGCCGCAGCACCAGGCCGGTACGGGTCACGCTGACGCGCAGGATGCGCGGGGCCCGTGGACCGGGGACAGGCCGGTTGGTCATCCGGGCCAGTGCCAGACGCCAGCGCGGGGCCGGAACGGTGAGGCCGCAGGCATCCATGGCCGAGCCGTACCGGACCAGGACCCGCAGCGCTGCTAGGACGACCCCGAAGGTCATCCAGTACCAGGCGGGGCGCCGCCACCGCAGGAGACCCGCAGCAGCGACGACCAGCACCAGGGCGACTAACAACCACGTCATGACTCAAGCCGCCTTCGAGGCCGAGCCCGCAGCGGCCAGCGAGGTCACCGCGACCGCTCGGAAGGCGATCCCGTGCCGCTTCTGGCCGTTGAACTCGTTCTCCCAGGGCGAGGCGACCAGGCCGGTCAGGACCACCGGCGTGCCCATGGTCAAATCCTCGGAGACGCCGGACTGCGGAACGGTGAGCTTGAGGATCTCCACGTCGTCGGGGGTGGAGAACATGACCTCCACGACCATCAGGGTGGCGCCGTCCTTGTCGAGGGCGATCTCGCCGGTACGGCGGTCCTTCACCTTGGGCTGCGGTGCCTTGGCGACCATCACGGTGGCGTTGGCGGTGTCCACGGGAATCTGACGCATCGTCTTGTCTCCTGTAACGGTGAGGTGTTGACCGACATCCCGTCGGTGAGATCAGGAGACCGTGAGGGAGGGTGGACGCATCACCGTCCGTATGGACGTTTAGGGACGTCTGAGCTACCGTCAAAACGTCCCTAGCGGTCCCAGTGAAGGGCACGTCATGGCGAACGAACGTCTGCGCGCGGCGATTTCGGCGAATGGCGAGACGATCCAATCCGTTGCCGAGCACGTCGGAGTTGACCCCAAGAGCGTCGAGCGGTGGATCACCACCGGCCGCACCCCACACCGCGGGCACCGCTGGAAGGCGGCGAGCCTGCTCGGAGTCGACGAGGTCTACATCTGGCCGTCCGTGGAGAAGCAGGCGGAGAAGGCCAGCACGTCCGAGCTGATCACGTACTACCCGCACCGTGGCGCGGTGCCCGCCCCCCTCTGGTCATCCCTGATCGAGAAGGCGACGGACCAGGTGGACATCCTTGTGTACGCCGGGCTGTTCCTCTTCGACAGCAATCCGGACCTGCCGGACCAGCTGGCCGAGAAGGCGAAGGCCGGCGCCCAGGTCCGCATCCTGCTCGGCGATCCCGACTCCGAAGCGGTCCTGCAGCGCGGCGAAGAGGAGGGCATCGGCAACGACCTGGCCGCACGTGCCCGGATCACCCGGCGCTACCTCGAGCCCGCCATGTCGACGCCCGGCGTCGAAGTCAGGCTGCACGACACGATCCTCTACAACTCGATCTACCGGTTCGACGAGGACGTCCTCGTGAACCCGCACGTCCTCGGAGCTCCCGCCGGCCAGAACCCCGTGATGCACTTCCGGTATCTCCCAGGAGCGCGGACGTTCCGGCACTACATGCGGAGCTTCGATTACGCGTGGGAGCGGGGCCAGGCGGCATAACAGGCTCCGGACGTGCAACGCTGAACGCATGGCCCGTGTCGACTACTTCAACGACCCCAACGCCCCGAAGGCGAACAGCCTCGTCCCCTCCGTGACCGCCGTGGCGCGCAACGGGGCAGGGGAAGTCCTGCTGATCCACAAGACCGACAACGATCTTTGGGCCCTGCCCGGAGGCGGTATCGACCTGGGCGAGTCAGCGCCCGACGCAGCCGTACGCGAGACGAAGGAAGAGACCGGCTTTGACGTGGAGGTGACCGGCCTCGTCGGCATCTACACCAACCCCGGGCACGTCATGGCGTACGACGACGGGGAGGTCCGTCAGCAGTTCTCCATCTGCTTCCACGCCCGCATCACCGGCGGCGAGCTGCGGACGAGCAGCGAAAGCAAGGAAGTGGCCTTCGTCGACCCGAGCAAGCTGGACGAGCTGAACATCCACCCGTCGATGCGCATGCGGATCGAGCACGGCCTGGCCGACCGGGCAGAGCCCTACATCGGCTGATGCGCCATGCGGTCGCGAGTCCGCTCGACAGCGCCCCGGAGGTACGGCCGCGCCTTGCTGATCGCGTTGTGCACCTCGCTGCCCGGCTCGTAGCGAACCAGGATCTCGTCGATCCGGGTGTCAAAGTCGAAGAACTGCCCGGCGGGGCCGGTCGTCATGTCGGCGAAGATCAAGGCGTCTAGGAGTGGCGAGTCTTCCCGCTCATAGACGGCCAGCTCCGCCGAGAGTCCGCGCTGCTCCGCCTCGTACACGGCTCCCGAGTGATGAGCGACCAGCCGCACCAGCCGCGCCGGCGCCCCCAGCGATTCGAGGTGCCGAGCACCGTCGAGGGGATGGAAGCCGGTATCACGCAGCTCAGGCGCGTAGCCGATGTCATGCAGCCACGCGGCAGCGACGAGGAGATCCCGGTCCGACTCGGACACAGCCGCGGAAGCCTCACGGGCCCGAGCGGCCACGGCCTGAGTGTGCAGCCAGCGGTTCCCGAGCGGAGGAAGCAGCGACTCGGCGAGTTCGGCCGCTCCCTGAGGCGTGTCCAGTGCAGAAGGCATGGATGGAACGTTAGCCGAGCCGACCAGAGAGCCGACAGGTCACGATCAGGGCCGTTGCCGATCAAGGGTGCGGTAAGACTTTCCCTACTTCATCAAGCCCCGGCTGCGCTCCGCTCCGCCGGGCGCGCTTCCGGCTCCGCCGCGGGCGCCGCTCCTGCCTTCGGCCCGCTCCGCCCGCGCTGCGCCGACGCGCGCCCACATGTGGATAGGGCCGGCGGCCATGAGTCGTGCACCGCGGAGCGGCCAACGGTCAGGACAATGCCTCCGGCGGGGGGATCGGCCAGCACCGGGATAGAGGGGGCACCGTCGCCGGCTGCGGGCACGTAGTGGCGTGCGCGGGGTGCTCCCATCCCGTCCACCGTCGACCCAGGCAGAGCCGAGCAGACGCGGCCCAGGGGCGTCAAGGTCGTTCGTACAGTGGCGCGCTCCACCTTGACGCCCCTGAACCACGCCCGCTCCACGGTGTGTGGGTCGACGGCGGACGGGATGGGAGCTGGGGAGGTCTGGGGTTGTTGAGGGTGGGGAACGTACGGTGTGCTCGGCTCGCCAACCAAGTAGGAGCGCCCGTGATTCCCACCGTCGACATGGACGTCGATTCTGCGTTCCCCGCAGACTTGACCATGGGTCTGCCTGATGAAGAGGACGTAGCCGAAGATGAGGGCTACGGCTGCTTCCGCGATGTCTGGACGATCGGGGAGGTGAGCCGTGATGAAGCGATCAGGATGATCGAAGAGGAACGACGCCTCGTTACCCTCGTAGATCAAGCAAGCCGAACCCATGCCGAGTTCGAGGCCATGGCCCAAGCCGCGGAGGCAGCGGAACTCGACTACCTCCCAGCCAGCTACGTTGCACAGCACCCGAATAGCGAGCTTGTCCGGGTCGTGGGCGACAACGCCGAAGACGGATCACCCCTTGACGCTCTTGAACTTGGTGTTGCGGGGCTGTCGTACGCTCTGGCGTCTGTCGGGTGTTTCACCGCAGCGAGCTGCCGTAGCCACTGCTCGGATGACTCATGGTCCGACCGGCCAGTGATCTTCTTTGCTGCCGAGCGTCCCACCGTTGAATGGCTCACTCCCCTGGTGCGTCAAAGCGGGTGCGGCTACGCAGACGGCAGCAGTCGAGGAGACAGACTGCTGACCGTTGAGGCGCCCTCAATCACGAACTTTATGGATCTCGCCAATCGCATTGTTCAGCAAGCCGAACAGCAGGGTCCTGTCAAGCCCTCCACTGATGTCTGACATCAACAGAGGCGACCGGAGCCGGACGGGAACGGTCCTCAGCGGCCAACGTGTCGCCGGCGGGCGGGGGCCGTCGCCTAGGGAACCCTTGATCGACCTGATAAGGATGAGGCCGGACCTCAAGCCTGCGTGCCAGGACGGCCCAGAGCACCGCGTGAGAGCCAAGCATGCCCGGGACAGGCTCGGGGGTGCATGAGCTGAGAACGTGGCAGAGAGCCACTCGTGCCCCCTGCGTGCCCGATGAGGGGGTACCGGACGGGGGACAACGGGGAGTCTCGGCAACCAGTTCAGAAACGCGCAGGTCACCGTCTCGCCAGGTCAGCACGCACCCGCATACGCGATCTCCCAAACTGGTACCCCAGGGCCGGGCAGCAGCGCTTGGCTGAGCCATTCAGACTCCGCCGCCCGCGCGGGCTCCGCTCGCACGACGGCGGAACCCAACGAGACTGTGCAGTGCACCTACTGACGGTGGCGAGCAGCGCAACTCATCGCGGACCCGTCACAGTCCGAGGTTCCAACATCACAGACTCCACTCACCGGAGCGCCGCGAGTGAGTAACCTTGCCGCAAGCATGGTGGAGGCGGTGCTGCCAGGGGTGTGGGACTCAAGTGGGCAGTGTCCAGGGCCGAAGACGGAGGGGTTTGCGTGTCAGTTGGCGCCAGCGAGGCATACGCAGAGAGCCTGGACCTGACACCGTCGCCACGGCTCCTTGAGGTACTGGGCGACATCCCCTACAAACCGTGGCAATGCCTCGCGGAGCTGATCGATAACGCATTTGACGACTTCCTGTCAGATGACGATCGAGATGTGAGCGACCCCCCCTATGTTCGTGTCACGTTGCCGAAGTCCGGCACCACCCGCGAGGGCGACGAGATCGTGTGTGTGGCGGACAACGGGCGCGGCATGGGTCTGGAGGCATTCCAACTCGCACTGCGCGCTGGTTACAGCCAGAACAGCCGGTACGGAAGCCTGGGACTGTTTGGCATGGGGTTCAACATCGCGACGGCTAATCTGGGATCCGTTACCGAGGTACGGACTACCCGATCAGGTGACCGCGAATGGCTGGTTGCGGAAATCAACTTCCTTGAGATGCAGCAGCATGGTGAATTCAAGGCCCCGCTGCGGCGTGAACCCAAGGATGACCCCACGATGCACGGGACCGAGATCACTGTGCGTCAACTGCGGCCCGACACACGAACCGCCCTGCGTCGCCCGCAGCTGCCTTCCACCATCCGGGAGCAACTGGGCAAGGTCTACTCCTATTTGCTCCGCGGCGGGGACGTTCTTCCAGAGCTTCCCGGGGCCGAACTTAAGGGGCGAGGCTTTCGGCTGTTCGTCAACAACACGCTTGTGCGGCCGCGCTTGCCGTGTGTCTGGGACGCCCAGCGATCGGTGACCTATCGAGGTACCGACGTGAAGGCGATCCAACCGATTAATATCTCCTTGCCCTCAGCGTGGGCGTGCCAAGACTGTGGTCACTGGCACCGCATATCTCTAGAGACCTGCGTCGAGTGTGGCAGCGCGAACCTTGAGCTTCGAGAACGCCGGATCATCGGCTGGGTGGGCATCCAGCGCTATTTGCACACCAGCGACTTTGGTATCGACTTCCTCAGGAACGGGCGGAAGATCCTCATCTCCGATCGAAGTCTCTTCGAGTGGGAGCACCCCGACACAGGGGAAACTCTGACCGAGTATCCGATCGAGCTCGGCGCTACGGTGGGCGGCCGAATCGTGGGCGAGATACATCTCGACCATGTGCCCGTGACCTACCAGAAGAACGACTTCAAAAGAGATTCCCGGGACTGGATCACCGCCGTCCACAAAATTCGCGGCGAGGGCCCCCTTCAGCCGAACAAGGCGAAAGCGTATGGGTACTCGCCGAACGACTCGTACGTGGGACGTCTGTTCAACGCCTTCCGCAGAAATGAACCGGGCCTCAAGAACCTTGTACCTGGGAATGGCGAGAACTCGCTTCACGAGCTGGCAAGGGAGTGGGCAGGCTCGTTCCGTAAGGGGCTCGCCGAATTCCTCAC
The DNA here is from genome assembly GCF_055657325.1 of Streptomyces sp. NPDC107562. NCBI lineage: Bacteria > Bacillati > Actinomycetota > Actinomycetes > Kitasatosporales > Streptomycetaceae > Streptomyces > Streptomyces sp. NPDC107562. The sequence goes on along the minus strand of NZ_JBVKBE010000009.1, from coordinate 239,970 downwards.
CGACGAGAAATGGTACGAGGCCGCGCGACAACACGATGAGATCAATGAGATCAAGCGGGGTCGACGCCCAGCCCCTCCCGGGGGCGGAGCCAGCACCCCGCCGCCGTCGCGTGGTTCCGCCCACAACACTCAAGAGCAGTCTGATGATCTGCTCAGCCGCACGGGGCTCGGGCTAGGGAACTCCTCTGCCAGCACGACGAGCAGCTCCCCGGACGCCACCACGCCGCCGCCCCAGCCGGAGACGGAGGATGAGCGCTTCGCCAGATACCGTACCGGGGCACGTAGGCTGACCGACCTCAGTGGAGCGGTGTCCGTGGCCACCCTGGGTCGGCGCATGGTCACGGTGTACGTCACACCCGAGCCACTCCTGGACCATTCGGGCCGGCCGACCCCGTGCGTGTCGCACACCCTGCGCGGCAACGCAATTGAGGTGTTCGTTCACGGAGATCATCCGGTGTTCAGGGAGTTCGGGCGCGATCCCCGCGACTACGCGATCATCGAGATCGCAGAGGCGCTACGCGCACTTGCCAGCACCGATGACAGCGCCGCACGTGTCGCTGCCGAGGTCACCCAGCAATTCCCGGATCAGCGGTTTACCGACGCGGCTCTACGAGAGCGGGCGAGCGCCCTGCTCGGCCGGGTGCGAGAGGGCATCCAGCGGGTCGGCGCTGCCCGTGCCGCCTCCCTGTGGGCGAGCCTCCCTACCACGGAGAAGCAGGCTGCGGAGAAGCACGCCGCCGGAGCGGACCCCCGATTGGTATGGCCCGTAGCTACCGAGAACGGCGACTTCATCGCACACATCACCGCCGAGGGCATCGCCGCGATCATCCGTGCCCATCCCGAGCTGGTGATGGATGGCGCCGTCTTCTCCACGACCTGGTCGACGTGGAACGACCCCGACGCTCGCGATGCCCAGGTCGAGCGCCTTGGGCGACTGCTTGAGGTGACGGGATCATTCCTGAGCAACATCAGTGGTAAGACCCGCCTCGATCTCGCGATGATGCGCATGACACTCGACGTGATCGAAGAAGAGATAGCCGATGAGGAGTCGACGTGAGCTCATCCTTCATGGCTCCCGATTTCCTTCTGGACATCGGTCCTGCGGCCTTTCCACGGCAGGTTGAGCGGCTCATGCTGCACCTCGGCTTCACCGATGTAGTCAACGTCGATGGTCCAAACGATCACGGCGGCGATATCCTCGGGACGCTCAACGGCCAGCGCTGGGTCTTCCAGGCCAAGTGGAAGGCGCGCGGCACGGTGGCACCGAGCGCGATCGACGAGGTCATCAACGCGAAAGCGTTCTATCGGACGCACCGAGCGGCGGTTGTCACCAATGCCAGATTCGGCCCGAAGAGCGAGGAACGGCGCGAAGCGCTGCGCCGAGTGGGCCATCCGATCGAGTTCTGGTCGGGGCGCGAGCTGGTCGACCTGTACAACAGCGATCAGTTGTGTGCCGAACGGCTACCGGAACGCCCCCTGCGCGAGTATCAGGCCAAGGCTTTTGAGCGGCTCGTGGAGGACCTGGAGGGCACGGGCCGTGCCCTGTTGATCCTCGCGACCGGCTTGGGGAAAACGGTGATCGGAGGGGAGATTGTCGCACGCCATCTACGCCTTCACCCATCCGACAAGATCCTTGTCGTCGCCCATACAAAAGATCTCGTTGAACAACTAGAGCGCGCACTCTGGTTCCACGTGCCCAAGGCCGCGCGCACCCAGCTGCTGACTGGCGACCATAAACCGGATGATCTCCGCGGCATCACGTGCGCCACGGTGGCCACCGCGCTCACTTACGTGCGCAGCGGTTACAAGCCTGCGCTGGTCATGGTGGACGAGGCGCACCATGTGTCCAAAGATGGATACTTCGCCGAATTGCTCGACCGCTTGGCCGACGTGCCTCGACTTGGAGTGACGGCAACGCCCTGGCGCGGAGACCGCTTTGACATCCGGAACAGTTTCGGCGAGCCCAGTTATACCCTGGGTATCGACGGCGGCATGAGGCTCGGCTACCTCGCTGAAGTTCGCTACCGGCTCTTTACGGACAATATCGACTGGGATTTCGTCCACACGGCAAGCCAACACAACTACAGCGTAAGAGATCTGAACGCCCGGCTGTTTCTACCCGAACGCGATGAAGCTATCCGCGATCGACTCATCGAGACGTGGGCGCATATCAAGGAACCCCGGGCCGTGGTATTCTGCCGCACCGTCGAGCATGCCGAGCGCCTAGCCAAACTACTCAACCAAGTCCCCCAGTGGAAGAACGTGAAGGCGGTCCATGCCGGCCTGGATCGCAGGGATCGACAGCTGCGGCTCATGGCCTTCCGCCAGGGCGAGATCCCGATCATCACCGCTGTCGACATCCTCAACGAAGGGGTCGACATCCCGGACGTCAACATCCTGTGCTTCGCGCGCGTCACACACAGTCGACGCATCTTCGTCCAACAGCTTGGCCGCGGGCTGCGGCTCCGCGAGGGAAAGAGCCACGTCGAGACCCTGGACTTCGTCAGCGACATCAGAAGAGTTGCGGCGATCATGAGCCTTCGCGAGCAAGTCTCCGCAGACGAATTCGAAACGCTGCGACTGGCCCCGACGGGCACACGCTTTGAGTTCACTGACGCTCGGGCGGAGAGCCTCATGCAAGAATGGATCAAGGACGCAGCGAGTCTGGAGACCGCCCTCGACGAGCACCGCCTCCAATTCCCCGATCCCGAATCACTGCTTGGGCAAGCATGAGTGAAATTCCGGAAGCCGTCCGGCGCGAGGTAATCAGAGATATCTATCGCAAAGCGGACGAACTGGGTTGGGACGGCCTCAGCGCGGTAGACCGCACTGCTTGGTACGACCGCTGGGTTGACGACGAGAAGTTGGGCGGCGTTCTGACCCGCTACATGCCCCGCGAGCGTGCGCGCATGTGGATCAAAGACGTGCCGATGAAGCATTACAACCGGGCACGCAGCGGGATCGGACCGTACGCGGACCTGGTGGGCACGCCGCTCCCGAGCGCCTACGACATAGCCCGGATCGCTCTGGGAGAGGACTGGACGGTGCTGGGCGGAACCTTGCAGGAGAAGCCGAACCGGTGCCAAGTGACCGACGGCCGCCGCCAGATGCTGATGATCTGGGGTAACCCACGAAACCTCAAGAGCCTGGTATGGGCCGGCCTCAATGCGCGCGTCGACGGGCTACCGTCCCCTGTCGCAGTCATCAACCTGCTGCAAGGAGAACGCCTCACCGAGAGCGAGCGGCGGCGTTATGAGAAGGTCTGCCAGCTCGCTGGTCTCGACGTCCGGGTGATCACCACACGTGCGACCCGGACGACGTCCGCGAACCGGGAGGCACCAACACTGCGGCTACCAGACAGCTAAACTCATTCACGAACTTGGAGGTGCGGCCGTGCGCGATCCCGCTGTGACGAGCCGCATCATGGCGGCTGTGCGGAATCGGGACACCAGGCCGGAGGTCGCACTCAGGAGCGCACTGTGGCGTCGTGGCCTGCGCTACCGTATCCGAACCACGCTTATGGGCAAGCCTGACATCACCTTCCCCGGGGCGAAGCTAGCTGTGTTCGTGGACGGCGATTTCTGGCACGGTAACGCCTGGCGAATCAGGGGACTACCCAGCTTCGAAGCGCAGTTCGACCGCATGAACAATCCGGACTTCTGGCGCGCTAAACTACTCAAGAACATGACACGGGATGCCGAGGTAAATTCGGCACTCATTCAAGCTGGTTGGACTGTCTACCGAGTCTTCGAGTCACGGTTGAAACGAGACCTCGACGAAGTCGTGGAGGAAATCTTCCAGATAGTCCGCGCCGGGATGCCACGGTGACCAACCATCGAACAGGCGTTATCCGGTCTCACTCAAGCTATGACAAGGAGTCTAGATGCCACGGTCGGTAGAATTGTTCGCTGGCGGTGGCGGCATGGCCATAGGAATGTTCAACGCGGGTTTCGAGCACGAGCAATTGGTCGAGAAAGACCCGCGAGCGTGCCACATTTTGCGAACGAATGCGGACCGTTCTCCGGATCTATGGAAACGAGAACACGTTCGCGAGACTGACGTCCGTACGTGGCTAAAGGAGGTTCCCAGTCTCGGACTGGAAGGCATCGATCTAGTGGCTGGCGGCCCTCCCTGTCAACCTTTCTCGATCAGCGGAGCTCACGCGGGCGAGAACGACGAAAGGAACATGTTCCCGGCCTCCGTAGAATCCGTGCGTGTCCTCCGACCCAAATGCTTTGTGTTTGAGAATGTACCCGGACTGCTACGCCCCTCTTTCAAACCCTATTACGACTACATCGCTGATTGGCTGACCAAGCCGTCTGTCAGGCCAAGAAATCAGGACGAGGATTGGACAGCCCACCACGAACGCATCCTCAAGACGAAACGACCTGGTCTCTCCTATAGAGTCCACCAGCAGGTGATCGACGCCGCCGATATTGGCGTGCCTCAGGCGCGCAAACGAGTCTTCCTGGTTGGCATTAGAACAGATCTACCCGGTGTGGACCGATGGTCTGCCGTGCAACCAACGCACACTAAGGACCAATTGCTTCGTGAGCAATGGATCACAGGGACATACTGGCAGCGACACGAGATCGAGAAGCCGAAGATTCCGGAACAGTATCGATCCCGCGTCGAACTGTTGCGTAGCACAGGCGATTGGGCAGAAAAGGAAGTCGCATGGCGAACAACTCGGGACGCAATATCCGATCTGCCGTCGCCGAAAGATGATGTCGATATCCCCACCGTTCTAAACCATCGGGGTATCCCCGGAGCACGGGTCTACGACCGCCATCGCGGCGGATGGATTGACTGGCCCGCCAAGACACTCAAAGCCGGCGTCCACGGTGTCGCAGGCGGCGAAGCCATGATCCGCTTCCACGACGACTCCGTCCGCTACCTCACGGTGCGAGAGTCCGCCCGAATCCAAACCTTCCCGGATGACTACGAGATTCCCGGCACAAGGACGGCGGCCATGCGCGCACTCGGAAACGCGGTAGCCGTTGAGGTCGCGGCAGAGATTGGCCGACGCCTCCGGCTGGTACTCGACGACGAAGCACACAGCGGCAGCGGTGGTTCAGCCCGGGCCGTAGCGCAGCATCGGCTAGCGGCTGACGGAAGCGGTCAGCAACTCTGCTGATGCAGCCGCTCGGGCACCAGGATGAGCCGCATGTCGAGTCCGTGGACTATTGGTGGACTGGTCACCCGTTCATCGGTGCGTGAAGCGGCCGTGGCCTGCGCACATGTCCGAGACCGAAGGGGCCTCCGGAGCCGTGTGCGCAGGTTCGAATCCTGCCGGGGGCACCCGTTATGAGTTGCCCAAAGACCCCGTCATCAGCGAGACGCTGAGGACGGGGTCTTCGCGCATGTGCAGGCGTATGCAGCCCGAAGCGGCCCCTGTCGAGGTCTGTGGACGAGGCGTGCACAGGGCCTGGGACATTGCCGCAGGTGAGCCAGCAGAAACGACGTGGCACCCGGACAGATCACTAGGAGCCATGCGCGCGGCTCAGTGATCACGATTGGTCTCGCGAACCAGGCTGCCATCTCCTTCGTAGAGCTCCAGGGAGTACCTCAAACCAAAGCGGCTGAGTAGGCCGTCGAGCTCGTCGAAACGCTGCGGGTCGACGACACCGTTCAGCAGAACGCTTGCGTCCTCGATCGAGTCGACCTCCAGTTGGCACCAGCTGGTCTCCACCTCGTAGCTGTGCCAGGAGGACGACCTCGAACTCCATCCCGCCCTCGCGAAGTGCTGGGCCACCGCGGAGGCATCACGGCAATTGTGTAGAACCCCGCATATGTTGTTGCCGACCTCTACCCATTCAGGATCGAGGTCCCGGCCATCGTGGGATATGTCCACGCCGGAAGTATGGTGCCCCAGACCCCGTGCAATCACTCGTATTCGCGCAGCAGGTCCTCGATACGCTCGTGGGTCTGCCGCCCGTCGATGCCCTTGGCGTGGCGGGTCAGCTCTTCCGTTCCGCGGGCGGCGGGACCTGGGTCCAAGCCTGACGATGGCGAGTAACGCTGTACGCCTGCTCAACCCGCTCGGCCGTCAGCACCCCTGAAAGCGGCTCCAGTACCGCCAACTCACGCTCCCTGTATACGCTCTCAGCGTTGCCGCTCCAGGGTGAGGATGGCTTTGACGATTGTCGTCGTGTGGTTTGGGCTGGATCGAGGTCTGCGGGAAGATCCGGCAGGACTTCAGGCGGCGACGCCGCGTCCGACCGGTGCCCGTGCCGCGGCCAGCACCCGGTTGGCGGTCTTCTCGGTGAGGGCGCGTTCCTGCAGGCGCCTGCGTTTGATGCCCGTAGTCCCCCCGAGGCCGCCGCCCTGGTAGGCGAGATCGGCCAGGACGGGGACGCCCTATGGCTCGCAGATTCGGGTGATCCGGGGTGCGGGCGGCGGTCAGGTCGTGTGTCCGGCCCGGCAGTGCGGGTGAGAGTCACAGCAGCCGGCCGCCCGGATCAGTCACGACCTGCACGTTCACCCCGTGTCGGGGTTGAGGCCCCCACGATTGCGGGGGCAGCCACAGACGGGTCGCACTCGCCGTACCGGTCCACGCGGGCGAGCAACTCGTTGGCGAAGTCCCCTCGCGTCCGCTGACCGAGGAAGTGGTCCGTGCCCTGAACTCGGAGGTAGCCCTGGCTCAGCTCGCGGAGGACCTCGCGGAGATCGGCTATCCGACGAGCGGGGCGCCCGTAGGCACCCACTGCGGGTGACCTGACCTGCCGCGGGGCCGCCGACGTCGATGGACATGTCCTTCGCCGGCCGCCCCGCCTGCGGGCGTGATCAGTTCCAGGGTGTGCGGTGGTGCGGGTGCCAGGGGCCGGGACCCGGGGCTGTGGGGCGTGTCGGCGGGGCGGTGGTCATGGGGCCGGGCGGCTGGATTTCCGGGGCCGGGGGCGCGGGGGGTGCCTGTGGTGCGGTGTTCGGGTCTTCGGTGGGCTGGTTCTCCGTGCCCGGGGCCTGGGCGACTCCGTCACCCCACAGTTCGTCGACGCGGGCGCGCTCGGTGGCGTTCGGGTAGCGGTTGGTGCAGGACGGGCCCGCGCCGCCGCCCGACATCAGCTCGCTGCACGGCCCGCTGTAGTTGTCCGGCAGGCCCAGGACGTGCCCGGTCTCGTGGGTGACGACGCGGATCGAGTCGTTCTGCCGGGTCTGGGTGTGGTCGAGGAAGATGTAACCGCGTCCTTGGCCGTTGGTTTCGGCGTGGGACCCGCGGCGGTCGTTGCCCTCGTAATAGGAGAAGTCGGCGGCGCTGCTCGACGCCTCCTCGAGCCTGACGTTGGACTCGGAGCTGTTCCAGATCTCGGCCGCGCTCGATATCTGCGAGCGGTAGCTCGGTGCCTTGGAGGCGTCGTAGTAGAGGGTCACCGCCTGCCCGCTGGTCTGGGCGGCGGGCTTCTCGGCGGCCGACTTGAGCACGGCCTCGAAGAACGCCTTGTTGTTCGAGGCCTCCTCGGCCGATCCGTCGTACCGCGCCACGGAGGTGTCGGCGGAGTCGGACGGGCCGGTGGCCGTCAGGGCGCTCGCCGGCGCCGCCGCACCCAGCGCGCTGGACGCCAGGCCCAGGCCGAGAGCGGCGGCGAGGAATCTCGGGGACCTTCGGGACGACTTCATGTGGGGGGCTCCAACTGACTCGGTGACGCCGAGCGCCACAGTGCGCGGTCGACTCGGCGTGAGCACCGGTTCCGAACTGCTGCGACGTCCTGTGGGGCGCCATTCTTAGAACGGCTCGACAGGGTGCGCAATGGGGTCCACTACGACGTCGCTTCGTAGGTGTCGGGGCCTCGCCGGGGCGGTACGCGGGCCGCCGGGGTGCGCACGGCAGTAGGAAGGGAACCTTTTGCTCCGTCAAAACCCTTATTGCGCACGGCAGTCGGTGCGCGGATCGGCGGGCCGGGATTCCGGGGCGCGCGACGGGGTTCGCATCCTGGTCAAGACGGACAAATGCTTAGATGTCCGCCATGCTGCCTCTACTAAGCGCACCGGTTGATTCGAGAAGCGCTGTGACTGACGTCACGAAATAATGGGCTTACGCGTCTTTTGCGCCCCACTGGCCCGCAGCACGCGCTCGTCGAGCCTCAGCCCCCTGATGTTCGAACCCCAAAGCCTCCCCCAAGGCCTCCCGCAAGGCCGCGATCAGCGCGCTCATGGATCACGGCGCGGAGATCCTGTCTCTTCTTCAGGCGCGCTCGGCGCCGGCGGACGGGGCAGTGAAATGCCGCGCGTACCGCTTTCCCGCGCAACCGTCAGGTCGTCGGTCGTCGGGCGTCACAAAGGCCCCGGACCGGTGAGGTCCGGGGCCTTCGCACCCACTTCGAGACGAAACGCAAGCGGCCACTCATGGGCGGGCGCCGGGTTCGGGCCCGGGCGCCGGAGCCCGTGCGGTGAGCTAGGTGACTCGGTTAACGGTCGTCGTCACAATCGGAACCGATGTCGGTGAACTGAGCGCCTGGGCTGCCCTCACCGTTGATCAGGTTTCCGCCCAGGCCGTTCAGGATGCCCACCTGGCCCAGGATGTCGATGTTCAAGTCATGGGATCTGCATCCGCCGCCGTGCGGGCCTTGCGCTTCCACGGCAGTGGCGGTGCCGATACCCATGAAACCCACACTGCTTATGATGACGGTCGCGACAGCGGCCTTGTGAAACCTGCGCATATCTCCTCCTTGGGCCGGACAGGGAGCGCCACTCGAAGATCCACTCAGCGCTCTCATCGGAGGCTAGATCGACTTCTCGCGCGGCGCTCATCGGGAAGGCCATCCAGGGGTTCTGAGGCTCCGTCGGCCACGGATGGGCGCGGGCCGGCCGGCCGGTACTCCCGATGCAGCAGCCGCCTCGGCATCGCCGCTGGCAGGAGCGGTCCGCTCCGCCGCGCTCGGCCCATGGCCGGCCCGCATGCGCCACCCCTGCGTGGAGGCTGATCGACCGTCACCCGTGTGCGCGGCCGTCTCGTCCACCGACGGCCTGCGCGACCGTGTGGCTCTGGCCCCCGCGCGGCCCGCCGTCCGGAACTGGCGGGCCCGCACCTGTGAGGGTGCCGCGCGGGGTACCCGGAACCTACGCCTCCACTTGTCGAAACGGAAGACCCTGGCCTCCCTCACGCTCGATGATCTTGGATCCCTGCGAGGTACGGGTCGGTCCGCATCAGGTGGGTGACCCGCGGGACCCTGCGGTGCTCCCGCACCGGTGCGTACGCTCGCCCGCCTGTCCGTGCGGGGTGCGGAGCGGTCGAGGCAGGCGCTGTGCGGCACCGCCGAGTCGATGTCGGCCGCGGCCGTGCGGAACATCGCGAAGAGCCGGCCGATGTCGTCGCGAGGGTGTGGGTCGGCCGCGGCGGCGGGGTGTGGACCCTCCCGGGGCTCGACCCCCTCGCCGCCGGCCGGTCAGCAGTTGGTCAGCGGCCTGCCGACGTCGTCGCGAAGGTGAGGGTCAGCCGCGGCGGCGTGGGCGTGGACCACCCGCCCGGGTCAGTCCCCCACGCCGCCGGCCGGTCAGCGGTGGGTCAGCGGCCTGAATGCGTTGCGCACGTCGGACGCGGAGTCGTCGACGTACCGGTTCCTCGGTGGGTTGTCTTCGTCGCCCCAGGTCAGGTACGACAGGACCGCGGGGCAGCTGGATCCGCTGATCTGGACCGTGCGCCGGGAGACGAGCTTGCCGGTGCGCACCTCGTAGACCCGTACCGGGATCGCGATCCGGTGGAAGGTCACGTACGTGATGGTGCCGGACCGCTGGCTCTGGTACGGGCACGTCTGGACGGACGTCCCGAAGTCCTCCTCGCCCACGCACACGATCGCCGCCGCGCGCGCGGCGTCGGTGGCCTTCCAGTTGCCGGGGAGCTGCTTGGTGTACTCGGTGTTGCCGAAGTACATCGCCCGGTTGGTGCCCTTGCCCAGGGGCTTGGCGGCGCTGTACTTGGCCGGCTGGGAGCAGTACTCGGGTTGTTCGTCCTGCGTGCCGGACAGCAGGGAGCGGACGTTGTCCAGCTCGATGGCCTGCGTGGCCTTGGTGACGCCGGTGCGGGCCCGGCTCTGCAGACCGTCGTCGGGATACTCGTCGAGCAGCTGCCTGTAGTGCGCCCTTGCGGCCTGCCAGTCGTCGCCCTGCATGAGGGTGTCACCGCAGGCGACGAGCGCGGCGGGCGCCACGCGGTCCGCGGTGGACGCGGACCGGTCGAGCTGGTCGCGGGTCGCCTCGCGGTCGCGGAGCCAGTCGGTGACGCCGACGGTCCCGCAGGCGTCGTCCGTGGGCAGTCCGTCGAGGAAGCCGTCGAGGACCGTGCCGACGGTCCGCTCGTTGCCGGGTTCGCGGAGCACGGAGGTGAGGATGCCGAAGCCCCGCTCCAGTGCCTCGGTGTCGTTGCCCAGGCCTCTGTCCAGCAGCACCTCGGCCGTTCCCAGGTTCCGGCAGTCCTCGACCACCTCGTCACCCCGGGCGCTGACCGGGGCGCCGGCCACGCGGTGCCCGGCCCACACCTCGTCCTGGGCCCGGAACACCGCGGCGCAGTCGCCCTTGTCGCGGGCCTCGGTGACGTCCTGTCCGATGCGCAGGGCGTCGTACCGCAGGAGTCCCACCGCCAGCAGCACCGGCACGGTGACGCAGAGCGCGATCAGGCGCTGCCTACGGGACGCGGCGCGCGGGACGCCGCGGCTCGCGAGGAACCAACCGTGGGCCACGAGCGCGACCCACCACACCAGCGCGGCGATCTCGTAGCCCCACGCGGCGGTGGCGGCGAGCAGCGAGACGAGGACGACCGTGCCCAGCAGGGACAGTACGGCGAGTCCGCGGCGTCCGAGCAGCCAGTAGCCGACGCCGAGCAGGGAGGCGTTGCCGAGGGCGGCGGCCAGCGGGTCGTGGTGGTGGACGCGGGGCGGCTCGGGCGGCCGTGGCGGTGGTGCGAAGGGTGTGGTGTAGGTCGGTTCTTCCATCGTGCTCTCCCCCTGGTGTGAGTGGTTCCCCGTGCAGCCGTCGGTGCCGGAGTCACCGGCTCCCGGTTCCGGTGCCGGCGCCACCGGGACCCCGGTTCGGCGTGCCCCCCGGTCGGCGAACTGCCTCTCAACTCACTTATTTCCCCACGCCGTTGCTGTCCAGCCGTTCGGCGCGCCCTTTATCGGGCCACCTTCGGGGAGCGGCCCCGAACCGGCCCCGAACCCGGCCCCGAACCCGGCGTCGACCAGCGGCGCCGGCCCCGCGCGCCGCCTCGGCGCGCCGCGTGACCAGCGCCTTCGCGCCCCCGATGCGCCGCTTGTCACCACCCCCGCGGGCGCACTACTGTCGCCACGCCTTGGTGAACGGGAAATCCGGTGCGATACCGGTGCGGCCCTCGCCACTGTGATCGGGAAGTCCGGCTCCGGCCCTCAGGGGCAGCCACTGGGTCCTAGTGACCCGGGAAGGCGGAGCACGGGCGGTGTCACCCGTCAGCCAGGAGACCGGCCGAGGCACGTTGTACACCATCCACGAGGTGCTGGAGAGGGTCTGCTGAAGCCATGCACATAGCCGAGGGTTTTCTGCCTCCGGCGCACGCGATCGCCTGGGGTGCCGCGTCCGCGCCGTTCGTCGTCCACGGAGTCCGTTCCCTCACCCGTGAGGTCAGGGAACATCCCGAGAGCACCCTGCTGCTCGGCGCCTCGGGCGCCTTCACGTTCGTCCTGTCGGCCCTGAAACTGCCGTCCGTGACCGGAAGTTGCTCGCATCCCACCGGCACGGGACTGGGCGCCATCCTGTTCCGGCCGCCGGTCATGGCGGTGCTGGGCACCATCACCCTGTTGTTCCAGGCGCTGTTGCTGGCGCACGGCGGACTGACCACGCTCGGCGCCAACGTCTTCTCGATGGCGATCGTCGGCCCCTGGGCCGGGTACGGCGTCTACCGGCTGCTGCGGCGCTACGACGTGCCGCTGATGGTCGCCGTGTTCTTCGGCGCGTTCGTCGCCGACCTGTCCACGTACTGCGTCACCAGCGTCCAGCTGGCGCTCGCCTTTCCCGACCCGAGCAGCGGATTCCTCGGCGCGCTCGGCAAGTTCGGCTCCATCTTCGCGGTCACGCAGATCCCGCTCGCGGTGAGCGAGGGGCTGCTGACGGTGCTGGTGATGCGACTGCTCGTGCAGTCCAGCAAGGGGGAACTGACCCGGCTGGGCGTGCTGCTCACCAAGGGGACCCGCGGCGAGAACGCCGACGCGAAGGCGGTGGCCCGATGAAGCGCCACACGAGGACCAACCTCCTGCTGCTGCTCGCGGTCGTCGCCCTCGCGGTGCTTCCGCTGGTGCTCGGCCTCGGCGACCACAAGGAGGAGCCGTTCACCGGCGCCGACGCCGAGGCGGAGACGGCGATCACCGAGCTGGACCCGGACTACGAGCCCTGGTTCGCTCCGCTGTACGAGCCGCCGTCCGGTGAGATCGAGTCGGGGCTGTTCGCCCTCCAGGCAGCGGTCGGCGCGGGCGCGCTCGCGTACTACTTCGGGGTCCGGAGGGGCCGTCGCCAGGGTGAGGCCCGGGCCACGGAGCGGCAGGGCGCGGCGCGGGTGTCCGGGGCCGACGGTGTCGACGGGGCCGAAGGGGCCTGAGCCTCGTGCTGCCGATCGACGCGGCGGCGCACAGCAGTCGCTGGCGCCGCCGCCACCCCCTGGACAAGGCCGTGCTCGGGCTGGGCCTCACGGTGCTGGCGATCTCGCTGCCGCCCTGGCCAGGAGCGGCGCTGGTGCTGGTGACGGCGCTGGCCGTGCTGCTCGGGCCGGCGGGCGTGCCGTGGCGGCGGCTGTGGCTCGCGTACCGCGTGCCGCTGGGCTTCTGCGTCACCGGCGCGCTGCCGTTGCTGGTGCGGGTCGGGGGGCCGGGCGGGTTCGTCGGTCTCGCGGGCGGCGGCGCGGTCCGTGCCGGGGAGTTGCTGCTGCGGACCTCGGCGGCCTCACTCGGCGTGCTGCTGTTCGCGTTCACCACCCCGATGTCCGACCTGTTGCCCCGCCTGGTGCGGGCCGGCGTGCCCGCGCCCGTGGTGGACGTGGCGCTGGTGACGTACCGCATGAGCTTTCTGCTCCTCGACTCGGTGCGCCGGATCCGCGAGGCGCAGGCGGCGCGGCTCGGGCACACCACGCGCGCCGCCCAGTGGCGGTCGCTGGCCGGGCTGGGCGCCACGGCCTTCGTGCGCGCGTTCGACCGGGCGAGTCGCCTGCAGGCCGGGCTCGCCGGGCGCGGTTACGACGGCACCCTGCGCGTCCTGGTGCCCGAGGCCCGCGTCTCCGTGCCGTTCACGGTCGTGAGCGTCGCGCTGCTCGGGGCGCTGACCGCCCTCACCTTCGTACTCGAAAGGCCGCTGTCATGAGCGAGGCCGCCCCCCTGGTCGCCCTGCGCGACGTGTCGTTCGCCTACGAGGACGGCCCGGCCGTGCTCACCGGCCTCGACTTCGAGGTGCGCGAGGGGCGCGCGCTGGCGCTGCTCGGGCGCAACGGCAGCGGCAAGACCACGCTGATGCGGCTGCTCAGCGGGGGACTTCGGCCGCGGGCCGGGGAGTTGACGGTGGACGGCGGCACGGTGTCGTACGACCGCAAGGGGCTGACCCGGTTGCGGACCACCGTCCAGCTGGTGGTGCAGGATCCGGACGACCAGCTCTTCGCCGCCTCGGTGGCGCAGGACGTGTCCTTCGGGCCGCTCAACCTGGGGCTCGCGGACTCCGAGGTGCGGGCGCGGGTGGACCTGGCGCTGGCCGCGCTGGACATCGCCGCGCTGGCGGACCGGCCCACGCATCTGCTGTCGTACGGGCAGCGCAAGCGGACCGCGATCGCCGGGGCCGTCGCCATGCGGCCGCGGGTGCTGATCCTCGACGAGCCGACGGCCGGGCTCGATCCCGACGGCCAGGAACGGCTGCTCGCCACCCTGGACGGGTTGCGCGCGAGCGGTACGACGGTGGTGATGGCCACCCATGACGTCGACCTGGCGCTGCGCTGGGCCGACGACGCGGCCCTGCTCACCCCGTCCGGCGTCCGCACCGGCCCGGCACCCGAGAACCTGGCGCGCACCCACCTCCTCCGGGAGGCGGGCCTGCGCCTGCCGTGGGGTGTCGCGGCGGCGGAACTGCTGCGCGGCCAGGGCCTGTTGGCCGGTACGGCGCCGGGCCCGCGCACGGCGGAGGAACTCGCGACGCTGGCGGCGACACAGGCGGAGCAGGCCGGGTAGGCCGGGAGGCCGGGTAGGCCGGGAGGCCGGGTAGGCCGGGAGGCCGGGTAGGCCGGGAGGCCGGGTAGGCCGGGAGGCCGGGTAGGCCGGGAGGCCGGGAGGCCGGGTAGGCCGGGAGGCCAGGAGGCCAGGAGGCCAGGAGGCCAGGAGGCCAGGAGGCCAGGAGGCCAGGCAGGCCAGGCAGGCCGACGGAGGTCGCCGCCCGGTTGCGCGAGGCGGGCGCTGCTGTCGGGGCGCTGCCCCGCGGGTCCTCAGTCGCCCGGGGCGTCGGTGTCCTTCTTGCGGCGGGCGAGGAGCGTCGTACCCGCGACCACGGCACCGATCGCGCCGACCTTGGCCGCCTGGTAGACGGCGTGGTCGCCGCCCGGGCTGCCCGGCAGGTCCAGGAAGGCCCAGGCCGCCACGGCGACCCCGATCAGCACCAGGACCAGCCCGCCGACCGTGCCCATCCCCGCCCACCAGGCGTCTGCGGGGACGTCCTGGTCCCGCGTCTCGTTCTCCTGCTGCCCGGATCGCATCGCGTCCCGCTCCGTTCGGTCAGTTCGTCAGTTCGGTCAGTTCGGTCAGTGCACGAACATGACTACCTGAACGGGCGGGAGTGACCGGCCGGCGACCGGACTCTGTGACAGGCCTGTCGACTTCGAAGCGACGACCCGCTCACGCCGAACGCTTGCGCGCCGTCGTCTTCGCCGTCGTCTTCTTGGCCGTCGACTTCTTCGCCGCCGTCTTCGCGGTGCTCTTCGCCGTGCTCTTCGAGGCCGCCGCCTTCTTCGTCCCCTGGGCCGACTTGGACGCCGTCTTCTTGGCGGCCGCCTTCTTCGCCGTGGACTTCTTCCCGGCAGGCTCCTTCGGCGCGGTACGGCTGGACTTGCGCTGCGGCAGGGCGTGGACGTCGGCGTCCTCGGCCGGCGCCTCACCGCGCGACTCCCGCGCCGCGCGGACGCTGCTCTCCAGCGCCGCCATCAGGTCGAGCACCTTGCCGCCGGCCGCGGGTTCCGGGGCCTCGGGGGGCGCCTCGCCGGCCGCCTTGGCGGCGATGACCTCTTCGACGGCCTCGCGGTACTCGTCGTGCAGGTCCTCCAGCTCGACCTCGCCGAGGGTGTCCATCAGGGCGTCCGCGAGGTCGAGCTCCTTGTCACGGACGGTGACACCGGTGTCGGGGGCGACGCCCTCGGGTGCGCGGACCTCGTCCGGCCACAGCAGCCCGTGCATCGCGATGGCGTCGCCGACCACCCGCAGCATGCCGAGCCGCTCCCGGCCGCGCAGCGCGAACTTGGCGATGGCCACCTTGTTGCTCCGCTTGAGCGCCTCGCGCAGCAGCGTGTAGGGCTTGGCGGCCGGAGCGCCGCTCGCCGCGAGGTAGTAGGCCGCGTCCATCTGGAGCGGGTCGATCCGGTCGCCCGGCACGAAGGCCACGATCTCGATCGTCTTGGCGGTGGGGAGCGGCAACTGTGCCAGGTCCTCGTCGGTGATCGGGATGATCGAGCCGTCGGCGTCCTCGTACCCCTTGCCGATCTCGGCGCCACTGACCTCGCGGTCCTCCAGCTCGCAGAACTTGCGGTAGCGGATCCTGCCGCCGTCCTCGGTGTGGATCTGGCGGAACGAGATCGTGTGGCTCTCGGTGGCGTTCACCAGCTTGATCGGGATGCTGACCAGGCCGAACGAGATGGCGCCGTTCCAAATGGATCGCACGTCCAGCACCTTTCTTGACCTGCGCGGCCTTGGCGGCCTTGGCGGCCCCCAAGGCTCCCGCGGCTGTCATGACGTATCGGTGGAGTTCGTATGATTCTCATGCTTTTCATGTGATTCTTCATCGTATGACGCCGATCACTGAGGTGGAGGGGCGACGGGTCGCGCTCAGCAATCTGGAGAAGGTGCTGCATCCGGCGACCGGCTTCACCAAGGGCGAGTTGCTGCACTACTACGCGACGAACGCCGACGTGCTGCTGCCCCATCTGCGGGACCGGCCGGTGTCCTTCCTGCGCTATCCGGACGGACCCGACGGGCAGGTGTTCTTCGCCAAGAACGTGCCGCCGGGTACCCCCGAGTGGGTCACCACCGCCGAGGTGCCCCGGTCGGAGGGGCCGGCACGGATGGTGCTGGTGCAGGACCTCCCGAGCCTGATGTGGGCGGCGAACCTGGTCGCCGAGTTCCACACCCACCAATGGGTGATCTCCGCACCGGGCGTCGCCGACCGGCTCGTCCTCGACCTCGACCCGGGTCCGCCCGCCACCGTCGTGCAGGCCTGCGAGGTCGCCCTGTGGCTGCGGGAACGGCTGGCGGCGGACGGGATCGAGGCGTACCCGAAGACGTCCGGCTCCAAGGGGCTGCATCTGCTCGCGGCGGTCCTGCCCACCCCCTCCGACCGGGTGACGGAGTACGCCAAGGAGCTCGCCGTCGAGGCGGAGCGGGCGATGCCCCGACTGGTCGTACACCGGATGACGCGGAGTCTGCGGCCCGGAAAGGTTTTCGTCGACTGGAGTCAGAACGCCGCGCGCAAGACCACGGCGACTCCTTACACCCTGCGAGCGCGGGCGACGCCGACCGTTTCGGCACCGGTGACCTGGGAGGAAGTCGAGGCGTGCCGAGACGTCGGCCAACTCACCTTCCTCGCCACCGACATCGCCCCGCGCGTGCAGGACTACGGCGATGTGCTGGCCCCGCTGCTCGACGAGGGGCGGGCCAGTCCACTGCCGTGAGCCACAGCGCCCCTCGACGGGCACCTCACAGCAAGGGACCAGCATGGAAACGACCCGCCCGACCCGCCCCACCGCCCTCCGCCGCCGCACCCACCGTCGCCGCACGCTCGTCGTCGGCCTGACCGCGCTCGCGCTGGGCGCCACGACGGCCACCACCGTCGCCGCCACGGACCGCGCCCCGGCCGCCGCGAAGGCCCAGGTGCTCCTCGACTGGAACGCGGTCGCCGTCGCCACGGTGGGCGGCGACGCCAAGCGGTACGCGCCCGAGCAGAACGTCTGGCTCGGCTTCGTCTCGGCCGCCGTCTACAACGCGGTCGTGGGCATCGAGGGCCGGTACGCGCCGTACCGGTGGGACGGACGGGCTCCCGCCGGCGCCTCGGCCGAGGCGGCGGCCGCCGCCGCCGCGCACCGGGTACTGCTGACCTACTTCCCGAAGTCCAGGGCCCGGCTCGACGCCGCCTACACGAAGTCGCTGAAGAACGTCCCCGACGGGCAGGCCGAGCAGCAGGGCGCCGCCTTCGGCCGGCGGGCCGCCGACCGTCTCGTCCAGCTGCGCGTGCAGGACGGACGGGGAGCGGCGGTGGCCTTCACCAAGTCGCCCGCGCCCGGCGTGTGGCGGCCGACCGCGCCGGACAACACGCCCTTCCGCGTGCCGTGGCTGGCGAAGGTGAAGCCGATGGTGCTGGACTCCGCCGAGCGGTTCCGGCCGGGCGCTCCGCCCGCGACGGACACCCGCCGCTACGCCCGCGAGCTGGCCGAGGTACGGGTGCTGGGCGCGAAGAACAGCAAGGTGCGCACGGCCCGCCAGACGGAGACCGCGAAGTTCTTCAGCGATGTGCTGCCGGTGCAGCTCCAGGCCGGATACCGCGACCACGTCAAGCGGCACGGGCTGGACCTGGTGGACGCGGCGCGGCTGTTCGCGGCGGCCAACACGGCGGCCGCCGACGCGACGATCACCGCGTGGAACGCCAAGCTCACACACGCCCAGTGGCGGCCGGTCACGGCGATCCGCCAGGCCGGCACGGACGGCAACCTGGCCACCGCCTCCGACCCGGCGTGGGAGCCGCTGCTGCGCACGCCCGCCCACCCCGACCACATCAGCGGCCACACCGCGGCCGACGGCGCCGCGATGGCCGTCCTCCACCGGCTGACCGGCGGGAACATCGACTTCCGGATCTCGTCCGCGGTGACCGGCACCACCCGCACGTACACGAAGGCGGCCGACTTCCACCGTGACGTGACCGGCGCCGGCATGTGGGGCGGCATCCAGTACCGGACCAGCGGCGAGGCGGGCACCCGGGTGGGCCAGGCGATCGGGAACTACGCGCTGGACCACCACTTCCGCCCCGTGCGCTGAGCGGGGTCACACCCTCGCCCAGGTGTTCCTGTCCCTGGCCATCGCGTGCAGGGCCTCGACGTCGGCCGGCTTGAGCACGCCGCCGAGGCGGGAGAGTCCGTCGAGGTCCGTGTCCGTGAGGACGCGGACCTCGCGGACCGGGCCGGGGACCGAGACACGGGACGGGCCGACCAGGGCGAGGACCGGACGGACCTCGGCGGTCAGGGCGTAGGAGGCGCGGTCCGCCCCGGCGCGGACCCGGCGCAGCAGCGGCCGCCCCTCCCGCCTGCCGAGCGCGACCATCGGGTCGGCGACGAGGACACGCTGCCTGCGCGCGTACAGGGCGTGCACGGCGAAGAGCCCGCCGGGGCCGATCACCAGGTGGTGGACCCGGTCGCCGCCGGGCAGCGGCACGGAGTGCAGGGCGTGCCAGCCCGCGCCGTCCATGCGGTCCAGCGCCTCCCCCACCGCCTGCTCGGCCTCCAGCGCCCGGCGCCGGGGGTCGGCGCGCAGCCGGGGTCCCGGCGCGCCCGGATCCCGGTCCAGGGCGATCAGGAGGGCCTCGCCGGGCCGGTTGGGAGCGAGGTCGTCGTCCGGGTGCAGGCTGAGCCGGGCCAGCTCAGCGGGGGTCGGGACCGGTGGCGGGCCGACCGTGACGGAGCCGGTGAGGAAGGGGCCCAGAGCCTCGAGGACGTCGTCTGCGCGGTCCTCGCCGAGCAGCACGACCCGGGCCGCCTCACGGTCGTACCAGGCGATGTTCCTGCCGTCCGTGAGGCAGACGTACAGTCGTTCGCGACCGTGCCGCCAGATCGGTACGACGCGCAGTCCGCTCATGCACATCACCCCACGACCATGGGAACAGGCGGGGTGCTCCAGGGGCAAGAACCCGGCTACCTTTGACAGCAGTTGGCACCGGCCCGCCCGTGCAGGGCTGGGGAGGCGCGTTGCGTACCCGCGGGAAGCACCCCGACGTACCGGCTCCGGACAAGCCGTGGAACGAGATCGTGCCCGGTCTGTGGATGGGCGGGCACGAGTTCACGGGCCGTTCGGGGCAGGTGGAGGTCGCCGTCGTCCGGGACGAGTTCGATCTCGTCCAGACTCTGTTGCGGCTGCCCGGCCACGGCCCCGACCCGGACGTCCACCACCAGATCTGGCCGATTCCGGACGGCCCTCTCGACGGGACCCAGCTGGCCGGGGTGATCCGGCTGGCCGAGGCGGCCTGCGACGCGCTGGACCGGGGCCGGCAGGTGCTGGTCCGCTGCTACCACGGCTACAACCGCTCCGGCCTGGTCGTCGCGCACGCCCTGATGGCGCGGGGCCGCTCCGCCGAGTCGGCGATCCGGCTGATCCGCGCCCACCGCTCCCCGTGGGCGCTGCACAACGAGCTGTTCGTGGAGTACCTGCGCGCGGGGCTGCCGACGGCGCGGTTCCTGGAGGAACTCGCGGAGTAGCCCCGAAAGCGAAACCGTCCCGGACCAGGACGGGGCCCTACCCACATGCGGATTTCCGCACAAAAAGAACATTCACAGAAATAAGCCGTACGCACGAATAATGTGCGCGCCCGCATAAGGTGTACGGGCCCGACCGCCCCGGACCACAGGAGCCCCGTGCCCCGCCGCACCACCCCGCCCGTCGCCCGCGGCCGCGTCCGCGCCGTCACCGCCGTCACCGCCGTCACCGCCCTCGCGCTGCTCGCGGTCACCGTGACGGCCTGCGGTGACGCGGGCGAGCTGCGCGACGCGGGGCCCACGGCGACCGCGGACGGCCCGGCCCGGCTGTGGCCCGGGCTGCCGCCGGCGTCCAGTCCGGCCTTCGACATCGGCGAGGTGGACATCCAGACGGTCGAGGGCGTCCCGGTGCCCGACGACGACATCCGCAAGGTGGACCCGGTGGCGGTGGTGCGGGCGGAGATCGCCCGGAGTCCCGCCGACTACGAGGGCGCCAAGGCGCCGTACCGGGGCACGGACAGCCGGATGGCGCGGTGCGGCGCGCCGGCGGACGGGACCGGCACGGGCTGCCCGGTCCTGAAGCCGTACTACCGGGACCTGACCGGCGACGGACGGCCCGAGATGACGCTGGGCTTTCGGCTGCTGCCGGGCGAGCTCACCGCCGTGCGCGTCTACACCGTCGAGAAGCACCGGCTGGTGCAGGTCATGGCGTACGACGACGCCCTGACCGGGATCGAGATCGCCGGTCGGTCGGTGATCCTGCGGGCCCCGTCCGAGGTCCCCGGGTACGAGTACCGGCTCCAGTGGAGCTGGGACACCGAGCAGGGCGCGATGCTGCTCACCCACGACGAGATGCTGCGCACGGGCAAGCGGCCGGCCCCGCACCGCCCCTCGGGCTCGCCCTCCGCGAGCGCTCGATGAGGCCCGTGGTGCCGCGGTGGGCCGGCACCCTCGCCGTGAAGGCCGCCGTCTTCATCACGGTGATGTGCTGCGCCCTGGCCGCGCTGCTCGGCGTCCTGGTCCATGTCTCGGTGACCAACCAGACCGTCGGCCAGGCCCGCACCCTCGCGCTGGCCCGGCTCGCGGACGCGACGGAGGCCTACGAGGCAGGGGATCAGCTCCCGCCGGGCGCGGCGGTGGATCCCCGCGGCCTGCCCGCTGCGCTGCGCTCGCTCGCGACGGCCGGGGAGCGCGGCACGATGGTCGCCGAGGACGGCCGGCCCACGATGTGGGCGGCGGGTCCCGTCGACGGCGGCCGGGCCCTCGCGGTGGCCGTCGACCACTCCCAGCAGGCCCGCACCATCGAGGGCCTGGACCGGGCGATCGGCTGGTCGTCGGCGCTGGCGATCGGGGCGACCGTGCTGGTGGGCGCCTTCGCGGTGTCCCGGGTGACCCGGCGCCTGCACGCCACGGCCCGGGTGGCACGGCGGATCAGCGCGGGCGACCTGGACGCGCGCGTGCACGACCCGCGCACCCGGGACAGCACCCGCCCGCAGGACGAGGTGGCCGCGGTCGCCGCCGCGCTGGACTCCATGGCCGCGTCGCTCCAGGGCAAGCTGCTCGCCGAGCAGCGGTTCACCGCGGACGTGGCGCACGAGCTGCGCACCCCGCTGACCGGTCTGCACGCGGCGGCCGAGCTGCTGCCGCCGGGCCGCCCGACGGAGCTGGTCCGCGACCGGGTGGCCGCGCTGCGCACGCTCACCGAGGACCTGCTGGAGATCTCCCGGCTGGACACCGGGCGCGAGCGGCTGGATCTGGACACCGAGGAGTTGGGCGCGCTGGCACGGCGGGTGGTGCGCGCGTCCGGCACCGACACGGCGGTGCGGGTCGTGCGGGACACGCGGGTGGAGACCGACCGGCGGCGACTGGAGCGGGTGCTGGGCAACCTCGTCGCCAACGCGCACAAGCACGGCCGGCCACCGGTCGTGCTGACGGTGGACGGACCGGTGGTGACCGTGCGGGATCGCGGTGCGGGCTATCCGGAGTACCTGGTGGCGCACGGGCCGCAGCGGTTTCGCACGGAGGGCGGGGCGAAGGGGCACGGCCTCGGACTGACCATCGCGCTGGGCCAGGCGGAGGTGCTGGGCGCCCGGCTGGAGTTCCGCCACGCGCCGGGCGGCGGTGCGGTGGCACGGCTGACACTGCCTCAGGCTCCGCCGCACCCGAGTACGGCGGACGAGGAGGCCCCCCTCCCCGATGGCGCACTGTGACGGGCGCCTCGCGAAGCACGCTCCTAATGTGGCGATTAGTCAGCTTCGCCCCGCCCTGTCACGGGAGGTTCTCCCCATGTCCCTGCGCTCTTCCCGCACCCGTCTCGCCATGACGGCAGCCGGAGGTGCCCTGGCCACCGCGCTGGCGGTCTCCCCGGCCGTCGCCGGTGGTATCTGGGGCGACGACTCCGCTCCCGGCCCCGGCAGGGGTACCGGCCCGGCGCCCGCACCCGCCCCCGGTGGCGAGCCGGGGACCGGCGCCGTCCCCGCCCCTGGTGGTGAGGCGGGCACCGGTGCCGCCGTCCCCGCCCCCGTCCCGGTCCCCGCCCCGGTCCCCGTGCCCGTCCCCGGCTTCGGTGTCGGAGGTTTCGGGCCGGGCTTCGGTCCGGGATTCGGGCCGGGATTCGGTCCGGGCTTCGGTTATCACGACTACGGCGGCCACGGCCGTGTCAACGTCTTCACCGGGAACGGCGGCGTCGACGTGTTCGCCGGCAACCGGGGCGGGTTCAACGGCAACGGCGGGTTCAACGGCAACGGCAACGGAGTCGGAGGATTCAACGGGAACGGCAACGGGGTCGGCGGGTTCAACGGCAACGACTGGTTCCGCAACGGCGGCAACGGCAACGTCGACGTCTACGCGGGCAACGGCAACGTCGACGTGTTCGCCGGCGGCGGCCGGGGCAACGACGGCCGGGACGGCTTCGGCGGAAACGGCAACGGCAACGGCAACGGCAAGCACAACAACAACTCCGACAACGACTTCGACGACGACTTCGACGACGACTTCGATGACGACTTCGACGACGACGCGGAGGACTGGGACCTCGGCGACGACGACGACTTCGACGACGGCGACTTCGACGACGGCATCGGCGGCGACGACGGCATCGGTGGCGACGACGGCGCCAACCAGGCGACCTATCGCGGTGTCGTCACCGCCGACAACCTGGCGGTGCGTTCCCGCCCGACCCTGACGAGCCGGGTCATCGGCCGGGTCGACCGCGGCGACGTGGTGCGCATCTACTGCAAGGCGGCGGGCGACCGGGTGCGGAGCAACCCGCTCTGGTACCTCCTGAAGGGCCGCACCTGGGCCTGGGGACCCGCCCGCTACATCAACAACCAGGGGCCCGCGCCACGCTGGTGCTGACGCCGACGGCACGCGAGCCACACCATTTGGGTAGGTTCCGGACATGACGAAGGCCGCAACCGGAACCGCCGTGGCAGCGGACGCGCCCGCCCCCGACGTCCGTCCCCCCCGGCGCCGCGGCATCGAACTCACCCTCATCGTCGTGGCCGTCCTCCTCTCGGTGTACGGGTACTGCGTCACCGGCCTCGCCCGGACCGGTGCCGTCCCGCCCGGTGCCGCGGGCTACGGCGCGGGCCTCGGCGTCCTCGCCCTGCTCGCGCACCTCGCGGTCCGGGTGCGCGCCCCCTACGCCGATCCGCTGCTGCTGCCCATCGGCGTGCTGCTCAACGGCCTGGGCCTGGTGCTGATCTACCGGCTGGACCTGGAGACACCGGGTGACCGCGCGGCCCCGGCCCAGCTGGTCTGGTCGGCGCTCGGCGTCACCCTGTTCGCGTATGTCGTGGCCGCCCTGCGCGATCATCGGGTGCTCCAGCGCTACGCGTACGTGTGCGTCGCCGCCGCGCTGGTGCTGCTCACCCTGCCGATCTTCTTCCCGGCGGTGAACGGCGCCCGCATCTGGATCCGGATCGCCGGGTTCTCGATCCAGCCCGGCGAGTTCGCGAAGGTGCTGCTGGCCGTGTTCTTCGCCGCGTACCTGGCCGCGAACCGCAACGCCCTCGCCTACTCCGGCCGGCGCCTGTGGGGCCTCCAGATCCCCACAGGCCGCGTCCTCGGCCCGATCGTCGCCATCTGGCTGGTCAGCGTCGGCGTACTGGTCCTGGAACGCGACCTCGGCACCTCGCTGCTCTTCTTCGGCCTGTTCGTCGTCATGCTCTACGTCGCCACCGGCCGCACCGGCTGGATCGCCGTCGGCCTGCTGCTGGCGACGCTCGGCGCGGTCGCCGTCGGCCGCACCGAACCGCACGTGGCCGCACGGATCCAGGACTGGCTGCACCCGTTCGCCTCCATCGAGGCGGGCCAGGGCCCCAACCAGCTCGCCCAGTCGCTGTTCGCCTTCGCGGCGGGCGGCATCCTCGGCACCGGCCTGGGCCTCGGCCACTCCTTCCTGATCGGCTTCGCCACCAAGTCGGACTTCATCCTGGCGACGGCGGGCGAGGAACTGGGCCTGGCCGGCCTCTCCGCGATCTTCCTGCTGTACGGCCTGCTGGTCGAGCGCGGCTACCGGGCGGGCCTCGCCCAGCGCGACCCGTTCGGCCGGCTGCTCGCGGTGGGCCTCGCCTCGATCGTGGCGCTCCAGGTGTTCGTCATCGCGGGCGGGGTGACCGGACTGATCCCGTTGACCGGCATGGCGATGCCGTTCCTGGCTCAGGGCGGCTCCTCGGTGGTCACCAACTGGGCGATCGTGGCCCTGCTGATCCGGGTGAGCCATTCGGCCCGCCGCAGTGATGGCGGGCAGGTCGCCCCGTGACCCGGCACATCCGCCTCGCCGCCGCCTTCTGCGCCCTGCTGCTCGTCGCCCTCCTGGTCAACGCGGCTCGCATCCAGGTCTTCCAGGCGGGCCAGTACGACGCCAACACGGCCAACCGCCGCCACGAGATCAGCCGTTACGGCCAGCCGCGCGGCGACATCCTGGTCGGCGGCCGGCCGGTCACCGGCTCCAAGGACACCGGCGAGCCGCTCCGCTACGAACGCACCTACCGGCAGGGCCCGTTGTACGCCCCCGTCACCGGCTTCGCCTCGCAGGTGTACGGCACCACCTTCCTGGAGCACGCGGAGGACGGCACCCTCTCCGGGAGCGACCCGGTGCTCTCGCCGTTCCCCCTGTGGAACGACTTCACCCGCGCGCGGGGCGTCGGCGGCGACGTCGTGACCACCCTCGACGCGGCGGCCCAGCGGGCGGCGTTCGAGGGGCTGGGCGACCGCAAGGGCGCGGTCGCGGCGATCGAGCCGGCCACGGGCCGGATCCTGGCGCTGGTGTCCACCCCCTCGTACGATCCGGCGGCGCTGTCGGGGAACGGGCCCGCGGTCGCCCGGTCCTGGCTGGGGCTGAACGAGGACCCGGACAAGCCGATGCTGAACCGTGCGGTACGGCAGACCTATCCGCCGGGTTCGACGTTCAAGGTGGTCACCGCGGCGGCGGCACTGGACGCCGGGGTGATCAAGGATCTCGACAAGCGGACCCGCTCGCCCGACCCGTACACCCTGCCCGGCACCCTGACGACCCTGCGCAACGAGGGCGGACGCTGCGCAGACGCCTCGCTGCGCAAGGCCTTCGAATGGTCCTGCAACACGGTCTTCGCCAAGCTGGGCGTGGACGTCGGCGTGACGCGCATGGCCGCGACGGCCCAGGCGTTCGGCTTCAACGACACCGATCTGCGCATTCCCTACTCGGTGGCGCCGAGCACCTTCGACACCACGGTGGACAGGGCGCAGCTGGCCCTGTCGTCGATCGGGCAGTTCAACACGCGGGCCACGCCCCTGCAGATGGCGATGGTCTCGGCGGCGGTCGCCAATGGCGGCCAGGTGCGCGAGCCGTACCTGGTCGAGCGGACCACCACCGGCCGCGGCGCCATCATCTCCTCGGTCGGCACCCGCCCGCTGCGTCAGGCCATGTACCCCTCGACCGCGGCGCGGATGCGGGAGCTGATGCGCGACGTGGTGGAGCGCGGCACCGGCAAGAACGCGGCGATCCCGGGCGCGACGGTAGGCGGCAAGACCGGCACCGCGCAGCACGGCGTCGACAACTCCGGTACCCCCTATGCCTGGTTCGTCTCGTGGGCGCAGGGCGATCAGGACCTGGAGCCGAAGGTCGCGGTCGCGGTCGTGGTGGAGGACGCGGCCGCGCACCGCCGTGACATCACCGGGGGCGGCATGGCGGCCCCGATCGCCCGGGCGGTGATGCAGGCGGTGCTCGGCCCCCGACCGGCACCGACCGACCGCGCCCGGCTCGACCGGCCCGACCGGCCCGACCGGCCCTAGGAGTCCTGTTCGGCTCCTGAATCGATCGCCTCCGTCACCTCGGCCACCCGTTCCCGTTCCTCGGCCGCGAACCGCCGTGCGTCGAGCTCCTCGGCGATCTCCTCGTCCTGGGCCATCAGCAGATCGAGGTTGGAGTCACCCATCTCGAAGACGCCCATGTCGACATAGGCCTGCTGGAGGCGTTCGCCCCACAGGCCGATGTCCTTCACGCACGGCACGATCCGGCTGAACAGCAGCTTGCGGAACAGGGCGAGGAACTCGGAGCGTTCGCTGTACTCCTCCGCCTCGGCCCGCGCGATGCCGAAGTTCTCCAGCACCTCCACGCCGCGCAGCCGGTCCCGCATCAGATGACAGCCCTCGATCACGAACTCCTCGCGCTCGCGCAGTTCGGCGTCGGAGAGCTGCTTGTAGTAGTCCCGCAGGGCCATCCGCCCGAAGGCCACGTGCCGGGCCTCGTCCTGCATGACGTAGGCGAGGATCTGCTGGGGCAGCGGCTTGTCGGTGGTGTCGCGGATCATCCCGAAGGCGGCGAGGGCGAGGCCCTCGATGAGCACCTGCATCCCCAGGTAGGGCATGTCCCAGCGGCTGTCGCGCAGGGTGTCGCCGAGCAGGGACTGGAGGTTGTCGTTGATCGGGTACAGCATCCCGATCTTCTCCTGGAGGAAGCGCGCGTAGATCTCCGCGTGCCGGGCCTCGTCCATGGTCTGGGTCGCCGAGTAGAACTTGGCGTCCAGGTCGGGCACGGACTCGACGATGCGGGCCGCGCAGATCATCGCGCCCTGCTCGCCGTGCAGGAACTGGCTGAACTGCCAGGAGGAGTAGTGCCGGCGCAGCTCGCCCTTGTCCCGTTCGGAGAGCTTCGCCCAGTGTCTGGTGCCGTACAGGGAGAGCGCCTCGTCGGGGGTGCCGAGGGGGTCGTACGGGTCGACCTCCAGGTCCCAGTCGATCCGTCTCTGCCCGTCCCACTGCTTGTCCTTGCCCTTCTGGTAGAGGGCCAGCAGGCGGTCGCGTCCGTCGTCGTACTCCCAGTTGAACCGGGCCTTCCCGGTCGCGGGGACCGGCCAGTTCGGCTCGCCGGGGTCCATGGCGTACAGGTCGAAGGTCGACATGTTCGCAGGCTCACACGTAGTAGACCCGCGGTCAACAAGTGGCGCGCAAGGGATTGACGGGCTTGCTGACGCGCAGTCTCATAAGGGCATGACGACCCTCACCGAAGCCGAAGCCCTGGACGGGCTGCGCGACGCGCTGGGCCTGCTCAAGGATCGCGAGCAGGTGGCCGAGCGACTGCTCGACTCCTCCGCCAAGCACTCCTTCGACCCGGACAAGGAACTGGACTGGGACGCCCCCTTCGAGGAGGGCAAGTGGTTCTGGCCGCCGGAGCTGGTGTCGCTGTACGACACACCGATGTGGCGGCGGATGAGCGAGGAGCAGCGGATCCTGCTCTCCCAGCACGAGGCGGCGGCGCTGGCGTCGCTGGGCATCTGGTTCGAGCTCATCCTGATGCAGCTGCTGGTCCGGCACATCTACGACAAGGCGGCGACGAGCGCGCACGTGCGCTACGCGCTGACCGAGATCGAGGACGAGTGCCGGCACTCGAAGATGTTCGCCCGGCTGATAGCCCGCGGCGAGACGCCCTGGTACCCCGTGAGCCGGGCACACCAGCACCTCGGGCGTCTGTTCAAGACCATCTCGACCACGCCCGGCTCCTTCACCGCCACCCTGCTCGGCGAGGAGGTGCTCGACTGGATGCAGCGGCTGACCTTCCCCGACGAGCGCGTGCAGACGCTGGTCCGTGGGGTCACGCGCATCCACGTCGTGGAGGAGGCCCGGCACGTCCGGTACGCCCGGGAGGAACTGCGGCGCCAGATGGTCACCGCGCCGAAGTGGTCCCAGGAGTTCACGCGGATCACCTCCGGAGAGTTCGCCCGGGTCTTCTCGGTGGCCTTCGTCAATCCCGAGGTCTACACCAACGTCGGCCTGGACCGGCGCGAGGCGCTCGCCCAGGTGAAGGAGAGCGGCCACCGGCGGGAGGTCATGCAGACCGGCGCGAAGCGCCTGACGGACTTCCTGGACGACATCGGCGTGCTGCGGGGAGTGGGGCGGCGGCTGTGGAAGTCGTCGGGCCTGCTGGCGTAGGAACGGTCCGGCGTAGGGGTGCGGGCGGTACGGGGCCGGTCGCGGGGTTCCCCGTGCCCCTCGGCGCCGGCGTGCTCGCCCGGCGATGCGACCGCACCCGGCCGACTACCCTGCCCGGTATGACCCCCGCCGCGCCCACCCCCGCCTACCGCCGCCTCAGCGTCGAGGAACGCCGCAGCCAACTGCTGGACGCCGCACTCACCCTCTTCGCCCACCGGGCCCCCGAGGACGTCTCCCTCGACGACGTGGCGGAGGCGGCCGGGGTCTCCCGCCCCCTGGTGTACCGGTACTTCCCGGGCGGCAAGCAGCAGTTGTACGAGGCCGCCCTGCGCTCCGCCGCCGAGGAACTTCAGCTGTGCTTCGACGAGCCACGCGAAGGGCCCCTGCTGCCCCGGCTGTCCCGCGCCCTGGACCGCTATCTCGCCTTCGTCGACCAGCACGACGCCGGCTTCAGCGCCCTGCTCCAGGGCGGCAGCGTGGTCGAGACCTCGCGGACCACCGCCATCGTGGACGGTGTGCGGCGGGCCGCCGCCGTGCACATCCTGCGCCACCTCGGTGTCACGGACCCAGGACCCCGGCTGCGGATGACCGTCCGGATGTGGATCACCGCGGTCGAGGCGGCCTCCCTCATCTGGCTCGACGAGGACAAGCAGCCGCCCCTCGACGAACTGCGGGACTGGCTGGTGGACCAGTTCGTCGCCGTCCTGTCCGTCACCGCCACCCGCGATCCGCGGACGGCGGCGGTCGTGGCCGCGCTGGCCTCGGCGGATGACTGAGACTGGTGTCGTGAAGAGCGAAGAGACCCCCTTCGAGGGCGGGCCCATGGACGGCCGGACGCTGCCCGTGCTGCTCGGCATCACCGGGCACCCGCCGAAGACGTACCGCATCCCGGTCCCGGACCCGGGCGGCGGTCCGGCCACCGTCCTCGTGTACCGGCGCGAGCCCCGCGGCCAGGGCCGGTTCACCCGGCGCTGGAAGTACGTCCACGACCCCGCAGGCGACCAGGGCAGGGGCCGGGCCAGGTGGCCGTGGCACAAGCCAGACGCCACGCCGGAAGGCAAGCCGGACGACGCGAACGGGTGACCTCCTTAGGCCATCCCGCAGACCTTCGGCGCGCGGACCGCGCGCCCACGTCACATGCTCACGGAGCGGAGCGGACCCGCTGCCCCGCATCGGAGGTGATGACGTGTCAGGAAGGCTACTGCGCCTGGTGTGTACGGCGACCGTGGCGGCCCACGCCGTTCTCGCAGCCGTACCGGCGGCGGCCGCACCCCGGCCGGTCGCGCCCGAAGGGCGCACGATCGCCACTTTGCTGACGGACCTTCAGCGGCTGTACCGCGAGGCCGAGAAGGCGACCGAGACCTACAACGCCACCGAGGAGCAGCTGAAGAAGCAGCGCGCCGTGGCCCGGCGGCTGGACGGGGAGCTGGCCCGCGCCCGGCTCGCCCTGCACTCCAGCAAGGGCGCGGCGGGCCGCCTGGCCCGGCAGCAGTACCAGGGCCGCAGCGACATCTCGCCGTACGTCCGTCTGCTGCTCGCCCGCGATCCGCAGCACGCGCTCGAACAGGGGCACGTGATCGGGCAGCTCGCGCGGGAGCGGGCCAAGACGGTCGAGGAGCTGTCCGGCAGCGAGCGGAAGGCGAACGGCCTGGCCCGCCGGGCGCGCGCGGCGCTGGACCGGCAACTCGCCCTCACCGAGCGCCGGAAGAAGGAACGCGACGAGGTGCGCGCGCGGCTCGGCGAGGTGGAGAAGCTGCTGGCCTCGCTCACCGTCGAGCAGCTGACCGCGGTGGCGAAGCTGGAGAAGGACGGGATCGCCGAGGCGCAGAAGAAGTTCATGGCGGCAGGCGCCCCCCGCAACCGCCACGTGCCGACGAGGGAGGGCGACCGCGCGGTGCGCTACGCGGTGCGCCAGCTCGGCAAGCCGTACGAGTGGGGCGCGGAGGGCCCCCGGTCCTACGACTGCTCCGGGCTGACCTCACAGGCCTGGGCCGACGCCGGGACGCCGATCCCGCGCACCAGCCAGGAGCAGTGGGCACAGCTGAACCGCGTTCCCCTGAAGCAACTGCGGCCCGGCGACCTGGTCGTGTACTTCCCCGAGGCCACGCACGTGGCGATGTATCTGGGCGACGGCATGGTCGTCCAGGCGCCGCGCCCCGGCGCCAAGGTCAAGGTCTCCCCCCTCGCCGCCAACCCGGTCCTCGGCGCCGTACGCCCCGACCCGCGCGGCAGGCCCCTGCGGCACTACACACCGCCGAGGCTTCCGGCGGGCGCACTGGACGGAAAGGACGACGGCTACGCGTCGGCGACACCCCCGCCGCGCCCCACCCCCGCCCCGGCCACGCCCCCGCGCCGGTGACCTGCCACGGCAGGGAGAGAACCCGACCGCGTTCGCGCGCAAGCGCCCCGCGGCCGTTGGCCGCGGGGCGCCGTGGCGGGTTCAGTCGATCTGCTCTCCGTCCGCCGTACCGCCCCTGCAGTAGTTGCCCTCCTCGTTGATCGCGGGAGTTCCGCCGCCCTGCCTGCACTCGGAAGGGCTGACTACGGAGGGAACATCCTGTGCGAGGGCGGTGGCGGCGCCTGTGAGGCCGAATCCGGCGAGGCCTGCCGTGGCGATGACGGCGGCGAGGATTCGTCGAATGCGCATGTGCTTCCCCTTTCGCGGATTGCCTCGGTCGGGGCACAAATCACCCTGATTTTCATTATGCGGGCGGCACCTCACCCTGCGCCATTCGGGTGACGGTGGTGTCGGGTGCGAGGGCGGTGACGTGACCCGCGCTCCGGGACGAAGTCCTGTGCGGTGCGGCGGCGTTGGACCCGTCCGGAACGTCCCGCCCCCGGGTGCCCAGGACGGGCGGGGGAAAGGATGCGACGCTGGAGTCAGGGGCGCGCGACCAGCCCGGAAGGCAGGTGTGTCCCATGCGCACGTCGACCCGGATCGCCGGTGCCCTCGCCGGCCTGACGCTGACGCTCGGCGGTGCGGTGCTCGCCGCTCCCGCGGTCCAGGCGGACATCCCCGCCTGCACACGCATGGCCGAACTGGCCGGTGCCACCGCGTCCGACTCCGTCACCGCGGCCTGCGGCCGTGGCGTGGTCGGAGACCTGCAGGGTTGTGTGACCGGGCTGACCGGGGCCGGAGTGGCGGGCGGCGCCGCGACCGGTGCCTGCCGGGCCGCGGCCCACGAACCGCGTTAGGGCCTGTCTGACAATTCCCGTCTGCCGGACGGCGCCATGCACGCACTCTCGGCGCACCGGGCTCTGACCCGAGTACGCCCAGTACGCGGGTCAGGGCCCGGCACTCCGAGAGCACGCACCTGACGCCGTCCGGCCGCCCTCCGGGCGACGACGCGAATTGTCAGACAGGCCCTAGAGGACCCCGCGCGGCGGCCGGGCGCCGCGCCGGACCTCGCCTCGCACCTCAGAGGAGGACGTCATGCGCACGCGAAGAATCCTCGGCCTCGCCCTGGCCGCGGCGACTTTTGTCGGTGTGAGCGCTTTCGGCGCTGTCGGCGCCGGGGCCGCCTCGTCTCCGGACATCTCCCGGGACGAATGCACGGCCGCCGGCGGACAGGTCGTCTCTCGCCCCTACGCCGGTTACGTCTGCGCGATGCCCGACGGGACCTCGCAGCCGGTCACTTGACCTGTGGCGCGGGGCCCGGTCAGGCGCCGGCGACCTCGGCCAGGTAGGCCGCCGTCTTGTCCGGCTCGTAGAAGAAGTTCTCGAAGTCGGCCGGGTCGTTGAAGCCGTTGGCGAAGCGGTCGGCGACCGGCTGGAGCTGGCCGGCGGCGCCGATCAGGTTGAGGATGTGCTCCGGCGGCGGGGCCAGCATCGCGTTGGTCCACTTGGTGACGTGCTGGGCGGTGTCCCAGTAGCGGTCGAAGGCCTGTCGCATCCAGTCCTCGTCGAACGGCTTGTCCCCGTGCTCCGTGATCGAGGCGAGGTACGAGGCGGCGCACTTGGACGCCGAGTTGGAACCCTGGCCGGTGATCGGGTCGTTGGCGACGACGACGTCGGCGACGCCGAGCACCAGGCCGCCGCCGGGCAGCCTGCCGACGGGGTTGCGCACGGTGGGGGCGTAACGGCCCGCGAGGGTGCCGTTCGCGTCGGTCAGTTCGACCTTGGTGGCCCGCGCGTACTCCCAGGGGAGGAACTTCTCCATGAGTTCCAGGGTCAGGGAGAGGTGCTCCGCGGGGTCCTTGACGCCGTGGAAGGCGTCCAGCGGGCCGCCGGGTATGCCCTCCCAGAAGAGGATGTCGGCGCGGCCGGAGGTGGTGAACGTCGGCATCACGAACAGCTCGCCGACGCCCGGCACCAGGTTGCAGCGGACCGCGTCGAACTCCGGGTGCTCCGGGCGCGGGCCGAGGCCGTGCACGTAGGCGACCGCGAGGGCGCGCTGCGGCTCGGCGTACGGGGAGCGCTCCGGGTCGCGGGCGAACATCTGCACCAGCTCGCCCTTGCCCGCCGAGACCAGCACGAGGTCGTAGGTACGGGAGAAGTAGTCGAGGTCGCCGACCGCCGCGCCGTGGATGACCAACTGGCCGCCGCGCTGTGCGAACGTCTCCATCCAGCCGGCCATCTTCACCCGCTGGTCCACCGACTGGGCGTACCCGTCCAGCTTGCCCACCCAGTCGATCGCCCGCTGCGAGGGTCCCGGGTCGAACGAGCCGGGGGCCGCCACCGAGACGCCGAGTCCCTCGATCTTCGGGGCCTGGGACTCCCAGAAGTTCAGCTTCAGGTCGCGCTCGTGCTGCAGGGCCGTGTGGAACATGCACTGCGTCGACATGACCCGGCCGGTGCGGATCTCGTCCGCCGTCCGGTTCGACATCAGGGTGACCTCGTACCCGTTCGACTGGAGTCCGAGGGCGAGCTGGAGTCCGGACTGACCGGCTCCGACGACGAGTATCTTCCGCATGCGGGTGGTGACTCCTAGGTCGGTCTACTCAGGTGTTTCGTCGAGCGCGTGGCCGACGAGAGCCAGGAGGGTCTCGATCGCGGAGATCCGGCGGCGCGCATCCATGATCATTACAGGTATGTGCTCCGGGATCGTCAACGCCTCCCGCACGTCCTGCGCGTCGAACCGCTCACTGCCGTCGAAGTGGTTGACCGCCACGACGTAGGGCAGTCCGCAGCTCTCGAAGTAGTCGAGCGCCGGGAAGCAGTCCTTCAGCCTGCGGGTGTCGGCCAGCACCACCGCGCCGATCGCGCCGCGCACCAGGTCGTCCCACATGAACCAGAACCGCTGCTGGCCCGGCGTGCCGAACAGGTAGAGCACCAGGTCGTCGTCGAGCGTGATGCGGCCGAAGTCCATGGCCACCGTGGTGGTCGCCTTGCCCGGCGTGGCGGTGAGGTCGTCGGTCTCCTCACTCGCCTCGGTCATCAGCGCCTCGGTCTGCAGCGGCTCGATCTCCGAGACGGAGGTGACCAGCGTGGTCTTGCCGACGCCGAAGCCGCCCGCCACCACGATCTTGGTGGCGATGGGGGCGCGGGTGCGGTCCGTCTGCCAGGACTTGAGATTCTCGTCGGGCTCGACGAGGGGGGAGACGCCCGGGGCGGCGTCAGAGACGACGGAGTCCACTCAGCACCCTTTCCAGCAGAGCGCGGTCCGGGCGGCCCGTGCCGTGACCGGTACCCGTTCCGTACACACGGATCTTTCCCTGGTCCGCGAGATCGCTGAGCAGCACGCGGACCACGCCGAGCGGCATCTTCAGCAGCGCGGCGATCTCCGCCACCGTGCGCATCCGGCGGCAGAGTTCGACGATGGCCCGCACTTCCGGCATGACCGTGGACCGCAGGGAACCGTTCGTCAGTTCCCTGCGCTCCTCGGGCGCCTCCAGCGCGGCCGTGCTCGTCACGAAGGTCTCGACCAGCAGCACGTGCCCGAAGCGGGTACGGCCACCGGTCAGGGAGTAGGGGCGGACGCGGGCGGACTTGCGGTCGCCGCCGCGCACCGGGAGCTTCTTCGGCGTACCGGGCGTACTGCTCATCGGGCACTCCCCGTCGGTTCGGACTCCAGGGACTTGCGCAGTTCGCTGCGGAGTTCGGGCGTCAGGACATGGCCGGCACGGCCCACGAACAGGGCCATGTGGTACGCCACCACGCTCATGTCGCAGTCCGCGGAACCGTGCACGCCGAGCAGCGAACCGTCGCTGATCGACATCACGAACAGGCTGCCCTCCTCCATCGCGACCATGGTGTGCTTCACCGAGCCGAACTCCAGCACCTTGGCCGCGCCGATGGTGAGGCTGCCGATGCCGGAGACGACGGTGGCGAGGTCGGCGGCGGAACCGCGGGGGCCGGTGGGCCGGGTCTCGCGCGCCTCACGCGCGGCCGCGTTCCTCACGGCGTCGGAGGAGAGCAGCAGCAGCCCGTCCGAGGAGACCACCGCGACGGACTGGATGCCGGGCACCTCCTCGACCAGGTTCGTCAGCAGCCAGTGCAGATTGCGGGCCTCACTGCTCAGTCCGAACGTACTGGGCGCGGTCAACTGCTTGCCTCCTCGACGGTGCCCCCCGTGGATCCTTCGGCATGTACGTGTGCTGGGGCGGACTCCGCGGCCTGCGTGGCGTCGCGGGCGGGCGCGCCGGGCGCCGCCTCGTCGCGGGTCGTGGTCTCGTGCGCCCCTTCCGGCGCCGGGCCGGACGTCTCCGTTCCGCGCGTCCGCCCGGCGATCTCGGCCTCGACGTCGCGCAGGCCGGCCGCGGCGCCCTGGCGGAAGCCGCCCAGTCGGCGGCGCAGGGCGTCGGCGTCGACGGAGCCGCTGCGGGGCCGGGGCGCCGCCGCGGGCGCGTTGATCTTCGGCGTGCGCTTGGGCAGCCCCTTGTCGGTGACGCGCTCGGGCTCGTCCCCCTCGTCGGGGGTGCGCTCGTGGCTGTCGGGGCCGATGGCGTAGGGGTCGTGGGGGGCGGCGGCCTGGTCCGGCGCCTCCCCCCGTCGCGGACGCGCGTCGGGCTCCTGCCCGGCGGACTCCGGGCCGGGAGCGGCCGGGCGGTCCACGCCGGGGACGGGCTCCGGGCGGGACCCGGCCCCCGAGGCCCACTCCTCGGACCGGTCCGTCGCGGGATGGGGTCGGGCCGCCGGGTCCGTCGGCGCCTCCCGGTCCTGTCCGGACTCGCGGGCCGGTGCGGACCGCGCCTGCGGGGTCTGCTCGGTCTGCGCGCCCGGCCCGGACCACGTCGTCCCCCGGTCCTCACCGGCGGCCCGGTCCTCGGCGGACTCGCTCGGCTGTTCCGGGAGCAGAAGCTCCATCGTGGTCTCGGCAGGGGACTCGGGAATCCCCCGGTCGACGGCCCGCTCCTTGGCCCGTACGGTGCGCTCGGCCAGCGCCACCAGCGGGTCGCCGTGCTCCGAGCGGCCGTGCAGGACGTTGGAGTTGGCCTCGGCGTCGGCGCCCGGCAGCGAGAAGCCCTGGGCGCTCTCGGCGAGCGAGGCCGGCGTGGGCGACGGCACGGCGACGGCCGGTGCCTCGGCGAACAGCGACTGCGGCAGGACCACGACGGCGGCGACACCGCCCTGCTTCTGCTCGCGCAGCTGGACGCGCACCCCGTGCCGGTGGGCGAGCCGGGCGACCACGTAGAGGCCGAGCCCGAGCCCGTCCGAGCCCTCCTGGTCGTACGGCGACTCGGGGTCGAAGTCGGCGAGCCGGGCGTTGAGCCGGGTCATCCGCTCCTCGGTCATGCCGATGCCCTCGTCCTGCACGGAGAGCATCACCTCGCCGTTCTCCAGCAGCCAGCCGGAGACCTCGACGGGCACGTCGGGCGGCGAGAACGAGGTGGCGTTCTCCATGAGTTCGGCCAGCAGGTGGGACAGGTCGTCCGCGGCGAACCCGGCGATGTGCGCGTGCGGCGGCAGCGCGGTGATCCGGACCCGCTCGTACCGCTCGATCTCGCTCACCGCGGCCCGTACGACATCGACCATCGGGACCGGGCCGGCGTGCTGCTGGACGTGCTCGGTACCGGCCAGCACGAGGAGGTTCTCGCTGTGCCGGCGCATGACGGTGGCGAAGTGGTCGAGCTTGAAAAGGGTGGCGAGCCGCTCGGGGTCCTGCTCGCGCTCCTCCAGGCCCTCGATGACGCCGAGCTGGCGCTCGACCAGGCCCAGGGTGCGCAGCGCGAGGTTGACGAAGGTGCCGCCGATGCTGTCGCGCAGCCGGTCCAGCTGGGCCGCGGCGTCGGCGAGTTCGGTGCGCAGTCCCTCGCGGGCGTCGGCCATCTTCTGCCGCTGGCCGACCAGGTGCTTGCGGTCGGACTCCAGGGTGGTGATCCGCTCGTGCAGACCGGCGGCGTGCGCGTGCAGGGCGTTGACGGACCGGATGACCTGTGCGAACTCGTCGTTGCGCCCGGTGAACTTGACCGGTTCCTCGGCGGCCGGGTTCTCGGCGGCGGCCAGCCGGGCGGAGCCGAGGCGCAGCACGGCGAGCGGGCGGGTCAGGCCCCGGGCCATGCCGGTGGCGACACCGACGGCGAGCAGCATCAGGGCGCCGAGGATCGCGATGCGGATCTCCAGCGCGGTGACGTCGTCGTCGCGCAGTTGCTCCAGGGCGGTGGTGCGGCGCTCGTAGAGAGAGGACTCGACGCCGCGCATCAGGTCGATCCGGGCGGTGAGAGCGGCGTTCAGCTTGTCGGCGCCGATGCCGAGGTCCTCGTCGGAGAGCGTGGGCTGGTCGGTGAGGTCGGCCAGGTACTTGTCCGCGGAGTTGACCTCGGGGCCGGTCACCGTGGAGTCGTAGGTGCCGCGGGCGGCCTTGGTGGCGGTGTCGTGGAAGTCGGCGAGCGCGGACTCGGAACGCACCCGGGCCTGCTGGGCCGCGGCGGTCAGGGCGGCGCGCTGCTTGCCGTCGGCTTCGGAGGAGACGCTGGTCTCGGTGGTGAGGCCGGTGACGGGGTCGTAGACCGACTCGGTGCTGCTGGGCACGCTGAGGGCGGCCAGGAGCAGGCCCCGGGCGGCGGCGGCCTGCTGGACGGCGGTGTCGAGCTCGGCGAGGGCGTAGGCCCCGGAGCCCGCGCGGGGCGGCAGCTGTTCGGCCAGGTCCTCGGCGAGCCGGTGGAGTTCGGCGATGGCCGCGGAGTAGGCCTCGTGGGCTTCGAGAGGCCCGCTGCGGCCGGTGAGCGCCGCCCTGCGCACGCCGGCGATGCCGTCCAGGTCCGAGCGCAGCTCGGCCGGGGTGTCCGTGTTGGCGCGCAGCTCCTCGACCTGGCGGTCCACCCGGGCGCTGCGCTCTTCCGAGGGCGCCTTGGCCTTGGGCCGGCCGGCCGCGATGTAGGAGGTGACCTCGTCCCGCTCGTCCGCGAGGGAGTGGGCGAGGGCGAGGGCGTCCTGTGTCTGCCCGCCCAGGGTCACCAGGTCCTGGCTGTCGCTCAGCTGGCCCGAGGCGGCGATCACCGAGGGGGTGCCCGCGCCGGCGATGGCGGCGGCCACGACCGCCACGGCCACGATGAGCCGGTTGCGCACGTGGGTCCGACGGCCCTTGCCGACCGAGGTGCGCTCCGCGCCCCCCTCGGAGGCCGTCTGCTTGCCTGTGCGCCGAGGCCGCGTCTTCTGCACCGGTGCTCGCATTCCTGACTCGTGTACCCATGGGTCCGGGTGACGCCCCGTCAACTGGTGTGCACACCACCCGGTACGTACGGTCCCCGACCCTCCCAGTGCCGGTGGTCGGTCATCGCACATCACCTGACCGGCCACCCGAAGGAGTGAACATCGGAGGGGAGTTGGCGGGCAAGTTCCTCCGGCGCTTGCGAGGGGGCCGCGCGGTGGGCCGGTTGGACGTCGACGGCGGGCTTTGGCAGTATTCGCCGCCACGCGTTCCCCGAGTCCGCCATTCCGACCCAAATCCGGCGGCTGACCTGCGGCGGTGCGGGGATTCGGCGATCCTTGCCACCCTTCGGTGGACGCTGTGAAGGGCTCGTGCAGACTGGCCGGATGCGCACGGAACTTCTCTCCCTGCCGGGTGACCCGGCCCGCCCCAACGAGGACTTCGCCAGTGTCGGCCTACCCGCCTGCGGACAGGGCGGTTCGCTCGTGGTGCTGGACGGAGTGACTCCGCCGCGGGACGGTACCGGCTGTCTTCATTCCGTTCACTGGTTCACCGCGCGCCTGGGCGGGGCCCTGACCGAACTGACCGTTTCACTCCCGGATGTTCCGCTGTCCGAGGCCCTGGCCCGCGCCATCGCGCGTACCGCCGAGGCGCACCGAGGGACCTGTGACCTTTCTCACCCGCGCACCCCGCAGGCAACCGTGGTCCTCGCCCGCTGGTCGCGGGGGACCGTCGAGTACCTGGTCCTCTCCGACTCCGCTCTCCTCGTGGAGTCCCCCGACGGCCTGGTCACCGCGTACCTGGACGACCGCCTGGCCCGGCTGCCGCGGGCGACCCTGGCCACCGACGCGCTGATCGACGCGACCGTCCGCAACAAGGAGGGCGGCTTCTTCACCGCCGCCGCGGACCCTTCGGTCGCGGCGCGGGCGGTCACCGGGGTGCTGCCGCGCGACCGGGTCCGGGCGCTGGCCGCGCTCACGGACGGCGCGAGCCGATGGACGGAGACCTTCCGGGAGGGCGACTGGACGGACCTGTTCACCTTCGTCCGCAAGCAGGGCGCCCAGGCCCTGGTCGACCGGGTACGTGCACTGGAGACCGCAGACCGCGAGGAGCGCACGCACCTGGGCCGCAGCAAGACCCACGACGACGCAACCGTGCTCTACGCAGAACTCTGACGCCCTCCCCCGCCCCCGAGCTCTACGACGTCCCAGCCCACCTCCGCGCCCCTCCGACTCAGCGGCTCCGCTTCCCGGCCACGCCGCTTGCCCCGGTTGCGCGACGACTACTCCGGCTCCGCAGCTACTCCCGAACCCGCGGCTTCTCCGAGCCCGCCGCCTCGGCGGCCGCACCGCACCCCGACTCGGCGGGGCTACTCAGACTCCACGGTTTCCGCCGACGTCGCCGCTACCCGGCCGCGCCACCCCTCCCGGCTGCGCCGTCACCCAACTGCGGCTTCTGACCTCGTGGCTCTCCCCAGATCGGCGACCACCGCAGCCGCGCCACTTCTCCCGGCCGACGGCACCGCCCCCCGCTCCGCGCTTCCCGGCCCGCGCAGCCGACGCCCCGCGGCTCCTACCGGCTCCCACGCCGACCCAGCCGCCTCACGTCCTCAGCTCCGCGGCCAACCCGGCGCGCGCTTCTCCCGGTCACGGTCGCCCACCCGGCTTCGCCGCTTCCCCCGCCGCGGTCGCGACCGGGCTCCGCCGCTGCTCTCCGCCGCGGTCGGCAATCCAGCTCCGCCGCTTCTCCCGGTCAGGGGCACCGACTTGGCTTCGCTCCACCCGCGTATGCCCCCGGCGGGGCGCTGCGGGCCCTACTTCTCCATGCCGGAGTTCAGCTGGTGGAGGAGGCGGGCGAGTTCGGCGACCTCCCGGCGGTCCCAGTGGTCGAGTTTGCTGACGTAGCGGGCGCGGCGGGCCTCGCGGACACGTTGTACCCGGGTGCGCCCCTCCTCGGTGAGGTGCACCAGCCAGGCGCGGCCGTCCGCCGGGTCGGGTTCGCGGGCCACCAGGCCCAGGTTCTCCAGGGCGCGCAGCTGACGCGACATGGTGGCCTTGCCGACCCCGATGTAGGCGGCGAGGTCGGTGGCCCGCTGGCGGCCGCACTCGTCCAGCCGCACCAGCAGCCCGTACGCCGCCGACTCCAGGTCGGGATGGACCTCGCGGGCCATCTCGCCCTGGTTCGCGCGGGCCCGCCGCAGGAACACCGTCAGTTCGCGCTCCAGCTCCAGGAACTCGTGGTCCACACCACTTCGCACGGCTTGCGCCTCGCCGTGCCGTCTGCCGTCGTTTCCACCCTCGTGCACGTCAGCACCCTGATCCGTTTTCCTGGTCGCGAAACCTGCCGCCGCCGACGGTCATCACCGCAGCTCCGTCAGTATTTCGCAGGCGCAGCCGGACGGCAGCCCCCGGGTCCCCCGACGGTCACCGGGCGTACACCCGCCGTCCCCCTCGTACGACGAAGGCCCGGGCCCCTTTCGGGACCCGGGCCTCGCCCGACCGGTCGCGTCCGTCACGCCGCGACCGGAACCTCCGGCGCCGCCTCGCTCGTGGCCGGCGACAGCGCCAGCTCCAGGACCTGGCGGACATCGGTGACGGCGTGGACGTCGAGCTTGTCCAGCACCTCCGCCGGGACGTCGTCCAGGTCCGGCTCGTTGCGCTTGGGGATGATCACCGTGGTGACCCCCGCCCGGTGCGCGGCGAGCAGCTTCTGCTTCACGCCGCCGATCGGCAGCACCCGCCCGGTCAGCGAGACCTCGCCGGTCATCGCCACGTCCGTACGGACCAGACGCCCGGAGAGCAGCGAGGCCAGCGCGGTCGTCATGGTGATGCCCGCGCTCGGGCCGTCCTTCGGCACCGCGCCCGCCGGGAAGTGGATGTGCACGCCCCGGTCCTTGAGGTCGGCGACCGGC
The DNA here is from genome assembly GCF_055657325.1 of Streptomyces sp. NPDC107562. Lineage (NCBI taxonomy): Bacteria > Bacillati > Actinomycetota > Actinomycetes > Kitasatosporales > Streptomycetaceae > Streptomyces > Streptomyces sp. NPDC107562. The sequence goes on along the minus strand of NZ_JBVKBE010000009.1, from coordinate 199,472 downwards.
AGCTCCAGCTCGGCGCCGTGGCTGCGCAGGAAGGACAGGGCGATCTGCGCGCTCTCCTTCATCACGTCACCCAGTTGACCGGTCAGCGTCAGACCCGCGGCGCCCGTCTCGGGGTCGGCCAGCGACGCCTCGACGAACAGCACGTCACCACCGGCGCCCGTGACCGCGAGACCGGTCGCGACACCCGGCACCGCCGTGCGCCGCTCCGCCGGGTCCTGAGCGGACTCGGGGACGTGGTGCGGCCTGCCGATCAGGTCGCGCAGGTGCGCGTCGGTGACGGTGAACGGCAGCTTCCGCTCGCCCAGTTCGTGCTGGGCCGCCACCTTGCGCAGCAGCCTCGCGACGGACCGCTCCAGGTTGCGCACGCCCGCCTCGCGGGTGTACTCGCCGGCCAGCTTGCGCAGCGCGCTCTCGTCGAGGGTCACCTCGTCCTTCTCCAGCCCGGCGCGCTCCAGCTGGCGTGGCACCAGGTGGTCGCGGGCGATGACGACCTTCTCGTCCTCGGTGTAGCCGTCGAGACGGACCAGCTCCATCCGGTCGAGCAGGGCCTCCGGGATGGCCTCCAGCACGTTCGCGGTGGCCAGGAAGACGACGTCGGACAGGTCGAGCTCGACCTCCAGGTAGTGGTCGCGGAAGGTGTGGTTCTGCGCGGGGTCCAGGACCTCCAGCAGCGCCGCGGCCGGGTCGCCCCGGAAGTCGGAGCCCACCTTGTCGATCTCGTCGAGCAGCACGACCGGGTTCATCGACCCGGCCTCCTTGATTGCGCGGACGATCCGGCCGGGCAGCGCGCCGACGTAGGTACGCCGGTGACCGCGGATCTCGGCCTCGTCGCGCACACCGCCGAGGGCGACCCGCACGAACTTCCGCCCCATGGCGTGGGCCACGGACTCGCCGAGGCTGGTCTTGCCGACGCCGGGCGGCCCGACCAGCGCCAGCACGGCGCCGCCGCGCCGCCCGCCGACGACCCCGAGTCCGCGCTCGGCACGCCGCTTGCGCACCGCCAGGTACTCGGTGATCCGCTCCTTCACGTCCTCCAGGCCCGCGTGCTCGGCGTCGAGCACGGCCTTCGCGCCCTGGATGTCGTACGCGTCCTCGGTCCGCTCGTTCCACGGAAGTTCGAGCACGGTGTCGAGCCAGGTGCGGATCCAGGAGCCCTCGGGCGACTGGTCGGAGGACCGCTCCAGCTTGTCGACCTCCTTGAGCGCGGCCTCGCGCACCTTCTCGGGCAGCTCGGCGGCCTCGACCCGGGCCCGGTAGTCGTCGGACTCCTCGCCCTCCTGCTCGCCGTTCAGCTCGCGCAGCTCCTTGCGCACGGCCTCCAGCTGACGCCGCAGCAGGAACTCCCGCTGCTGCTTGTCGACGCCCTCCTGGACGTCCTTGGCGATCGTCTCGGCGACGTCCTGCTCCGCGATGTGGTCGCGCAGCTGCTGGGTGGCGAGCTTGAGGCGCGCGACCGGGTCGGCGGTCTCCAGCAGCTCGATCTTCTGGTCGAGGCTCAGGAAGGGCGAGTAGCCGGAGTTGTCGGCCAGGGCGGACACGTCGTCGATGGCCTGCACCCGGTCGACGACCTGCCAGGCACCCCGCTTCTTCAGCCAGGCGGAAGCCAGGGCCTTGTACTCCTTGACCAGTTCCGTCACATGTCCGGGCAACGGGTCCGGCACGTTCTCGTCGAGGGCGGTCCCCTCGACCCACAGGGCCGCTCCCGGCCCGGTCGTCCCGGCCCCGATCCGCACCCGGCTGCGGCCCCTGATCAGGGCACCCGGGTCACCGTCGGCGAGCCGGCCGACCTGCTCGACCGTGCCGAGCACGCCCGTGCTCGCGTAGCTGCCGTCGTTGCGCGGCACCAGCAGTACCTTGGGCTTGCCGGGCGTGGCACGGGCAGCCGCCTGAGCGGCCTCCACCGCCGCCCGGACATCTGCGTCGCTCAGGTCCAGCGGGACCACCATGCCGGGCAGGACGACCTCGCCGTCGAGCGGCAGCACGGGCAGAGTGAGCGGTGTGGACGTCGATGCCATGATCTCCCCTTCGGCAGTCAAGTTGAGCTATGCCGACTCAATGCTTGGCCGGGGCGCATTGTTCCCCCGGACGCGTTCGCTGTGAGCGATCGAGGTCGGGGCTCCTCGCGGCCCCCCCCCCCCCCGTTCACGAGGCCTCCGCCGTTTCGTCAACAACCCGTCAGAGAAGTGCCAGGATGGGCCGATGCCCACCAGCTACGACATCCCCGAAGTCCTGGACCGTCGTGAGGGCCCGTACGGCGAGGTCGTACTGCGGCGCCACGGGGCGCTGCTCCAGATCATCGCCAACGGCTGCTTCCTGATGGACACGTCCGACGGCCGCTCGGAACGGCTGCTGGTCGACGCGGCGCTCGACGCCCTCGACCACCGCCCCGGCCCGCGGGTGCTGATCGGCGGCCTCGGCGTCGGATTCTCGCTCGCACATGCCGCGGGCAACCCGCGCTGGGGTCGGATCACGGTGGTCGAGCGGGAGCGCGCGGTCATCGACTGGCACCGCACGGGACCTCTTTCCACCGTTTCGGGCAAAGCGCTGGACGATCCCCGCACCCGGATCGTCGAAGCGGATCTGATCGCCTACGTCAATGAGACTTCCGACACGTTCGACGCACTGTGCCTGGACATCGACAACGGACCCGACTGGACCGTCACGGAAGCCAACTCGGGGCTCTACTCGACGGCCGGACTCGCAGGCTGCGCACGGGTGTTGGGACCCGGTGGGGTACTCGCCGTATGGTCGGCGAAACCCTCCCCGGAATTTGAAGGAACCTTGCGGAATGCCGGTTTCCGGCATGTGCGTACCGAAGAGATCCCGGTTGCCCGGGGCGTTCCCGACGTCGTGCACCTCGGCGTCCGACCGGAATAGCCGAGCTGCGGTGACTCCCCGTACTCTGCTTGCCTGACGCCGATCATTCAAGCGTCAATCGCAGTCATGGGATCACCCCACGGATTCCGGAAAGCACACTTCAGGGGCGGGCGATGGAGCAGACACACACCTCCCAGAACGGCACGGCGGCGGCCACGCCGGGCGCACAGCGCCGGGTGCTGGTGGTCGAGGACGACCCGACGATCGTCGACGCCATCGCGGCCCGCCTGCGCGCCGAGGGATTCCTCGTGCAGACCGCCGGTGACGGCCCGGCCGCCGTCGACACGGCCGAGGCCTGGCAGCCCGATCTGCTGATCCTCGACATCATGCTGCCGGGCTTCGACGGTCTGGAGGTCTGCCGTCGCGTGCAGGCCCAGCGGCCGGTGCCGGTGCTGATGCTCACCGCGCGCGACGACGAGACCGACATGCTGGTGGGTCTCGGCGTCGGCGCCGACGACTACATGACGAAGCCCTTCTCCATGCGCGAGCTGGCCGCGCGCGTGCACGTGCTGCTGCGCCGGGTGGAGCGTGCCGCGGTCGCGGCCGCCACGCCGCGCAGCGGCATCCTGCGCCTCGGCGAGCTGGAGATCGACCACGCACAGCGCCGGGTGCGGGTGCGCAGCGAGGACGTCCACCTCACGCCCACCGAGTTCGACCTGCTCGTCTGCCTGGCGAACACCCCCCGCGCGGTGCTCTCCCGTGAGCAGTTGCTGGCCGAGGTGTGGGACTGGGCGGACGCCTCCGGCACCCGGACCGTCGACAGCCACATCAAGGCGCTGCGCCGGAAGATCGGCGCCGAGCGGATCCGCACGGTGCACGGCGTGGGCTACGCGCTGGAGACACCGACGCCATGAGCGAGGGGCGGCCGGCCGCACGGAGGAGCCCCGGGGAGCCCTGGGGCGGCGTACGCCCGTTCTCGATCAAGACAAAACTGGGCGCCCTGGTCGTCATCTCGGTGCTGATCACCACCGGTCTGATGATGATCGCCCTGCGCACCGAGACGGAGCTGCGCTTCATCACGGTGTTCTCGATGATCGCCACCCTGCTGATAACGCAGTTCGTGGCGCACTCGCTGACCTCGCCGCTGGACGAGATGAACGCCGTCGCCCGCTCGATCTCGCACGGCGACTACACCCGCCGGGTGCGCGAGAACCGCTGGGACGAGCTGGGCGACCTGGCCGTCACCATCAACCGCATGGCCGACGACCTGGAGGCCGAGGACCGCCAGCGCAAGGAGCTGGTGGCCAACGTCTCCCACGAGCTGCGGACCCCGATCGCGGGGCTGCGCGCCGTGCTGGAGAACATCGTGGACGGCGTCACCCGGGCCGACCCCGAGACCATGCGCACCGCCCTGAAGCAGACCGAGCGGCTCGGGCGGCTCGTCGAGACGCTGCTCGACCTGTCCCGGCTGGACAACGGCGTCGTACCGCTCAAGCAGCGGCGCTTCGAGGTGTGGCCGTATCTGTCCGGGGTGCTGAAGGAGGCCAACATGGTCGCCTCCGCGCGCGCGGGCATGGCCTCCGGCTCGGGCAGCCACACCCGTACGGACGTCCATCTGCACCTCGACGTGTCCCCGCCGGAGCTGACCGCGCACGCCGACCCGGAGCGGATCCACCAGGTCGTCGTCAACCTGATCGACAACGCGGTCAAGCACAGCCCGCCGCACGGCCGGGTGACGGTGCGGGCGCGGCGCGGCGCGCTGCCGGAGTCGCTGGAGCTGGAGGTGCTCGACGAGGGTCCGGGCATCCCGCGCTCCGAGTGGCACCGGGTCTTCGAGCGCTTCAACCGGGGAACGGTCAGCCGGCCGCACGGCCCCGGCAGCGACGGCGGCACCGGGCTGGGCCTCGCCATCGCCCGCTGGGCGGTGGATCTGCACGGCGGCAGGATCGGAGTGGCCGAATCCGAGCGGGGTTGCCGGATTCTGATCACCCTTCCGGGCGCGCCTTCTCTGCCAAGTTGACGTAAAGTTCGAAGCGGAGCCACAAGATCCACGGGCGCCCGCTCAGGGAGACACGTGTGATCAGGCAGAGGCCCGCGCCCCAGGGGTGCCGGGCCCAGGTCGTCGCACCCCTTTCGCAACGGAACCACGCTTGTTTCCCGCCATTCCCACCCCCGAAACACGCCCTTCGATGTGACTTGCGCGACGTTGAACCGACCTGGCCTGACCTTCCCGGTCATGGAGGCGTAGCCTTGATTCCCGCTGTCCATCACCTTGTGAAGCGGAAGAGGGCGGTTGCCGCCGTGTCGCCACAGTCCCCCAGTAACGCATCGAGCATCTCGACCGACGCAGACCAAGCGGGCAAGAACCCCGCTGCCGCGTTCGGTCCGAACGAGTGGCTCGTCGACGAGATCTATCAGCAGTACCTCCAGGACCCGAATTCGGTAGACCGTGCCTGGTGGGACTTCTTCGCCGACTACAAGCCGGGGGCGGCTGCCACCACCCCGGCGCAGGCGGCCCCCGCGGCCGCGGAGACCACCACGGCTCAGACGGCTCAGGCGCCCGCCGCGGCGGCCCCGGCCGCGCCCGCGGCCCCCGCGGCACCGCGGCCCGCCGCCGCCGCTCCCGCGCCGGCCCAGGCTCCCGCGCAGCCCAAGGCCCCGGCTCCCGCCCCGGCCCCGGCTCCCGCCCCGGCCGCCGCCAAGCCGCAGCAGCCGAAGGCCAAGGCCGCCGAGCCGGCCGCCGCGGCCCCGGAGGGCCCCGAGCTGGTCACGCTGCGCGGCCCGGCCGCCGCCGTCGTGAAGAACATGAACGCCTCGCTGGAGCTGCCGACGGCCACCTCGGTCCGCGCGGTCCCGGTGAAGCTGCTCTTCGACAACCGCATCGTCATCAACAACCACCTCAAGCGCGCCCGGGGCGGGAAGATCTCCTTCACGCACCTGATCGGCTACGCGATGGTGCAGGCCATCAAGGCCATGCCGGCGATGAACCACTCGTTCGGCGAGAAGGACGGCAAGCCGACCCTCGTCAAGCCGGCGCACGTCAACCTCGGCCTCGCCATCGACCTGGTCAAGCCGAACGGCGACCGCCAGCTGGTCGTCGCGGCGATCAAGAAGGCCGAGACGCTGAACTTCTTCGAGTTCTGGCAGGCCTACGAGGACATCGTCCGCCGCGCCCGCGACGGCAAGCTGACGATGGACGACTTCACCGGCGTGACGGTCTCCCTGACCAACCCCGGTGGCCTCGGCACCGTCCACTCGGTCCCGCGCCTGATGCCCGGCCAGTCGGTGATCATGGGCGTCGGCTCCATGGACTACCCGGCGGAGTTCCAGGGCACCTCCCAGGACACCCTGAACAAGCTCGGCATCTCGAAGGTCATGACGCTCACGTCGACCTACGACCACCGGGTGATCCAGGGCGCCGCCTCCGGCGAGTTCCTGCGCCAGGTCGCCAACCTGCTGCTCGGCGAGAACGGCTTCTACGACGACATCTTCGAGGCGCTGCGCATCCCCTACGAGCCGGTCCGCTGGCTCAAGGACATCGACGCCAGCCACGACGACGACGTCACCAAGGCCGCGCGTGTCTTCGAGCTGATCCACTCCTACCGGGTCCGCGGCCACGTGATGGCCGACACCGACCCGCTGGAGTACCGCCAGCGCAAGCACCCCGACCTGGACATCACCGAGCACGGCCTCACCCTGTGGGACCTGGAGCGCGAGTTCGCGGTCGGCGGCTTCTCGGGCAAGTCCCTGATGAAGCTGCGCGACATCCTCGGCGTGCTGCGCGACTCGTACTGCCGCACCACCGGCATCGAGTTCATGCACATCCAGGACCCCAAGCAGCGCAAGTGGATCCAGGACCGCATCGAGCGCCCGCACACCAAGCCGGAGCGCGAGGAGCAGCTGCGCATCCTGCGCCGCCTGAACGCGGCCGAGGCCTTCGAGACGTTCCTGCAGACGAAGTACGTCGGCCAGAAGCGCTTCTCGCTGGAGGGCGGCGAGTCGGTCATCCCGCTGCTGGACGCGGTCATCGACAGCGCGGCCGAGTCCCGCCTGGACGAGGTCGTCATCGGCATGGCCCACCGCGGCCGGCTGAACGTGCTGGCCAACATCGTCGGCAAGTCGTACGCGCAGATCTTCCGTGAGTTCGAGGGCAACCTCGACCCGAAGTCCATGCACGGCTCCGGCGACGTGAAGTACCACCTGGGCGCCCAGGGCACCTTCACGGGCCTGGACGGCGAGCAGATCACGGTCTCGCTGGCCGCGAACCCCTCGCACCTGGAGGCGGTCGACCCGGTCCTGGAGGGCATCGCCCGCGCCAAGCAGGACATCATCAACAAGGGCGGCACGGACTTCACGGTCCTGCCGGTCGCGATCCACGGCGACGCGGCCTTCGCGGGCCAGGGCGTGGTGGCCGAGACCCTGAACATGTCGCAACTGCGCGGCTACCGCACCGGCGGCACGGTCCACGTGGTCATCAACAACCAGGTCGGCTTCACCGCGGCGCCCGAGTCCTCGCGCTCCTCGATGTACGCCACCGACGTGGCCCGCATGATCGAGGCCCCGATCTTCCACGTGAACGGCGACGATCCGGAGGCCGTGGTCCGCGTCGCGCGGCTCGCCTTCGAGTTCCGCCAGGCGTTCAACAAGGACGTGGTGATCGACCTCATCTGCTACCGCCGCCGCGGTCACAACGAGTCGGACAACCCGGCCTTCACCCAGCCGCTGATGTACGACCTGATCGACAAGAAGCGCTCGGTGCGCAAGCTCTACACCGAGTCCCTGATCGGTCGCGGCGACATCACCCTGGAAGAGGCCGAGCAGGCCCTCCAGGACTACCAGGGCCAGCTGGAGAAGGTCTTCACCGAGGTCCGCGAGGCCACCTCGCAGCCGGCGACGGTCCAGACCCCGGACGCGCAGCCGGAGTTCCCGGTCGCCGTGAACACCGCCGTCTCCTCGGAGATCGTCAAGCGGATCGCCGAGTCCCAGGTCAACATCCCCGACCACATCACCGTCCACCCGCGTCTGCTGCCGCAGCTGCAGCGCCGGGCGTCGATGGTCGAGGACGGCACGATCGACTGGGGCATGGGCGAGACCCTCGCCTTCGGTTCGCTGCTCCTGGAGGGCGTCCCGGTCCGCCTCGCGGGCCAGGACTCCCAGCGCGGCACCTTCGGCCAGCGGCACGCGGTCATCATCGACCGCAGCACCGGCGAGGAGTACACGCCGCTGCAGTACCTGTCGGAGGACCAGGCACGCCTGAACGTCTACAACTCCCTGCTGTCCGAGTACGCGGCGATGGGCTTCGAGTACGGCTACTCGCTGGCCCGCCCCGACGCACTCGTGCTGTGGGAGGCTCAGTTCGGTGACTTCGTCAACGGTGCGCAGACGGTCGTGGACGAGTTCATCTCGTCGGCGGAGCAGAAGTGGGGCCAGACCAGCGGGGTGACGCTGCTCCTCCCCCACGGCTACGAGGGCCAGGGCCCGGACCACTCGTCCGCCCGCCCGGAGCGCTTCCTCCAGCTCTGCGCCCAGAACAACATGACCGTGGCGATGCCCACGTCCCCGTCGAACTACTTCCACCTCCTGCGGTGGCAGGTGCACAACCCGCACCACAAGCCGCTGGTCGTCTTCACGCCGAAGTCGATGCTGCGCCTGAAGGCGGCCGCGGCGAAGGCGGAGGAGTTCACCACGGGCGGCTTCCGTCCGGTCATCGGCGACGAGTCGGTGGACCCGGCCGCGGTGAAGAAGGTGGTCTTCTGCGCGGGCAAGGTCTACTACGACCTGGAGGCCGAGCGGGTCAAGCGCGGCGTCACGGACACGGCGATCATCCGCATCGAACGGCTGTACCCGCTGCCGGGTGCCGAGCTCCAGGCGGAGATCAAGAAGTACCCGAACGCCGAGAAGTACCTGTGGGCCCAGGAGGAGCCGGCGAACCAGGGTGCCTGGCCGTTCATCGCGCTCAACCTGATCGACCACCTGGACCTGGCGGTCGGCGCGGACGTCCCGCACGGCGAGCGCCTGCGCCGCATCTCGCGGCCGCACGGCTCGTCCCCCGCGGTCGGTTCCGCGAAGCGGCACCAGGCGGAGCAGGAGCAGCTGGTGCGCGAGGTGTTCGAGGCGTGAGCCGCTGAGCACCGATCGGCACAAGGGCCCGGCCCCGAGTTCCCAGAACTCGGGGCCGGGCCCTTGCGGTCACCGGGACGCCTCGGGTCCCGCGGCACGAAGGCTGCCTCCGAGCCGCTGGGCGAGCCGGGAGCGCTGCCGTCGGGCCTCGGCCAGTACGTCGTCCAGGCCCGCCTCCTCGGCGTGCTCGGCGGCGCGTCCGTACGCCTCGATGGCCCGGTGCAGATGCGTGAGGGTGTCCGTGCGGTGGTGCAGGAGCGCCAGTATCGAGGCGCGCAGCCGCCAGTGGTCCGCGAGGAACGCGGGCTCCTCGGAGCTGCGCACGGCCTCGCCGATCGTCCACTCGGCCTCGTACAGGTCGGACAGCACCCGCTTGATGTCGTAGCGCCGGTAGTGGGCCTGCCCCAGGCCGGACCAGCGGCCGGCGAGGCCCGAGTGGCCGGGCGGGGTGTCCTGGAGGGCGGTGCGCAGTACGGAGACGGCCCGGGCGGCGTCCTCGGCGGACTTCCTCGCCCTGCCCCGGTCCATCAGCGCCGTGCCGTACTCGAACAGCAGATCGCTCCGGTCGGGGTCGTCGGCGTCCAGCAGCCGTTCGGCCTGCGCCCACGCCTCGACGGCGTGGTCCAGCCGGACGGGGTCACGGGTCCGCCGGTAGGCGGCCCGGTAGAGCCGCGCGGAGCGCGCGTAGCACTCGCGCCGCAGCGCCAGGTCCTCGCCGGCCGCCCGCAGCGCCTGGTCCACGGCGTACAGCGTCTGCCGCTCCCGGCTCTCGTCGGCGGGCCGGGCGACCTCGGTGGCCGACGCCACCGCCAGCCAGGTCCGGCAGCGCTCCTCGTCCGACAGGACGCGCTTGCCGCGTGCCGCGCCCTGGAAGTCGTCCATGGCGCGCAGGGCCAGTTCGGCGGCCCGCTCGGGCAGCGGCCGGGTCGTGGGCACCCGCCCGTCCCCCGCGTACTGCCGCGCCAGGTCGAGCAGCAGCTGCCCCCGTACGATCTGTGCGCGCTCCCGGCTCGGGAACGCCAGCCGTACGTCGGCGGCGTCGACGGCACGGTGCAGGTGCGTCAGGTACCACTGCTCGGCGTCCCGCGCCCGGTAGGGCCCGCGGGCCCCGGGGTGGTCCACGCCCGCCTCCGCGACGGCCCGGCGCACATGGGGCAGCGCCGCCGCGGCGGTCCGCGGGCCGTTGAGTCCCGCGGGGCAGGAGCCCGCGCCCCGCATCGCCAGGGAGAGGTCGCGGTCGGCCACGTACAGCAGCACGGCGCGGGCGTACTCCTCGGCGCGGTACCGGCCGTCCGCCGCCCCGCGCGCCCAGATCCGCAGCGCGTCGGGCACGCCCTCGAAGTCGACGGCGCGGCCGCTCAGTTCACGGGCGAGTGCCCAGCAGACCAGTCCGCGGGTGAGGCTTCCGCGGGCCCCGAACCGGTCGGGGTCGCGGATCACCTCCCAGGCGTCGCGCAGATCGTCCCCGACCCGCCGCACCCGCCAGCGCACCAGCAGGGCGTTGGCCAGCTCCTCGGCGGCGGACAGCCGCTCCGGGTCCGGCGCCGAGACCGCCAGCGCCTGTTGCAGGTACCGCACGGCGGCGTCGAGGGCGCGGGTCAGGCCCTCCCCCTCGAACCGGGCCATGGCCTCCTTGCCCTTGCCGAGGAGTTCTCCGGCGGAGAGCTCGGGCCGCCCCGGGGCCGCCGGGATGCGGGCGCCGAGGTCCCGCAGCACGTCGGCCGAGACCTCGGCGAAGGCGCGCAGTCCGGCCGGTTCGTCCTCCACCGGGCCGACGGGCGGACCGGGTACGTGCGGGTCCACCGCGCCCCGCAGGAACGCCCCGGCCAGCGCCGGGAAGTTGCGGGCGCTGCGCCCGAACCTCCGGTCCACGTACTCGGAGCAGTGCTTGAACAGGAGCTGGGCCTCCTCCAGGGTCAGCCGGGACCGCAGCTCGCTCGCCACCCCCGGCAGGAAGTCGTAGCGGACGGCGCGCGGGTCGTCCGCGTCCTCGCGGCGTCCGAGCAGCCCGCCGAGCAGCACCTCGGACAGCGCCTCGGGGCCGCTGCCCGGGAGCATGGCGTGCTGGACGAGCTGCATGACGGGCAGGTACAGCGGCACCGCCGACAGGTACACGGCGAGCCGGCGGGCCTCCGGGGAGGCGGCGCGCCAGAACCTCCGCACCCGGTCGGTGCCGCCGGCGTCCTCGGCGGCCCGCACCGGCGCGCGCGACTCGGCGTGCCCGGCGTGCACCCAGCCGGCCGCCGAGGAAAGCGAGTGTCCCGTGGTGCCCGACACCAGCCGGGCCCAGCCCTCCACCGAGCCCCGGCGCAGGGCCAGCACGGGGACCGGCAGCGCGCCCCGCTCGACGCGCCCCTTGTCCGGCCGGAACTCCAGCGTTCCGGCGGGCCCTTCGTGACGGCGCAGCAGGCCGCGCCGGGCGGGGAGATGGGTGCGCATCCACATCCGCTGCGGCAGCGGCTGGACCACGGCCACGGGCGCGGTCGAGGCCCAGCGGTGGAGCAGCCGCTGCATCCGGCCGCTGCGCCACATGGGGCCCGCGCAGTCGCTCAGGACGAGGGTCAGGCGCCGTCCGGTCGGGTCGCTGAGCTGCTCGGGGGCGTGCAGCGGGCGGACACGTTCGGGGGTTGCGGCGTAACCGGGCAGACCGCCGGGGGCTTCGTGCAGGTACTGCACCCGGACCTCGCGGAAGGCGCCGGCCCGTTCACAGACCTGGCGCAGTTCGTCTAGCACCTGCTGCCAGACCACCGTGGAGGTGGAGACGTCCATCAGGAGCAGCAGCCGTGCCTCGCGGCTCCGCTCGGTGCGCAGCACGGGCAGCACGACCCCGGACTCGGCGGCCCGTTCGGCGGTGGCGCGCTCGTCGAGCGTACGCGGCACGGGGCGCACCGGGGCGCGGTAGCGCTGGAGCGGGCGTAACCCGCGTTGCAGGGCGAGCGGTTCCGGCAGGACCGGCGCCGCCGGCGCGCTGACGGGGGCCGTGCGGATGCCGCCGGCGTCGGTTCCGGGAGCGGGCGTGAACAGCCGCGCCCCGTCGGGCTCCTGGCCGTCGGCGGTGACCGGACCGTCCGGGCGCACCCGCACGGACACCGGTTCCACGCCGTCCGCCGGTGCGGGCGCGGGCGCGTGGGGGCCGGTGGCGGCGGGGTCCCGCGTCCGGTCGGGGCCGGGCAGGTGGCGGGCCAGCCACAGGGCGTCCGCGAGCTCCTCGACGTCGGGGGTGAGGCCCGCGTCGCGCAGGCGTGCCACCAGCGCCGCGAGCGCGTCGCTCGCGATGCCGGCGGGGACTCCCGGGGCCCGTGGGGACATCGGCTACCGGGGCCCGCGGTCCAGGGGCTGCATCAGCAGCTCCGCGATCTCCTCGCGCCGCGCCGCGTCCCGGGCGGCGTGCTGTGCCAGGAAGATGGCGTTGAGCAGCTGGTCGGTGGGGCGCAGCGCCCCGTCCGCCTCCACCTCCGTGAAGTGGTCGACGATGTCGTGGTGCGCCTCGTGGGCGTCCTGGCCGAAGTGCGCCTGGACCAGCGCGGCGAGCCGTTCGTCGCGGGGCGCCTTGAGGTCCAACGGGATGCAGCGGCGCAGCAGCGGGGCCGGGAACTCGCGCTCGCGGTTGCTGGTCATGACCACGAAGGGGAACGCCCGGCACCGCACCTGGCCCTCGGTGACCTCGACCTTGCGGCCGTCGTCGGTGAGCACCCGCACCACCGGCGTACGGTCGGCGATCCGCTCCAGTTCGGGGATCGGGAACCTGCCTTCCTCCAGCACGTTCAGCAGGTCGTTCGGCAGGTCGATGTCGCTCTTGTCGAGCTCGTCGACGAGCAGCACGCGGGGCCGCCGGGCGGCGAGCAGCGCGGTGCCGAGCGGGCCGAGCTTGATGTACCGGCCGATGTCCTCGGACTCCGGTCCGTGCGTCCGCCGCCGGCGCACGCGCGGTGCGAGGTCCTCGCCGGCCCGCCTGAGCTGGGCGTCGTGGAGCCGTCCGATGGCGTCGTAGGTGTAGAGGCCGTCCCGCAGCTCGCTGCGGCTCACGACGGGCCACTCCAGGACCCGGCCCAGCCCGAGTTCGTGGGCGACGGCGTGCGCGAGCGTCGACTTGCCGACGCCGGGCTCGCCGGTGACCAGCAGCGGGCGCCTCAGGTAGAGGGCGGCGTTGACCAGTTCGAGGGTGAGGGGGTCCTGGATCGGCAGCGGCGCGGTGTCGGCGCCGAGCCTGCGGCGGGTGGCGGAGTCGAGGTCCGGCACGTCGTACGGGACGACCGGCGCGTCGAAGGCCCGCCACGGCGGCGGGTCGGGCAGCCGGTCGATCCTGGCCGGATCCGGGCGCCCGTCGCCCTGGTAGACGAACCACTCGCTCATGCTGCGCTCCTCGTCGACGGTCGGTGGTGGTCCACGTCCTGGCTGACGGGGGCGTCGCGCACCCACGACGGGCCCATCGGAATGTACCCAGATCCGACCTCTCGCACCGATCTTTTCGGCCGCCTCGGCCGCCCCGCCGCGAGGGCCCGTCCGTGGCGCCGCCGCGCGGGCGGGGTGCTCACAGGGGCGCGTCCAGGGTTTCGGTCTCCTCCGCGGGCAGCGGCCGCCCCGGGTCGTCGTAGAGCAAGGCGAGCGGTTCGGCCCACGGGTGGTCGGCGCGGCGCTCGCTGATGTCCTGCCGCAGGTGCCGCAGCCGGTCGGGGAGCTCGGCCAGCGAGCCGAGGGAGCCGAGCAGTTCCTGTGCCTTGGCGTGGAAGGTGTCGCAGTCCTCGGCGCAGGTGCGGGTGGCATGGCCGTCGACGTGCCACAGGGCGACGCCGTGCCCGTTCTCCAGCGCGAGCCTGAGCGCGGCCCGTCCCGGTCCGCGGCCGGCCGGGCGGCACATCACGGGGATGCGGTCGAAGGCCGCCTCCCGGTAGCCGCGGCCCGTGGTCACCACTGCGCGCTGCGGGGTGCGCCAGCAGGCGAAGTGCCGCTGGGCTGTCATGCCCTGCCAGCGGTCGGCCCACAGTTTGTCCGGATCTCCCCGGCGCGCGAGGGAGCGCAGTACCACCCGGCGGCGTGCGCCGAGGTGTCCGGCGTCGTCGAGGTGGGCGATGTCGTCGAACCGCCAGCGGTGCACCGCGGTGTCGAAGTGCTCGGCGGGCAGGGCCACTTCGAGGGGCACCGGGCGGTCGTGCCGGTCCTTGGCCCGCAGCAGGTCGCCCAGCGGCCTGCGCAGCGCCTGGACCAGTTCCCCGGGGAGACGGCCGTGCACGGAGTCGTCGGTCGCGTACAGCTCCGGCTCGCCCTCGCCGTCCCCGTCGTCGAGCCAGACCTGCCAGAAGAAGCGGGTGGGCTCCGAGCCGATCACCGGGTCGAGGAGGACGGCGACGGTGGGGCCCTCGCCGGGGCCCGGGTAGGGGATCACGACGCGGTCGGACCGCTCGGCCGGGGCGGCGGACAGGTCGTCCGGAAGTCGCGCGTCGCGCACGAAGGCGTGCATCTCGCGGCGCGGGTCCCGGCGCAGCCGCCGCTCGATCCAGGCGCCGAGCGGGGCGCTCGGTTCGCCCCGGGCCCGCACATAGGCGTCGACGAACCTCAGGTAGCGCAGGAACGCGAGCGGGTCGAGCGGGTGCGCGCCCTCGTAGAGGAGCCCGTGTCCGTCGCGCCAGGTGCGCAGGTCCGGCGGCGGTCCCGGCCACCTGGTGCCGCTGCGGGCCCTCGTCGCGAGCGCCTCGACGGTCGGCGCGTCGGGCGGCGCGGGCAGCGCGGCGAGCAGGTTCAGCGCCTCCCGGCGGTCCGCCGGCGTCCATCCGGCACCGCCGTCGGCGCCGGGACCGGACTGCTGGTCGATCCAGTTGTCGCCGCTCTCGGAGACGGGCTCCGTGCCGTGCCACCGGTCGTGGGCGGCGATGACGGTGCGGTAGGTCTCGCCGAACCTCCGCAGCGCGGCGATGGAGACCGCCTTGCCGCCGTCCTGCTCCCTGCGCCGGGACTTGACCAGGCCCACGACCGCCCCGGTGGCCGGGTCGAGCAGCGGGCCGCCCGAGACGCCGGACGGGAAGTCGATGTCAGGCTTGAGGATCAGGCCGTAGCCGTCCTCGTGGCCGTTGACGTCGGCGTCCACGGCACGGGCGTGGGTGTGCGGCGGCTCGGGGTGGTAGCCGTACACCTTGACGGGACCGGAGTGCCGTACGGCCCGGTCGGCGAGCCACACACACTCGTGGGGCTGCTCGTCGGCGTCCCCCAGCAGGCGCACCAGCGCCAGATCCTCGTCCAGGGGTACGACGGGCCGGTCGGGGTCGGTGAGCAGCCACTCGGCGAGCCGCGCCTCGGCGTCGACGCCCCCGCCCCGCACCCGGAAGGTCAGTTCCGGGTCCGGCCTCAGATGCCGGCGCAGCACGTGGGCCGCGGTGAGCACCCAGCCGGGGGCCACGAAGAAGCCGCTGCCCCACAGGGGCCGGTCGTCGTCGGTGGCCGGCAGGAGGTGCACGGTGGCGGCCTGGGCCAGGGCGTGCAGGCGTTCGGTGGGCTGGGTCATGCGCCGGCGGGCCCCGGGTCCGGGTCGGTCCCGCGGTCGAGCTGCCAGGTGAGAGTGACCTGGAGCGAGGCCTTGGCCTCGCCGCGGGCGAGGACGGCGACGGCGAGGCCCTCCTTGGCGGTGAGCTCCACGCCGAAGGTGATGGCGGCCTCCGTGGGTCCGGCGGCGCGGGCGGCGTCGAGCACCGTGCCGCCCACCGCGGTGATCAGCTCCTGGAGCTGTGCGACCTTGGCCAGCGCGGTCTGCGTGAATCCGACGTCCTCCTGGTCGCCGTAGGCGTCCGCGCTCCCGATCCGGGCGGCCACCACCGTGCCGTCGGGCAGTTCGATGTCCTGGATGTGACTCATGGCGTTCCCCCGTCGAGCTTGCGTCCCGGCCGTCCGGCGCACCCTGGGGGTGCGCCGGCCCCAGCCTTCCGTACCGCGCACAGGGGAGGCCGTTAACTCGCCAAGTGGCGCATATTCTGAAGGCATGTACTTCACCGACCGAGGCATCGAAGAACTGGAGAAGCGGCGCGGCGAGGAGGAGGTCACCTTCGAGTGGCTCGCCGAGCAGCTGCGCACGTTCGTCGACCTGAACCCGGACTTCGAGGTGCCGGTGGAGCGCCTGGCCACCTGGCTGGCGCGACTGGACGACGACGACGAGGACGAGGAGTAGGAGTCCAGGACGCGGAGGCGGTCGGGGCTGCCGGGGGCGGTCGGGGGCGGTGTCAGGTCCTGTGAGGTGGTCCAGGGCCTGAGGACAGAGCCTGAGGTCAGGGCCCGGGAACGGAGCGTGCGCTCGCCGGGCTGGTGTGTTCCGGCCTGAGGCCTTCCTTCGGCATGCCCGCGGACAGTGACCGCTTGTGGCGATTTGCCCTACTTCGAGGGGTGTGGGGTGGCAAGGAGCCACCGGAAAGAGTGTCTTGACTTCCGACAGCCACGATATATCGTGAATCACGTAAGACGCGATATGGCGTGTCGAGTCTGTCCGTCCCGTCCCGCGTGCGGTCAGGCAGGTCGAGGAGGTCAGCACCATGCCCGAATGGTCCGTCGCCGAGCCGAGGAAGCTCACCTTCGACGAGCCCGTGAGCGAGCTCCACGTACGCATCGTGGGGGGAGCGGTGAACGTGGTGGGCACCGACGAGGGTTCCGCCCGCCTGGAGATCGGCCGGATCGAGGGGCCGCCCCTGATCGTCACCCAGCAGGGCGCCACGCTCACGGTGGCCTACGAGGACCTGCCCTGGAAGGGCTTCCTCAAATGGCTCGACCGCAAGGGCTGGCGTCGCAGCGCCGAGGTCTCCCTGGCCGTTCCGGCGGGCACCCGCGTGGAGGTGGGTGCCGTCAGCGCCACCGCCGTGGTCTCCGGGATCGACGGACGCACCGAGGTCAAGGGCATCTCCGGGGACACCACCCTCGTCGGGCTCGCGGGACCGGTCCGCGCGGACACCGTCTCGGGGAGCGTCGAGGCCCAGGCACTCAGGGGCGATCTGCGCTTCAACTCGGTCTCCGGCGACCTGACGGTGGTCGAGGGCGCGGGCTCCTCCGTCAAGGCGGACTCGGTGAGCGGCTCGATGATCGTCGACCTCGACCCGACGGGTGGTCCGAGCGAGATCACCCTGACCAGCGTCTCGGGCGAGATCGCGATCCGGCTGCCGCATCCGGCGGACGCGGAGGTCGAGGCCAACACCGCGAGCGGGGCCGTCTCCAACGCCTTCGAGGACCTCCGGGTCACCGGCCAGTGGGGCGCCAAGCGCATCACGGGACGTCTCGGCGCGGGCAGCGGCCGGCTGAAGGCCACGACCGTCTCCGGCTCGATCGCGCTGCTGCGCCGCCCGCCCGTGGAGGACGACGGACCGTGGCCCGCCCCGGCGGACGGACAGCACACGACCTCGGGGGACACTTCGGATTCCGGTCCGGGCGAGGACACCACCGCGTCCAGCGCCCCGGCCGATGGCACGACCGACAAGAAGGTGCTCTGACATGCCCCCCGTCTTCGCTCACGGCCGTCTCCGTCTCTACCTGCTGAAGCTGCTGGACGAGGCCCCGCGGCACGGCTACGAGGTGATCCGCCTCCTGGAGGAGCGCTTCCAGGGGCTCTACGCGCCGTCGGCGGGCACCGTCTACCCGCGCCTGGCCAAGCTGGAGGCCGAGGGCCTGGTCACCCACACCACCGAGGGCGGCCGCAAGGTGTACGCCATCACGGACGCCGGACGCGCCGAGCTGGCCGACCGCAGCGGTGAACTGGCCGACCTGGAGCTGGAGATCCGCGAGTCGGTGGCGGAACTCGCCGCCGAGATCCGTGCCGACGTGCGGGGCGCGGCGGGCGACCTGCGGCGCGAGATGCGGGCCGCGGCGACCGAGGCCCGCAGGACCGGCACGGTCAACGGCGACACCGGGGACTTCGCCGACCACACCGACAAGGAGGCCTGGCGCGCCGCGAAGGAGGAGATGCGGCGGGTCAAGCAGGAGTGGAAGGAACAGGCCAGGCGCGCCAAGGACGAGAGTCGCCGGGCCCGTGACGAGGCCCAGCGCGCGCGGCGCCAGGCCAAGGAGGCGCAGGAGCGCGCCCATGAGCAGGCACAGGAGGAGATGCAGCGCATCGCCCAGAAGGTGCAGAAGCAGGTGCAGGACCACTTCGCGCGGGGCGACTGGCCCACGGGGCTGCGTGAGGGTCTGACGGAACTCGCCAAGGAGTTCGGCGAGTTCGGGAAGGACTTCGGCAAGGAGTTCGGCAAGGACCTCGGCTTCGGGCGCGGCGGAGCGGCCAGGCCCACCCCGGAGTACTCGACGACGCCGGAGGACTTCCCCGCCGCCCACGAACCGGGCTGGGCCCACGACGACTCCCCGAGCGGCGACCCTGCCCGCGACCTGGACCGCCTCCTCGACCGTTTCCGCGACGACATCCGTGACGCGGCCCGCGACCACGGGGTGACACAGGACCAGCTCCGGGACGCCCGGCGCCATCTGTCGACGGCGGCGGCACACATCGGGGCGTTGCTGCGGACGCCGAAGGCGTAGGGCCCCCGAACGGGGTGACCGTCAGCACGGCCGTCAGCAGCACCGCCGTCAGCGGCACCGCCGTCAGCAGCACTGCCAGAGGAAGCGGCCCTCCCTGCCGTCCGGCGAGAGGAAGGCGTATCCGACGCCGGCGTCGCCGAAGTTGACGTCGAAGGGGAGGTCGCAGGAGTCCAGCTGGACGACGAGCCGCCAGCCCTCGCCGGGCAGTTCCTCACCCTGGAGCCAGTGGGGCTCGATGCCGGGTCCGCCGAGGAACTGCAGGGGACGGCCGTCGTCGTCCCCCTCCGCGTCGTCGCCCTCGGCGCTCCCGGCGCCCTCGTCGCTCGCACCCGCGTAACCGTCCGCGTCGTCCGGAGAGGGGAGCGGCAGATGGTCGGTGCCCGCGCTCGGACCGACGGCCCGTGCGTCGATCCTCACGAATCCAGGGATCCGGCCCTCGGGCTGGATCACGAGCGCGTTCTCCCCCGCCTCCGGCTCGTAGGTGCCGTCGATGAAGTCGTCCTCGTCGTCCGTCATGAAGAGGTAGGCCAGACGCCCGTCGTCCAGGGCGAACTGCCCGAGGAACTCCATCGGTTCGCCGGTCCTGCGCGACAACGGCCACTGCGGTTCCGCCAGCCACACGGGCTGCCCGCCGACCTTCGTCACCGGTTCTCGGACGACGTCGTCCGTCCGCACGAAGGCGATCGGCACCGGCTCGGACACTGTCATGGAAGAACTCCTTGGCAACGGGACGACCGGGACGTCCGGGAATCGACGTCGACACCGCCCACCGTAGGACCCACCACTGACACCGCGGCCCGGAATCGGACCGGCCGGACGGCGCCGGCCGCTCAGCCCGCCTTCGCCGCTCCCCCGTCGCCGATCACCCGTGTCACCGACGCGTAGGTGACGCCGTGGTCGGCGAGCACCTCGGCGGGGACGCCGGGACGGGCGGTCAGGGCGAGGAGGATGTGCTCGTCGCCGATGGTGCGTTCGCGGCGGGCGAGGGCGATACGCAGGGACTTCTCCAGCACGTGCTTGGCTTCCCGGCCGAACGGGCGGTGCCCGCCCCGGCGTCCTTTCTCCCGCTCCCCGCGCCGGTCCCCCGGGTCGCCGGACATCGCACCCACCCCGTGCGCCTCCTCCACCCGGGAGACGATCTCCGTGACATCGATCCCCAGCCCGGCCAGCGCGTCGGCGTCGGCCTGCGAGAGTCCCGCGCGCCGCCGCGCCGCCTCCAGTGCCCGCCTCACGGAGTCCCGGCGTCGGTCCAGCCCGAGCGCGGACAGCGCGAACGAGCCCCGGCCGGCACCGCGATCGAGCAGGGCGAGCAGCAGGTGCTCGGCCTCGACGGTGCGCGCCCCGACCTCCTCGCTGTGCTCGACAGCGCCCTTCACCACGGCGCGGGCGTCCTTCGTGAACCGCTCGAACATCATCGCCTCCCGTACTTCTTGTGCACGGCCTGCCTGCTCACACCGAGTTCCGCGGCGATCTCCTGCCAGGACCAGCCCTGCCGGCGCGCACTGCGCACCTGGACGGCCTCCAACTGCTCCAGCAGCCTGCGCAAGGCGGCGACGGCACGCAGTCCCACCCGTGGATCGCGATCGCCGGCCCGCTCGGCGAGTTCCGTGGCATCGGTCATGATGTCAACTTAGGTTGACAGAGACGCACATGTCAACCTTCGTTGACAGCACGAAGCGGCCGGTCCTTTCCGGACCGGCCGCCACAGGGACGGGCAGCAACCCTCAGCCGTTGGTGAGCACGATCTTCCCGAACTGCTCGCCGGACTCCAGCCGTTCGAAGCCCTCGCGGGCGCGGTCCATCGGCAGCACCTCGTCGATGACCGGGCGGACACCGGTGGCGGCGCAGAAGGACAGCAGGTCCTCCAGCTCGTCCTTGGTGCCCATGGTGGAACCGACGACCTTCAGCTCCAGGAAGAAGATCCGGGTCAGTTCGGCGTGGGAGGGGCGGTCACCGCTCGTGGCACCGGAGATGACGAGGGTGCCGCCGGGGCGCAGCGACTTCACCGAGTGCGACCAGGTGGCGGCACCGACCGTCTCGATCACGGCGTCCACCCGCTGCGGCAGCCGCGCGCCGGACTCCAGCGCCTCCACCGCGCCGAGCTCCAGGGCCCGCTTGCGCTTGGCCTCGTCCCGGCTGGTCGCGAAGACCCGCAGTCCCGCGGCCTTGCCGAGCGCGATCGCGGCCGTGGCGACACCCCCGCCGGCGCCCTGCACGAGCACCGAGTCACCGGGGCGTACGCCGGCGTTGGTGAACAGCATGCGATAGGCCGTCAGCCAGGCGGTGGGCAGACAGGCCGCCTCCTCGAAGGACAGCTCCTTCGGCTTGGGCAGCACGTTCCAGGTCGGTACGGCGACCCGCTCGGCGAACGTGCCCTGGTAGCGCTCGGTGAGGATGGAGCGGGGCTCCTTCGGGCCGACCCCGTGTCCCGTCTGGCCGACGACGGAGTGCAGGACGACCTCGTTGCCGTCCTCGTCGACGCCCGCGGCGTCACAGCCGAGGATCATGGGCAGCTTGTCCTCGGCGAGGCCCACGCCGCGCAGGGACCAGAGGTCGTGGTGGTTGAGGGAGGCGGCCTTGACGTCGACGAGACTCCAGCCGGGCCTGGCCTCGGGGGCGGGGCGCTCCCCCAACTCCAGGCCGCCGAGCGGCTGGTCGCGGTCGATTCGGGCGGCGTAGACAGCGAACATGGGCCCGACGATAGGCTCCGCCCCCGCCCGGACGGAACCACACGCCCCTGTGACACATACCCACTTGCCAGGACACCCCTGGTCCCGCGCCGGCGCCCGCGCCCCGCGCGCCACCCGAACGGGTGGGCGGGTCGGCAAAGAAAGAACGCGTGGGCGTCGGCAAAAGGAAAGCGGCCCCGCCCAGGAGGGCGGGGCCACCGACGAAGAGCCTCAGCGACGGGCCACGCCCTCGGCACGCGCCGCCGCCGCGACGGCGGCCGTCACCGCGGGTGCCACCCGCTCGTCGAAGGGCGACGGAATGACGTAGTCCGCGGCGAGGTCGTCCCCGACCACGCCCGCCAGCGCCTCGGCCGCCGCGATCTTCATGCCCTCGGTGATCCGGGAGGCCCGCACCTGCAGCGCCCCGGCGAAGATCCCCGGGAACGCCAGCACGTTGTTGATCTGGTTCGGGAAGTCGGACCGGCCCGTGGCCACGACCGCCGCGTACTTGTGCGCCACGTCGGGGTGCACCTCGGGAGTGGGGTTGGCCATCGCGAAGACGAAGGCGCCCTCGGCCATGGAGGCCACCGCCTCCTCCGGCACCGTTCCGCCGGAGACGCCGATGAAGACGTCCGCGCCTTCCAGCGCCACCTCCAGCGAACCGGAGATCCCGGCCTTGTTGGTGAAGCCCGCGACCTCGCGCTTGACCGGCGTGAGGTCCTCCCGGTCGACGGAGACGACACCCTTGCGGTCCGCGACCGCGACGTCCCCGATACCGGCCTCGACCAGCATCTTCGCGATCGCGACACCGGCCGCGCCGGCGCCCGAGATGACCGCCCGGAGTTCGGCGAGCGTCTTGCCGGTCAGCCGCGCGGCGTTGCGCAGGGCCGCCAGCGTGACGACCGCCGTACCGTGCTGGTCGTCGTGGAAGACCGGGATGTCGAGCCGCTCCTGGAGCTTGCGCTCGATCTCGAAGCACCGCGGCGCCGAGATGTCCTCCAGGTTCACGCCGCCGAAGGAGGGAGCGAGGCGGACCACGGTCTCGACGATCTCGTCCACGTCCGTGCAGGCGAGCGCGATCGGCACCGCGTCCACCCCGCCGAACTGCTTGAACAGGATCGCCTTGCCCTCCATCACGGGAAGGGAGGCCTCGGGCCCGATGTCACCGAGTCCGAGCACGGCCGTACCGTCGGTCACGACGGCGACGACGGACGACTTCCACGTGTAGTCATGGACGAGTTCCGGCTGCTCGGCGATCGCGGTGCACACCTTCGCGACGCCGGGCGTATACGCCAGGGACAGGTCGTCCTTGTCGCGGACCGGCACGGTGGCCTGCACGGCCATCTTGCCGCCGCGGTGCAGCGCGAACACCGGATCGAAGGAATCGAGGGGCTCCGCCCCTCCCTCCTTCTCCGCACCGTTGTCGCTGCGAGGATTGACGATCTCCGCTGCCACTTTGTCTGACCCCTTAAGTGTTCATGGTTGAGGGTGGGTTCCACTCCTGGTGAGGAGCGGGCGGGCACCGCGTAGGCCCAGTCGGTGATGCGTACGGGCAGCTACGCGACAGGCGCGCCGCACACGCGCCCTGAGCCCCGGATGAGGGGTGTAAAGAACCTTCTTACCGGACGGAGGGCATCGCCGACGAGTCCACACCGGGAAGATCACATGCTGGTGACATGACTCATGGCTGAATAGGGGGACAAGGGTCCGCTAAACCCTTGACAAAGCCGCAACGGCCACCAAACACCGGCTTCCGTACATCCACATCCTGAGACACGCCGAAGATCTTGCGGCCGGAAGCAGGTATTCCCGTAGAAGGTCCGGTCGTGATGTACCGGAGTGGTCTGGTTCGGGGGTCACCCGTTATCCGATTTTGACATGACGGGTCACCTGAATGGGCCAGTCCGAATGGCAAGATGCCGTAATCACACGAGGTCGCGACACCCGAAGCTGTGTGTTCTCGTCGACCCATCGGCAACTGCCGCCCATCGGCACATCACCCATCCGCCGGAGGAACCCACCATGGCCGCAAGCTCCACCCGTCGTACGACCGCCGCTCGCACCAGGCTGGCAGCGGTCGGCTCGATCGCGGTCGCAGGCGCCCTGCTTCTCACCGGTTGCGGTGACCAGACGGAGAGCGGTGGCTCGGACGCCACGGAGACCGCCTCGAAGAGCGCGGCCCCGCTGGCGGACAAGCTGCCCCAGCAGATCCGCGACAAGGGCGTCATCAAGGTCGGCTCGGACATCGCCTACGCCCCGGTCGAGTTCAAGGACGACTCCGGCAAGACGGTCGGCATCGACCCGGACCTCGCCGCCGCCATGGGCAAGCAGCTCGGCGTGACCTTCGAGTTCGAGAACGGCACCTTCGACACCCTCATCACCGGTCTGCGCTCCAAGCGCTACGACATCGCCATGTCCGCGATGACCGACACCAAGGACCGCCAGGAGGGCGTCGACTCCGACACCGGCAAGAAGGTCGGTGAGGGCGTCGACTTCGTGGACTACTTCACCGCCGGTGTCTCGATCTACACCAAGAAGGGCGACGACCAGGGCATCAAGACCTGGTCCGACCTGTGCGGCAAGAAGATCGTGCTGCAGCGCGGCACGGTCTCCGAGGACCTCGCCAAGGCCGAGGCCGCGAAGTGCCCGAAGAACAAGAAGCTCTCCATCGAGGCCTTCGACAACGACCAGCAGGCCCAGACCCGGCTGCGCGCGGGCGGCGCCGACGCCGGCTCCTCCGACTTCCCGGTCGCGGCGTACGCGGTGAAGACCTCCGGCGGCGGCAACGACTTCGAGCTGGTCGGCGAGCAGGTCGAGGCCGCTCCGTACGGCATCGCGGTCGCCAAGAACAACGCCCAGCTGCGTGACGCCCTGCAGGCCGCCCTGGATGCGATCATCGCCAACGGCGAGTACGACAAGATCATAGAGAAGTGGGGCGTCGAGGACGGCGCCGTCGACAAGGCCACCATCAACGGCGGCAAGTGACCGCGCGGTCATCGACCAGCGGCACTGAAAGGCAACACCCGTGACTGTTGACACCGACAACAAGGCGACGGGGCCGGCCGGCACGCCCCCGGCCGGACCGGAGGCCATCAAGGCCATCCCGGTCCGGCACTACGGGCGGTACGTCACCGCCGTCGTCGCGATCGCACTGCTGGGCAGCGTCGTCTACGCGTTCTCCCAGGGCAACATCAACTGGGGAGCCATCCCCGACTACTTCTTCGACGACCGTGTCCTCGAAGGCGTGGGCAACACGCTGCTGCTGACCGTGCTGTCCATGGTGATCGGCATCGTCGGCGGCATCGTGCTGGCGGTGATGCGCCAGTCGCACAACCCGGTGACCTCCTCGATCGCCTGGTTCTACATCTGGTTCTTCCGCGGCACCCCGGTCCTGGTGCAGCTGATCGTCTGGTTCAACCTGGGCCTGGTCTTCGAGTACATCAACCTCGGCCCGTTCTACCGGGACGAGTGGTCGGACTTCATGACCCCGCTGCTGACCGTGCTGCTCGGCCTCGGTCTGAACGAGGCCGCGTACATGGCGGAGATCTGCCGTGCCGGTCTGCTCGCGGTCGACGAGGGCCAGACCGAGGCGGCGCACGCGCTGGGCATGAGCCACGCCAAGACGCTGCGCCGGATCGTCATCCCGCAGGCGATGCGCGTGATCGTGCCGCCGACGGGCAACGAGGTCATCAACATGCTGAAGACGACCTCGCTGGTCTCGGTCGTCCAGTACTCCGAGTTGTTCCGCGTCGCCCAGGACATCGGTCAGACCTCGGGTGCCCCGGCCGAGATGCTCTTCCTCGCGGCCGCCTGGTACCTGCTGCTGACCTCGGTCTTCAGCGTCGGCCAGTACTACCTGGAGAGGTACTACGCCCGCGGCTCCAGCCGTTCGCTGCCGCCGACGCCGATGCAGAAGATCAAGGCCAACCTGTTGTCCCTCGGCCGCCCGAAGGGAGGCATGGCATGAGCGAGAAGACCGACAAGACCCCGCAGGACGGGACGACCGTGAAGACCGACGAGGTCAAGGAGACGGGCGCCCCGGTGAAGGGCGGCGCCGTCCCCATGGTCAAGGCCGAGGGCGTGCACAAGTCGTTCGGCCACGTCGAGGTCCTCAAGGGCATCGACCTGGAGGTGAAGACCGGCGAGGTCTTCTGCCTGATCGGCCCCTCCGGCTCCGGCAAGTCGACCTTCCTGCGGTGCATCAACCACCTGGAGAAGATCAACGCCGGCCGGCTGTACGTCGACGGCGAGCTCGTCGGCTACCGCCAGAAGGGCGACAAGCTCTACGAGCTGAAGGACAGCGAGGTCGCGCTCAAGCGGCGTGACATCGGCATGGTCTTCCAGCGCTTCAACCTCTTCCCGCACATGACGGCGGTGGAGAACATCATCGAGGCGCCGATCCAGGTCAAGGGCACCAGCCGGACCGAGGCCCGGGTGCGCGCCCTGGAGCTCCTGGACCGCGTGGGGCTCGCCGACAAGGCCGGCAACTACCCCTCGCAGCTCTCCGGCGGTCAGCAGCAGCGTGTCGCCATCGCCCGGGCCCTCGCCATGGACCCGAAGCTGATGCTGTTCGACGAGCCGACCTCGGCGCTCGACCCGGAGCTGGTCGGTGACGTCCTCGACGTCATGCGCGACCTCGCCGAGTCCGGCATGACGATGATCGTGGTCACCCACGAGATGGGCTTCGCCCGCGAGGTCGGCGACAGCCTGGTCTTCATGGACGGCGGCGTGGTGGTCGAGTCCGGCAACCCGCGCGACGTCCTGACCGACCCGCAGCACGAGCGGACGCAGGCCTTCCTCTCGAAGGTGCTGTAGGCGGGCCGGCACAGCGGGACAAGGGGCGGTACGGACTTCCCGTACCGCCCCTTTCGCGTGCGCGGGGACTACTTCACCGCGAGCACCAGCGCGTCCGACGGCGAGCACCACACCGGGCGCGCCTCGGCGAACCCCTGCTCACGCAGCACGCGCGCGTGCCACGCCGCCGACGGCATGTCGCCGTCCGCGTGCTCGCCGTAGATCTCGAAGCGGCGGGCGGTGGGCTCGGCGAGGGCCGGGTCCTCGGCGGCCAGCTGCCACCAGTCGGCCCAGTCGAGGGCGCCCTCCTGCTGTGCCCGGTTCCTGCGCGCCTGGCGCAGGGCGCGCTCGGCGGCGTTGATGCGGGGTGTCGCCTCGTCGATCATGTGGTCGGCGTTCAGGAGGACCCCGCCGTGCCGCACGACCCCGGCGATCCGGCCGTAGAGCGCCCGAAGGGGCTCGGCGTGGAACCAGTGCAGCGCGGTGGCGGTCAGGACCGCGTCGTACGTCGTGTGCGGCAGCCGCGCGGGCCAGTCCGGATCCTTGAGGTCGGCCTCGACGAACGAGACCCGCCCGTCGCCCTCGAACGTGCCGCGGGCGATGGTGAGCAGCGCCGGGTCGAGGTCGATGCCGGTGCTGGTCGCCTCGGGGAAGCGGGACAGCAGGCGGGCGGTGATGGTTCCGGTGCCGCAGGCGAGGTCCAGCACGCGCGGCGCGGTGCCGGCGAACGCCTCGACCATGTCGAGCATGACCCGGAAGCGCTCCTCGCGGTCCGGCATGTACCACTCCTGCTGCCGGTCCCAGCTCTCCTGCCACGCGTTCCAGTCGGTGCCGATGCCGGTCGTCATGGGAACCCCTTCTTGAACCGCCTACGTAATACCCTGGAAGCACGATCAGCTGTTACGCGACCGCAGACTTGACCATAGAGCCCCTCCGTAAGGACTACAAGTGGAACTGGCCTATTACTCGGACTACGCCGTACGCCTCGTCAACAGCGAGGAGCCGGCCCGGGGCAAGGACTCGCTGACGTCGGTCGAGGCCGTCCGGGAGCTCTTCGGTGCCAACCAGTCCGCGGCCCGTCGCGCCACCGACGCCGACGTGACGCGTTTCCGCTCGGTCCGGGCCCGGCTGCGCGCGGTCTTCGAGGCCGCCGACGGCGGCGACGAGACCCTGGCCGTGGACCTGCTGAACTCCCTGCTGCTGGAGTTCCCGGTCAGCCCCCAGATCTCCGGACACGACTTCCGGGACGACGACGGCCGCCCGCTGTGGCACATGCACCTCGCGGACCACCCGTCGAACGCGACCGCCGGCTATGCGGCGATCGCGGCGATGGGCCTCGCCTTCCATCTCACCGAGCACGGCGTGGACCGCCTGGGACTGTGCGAGGCGTCGCCGTGCCACAACGCCTACCTCGACACGTCCACCAACCGCTCCCGGCGCTACTGCTCCGACCGCTGCGCCACCCGCGCCAACGTGGCCGCCTACCGGGCGCGCAAACGCCTGGAGGCCGACCGGTCGCAGAACACGGGCCTGGCCGCCGAGAGCGCCCAGCGCAGCGCCGCCAGCGGCGAGCGCTGACCCGGCCCCCGCGGCCGGTACCGGAACAGCACCCGGCCGAGGACCAGCTCGTCGGGCACGACCCCGTAGTCGGTGCTGTCCCCGCCCGCGTACGCGTTGTCGCCGCGCACCCACCAGCCGCCCTCGCGGCGCTCCGCCGCCCGCTTGACGACGAGCAGGTCCTGCTGGAAGGGGTGGCGCAGCACGACGACGTCACCGGGCCTGACCCGGGCGGCGTAGCGCAGCAGGAGCCGATCCCCGTGGTACAGCGTCGGCACCATGGACGGCCCGGTCACCTCGGCCAGTCCGAAGGGCGGGACGCCCCTTTCGCGCTCGGTCTCCTGCGACAGCTCCGGCATCCCCGGCACCTCCCCGGTTCGATCCTCCACCAGTCTCAGTCTCACCCCGGACTTTTGTCCTAAGCCCATGGGGGCACCCGCGAAATCAAGTCGCTCAGGGAGTAATGTCCCCCCTGAGAAGACGATCACGAGGAAGGAATGCTCCATGCTTTCCCGCCTGTTTGCCCCCAAGGTCACGGTCAGCGCGCACTGCGACCTGCCCTGCGGTGTGTACGACCCGGCCCAGGCCCGCATCGAGGCGGAGTCGGTCAAGGCCGTCCAGGAAAAGATGGCCGGCAACGACGACCCGCACTTCCAGGCTCGTGCCACCACGATCAAGGAACAGCGCGCCGAGCTTGCCAAGCACCACGTCTCGGTGCTCTGGAGCGACTACTTCAAGCCCCCGCACTTCGAGAAGTACCCGGAGCTGCACCAGCTGGTCAACGACACCCTGAAGGCCCTCTCGGCCGCCAAGGCGTCGACCGACCCGGCCACCGGCCAGAAGGCCCTCGACTACATCGCCCAGATCGACAAGATCTTCTGGGAGACCAAGAAGGCCTGACCTTCGCACCGGACCGGCGGTCGGTGCACCACCGCCAGTCAGAGCGAACGACGGGGCCCGGCCGCACGACGGCCGGGCCCCGTCGCCGTCCTGTGCCTCAGTGGAAGTGGGGCACGAGCAGATAGATCCCGTACGCCACCACGGCCGCGCACGCGAGGAAGCACACCCCCGCCTGGGTCAGGGCCAGTACCGGGGTCCCGCGTCCCTTCTCACGCCCGTCGGCCACCCGGTCGAGTCCGAGGACGCCGAGCGCGAAGACGACGACCACCGCCACGGTGGCGCCGAGGCTCACCGCGGCGACCTCGCCGAGCGCGCTCCAGTGCAGCTGCATCGATGCTCAACTCCTTGCTTCAGGTGGCCGTCCCGACCTTGTCGTGCGAGGCGGCCCGAAGGGTCACCTCGTGGGACTCGTTGACGTTGCGGGCGTCCACCGGATTGCGGCGCGACAGGACGAAGATGCCGCCGGCGAGGGCCAGGCCGACCAGTGCGACCAGCGCGGTGCCCAGGTTGCCGCCGTGCGTGACCGCGCTCGCCGCGAGGCCGCCGACCAGCGCGGCGGCGGGCAGGGTGACCGTCCAGGCGACCAGCATCCGGCCGGCCACCCCCCAGCGCACCTCCGCGAGCCGGCGCCCGAGGCCGGCGCCCAGGATGCTGCCGGAGCAGACCTGGGTGGTGGACAGCGCGAACCCGAGGTGCGCCGAGGAGAGGATGACGGCGGTGGAGGCGGTCTCCGCCGCGAAGCCCTGCGGTGACTGGATCTCCGTCAGGCCCTTGCCCATCGTCCGGATGATCCGCCAGCCGCCGAGATAGGTGCCGAGGCCGATGGCGAGGCCGGCCGAGGCGATCACCCACAGAGGCGGCCCGGAGCCGGGGCTGAGTGCGCCCGCCGTGATGAGGGTCAGCGTGATCACGCCCATGGTCTTCTGCGCGTCGTTGGTGCCGTGCGCGAGCGAGACCAGCGAGGCCGAGGCCACCTGCCCGGCCCGGAACCGCCGCTCGACCGGGCCGCGGCGGGCACGGGCGGTGATCCGGTAGGCGAGGTACGTCGCCACCAGGGCCGCGACGCCGGCGACCAACGGGGAGGCGATCGCCGGGATGATCACCTTCTCGACCACCATGGCGAAGTTGACGCCGTGCGTGCCCGCGCCGACCCACACCGCCCCGATCAGCCCGCCGAACAGCGCGTGCGACGAACTCGACGGCAGGCCGAGCAGCCAGGTCAGGAGGTTCCACAGGATCGCCCCGACCAGCCCCGCGAAGATCATCCCTGGTGTGACCAGGGAGTCGTCCACGATGCCGCCCGAGATCGTCCTGGCCACCTCGGTGGACAGGAAGGCGCCCACGACATTGAGGACGCCGCTGATCAGGACCGCTGTTCTGGGGCGCAGCGCGCCGGTGGCGATGGAGGTGGCCATCGCGTTCGCCGTGTCGTGGAATCCGTTGGTGAAGTCGAAGGCGAGCGCGGTGACGATGACGACCGCCACGAGGAACGTGATGTGGTCCATGCATCTCCATGTTCCACCCCGTCCCAACTGCCGTTGAACGACAGGCAAAGGCTCCGTCTGGACTTCCGGTCTCCGGGCCGGACCTTCCCCCCTCGTGACCGGCCCCGCGGCCTACGATCGCCGCCATGACGATCCACTGGACCTACGCCTTCATCGACCGCCCCGCCGAGCGGCTCCCGTCGGCCGAGTCGTTCTGGACCGCCGTCACGGACACCCGGCTCTCCACGCGCCGGGGGGAGTTCGTCACCCTCCTGCCGGCCACGGGGACGGACGCGTGCGTGAAGGTCCAGGGCGTCCAGGAGGGGCCCGGGGGCGCGCATCTCGACTTCGCCGTCGACGACGTGGACGGGTTCTCCGCGTCGGCGGTGCGGGCCGGGGCCGAGGTGGCCGCCGGCCACGAGGGGTGGACCGTGCTGCGCTCGCCGGCCGGTCAGCTGCTGTGTGCCGTGCCGTGGCACGGGGAGTCGGTGCGGCCGCCCGTCGTGCGGGGCAGCCGGCTCGATCAGGTGTGCGTCGACGTGCCGCCCTCGGCGTACGACGCCGAGGTGGGCTTCTGGACCGGGCTGCTGGCCGGCTGGGAGTCCGCGCCCGGCACCCGCCCCGAGTTCCATGTGCTCAGGCCGCCGACCGGACTGCCCGTGCGGGTGCTGCTCCAGCGGCTCGGCGCCGAACGGCCCCTCACCGCCCACCTGGACCTGGCCTGCGCGGACGTCGCCGCCACCCGCGCCGAACACGAACGGCTCGGGGCCACGTCGGTCGCCGCCGGCGCCCACTGGACGGTGATGCGCGACCCGGCGGGCGGCACCTACTGCCTGACCGGCCGGGACCCGGAGACGGGCGGGCTGCCCGCCCGTCCATGACGACGCGCGTCGCTACGGCTTCAGCCGTGCCGCCCGCGCCTTGAGGTAACGCTGCTCCGGCAGGCTCAGCGTTCTGCCGGCCGCCGACTCGTAGGCGGCGCGGGCGGCCTCGTACTCCCCCGTCCGCTCCAGCAGATGCCCCCGCACCGCGTCGAGGCGGTGACCGGCGCCCAGGTCGCCGGCCAGCGCGTCCAGTTCGGCGAGGCCCGCCCGCGGGCCGCGCACCATGGCGACGGCGACGGCACGGTTGAGCCGTTCGACGGGGCCGGGTACCAGGCGGACGAGGACCTCGTAGAGTCCGAGGATCTGCCGCCAGTCGGTCGCCTCAGCCGACGGGGCCTCGTCGTGCACGGCGGCGATGGCGGCGCGCAGCTGGTACGGGCCCGGGCGGCCACCGGACAGCGCCCGGGTGACCAGGGCGACGCCCTCGTCGATCGCCGCCTTGTCCCAGCGGGTCCGGTCCTGCTCGTCGAGGGGGATCAGCTCCCCGTGCGCTCCCGCCCGGGCCTCGCGACGGGCGTCGGTCAGCAGCATCAGGGCCAGCAGTCCGGCCACCTCGCCGTCGTCCGGGAGCAGGCGCTGGACCGTTCGGGTGAGCCGGATCGCCTCGCCGGCCAGTTCGCGGCGCTGGAGCGCGGCGCCGGAGGTGGCGGTGTAGCCCTCGTTGAAGATCAGGTAGAGGGTGTGCAGGACGGCGGGCAGCCGGTCCCGCCAGTTGTCGGGTCGGCCGAAGCGCACGCCCCGCACCTTCTGCTTGGCCCGGCTGACCCGCTGGGCCATGGTCGGCTCGGGCACCAGGTGGGCACGGGCGATCTCGGCCGTGGTCAGGCCGCCGACCGCGCGCAGGGTGAGGGCGATCTGCGCGGGCGGGGTCAGGTCGGGGTGGCAGCACAGGAAGAGGAGCGTCAGGGTGTCGTCCTCGCGCGGCGCCCGGTCCGTGCCCGGGGCCGGAGCGGTGAACGCGTCGCGCGGGGTGAGCGCCGCCGCCCGCTCCTCCCGTTGCCGCCGCGCCGCCTCACTGCGCAGTGTGTCCGTGAGCCGCCGCGCGGCGACCTTGATCAGCCAGCCCCGCGGATTGTCCGGAATCCCCGTCGAGGGCCACTGCCCGGCTGCCGCCAGCAACGCCTCCTGCACGGCGTCCTCGGCGGCGTCGAAATGCCCGTAGCGGCGTACGAGCGCGCCGAGGACCTGCGGCGCGTTGCGGCGCAGCAGGTCCTCGACCTCGTCGGTGCGGTGCATCGGTACCGGTCAGCCGAGGTCGCCGGAGCCGTCCATGATCGGCCGGATCACCACCGGGTACTCCGGGGCGCCCGCGGGCTGCGGGCTGCGGGCCACCCGCTCGGCGATCTCCGTGACCCGCTCCAGGCTGGCGCAGTCCAGCACCCAGTAGCCGGCCAGCAGTTCCTTGGTCTCGCCGTACGGGCCGTCGGTGATCACGGCCTTGCCGTCCGCGTCGAGGCCGACCAGCCGGGTCCTGGCCGGCTCCGCCAGCCCCTGTCCGTCGACCAGTTCGCCGCTCTCGGCGAGATCGTTGTTGAGCGCGCTCATGTACGCGTACATGGCCTGCAGATCCTGCTCGTTCCAGGCCGGCGAGTCCTTGGACGCGCTGCCCTGCATCGCCTGGTAGTCCGCCTGCGAGCCCAGCACCATGACCAGGTACTTCATCGTCGTCTCCTTCACTCGGGCCACCCGGCGCGGGCGGCTCTCGCAGGGGACGTCGGAGCCGACCGGGGATTCTCGACACCTGGTCGGAGAATTTTTCCCGGCACTTCTCCCGGGCACTGGTCCGGGGCCTTCCCCCGGGGCTCCGCCAAGGCTCTCAGGGGTTCTTGGCCACTGTCTCGGTTTCGGTCTCTTCCATGGCGGGCGTCGCCGGCCGCTCCTGCTCGGACGCGGCACCTTCCGTGGCGGACGCTCCGCAGTGGGGGTTCCGGCACGGTCCGGCCACCCATACCGGGACCCACGCGCCCAGCGTCTTGTGGCGCCGGACGACCGTATCGACGGGCTGTCCACAGTCGGGACAGACATGCTGTGCGCTGTCCATGTCCCCAGCGTAGGGCGGACGACGGCTCGGCGCTTCCTGCTGTTCGCCCTCACGAGCACGCCGTCGCCGACGGCGCGCACCGGCTCCGGCGGGGGGCGACAGGGACCGGCCCCGCACACCGTGGGGATGTGCGGGACCCGCCCGAGCCGGAACCGGCCGGGGCGCGCGGGTCAGGAACCGCACGCCCCGGCCGGCCCGGGTCCTTCTCGCGGCACCGGCGCTCAGGTGCTGCGCCGGGTCACGAACTCGGCGAGGGCGAGCAGTCCGCCGGCCTCCTGCGGGTCGGGAATGGCCCGGGACAGCTCCTGCATCGCCCGCGCCATCCGTTCGGACGCCTGGACCTGCGCCCAGTCGCGTCCGCCCGCCCGCTCCACGGCCAGCACCGTGGGTTCCAGGTCCCCGCCCTCGTACGGCACCTCGTACAGCTCGGCGAGCTCGACGGCGGCCGGTGTTCCCGAGGACAGCGCGGCGACGACCGGCAGGGACTTCTTGCGGGCCGCCAGATCGGCCCCGGCCGGCTTGCCGGTATGGCGGGGGTCACCCCATATGCCGATGACGTCGTCGATGAGCTGGAAGGCGAGCCCGGCCTGTCGGCCGAAGGCGTCCAGCGCCTCGACCTCGGCCGGGTCCGCACCGGCGTACAGCCCGCCGACCGCGCACGCGCACCCCAGCAGCGCCCCGGTCTTGGCCTCGGCCATGGCGAGCACCTCGTCGAGGGTGACCTCCGAGGGCCCGCGCCGCTCCATGGCCGTGTCGATCTGCTGGCCCTCGCACAGCTCGACGACACAGGACGCGAGCCGTGCGGCGGCCGCCGAGGAGGCGGGATGCGGGTCCTGCGCGAGCAGTCGCAGGGCGAGCGCCTGGAGGGCGTCACCGGCGAGGATCGCGTCGTTGGTGCCGAACACCGTCCACGCGGTGGGCCGGTGCCGCCGCGTGGTGTCCCGGTCCATCACGTCGTCGTGCAGCAGGGTGAAGTTGTGCGCCAGTTCCACCGCCGCGGCCGCCCGCACCGCGCTCGTCTGCGCCTGGGCCCCGCCGAGGGCGGACGCCGCGGCGAGGACGAGCGCCGGCCGGATCGCCTTGCCCGCGTTGCCGGACGCGGGCGTGCCGTCGGCGTGCTCCCAGCCGAAGTGGTAGCGCGCGACCCGGCGCATCGCGGCGGGCAGCGAGTCGATCGCCGCGTGCAACTCCGGGTCCACCGAAGCCCGCGCACGCTCCAGGATCACCACGGCCTCGGGACCGTCGAGGGCCTCCGGTCCGCCGTCCGCCCGGGGTGCGACGGGGCTCCGGACCCCGGGCACACCGGCCGTGCGCCGCACGGCCGGTGCCGGGGACTGGTCCTTCGACTCGGTCACGGACTCTGTCATACGAGCGAGGTCCCCCCTCGGAGAGTCTGCGGGCAGCGGCGCCTGCGCTCCGGCCGGGCGCGTACCCCGAGGTGTACCCGCCCTGTCGGGCGGGGACACGACACCCGGACCGGGTAGGTCACCGCCAGCGGCCGATCTCGACGTTCTCCAGCACGCCGAGCGCGTCCGGCACCAGGACCGCCGCCGAGTAGTAGGCCGTCACGAGGTACTTGATGACGGCCTGTTCGTTGATGCCCATGAACCGCACCGACAGGCTCGGTTCCAGCTCGTCCGGGATGCCGGACTGGCGCAGGCCGATCACGCCCTGGTCCGCCTCGCCCAGACGCATCGCGATGATCGAGGTGGTGCGGGCCTCGGTGACCGGGATCTTGCCGCAGGGGTAGATCGGGACACCGCGCCAGGTCGGGATGCGGTTGCCGCCGACGTCGATCGTCTCCGGCACCAGGCCCCGCTTGTTGAGCTCACGGCCGAACGCCGCGATCGCGCGCGGGTGGGCCAGGAACATCTTGGTCCCGCGCCGGCGGCTGAGCAGTTCGTCCATGTCGTCGGGGCCGGGCACCCCGTCGTGCGGCTGGATCCGCTGGTCGTACTCGCAGTTGGTGAGGAGCCCGAACTCACGGTTGTTGATCAGCTCGTGCTCCTGGCGCTCCTTCAGCGCCTCGACCGTCAGCCTGAGTTGCTGCTCGGTCTGGTTCATCGGCTGGTTGTACAGATCGGCCACGCGCGAGTGGATGCGCAGCACCGTCTGGGCGATGCTCAGTTCGTACTCGCGGGGTCGCGCCTCGTAGTCCACGAAGGTGTGCGGGATGTCCGGCTCGCCCGCGTGACCGGCCGCGAGGTCGATCGCCTTCTCGCCGTACTTGTTGGTGCGCTGCTGCGGCAGCGCGCGCCGCTCCTCCAGGTGCTCCCGCAGCGAGTCCGAGCGCTCGGCGAGCTGCTCGACATGCTGCCGGGAGAGCACGAGGACCGTGCAGGGGGTGATGGCGCGGGCCGTGAACTCCCAGATGGCGTCGGGGTCGAGCAGCGCCTGCTCGCCCAGGTACGCGCCGTCCGCGAGCACACCGAGGCTCTCGTCGTCGCCGTACGGGCCGGTGCCGATCTTCTCCACCCTGCCGTGCGCCAGCAGGTAGACCTCGTCGGTCTGGTTGCCGAAGCCGGCGATCACCTCGCCCGCCGCGATCTCGCGCTGCTCGCAGCGGTGCGCGAGCTCGGTCAGCACCTCCTCGTCCTCGTAGGACCGCAGCGCCGGCAGTTCGCCCAGCTCCGCGGGGATGACCTCGACACGGTCGCCGGTCTTCACGAAGGTGATGCGTCCGTCTCCCACGGCGTAGCTGAGTCGCCGGTTCACGCGGTACGTGCCGCCCTGTACATCCACCCACGGCAGCATGCGCAGCAGCCAGCGCGAGCTGATCTCCTGCATCTGGGGTACGGACTTGGTCGTGGTGGCCAGGTTCCGCGCGGCCGCCGTGCCGAGGCTCTGCTGCGGCCTGCCCTGCTCCGTGCGGACCTCTTCGCCTACCGACATAAGGAATTGCCCTCCCGGTCATGCCCTGGCAACGGATTGCCCCGGGCACCGATCTCCACGGAGAAGCCTTCCAGCACGGACAGTGATCGTGCTATTACCCGAAAGAGCGGGAATGGATCAACTCCCCCTGGGCACATATGGGTTCCGCCTCGCACGGCGTCCGCGCACGCACAGTGGCCGAATACGCTCGCTCGATGTACGAACGGGAGGTTCCGTTTCTTCCGCGTTCGGTACAAGCAGCATGTACGAGGCGGCCGCGCCGGGCGGCCGTCGCGCCGCGAAGGAGGCACCGATGGCCTCACCCCTGTCCGCGAACCGTTTCCTCGACTGCCTGCGGGACGAGGGCCTGACCGTCGTCGAGGTGGGCGACTGGAGAGAGCACAACCGCAACCACAAGGGCCCCTGGGGCCCCGTGCACGGTGTCATGATCCACCACACCGTGACCCGGGGCAGCGCCCGGACCGTCGAGCTCTGCCGCAAGGGCTACGAAGGCCTGCCCGGCCCGCTGTGCCACGGCGTCATCACCAAGGACGGCAGGGTCCACCTCGTCGGCTACGGCCGCGCCAACCACGCGGGGCTCGGCGACGACGACGTGCTGCGCGCGGTGATCGCGGAGAAGGCGCTGCCGCCGGACAACGAGGCGAACACCGACGGCAACCGCCACTTCTACGGCTTCGAGTGCGAGAACCTCGGCGACGGCAAGGACCCCTGGCCCGAGGTGCAGCTGGAGGCCATCGAGCGCGCCTCCGCCGCGATCTGCCGGCAGCACGGCTGGACGCACCGGTCGGTCATCGGCCACCTGGAGTGGCAGCCCGGGAAGGTGGACCCGCGCGGGTTCACGATGGCCGCCATGCGGGGGCGTATCGCCGAGCGACTGAAGTAGCCCACGAGCGACAATGGCCGGGTGACCGGCCCCGACGCCCTCGCCACCCTGCACCCGCGGCTCCCCTCCCCGGTGCGGGAGGTGCACGACGACCGTTTCGAGCGGCACGGCGTTCGGCTGCTGCTGAAGCGCGACGACCTGATCCATCCCGACCTCGTCGGCAACAAGTGGCGCAAACTCGCGCCCAACCTCACGGCGGCGCACGGGCGCCCCGTCCTCACCTTCGGCGGCGCGTACTCCAACCATCTGCGCGCCACCGCCGCCGCGGGCCGCCTCCTCGGCCTCGCCACCGTCGGTGTGGTCCGCGGCCAGGAACTCGCCGACCGGCCCCTCAACCCCTCCCTCGCCCGGTGCGCGGACGACGGCATGCGGCTGCACTTCGTCGACAGATCGACGTATCGCCGCAAGAGCGACCCCGTCGCCCTCGCCGCCCTGCTGCGCGCGGTCGGCGCCGAGGACGCCCACGTGGTGCCCGAAGGCGGCAGCAACTCCCTGGCCGTACGCGGCTGCCGGCCGCTGGGCGAGGAACTGCGCGGGCAGGCCGACGTGGTGGCGATCGCCTGCGGCACCGGCGGCACCCTGGCGGGCCTGGCGGCGGGGCTGGGGCCCGACGGGCGCGCGCTCGGCATACCCGTGCTCAAGGGCGGCTTCCTGGGCGCGGAGATACGGACCCTGCAGCAGACGGCCTTCGGCGGGCCGCGCGGTGACTGGCACCTCGACGACCGCTTCCACTTCGGCGGCTACGCGCGTACCGGCCCGGAACTCGAAGCCTTCGCCGCGGACTTCGAGGACCGGCACGGACTGGCCGTCGAGCGGCTGTATGTCGCCAAAATGCTGTACGGTCTTGTCGCCCTCGCCGAAGAGGGCGCCTTCGCCCGCGGGAGCACGGTGGCGGCCGTCGTGACCGGCCGCCCCTTCCCCTGACCTGGTCTAGGCCGTCTCGCGGTACGCCGCCGCCTCCTCCAGGTCCAGGCGGCGCAGCAGCGTCCGCAGCATCTCGTCGTCGATGAAGCGACCGTCGCGGAGCCTGACGAACACCTCGCGCTCGGCGCTGATCATCTCCCTGGCCAGCCGGCGATAGGTGTCGTCGGCGGTCTCACCGGTGATGGGGTTGGACTGGCCGAGGCGCTCCCAGACGGCGTTGCGGCGGCGTTCCAGGACCGCGCGCAGCCGGGCGGCGAGCGGTTCGGGCAGGGCGTTGCGCTCGTCGGCGAGCAGTTCGTCCAGGCGTCGCTCGGCGGCCCGGGAGGCCTGCGCCTGGGCGTTGGCCTCGGCGAGCGTCTCGGCCTGGACGTTCCGGCCGGGCAGCTTGAGCAGGTGGATCAGCGGGGGCAGGGTCAGGCCCTGCAGGACCAGGGTGCCGATGACCGTCGTGAAGGTCAGGAAGAGGATCAGGTTGCGGCCGGGGAAGGGCTCCCCGCCCTCCATGACCTGCGGGATCGAGAAGGCGATGGCGAGCGAGACCACGCCCCGCATCCCGGCCCAGGAGATGATGAACGCGCCCTTCCAGACGGCACCCGTCTCCGAGACGGCGTCCGCCTCCCGCTCCCGGATCCGTACCGACAGCATCCGGGGCAGACACACCGATGGATACACCCACACGAACCGGGACACGACGACCACCAGGAAGACGGCGACCGCGTACCAGGCGGCCTCCAGACCCTCGTACTCCCCCAGTCCCTCCAGGACCACCGGCAGTTGCAGGCCGATGAGGGCGAACACCGCGGACTCCAGGACGAAGGCGACCATCTTCCAGACCGCGCTCTCCTGGAGCCGGGTGGCGAAGTCCACCTCCCACGCGCGATGTCCGAGGTACAGGGCGACCACGACGACCGCGAGGACACCGGAGGCGTGCACCGCCTCGGCGACGGCGTACGCGACGAACGGGATCAGCAGGGAGAGGGTGTTCTGGAGGAGGGGCTCCTTGAGGTGGGTGCGCAGCCAGTGGATCGGCACCATGAGCACGAGTCCGACGACAATGCCGCCGAGCGCCGCGACCAGGAACTCGGCGATGCCGCCGGCCCAGGTCGCGCCCTCGCCGACGGCGGCCGCGAGGGCCACGCGGTACGCGGTGATCGCGGTGGCGTCGTTCACCAGGGACTCGCCCTGGAGGATCGTGGTGATCCGGGACGGCAGCCCGACCCGGCGGGCGATCGCCGTGGCCGCGACCGCGTCCGGCGGTGCCACCACCGCGCCCAGCACCAGCGCCGCGGTCAGCGGCAGGCCCGGGACGATCACATAGGCGGCCCAGCCGACCACGAAGGTCGCGAAGAGCACGTACCCGACCGACAGCAGTGCGACCGGCCGCAGCTGGGCGCGCAGGTCCAGGTAGGAGCTGTCGGTGGCCGCGGTGTGCAGCAACGGCGGCAGGATCAGCGGCAGCACGACGTGCGGGTCGAGGTGGTAGTCCGGCACGCCCGGCAGGTAGGACAGCACGAGTCCGGCCGCGACCAGCAGCAGCGGCGCCGGTACCGGGGTACGCCGTCCTGCCGCGGCGATCGCGGCGCTGCCCGCCACCAGCAACAGCAGTGGCATCACGTCCATGGTCCTCGCCCACCCTCGTTTTCGGCGCGGCGTTCCGCGCGCCCGTCGTAACCTGGCAATCATGAAACAGTGCACGCACGCCGACGAGCTGCCGCACCCGGAACCGGGGGCCCGTACGGAGACCTGCCCGGAGTGCCTGGCGGACGGCTCGCATCCGGTGCAACTGCGGTTGTGCCTCACCTGCGGCCACGTCGGCTGCTGCGACTCCTCCGAGGGACGGCACGCCACGGAGCATTTCAAGGACTCCGGTCATCCGGTGATGCGGACGTTCGAACCGGGGGAGAATTGGCGATGGTGCTTCGTCGACCACGTCCTCGCGTGACCGTTTCGTGACGTCCGGACCGACGGTTCGAGCGTCTGACGTCTGGGTACGTCAACCCGGCGCGCGCTCTTCCCAATTGGGGGCGCCCACCCTCTAGCCACTGTGCGTGTTCATGTGTTTACTATGAGTGACAGCAAGGGGTTGGGGTCCCGGGGACAGGTAGGTTCCGAGCGCGGTAGCGTCACCGCTGAACACACTTCGCGTTACCCCGAGGGGCGACCCTCGGCCCCGTAGAGCTTGTACCACCTTGGAGGTGAGGGTGTCCCAGATCGCAGGCGAGCCCGCGACCCAGGACTTCGTGGAAGTCCGGCTGCCGGCCGCGGGTGCCTACCTGTCGGTGCTGCGGACGGCCACGGCCGGCCTCGCAGCCCGTTTGGACTTCACCCTCGACGAGATCGAGGACCTGCGCATCGCGGTGGACGAGGCCTGCGCGATCCTGCTCCAGCAGGCCGTGCCCGGCTCGGTGCTCAGCTGTGTCTTCCGGCTCGTCGACGACTCGCTGGAGGTGACCGTCTCGGCACCCACGACCGACGGTCACGCCCCTTCGCGGGACACCTTCGCCTGGACCGTGCTGTCCGCTCTGGCAGGCAAGGTCTCCTCCGCCGTGGACGACGACAAAACCGTTTCGATCAGCCTCTACAAACAGCGCGGCGCGGGACCCGGGCCGGCGTGAGGGACGGGGACGGACCGGTGCGGGACGAAGAGCGCGGCACACGGGAGCTGCCGGCGGGGGAGCCCGAAGGCGTCCCCGGCCCCAGCGGCGCCGAGAGCCTGGGGGACGGTCCGGTCGCCCGTCGCACGGCGGACGGCGTCGACGGCATCCCCGAGCAGGCCCGGCCGCATCCGGAGGACGACTCCGACGCGACGGAGGCCGGCTTCCCGGACGACGGGCAGCGGGACGGCAAGGGTGCCGTGCGGAGTGCACCTCCACAACGGCGGATCGCAACGTCCCCTGCCCATGGGGGTCCCCCCGCGCGGGCGACGTCGGGAGTGGGGGACGGGACGAGGCCTCGGGGAAGGGCGACGGGCGCGACGATGAGCGAGCACGAGCGATACGCGGAGCAGGACGTGCAGAACGTGCCCGACGCGCGGCAGGACGCGCGTGCCACGCCCGAGCCGGCGGCCGCGCGCGGCGCGCAGTCCACCCACCACCACCCGCAGGACCGCAGCGGCGCGCGCGCCCTGTTCGTGGAGCTGCGCGGGCTGAAGGAGGGCTCCCCGGAGTACGCGGAGCTGCGCAACCAGCTGGTCCGGATGCATCTGCCACTCGTCGAGCACCTCGCACGCCGCTTCCGCAACCGCGGTGAGCCGCTGGACGACCTGACCCAGGTCGCCACCATCGGCCTCATCAAGTCGGTCGACCGCTTCGACCCGGACCGCGGTGTCGAGTTCTCGACGTACGCGACCCCGACGGTGGTCGGCGAGATCAAGCGCCACTTCCGCGACAAGGGCTGGGCGGTGCGCGTGCCGCGGCGGCTCCAGGAGCTGCGCCTCTCGCTCACGACGGCGACCGCTGAGCTCTCGCAACTGCACGGCCGCTCCCCCACGGTCCACGAACTCGCCGAGAAGCTCGCGATCTCGGAGGAGGAGGTCCTGGAGGGCCTGGAGTCCGCCAACGCGTACTCCACGCTGTCCCTGGACGTCCCCGACACCGACGACGAGTCCCCGGCCGTCGCGGACACCCTCGGCGCGGAGGACGAGGCGCTGGAGGGTGTGGAGTACCGGGAGTCGCTCAAACCGCTGCTGGAGGACCTGCCGCCCCGCGAGAAGCGGATCCTGCTGCTGCGCTTCTTCGGCAACATGACCCAGTCGCAGATCGCGCAGGAGGTCGGCATCTCCCAGATGCACGTCTCCCGCCTGCTGGCCCGCACCCTGGCCCAGCTGCGGGAGAAGCTGCTGGTGGAGGAGTAGGCGGACCTTGCTACTTGCCGGCGCCGCCGGGTCCGCGGATTCCGAGGGCCTGGGTCGTCTCCGGGTTGAGGAGCAGCACCAGGGACGCGACCGCGGCCACCGCCAGGGCGATGCCGCCCGGAATGGCCATGCTGTCGGCCTGGAGCAGGTTGTAGGCCACGGGCAGCGAGATGATCTGGGTGATGACGGCCGGGCCACGGCTCCAGCTGCGCCGCGCGAGCAGCCCGCGCGCGGCGAGCAGCGGCAGCAGCGCGAGCACCAGCAGCGTGACGCCGCCGGTGACGGCCTGCTGCCGGTCGTCCGGGTGCCCGGTCAGCCCGAGGACGAGGATCCAGACCCCGCCGACCACCAGCGCGAGCCCCTCCAGCGCGGCCAGCGCCGCCGCCACGGTCAGCCGGACGGGACGGGGACCGGCCTCGGCGGCGGTCTCCGAAGCGGGGGTGGGGTTCTGCTCAGCGCTCACCCCAGAAGGGTAGCCCTCGCCTCCGTCCCGTCCCCGAGGACCCCGGGGCGGGTGCGGCGCACGGATCCGGTCACCCGTGTCCAGGCTCACTCGTCGATCTCCGCCCGATCCCCGGTCCGGCCTGTGCCCGGTACCACCCAGTAGGTACCCTGCGAGTCATGCGTGCACTTCTCGTGGTCAATCCGGCGGCAACCACCACAAGCGCACGTACGCGCGATGTCCTGATCCATGCGCTGGCGAGCGAGATGAAGCTGGAGGCGGTCACCACCGAGTACCGCGGACACGCGCGCGACCTGGGCCGGCAGGCGGCGGAGAGCGACGACATCGACCTCGTGGTCGCCCTCGGCGGCGACGGCACGGTCAACGAGGTGGTCAACGGTCTGCTGCACAACGGTCCCGCCCCCGGCCACGTCCCCGGTCTCGCCGTGGTCCCCGGCGGCTCCACCAACGTCTTCGCCCGCGCCCTCGGCCTGCCCAACGACGCCGTGGAGGCGACCGGCGCGCTGCTGGACGCCCTGCGTGAGGGCGGCGAGCGCACCGTCGGACTCGGTCTGACCTCGGGCCCGCCGGGAACCGCGGACGAGGCGGTGCCGCCCCGCTGGTTCACCTTCAACGCCGGACTCGGCTTCGACGCCGGCGTCGTCGGCCGGGTCGAGCAGCAGCGCGAACGCGGCAGGAAGTCGACCCACGCGCTCTACGTGCGCCAGGTGCTGCGCCAGTTGCTGGGCGAGCCGAGCCGCCGGCAGGGCACGATCACCATGGAGCGGCCGGGCGAGGACCCGGTGACGGATCTGCTGCTGTGCATAGCGTCGAACACCGCCCCCTGGACGTTCCTCGGCAACCGCCCGATGTACGCGTCGCCCAAGGCCTCGTTCGACACCGGACTCGATGTGTTCGGTCTGAGCCGGATGTCCACGGCGTCGGTTGCCCGGTATGGCACCCAGTTGCTCACTTCGTCCCCCGAGCGTGGACCCCAGGGAAAGCACGCCGTGTCCTTGCACGATCTGGACGAGTTCACCTTGCATTCGAAGGCGCCACTGCCCCTTCAGATGGACGGTGACCACCTGGGACTGCGCACCAGCGTGACG
Source organism: Streptomyces sp. NPDC107562 (assembly GCF_055657325.1). Classification (NCBI taxonomy): domain Bacteria; kingdom Bacillati; phylum Actinomycetota; class Actinomycetes; order Kitasatosporales; family Streptomycetaceae; genus Streptomyces; species Streptomyces sp. NPDC107562. Next base: position 156,608 of record NZ_JBVKBE010000009.1, on the reverse strand, counting down.
TTCACAGGCGTACGCCGTGCACTGCGTGTGATTGTGTGAGCAGAAGGGGCTAAAGTCCTTTCACTCGAACGTTTAGGCCAGGGTCCACCCCATGGAAGTACGGCTGTGACCTAGTCGACACCGAGGAATCAAAAAAAACTTTCCGGAAGGGGTTGTATCCGTCGCCGAGGTTTGCGAGTCTCTACATGGCGATCGGGACGGCCCGCAACACCGGCCTCCACAGATCACCGGAACCCCTCTCAATCAAGGACCACGCCGAGGAATACTCGGTGGGCGGCCCTTCACTTGTTGAGGGATTCGTGAAAGCGTTCACATTCACAAGCACATCTTCACGTAATACCAAGGAGAGGTAGCAGCCATGGACTGGCGTCACAACGCCGTTTGCCGCGAGGAAGACCCCGAGCTCTTCTTCCCCATCGGCAACACCGGTCCTGCGCTGCTGCAGATCGAGGAAGCCAAGGCCGTCTGCCGTCGCTGCCCCGTGATGGAGCAGTGTCTGCAGTGGGCGCTCGAGTCCGGCCAGGACTCCGGCGTCTGGGGTGGTCTCAGCGAGGACGAGCGCCGCGCCATGAAGCGCCGCGCCGCCCGCAACCGGGCTCGTCAGGCCTCCGCCTGACCTACCCACCCCGCTGACAGCCTGAGCTTGGCGGCGCGTACAGCGAGTACGCATCTCCCGCCCCCGAGCCGCAGCGCGCAGTACCCCTAAGCGCTTACGCAGCGAGCGACTGGTCCCGGACCTTCTGGTCCGGGACTTTTTGCTGCGCCCGGTGGCGCCCGCACCCCGTCGACCGGCTCGGGCCTGCGGCACGTTCACCGCGCGAGCCGGTCACTTCTGCGCCCGTACCGGGATGTCCAGCACGACCCGCGTGCCGCGCTCCGGTGCCGGGACCATGTCGAACGTGCCGCCCAACTCGCCCTCCACCAGCGTGCGTACGATCTGCAGACCGAGGTTGCCGGAGGTGTGCGGGTCGAAGCCCTCGGGCAGGCCGACCCCGTCGTCCTGCACCGTGACCAGCAGGCGGGACTCCTTGGTCGTACCGCCGCGCACCGCCGACACCTCCACCGTGCCGGTGTCGCCTTCCCGGAAGCCGTGCTCCAGCGCGTTCTGCAACACCTCGGTGAGCACCATGGACAGCGGGGTGGCGACCTCGGCGTCGAGGATGCCGAAGCGGCCGGTGCGCCGGCCGGTGACCTTGCCGGGCGAGATCTCGGCGACCATCGCCAGCACCCGGTCGGCGATCTCGTCGAACTCCACTCGTTCGTCCAGGTTCTGAGACAGCGTCTCATGAACGATCGCGATCGAGCCGACCCGGCGGACCGCCTCCTCGAGGGCCGCCCGGCCGCGCTCGGACTCGATGCGCCGGGCCTGCAGGCGCAGCAGGGCGGCGACCGTCTGCAGGTTGTTCTTCACCCGGTGGTGGATCTCCCGGATGGTGGCGTCCTTGGTGATCAACTCCCGCTCGCGGCGGCGCAGTTCCGTGACGTCCCGGAGCAGGACGAGGGAACCGATGCGGGTGCCCTTGGGCTTGAGCGGAATGGCCCGGAACTGGATGACGCCGTCGTGGGCCTCGATTTCGAACTCGCGCGGCGCCCAGCCACTGGCCACCTTGGCCAGGGCCTCGTCGACGGGGCCGCGGCTCGGGGCGAGTTCGGCGGTCGTGCGGCCGAGGTGGTGGCCGACGAGGTCCGCGGCGAGGCCCATGCGGTGATAGGCGGAGAGCGCGTTCGGGGAGGCGTACTGGACGAGGCCTTCCGCGTCGAGCCGGATCAGGCCGTCGCCCACGCGGGGCGAGGCGTCCATGTCCACCTGCTGGTTCGCGAAGGGGAACGAGCCGGCCGCGATCATCTGCGCCAGGTCCGAGGCGCTCTGGAGGTACGTCAGTTCGAGACGGCTCGGGGTGCGCACGGTCAGCAGGTTGGTGTTGCGGGCGATGACGCCGAGGACGCGCCCGTCCCGTCGTACCGGAATGGACTCGACTCGGACCGGGACCTCCTCGCGCCACTCCGGGTCGCCCTCGCGCACGATCCGGCCCTCGTCGAGTGCCGCGTCCAGCATGGGGCGGCGGCCGCGCGGGACGAGGTGGCCGACCATGTCGTCCTGGTAGGAGGTGGGGCCGGTGTTCGGCCGCATCTGCGCGACGGAGACGTAGCGCGTGCCGTCGCGGGTGGGGACCCACAGGACCAGGTCCGCGAAGGACAGGTCGGAGAGCAGCTGCCACTCCGAGACCAGCAGATGGAGCCACTCGAGATCGGAGTCGTCGAGGGCGGTGTGCTGGCGGACCAGTTCGTTCATGGAGGGCACGTCTGCGAGCGTACCCGGCGGTTTGTGCAGGTCCTAAAAGTGTCCGTACGGGTACGACGGCGTTACGGGAACGAAGACGCTACGGGGCCCGGAACACCCGCGGGCCGCGGCGCCTGGGAGGGACCCTCAACCCTCCCGGCACCGCAGCCCGGAGCAGCATCGGCCACGGGGTGTGCGGTCCCGGTCGGCCGAAGGATGAGGAGCCGGGGCAGTCAGGGCAGAGAGCACCGGTTCCTCGGTCCGCCCTCCTGTGCGGGGAAGGCGGAGGCTTCTCGTTTCTATGCGTCTCCCCGATTGTGGACTAGACCACTACTGGTGTCCATGCGTCGGGGGCGGTTTGTTGTTGAAGAGTGTGTGGTGTTGGCGCTTCGCAGCCTAACCCGCCCGGCTCATGCGCGGGGCCGGATGGCCACGGCAATTTGCGCGAGAGCCTCCGGTTCGGCGCGATCGCGCCGTCGCACGCCGGTGGGGACACGCCCCGGAGGTCAGCGCGTCTCCGTCACCTTCGCCAGCGCCCGCGGCGCGTCCGGGTCCTGCCCGCGGGCGATCGTGACCTCGTAGGCCAGCAGCTGGAGCGGGATGATCTCCAGTACGGGCTGGACCTCCTCGGCGACGCCCTCGGTGGGCAGGACGAATCCGGCCGAGGCCCGCTCGACATGCCTCCTCGGCCCGACCACGACCAGGTCGGCGCCCCGCCCGCGCAGCCGGTCGAGGACGGGCTGGAGCGCCTCCCCTCCCCTGCCGTCGGTGACGACCGCGATCACCGGGGAGACGTTGTCGACCATCGCGAGCGGGCCGTGCAGCAGGTCGGCGCCGGAGTAGGCGAGGGCCGGGATGTAACTGGTCTCCATGAGCTTCAGGGCGGCCTCCTTGGCCGTGGGGTAGCCGAAGCCACGGGAGGTGATCACCATCCGCTCGGCGAAGCGGTAGCGAGCGGCCAGGGTGCGGACCTCCTCGTGCCGCGCGAGCAGTTGCCCGGCGAGGTCGGGCAGGACCTGCGCCGGGGCGCCGTCACCGCCGCGCAGGCCCTCGACGAACAGGTAGAGCGCGAGGAGGGAGGCCGTGTAGGTCTTGGTCGCCGGGAGCGCCTTCTCCGGCCCTGCCAGGATGTCCAGGTGGTACTCGGCGACACCGGCCAGCGCCGAGTCCGGGTTGTTGGTCACCGCGAGGGTGATCGCGCCCGCCTGGCGGGCGGCGCGCGTGGAGGCGACCAGGTCCGGCGAGCCGCCCGACTGGCTGACGGTGACGACCAGGACGTCGGTGAGGTCGGGGCGGGCGCCGTAGGCGGTGAAGGTGGACATGGAGGTCAGACCGCAGGGCAGGCCCAGCCGGACCTCCAGGAGGTACTTGGCGTAGAGGGCGGCGTGGTCGGAGGTGCCGCGGGCGGTCAGCAGCACGAAGCGCGGCGCGCGGGCCGCGATCTCCCGTGCCACCTGGCGGATCGTGGGCGCGCCCTTGTCGAGGATCCGGCGCAGCACCTGGGGTTGCTCGCCCGTCTCACGCGCCATGATCCGGCCGGGAACCTCGCTGTGGGGCGCGTGGGGGTCGTGGGGGTACGGGACGGGGGCGGTCATGGGGGTCCCTCCGCGTCGGCGTCGGCTGCGTCGGCCCTGTGGCGCCGGGGCACCGGGAGGTGAGTCGCCGGTGGCCGGTCGCCGGCCACGGCCGTGGTGCCATTCCACTCCCCCACGGCGGCTCGTGCCTCCCCAAGGGCGCCGCCCGGGGCGTGTCTTCACCTGGATCCCGGCCTGTCGTCACGGGCCGTTCCCCCGTGGCAAGGCGCGCCCGGAGGGGCTTGTCTTCGCCTGGGACGGGGCACACCTCTCTGTTAGATTGGTCTAAACCACATGGCCCCTTCCGGGTGCCCTTCGAGTCCCCTCTTCAGATCGGCAGGCCCAGCGTGGAAGTTGTCATCGTTCCCGACGCCGAGGCGGGCGGCGAGCTGATCGCCGAGGCAATGGCACGGCTGCTCGGCCGCAAGCCGGACGCCCTGCTCGGCGTGGCCACCGGCTCGACGCCGTTGCCCGTCTACCAGGCCCTGGCGGCCCGGGTGCGCTCGGGCGCGGTGGACACCTCCGGGGCGCGGATAGCCCAGCTCGACGAGTACGTGGGGCTGCCCGCGGAGCACCCGGAGTCGTACCGGTCGGTGCTGCGGCGTGAGGTGCTGGAGCCCCTCGGTATCGGGATGGACGCCTTCATGGGCCCGGACGGGACGGCCGAGGACATCCCCGGCGCCTGCGCGGCGTACGACGCGGCGCTGGCCGCGGCGGGCGGCGTGGATCTGCAGTTGCTGGGGATCGGGACCGACGGGCATATCGGCTTCAACGAGCCGTGCTCCTCGCTCGCCTCGCGGACCCGTATCAAGACGCTGACCGAGCAGACCCGGGTCGACAACGCCCGGTTCTTCGACGGCGACATCGACCAGGTGCCGCACCATGTCATCACCCAGGGCATCGGCACGATCCTGGAGGCCCGGCACCTGGTGCTGCTGGCGACGGGCGAGGGCAAGGCGGACGCGGTCGCGGCGACGGTGGAGGGTCCGGTCGCGGCCGTGTGCCCCGCCTCGGCGTTGCAGTTGCACCCGCACGCCACGGTGGTGGTCGACGAGGCCGCCGCGTCCAAGCTGAAGCTGGCGGACTACTTCCGGCACACGTACGCGAACAAGCCGCAGTGGCAGGGCATTTAGCCAGCCGCGTGCCGTAGTGACCGGGGCCGGGGGCTCGCGGGCCACCGCCGGGCGGCCCGCCGGCCTCAGAGCGCCAGGACGAGTGCGCCCCCGAGCACGCCCAGGCCCAGAGCCACGCAGAACGGGATCCAGCCGCCGTCGCGCCAGGGGAAGAAGGTGTCGAGGGAGATGCGGCCGGGTCCCACCGCGGCGATGGTGACGGCGCCGACGCACAGGAGCATGGGGTAGGCGAACGACGGGGGTCCGGCGGGCCACAGGCTGAACTGGGGCGCCACCGTCATGGCGTTGAACATCACCCCGACCACCGCGGCGGCGGCCAGCGGGGTGAGCAGTCCGACCGCGAGCCCCAGGCCGCCGAGCAGCTCGGAGATCCCCGCCAGGGCGGCGAAGAACGTGCCCGGCTCGTAGCTCTGCGCGGCGAACCCCTTGGCCGTCGCGTCGAGACCTCGTCCGCCGAACAGCCCGAACAGCTTCTGCGAGCCGCTGCCCGCCAGGATGATGCCGACCGCGAGCCGGAGCAGAAGGACGCCCACGTCGGCGGCGCCGATCGCCCGGGGCGCCGGTCTCGCACCGAAGGCCTCGGTGGGGCGGCGTGAGCGCTGAGTGGGGGGTGTCATCGGGCATCACCTCCGGGCACGGCCCAGGTGGGGACTCCCCTCCCTCGATCCTCCTCTCCCGCGCGGACGACGTCCAAAGGAAGCGGCGTCCGCAAGGAGGCGGCGTACCCCGATGCGAGAGGCACGGGAGGAGCGGCGCGGCTCGCCCCCCGGCGCGCCTCGCCGCTCACCCCTCGCACTCAGGACTGCCTCAGACCCCGGCGACGACCTCCGCCGCCGCCCGTCCGCAGACCCGGGCCGCGCCGTACGTCGCGAGGTGCAGCGCGCCCCGGGGGGCCGCCTGGGGCACGCCCATCTCGACCACGATCGTGTCCGGCCGGGCCTGGAGGAGCGTGTCGAGCGCGTCGGCCATCCACCGGTGCCGGTGCTCGTCGCGCACGACCGCCACGACGCGCCGCTCACCCGCCGCGGCGAGGACGGCGCCGCCCGCGTCGGGCCCGCCGAAGGTGCCCGCCTCCGTGCCGGGGAGCAGGGCGGTGAGCTCCGCCGCCACGCCCCAGGGGGTCTCGTCGCCGACGGCGATGTTGGCGACGGGCGTCAGGGCGGCGACGTAGGGCGCCGCGGTGAGCGGCGTGAAGGACCCGGTGCTCGTGACCCGCAGCGCCCGCCGCGCCGCGCGCAGGCCCACCTCGCCGTCCGCCCCGGGCTCGCCCGCGGCCGTCGCGGAGGGCGCACCAGAAGCCGACGCCGTCCACGCCGCGAGCCTGCGGACGCGGTCCGCCGCGTCCGCGAGCCGCTCCTCGGGAAGTTCACCGGCGCGCACCGCCGCGACCAGGGCGTCGCGCAGCCGCCGTACCGTCTCGTCGTCGGCGAGGCCCCCGCCCACGCAGATGGCGTCGGCGCCGGCCGCGACGGCGAGGATGCTGCCGCGCTCGATGCCGTAGGTGGCGGAGATGGCCTGCATCTCCATGCCGTCGGTGACGATCAGGCCGTCGTAGCCGAGGTCACCGCGGAGCAGTTCCGTGAGCACCTTGCCGGAGAGCGTCGCCGGGCGGTCCGGGTCCAGGGCCGGGACGAGGATGTGGGCGCTCATGACCGCCCGCGTGCCCGCGGCGATCGCGGCACGGAACGGAGCCAGTTCCCGCTCGCCGAGCACGGCCGGCTCCGCGTCGATACGGGGCATGGCGTGGTGCGAGTCGACGTTGGTGTCGCCGTGGCCGGGGAAGTGCTTGGCGCAGGCCGCCACGCCCGCCGACTGGAGGCCGGTGACATAGGCCGCGGTGTGCCGGGCGACGAGCGCCGGGTCGGCGCCGAACGAGCGGACGCCGATGACGGGGTTGTCGGGGTTGGAGTTCACGTCCGCCGACGGGGCCCAGTTGAAGTTCACCCCGCAGGCGGCGAGGCGCCGGCCCAGTTCGGCGGCGACCTCCCTCGTCAGCTCCACGTCGTCCACCGCGCCGAGCGCGTGGTTGCCGGGGAAGGAGGATCCCGTCCGCACCTCCAGGCGCGTGACGTCACCGCCCTCCTCGTCGATGGCGACCAGGACGTCGTCGCGTTCCGCGCGCAGCTGGGCGGTGAGGGCGGCGAGCTGGTCGGGCGAGGAGATGTTGCGGCCGAACAGCCCGACGGAGGCGAGGCCCTCGCCGAGGCGGCGCAGCAGCCAGTCAGGGGCCGCCGTGCCGGTGAAGCCGGGCTGGAGGACCGTCAGCGCGTCACGGGTGAGCGTGTCGGTATCGCTGGCGAATGTGGTCACGAGGGCGCTATCCCTTCACGGCGCCGGAGGTCAGACCGGCGGCCATTTTCTTTTGCACGATCATGAAGAATGCGACGACCGGTATCGCGATCAGCGTCGAGGCCGCCATGAGGGCGCCGTAGTCCGTCCCGCGTGAGGTGGTGAAGTTCATGAGCCACACGTTGAGCGTGTACTTGTCGTTGTCCTGCAGCACGATGTAGGCGAGCAGGTACTCGTTCCACGCGTTGATCAGGGAGAAGATCGATGCGGCCGCGAGGCCGGGAGCGAGCAGCGGGAACACCACGCGCCAGAAGGCGCCCATCCGGGAACAGCCGTCGACCAGCGCCGCCTCCTCCAGCTCCAGGGGGATGTTCACGACGAAGCCGCGGATCATCCAGGTGGCGAAGGGCAGCGTCGTGACGAGGTAGATGACGATGACGCCCCAGTACTCGTTGATCGCGCCCAGGTCGTTCAGCTGGATGTACAGCGGGATGAGCATGGCGGTCGGCGGCAGCAGCTGCACCACCAGCAGCGCGATCATGAAGATCTTGCGGCCGGCGAAGCGGAAGCGCGCGATGGCGAAGGCGCCGATCGTGGACAGCAGGATCGCCCCGACGACGGCGGTCACGCAGATGATCAGGCTGGACTGGATCGCGGTGCCGAAGTTGGGTTCGTCGACGGCCCGGCGGAAGTTGTCGAACGTGAGGGACGTCGGCCAGAGCTTCTGGTCGTAGGACCGGATCTCGATGTTGGGGCGCAGGGCGCTGACCACGAGCCAGTAGACCGGGAACGCCATGACCACGAAGGCGACGAGTCCCACGGCGTTGTAGAAGTGCCGACTCGGCTTCTTGCGGTCGGGGCGGTACTGAGGCGCGGCCGTGGCGCGCGTGGCGGTCGTGTCGCTCACTCGACCTCTCCGATCTTGAGCAGCTGGCGCAGGTAGTAGACGGCCACGCCGGACAGCAGCAGCACGGTGATCAGCGCGATGGCGGCGCCCTGGCTGAAGGAGTTCGACTCGAACGCCTTCTCGTAGGAGTAGAGACCGAGCAGGTTGTACTCGGACTCCGGCTTGTTGCCGCGCATCAGGAAGATCTGTCCGAAGACGTTGAAGTCCCAGATCACCGACAGCGTGGCCACCATCTGGAAGACCGGCTTGATCACCGGCCAGGTGACGTACCGGAAGACTCCGAACCGCCCGGCGCCGTCGAGCGCGGCGGCCTCCTCCAGCTCGGCCGGCACCTGGGTGAGCGCGGCGTAGAGGGTGACGGCGACGAACGGCACCGCGCCCCACACCACGACGGCGCCGATCACGAGGAAGCCCTGCTTGGGGTCGAGCCACCAGTTGTGGCCCTGGTAGTCGAGGCCCAGGTACTTGGTGAGCACCATGTTGGCGACGCCGTAGTCGGAGTCGGCGAACCAGCGGAAGATCGAGGTGGCCACGAGGAGGGGGAGCGCCCAGGCCGCGATGAGCGCACCGGTCAGCAGCAGCCGGACCGCGTTCGTCATGCGCTGCATGGCGTGAGCGAGGAACAGTCCGATGGCCATGGTCGCGACCACGCACACCACCATGAAGACGACGGTGCGCCACAGGACGGTGTAGAACTCGCCGTCACCGAGGATGTTGGTGAACTGGTCGAAGCCGACCCAGGGTGCGGCGTCGCCCGTCCACAGCTCCCGGCGGCCCACGTCCTGGAAGGACATGATCACGGTCTTGATCAGCGGCCAGACGAACACTGCGGCGAGTGCCACCACAGCCGGAGCGATCAGCAGATAGGGCAGCAGTGGCCCGTTCGTCCACCGGACGCGCCGAGGAGGGGCCGGTGTCGGGCCGTCACCCTGGGCCCGTGCGACGGACACCTCCGGGTCGGCTGCTTTGATGTCGGCGGCACTCACTGTGCTGGCCTTCCGTTCGAAGGGGTTCCTGGAGGGCGGGCCGGCACAGCCTGGGCGGCCGGCACGCCCGACCGGCCTTGCCCGGCCAACGGCGGGCCGGGCAAGGCACCGGAGGTCAACGGGAGTTCGGCTCCTGGATCAGGAGGCCTCGTTGATCAGCGAGTCGATCTCCGCGTCGGCGGCCTTGGTGGCCTCGGCGACCGACTTGCCCTTGAGGATGTCGAGCAGCATCGTCTCCAGGGTTTCCTTCTTCTCGATCGCGGCCCAGCCGGGCGCGATCGGCGTGAACCAGGCGTCGGGAACGGCGTTGGCGATGGGAGCCGTCTCCGGCTTGGCCTTCAGCGGCTCGAGCTGCTTGGTGTTGTTGGGGAGGATGTTCTTGGCGGCCAGGGCGGCCTCGGACTTCTCGCTGGTGAACAGCGAGATCCACTCCTCCGCCAGGTCCTGCTGCTCGGACTTGGAGATGGTGGCCAGGTCGGAGCCGCCGATGAAGGAGGGAAGCGCCTTGCCCTCCGGGCCGGGCATGCCCGCGGTGGCGATCTTGCCCTCCAGCTTCGGGTTGCCGTTGTTCGCGCCGTCGACGACGCTTCCGGCCTCCCAGCCGTTGCCGTAGAGCACGGCGGCCTTCTCGTTGGCCATGACGTTGGCGTGGTCCTGCTCGTCCTTCGTCTGGTCGCCGTTGTTGTACTTCTTGACCAGGTCGATGAAGTGCTGGATGCCCTTCTGCGCCTCCGGCGTGGACAGGGCGCCCTTCCACTCCTTGCCGCCCTCGTCGTAGGTGGCGATCTCGCCGCCGTAGGCAGCGACGTACGACATGGCGGCGTACCAGTAACGGCCCGGCAGGTACAGCGAGGAGAACGCGTTGTCGCTCTTGTACTTGCTCTGGACCTTGTCGAGGGCGGTGACCAACTCGTCCTCGGTGGCGGGCAGCTGGTCCGAGCCCGTGCCGGCCTTGAGCATGTCCTTGTTGTAGATCGCGACGCGCGCACCGGCGTAGTACGGGACGCAGTAGAGCTTGCCCTCGTAGGTGCAGGTGTCCTTCAGACCGCCGATCCACGTGTCCGAGTTGTCGTGCTTCTTGGGGTCGATCTCGCCGAGGGCGCCGTTGAGGATGTAGGTCATCGTCTCGGTGTTGCCCAGCTCGACCACGTCGGGGAAGCTGTCGCCCGACAGTGCCGCGTCGAGCTTCTTGGTCTTGTCGGCCCACTGCTGGTACTGGACGTTGACCTTGACACCCGGGTACTTCTTGTTGAAGTCCGCGTTGGCCTGCTTGACCAACTCGGGCCAGGTGGACTGGGCGTCGACCATCAGCCAGACAGTGAGCTCGCCCTTGCGGTCCTTCGGGTCCTGCTCGGACGCCTTGTCGTCGGACCCCCCGCACGCCGCAATGGAGACCATCATCGCCGCGACACCGATCGCGGATATCAGCTTGCGCTTCACGCCACCCTCCTCAGGGATGCCACAAACCCCCCTCGTCCCCGCGGTGACTGACGTACCGCCCTGGGGCCGGGACCTGGACCAATGGTGTAGACCAGTACCGGGGAGCTTGGCCCAGACCATAGGACGTGTCAAGGGTCTCGCGTAGGGCCCGACCAGCCGTTATGGGACCTACATATGCAGGAACCTTTAAGTAAGAACCCCTCGAAAACCATGGCTCCTCCACCCGCTCCGGGGTAGACCACATGACCGTCGTGGACTAGACCATCGGAGGCGCCGACGGTATACAGGGGGGATCACGGAGCGTGCGGGGAACCCCTCGCGCGTGGCCGTGCCACGATGTGAGCCGCGACCGGCGGACGTCGGTCGGGTCGGTAGGTGAGCCGGGAAGGCGGAGCATGAGCACTGAGGTCAGCAGTGCGGAGAACGAGAGCGGGACACCCGTCCGTACCGCACGCGTGCCCAAGTACTACCGCCTGAAGAAGCATCTGCTCGACATGACGGAGACCCTGCCGCCCGGCACCCCGGTCCCGCCCGAGCGCACGCTGGCCGCGGAGTTCGACACCTCTCGCACGACCGTGCGTCAGGCCCTTCAGGAGCTGGTGGTCGAGGGCCGGCTGGAGCGGATCCAGGGCAAGGGCACGTTCGTCGCCAAGCCGAAGGTCTCGCAGGCACTGCAACTCACCTCGTACACCGAGGACATGCGCGCCCAGGGCCTGGAGCCCACCTCCCAGCTGCTGGACATCGGCTACATCACGGCCGACGACCGGCTGGCCGAACTGCTCGACATCACCCCCGGCGGCCGGGTCCTGCGCATCGAGCGGCTGCGCATGGCCAACGCCGAGCCGATGGCGATCGAGACCACCCACCTGAGCGCCAAGCGCTTCCCGGCCCTGCGCCGCAGCCTGGTCAAGTACACCTCCCTCTACACCGCGCTCGCCGAGGTCTACGACGTCCATCTGGCCGAGGCCGAGGAGACCATCGAGACCTCGCTGGCCACCCCGAGGGAGGCCGGGCTCCTCGGCACGGACGTCGGCCTGCCGATGCTCATGCTGTCCCGGCACTCGCTGGACCGGGAGGGCAAGCCGGTGGAGTGGGTGCGCTCGGTGTACCGCGGCGACCGCTACAAGTTCGTGGCACGCCTCAAGCGCCCCACGGCGTAAACGTGTTCGCGGTGTAGCGCAGGTCACATCGCCTGCCCTACCGTCCTCCCGTAACGCATACGACGGGAGGACGACCCGTGCGCACAGCGAACGCCCGAACCATCGTCATCTGGAGCCTCGTCGCCCTCGTCGGCGCCGTCGGCTGGACCGTGCTCGCGCTCTCCCGCGGCGAGGAGGTCTCCGCCGCCTGGATGGTCGCGGCGGCCCTCGGCTCGTACGCCATCGCCTACCGCTTCTACGCGAAGTTCGTCGCGCACAAGGTCCTCAAGGTCGACAGGACCCGTGCCACCCCGGCGGAGCGCCTCGACAACGGCATCGACTACCACCCCACCGACCGCCGTGTCCTGCTCGGCCACCACTTCGCCGCGATCGCCGGCGCCGGCCCCCTGGTCGGCCCCGTGCTCGCGGCGCAGATGGGCTACCTGCCCGGCACGATCTGGATCGTCGCCGGCGTCATCTTCGCGGGCGCGGTCCAGGACATGGTGGTGCTGTTCTTCTCCACCCGCCGGGACGGCCGCTCGCTCGGCCAGATGGCGCGGGAGGAGATCGGCCCGTTCGGCGGCGCGGCCGCGCTGCTCGCCGCGTTCGCCATCATGATCATCCTGCTCGGTGTGCTGGCCCTGGTCGTCGTCAACGCCCTGGCGGCCTCCCCCTGGGGCACCTTCTCCATCGCGATGACCATCCCGATCGCGCTGCTGATGGGCTTCTACCTGCGCGTCCTGCGGCCCGGACGGGTCGCCGAGGTGTCCCTCATCGGCGTGGGCCTGCTGCTGTTCGCCCTGGTCTCCGGCCGCTGGGTGGCCGAGTCGTCCTGGGCGGAGACCTTCACCCTCGCCCCCTCGACCCTGGTCGTCTGGCTGGTGGCGTACGGCTTCATCGCGTCGATCCTGCCGGTGTGGATGCTCCTCGCACCCCGCGACTACCTCTCCACCTTCATGAAGATCGGCACGATAGTGCTGCTCGCCCTCGGCGTCGTGATCGCGCTGCCGACGCTGCGGATGGACCCGGTCACCGACTTCGCCTCCCGCGGCGACGGGCCGGTCTTCGCGGGCTCCCTCTTCCCGTTCGTGTTCATCACGATCGCCTGCGGTGCCCTGTCCGGATTCCACGCGCTGATCTCGTCGGGCACGACGCCGAAGATGATCCAGAAGGAGACGCAGGTCCGGATGATCGGCTACGGCTCCATGCTGATGGAGTCGTCGGTCGCCGTCATGGCACTGATCGCGGCCAGCGTGATCGACCCGGGGCTGTACTTCGCGATGAACGCGCCGGCCGGTGTCATCGGCACCAGCGTGGAGCAGGCCTCGCAGGTGGTGGGCGGCTGGGGCTACCAGATCTCCCCCGAGGAGCTCGCCGCGGCGGCGAGGAGCGTCGAGGAGTCGACGCTGCTGTCGCGCACCGGCGGTGCGCCCACGCTGGCGGTCGGCGTCTCGGAGATCTTCTCCCAGGTGACCGGCGGGGGCCTCAAGGCCTTCTGGTACCACTTCGCGATCATGTTCGAGGCGCTGTTCATCCTGACCGCGCTGGACGCGGGCACGCGCGTCGGCCGGTTCATGCTCCAGGACACCCTCGGCAACGTGTACCGGCCTTTCCGGAACGTCAGCTGGAAGCCGGGCCTGGTGATCACCAGCGCGATCGTCTGCGGGCTGTGGGGCTACTTCCTGTGGGTGGGCGTCCACGAGCCCCTCGGCGGCATCAACCAGCTGTTCCCGATCTTCGGTATCTCCAACCAGCTGCTGGCGGCGGTGGCGCTCGCCGTCTGCACGACGCTGCTGGTGAAGTCGGGCCGCCTCAAATGGGCCTGGATCACCGGTGTCCCGCTCCTGTGGGACGCGGTCGTGACCCTGACGGCCAGCTGGCAGAAGGTCTTCTCCAGCGACCCCAGGGTCGGCTTCTTCCAGCAGCGCCAGGTCTTCCAGGACGCCATCGACCGGGGCGAGATCCTGCCGCCGGCCAAGTCCATGGACGACATGCACACCGTCGTCACCAACTCCACGGTGGACGGCGTCCTGTCGGCCGTCCTCGCCCTGCTGATCGTGGCGGTCCTCGTGGACGCGGCGCGGATCTGCGTCCGGCACGTCCGCCGGCCCGCGCTCACCACCCTCAGCGAGGCGCCGTACGTAGCGTCGAAGATCGTCGCGCCCGCCGGACTGATCGCCACGCCCGAGGAGCGGGAGGAGGAGCGCCGTGCGAGCGTCGGCACTGCTGCGCCGAGTGACTAGCGGGGTGCGCTGGTACGTCCGTGAGCTGACGGACGAGTCGGCCTACGACCGCTATGTCGCGCATGTCCGTAAGGGCCACCCGGAGGCGGAGGTGCCCACCCGGCGGGAGTTCGAGCGGATGCGGACGGACCGGCAGGAAACAGACCCGCGGCAAGGATTCCGCTGCTGCTGAGTAACCGGTATCTGAACAGGGGCTTCCGGTAGCGGGACACCGTGACCTAGATTGCCTGCGCGTTGCACCAGGTGATCAGCGAGGGGACGGAGCCGTCCGATGTCAGAAGCCTCAGAAGTGAACAGAGGGCCGGTGGTGACGCCTGTGCGCGTCGTCATCGCCCTCTGCCTGATAGCACCGTTCGTGGCCATGCTCTGGGTGGGCTCGTACGCGAAGACGGACCCGACCTTCATCGGCATCCCGTTCTTCTACTGGTACCAGATGGCCTGGGTCGTGATCTCCACCGCCCTCACCATGACCGCCTACTGGCTGTGGCAGCGTGACCAGCGCGCCCGCAAGACGCAGGGGGGTGCCGGAGCATGAAGGACGGTGTGAACGGCGTCGCACTCGCCGTGTTCATCCTCTTCTTCGTCGCCGTCACGGTGATGGGCTTCCTGGCCGCGCGCTGGCGCAAGGCCGAGAACGAGCACAGCCTCGACGAGTGGGGCCTCGGCGGCCGGTCCTTCGGGACCTGGATCACCTGGTTCCTGCTCGGCGGCGACCTCTACACGGCGTACACCTTCGTCGCCGTACCGGCGGCGATCTACGCGGCGGGCGCGGCCGGCTTCTTCGCGGTGCCGTACACGATCCTCATCTACCCGATGATGTTCGTCTTCCTGCCGCGACTGTGGTCGGTCTCCCACAAGCACGGCTACGTCACCACCTCGGACTTCGTCCGCGGCCGCTTCGGCTCCAAGGGCCTGTCCCTCGCCGTCGCGGTCACCGGCATCCTCGCGACCATGCCGTACATCGCGCTCCAGCTGGTCGGCATCCAGGCCGTGCTGGACGTGATGGGCATCGGCGGCGGCGAGGACACCAACTGGTTCATCAAGGACCTGCCGCTGCTGATCGCCTTCGGAGTGCTGGCCGCGTACACGTACTCCTCGGGTCTGCGGGCGCCGGCCCTGATCGCGTTCGTCAAGGACGCGCTGATCTACATCGTGATCGCCGTCGCCATCATCTACATCCCGATCAAGCTGGGCGGCTTCGACGACATCTTCGCCGCCGCGAACGACAAGTACACGGAGGCCGGTGCGGGCGGGCTGGTGCCGAACGCCGCCTCGCAGTGGACGTACGCCACGCTGGCACTGGGCTCGGCGCTCGCCCTGTTCATGTACCCGCACAGCGTGACGGCCGTGCTGTCCAGCCGCAGCAGGGACGTGATCCGCCGCAACTCCACGATCCTGCCGCTGTACTCGCTGATGCTGGGCCTGCTGGGTCTGCTCGGCTTCATGGCGATCGCGGCCGGCGTCAAGGTGGAGAACGGCCAGCTGGCGATCCCCCAGCTGTTCGAGAACATGTTCCCGGACTGGTTCACCGGCGTCGCGTTCGCGGCGATCGGCATCGGCGCGCTGGTCCCGGCGGCCATCATGTCGATCGCGGCGGCCAACCTCTTCACCCGCAACATCTACAAGGACTTCCTCAAGCCGGACGCCACCCCCGCGCAGGAGACCAAGGTCTCCAAGCTGGTGTCCCTGCTGGTGAAGGTCGGCGCCCTCGTCTTCGTCCTCGGGATGGACAAGACGGTCGCGATCAACTTCCAGCTGCTGGGCGGCATCTGGATCCTCCAGACCATGCCCGCCCTGGTCGGCGGTCTGTTCACCCGCTGGTTCCACCGCTGGGCGCTGCTGGCCGGCTGGGCGGTCGGCATGACCTACGGCACGGTCGCGGCCTACGGTGTCGCCTCCCCGACGCAGAAGCACTTCGGCGGCTCCTCGGCGGAGATCCCCGGCATCGGTGAGATCGGCTACATCGGCCTCACGGCGTTCGTCCTCAACCTGGTGGTCACGGTGGTCCTCACCTTCGTCCTGAAGGCCGTGAAGGCTCCCGAGGGCGTCGACGAGACCAAGCCCGGCGACTACACGGCGGACGCCGGCGACCCGGGAGTCCAGGTGGAGCTTCCCCCGGCGACCGCGGGTGCCGCCCACTGAGGCGCGGGGCCGTTCCGGCACGCGGCGTGGCCGCGTGAGCGCGAGCGACCACTGAACGACCCGCAGCGGGCCGCCGACATCGCATGATGCGGCGGCCCGTCGTCGTACACACTGCCGCCATGGACATCGACATCCGCCGCGCGCACCCCGCCGAGTACGCCACCCTCGGTGAGATCACCGCGCAGGCCTACCTCCAGGACGGACTCCTCGACTTCGGCGAGAGCGACGGCTACCTCGGCGAGCTGCGAGACGTCGCCAAGCGCGCGGCCGCCGCACAGGTGCTCGTGGCCGTCGCGCACGAACGCGTCCTCGGCGGCGTGACGTTCGTCCCCTCCGGCGGCCCCATGGCCGACATAGCCGCCCCCGACGAGGCGGAGATCCGCATGCTCGCCGTCGCCCGGGAGGCCCGCGGCCGCGGGGTCGGCGAGGCCCTGGTGCGCGCCTGCGTCGACCGCGCCCGCGCCCTCGACGGCTGCGCCGGGCTCGTCCTGTCGACCCAGCGGACCATGCACGCGGCCCACCGCATCTACGAACGGCTGGGCTTCACCCGCACCCCCGAGCGGGACTGGAACCCCCTCCCGGAGCTGGACGACATCACGCTTCTCACCTACCAGTTGACGCTCTGAAGTCATCGGCGACACAACATATGGGGGTGCTGTCGGCACCCGGCACCAGATGTATGCTCATGCTCGCTGTCGCCGCAGGGGAATCCGGTGCGAATCCGGAACTGTCCCGCAACGGTGTACTCGCGTGCGTCCGTCCCGAAAAGGGAGCGCACGCCGGTTCAGTCCGAGGACCTGCCGACAGTGCGCCCGGCCGTCCGGCCCGGGTGCCCTGACGTCCGGGTCTCGTGGAATGGGCCGGTGGACGCGAACGCCCCTGCGCTCGTGTGCCCTCCCCTGCCCTTCGCGAGGCCCCCGTGCCGAGCGAGGGAGAGCCCCACGTGACCATCGCGCCAGCCGAACCGGCCGCAGCGACCACCGTGGAAGGGGAGACCGACGGACCAGGGACCGCGTTGCTGCGGACCCTCACCGAGCTGACCGCCGACCTCCCCGACGCCGACCCCGGCCGGGTCGCCGCCGCCGCGCTGCGCGGCCGTTCCGCGCGGGCGGACGAGAACGAACTGCGGGAGCTGGCCACGGAGGCCGCCGCCGGACTGATCTCCGAGGACCCCGCCTACTCCCGGCTCGCCGCGCGGCTGCTGACCGTCTCCATCGCCGCCGAGGCCGCCTCCCAGGGGGTCACGTCCTTCACGGAGTCCGTGGCGGTGGGACACCGGGAAGGGCTCATCGCCGACCGCACGGCCGGGTTCACACGCCTGCACGCCGACCGCCTGGACGCCCTGGTCGACCGGGACGCCGACGACCGCTTCGGCTACTTCGGCCTGCGCACCCTGTACAGCCGCTACCTGCTCCGGCACCCGATCACCCGCAAGGTCGTCGAGACGCCCCAGCACTTCATGCTGCGCGTCGCCGCCGGCCTCGCCGAGGACGACACCACCCGGTCGGTGGACGAAGTCGCCGCGCTCTACGGGCTCATGAGCCGCCTCGACTACCTCCCCTCCTCCCCCACCCTCTTCAACTCCGGCACCCGGCACCCCCAGATGTCGTCCTGCTACCTCCTGGACTCCCCCAAGGACGAGCTGGACTCCCTCTACGAGCGCTACCACCAGGTCGCCCGGCTCTCCAAGCACGCCGGCGGCATCGGTCTGTCGTACTCCCGGATCCGCTCCCGGGGCTCCCTGATCCGCGGCACCAACGGGCACTCCAACGGCATCGTCCCGTTCCTGAAGACGCTGGACGCCTCGGTCGCCGCCGTGAACCAGGGTGGCCGGCGCAAGGGCGCGGCCGCCGTCTACCTGGAGACCTGGCACTCCGACATCGAGGAGTTCCTGGAGCTGCGGGACAACACCGGCGAGGACGCCCGCCGTACGCACAACCTGAATCTCGCGCACTGGATCCCGGACGAGTTCATGCGGCGGGTCGACGCGGACGCCGCGTGGTCGCTGTTCTCCCCGTCGGACGTGCCCGAGCTGGTCGACCTGTGGGGCGAGGAGTTCGAGGCCGCGTACCGCGCGGCCGAGAGCCGGGGCCTGGCGAAGAAGACCCTGCCCGCCCGTGAGCTGTACGGCCGGATGATGCGCACCCTCGCCCAGACCGGCAACGGCTGGATGACCTTCAAGGACGCCGCCAACCGCACCGCCAACCAGACCGCCGAGCCGGGCCACGTCGTCCACTCCTCGAACCTCTGCACGGAGATCCTGGAGGTCACGGACGACGGCGAGACCGCCGTGTGCAACCTGGGCTCGGTCAACCTGGGCGCGTTCGTCGTGGGCGACGGCATCGACTGGGAGCGGCTGGACGCCACCGTCCGCACCGCCGTGACCTTCCTCGACCGCGTGGTCGACATCAACTTCTACCCGACCGAGCAGGCGGGCCGCTCCAACGCCCGGTGGCGCCCGGTCGGCCTCGGCGCGATGGGCCTGCAGGACGTCTTCTTCCAGCTGCGGGTGCCCTTCGACTCGCCCGAGGCGAAGGCGCTGTCCACCCGGATCGCCGAGCGCATCATGCTCGCCGCGTACGAGGCGTCCGCCGACCTCGCGGCACGCAACGGGCCGCTGCCCGCCTGGGACCGGACCCGCACCGCCCGGGGCGTGCTGCACCCCGACCACTACGGCGTCGAGCCGACCTGGCCGGAGCGCTGGAGCGCGCTGCGCGAGCGCATCGCCGCGGTCGGCATGCGCAACTCCCTGCTGCTGGCGATCGCGCCCACCGCGACGATCGCCTCGATCGCCGGCGTCTACGAGTGCATCGAGCCGCAGGTGTCGAACCTCTTCAAGCGCGAGACGCTGTCCGGCGAGTTCCTCCAGGTCAACTCCTACCTGGTGCGGGAGCTGAAGGAGCTCGGCGTCTGGGACGCCCGCACCCGTGAGGCGCTGCGCGAGGCCAACGGCTCGGTGCAGGACTTCGCCTGGATCCCCGAGGACGTACGGCGGCTCTACCGCACGGCGTGGGAGATCCCGCAGCGCGGGCTCATCGACATGGCGGCCGCGCGCACCCCGTACCTCGACCAGGCCCAGTCGCTGAACCTGTTCCTGGAGACGCCGACCATCGGCAAGCTCTCCTCGATGTACGCCTACGCCTGGAAGTCGGGCCTGAAGACGACGTACTACCTGCGCTCACGCCCCGCGACCCGCATCGCCCGCGCGGCCCAGGCGCAGCCCCGGACCACCATCCCCGTCCAGGCGGCCACCGACCCCGAAGCGGTCGCCTGCTCCCTGGAAAACCCCGAGTCCTGCGAGGCCTGCCAGTGATGTCCACCCGTACCCAGAACCTTCTCGACCCCGGCTTCGAGCTGACGCTGCGCCCGATGCGCTACCCGGACTTCTACGAGCGCTACCGGGACGCCATCAAGAACACCTGGACCGTGGAGGAGGTCGACCTCCACTCGGACGTCGCCGACCTCGCGAAGCTCTCCCCCGAGGAGCAGCACCTGATCGGCCGGCTGGTGGCGTTCTTCGCGACGGGCGACTCGATCGTGGCGAACAACCTGGTCCTGACGCTGTACAAGCACATCAACTCCCCCGAGGCCCGGCTCTACCTGAGCCGCCAGCTGTTCGAGGAGGCGGTGCACGTCCAGTTCTATCTGACCCTGCTGGACACCTACCTCCCCGACCCGGAGGACCGGGCGGCGGCGTTCGACGCGGTGGAGAACATCCCGTCCATCCGCGAGAAGGCCGAGTTCTGCTTCAGGTGGATCAACGAGGTCGAGAAGCTGGACCGCCTGGAGTCCACGGCGGACCGCCGGCGCTTCCTGCTCAACCTGATCTGCTTCGCCGCGTGCATCGAGGGCCTGTTCTTCTACGGTGCCTTCGCGTACGTCTACTGGTTCCGCAGCCGGGGTCTGCTGCACGGTCTGGCGACCGGCACCAACTGGGTGTTCCGCGACGAGACCATGCACATGAGCTTCGCGTTCGACGTGGTGGACACCGTCCGCAAGGAGGAGCCGGAGCTCTTCGACGACCAGCTCCAGCAGCAGGTCACCGACATGCTGCGGGAGGCCGTCGAGGCCGAGCTGCAGTTCGCGCGCGACCTGTGCGGTGACGGCCTCCCGGGCATGAACACCGAGTCGATGCGGCAGTACCTGGAGTGCGTCGCCGACCAGCGCCTCACGCGCCTCGGCTTCGCTCCGGTGTACGGCTCCGAGAACCCCTTCTCCTTCATGGAGCTCCAGGGGGTTCAGGAGTTGACCAACTTCTTCGAGCGGCGTCCCTCGGCGTACCAGGTGGCCGTGGAGGGCACGGTCGACCTGGACGAGGACTTCTGATCCTCCTTCTGCCTGCGCTGGTCCTGGGCCTCCCGGATCTCGCGGTCGACGCGCCGGTCGTGCGCGATACCGATGAGAGAAGGGAGGACCATGATCACGAAGAGTCCCGCGACGGCCAGCATTCCGATGAGTGCTTCGATCTGGTTCGTGTTCATGGACACCACTCTCGCGCCGGACACTCCTTACCGACAGTGGCAGGACTGCCGTAGACCCTCGATTTACTGCCACCACTGAGGCACACTGAGGGCATGCTGCAGAACGTGGCCGCGGTACTCATCGACGGCGTGAATCCCTTCGAACTCGGCGTGGTCTGCGAGGTCTTCGGCATCGACCGGAGCGACGACGGACTGCCGGTGTACGACTTCGCGGTCACCTCCGCCGAGGGGCCGCAGCTGCGGTCCAACGCCGGTTTCTCCCTGCGGGTCGAGCACGGGCTGGACCGTCTGGAGACGGCCGACCTGATCGCCGTGCCGGCCGGCTCGTGCTACGAGACGCGGACCTTCCCGCCGGAATTGCTCGACGCCCTGCGCCGGGCCGTCGAGCGGGGCTCCCGGGTGCTCAGCGTGTGCTCCGGCGTCTTCGTGCTGGGCGCCGCGGGGCTGCTGGACGGGCGGCGCTGCGCCGTGCACTGGCGGCACGCCGAGGAGCTGGAGCGGCAGTATCCGCGGGCGGTCGTAGAGCCGGACGTGCTCTACGTCGACGAGGACCCGGTGATCACCTCCGCGGGCACGGCCGCCGGCATCGACGCCTGCTTGCACATCGTGCGCAAGGAGCAGGGGCCGGAGGTGGCCAACAAGATCGCCCGGCGGATGGTGGTGCCGCCGCACCGGGACGGCGGGCAGGCCCAGTACATCGAGCGCCCGTTGCCCCGGTCGGAGGGCGACGCGGTCGCCGAGGTGCTGGTGTGGATGGAGCGCAACCTCGACCAGGAGGTCACCGTCGAGCAGCTCGCCGCCCGCGCCCTCATGTCACCGCGCACCTTCGCCCGCCGCTTCCAGCAGGAGACGGGGACCACCCCCTACCGCTGGATCCTGCGCCAACGGGTACTGCTGGCCCAGCGGTTGCTGGAAGCGACGGACGAGACGGTGGACGCGATCGCCGGCCGGACGGGGTTCGGCAACGCGGCCGCGCTGCGCCACCAGTTCGTCCGGGCGCTGGGCACCACCCCCCAGGCCTACCGGCGCACGTTCAGGGGCCCGGAGGCCGCCTGAGCGCACCCGCGTCCCTCACCTCGGCACGGGCGTGAGCAGGAGCTTGTTCGGACGGAGCGTGATGCCCACCCGGGTCGCGTCGTCCGAGCCGGGCACCTGCTCGAAGCGGTACTTCGTCGCGACCGCCGCCGTGATCAGCGTCAGCTGGGCCATCGAGAAGTGGTCGCTCGGGCACTTGCGATTGCCCACACTGAACGGACTCATGGCATATTTCGGCACGTCCTTGACGCGTTCCGGAAGCCAGCGGTCGGGGTCGAACTCCAGGTTGTCCCGGTACGATCGCGCATCGCGCTGAACCGCGTACGGACTGTAGATGATGTCCGCACCCGCCGGAATGCGATAGCCACCGAGTTCCGTGTCGGCGACCGCCCGCCGGGTGAGTATCCAGACGGCGGGACGCAAACGCATCGCCTCCACGACCACATTGTTCGTGTGCGTGAGCTTCCGGACGTCCTCGAATGCGACGGGCCGGCCGCCGGTCACGGATTCGACTTCGTCCCGGATCCGGTCGGCGTGTTCCGGATGCTCGGCGAGCACCTGGAGCAGCCACATGATCGTGGAGGCCACGGTTTCGCTTCCCGGGGTGAGTATCGCGACCACCTGGTCGTGGATCTCCTGTTCCCCGATGGGCTCGCCATTCTCGTCCTTCGCCTCCAGCAATGCCGTCAGCAAATCGTCCGGCTTTTGACCGGATGCCCGGCGCTCGGCCACGATCTCGTCGACCAGGAGATGCAAATCGGCCAGCGCCCGGTTGAATTCCCGGTTGGCGGGCAGCGGCAGCCGGTACAGCGGCCCCAGCGGGATCACCATCCGCTGGTACATGCCGCGGAACACGGTGGCGAGCGCCAGGCACAGCCGCTCGGCGCGCTCGTCCATGTACTCGCCGCGCAGCAGGCAGCGGGCCGCGATGCGCACGGCGACCCGGAAGGACTCGGAGGTGCAGTCGACGGTCTCGCCGGGCCGCCAGCGGGTGGTGAGCCCGTGCGCCTCCTCCTCCATGATCGCCGCGTAGGCGGGGATCGCGCCGAGCCGGAACGCGGGCTGGATGGTACGGCGTTGCCGCCGGTGACGCGGCCCGTTGGCGGTGGCCACGCCCTCCTTGCCGAGCAAGCCCTCCAGGGACTCCCACAGGGGGCCGTCGATCTTGTAGTCGGGGCTCAGCGCCAGGGCGCCGGTGAGCTCCGGGGTGGTGACGGCGTAGACCGTCTTGGGGCCGAGTCGCAGCCGGACCACGTCACCGTGGTCGCGCAGCTGGGACATGAAGGCCAAGGGATCGCGCGCCAGCTTCCAGCCGTGGCCCAGAAGCGGGAAACCACCGCCCGCGACGGGGGGCTCCCGCAGTTCCGGGGCCTGCTGCCGGTTCGGGGCCGCGGGTACGGACTCGACGGTCATTTCTCACCTGCCGTTTCGTTGTTGACGTACGGGGGCGTGGACCGGTCGTCCCAGCTGTCGACCATGTAGCGGCCGGACTCGTGGTGGAACCAGTAGACGGAACTGAACCAGTTCCGCATGTTCCCGAGGCAGACGCGCACGGCAGCACTCAATTCCTTTCCGTGTACCGTGCCGTCGGCGAGAGAGTCCGCGAAATGTAATGCCTCGTCCTCGACGACCAGGAATTCCGCGATGCATTCCTCGACGCGCCGCCGCAGTTCGACGACAGCCTCTTCCAGGTTCAGCCCCTCATGGGTGATGAGACTGATTCCGAGATTGTGCACCTCGTCGCCCGCGATTTCCTTGGGCAGTGAGCAGAGGTCGTTGTACCACGCGGCGAATTCCTGGCTCAGCAGCGCCGCCCGCCGATAGGCCGGATGTTTCCGCACCGCGTCCGGAAGTTCCTGTCCGGCACTCGGCTCCAGCAGATCGGTCCATATCCAGTGCGCGAAGGTGAGTCGGCGCAGCGCCAGATATTCCTCGACCGTCGGCACGATCCCTTCGCTCCGGTTGTGGAATTCCTGGTCGTAGGCCTCGATCACCGCGTGGAAGTGCCGGGCGAAGCGCTCGTTCCAGGTCCGGGGCAGGAACGAGAACAACCGCAGCACACTGTCCGCGAACCCCGCCACCAGCGCGTCCTCGTGGTGCAGATGGTCCTCGGGGGAGTCGAGCGCCTCGTGCAGCAGCGCCCGGAGCCGGCGCCAGGCCGCGGGGCGGTGGTGGACGATGTCACGGTCGTGCCGGTCGTCCCAGACGAAGAACCACGCGCTGTAGTCCGCTATCGCCTGCAGGACGTCGTCGGGGGCACCTATGTAGTACCCGGCCATGAGATCGGTGTAGCACAGGCCGTCGGCATATTCCTCAATCTTGTCCGCCGGCATGAGCCGTTTTTCCAGGAGCCAGGTACGGGTCTTCTCCTGGAGCCTGGGCCAATACGGGTGCAATTGCCTGGGAAACGCCGCCTCGATCACCGGAAGAGACAGCGAAGGTGGGACTGCGATCGCGGTCGCGGTCGCTGTGGTGCTGTGTGGGAAAGCAGGCACGAACAAACCCCTCTCAGCCGCCAGTTGGGCACGCCCCTCCCGCTGTGCCGGGCGTGCGCCGTTGCGTAACCCCGCACTTCCCATTCAGCACCACAACTGACCGTTCTGGGAACGGATTTGCTTCATTCACTACCCCACAGTGCCGAGATTCTCCTGGCACCTGACTGGTTCTGGATCACTCAGGGCGTACATCCGATCGAACGTGCGACGGACAGACGAACGGCGCCTGGTCAGGCCGAGAACCTGATCAGACGCCGTGCGTGGGGGTGAGGCGAGGTGTCAGTCGTTGGCGACCACGGGGTAGCGAGGCTCGTTCTCGGCCATCTGCCGCAGCGCGTCCTTGCGTTCCCGCTTGGACAGCCGGTCGATGTAGAGGTAGCCGTAGAGGTGGTCGGTCTCGTGCTGCAAACACCGAGCGAAGTATCCGCTGCCACGGACCTTGATCGGGTTGCCCCGCTCGTCCTGTCCCGTCACCTCGGCGTAGTCGGGACGGGCCAGCGGCATGTACGCCGTCGGCACCGACAGGCAGCCCTCGTTGCTGTCGTCCAGCCGGCGCCGGTCGGCGGGCAGTTCGACGAGCTTGGGGTTGCAGACCACGCCGGTGTGCCGGACACCGTCGTCGTCCGGGCAGTCGTAGACGAACACCTTCAGGTCGACGCCGATCTGGTTGGCCGCCAGACCCACACCCTCGGCGGTGCGCTGGCTGGCGAACATGTCGGCGACCAGCTGCTGGAACTCCTCACCGAAGTCGGTGACGTCCTCGCACTCCTTGTGCAGCACCGGGTTGCCGACCACGGTGATCGGCCGCGAGGTGCCGCGGTCGCGGTACGCCTGCTCGCGCTCCTCGCAGTCCTCCGAGTCGACGACGAAGCCCTCGTCGTCGACGGGGAGCACGCCCGCGTGCTGCTGATCGGTGTCCTGCTGCGCCATGACCGACGTACGCCTTTCTGGAAAAACCGGGGTGTGATGCTGATACAGGGTACGGGGAACGCGCCCTGAGGGGGGCGCGGACAAGTACGCGACCAGCCACGACGGGCCGGCGGCCGGCCGAGGGCCTCAGCACACCTCTTCGAGGTCCCGCCAGTCCCGGGAGTCGGGCGAATCGGCGACCCACCCGTCCAGCAGCCCCCGGACCAGCGAGGCCGGCGCGGCCACCCCGCACTCGCGCTCCGGTACCCACAGCTGCCCGTCCGTACGGTGACCGAGCGGCCCCGGATGCCCGGGCTCGCTGTGGTCGTGCGGGTCCAGATGCTCCCCGTCGCCCTCGTCGGACGGCATCCGTGACTCCGAGCACAGCCGGCACAGCAGCCGCACGGAGGACGACCAGTCCTCCGCGGCGAACCCGGCGTCGGCGGCGAGCTGCTCCAGGGCGTCCCGGTCGGCCTCGCTGGCGGCCTCCAGCAGGACCACCCAGGTGGGCACGGGTGAGGGCGCCCACAGTTCGATCTCGTCGAACACCGGATACGAGTGCCCGGCGGCGGTGGTCCGCTCGCCGTGCGGCACCCCGTCGTGCAGGACGACCTCACCCCAGCGCCGTCCCGACGACGGCAGCGGGATGGACAGCACCTCGATCCGCGCCGGATCCAGCCGACGTCCCCACACCACCTCGGCCTCGCCCTCGGGCGACAGCCGTACAGCCGCGCTGCCCAGGTCCATGCCGAGGGGTTCGCCGGCGTCCGTGGCACCGCCGGGCACATGCAGCCCGTAGGCCTGCCAGGCGCGCCGGGCCAGGGGCCAGTCCTGGAGGGCGGTCGCCGCGATGCCGACGTTCCACCAGTCGGGTGCGCCGGTCTCCCGGTCGAGCAGGGCCACGGCCCGCAGGCCCGCGGCCCGGGCCTGTTCCCAGTCGTGCCGGAACTTGTGCAGCAGCGCCAGGTTGAACCAGGACTCCGACAGCCAGGGTTCCAGGTCGGCGGCCCGCGTCAACAACGCGCCCGCGTCCTCGTAGCGACCGTCCCCGATGAGCGTGAAAGCCCGGTCGGTGGCCTGCCGCCAGGAGGCGGAGGGCCGGTGCCGTCCCTTGCCGAAGATCCTCACGATTCCCGCCTGCCAGTTCCGTGGAGTGGGCTGGCCTGTGCCCCCGGACACCCTCTCCTTCGCATCCAACCACGTGCGGCTGGAGAGGCGCTCATTACCCATGGGTTACCCAGCCGAGGGCAGGGTCAGACCCTCCCTCGACAGCACCCGGGCCAGCGCCTCGACGACCTCCGGAGCGTAGTCTCCCGCGGTCCCCAGCCGCAGTTCCTCCAGCGCGGTGAGCGGCCCGCCGGGGCCCGCGTCCCGTGCCTTCTCCTCGTACGCGTTCACCGCCCGCACGATCCGGGCGGCCGGCGGCTGCTCAGGGTACGGATCCGCCTGCCGCTCGACCACCACGGCGACCTCCGCGTCCACCCCGGTCTGCCGGACCACCGCGCCGCCCAGCAGCGCGATCCGCCGCTGCTCGGCCCCGGGCAGCCCGGCGGTGGCACCGGCCGGCACGGGATCGACCAGGCTGAGCTGCCCGATGTCGTGCATCAGCGCCGCGTACTCCAGCACGGTGAGCTCCGGGCCGGTCAGGCCCATGTCCCGCCCGACGGCCCGGCTGAGCGCGGCGACCCGGCGGGCGTGGCCGGCCGGGGTGTACCCGGCGATCTCGGTGGCGCGGGCGAGTGAGGCGATGGTCTGCCGGTACGTCCGGCGGACGGCGGCGTAGCGGCGCAGGGACACCTGGGTGAGCAGCAGCGGAAGACAGAACACGGGCAGCGCCCAGAGGCCGACGACCGCCACCGCGAGCGCCATCACGGCGCCCGTCGCGCAGACGGCCGACCCGATGCCGAGCATGCGGTGCAGTTCGTCCCGGAGCAGCGGTCCGAAGGGCCAGCCGGTGCGGGAGTACGCCAGCGCGGCGGCGAGCAGGGCGTCGCACAGCGCGGTGAGGGCGAGGACCGCGACGAGCAGCAACGCGTAGGCGGGTCCGTTCCAGTCCGTGAAAGTGCCGCCGTCGTAGAGCGGTTGGAAGCACACGGCGGCGAACCCGACGGTCAGCACCCGCCGGGCCAGATGGTCGACCACGGGCCCGCGCCCGCGCGCGATGTTCGGCACGCATCCGGCCAGCGAGGCGGCGAGCACCACACTGACCACCTGGGCGACCCCGTGGGCACCGGGCCGCCCGGCGACCTCCCCGAGCAGCGCGTACGACAGCGCCCCGGCCGCACCGAGCGGCGCCGCCTCCCGGGTCCGCGGTCCCGTCCAGCGGGTGAGCTCCCCGAGGGCGACGAACACGCCGAAGGCCAGCGCGACGCCGCGCTGTTCGAGACCGGTCCAAAGGGTGACTGCGAGACAGCCGGAGGCGAGGAGCGCGGCGGAGCCGCGGATCAGGGGCAGGGCCCGGCCGCGGGTCAACGGTTCGCCCCCGCCCGGCTGGAGACCGGCGGGTGCGGTGGCGGGACCCGGCGGGAGCGCCCGCCCTGGGCGGTGACGACGGGGTCCCACCCGGACCGCCGTACCACCCGCGCCAGCGCGTCGACCATCACCGGGTCGAACTGCCGCCCCGCGCACCGCTCCAGCTCCTCCAGTGCCACGGAGACCGGCCGGGCCCTGCTGTAGGACCGGGTGGAGGTCATGGCGTCGAACGCGTCGGCCACCGCGACCACCCGCGCGGACTCGGGGATCTGCGTCCCCACGAGCCCGTAGGGGTACCCGCTTCCGTCCAGCCGCTCGTGATGATGCAGTACGGCGGCCCGGGCCTCGCCGAGGAAGGCGATCCCCCGCACCATCTCGTGCCCGTACTCCGGATGGAGCTCGATCACCCGCCGCTCCTCGGGGGTGAGCGGCCCGTCCTTGCGCAGCAGCCGCGTGGGCACGCCCAGCTTCCCCACGTCGTGCAGGATCCCGGCGAACCGCAGCACCTCGACGCGTCCGTCGTCCATGCCCAGCTCGCGCGCGATCAGCATGGAGGCCTGCCCGACCCGTTCGCTGTGCCCGCGTGTGTACCCGTCCTTGATGTCGACGGCCTGCACCAGCGCTCTGATGGTCGCCTGGTGGGCGCCCCGCTCGCGGTGGTACTGGACGAACGCCCACCACGAGACGCCCATCGGCAGCAGCACGAGCAGCGCGGCCACGGGTCCGTAGGGGCTGCGCCACAGCACGGCCATCATCAGCCCGGCGAGCCCGTGCACGCCGACCGGTGCCAGCGACCGCAGGAAGAGGCCGCGCCAGGCCCGCCGCGCCGGGACCCGCTCGGCGACGACGAGGATGCCGCCGTCGAGCACGGTCTGCACCGCGCAGAAGGTCAGCACCGCGGCCGCGGCCGGCCCGAGCGCGTGCGGGACGTCGGGCGCCACCACGGCGTCGCGCCCGCCCAGCGTCCAGAACACCCACCCGGCGGCCCACACGGTCACGACCAGTTCGGCCGCCCGCCAGATCCGTCGCAGGACGACGGGACGCCGCTCGACGGGTGCCGGCAGCGCGCCGGTCAGCGCGACCAGCGCGGCGGCGGGCGGGGGCAGTACGAACACCGCGGCCAGCAGAACCGGGTAGAAGGTGCCGGGGCAGCGCCTGCGGGCGATCCACTCCCCGCCCGCGTACAGGACGGCGAGCAGGGTCGTCGCCCACCAGGGCGTGCGGACCAGGGGTGGTGGCAGCAGGCAGACCAGCGCGCCGAGCACGACACAGGCCACGTACGCGCGTGCCCGTGCCGGAACCGCCTCCATGAACGACGCCCTCCCCCAGTCCCGTGCCTGTCCCAGGCTTCGGAGCCTAGGACGGTCGGGAGGAGGCGCGGGCGGAAGGCCGGCGGATTAACGCATTCGGGTGACCCTACGACTCCTGCGGAGCGGCCGCCACGTCGTGCTCGGGCACCGACTGCCCGGAGCGGATGAGGTCGAGCCGTCCCATCACCTTGGCGCGCAGGTCGGCGGGCACGTCGTCATGACCGCAGCACCGCTTGACCAGCTTCTTGACGGCCTGCTCCAGGCCGTACTTCTCCAGGCACGGCGAGCACTCCTCGAAGTGCTGCTGGAACTTCTCGCGATCGAGGTCCGGCATCTCGCTGTCGAGGAACTCGTACAGGTGGTCGAGTACCTCACTGCAGTCCGTCTCGTGCGGCTCTCCGCAGCTCATGAGCCCGAGCCTTTCGCTTCGTTCGACTCTCCGGCGCCGGCCGGGACCAGCCCGCGCTCGCGGGCGTAGTCCTCGAGCATGCCGCGCAACTGACGACGACCCCGGTGCAGCCGGGACATCACCGTACCGATGGGTGTCCCCATGATGTCCGCGATCTCCTTGTACGCAAAGCCCTCTACGTCCGCGAGATACACGGCGATGCGGAATTCCTCGGGGATGGCCTGGAGCGCTTCCTTCACGTCGGAGTCGGGCAGGTGGTCGAGCGCCTGCGACTCGGCGGAGCGCAGCCCCGTCGACATGTGCGACTCGGCGCGGGCGAGCTGCCAGTCCTCGATCTCCTCGGCGGCGCTGCGCTGGGGTTCGCGCTGCTTCTTGCGGTACGAGTTGATGAAGGTGTTCGTGAGGATGCGATACAGCCAGGCCTTGAGGTTGGTGCCCTCGCGGAACTGGTGGAAGGACGCGTACGCCTTGGCGTACGTCTCCTGCACCAGGTCCTCGGCATCGGCGGGGTTACGCGTCATGCGCAGCGCCGCCGAGTACATCTGGTCGAGGTATTCGAGCGCGTCCCGCTCGAAGCGCGCACTGCGCTCCGCGGTCGTCTCCGCGCCGATGCCCTGGCCCTCGGGCAGCTCCGCCTGGCCGTTGTCGGTCCCTGCGTCGTTACCGGTGACCGGACCCACCTCCTCGGGAATCTGGGCAGGCCCGAAGCCGGTCCCACCAGAATCGGAGGATAGACGACGATCCGCACCCGCCGCCGCTCGAATGGGGGCGGTCTTGGCCGCGTGCAGCACCGTCCAGTCCAGGTCAGCACGGCTGCCACGGCTCGGGCAGAAGGTCGAACCCATGCGGCGGACTTCCTCTCCTACGACGTCGGTGCTGGTCATCAGCACTTCTGTCCGCCTCAACAGTGGCCGGGTTCCCGGCATTCCCGGAGCGTCACCCCAGTGACCCGGTCCACCCGAGCACCGCGTCGGTGATGATCGCGACAGCTTCCTCCTGGCCGATTTCCGCCCGTTTCGGCACGGCGAAGCCATGATCGCCGTAGGGCACCTCGACCAGCTCGTGGTCGCCGTCCGGGAACTCCCGCGGCCTGCCGAACGGGTCGTTCCCGCCCTGCACGACGAGGGTGGGCACCCCCGCGCCGAGCAGTTCCGCGGCGCGGGACCGCTCCGGCTTGCCCGGCGGGTGCAGCGGGAAGCTGAGCGCGAGGACGGCCGCCGCGCCCAGCTCCGTCGCCGTGCGGCAGGCGACCCGGGCGCCGGCGCTGCGCCCGCCGGAGACGACCGCGAGCCCCTGGGCCGCCAGCGTGGGCCAGATCCCGCGCCAGCCGGCGTCCAGCGTCCTCGGCGCGGGCGCCAGCTTCTTCCCGGCGACCCGCCAGGGCTGCTCCACCCGGGCCACGGTCACCCCGTGCGGGGGCAGGGCCTGCGCCAACGCCTTGAGGTCACGGGCCTCGATGCCGCCGCCGGCGCCGTGGCCGACGGCCAGGACGAGCCTGGCCCCCCGCGGCCGGTGCCAGGTGATGCGGGCGGTGCCCACCTCGGTCTCGACCGTCTCGTCGGTCACTTCTGGACTCACATCAGAAGAGTGTGCCCTCGACCGGTCCCTCCAGCTCCTTCAGCAGCTCCGGCCCGTTGTTGCGGACGTTGGACACGGCCGTGGTCACCGGGTAGGCCCGCATCCGTCCCGGCGGGGGCGGGGCGAGCAGGTCGCGCAGGTCGTCGGGGTCGGTGCGGGACGGGTCGAGCCAGGCGTCCCAGCGGTCGGGGGTGAGCATCAGCGGCATCCGCGGGTGGATGTCGGCGAGCGTGTGCGGGCCCTCGGCCGGGGACACCGCCAGCGGGTCGCTCTCGGCCTCGGTGGTGATCACCGAGCAGGTGACCCACCAGGCCCGCGGGTGGTCGTCGGGCAGCGTGCGGTCCCGCCAGAACTCGTACAGACCGGCCATCGCGAACACCGAACCGTCGGCGGGCAGCACGAAGTACGGCTGCTTGCGCGGCCGCTTCTTCCTGCCCTCGACCTCCAGCTCCCGTTCCTGCTGCCCGGTGACCCACTCGTAGTAGCCGTCGGCGGGCACGATGCAGCGGCGGGTGGCGAAGGCACGGCGGTAGGCCGGCTTCTCGTGCACCGTCTCGGCACGCGCGTTGATCATCCGTGCGCCGCCCTCGGGCGTCTTGGCCCAGGACGGGACGAGCCCCCACTTCAGTTTGCGCAGCTGCCGAACCGGTCGCGGATCGGCCACGTCCTTCAAGGGACGGTCCAGGACGGCGTAGACCTCCTTGGTGGGCGCCACGTTGAAATCGGGCTCCAGGGTCTCCTCCGGCTCCCACTTCTCGATCTCGAAGATTCCCGCGAGATCCTCGGGTCCACG
Organism: Streptomyces sp. NPDC107562; assembly: GCF_055657325.1. Taxonomy (NCBI): domain Bacteria; kingdom Bacillati; phylum Actinomycetota; class Actinomycetes; order Kitasatosporales; family Streptomycetaceae; genus Streptomyces; species Streptomyces sp. NPDC107562. Next base: position 124,992 of record NZ_JBVKBE010000009.1, on the reverse strand, counting down.
ACTGGCCGCATACCGTCCGCACATACGTGCCACACTGCCAGACCTCCGCCGAACAGAGGGAGCGCCCCGGAAACATGGACAGCACGACAGCCACGTCTCTTTGGGACGAACTCATCGGCAGCCAGCCCGACCCGGACCTGTGGGTCGTCCTCGCGACCCTGGCCGCCGCCGTCGCCGTGGTCGTCCCGCACGGACTGTGGCGGCTCGCCCGCAACGCGATCACCATCGCCCACGAAGGCGGCCACGGCCTGATCGCGCTGTGCACCGGCCGCACCCTGACGGGCATACGCCTGCACTCCGACACCAGCGGACTGACGGTCAGCCGGGGCAAGCCCTACGGCATCGGCATGATCCTCACGGCCGCCGCCGGCTACACCGCTCCCCCGCTGCTCGGCCTCGGCGGTGCCGCGCTGCTCGCCTCCGGGCACATCACGCTGCTGCTGTGGGTGGCGACGGCCCTGCTGGTGGCGATGCTGGTGATGATCCGCAACGCCTACGGCGTGCTGACGGTCGTCCTGGCGGGCGGCTCGTTCCTGCTGGTCTCCTGGCTGGCCGGGCCCCAGGTGCAGGCGGCGTTCGCGTACGTGGTGGTGTGGTTCCTGCTGCTCGGCGGGGTGCGCCCGGCGTTCGAGCTCCAGGCCAAGCGGCGCCGGGGCGGCGCGGGCGACTCCGACGCCGACCAGCTGTCGCGGCTGACACACGTGCCGGCCGGGTTGTGGCTGTTCTTCTTCCACGCGGTCTCGCTGAGCTCGCTGATCGGTGGCGGGCGCTGGCTGCTGGAGGTGTGAGCGGCGCGCGAGGGCGTGCCGGGAACTGCCCGACCAGCCACAACGCACCAGCACCCGATCCCCCGCCGCCCACTAGAGTGGGGCCCATGGCGCAGAACCCCGCAGACACCTCCCTCTGGCCCGCCCCGCACGCGAGCGGAGCCGTCGACGCGACGGTCCATGTGCCCGGATCCAAGTCGGTCACCAACCGCGCCCTGGTGCTCGCCGCCCTCGCCTCCGAGCCCGGCTGGCTGCGCCGCCCGCTGCGCTCCCGCGACACGCTGCTGATGGCCGCCGCCCTGCGGGCGATGGGCGTCGGCATCGAGGAGGGCGTGGGCCCCGACGGCACGGGCGAGGCGTGGCGGGTGCTTCCGGCGGGCCTGCGCGGTCCGGCCACGGTGGACGTCGGCAACGCCGGCACGGTGATGCGCTTCCTGCCGCCGGTCGCCGCGCTCGCCGACGGGCCGATCCGCTTCGACGGCGACCCGAGGTCGTACGAGCGTCCCCTGAACGGCGTCATCGACGCCCTGCGCGTGCTCGGCGCCCGGATCGACGACGACGGTCGCGGCGCGCTGCCGCTGACCGTGCACGGCGGGGGTGCCCTGGACGGCGGCCCGGTCGAGATCGACGCGTCCTCCTCCTCCCAGTTCGTCAGCGCCCTGCTGCTCTCCGGCCCGCGTTTCAACCAGGGCGTAGAGGTCCGCCACATCGGCTCGACCCTGCCGTCCGTGCCGCACATCCGGATGACCGTCGACATGCTCCGCGCGGTCGGCGCGCAGGTCGACACCCCGGAGGCGGGCGGGGAGCCCGACGTCTGGCGGGTCACGCCGGGTGCCCTGCTCGGCCGGGACCTGACGATCGAGCCGGATCTGTCCAACGCCCAGCCGTTCCTCGCGGCGGCCCTGGTCACCGGCGGCAAGGTGCTGATCCCGGACTGGCCGTCCCGCACCACCCAGCCCGGCGACCGGCTGCGCGAGATCTTCACCGCGATGGGCGGCTCCTGCGAACTGACGGAGTACGGCCTGGTCCTCACCGGATCGGGCGCGGTCCACGGCATCGACGTGGACCTCGGCGACGTCGGCGAGCTGACCCCCGGCGTCGCGGCGGTCGCCGCGCTCGCCGACTCCCCCTCCACGCTGCGCGGCGTGGCGCACCTGCGGCTGCACGAGACGGACCGGCTGGCCGCGCTCACCAAGGAGATCAACGCGCTCGGCGGTGACGTCACCGAGACCGCCGACGGCCTGCACATCCGCCCGCGCCGCCTGCACGGGGGGATCTTCCACACGTACGAGGACCATCGCATGGCCACCGCCGGCGCGATCATCGGCCTGGCGGTGGAGGGCGTGCAGATCGAGAACGTGGCGACGACGGCGAAGACCCTGCCGGACTTCCCCGACCTGTGGACCGGGATGCTCGGGGCCTAGGGGTCACGCCATGCGCCGCTACGGCAAGCACACCGACGAGGACGACATCCGCGCCCGCCCCAACCGCAAGGGCAACCGGCCGCGTACGCACATCCGCCCCAAGCACGAGGACGCGGCCGAGGGCATGGTCCTCACCGTCGACCGCGGCCGCCTGACCTGCCTGGTCGAGGACACCGTGGTCATGGCCATGAAGGCCCGCGAGCTGGGCCGCAAGGCCGCGGTGGTCGGCGACCGGGTCGCCCTGGTCGGGGACCTGTCCGGCAAGAAGGACACGCTGGCGCGGATCGTGCGCATCGCCGAGCGCACCTCGGTGCTGCGCCGCACCGCGGACGACGACGACCCCTACGAGCGGGTGGTCGTCGCCAACGCCGACCAGCTCGCCATCGTCACCGCCCTCGCCGACCCCGAGCCGCGCCCGCGCCTGATCGACCGCTGCCTGGTCGCGGCGTACGACGGCGGTCTGGAACCGCTCCTGGTGCTGACCAAGTCGGACCTCGCCCCGCCGGACAAGATCCTCGAACTGTACGGCGACCTCGACATCCCCTACGTCGTCACCAGCCGCGAGGAGCTGGCGAACGGCGACGCGGCGGAGCGGGTGTTCGCGCAGCTGGACGGGAGGGTCACGGCCTTCGTCGGGCACTCCGGCGTCGGCAAGACCACCCTCGTCAACGCCCTGGTACCGAAGGAGCGGCGGCGCACGACCGGGCATGTGAACGCGGTGACCGGGCGGGGCCGGCACACCACCACGTCCGCGCTCGCCCTCCCGCTGGACGGCACGGACGGCTGGGTGATCGACACCCCGGGCGTCCGGTCGTTCGGACTCGCGCACGTCGACCCGTCCCGGGTCATCCACGCCTTCCCCGACCTGGAGCCGGGCACGGAGGGCTGCCCGCGCGCGTGCAGTCACGACGAGCCGGACTGCGCGCTGGACCAGTGGGTGGCCGACGGGCACGCCGACCCCGCCCGGCTGTACTCGCTGCGGCGGCTGCTGGCGACGCGGGAGCAGCCGGAAGGTGACTGACGTTTCCGCTGTTTCTCTTCACGCGGGGTTTGTCCGGGGGCGGCTTCGGTAAGGGCATAATCGCAAAAGCCGGATGCCAACCCTGACAAACGCCGACAAGCGGTCACAGTACGTGGAGAAACGGGGAGGACAGCACATGGCGTGGCTGCTGGTCATCGTGGCCGGGTTGCTGGAAACCGGCTTCGCGGTCTGCCTGAAGCTCTCGCACGGCTTCACCCGGCTCTGGCCGACCATCGCGTTCGCCGTCTTCGCGCTCGGCAGCTTCGGCCTGCTGACGCTCGCGCTGCGGAAGCTCGACGTGGGTCCCGCCTACGCGGTGTGGACCGGCATCGGCGCGGCGGGGACGGCCATCTACGGCATGGTCTTCCTGGGCGACCTCGTCTCCACGCTGAAGATCGTCTCGATCAGCCTGGTCATCATCGGCGTCATCGGCCTCCAGCTCTCCGGCTCGTCCCACTGAGCCCTTCGCAGCGCCGCCTCACACCGTCCGGCGGAGCAGCGCGCCGCGCACCAGGTCCCCGACGCCGCCCTCACCGGGCGGCGCCGCCACGCAGGACAGCGCGAGCCGGACGACCAGTTCGCAGGCGCGGGCCAGGTCGGCGGCTTCCGTCGGGGGCGCGCCCGGTCCGCCGAGCACCGTCACGGCGCGGTCGCGGACCAGCGCCACGAAGTCGCCGGGCGACGGCAGCGCCCCGTCCGCCCGCCGTTGCGCGGGGACCGCGGAGGAGGACGGCACCGCCGACAGCGTGGGAGAGGGCAGCCGTTCGCTCCAGCAGCCGGTCAGCAGGGCACGGACGAGCACGTTGTCGCGGGCCGCGGAGGCGGTCCACTCGGCGGTCGCCGTCAGACGGTCGCGGGCGTCGCCCTGCGTGACGAGGGCCCGTTCGACGCCGGCGAGGTAGCCGTCGGCCTCGCGGCGCACCAGGGCTCTGGCCAGCCCTTCCTTGCTGCCGAACTCGTTGTACAGCGTCTGCCGGGACACGCCGGCCGCCGCGGCCACGTCCACCATCCGCACGGCGGCCCACGGCCGCCGCGCGAGTGCCGTGGAGGCGGCGTCCAGCAGGGATTCCCGGGCAGCAGGCATCGTCGCCTCCCTGGGGGGACGGACACTGCGCCCAGATTTGACGCGTACGCGAGCACTGTCAAGGGTTCGCGCAGGTCGTCCGGGGTGGAGGTCTCGGTCGGTGTCCTCGCGCCGGGGCACGCGCTCCCGCCGTGCGCCCGCCGTTCGCCGCAACTCGCCACCACCTCCCCCCTGTAGCTCCGCACGGACCATGACAGATACGGTTCGTCACATGCCCGACTATCTCGACGACCTGCGTCTGGCCCACGTCCTCGCGGACGCCGCCGACGCCGCGACGACGGACCGCTTCAAGGCCCTCGACCTCAAGGTCGAGACCAAGCCCGACATGACGCCGGTCACCGAGGCCGACCGGGCGGCCGAGGAGCTCATCCGGGGCCACCTCCAGCGGGCCCGACCACGCGACGCGGTCCTCGGCGAGGAGTACGGCGTCGAGGGCACGGGCCCCCGCCGCTGGGTCATCGACCCCATCGACGGCACCAAGAACTACGTGCGCGGGGTCCCCGTCTGGGCGACCCTGATCTCCCTGATGGAGGCGGCGGAGGGGGGCTACCAGCCCGTCGTCGGCCTGGTCTCCGCCCCGGCCCTCGGCCGCCGCTGGTGGGCGGCGAAGGGCAACGGCGCCTTCAGCGGCCGCAGCCTCACCTCCGCGAGCCGGCTCCAGGTCTCCCGCGTCTCCAAGCTGTCCGACGCCTCCTTCGCGTACTCCTCCCTCTCCGGCTGGGAGGAGCAGGGTCGCCTGGGCGGCTTCCTGGACCTCGGCCGCGAGGTGTGGCGCACGCGCGCGTACGGCGACTTCTGGCCCTACATGATGGTCGCGGAGGGGTCCGTCGACATGTGCGCGGAGCCGGAGCTGTCCCTGTGGGACATGGCCGCCAACGCGATCATCGTCACCGAGGCGGGCGGCACCTTCACCGGCCTGGACGGCCGCCCGGGCCCGCACAGCGGCAACGCCGCCGCGTCGAACGGCGTGCTGCACGACGAACTGCTGGGCTACCTCAACCAGCGGTACTGAACGCGCACTTGTTGACCCGTGCTTTACCTGCCACTCTGAAAGTCCCCCCGATTGTGAATTTGTGAAACGATGAACAAACGGCGGGGACACACCAGGAGGTGGCTCCATCCATGCTCGTACGTGACGCCATGAGCACAGTCGTCCTCACCATCGGCCCCACCCACACCCTGCGCCAGGCCGCCGCACTGATGTCCGCCCGCAGAGTGGGCGCGGCCGTCGTCCACGACCCCGACGCCGGCGGCATCGGCATCCTCACCGAACGCGACATCCTGAACTCCGTGGGCCTCGGCCAGGACCCCGACACCGAACTCGCCCACGACCACACGACCACGGACGTGGTGTTCGCCGCCCCGTCGTGGACCTTGGAGGAGGCGGCCCGCGCGATGGCGCACGGCGGCTTCCGGCACCTGATCGTCCTGGACGGCGGCGAACCCACCGGCATCGTCTCGGTCCGCGACATCATCCGCTGCTGGGCACCCCTGCGGCAGCAGGTCCCCGCGTGAACACGGGGGCACCGGGCACCTGAGCACACGAACGGGCCGGGTCTCCCGAGGGAGACCCGGCCCGTTTCCCCGGCAAGCGGTCCAGTGCTGGTGGTGTCAGCCGCGCAGGGCCTGGACTGCGGCCTCCAGCCGCTTGCCGAAGTCGGCGTCCGCCCGGCGGAAGTTGTCGATCGCCCGCGCGGCGATGTCGTCGCGCGAGACGCCGGAGATCGCACCGGCCAGGTTGGCGATCAGACGCTCCTGCTCGTCCGCCGACATCAGCCGGTAGAGGTTGCCCGCCTGGACGAAGTCGTCGTCCTCGGCGTGCACCGGGGTCGGGTGGTTGCCGGTGCCGCCGGCGAAGCCGTCGAACGGCTCCCACAGCGCGCGCCCGGTCTGCGCCGGCCCCCCGAAGCTGTTCGGCTCGTAGTTCTTCGCACCGCCGTGGCGGCCGTCGTACAGGAAGCCGTCGCGGGAGTTGGTGCGCGCCTCGGTGGCGTGCGGACGGTTCACCGGCAGGTGGTCGGCGTTGATGCCGACGCGGTAGCGATGGGCGTCGCCGTAGGCGAAGAGGCGGCCCTGGAGCATCTTGTCCGGCGAGGGGCCGATGCCGGGCACGAAGTGGGCGGGGCTGAAGATCGACTGCTCGACCTCGGCGAAGACGTTGCGCGGGTTGCGGTTGAGCTCCAGCTTGCCGATCTCGACGACCGGGTAGTCCGCGTGGGGCCACACCTTGGTCAGGTCGAACGGGTTGAAGCGGTACGTCGCCGCGTCGGCCGCCGGCATGATCTGCACACCCACGGTCCAGGACGGGTACTCGCCCCGCTCGATGGACTCGCGCAGGTCGCGCTGGTGGGAGTCGGGGTCCTGGCCCGCGAGGACCTCCGCCTCCCGCGCCGTGAGGTTCTTGATCCCCTGGTCGGTCTTGAAGTGGTACTTGACCCAGAAGACCTCGCCGGCCTCGTTGTTCCACTGGAAGGTGTGCGAACCGAAGCCGTCCATGTGACGGTACGAGGCGGGGATGCCACGGTCGCCGAACAGCCAGGTCACCTGGTGCGTGGACTCGGGGGACAGGCTCCAGAAGTCCCAGACGTTGTCCGCCTCCTGCGAGCCGGTGTACGGGTCGCGCTTCTGGGTGTGGATGAAGTCCGGGAACTTGATGGCGTCCCTGACGAAGAAGACCGGGGTGTTGTTGCCGACGAGGTCGTAGTTGCCCTCCTCGGTGTAGAACTTCAGCGAGAAGCCGCGCGGGTCACGGACGGCGTCCGCCGCGCCGAGGTTGCCGGCCACCGTCGAGAACCGGAGGAAGACCTCGGTCTGCTTGCCGGGCTCCGAGAGGAACGTGGCCCGTGTGTACGGGGTGACGTCGGCGGTCACGGTGAACGTGCCGTAGGCCCCGGCGCCACGGGCGTGCACGACACGCTCCGGGATGCGCTCACGGTTGAAGTGGGCCAGCTTCTCCAGCAGCAGCTGGTCCTGGACGAGGACGGGGCCGCCCGCGCCCGCGGTCTCGCTGTTCTGGTTGTCGGCGACCGGAGCTCCGGCCTCCGTCGTGAGCGGTCCCTGGGTCACGTACGCCTCCTGCGTCACTCTTGCGTCTTCCAGCTGCATGGCCGATTCCTGTCCTTCGACCAGAGCCGAACTCGATCCTACAATGGACTTTGTCTAAGTCAAGCACAGCTCCAAAGTCACACCTGTTCGGAATTTATTCCGCTTGCTGCTAAGGTGGTTGTCATGAGTGACCTTCTGGACCGGCTGCGCGGACGCGGATGGCGGATGACCGCGCAGCGGCGCGTCGTGGCCGAGGTCCTCGACGGCGAACACGTCCATCTGACGGCCGACGAGGTGCACGCCAGGGCTGTCGCGAAGCTGCCCGAGATCTCCCGGGCCACCGTGTACAACACGCTGGGCGAGCTGGTCTCCCTCGGTGAGGTGCTCGAGGTCAGCACGGACAAGCGTGCCAAGCGCTACGACCCGAACGCCCGCCAGCCGCACCACCACCTGGTCTGCGCCCGGTGCGGCGCGATCCGCGACGTCCACCCCACGGGCAACCCGCTGGCCGACCTCCCCGACTCGGAGCGCTTCGGCTTCGCGGTCTCGGACGTCGAAGTGACCTATCGCGGTGTGTGCCCGAACTGCGCCGCGGCGTAAGCCTGCGCCGTTTCGCCGCTTCCACTGTTTTCGCCCTGCTGAGCAAGCCCCCGGCGCCGATCGGCCGCCGGGGGCTTGCTGTTGTGCTGAGACGCGGGCGCCCGCACCAACACCAAGGGCCGGAGTCCAGTGACTGGACTCCGGCCCTTGGCCTTCAGTAGCGGGGACAGGATTTGAACCTGCGACCTCTGGGTTATGAGCCCAGCGAGCTACCGAGCTGCTCCACCCCGCGTCGGTGAATGCAACGTTACGTCAAGGACGCGGACAGAAGCAAATCACTTGAGAAGGCTGGACCGGGGAGGGGCCTGCGCGGCAGCGACGGCGCCCGCCCCGGCAGCGACGGCGCCCGCCCCGCCCTCAGGCCGACAGTTCCTCCCGCAGGGCGTCCCGCAGCCGCGCCGCCCGTTCGGCGACCTCAGCCGGCCCCAGCGTCACCGCGCGATCAGCCCAGCGCTGCCCCTCGGCCAGCTCCCCACGGCGCGCGTAGACGAGGGCGAGCCGCAACGCCGCCCGCCCGTGCCCCGCGTCGGCCGCCCGGGTCCACCACACCGCCGCCTCCGGCTCACTGCCCTCCCGCGCCAGCAGCAGCCCCAGGTTGAACGCCCCGTTCCGCGATCCCGCCTCGGCCGCCTCCCGGTACCACCGGGCCGCCTCGACGACGTCACCCCGGGCGGCCGCGAGCATGCCGACCCGCACCTGCGCCCGCCGGTGCCCCTGCGTCGCGGCACGCTCGTACCACTCCTCGCACTCGGACTTCTCGTGCGACGGCTCCCCCAGCTCGTGCGGCGACACCGGCGGCCGCCGGGCGTCGAGCACCGCCGCCAGCCGGTACGCCGCCTCGGCGCTGCCGCCCCCCGCCGCGCACCGCAGGTGCCGCTCCGCCTCGCGCTCGTCCCCCTCCCGCAGCCGTGCCATCCCGACCTGCAGGGCCGCCTCGATGTGCCCGGCGGCCGCCGCCCGCTCGTACCAGCGCAGGGCGGCCCGGTCCTCGCCCCGCTTGGCGTGCAGGATCCCCAGGTTGAAGGCGGCGTCGACACTCCCCGCCTCGGCCGCCTTGGAGAACCAGGGCTCCGCCCCGCTCTCGTCGCCCTCCTGGAGCAGCAGGATCGCCAGCGCGTTGGCCGCCTCCCGGTGTCCGGCGTAGGCGGCGCGCCGGTACCACTGCTCGGCCTGCGTGATCCGCTTCTGTGCGGCGCAGAGCAGCCCGAGGTTGTACGCCCCGTTCACGTCACCGGCGTCCAGGGCCGCTCGGTACCACCGCTCGGCGGTCTGCGTCTCGCCCCGCTCGGCGTGCAGCGCGCCCAGCGCGTTCGCCGCGTTGCCGTCGCCGTCCTGTGCGGCACGCAGCCACCACACGGCGGCGCTCTCCTCGTCCCCGGCGTCCCGCAGCAGGAACCCGAGCGCGCAGGCGGCCCGCGCCTCCCCGTCCTTGGCGGACGTCAGGTACCAGCGCCCGGCCTCCTTCAGCTCCCCGCGCTTCTCCAGGATCGCCCCCAGGTGGAGCGCGGCCCGGCGATGCCCGCGCGCGGCGGCCTGCCGGTACCACTGCTCGGCCTCCTCCTGCGCGAGGACCTCCGCGCGAGCACCCGGCGAGGCACTCGCGCCAGCGCCCGCGGAGGCGGCGGGCACGACGACGGCCCCACCGCCGGACCTGCCGCTGAATCCGCCCGTGCTCACGACACCGTTGTCGGCCCCGGCCCCGCCCTCGCGCAGCCCTCGGCGATCAAGCGTGCGAGCCAGGCGGTACGCGGCCTCCCGGTGCCCCCGCTCGGCGGCGACCCGCATCCACTGCTCGGCGCCCCCGTCCGCCCGGTGCTCCAGCAGGTCGGCCAGCGCGTACGCCCCGAGGACGTGGCCCTGCTCGGCCGACTGCCGCAGCCAGTACTCGGCGGCCGGCTCGTCGCCCCGCTCCCGGTGATGCCGCCCGAGGGCGTGCGCGGCGGCCGCGCTGCCCGCGACGGCGGCGATCCGCCACCAGCCGGCGGCCTCGTCGGCGTATCCCCGCTGGTGCAGCAGGACGCCCAGATTGTTCGCGGCGGCGCGGTCGCCCTCGGCGGTCGCGGCGCGCAGATGGGGTTCGGCTCCGTCGAGATCGCCGCGGCGCAGCAGCATGGCCCCGAGGACGCTCATCGCCTCGACGTCACCGGCCTCGGCGGCGAGCCGCTGACGCGCCTCCTCGACCGCCTCGCCCGTTTCGTCCCGGGTCTCCTCCTGGCCGGCAGACTGCACAAATCGCCCTGTCTCGAACAGAGTTGCCTTGTCCCCCATAACGTCCATCGTCGCACCACCTGCAACCTGGGTACACCTCGTATACCGCAGCCAGTGAGGTCACTTCAGCGTTTTGTCGACATGCCCACAGAGAGACAAGTCAAACACAGATCCCCCAACTCCCCACGGCGGCACGGCGATATGGCCCGTCGGCACATGCGTTCGCACACCACGAAGGCCCGGATCCTTGGAGGATCCGGGCCTTCGCTTGGCCGACGTCACGTCGACTTCAGTAGCGGGGACAGGATTTGAACCTGCGACCTCTGGGTTATGAGCCCAGCGAGCTACCGAGCTGCTCCACCCCGCGCCGTTGTTCTGCAACCGTATCACGACGCGGGAGGAGCTTTTCGATCAGCTGCTCTGTGGACTTCCGCTCGGGCTCGGACTGCCACTCGGGCTCGGGCTGCCGCTCGGGCTCGGGCTGCTGGTGGCACCACCGGAACCGGCGCCGCCACCGCCGGCCCGCGACTGTGCCTCCTCGGCCCGCCGCAGCGCCGCCTCCAGGTCCTCCTGGGCGCGGCCGTACGCCTCCCAGTCGCCGTTCTTGAGCGCCTCCTGGCCGGTCTCGAAGGCCTTCTGGGCGTCGTTGAGCGCCTCCTGGACCGTCGGGTTGTCGCTCGTCGGCGGTGGCGTGGTGGTGCCGTCGTCCTCGCCGGGTTCCTCCGGTGGCGGCGGGGTCGAACCCTGCGCCCCGAACACCTTGTTGAGGGCCTCGTCGAGGGTGTCCTCGAAGGCGGTGTTGCCGCCGTAGCTCACCAGCACCTTGCGCAGCAGCGGGTACTGGAGTCCGCCACCACGGACGTACACCGGCTCCACGTACAGCAGTCCGCCGTCCAGCGGCACCGTGAGGAGGTTGCCGTACTCCACCTCCGAGTCGCCGCCTCTCAGCAGCCGGATGGATTCGGCGATGTCCTGCTCGGAGTTGAACTGGCTCTGGACCTGCTTGGGTCCGTTGACCGTCGTGCTCGTCGGCAGTTTCAGGATTCTGATCTTGCCGTAGTCGCTCTTGCCCGCCTCGGCGTCGACCGCCATGAACGCGCTCAGGTTGTCGCGGCCGTTGGGCGTGAACGTCGTCGTCAGCGAGAACGCCTGATCCGCCTGGTCGGGCATCCGCATGCTGAGGTAGTACGGCGGTACCGCGTCGCCCGACTTGTTGGTCGGGTCGTCCGGCACCTGCCACACCTCGCTGCCGCTGAGGAAGGTGTCGGCGTCCTTGACGTGGTAGCGGGTCAGCAGCTCACGCTGGACCTTGAACAGGTCCTGCGGGTACCGCATATGAGCCATCAGGGCCGACGAGATCTCGGACTTGGGCTCGACGGTGTCCGGGAAGGCCTTCATCCAGGTCTTCAGGACCGGGTCCTGGGTGTCCCACTGGTAGAGCTTGACCTCACCGGTGTACGCGTCGACGGTCGCCTTCACCGAGTTGCGGATGTAGTTGACCTGGTTCTGCTGGGCCACCACCGCGCGCTGGTCGTTGGTCGCGGTCAGCGAGTCGGCGGTGGTGTCACCGAGGGTCGTACGCGAGGCGTACGGGTATCCGTTCGTCGTCGTGTACGCGTCGACGATCCACTGGATCCGGTTGTTGACGACCGCGGGGTAGGCGTCGCCGTCGATGGTCAGCCACGGGGCGACCGCCTCCACGCGCTGCTTCGGCGTGCGGTTGTACAGGATCCGCGAACCGTCGCCGATCGCGCCCGAGTAGAGGATCTGCGGCTCGTTGAGCGAGACGGCGTAGGCGGCCCGGTTTATCGGGTTCTCGAGGTTGACGCCGCTCTTGCCCTCGTAGCTGTAGGTCTTCTCACCGCTGTCGTCGGAGTAGTCGATCTCCTTCTGGGGACCGCCGACGATCGAGTAGGTGTTGGTCTTCTCGCCGTAGTAGATCCGCTGCTCGTACGAGCCGAGTTGGCCCTTGGACGGCAGGTCGGACTCGGTGAAGACCGGGCGGCCCTCGGTGTCCACGGAGGTGCCCTTGGCGGCGACCGCGCCGTAGCCGTGGGTGTAGCGGAAGTGGTTGTTGATCCAGTTCTTCTTGTCGATGCCCGCGTAGTTCAGCTCGCGCAGACCGATGACCGTGTCCTGCTCCTTGCCGCCCGCGCCATAGCGGTCGACGTCCAGGTTGGTCGGGAAGGCGTAGTACTTCCGCATCTGCTGGAGCTGCTGGAAGGTCGGCGAGATGATGTTGGGGTCCATGATGCGGATGCTCGCCGTGGAGTCGACGTCGTCCCGCAGCTTGGTGGTGTCCTTGGTGTCGGCCGTGCCCGAGTACTCGGTGACCTGGGTGCCGTCGATGCCGTACGCCTCACGCGTGGCCGCGAGGTTCTTCTCGACGTACGGGGCTTCCTTGGCCTGCTCGTTCGGCTGGACCTGGAACTTCTGCACGATCGCCGGGTACAGCCCGCCGATCAGGATCGCGGACAGCACCATCAGGCCGAAGCCGATCAGCGGCAGCTGCCAGGTGCGCCGCCAGATCGTGGAGAAGAACAGCAGGGCGCAGATGACGGCGATGCAGAAGAGGATCGTCTTGGCCGGCAGGTAGGCGTTGGCGTCGACGTACCGCAGGCCCGTCCAGTTGTCCGTGGCCTTGAAGTCGCTGGACTTGACCGCCAGGCCGTACCGGTCGAGCCAGTAGGCGACCGCCTTCAGCGCGACGAAGATTCCGATGAGCACCGACAGATGTCCGGTCGCGGCGGCCGTGGCACGCGCGCCCGGGCTGGTGACCCGCAGCCCGCCGTACAGGTAGTGCGTGAGCGCGGCGGCGATCAGCGAGAGGATCGCTGCGGCAAAGCCGAAGCCGAGCATGAACCGGTACCAGGGCAGATCGAAAGCGTAGAAGGCGACGTCCAGATCGAACTGCGGGTCCTTCTGTCCGAAGGGCACGCCGTTGACCCACATCAGCCAGGTGCGCCACTGACCGGAGGCGGAGGCACCGGCGATCAGGCCCACCAGGGCGGTGATCGCGAACAGCAGCCACTTCTTGTACGGCGCGATGCTCATCCGGTAGCGGTCGAGGCTCTGCTGCTCCATCGACATCGCGCTCAGCGGCGGGCGCAGCCGGTGGGCCAGCCAGATGTTGAACCCGACGGCCAGGGCCATCAGCAGCCCGAAGACGAAGAAGAGGCCGATCTTGGTCGTCAGCGTGGTGGTGAAGACGGACGAGTACTTCACCGACCGGTACCAGAGCCAGTCCGTCCAGAAGCCCGCGAACATGGTGAACGCCATGGCGAGCACGGCAAGGACACCCAGTGTCATGAGCAGGGTCCGGACACGCCGGGACGGGCGGCCCACTCTGATCCGTGGCCCCGTCGGGCCTCCGCCGCGGTCCGGCATCTGGAAAGCCAAGGTGGCACCTCGAAAATCGCTGTTGGTCTGTCGGGCCCCCGTTTTCGTGGGCCGTTTCGGGCCCCGTGATCGTAGGGCCTCACCTATGCAACTTACTCACGCTTTACTCGGTTCCCGGTTCGGGGTGGGAACGAGGCAGGATTGTGACCATGTCCAACACACCCATGGCGGCGAACCCGCTCACCCGGGCCGTACTCGAGATCGACGAGTACGCCTCCGGCCTCGGCTGGGACCAGCCCGCACGCCTTTTCGCCCTCGTAGACACCGCGCAGCTGCGGGCCCAGGAACCCGCGCTGGCGAGGCAGCTCGGCCTGGGTGACGAGCCGGACGCGGCCGGTCTCACCCCGATCGAGCAGGACGAAATCCCAACGGACAAGCCGCTCGACGAGTTCCTCGGCACCATCGCCTGGCCCGAGGCGGTGGCCGGCTGCGCGCTCACGGTGGAGCGGCTGATGCTGCCGCCGACCGCCGAGACCCAGGTCCCGGACGATCTCGACGAGGCCGCGCTCGCCAAGTGGGTGGCGCGGCATCCGGAGCGCCAGGAGGTCCGCATGACGGTCGCCGTGCTGCGCGACGGTGCGCGCGACGCGGCCCTTCGGCTGCGGGAGAAGGACGCCCCGACGGAGGTCCTCACCGGTTCTGAGCTGGTCCCCGGTCTCGCGGAGGCACTGGCCGCCACGTTCGCGGACTGAGCGGCCGCGATGCGACCTCGGGCACGCGCGCGCGTGCCCGAGGTGGGGCGGTCAGCCCTTGGCCGTGCACTTCGGCAGGCCGGCGGTGTCGCCGTCGCGGATGTCCTTCAGGGCCCCGAGGGCGTCGTCGATGGTGTCGACCTTGACCAGGGTGAGGCCGTCGGGGGTGTCCGTGGCGGCGGCCTCGCAGTTGTCCGCGGGCGTCAGGAAGTACTCGGCGCCCTTGCTGCGCGCGCCCACCGTCTTCATCTCGATGCCGCCGATCGGACCGACCGTGCCGTCGTCGTCGATCGTGCCGGTACCGGCGACGAAGGAGCCGCCCGTCAGGGAGCCCGGGGTGAGCTTGTCGTAGATGCCGAGCGCGAACATCAGGCCGGCGCTCGGGCCGCCGACGTCGGCGAGCTTGATGTCGATGGTGAACGGGAAGGTGTGGTCCGTTCCGGCCGAGATCCCGACGATGGCGCGCTTCTCGCCGGTGTCGTCGGAGGTCGCGGTGGTGATCGTGACCCGCTCCGTCCGCACCGGGTCGCGCTTCTCCTTCTCGGCGGCGGCCTGCTCCTTGGCGGGCACGATCGTGAAGACCACGTCCTGGCCGGGCTTGTGCTTGGTCACCAGTTCGGCCACGTCGCCGGGGGCCTTCACCGCCGTGCCGTCGACGGCCTTGATCACATCGCCGGCGTGCAGCCTGCCCTCGGCCGGGGAGTCCTTCACCACGGTGGAGACGATCACCCAGGAGGCCACCTTGACGCCGAGTTCCTTCAGGGCCGCCACCTTGGCGCTCTCCTGGGACTGGCTGAACTCCTCGGCGTTCTCCTGGGTCGACTCCTCCTCCGTCTTGCCGTCCGGGTAGAGGGTGTCGTGCGGGACGACCCTGTTGTCGTGCGCGAGCCAGCCGTAGACCGCCTCGACGAGGTTCATGCGGTAGTCGGCGCTGGTCACGCGGACGGTGGTCATGTTGAGGTGGCCGTCCGTCGGGTAGGTCTTGCGCCCCGCGATCTGCAGCACCGGCTCGCCGTCGTGGTCCCCCAGCGTGTTCACCGTCGGCCCCGGGGACATCTCCGCGTACGGCACGGGGATGAGCACACCCGCGCACAGGAGCGCGATCAGCATCAGGGTGGAGGCGAGCATCGTCGCGGTGCGGCGTGGCATGTCACGACGATACGGGACGGGCGTGTCGGCGCACCGTCAGGGCCGCCTCCCGGGTCACGGACCTGTGTGGGACCTCTCCATGGCCGCGCGGAAGCGCGCGTAGCCGTCCAGCTCGGGACCGTCGCTCCGGGCCCTGCGGGTCCTGTTGGCCCATGTGCCCCACAGACCCGCGCCGACAGCAGCCACAAGCGGAATCAGCAACCAGGCGAGCGCCGCCATGCCGACCTCCAACCCCATGAGCGCAACTGACTGATCAGCAGATTAACCGTTCGCAGTGACAACGCTCATACCAGGGGCCTGGTTACGCAACCGGAGTCGCCCGGCTGGAGGCTCAGCAGGCGCCGACCCACTCCTCGGTGCCGTCGGAGAACTTCTGGTGCTTCCAGATGGGCACCTCGTGCTTGAGGTCGTCGATCAGCTTCCGGCAGGCCTCGAAGGCCTCACCCCGGTGCGGGCAGGACACGCCGACCACGACGGCGATGTCACCGACCTTCAGATCCCCCACACGGTGGACGGCGGCCAGCGCACGCACCGGGAACTCGGCGACGACCTTCTCGGCCACGCGCCGCATCTCGTCCTCGGCGCCGGGGTGGCAGGAGTACCCGAGCTCGTCGACGTCGGCGCCCCCGTCGTGGTTGCGCACGGTCCCCACGAACAGGGCGGTTCCCCCGGCGGCGTCGTCCCCGACGGCCCTGAAGACCTCGTCGAGGGAGAGCGGCGTCTCGCGGACGCCGATCAGCTTGATGGGCTGCTGGGCGCCCTGCTCCCCAGGGTGATCGTCTGTGGCTGCCATGCGTCCATCGTGCCCCACGCGCGCGGAGCACGGAATAGCGCTTTCGCCCGGCACGCGCGTGCGGTGGCTTGGAGCCTCCTACAGGACCGGCCCGGGCGACCGCGCCGCCCGGCGCACGCCACGGACCCTGTCCGCCTCAGATCCGGCGCCGCGCCTTCCGGGCCCGCCGGACCACCGCTGCCGCTCCCAGCAGCGCCACCGTCGCTCCCGCGGCGCCCGCCGCCGTCGCGTCCTTGCGCCCGAGCCGCCGTCCGGCCACGGTGTGCCGCCCGGAGACCTCTTCGAGCAGTTCGGCGAGGACCTCCTCGTTGGTCCACTGCGCCCGCCATCCGGCGTCGTGGAGTCGGCTCCCGCTGATCACCCAGGGATACATCGTGTACGCCAGGTCCCCCGCCGGAGAGGGCGTCAGGCCGATCCGGTGCAGACGGGCGGCCGCCCCCAGCGCCACCGCCGACGGCAGTTCCATCCGCCGGATCCCGCTCAGCTCCTCGACCTCCTCCTGCTCCAGCCACCCCTCGCAGCCCACGGCGAGCTCCCCGTCGACCTTCTCCAGGACGGCGTACTCCAGCGCGCTGCACAGGTCCTCGACGTGACAGAACTGCCAGGCCGGCCGCGACCCCGCGACGACGAGCAGCCGAGGTGACTCGAAGTACCTGGTCAGCGCGGTGTCCGTGCCGCCCACGAGGACAGCGGGCCGCACCACGGTGACGTTCAGCCCCGGATGCGCCCGGGGCGCCCGCCGCGCCAGGCGCTCGATCTCCAGCAGGTCGCCGACCCCGGTGGCCTCCGCCGTCGCCCGCAGCTCCGCGTCCTCCGACAGCGGCAGCTCGTTGTCCGGCAGCGCCCCGTAGACCATCGACGAGGTGCAGAGCACCACCCGGTGCACCCCGACCGCCGCGGCGGCGGTCAGCACGGTCTGCGTGCCGCGCACGTTGTACGCCGTCCGGGCGGCCGCGTCCGTCTCCAGGTCCAGGTCGAGCGCCAGGTGCACCACCACGTCCGCGCCCCGCAGCTTCTCCGCGATCGCCGGATCCCGCACGTCGAGGATGTGCCACTGCGCCTCGGCGCACTCCCCGCGCCGCTCGTCGAGGGCGATGACCTGCTTGATCTCCTCCGACGCGGCCAGCCGCGCGGTGAGCAGCGCGCCCACACCGGACGCGGCGCCGGTGACCGCGACGACTGGTCCGCGCAGGGCGGAGGGGGTTGAGTGGTTTCGCGCTGCGCGAACCTGCGGATCTGGGGAACTCACCAGGTGTCTCCAGCGGTTGTCTTCACATACGAGCGCGAGGACGCGTACGTACCAGGTGGCATCCATCCTGCCGCAGCCCGTGAGTCGGCGAAGCACCGAGGCCCGATCCGCCCGGGGTGTCTAGGCTGGGTGGTGTTGTCGGGCAGTCGTGCCGCCGGCGGAGACCGGCGGCCTTACCAGCCGAGGAATCCCGTGAGTGACACCCCATTCGGATTCGGCCTTCCGCCGGAGGAGCCGGAAGACGGCGACGAGGGCAAGAAGAAGGACCAGCAGAGCGGTGGTGGTCAGGGACCGGCCAACCCGTTCGGATTCGGCGGGCTGCCCGGTGCCGGAGGCTTTGGTGGCCCCGGTGCGGACAATCCGCTCGCTGCCATGTTCGGTTCGCTGAACCCCACCGACCTGGGCGCCGCGTTCCAGCAGCTGGGCCAGATGCTCTCCTACGAGGGCGGCCCGGTGAACTGGGACATGGCCAAGCAGATCGCCCGCCAGACGGTCTCCCAGGGCACGTCGGACGGCACCAAGGACGCGAGCGTCGGCCCCGCCGAGCGCACCGCTGTCCAGGAGGCCGTCCGCCTCGCCGACCTCTGGCTGGACGACGCGACGTCCCTGCCCTCCGGCGCCGCCTCGGCGGTGGCCTGGAGCCGCGCGGAATGGGTCGAGGCGACCCTGCCCGCCTGGCAGGAGCTGGTCGACCCGGTCGCCGAGCGTGTCGGCGCCGCGATGGGCGACGTCCTGCCGGAGGAGATGCAGGCCATGGCCGGCCCGCTGATCGGCATGATGCGCTCGATGGGCGGCGCGATGTTCGGCACCCAGATCGGGCAGGCCGTGGGCGTGCTCGCGGGCGAGGTCGTCGGCTCGACCGACGTCGGCCTGCCGCTCGGCCCGGCCGGCAAGGCCGCGCTGCTGCCGCTGAACGTCGCGGCGTTCGGCAAGGACCTGGGCGTGCCCAAGGAGGAGGTGCGGCTGTATCTCGCCCTGCGCGAGGCCGCCCACCAGCGCCTCTTCGCGCATGTGCCGTGGCTGCGCTCGCACCTGTTCGGCGCCGTCGACGGGTACGCGCGCGGGATCAAGGTCGACACGGCCAAGCTGGAGGACGTGGTCGGCCAGTTCGACCCGCAGAACCCCGAGCAGTTGCAGGACGCGCTGCAGCAGGGCATGTTCCAGCCGGAGGACACGCCCGAGCAGAAGGCGGCGCTGGCCCGGCTGGAGACGGCGCTGGCCCTCGTCGAGGGCTGGGTGGACGCGGTGGTGCACGCCGCCGCCAAGCCGCGGCTGTCGTCCGCCGACGCGCTGCGCGAGACCCTGCGCCGCCGCCGTGCGACGGGCGGCCCCGCGGAGCAGACCTTCGCGACGCTGATCGGCCTGGAGCTGCGCCCGCGCCGGCTGCGCGACGCCTCCCGTCTGTGGGCGTCCCTCACGGACGCGCGCGGTGTCGACGGCCGCGACGCCCTGTGGGCCCACCCGGACATGCTGCCGACGGCGCACGATCTGGACGACCCGGACGGCTTCGTCCACCGCGAGCAGATGGACTTCTCCGAGCTGGACAAGATGCTCGGGGAGGCGGCGGACAAGCCGGACCTGCGCAAGAAGGGTCAGGACGAGGGTCCCGAGGGCGACAAGGGCGACGACACCGAGTGAGCCTGCACGCCGACGCGGTCCTCGTACTGAAGAGCTACGAGGACCAGGAAGAACTGCGCCAGACCTATCTGGACCACCTGGCGGCCCACCCCGACGGCATGTGGAAGGCCTGCGCGGACGGTCACATCACGGCGAGCGCCCTGGTGATCGACCCGGAGCAGGGGCGGGTGCTGCTCACCCTGCACCGCAAGCTGCGCATGTGGCTCCAGATGGGTGGCCACTGCGAGCCGGAGGACGCCTCGCTCGCCGCGGCGGCCCTGCGCGAGGGCACCGAGGAGTCCGGGATCCCGGGGCTCTCCCTGCTGCCAGGGGGCCCGGTGCGCCTGGACCGCCATCTCACGCCGTGCGCCTGGCACCTCGACGTCCAGTACGCGGCGCTGGCCCCCGCCGGAGCCGTGGCGGCGATCAGCGACGAGTCCCTGGACCTGCGCTGGTTCGGGTACGACGAGGTCGCGGACGTGGCGGACGAATCGGTGGTGCGGCTGGTGCGGGCGACCCGCGGCCGGCTGTGAACGTGTAAGGGGCGCCCGCACAGGCAGGCACCCCTTACACGTTCGCTGTACGGACGGCTCAGCTCCAGACGTTGCCCTGGTTCTGTCCGCGCGCCCCGTGCTGTCCCATGCCGAACTGCGCGGCGGCGCCCTGCCCGATCACGGCGTTCTGCGGCGGCAGCAGTTCGCTGGGCTGGACCAGTACATGGCCGGTGCCCATGAAGCTGAGCTCCCAGCCCTCGCCGGTGTTGCCCCTGCGTCGCCACACTCCGGAGGAGTGCGTCTGGGCCTGCATCTGCACGCGCAGCGCGGTGGACCAGGCGACGATCGCGTCGGCGTCGCAGTTGACGTACTTGTCCGGGGTGACCTGCATCATCAGGGGCGCGCCCGAGGTCATGAGGGCGACCTTGCCCCGACCGGTGATGTTGAGCTGGTACTTCCCGGAGCCGGAGATGCCGTAGAGGCTGTCGACGGCGATCACCTCGTGGTGCAGCCCGGAGTCCATCGCCAGCACGTAGCTGCTGTCGACGGTCAGTCCTTCCTGGTCCACGTCGATGAGGTGGACGTGCTGCTTGAGGTTGGCGAGATAGACCGTGCCCTGCCCGTGGCAGCGCATCAGGTCCAGGCCCTCACCGGTGCGGGCACGCGCGCGTGTGGCGCTGTTGCCCTGGTACTCGGCGTCGAACTCGACGAGCCCCTGGTAGGCGACCATGGTGCCCTTGCGGGCCAGGACGTCGTCGTGGCCCTCCAGGGTGACGCGCAGCATCTGCTTGTTCTGCAGGCTCCAGCGTTCCTGGCTCTGCTGGTCGTTGTGGGCGAAGATCGGACTCTGCATGGTGTGGCGCTCCCCCTCAGCCCCGGACCCGGAGACGGTCGGTGCTGTCCTCGCTGGGCTGGACGACGACGATGCCCTCGCCGGAGAAGGCCATCTGGTAGGCCTCGCCGCTGCCCCTGCCGATCAGGGACTGCGCCTTGAAGCTGCGCTTGCCCTTCACCTTCAGGTTCGGGGACCAAGCGACCAGTGCGTCCGGATCGACGTAGGTCTCGTTCTCGCCGCCGCCGCAGTCGACGACGATCGGCTTGCCCCGGGAGGTCAGCGCGACCCAGCCCTGCCCGGAGATCCTGGTGTTCCACAGGCCCTGCCCCGCGAACTTCGCGAGCCCTTTGACCCGCTCGACGCCCCAGGTGAGGTGGGCGTCGAAGGCGAGCAGGTTGCTGGCGTTCACGGAGATGCCGTCGCCGTTGAGGTTGATCACGACGACGTTGGCGCCGTAGTCGGCGAGGTAGAGCAGTCCGTCACCGGAGCACTTCATCAGCGGCGCGCCCTCGCCGGTGAGCCAGTCCTTGGCGACCTGGCGCACGGCCAGCGGGTTGGGCTCGTACTGGATGAAGCCCTCGTAGGCGACCATCGAGCCCACGCGGGCGAGGAGGTCGTGCCCGGTCTGCATGGCGACCTTCAGCATGTGGTTGCCGTGGTTGTCCATGCGGGCGGTGACGGGTGCGGGAGCGTAGCCCGCGAGCGGCTGGTTCATGACGGGCTCTCCCTCAGATCTCGTACGGCTGGACGACGACGAAGTTCCCGGGCGCGGCCCGGAACTGCAGGTTCACGCTCTCCCCGGTGTCCCCGGGGTAGGCGTTGCGGCGCATCCGTACCTGGCTGGAGACGATCACCTGGGCGGCGGCGGACCAGGCGACGACGGCGTTGCAGTCGGCGAACGTCGTGGGCGTGACGGGCAGCACGACGGGCGTGCCGTGCGTCTTGACGACGATGGTGCCGGTGCCCGTGAACTGCATCGTGAACAGCGCGCCGCCGGGAATGCCGTGCCCTTCGATGCGGCGCACCTCGTACTGGAGGCTCTCGTCGAACGCGAGGACGTTCTCGGCGGAGACGCAGATCCCGTCGCCCTGGAGTTCGATGGGGTGCAGCATCGTGGAGTTCTCGGCGAGGAACACCTGTCCCTGGCCCGTGCAGCGCATCAGCTGCATCTCCTGGCCGGTCGCGTTGCCCACGATCCGGCCGCTGAACCCGGCGCCCTTGTAGCTGAAGTCGACCTTGCCCTGGTACAGCACCATGCTGCCCTGCCGGGCCAGCACGGGCTGACCGCCGATGCCGAGGTCGACACGGACGAGCTTCTTGTTCTGCTGCGTCCAGCGCTGCCCGGTCGGCGTCTCCCTGAACTTCTGGAGCGCACCGGCGACCCCGGGGGCCTGTGCGGTGCCCTGGGGCGCGGTCTGCGGGGCGCCGTAGGGGGCATGGCCGTGTCCGGGGGGCGGCGTCGGCTGACCGTAACCCGGGGGCGGGGTGGGGGTCTGCGGGACGGGCGGCTGTCCGTAGCCGGGGGGCAGCGGGGCCGTCTGGCCCGGTGCGGGCTGGTACGGAGGCTGCTGCTGGGGCGGCTGACCGTACGGGGGCTGCGGCGGGCCGCCGTAGGGCGGGGCGGGTGCCGGCGCGGGCGGCGGAACGGTGGCTCCGCCGGGCGGTGTCATGGGCGCGACGACGGTGGGCGCGGTGTGCACCGGGGGCGCCGGTGCGGGGGCGGGAGCCGGGGGCGGGGTGGCGCCGGCGGGCGGCGGGAACCCCTGGGCGGCGGGCTGCGGCGCGGGAGGCGTGGCCGCCGGGCCGGAGGGGACCCCGAACGCGGGCGGCGCGGAGGTCTGCGCCGGCGGGGCGAAACCGGGGGCGCCACCGCTCTGCGGCTGCGGCTCGTCCGGCGTCTCCTCTTCGAGCACCTCGCCGCCGAAGTTCTTCAGCAGCGCGTCGAGTCCGCCGTCGAAGCCCTGCCCCACGGCCGCGAAACGCCACACGTCCTTCAGGTAGAAATCGCCCAGCATCACGGCCCGCTCGGTGGAGAACTCCGAGCCGTCGAACGCGTACCGTGCCACCTCCTCGCCACCCGCGACGATGCGGAGGTAGCCCGGGGCGATCTGCGACATCTGCCCGGCGCCGTCGAGGGTCGCCGTGAACGAGAGCCTGTGGATCTGCGACGGAATCCGGTCGAGCGTGACCCGGAACGATTCCGTGTCGCCCGCCTGCGCGCCCAGGAGCTGGATGGACTCCTCGGGGGACTTGGGCTGGTTGAAGAAGACGAAGTACCGGTCGTCCGAGAGCCGTTCGTCTGCGTCCAGACCGAAGCAGCTGATGTCGAAGCTCAGTCCGGGTCCCGAGATCTGTACCCCCACGTACAGATCCGTGCCCGCCGTCAGGTCACTGATCCTGGCCTTGTGGCCGCGTTGGAATTCCCTGGCCATGCGTAACGACCGTCCCCCATCCCGAAGTGCTGGTGCGTCGCGCCAGGCTAACGGCAAACTCGGACACCGGACGAGGTCGGTACAGAGCCGGTACACAACCTCTTTACCGGACATGCCCGCAGCACATGCCCCTCAGCCGCGCGGGCGGATCACTCCCCGCGCGCGGTGGGCAGGTGGGGCAAGCGGTCCGCGGCGACCACCCCTTCGAGGTAGCCCCGCGCCCGCTCCGTGCGCGGATAGGCCTCCAGCAGCCGCCAGAAGCGGGGCCCGTGCCCGGGCACCAGCAGATGCGCCAGCTCATGGACCAGCACGTAGTCGACGACGTACTCGGGCATGCCCTGCAGACGGTGCGAGAGGCGGATGCTGCCCTCGGAGGGGGTGCACGAGCCCCAGCGCGTGTTCTGGTTGGTGACCCAGCGCACAGTCGACGGCCGCGCGCGGCCGTCGAAGTACTGGGCGGACAGCCGCTCGGCCCGCTCGGCGAGCTCGGTGTCGCCCAGCACCCGCTTGCTCTCCTGGGCGGCCAGCTTGTCGAGCATGACGGTCACCCAGCGCTGCTCCTCGGCCTCGGACATCCGGGCAGGGATGAGCACGACGGTGCGATCGCCCTCGCGGTACGCGGAGACCGTCCGGCGGCGACGGCTACTGCGGCGCACCTCGATCACGCTCGCCCCCGAGCCGCCCGGCGGCGGGCTCGTCGTACTGCGCTGCGGCGTTCCGGAGCGATGCAGTGGGTCGGCGGACACGCCCCGACGTTACCCGCTGCACACGGGGGAAGTCCCGAGTCCGGGACGGTTCGATTCCGATCGCCCGCCATGCGTTTGATTTGTACGACAAGAATCCACTGCCTGTGGATAACTTTCGCCGCCGTCGGCCGGGGCCGGGCATGCTGGCATTCGTCGGCGAGGATCCGGCCGGGCCCGACCAGCCAGGCCACTCCCGCCGATGAACAGCAACATTCCGGGACTTTCCTGGCTACGGGGGCCTGTCATGCATCCCATGGTGAAACCCGCGCTGCGACGCGGCTGGCGCGACCTGAAGACCGTGCAGTTCGGCATGACGCCGGCGCACGCGATGACGCTGGGTCCGATGGACATCGCGACCGGCACCTTCCTGGACCTGCTCAACGGCACCCGCGGGCTGCCGCTCCTGCGCGAGGAGGGCCGCCGGATGGACCTGCCCGACGGCCACGTGGACGAACTGGTCCGGCGGCTCGCCCGGTCCGGGCTTCTCGACGACGCCAAGGGCGGCGGGCCCGCCGCCGACGACCTGCGCGGCAAGCAGGCCGTCCTCGACCGGCTCCGCCCCGACCTGGCCACGCTGTCCCTGACCACCACCGAGCCGGGCGAGGCGATGGAGCGCCTCGCCGCCCGCCGCACCCTGCGCGTGCAGGTACGCGGCGCCGGCCGGGTCGGCGCCACGGTGGCCGCCCTGCTGGCGGGCGCCGGCATCGGCGAGGTGGACGTGCGCGACGGCGGCACCGTCGAGCCGTGGGACGTGGCACCGGGCGGGCTGCCCGCGGAGTCCGTGGGAGAGCGCCGTGACGAGGCCGCCCGCCGCCTGGTCCGCCGGGCCGCCCCGGACGGCCTTCCCCGCCGCGACCACCGGACACCGGCCGAGACCGCCGAACCGGGCTTCTCGCTGGTGATCCTCACCCCACGCGACGACGTCGCCGTGCACGCCCCCTCCCCGGACACGGCCGAACCCTTGATCGCCTCCGGTACGCCCCACCTGTACGCCGGGGTCGTCGAGGGCACCGGCGTCGTCGGCCCCTTCGTCCTTCCGGGCGAGACCAGCTGCGCCCGCTGCCTGCACGAGGGCCGGACGGACCGGGACCCGACCTGGCCCCGCCTGGTCGCCCAGTGGCACTCGGGCCGGCAGCGTTCGGTCCGCCCGTGCGACGTGACCTTGGCCACCACGGTCGCCGGCCTGACCGCCGCGCATGCCCTCGCCTTCCTCGACGGCCGCCCTCCCACCTGCGCGGGAGCCCGGTGGGAGATCTCCGTCCCCGCCCTCCAATGGCACGCGCGACCCGTATGGGCGCATCCGGCATGCCCGTGCGGCGCGGCAAAGAGGGGTACGGAGAAAGCCGACACGGAACGCGCCGCCGAGGACGCGGAGGCACACGAGACAATGGCGGTGGAACGGTCGTCAACGGAGGTACGCCGTCAGGCAGGCGCGGCGCGCCCGGCTGTGACTTGGAGGGCGCATGTCTGATCTTCCCCGCAAGGCGGTCACCCGGACCGCCAAGCTCGCCGCGCTGCCGCTCGGCTTCGCCGGGCGGGCGACCTGGGGCCTGGGCAAGCGGATCGTCGGCGAGTCCGCCGATCTCGTCGGCCGCGAACTGCAGCAGCGCACCGCGGAGCAGCTCTTCAAGGTGCTCGGCGAGCTCAAGGGCGGCGCGATGAAGTTCGGGCAGGCGTTGTCCGTCTTCGAGTCGGCGCTGCCCGAGGAGATCGCCGGGCCCTACCGGGCGGCCCTGACCAAGCTCCAGGACGCGGCGCCGCCGATGCCGACCCGCACGGTGCACAAGGTCCTCGCGGAACAGCTCGGCGAGGACTGGCGGGAGCTGTTCCTGGAATTCGAGGACATGCCGTCCGCCGCGGCCTCGATCGGCCAGGTGCACCACGGGCTGTGGCACGACGGCCGCGAGGTCGCGATCAAGGTGCAGTACCCCGGGGCCGGCGAGGCCCTGCTCTCCGACCTCAACCAGCTGAGCCGTTTCGCCCGCCTGCTGGGCCCGCTCATCCCCGGCATGGACATCAAGCCGCTGATCGCCGAGCTGAAGGACCGCGTCTCCGAGGAGCTGGACTACGCGCTGGAGGCGCAGGCCCAGCAGGAGCACGCCGAGGAGTTCGCCGACGACCCGGACTTCGTGGTGCCCGCCGTGGTCCACCAGTGCGACCAGGTCCTGATCACCGAGTGGATCGAGGGCACCCCGCTCTCGGAGATCATCGCGGACGGCACCGAGGAGCAGCGTGACCGCGCCGGCCAGCTCCTCGCCCGCTTCCTCTTCTCCGGCCCCGCCCGCACCGGCCTGCTGCACGCCGACCCGCACCCCGGAAACTTCCGCCTCCTGCCCGGCGGTCCGCAGGGCGAGGACGACTGGCGCCTCGGGGTGCTGGACTTCGGCACGGTGGACCGGCTCCAGGGCGGCCTGCCGACCCCCATCGGCGACTCCCTGCGCATGACGCTGGAGGGCGAGGCGGAGGCCGTGTACGACCTGCTCCGCATCGAGGGCTTCGTCAAGGAGTCCATCGAGCTCGACCCCGACGCGGTCCTCGACTACCTCCTGCCGATCATCGAGCCGGCCCGCGTCGACGAGTTCACCTTCACCCGCGGCTGGATGCGCAGTCAGGCGGCCCGCGTGGCCGACATCCGCTCCCCCGCCTATCAACTGGGCAAGCAGCTCAACCTCCCGCCTGCCTATCTCCTCATACACCGGGTGACCCTGAGCACCATCGGCGTCCTGTGCCAGCTGAACGCCACGGTCCGCCTGCGCGAAGAACTGGAGCAGTGGCTGCCCGGCTTCGTTCTGGAGGAGGACCTGGAAGAGAACATGGAGGAGGAACTGGAGGAGGAGCTGGAAGAGGGGGACGCGGCCGCCGTCGAGGCGTGAGGTCAGGGCTTCGAGGGGCCGGCGCTCACCACCACGCCGAGTCCAGCCGCCCCTCGATCGCCCGCAGGTGCCGGCGGGAACACCCGTCGCAGAAGTACTGCCGCGTGCTGTTCTCCACGGAGCACGTCCAGGTCGGCTGGGGCGTAAGGGCCTGGGCGCCGCAGCGGGCGCAGACGACGGGGCGGGGTTCCGGGGCGGAGCCGCCCCTGTCACTGTCTCCGGAAAGACTCGTCATCTCACCGACGATATCCCCGTGACCGGCGGATCCTCGGATACAACGCACCGCGGGGGCCGGACCGTTCGGTCGGTCCGGCCCCCGCGGCGAAGCATCCGCCTCCTCGAACCGCACGGGGGGGGAGGCACCGCTTCAGGTGGGTGTTACTGCATGACGGCCATGGCCAGCGCCCGGCGGGCGCGCCGCGAGGCGCGCTCGGCCCGGCGCTGCATGCGGCGCGCCGCGACCAGGCTCATGGCCCGGCGCTGCTCCCGCGCCTCATGCAGGCGGTCGTGCATATGCGCACGAGCCAGGGCTTCTGGGATGAGTTGCATCTCTCGGGTCCTGTTCTGACGCGAGTCGTTCGCGCCGGTGGTGGTGACGTCTGATGTCGCGGAGCCGGTGGGCTCGTTCGTGGACGGCTTCATCGGGGCCTGCTTCTGGGGGTCGTGCGTGAGGGGGCGGTCGATCGTTCCTGTGGTGTTCATGCCGTGACCGGGTTCTTCCGCGGGCGGCCACGCGGCCGCTTCCGGGCGACGACGACACCCTGGACGAACAGCTCGCCACCCCAGACGCCCCAGGGCTCACGCCGCTCCTTGGCGCCGGCGAGGCAGGCCTCGACCAGCGGGCAGGTACGGCAGAGGGACTTGGCGTACTCGACGTCCGCCGGGGACTCCGCGAAGAAGACCTCCGGGTCGTAGGAACGGCACGGGACGGGTACGCCGAGGTTCTCGATGGCGTCGTCGAGCGCGGAGAGCGCAGTGAGCGGGGTCAAGGTGGAGTCCTCCGTGAGGCCGGGCGGGGGGATCGTTTCGGAAGGCGGTACGGACGGGGCGTGCGCTTCGAGTTGCACGGTGTCGAGTTCCTCGTCTGGTCGTTCCGGTCGGGGTGGACCGGGTGGCGGCTGGTACCGGGTTCTTTTCTTGTCCCGAGGCCCCTTCGCTCCGTCGTCCCGTTCGGGACAAACAGAAGGGCCGCGGATCCCGGATGGGGTTCCGCGGCCCTGAAGGCGCCGGCCTGATTGCCGATCAGGCTGGATCACTCCAGGGTTCTGGCCCACGGAAGGCCCACATCTGGTGGTGCTGCGTCGTCTGCTTCCGGAATCCGGCACCGGTCGCCGTGTGGGCATAGGCCTTCGCCTGTGCCACTACTGCCGCTTCCAGTGCCTTGGTCGGTCGCTCATTGCGCTCACGGACGGGAAGGCCCGCGAGAGACAGGGAGGACGCCGGACGGACGGCACGAATGCCGGACAGACCGGTGCCCGGGTTGGAGATGCCGAGCATGCACAGGGAAGCGACCGAGCGATCGGTCATTTTGACGATGCTGCTGGAGCTCTTCTTGATGCTGATCACTGGACTCGCCTCCTCTCGGCGTCTCGGGGGACTGGGGTCAACCAGTCCTGCGGATATGCAAGTAGAACACGGAATCAGGGCCTCCGAGAAGGCCTCCGTTCCCGTGCCTAAGAACCTATGGGGATTGCTGGGGCATGCGCAAACTATTTTTTCGACGAGTTCGCATCAGTCCCCGTCCTCCCCCGCCTCGATCTCCTGGCCTGCGCAGATGGCCAGAACATCGGCCCCGTAGCGGTTGAGCTTGCGCATCCCGACGCCGGGGATCCGTGCCAGCTCGCCCTCGTCGTCCGGAGCGGTCTCGGCGATCGCCACGAGGGTCTTGTCGGTGAAGACGCAGAAGGCGGGCTGACCGCTGCGCCGGGCCTGCACCGCACGCCAGTCGCGCAACCGCTCGTAGAGCCCCTCGTCCATGTCGGAGGGGCAGTCCTCGCAGCGCATCAGCTTCATCTCACCGGCGTCGGTGAGGGTGCGTCCGCAGACCCGGCAGCGCGCGGGGGCACGCTGCGTCCGCCTCGGCACGGCGACACCACCCGCACGGTTCGCCCCACTGGAGTAGCCGCGCTCGACGCCGCCGGCCCCTGCCGTGCCGGCCCGGCCCGAAGCGGCGCCGGAGCCGGGGCGCAGTCCGTCGAGGAAGCGGCTCGGGCGGCGGCTCGGACGGCCGCCGGGTGAGCGGGCGAGCGCCCACGAGACGAACAGGTGCGAGCGGGCGCGGGTGACGCCGACATAGAGGAGGCGTCGTTCCTCCTCGATCTGTTCGTCGGTCTTCGCGTAGGTGATCGGCATCATGCCCTCGGCTACTCCGACCAGGAAGACGACGTCCCACTCCAGTCCCTTGGCCGAGTGCAGGGAGGCGAGGGTGACGCCCTGCACGGTCGGGGCGTGCTGGGCGTTCGCCCGCTCGTCGAGTTCCGCGACGAGGTCGGCGAGGGTGGCGCCGGGCCGGGCCGCGGCGAAGTCCTGGGCGAGGCCGACGAGCGCGGCCAGCGACTCCCAGCGTTCTCTGACGGCGCCGGAGCCGGCCGGGGGCGTGGTCGTCCAGCCCTCTCCGGAGAGCACGGCACGCACCTGGGACGGCAGGTCGACGGCCTCGTCGAGGAGGGAGTCGTTGCCGCCGAAGCGGGCGGCGCCGCGCAGGGCGACGCCGGCCTTGCGCACCTCGGGCCGGTCGAAGAACCGCTCGGCGCCCCGCAGCTGGTAGGGGATGCCGGCGTCGGCGAGCGCCTGCTCGTAGGTCTCGGACTGGGCGTTCGTACGGAACAGGACGGCGATCTCGCCGGCCGGGACGCCGGAGTCGAGGAGTTCGCGGATGCGGCGGGCGGCGCCCTCGGCCTCGTCGGGCTCGTCGGTGTACTCGGTGTGGACGGGCTCGGGTCCCGCGGGGCGCTGGGAGACCAGTTCCAGCCGGTGGTCGGCGGCGCGGCCGTGGGCCTGGGCGAGCAGTCCGTTGGCGAGGTGGACGACCTGGGGCGTGGAGCGGTAGTCGCGGACGAGCTTGACGACCGTGGCTCCGGGGTGGCGGGCGCGGAAGTCGAGGAGGTAGTCGGGGCTTGCGCCCGTGAACGAGTAGATCGTCTGGCTGGCGTCGCCGACGACGCACAGGTTGTCCCGGTCGCCGAGCCAGAGGTCCAGCAGGCGCTGCTGGAGCGGGCTGACGTCCTGGTACTCGTCGACCACGAAGTGCTGGTACTGCGCACGTACCTGGTCGGCGATGTCGTGCCGGTCCTGGAGGACGGCGACGGTCAGCAGCAGGACGTCCTCGAAGTCGATGACCGCGCGGTCGCGCTTGAGGTCCTCGTAGGCGGTGTAGACCTGGGCGATCTCGGCGGGATCGCGGGGGGTCTCGCGGCTGGCCTTCGCGGCCGCGAGCGCGTAGTCGGACGGGACGGTCTGGGTGACCTTGGACCATTCGATCTCGCCGGTGACGTCGCGCAGCTCGCCCCTGTCCAGGCGGATACGGCAGGCGGCGGCCGCATCGGCGACGAGCTGGACCTTGCGGTCGACCAGTCTGGGCATCGAACCGCCGACGGCTTTCGGCCAGAAGTACTGGAGCTGACGCAGGGCCGCCGAGTGGAACGTACGGGCCTGGACGCCGGCGGCGCCGAGCTGGCGCAGGCGCCCGCGCATCTCGCCGGCGGCGCGGTTGGTGAAGGTGACGGCGAGCACGCTGGAGGGCTGGAGGATTCCGGCGCGCACTCCGTAGGCGATCCGGTGGGTGATCGCCCGGGTCTTGCCGGTGCCCGCGCCCGCCAGCACGCACACCGGTCCGTGCAGCGCGGTGGCGACCTCGCGCTGCTCGGGATCGAGCCCGTCGAGCACCGCGTCGGCCGAATCCGGAACCTGCGGGAAGAGGGTGGAGTGCGTTGCTGCTGTCACACGGCCATGCTGCCAGGTCGCCGGAGACGGGTGAGCCGGTTGTCCACAGGCGGAGCCACGCGGTCGTACTAATGCGGCCGGGATCACGTCGTGGGGCGGCGGGCAGCGGGGAATGGCGCCGACATCGCGTACGTTCCGTCTCTGCTAGCACTTCCCCGACCCGCCGAAGGAGCGCGAGAGACATGCCGGGCACTGTGACGATGTACAGCACCACGTGGTGCGGCTACTGCCGCCGGCTGAAGAGCCAGCTGGACCGTGAGGGCATCGCGTACAACGAGATCAACATCGAGCAGGACCCGGACTCCGCCGCGTTCGTGGAGAAGGCGAACGGTGGCAACCAGACGGTTCCGACCGTGCGGATCGTGCCCCTCGCGGGCGGCACGGAGGTCGTCATGACCAACCCGAGCCTGGCTCAGGTGAAGCAGGCGCTCAGCGCCTGACCCTGCCGAGGGCCCTCGCCGGACGGTGTCCGGCGAGGGCCTTTTTTTCGGCCTGGAGGGCGGCCTCAGAACGTGCTGCGGGTCGGCAGGGGCTTGCCGTACCAGAGCTCGATCAGGCGGGCGGCGATCGAGATGCCGTACGGAGGCATCACCTCGCCGGAGTCGAAGGCGGCGCGCAGTTCGTCGCGGGAGAACCAGCGGGCCTCGCTGATCTCGTCGCCGTCGACGTCGATCTCGGTGGAGGTGGCGCGGGCCATGAAGCCGAGCATCAGGCTGGACGGGAAGGGCCAGGGCTGGCTCGCCACGTACTCGACCTGCCCGACGGTGATGCCGGCCTCCTCGCGGACCTCACGGCGTACCGACTGCTCGATGGACTCGCCGGGCTCGACGAACCCGGCCAGCGTGGAGAAGCGCCCTTCGGGCCAGTGGACCTGGCGGCCGAGCAGGATGCGGTCCTCCTCGTCGGTGACGGCCATGATCACGGCGGGGTCGGTGCGCGGGTAGTGCTCGGCACCGCAGGCGGGGCAGCGGCGGATGTGCCCGGCGGCAGCGATGACCGTGCGCTCGCCGCAGCGGGAGCAGAAGCGGTGGGTGCGCTGCCAGTTCTCCAGGCCCACCGCGTGCACCATCAGGCCCGCGTCCCGCGGCGACAGCAGCAGGCCGGCCTCCCGCAGGCCCGCAGGGCGCGCGGACTGGTCCATGCGGCCGGGCAGCGCGTCCTTCTGGAGCGCGAAGTAGCTGACGCCGTCCTCGTCGATACCCAGGAAGTAGCGGTGTGCCTCGGTGAGCGGGGCTTCGAAGGACGGGCCCATGACGAGTTCGGTGCGTCCGTCGGACGTCTCGTCGATGAGGACCTGGCCGCCGGAGACCACGAAGCAGCGGGTCGTGGGGTGGCTCCACGCCGCCGCCAGCCAGGCCTCGTCGAGCCGGTGGTGCGCGGCACGGTCGATGCCGCTCGGGGCGGTGAGCGAGATGGGTCGGTCGGCGGTGTGGTCGGTCCAGGTGGTCACAGGTGCTTCCAACTCCCCCGGTGGAACGGATGGTTCGGCGGCGGTTCAGCGGGATGTGCGGCGGGAGGCGACCGGGTCCGGCGGGGCACCGAGACGCGGGCGGCCCTTCCAGTGTGCCGCGCGCGGGACGCCCTCTCGGCCGTGGCGGTCAGGGCGCGCGGCGCCAGTGCCGGGCGAGATCGTCCCAGAGGTACGCGGTGGCCTCGACGCCCTTGAGGAGCAGGTCCAGCTCGACCTTCTCGTTCGGGGCGTGCCAGCCGTCGGAGGGGACGGAGATCCCCAGGAAGAGAACGGGTGCGCCAAGGACTTCCTGGAGGTCGGCGGCGGGTCCGGAGCCGCCCTCGCGGGTGTGGCGTACCGGCAGGCCGAAGGCGCGGCCCATGGCACGTACGACGGACTGCAGCGCGGGGTGGTCGAGCGGTGTCAGGCAAGGACGGGTGGCCGAGGAGAAGGCGATCTCGTACCGGACACCGGCGGGCACCTGGTCGGCGGCCCAGGCGCGGACCACCTGCTCGATGTGGTCCGGGTCCTGCCCGGCGATCAGGCGGAAGGAGAGCTTGACCATCGCCGAGGACGGGATGATCGTCTTGGTCCCGGGGCCCTGGTAGCCGCCGCCGATGCCGTTCACCTCGGCGGTCGGACGGGCCCAGACGCGCTCCAGCGTGGTGTACCCGGCCTCGCCCTGGGTGGCGTGCGACCTGGCCGTGCGCAGCCACCGGGCCTCGTCGAAGGGCAGCTCGGCGAAGAGCGCGCGCTCCTGGTCGGTGAGCTCGACGACCCCCTCGTAGAAGCCCGGGACCGCCACGCGGCCGTGCTCGTCGTGCAGGGCGGCGACCAGGCGGGCGACGGCGGTCGCCGGATTGGGCACGGCGCCGCCGAAGGAGCCCGAATGAATGTCCTGGTCGGGGCCGTACAGCCGGATCTCGCACTCGGCGAGGCCGCGCATGCCGGTGCACACCGTGGGGGTGTCCTCGGACCACATGCCGGTGTCGGAGACGATCACCGCGTCCGCGGCGAGCCGCCCCGCGCGCTCCTCGACGAGGGCCCGGAAGTACGGCGAACCGGACTCCTCCTCCCCCTCGATCAGCAGCTTCAGGCTGACGGCGGGGGTGGTGCGGCCGGTCGCGGCGAGGTGGGCGCGGACGCCGAGGGTGTGGAAGAACACCTGGCCCTTGTCGTCGGCCGCCCCGCGCGCGTAGAGGCGGTTCTCCCTCACGACCGGGTCGAAGGGGTCGCTGTCCCAGCCGTCCTCGCGTGCGGCGGGCTGCACGTCGTGGTGGCCGTAGACGAGGACCGTCGGCGCCTGCGGGTCGTCCGAGGGCCACTCGGCGTAGACGGCGGGGGCGCCCGGGGTCTGCCAGACCTCGGTGGTGGGGAAGCCGGCCTCCTTGAGCCTGCTCGCGAGCCAGTCGGCGCTGCGCCGCACGTCGGAGGCGTGCTCGGGCTGCGCGGACACCGACGGGATGCGCAGCCACTCGGCGAGATCGTCGAGGAAGGCGGCGCGGTGCCGGTCGATGTACGTGCGGACGGCGCTGTCCGGGGTCTCGCTCATGCTCACGAGCCTATCGGCCCGCGCTGACACCCTGTTCGTGCGGTTCGTCACCGTACGGCTCGTCCAGCAGCAGCCGTTCCAGCGCGGAGCGGTCGGGGAGGTCGTCCGGGCGCGCGACCTCGCCGGTCCGCACGTACACGAACACGGCCGTGACCGCCTCCAGGGGCACGCCCTGCTGCTCGGCCCAGGCCAGCCGGTACACGGCGAGCTGGAGGGCGTCGGCGGACCCGCCACGCCCCGTCTTCCAGTCGACGATCTCGTACGTCGTACCCTCGCCGTCCCTGTCCCGGTAGACGGCGTCGATGCGGCCCCGTACGACACGGCCGGCGATGGCCAGCTGGAAGGGCGCCTCGACGCGGTAGGGCGTGCGGTGGGCGTACGCGGTGCGCTCGAAGGCCTCCTTGAGAGCCTCCAGATCGCGTTCGTCGGCGATCTCGGCGTCGCCGCCCGGCAGTTCCTCGGGCTCCAGCATGGGCAGCGTCAGCTCTTCGAAGCGGGCCTCCACCCAGGCGTGGAAGCGGGTGCCCCGGCGTGCCGCGGGCTGTGGCGGACGCGGCATGGGCCGGACCAGTTCCTGCGCGAAGCCGTCGGGGTCGGCGGCCAGGCGCAGCAGCTGGGAGGCGGTCAGCGAGGCCGGCAGCGGCACCTCCGTGACGGACTCCCGCGCGCGCAGCAGCTCACCTGTGAGGGCGTCGAGGTCGCGGTCCCAGGAGGCGATGGCGCGGGACTCCTCCGGAGTGAGGGGCTCCGGCCCGGAGGGCGACGGGTGCGGGCGGGGGCCCCGGGTGGGGTCGGTGTCCGAGGGGGCCGCCTGGTGCGGGACGGTCGGTCGGCGGGCGGGCCCGTCCGCGTCCCAAGAGTCCCAGTCGCCCGGCTCGTCCCGGGGGGCGTCCCCCTCGAAGGGAAGGTCGTCCTCGAAGGAGGGGTCCCCCCCATAGGGAGGGGCATCGGGGTCGTCCGGGATACCGTCGGGGAACTCGTCGTCCGGCGGGGGCGGCCACTCGGGGTCGTCGTACGCGTCCGGGTCGTGCACGGGGGCGCGGTGGTCGTCGTGTGCGGCGAGGGCGTCGAGGTGGGCCAGTACCGTCTCGGCGGCCGTGCGGCGCCGGGCCTGGGCGGCGGCGTCCAGGGGCAGCGGCCACAGCTGGTCGGCGGCCGTCTCCTGGAGCGCGGGGTTCTCCTCGTCCTCGGCGGGTTCGTCCGCCCATGCCTCGATCTCGCCGTGACCGGCGGCGCAGTGTGCGGAGAGGTCGAGCAGGAAGGCGGAGGGGCCGCGCGGCTTCTTCTGCGTGGGGCCCCACCAGTGGCCGGAGCCGAGAAGCAGGGAGCGGGGCCGGGTGAAGGTGACGTAGCCGAGGCGGAGCTCCTCGGTGTACTGGTGGTCCTTCATCGCCTCGTGGAAGGCCTTCATGCCGCGCGCGTCCCACGCCCGCAGGTCCGGCAGCGTGTCGGCGTCGCCGCGCAGTTCGTGCGGGAGCACCTTGGCCTGGGCGGTCCACTTCTCGCGGCCCTGGCCGCTGGGGAACGTCCCGGTGACGAGCCCGGGGACGGCCACGACGTCCCACTCCAGGCCCTTCGACTTGTGCGCGGTGAGCACCTTGACGGTGTTCTCGCCGCCCGGCAGCGCGTTGTCGAGGCCCTTCTCGTACTGGGCGGCCGTGCGCAGGAAGCCGAGGAAGGCGAGCAGGCTCGCCTCGCTCTCGTTGGCGGCGAAGGAGGCGGCGACGTCCAAAAAGTTGGACAGGGTCTCGCGGCGGCGGGCGGCGAGGGCGTGCGGGGACGCCGACAGCTCGACCTCCAGGCCGGTGACGGCGAGGACGCGGTGCAGCACGTCCATGAGCGGGTCGGCCAGGGAGCGGCGCAGGTCGCGCAGTTCGGCGGCGAGGCGGGCGAAGCGCACGCGTGCGTCGGGCGAGAACGGCAGCCCGTCGTCGTCCCGGCCGCCCTCCATCGGGCTCTCCAGGAACGTGTCGAGCGCGTCGGCAAGCGAGATCACCTCGGCCGGGTCGACCCCCTCGACCGCTTCGGCGAGCCTGCGGTCGGGGTCGTCGTCCCCCGCCACGCGCGCGTGCGACACGAGCAGCCGGGCGCGCCGGCCGAGCAGGGCGAGGTCGCGTGGGCCGATGCGCCAGCGCGGGCCCGTCAGGAGGCGGACCAGCGAGGCGTTGGCGCCCGGGTCCTGGAGCACCTCGCAGACGGCGACGAGGTCCGCCACCTCGGGCAGGTGCAGCAGCCCGGAGAGGCCGACGACCTCCACGGGGACATCGCGGGCGACGAGCGCGCCCTGGATCTCTGCGAAGTCGGTCGCCGTCCGGCACAGGACCGCGATCTCGCCCGGCTCCGTGCCGGTGCGCACGAGGTGGGCGAGGGAGTCGGCGATCCAGTCGATCTCCTCGGCGTGCGTGCGCAGCAGCGCGCAGCGGACAACGCCGTCGCGTTCGGCGCCTGGGGCCGGGCGCAGGGCCTCCACGCCCGCGTGCATGGCGCGCAGCGGTTCGGCGAGGCCGTTGGCGAGGTCCAGAAGACGGCCGCCGCTGCGGCGGTTCTGGCTCAGCGCCTGGCGCTCGGCCGTGGTGCCGTCCGGGTGGGCGAAGTGCTCGGGGAAGTCGTCGAGGTTCGCGACGGAGGCGCCGCGCCAGCCGTAGATGGCCTGGCAGGGGTCGCCGACGGCGGTCACGGGGTGGCCGGTGCCGCCGCCGAAGAGGCCTGCCAGAAGGACGCGTTGGGCGACGGACGTGTCCTGGTACTCGTCGAGCAGGACCACGCGGAACTCGTCACGCAGGATGCGGCCGACGTCGGGGAGCCGGGCGAGCCGTGCGGCCAGCGCGATCTGGTCGCCGAAGTCCAGCAGGTCGCGTTCGCGCTTGGCGGTCCGGTAGCGCAGGACCAGTTCGGCCAGCTCCCGGCGGGCGGCGGCGGTGTCGGGGACCTTGCGCAGGTCCGCGTTGGTGAGCCGGGCGCCCTCCAGCGTGCGCAGCAGCTCGGCGTCCCACGCGCGCAGGTCCTCGGGCCGTACGAGGTGTTCGGCGAGCTCGGAGTCGAGTGCGAGGAGGTCGCTGACGAGGTCCGGGAAGGAGCGGGTCAGCGCCGGGTAGGGACCCGGGGCCTCGCGCAGCACGCGCGCGGCGAGCTGGTAGCGGGTGGCGTCGGCGAGCAGTCGGGAGGTCGGTTCGAGACCGATGCGCAGGCCGTGGTCGGTCAACAGGCGGCCCGCGAAGGCGTGGTAGGTCGAGATGACCGGCTCGCCGGGCGGATTGTCCGGGTCGATGACGTCGGGGTCGGTGACGCCGGCCTTCACGAGCGCCTTGCGCACCCGCTCGGCGAGTTCACCGGCGGCCTTGTTGGTGAAGGTGAGGCCGAGCACCTGTTCCGGCGCGACCTGGCCGGTGCCGACCAGCCACACCACGCGTGCCGCCATCACCGTCGTCTTGCCGGAGCCGGCTCCGGCGACGATCACCTGCGGAGCGGGCGGCGCGATGATGCAGGCCGTCTGCTCCGGGGTGAACGGAATCCCGAGGAGCTCCTTGAGCTGCTCGGGATCGGTGAGAAGTGCGGACACCCGAAAGAGGCTAACGGCGGGCACTGACAGTGGCTGCCACATCGGCCGCCGGAACGGGAGAAGCGCAGGTCAGCAGGCATCGTGCCCTAGGTCACTCGACCACGTGGCGTCCTTCGGGGCGGGCGCTGCACGACGCCCGGAACGCGCAGTGCGCGCAGTGCTGGCCGGTCGTCGGTGAGAACCGCTCGTCGAGCACCTTCCCGGCCGCCGTCGCCAGCAGCTCACCGACCCACTCCCCCTCCAGGGGCTCCTGGGCCTGCACCTTGGGCAGGGTCTCGCCGCCGTCGCGCCGGGCGGCACCCTGACGCAGCTGCACGAGTTCGGCGCCGCCCGGCTCCGGGCGCATGCCGTCGAACGCCTCGTCCACGGCGCCCTCGCGCACCGCCAGCTGATAGACGGCCAGCTGCGGATGGCGCGCCACCTCCTTGGAGGTGGGCGCCTGCTTGCCGGTCTTGAAGTCGACGACGTAGGCGCGTCCTTCGCCGTCCGCCTCGACGCGGTCCATGGAGCCCCGGATGCGCACCTCGTAGTCGCCCGCTCCGAGCGTCACGTCGAAGTCGTGCTCGCTGGCCACCGCCGTGCGGCCGGTGCGGTCCATCACGTGCCACTGGAGGAAGCGTTCGAGCGCCACGCGCGCGTGCTGCTTCTCCTGCACCGACTTCCACGGGGCGTCGAAGGCGAGCGCGTTCCACACCGAGTCGAGCCGCTCCATGAGCACGTCGAGGTCGGCCGGGGTACGTCCGGAGGCGACCTCGTCGGCGAGGACGTGCACCACGTTGCCGAAACCCTGCGCGGCGGTGGCGGGCGCGTCGGCCTTCACCTCACGGCCGAGGAACCATTGCAGGGCGCAGGTGTTGGCGAGCTGGTCCAACGCGCTGCCCGACAGCACGACGGGCTGGTCGCGGTCGCGCAGCGGCACCTTGGACTCGGTGGGCTCGAACATGCCCCACCAGCGGTACGGATGCGCGGACGGGACCAGCGGGCGCCCTTCCTCGTCGGCGAGGGCGGCGAGCCGGGCCAGCCGGCGCGCGGCGGCCTCCCTGAGCGCGTCGGACGCGCGCGGGTCGACGGTGGTGGCGCGCAGTTCGGCGACGAGCGCGGCCACGGACAGCGGGCGGCGGGGGCGGCCGGTGACGTCCCTGGGTTCGACGCCGAGCTCCGTCAGGAAGCGGGAGGGCTGGTCACCGTCGTCCGCGGGGGCCTTCACCGCCGTGACGACGAGACGTTCACGCGCGCGCGTGGCGGCGACGTAGAACAGGCGGCGCTCCTCGGCGAGGAGGGCGCCGGGGGTGAGGGGTTCGGCGAGTCCGTCGCGGCCGATGCGGTCGGCCTCCAGCAGGGAGCCGCGGCGGCGCAGGTCCGGCCACAGGCCCTCCTGGACCCCCGCCACCACGACGAGGCGCCACTGCAGTCCCTTGGCGCGGTGCGCGGTCATCAGGCGTACGGCGTCGGGCCGTACGGCGCGGCCCGCGAGGGTGTCGGCGGCGATGTCCTCGGCCTGCAGCTCTTCGAGGAAGTTCAGTGCGCCTCGGCCGCCGGTGCGCTCCTCGGCGCGGGCCGCGGTCGCGAACAGCGCGCACACGGCGTCCAGATCGCGGTCGGCGTTGCGTCCGGCCGCGCCGCCTCTGCGGGTGGCCCGCTCCAGTCGGGTGGGCCACGGTGTGCCCTCCCACAGGTCCCACAGTGCCTCCTCGGCCGTGCCGCCGCCCGCGAGCCGTGCGCGCGCCTTCTGCAGCAACGCGCCCAGGCGCTGGGCACCGCGCGCGTACGCCGGGTCGTGCGCCACCAGCCGCTCGGGTTCGGCGAGCGCCCGCGCGAGCAGGTCGTCCGACGGCGGCGGCACGGCGTTGCCCGCGGTCCGTTCCTCGTCGCGCAGGGCCCGCCCGAGCCGGCGCAGGTCCGCGGCGTCCATGCCGGCGAGGGGCGAGGCGAGCAGGGTGAGCGCGGTCTCGGTGTCGAGCCAGCA
Source organism: Streptomyces sp. NPDC107562 (assembly GCF_055657325.1). Classification (NCBI taxonomy): domain Bacteria; kingdom Bacillati; phylum Actinomycetota; class Actinomycetes; order Kitasatosporales; family Streptomycetaceae; genus Streptomyces; species Streptomyces sp. NPDC107562. The sequence continues at coordinate 86,095 of NZ_JBVKBE010000009.1, read as the reverse complement.
CGCCTGCGCCTGCGGGACGGGCGCAGAATCCTCCGGCACGGGCGAGGAATCCTCCGGCACGGGCAGGGATTCCTCCGGCACGGGCGAGGAATCCTCCGGCACGGGCGGGGATTCCTCCGGCACGGGCGGGGAATCGGGCCCCACCGCCCCCTCGGTCCCCTCCTGGAGCCGTGGTCCCGCCTCCGCCGTGGCCACCGCACGCAGCGCCGTCAGCAGGGGTGCGACCGCCGGCTCGTGGCGCAGCGGCATGTCGTCGCCGTCGATGTCCAGGGGGACGCCGGCGGCCGTGAGGGCACGGCGCACCGTCGGGATCGTGCGGGATCCGGCGCGCACCAGGACCGCCATCTCGCCCCACGGGACGCCGTCCTCCAGGTGTGCGCGGCGCAGGATGTCGGCGACGTTGTCCAGCTCGGTGCCGGCCGTCGGGTAGGTGTAGACCTCGACGCGGCCGCCGTCCCTCAGAGGGGTCAGTTCGCGGTGGGCGCGGACCTTCTCGGCCGGGAGCCGGGTGAGCGGCATGCGCTGGGTCAGCAGCCGGGTCGCGGTCAGCAGCGCGCCGAAGGAGCGGCGTGAGGTGCGCAGGACCTCGACGGGAGCCGGGCGGCCGTCCGCGCGCGGGAAGGCGCCCGGGAAGTCGAGGATGCCGTTCACGTCCGCGCCGCGGAAGGCGTAGATCGACTGGTCGGGGTCGCCGAAGGCGACCAGGGTGCGGCCCTCGCCGGCCAGGGCGTGCAGCAGCCGCACCTGGGCGGGGTCGGTGTCCTGGTACTCGTCCACGAACACGGCGTCGTAGCGGGCGGCGAGCCCCGCCGCGACCTCGGGGCGGCGGGCGAGGAGCACCGCGCGGTGCACCAGTTCGGCGTAGTCGAGGACGCCCTGCAGGTCGAGGACGTCGAGGTACTCGGCGAGGAACGCGGCCGCCGCCCCCCAGTCGGGGCGGCCGATGCGCCGGGCGAAGGCGTCCAGGGCCTGGGGGCCCAGGCCGAGTTCGCGGCTGCGGGCGAGCACCGCGCGGACCTCGTCGGCGAAGCCCCGCGTGGTCAGGCAGGCGCGCAGCTCGTCCGGCCAGCGCACGTGCGCGAGGCCGAGCCGCTCCAGACCGGGCTGGCCCGCGAGGAGCTCCCGGACCGCGACGTCCTGTTCGGGTCCGGACAGCAGCCGCAGCGGTTCGACGAACAGGTCGCTTTCCTGGTGGGCGCGGACCAGGGCGTAGCAGTACGAGTGGAAGGTCGTCGCCCGAGGCGCGCGCGCCGCCCCTATGCGCAGCGCCATGCGGTCGCGCAGGTCGACGGCGGCCTTGCGGCTGAACGTCAGCACCAGGATCCGCTCCGGGTCGACGCCCCGCGCGACGCGGGCCGCGACGGACTCCACCAGGGTGGTCGTCTTGCCCGTCCCGGGGCCGGCGAGGACGAGCATCGGACCGGCCCCGTGGTCAACCACCGCGCGCTGCGCCGCGTCCAGACGAGGGGGATCCGAACGGGCCGGCGGGGTGCGTACCAGCCGGTAAGCGCCACGGCTCCCCTGCCGCACCGGCTGGTGCGGCAGACGCCTGGTGGTGGAGGAGGAGCTCACGTGGTTCGCCGGTCCTGGGGGTTGTACTGGGTGGGCGACCGCCGCGCGTGGACGGCGGTGGCCGCGGGATGAGGGGGACACGTGCAGCCGACGCTACGCCGACGGGCCGGACGGAAGCCGGGCTTCCGCTTATTCCCACACGGCTCACACGACCCGCGTGTCCCTTGCACCACGAACGTACGTCATGCCACGGATGTGACCCGTTTCCCCCGTACGGATCAGAGGCCTCCCGCCGACGCCTTCGATGGCGGAAGCTGTCAGGTGTGAGCCCCCGCGCGTTCGCCGCCGTCCCACCGCGCGCGTCTCATGTCGACGCGCGGCAGGTGACCCTCGGCCGCCCGGGCCGCCTCCTTCAGGGGCGTGCCCTCGGCGCGGTAGTACCCGAGCGCCTCCAGTTCGTGCCCCGGGAGCAGGACACCGTCGGCCCGGACGACGCGCCACCACGGAACGGCACCCCCGTAGAGGGCCATCACCCGGCCGACCTGCCGGGGGCCGCCCTCCTCCAGCCACTCGGCGACGTCCCCGTACGTCATGACCCGCCCCTCCGGAATCAGATCGGCGACCTCCAGGACCCGCTCGGCGTACTCCGGCAGGTCCTGCGCGTACTCCGGGCGGGCGTCCTCAGGAAGGCTGTCCTCGCTCATTCGCCCCATCCTGCCGCACGCCTCCGACAACGCGACGCGCTGGCCACTGTGCGTAACCCTCGCCCCGGGGCAGAGCTTCGGGCAGACTGTGCGCCCCCGCATTTGCACCCTGATGCCCCCGTGTGTCGGTGGGGCATGCCACCATCGTGCGGGCGGTGACCGGTGATAAGAGACCAAGAAGAGACGATGAAGCAGCAGGGTGTGCACGCCAAGGACGCGGAGAGCACCCCTGATGCCGCGTCGCGCCCGGACGCCGCGGACGCGGACGACACGCTCGTGAAGGGGACGGACGACGCGGACGTGAAGGGGGACGACGAGCCGGCCCGGCGAGGCACCTCCGGGAACGCCGACGGTGCGTCCGGCCGGGGCATCGGCGACGACTCCGGCGACCCGCACACGGACGAGGTCGAGGGCGACGAGCCGCTCCTGCCCGCGCGCGTGCACCGTCCCTCCGACCTGATGCGGCTCCTGGTGGGCCTGCTCGCCGTCGGCGTGCTGCTCGCCGTCGCCGCCTTCGCGCACGGCACCACCTCGGGACTCGAACAGGACATCAACAAGGGCACCGGACAGGCGCCCGACCTGCTCATCAAGATCGCGGGACTGGCGTCCAGCATCGCGATCCTGCTGGTGCCGGTGGCGTTCGCGATCGAGCGGCTGATCAAGCGCGACGGACTGCGCATCGCCGACGGCGTGCTCGCGGCGGTCCTCGCACACGGCGTCACCCTCGCCACCGACCTGTGGGTCGCCCGCGCGGCGCCCGACTCGATCCAGGACGCGCTCACCCAGCCCTCCCCCGGCGACATCCACGCCCTGACCGACCCGGTGCACGGCTATCTGGCCCCGGTCATCGCGTACATGACGGCCGTCGGCATGTCCCGCAGACCCCGCTGGCGCGCGGTGCTGTGGATCGTGCTGCTCCTGGACGCCTTCTCGATGCTCGTCACCGGGTACACCACGCCGTTCTCGATCATCCTCACGGTGCTGATCGGCTGGACGGTGGCCTACGGCACGCTGTACGCCGTCGGCTCCCCCAACGTCCGCCCGACGGGCCGGACGCTGATGGCGGGCCTGCGGACGGTCGGCTTCCACCCGGTGAGCGCGTCCCGCGAGGACACCCCGGACGCCGCCGACGCCGGCGACCGCGGCCGGCGCTACTTCGTCACCCTGGAGAAGGGCCCGCCCCTGGACGTCACGGTCGTCGACCGCGAGCAGCAGGCACAGGGCTTCTTCTACCGGGTGTGGCGCAACCTGACCCTGCGCGGTTTCGCCACCCGGCGCAGCCTGCAGTCGCTGCGGCAGGCGCTGGAGCAGGAGGCCCTGCTCGCCTACGCGGCGATCGCGGCCGGCGCCAACGCGCCCAAGCTGATCGCCACCTCCGAACTCGGCCCCGACGCCGTGATGCTCGTCTACGAGCACAGCGGCGGCCGCACCCTGGACTCGCTGCCCGAGGAGGAGATCACCGACGAGCTGCTGCGCCACACCTGGCAGCAGGTGCGGGCACTGCAGTCGCGGCGCATCGCGCACCGCAGGCTCGCGGGCGACGCCATCCTGGTGGATCGTTCCGGCACGGTGATCCTCACCGACCTGCGCGGCGGCGAGATCGCGGCGGGCGACCTCCTGCTGCGCATGGACGTCGCCCAGCTGATGACGACGTTCGCCCTGCGGGTCGGCGCGGAGCGCGCGGTGGCCTCCGCCGTCGAGGTGCTCGGACCCGACGCGGTGGCCGACTGTCTGCCCATGCTCCAGCCCATCGCCCTGACCCGCTCCACGCGCGCGACGCTGCGACGGCTGGCCAGGGAACGGGCGGAACGCGAACGCGAGGCCGTGCTGGAGGCTTCCCGGCAGTCCAAGCAGGCCCGGCCGGAAGCGGCCGGGGACGACGCCGAGGTCGTACTGGAAAAGCCCGACAAGAAGGCCGTACGCGCGCAGAACAGGGCCGAGAAGCGTGCCATCGACGAGGCCCTGGACGAGGCACGCGAGGACGACCTGCTCACCCAGATCCGGCACCAGGTGCTGCGGATCCGGCCGCAGGCGCCCGTCGAGCCGGCCCGTCTGGAACGGGTGCGGCTCCGCACGCTGCTGAGCCTCATCGCCGGCGCGATCGGCGCGTACTTCCTGCTCACCCAGCTCACGCACATCGAGTTCGGGCCGCTGATCGCCAACGCCGAATGGGGTTGGGTCATCGCGGCCGTCCTGTTCTCGGCGCTGAGCTATGTGGCCGCCGCGATGGCCCTGCTGGGCTTCGTGCCCGAGCGGGTGCCGTTCGTGCGGACCGTGGCGGCCCAGGTCGCCGGGTCCTTCGTGAAGATCGTGGCGCCCCCGGCGGTGGGTGGTGTCGCGCTGAACACGCGCTTCCTGCAGCGCTCGGGCGTGCGGCCCGGGCTGGCCGTGGCCAGCGTCGGCGCCTCACAGCTGTTCGGGCTGGGCTGCCACATCCTGATGCTGCTGGCCTTCGGCTATCTGACCGGTACCGAGAAGACGCCCTCACTGTCGCCGTCCAGGACGGTCATCGCGGGTCTGCTGACGGTGGCGGTCCTGGTGCTCGTGGTGACCTCCGTGCCGTTCATGCGCAAGTTCGTCTCCACGCGCGTGCGCTCGCTGTTCGCCGGCGTCGTGCCGCGCATGCTGGACGTGCTCCAGCGGCCGCAGAAGCTGGTCACCGGCATCGGCGGCATGCTGCTGCTCACCGCCTGCTTCGTGATGTGTCTGGACGCCTCCATCCGCGCGTTCGGCGACGAGACGACCTCGATCAGCATCGCCGGCGTGGCCGTGGTCTTCCTCGCGGGCAACGCGCTCGGCTCAGCCGCCCCGACGCCGGGCGGTGTGGGCGCCGTCGAGGCGACCCTGACCGTCGGCCTCATCGCCGTCGGCCTGCCCAGCGAGGTCGCCGCCCCCGCGGTACTGCTGTTCCGTCTGCTGACGCTGTGGCTGCCGGTGCTGCCGGGCTGGCTGGCGTTCAACCATCTGACGCGCAAGGGCGCGCTGTAAGGACACCCGTGGGTGCGCCGCGTCGATCACGCGCACGCGCGCGTGCCCTCGGCCGCTCCACCCGAGGCGCTCGAGGTCGCACGGGCCCGCCCCGCCTTGCCCGTACCTCGGACGGCCCGCGCACGGCGAGCGCCGTGGCCTTCGCGGGCGCAGGATGGATGCATGCCGAAACCTTCCCGGCTGCGCGCCGCTGCCCTGACCGCCTCCGCCGTGCTGCTGTCGACCGCGCTGGCGGGGTGCGGCAACGACTCCCAGGACCAGGATCTGACGGCCCAGAAGCTGAGCTGGAAGGACTGTCCGGCACCCGACCAGGCTCAGGGTGGCGGTGACGCCCCGTCTCCGCTGCCGAACGGCGGCGAGTGGCAGTGCGCGATCATGCAGGCACCGCTCGACTGGAACGACCCCCAGGGCGACACCATCGGCATCGAGCTGATCCGGGCGAGAACGAGCGGCCCCGCGGACAAGCGCATCGGCTCGCTGATCTTCAACTTCGGTGGGCCGGGCGGCTCCGGCGTCACGACGCTGCCCGCGTTCGCCGAGGACTACACGACGCTGCGTACCCGCTACGACCTGGTGAGCTTCGACCCCCGTGGGGTCGGCCGCAGCGCCGGGGTGTGGTGCGAGAACGACCAGCAGCTCGACGTCTACTTCCAGCAGGACGCCACCCCGGACGACGCCGCCGAGCGCACCGAGTACGTCGACAACGTCCGACAGTTCAACGCCGCCTGCGAGAAGAACTCCAAGAAGATGCTGCCGCAGGTGCGGACCACCGACGCGGCCCGGGACATGGACCTGATGCGCCAGGTGCTCGGCGACGACAAGCTCCACTACTTCGGCATCTCCTACGGCACCGAACTGGGCGGCGTCTACGCGCACCTGTTCCCCCAGCACGTCGGCCGGGCGGTGTTCGACGCCGTGGTCGACCCCACGCAGAACTCCGAACAGGGCTCGCTCGGACAGGCCAAGGGCTTCCAGCTGGCCCTCGACAACTACGCGCAGCACTGCGTGTCCCAGGAGGAGGACTGCCCGGTCGGGGACAGCGCGCAGGACGTCAAGGACCGCATCGCCAAGCTGCTCAAGGACCTGGACAGCAAGCCGATCCCCGGCATCTTCCCCCGTGAGCTGACCGAGACGGCCGCCACCAGCGGCATCGCGCAGGCCCTGTACTCGCAGGACTTCTGGGAGTACCTCACCGAGGGCCTGGAGCAGGCCTACGACGGGGAGGGGCAGATCCTGATGATGCTGTCGGACTCCTTGAACGGCCGTAACCAGAACGGCGAGTACAGCAATCTCACCGCGGCCAACGTCTCCATCAACTGCGCCGACGACAAGCCCCGTTACACCACCGAGTACGTGCAGGGGAAGCTGGGCGAGTTCCGGGCCGCCTCACCGGTGTTCGGCGACTTCCTCGCCTGGTCGATGATGAGCTGCACCGACTGGGCGGTGGCCGGCGCCGCCGACCATCCGGACGTGAGCGCTCCGGGCTCGGCGAAGATCCTCGTGATCGGCAACACCGGCGACCCGGCCACGCCGTACGAGGGTGCGCGCAGGATGGTGCAGGCGCTGGGCAAGGGGGTCGGCGTGGAGCTGACCTACAAGGGGCAGGGGCACGGCGCGTACGACAGCGAGAGCAAGTGCGTGAAGCGGGCGGTGGACGGCTACCTCCTGGACGGGAAGGTGCCGGACAGCGGGACCGTCTGCTCCTGACCCACGAACCCCCAGGTCACAAGGTTATCCACAGGCGTCTACGGGTGCGGTCTGCTCCGCCTACCATGGCGGGACAGCCGTTCGCGACGGAGCGCGGGCGGCGTGACAGGGGGGATCGTGGTCATGGCACGCTTCGTACGGTGGACGGCGTTGGCCGTCGCCGCCGGGCTGTTGGCGGCAGGTTGCGGGGGCTCGCCGGACGACTCGTCCGACGACGGCAAGGGGACGTCCGCCCCACCGCCGGCCGACCCCTCCGGCGGATCCGCCTCGAAACTGCCCTCCTCGCTCGCGAACCAGAAGCTGGACTGGGGCGACTGCGAGTCCACCGACGCCGCCCCCGCGCCCGGAGACGAGTGGCGGTGCGCGACGTTGAAGGTCCCGCTGGACTGGGCGAAGCCGGACGGCGGGACGATCGATCTGGCCCTGGTCCGCTCCGAGGCGCGCGGCGACGACCGCATCGGCTCGCTGCTCTTCAACTTCGGCGGCCCCGGCAGCTCGGGCGTCGCGACCCTCCCGGCGTACGCGTCCACCGCGGCGAAGCTGCACGAGCGGTACGACCTCGTGAGCTGGGATCCGCGCGGAGTGGGTGCCAGCGAGGGCATCCGCTGTCGCAGCGACAAGGAGATACAGGCCGCGGAGGCGGTGGACGTCAGCCCGGACACACCGGCCGAGGAGACGGCGTACTTCGAGGACGCCGCCGACTTCGGCAAGGGCTGCGAGGCGTCCACGGGACAGCTGCTGGCACATGTCTCGACCGCGGACACCGCTCGCGACATGGATCTGATGAGGCATGTCCTCGGCGACGCGAAGACGCACTACTTCGGCATCTCGTACGGCACCGAACTCGGCGGTGTCTACGCCCATCTCTTCCCGAAGAACGTGGGACGGCTGGTCCTGGACGCGGTCGTGGACCCGAGCGCCGACGCGGTCGGCCACGCCAAGAACCAGACGCTGGGCTTCCAGCGCGCACTCGACGACTACCTCAAGTCGACGGGCCAGGACCCGAAGCAGGGCTCGCGGAAGATCGCGGACCTGCTGAAGCGGATCGACGCGGAGCCGCTGGCGACGTCGAGCGACCGGAAGCTGGCGCAGTCGCTCGCGTTCACCGGCATCGTCCTGCCGCTGTACAGCAAGTCGAGCTGGCCCACGCTCACCATGGCCCTGGAGTCCGCCGAGGGGGGCGACGGATCCGCGCTGCTGGCACTGGCCGACAGTTACAACGAGCGTGACGAGGCGGGCCGTTACACCACGACGACCCACTCGCAGCGGGTCATATCGTGCCTCGACGACAAGCAGCGGCCCACGCCCGCGGAGGCGAGGAAGCTGCTGCCGGAGTTCGAGAGGATCTCGCCGGTGTTCGGTCCGTTCCTCGGCTGGGACACGGCGGGTTGGTGCCACGAGTGGCCGGTCGCCGGGCAGTTCGACACCCCGGAGGTGAGCGCCCCGGGCGCGGCGCCGATCCTCGTGGTCGGCAACACGGGCGACCCGGCGACACCGTACGAGGGCGCCCGCAGAATGGCGGACGAACTGGGCGAGGGTGTCGGCGTGATGCTCACCTGGAAGGGCGAGGGTCACGGCGCCTACGGCAGCGGAAGCGACTGCGTCGACTCCACGATCAACGCATACGCCATGACGGGCACACTGCCGAAGGACGGCAAGGTCTGCTCATGACACCAGTGGGGGCGTCGCGTACCGGTGGTACACGAAGCCCCCACGGGACGGAATGCCGGACCGGATCAGTAGACCGGCTTGTCCGGTTCGATCTGGTTGACCCAGCCGATGACGCCGCCGCCGACGTGGACGGCGTCGGAGAAGCCGGCGGACTTCAGGACCGCGAGGACTTCCGCACTGCGGACACCCGTCTTGCAGTGCAGGACGATCTTCTTGTCCTGCGGGAGGGTCTCCAGGGCGGTGCCCATGAGGAACTCGTTCTTCGGGATCAGCTTGGCGCCCGGGATCGAGACGATCTCGTACTCGTTGATCTCGCGGACGTCGATGATCTCGATGTTCTCGCCGTCGTCGATCCACTCCTTGAGCTGCTTGGGAGTGATCGTCGAGTCGGCGGCCGCCGCCTGGGCCTCCTCGGACACGACGCCGCAGAAGGCCTCGTAGTCGATGAGCTCGGTGACGGTGGGGTTCTCGCCGCAGACCGCGCAGTCGGGGTCCTTGCGGACCTTGACCTGGCGGTACTGCATCTCCAGGGCGTCGTAGATCATCAGGCGGCCGACCAGCGGCTCGCCAGTGCCCGTGAGGACCTTGATGGCCTCGGTGACCTGGATGGAGCCGATGGACGCGCACAGCACGCCCAGCACGCCGCCCTCGGCGCAGGAGGGGACCATGCCGGGCGGCGGGGGCTCCGGGTAGAGGCAGCGGTAGCAGGGACCGTGCTCGGACCAGAACACGGAGGCCTGACCGTCGAAGCGGTAGATCGAGCCCCAGACGTACGGCTTGTTCAGCAGCACGCAGGCGTCGTTGACCAGGTAGCGGGTCGCGAAGTTGTCCGTGCCGTCGACGATCAGGTCGTACTGGCTGAAGATGTCCATCACGTTGTCGGCCTCGAGCCGCTCCTCGTGCAGGACGACGTTCACGTACGGGTTGATGCCGAGCACGCTGTCGCGGGCCGACTCGGCCTTGGAGCGGCCGATGTCCGCCTGGCTGTGGATGATCTGACGCTGCAGGTTGGACTCGTCGACCTCGTCGAACTCCACGATGCCAAGGGTGCCGACGCCCGCCGCGGCCAGGTACATCAGGGCCGGCGAGCCCAGGCCGCCGGCGCCGACACACAGCACCTTGGCGTTCTTCAGCCGCTTCTGCCCGTCCATCCCGACGTCGGGGATGATCAGGTGGCGGGAGTACCTGCGGACCTCGTCTACGGTGAGCTCGGGGGCCGGCTCGACCAGGGGTGGCAGCGACACGGGGACTCCGTTGGTCGGTCTATCACTACGGATGTTCTTCGCGTAACACTGCCACGGCCTTTTTCATTCCGAGACACCTGTTCCGACACGCGAGACGATTTCGTCCCAGTAGCCGGGCATCGTCTCCCAGGGATCCATGCGCCCGCCGCGATCGGTGCGGTCGGTGAGGTAGATGGTTCCGGCGCCCTGCCAGCGTGCGATGCGCATCGCCTCGTCGAGATGGCCGCGGGGCACCCCGTGCACGAGGTGGCAGAAGCGCTCGGGCCCGTGCTCGGCCGTCCACTCCGCCGCCTGCGACCAGCGGTAGTCGCTCCAGGAGCCGCGGAAGGTGACCAGCTGTTCGGCGCACTCGGCGTACCCGGGACAGGGGTGCGTGCCATGGCCGAGGACGATATGGGCCCCGTCACGCAGGGCACGCAGGGTGGCCGTGATGCGCCCGACCTCGGGGAGGGACTCGCGGTCGGCCGGGCAGCGGTCCAGCAGGAAGCCGTCGACCTGGTACCAGTCGGCATAGCGACGGGCATCGGCGATCGTCTCGCCGAAGCCGCGGGCGCCGTACCGGGCGTCGAGACGGCCGAGGACACGCACGCCCGCGTTGCGCAGCCGGCCGGCCGCCTCCAGGCAGTGCGGGTCGGGGAGCGCGCCGGGGCCGTCCGCGACGTTCAGGACGACCCAGTGCAGGGCGGTGCCGTGGCGGGTGAGTTCGGCCCATTCGGTGACGGCGAGCAGGGGGTGGGCGGGGCCGGGGACACCTAAGCCGGTGTGCAGGCCGGTGTCGGCGGTTCTCGCCTTCTTCCAGGTCAGATACGGCATGCCGCCTCCATCCAGATGTCGGCGAGGGACTCCTCGAGATTGATGCGGGGACGCCAGCCGAGGCGGTCGCGGGCCGTGCGGACGTCGGCCTGCTGCCAGCTGCCGCAGCCGTCCGGGTAGGGGTACGCGGCGGGGCCGGTGTGCGCCGAGGCATGGGAGGCCTGCAACGGGTGGGCGCTGTGCGACTGGTGGGACCCGGGGGCGGCGTGCAGCGCGTGGTCGGGGTCGGTGCGGTGGACCAGGGCGTCGGCGGACCGGGGGTGCGCCAGGGTTTCCGAGCGGGGGTGGCCGATCGAGGGGCGCAGGGCGCCGGGCGGGCCGTCGAGTTCGTGCAGGGCGCCGCCGTAGCCGGCGACGCGGGCGAGGACCGCGGCGGCGTCGCGGAGCCGGACGGCACGGCCGGAGCCGATGTTGATGACGCCCTGCGCGGCGGAGAGCGAGGCGGCGTGCACGGCGCGGGCCACGTCGCGGACGTCGATGAAGTCGCGCTGGGCGCCGAGGCCGCCGAGCTTGAGTTCGCCGTCGCCGGTCTGCATGGCGCGTCGCATGGCCTCGGCGAGGCGGCCGAGTGGGGAACCGGCGGGGGTGCCGGGACCGGCCGGGGAGAAGACCCGCAGGACGACCGCGTCCAGGCCGGAGCCGAGGACGAGTTCGGTGGCGGCGAGTTTGCTGACGCCGTAGGGGCCGCCGGGGCGGGGCACGGCGTCCTCGGCGGTGGAGGAGCCGGGCTGGCTCGGGCCGTACTCGGCCGCGCAGCCGATCTGGACCAGGCGGGCGCCGCAGCCGCTGCGGCGCAGCGCCTCGCAGACGGTGGCCACGGCGACGGTGTTGTGGCGGGTGAGTTCCCGCGCGCCGCCCCTTGTGGTGCCCGCGCAGTTGATGACCACGCCGGGGTGGACCGCGTCGAGGAAGCGGGTGAGGGCACCGGGGCTGCCCGAGGCGAGGTCGAAGCGGACGTCGGCGTCGTCGCCACGGCCGAGGGCGGTGAGCTGGACGGCCGGGTCGGCGAGGAGGCGGTCGGCGACGAAGCGGCCGAGGTAGCCGTTGGCTCCGATCAGCAGGACTCTCATCGGACGGCTCCCGGGGCCGGGGCGGCGGATCGGGAGGTTGTCATCGGGGTCTCCTTGGGGAGGGGTGCAGCGGCCCGCGGCGCCGGGGCGCGTGGGGCCAGGTCGGTGGGGTGGGGTGAGGTTGTCGCTGCGGTCGCGGGGGCGGGTCGAGCCAAGGGGTGAGCCAGGAACCGCGACATGCGGCGGTGGGATCCACGTGCGCGGTGCCTGCGGCGCCCAACTGGTGGCCCCGTCCGGAACCGGTCTGGCCCGGCGACCGGAACCCGGCGACGAAATCTCCGCGTTGACGGCCGGGGCGACGGCCGGTACCTCGTGGCCCGCGCGCGACATCGGATGTCCGCCCTACGCCGGCGGCGGCCCGTGCGGGTCGTGGGGGTGCGCCGCGCGCCTGCGGGCGGTGGGCGGTGCGTGCGCGGACGTCGGTCTCACCATCGCGTCGCCGTTTCGGCGTGCGCCGAGGCGCGGGTGAGCTTGCGGGTGGCGTGCACCAGCAGCGCGAGAGCCGCCGTTCCGCTGATCAGCGTGGGGATGGCGCCGGGGCCCCAGGCGCCGATCAGGGTCTCGACGGGGGTGGCGAGGAAGGCGCAGTGCGGAAGGCGCGCGGTGAAGAGGCTCGCCAGGGCGGCCGTCTGGGCCGTGGCCGTGGCCGTGAGGATCACGCTGGGGGCATAGGTGAAGCCGTGGACGGCCAGGAGGCGGGCCAGGAAGAGCAGGGCGGCCAGGGTGAGGGCCTGGGGGTAGGGGGCTGGTCCTCGGAGGGCCGTGGCGGCGAGGGTCAGCAGTGCCGCCATGACCCCGAGGAACAGGCCGAACGTGCCCAGCAGCAGCGGTCGTACCGAAGCGGCGAAGTCCTCGAGGCCCCTGCTGGCCCCCAGCTTGTGGCGGGCCCGCGCCGCGAAGTGGTGGGCGAGCCAGGCGGCGGGCGCGCAGGCCACGGTGAGGGCGAGAACGGGGACGAGGGTGAGGGGCCAGGGCGCGTCGGGCGCGGCGTCAGGGAGCGCTTCGGGGCCTCCGGAGGCAGCTGCCGCCAGGAGGCCGTCGCCCAGGGTGGCGTGGACGAGCAGCGCGCAGGTCCAGAGGTGGGTGCCGGCGGGCTGCGGTCTGCTCGCGCTCAGGGGGCCCCGGTGCAGGGCCACCCGGAAGGAGAGGACGACGGCCAGGGTTCCTGCCGCGGCCGCGAGCAGACGTGACTGGCCGTGGGTGAGGTGCAGGGCGGCCAGCGTCGCGGTGCAGGTGATGCCCGGGAGGAGCGTGCGCAGGATCCAGAAGGTGCGCGGGCGGGGCGTGGACGAGCGCGTGCCGGACTGGGGCGCGGACGAGGGCGTCCCATCGTGCGGCGTGGCCGAGGCGGCGTGGGGTGGGTCGGCGTCGCGCGGGAAGCGGGCGTACATCTCCTCCGCCAGCGAGAAGACGTCCCTGTGCCGGAAACGGGCGGCGGTGCGGTCGGTGATGCCGTGCGCCTCCAGTCCCGCGGCGATCTCCAGCGGGTCCACCGCGCGGGCGCACAGCTCCCGGTGACGGTGCATCAAGCTCTTCACCGGATCCGCGGCACCCCGGCGCGGAGCGGACCGCGCGGCGGACGGGGACGCGAGCCCTGCCGTCGGCTCCGTCGGTTGCTCGGTCGGTTGCTCCGTCGTGAGGTCGCGTTCGTGCACGTCGGTCATCGGACCGCCTCCGCCGCCGGGACGCGCGTGGTGGCGCGGACGGGTGGGCCGGCAGCCCAGCCGGGGCCGCCACGGGCCACCATGCGGCTCGCGGGGGCGGTCCAGCGGCCGGGGAGGTGGGCCTCGGCGGGCACGGCGAAGGGGAGCGGGTCACCGGTGTCGTCGAGCGGCGCGTGGCGGGCCGGACTGCGCGAGACGATCTCCAGGTAAATGCCGTGAAATGCCGCGACGTTCTGCTCGACGGTGAACAGTTCGAGTGCGCGGGCGCGCGCGGCGGCGCCCAGGCGTTCCCGGCGCTCGGGGTCGCGCAGCAGCGCCACGCACGCCTCGGCGAGCGCCCGGGGGTTACGGGGCGGCACCACGAGCCCCGTGCCGCCGATGACCTCGACCACCGCGCCGACGTCCGTCGACACCGTCGCCCGGCCGCAGAACATGGCCTCGACCAGGCCGATCGGGAAGCCCTCGACGACACTGGACAGCACGCTCACGGCCCCGCTCGCGTAGGCGTCGGCGAGGGTCGGTGCCTCCGGGCCGCCGAGTTCCTCGAAGGAGACCGGGTTGTCGCCGACCGCGTGCGGACCGACGGCCTCGTCGGGGAAGAGCTGCGCGGCCAGCGCCCGGCAGTGCGCGAGGTAGGCGGCTCCCTCGGGGCCCGCGGGGGCGCCGAGGACCCGCAGACGGGTGCCTGGTTCCTCCTTGCGGATCTCCGCGAAGGCGTGCAGGAGGGAGACGAGGTCCTTGGCCGGTTCGATGCGGCCGACCCAGACCAGCGTGTCGGGTGCCGCGCGCTCCGGGGCCTCCCCCACCTCGGCGAAGGGGGCCGCGTCCATGCCGGGGTAGACGGTGCGGAGTTTGGCGCGGTCGGCACCGCAGCGCTCCTGCCAGCGACGGGCGTGCGCGTTGCCGGGCGTGAGGCAGGCGGCCTGCCGGTAGATCTCCGCGGCCAGCCGGCCGTGGAAGGCGGCGAGCAGGGACCGTACGGCGGGTGAGGAGTCCTGGGGGGCGAGGTAGTGCGTGCGCAGGCGCACCCCGTACTCGGTGACCAGCAGGGGTACGCCGGTGAAGTGCCGGGCCAGCAGGCCGGGCAGGGCCGCCGCGCCGCCCGAGGCCGCGTGGCACAGGTCGGCCGAGCCGAGCCCGCCGTCCTCGTACCAGTCGAGCGAGAGGGGGCGCAGGGCGTGTTCCAGACGGGCGGCGACGGTGAGCAGATCCGTCACGCGCACCTCGTACGCGGTGCGCAGGGCGCCCGGCGCACGACAGGCGCGCTCCAGGGCGCGCACGGCGGTCTCGGAGCGCAGCGCGCCCACCAGTCCGCCCTCGTCGCGGGCGAGTTCGGCGAGGCCGTAGAGAGCACTGGCGAAACGGTCCGCCACCGTGGCCGTGGAGTCGTCCGGCCCGTCGGAGACCCCCTCGCCCCCGTCCGCGGCGGCCCCGGAGCACAGCACGGCGGCCAGGTCCCCGTAGCACTCGGCGAACCGTCGGCGGGCACGGCGGCCGTAGACGACGCCGTCCTCGTCCGCCGTCCACAGCGGTGCCGTACGGACGCGGCGGACCTGGGGCGGCAGCGCGAGCAGGCCCTCGCTCTCCTGGCTCTCGCTGCGGCTGAGCGCGTAGACGTCGATCTCGTGCTGCGCGAGCCCGCGCACGAGCCGGTCGCACCAGTGGCCGGCGTCACCGCTCACGTACGGATAGCCACCCTCGGTGAGGAGTCCTATGCGCACGAGTGCACCCCCGATCTTCCTTAAGGGAAGCCGTCGTTGGACCGACGGCTCGCAGCGGGAAAGAACGTATGCGGACAAGCCGGTGGCGCGACGGACGGTTGTCCGTCGCGCCACCAAAAGGGGTGAACGGTCGTAACTTTCCCGTGCGGATCGCGTTCCGTCGCGCTAGGAGATCATGTGCGCACGGATCGTCATCACGGAGAAAATGGGATCAACTCTCCGGGAACGGCCAGGGGTTGGCCTTGCACCGGATCCCGTCGTGATCCAGGAACTTCGTCTGCTGCTGCATGACGGGCGCCAGCTCGCCGGACTTGTCGCAGGTGACGTGGTCGTAGCCGAGGCGGTGGCCGATCTCGTGATTGATCAGCATCTGCCGGTAGGCGTAGATCTTGTCGCCGTAGGTCTCCGAACCCTGCGCCCAGCGGTAGGCGTTGATCATCACGCGCTCGGTGGCGGCGGAGTCGCAGGACACATTGTCGACGGTCGTGTCCAGGCCCGATTTGTCGCACCATTCCGCGGTCGTGCCGGGGCTGGCGAGCGTGATCACGAAGTCGGGCTTCCCGGAGTGGATCCGTTCGAAGGTGCGGCCGCCGTTGTGCGCCCAGCTGCGGTCGTCGTTGAGCGTCTTCTGCACGGCCTGCGCGAAGAGTTCGCCGTCGAGGCCCAGACCCTGCTCCACGTCGACGCGGTAGGTGTACTTCTGTCCCGCGCCGGGCGCCTTGTCGATGCCCTGGATCGCGTCGAACTTCCCGGACCCGTCGAGCTTCGCGCTCAGCGGATACGTACGGCCCATCTTCTGCGCGTACGTCAGTGGCGGCGGCGCGCTCGGCGAACCGGACGGCGTCGGCCGCCCGTCCCCCCGCGAGGCCGGGCCCGGGACGTCCCTGGCACGTTCGGCGGCGGACTGGGACTCCACGGCACCGTCGTCGTCCTGGCCGGTGACCTGCCCGGCGACGACCACGGCGAGCACGGTGGTCACGGCGGCGGCCGCGATGCCCGCGAAGGCGCGGCCCTTGCCGCCCCTGGAGGGCGCGGGCTCGCCGGTCGGGGGCGCCTCGTCGTCGACGTCCGGTTCCGCGTCCCAGCTGGTGACGGAGCCGTACGGATCCGACAGGTGCCCGGTGGTGGTGGTCGTCGGCGCCGGGCGACGGCGTACGAAGACGTCGTCCCGTTCCTCGAAGGCGTCGACGTACTCCTGGCGCGGACCGGGGGGCGCCTGCCGCTGGCGGGGAAACGCCGGAGCCCCGGTGCCCGCGACCGTGCGCCCCCTCAACTCACCCCAGCCACCCCCGTCCTCACGCTGATCGGGATGACCGCCCCGCACCTGGGAGCTGCCGTCCGCGAGCCGCGGGATGCCGTGCGCGGGGGTGCCGTCCGGCAGGTGGGGGAAGCCGTGTGCGGGGGTGCCGTCCGGCAGACGGGGAAATCCGTGCGCGGGCGTGCCGTCGGGCAGCCTCGGAACCCCCTGCGCGGGCCGGCCGTCGGCAAAGCGAGGCACGCCACGAGCCGGAGTGCCGTCCGCCGGACGCGGCACGCCGCGCGCGGGAGTGCCGTCGGCAAAGCGAGGCACCCCCTGCGTGGGGGTGCCGTCCGGCAGCCCCGGCACGCCGCGCGCGGGAGTGCCGTCGGCGAAACGAGGCACCCCCCGCGGAGGCGTCTCCTCGGCGACCCCCTGCGACCCCGCGCCCCGCCGCCCACCGGAAGGCCCGGGCGCACGCCGGCGTGGCACCTTGTCCGTGGCCTCACCGTTGGGTGCCGGACCACGGCGACTGTGGCGTCCCACCTCGCCCCTCAGCTCCCCGCGCTCGCGGAATCGGCCCCACCCTCGGAGGCCCTGTCGCCGGGTCCACGCCCGGCCGAAGCGGCACCGCCGGAGGCAGTCCCACCGGAGGCAAGATACTCACTCGCTCTCACCCTGGTCTCCGCCTCCGCCTCTGCCATCAGTTCACAAAACGCCGTCGCCACGGTCTCCGGGTACTCCATCATGGCCACATGTCCGGCGTTCGGGAGCGTGAGGAGACGCGCGTCACGGAACGCACGGGCGGCTCGCTGCGCCATGCGGAAGCCTACGAGTTGGTCGCGTCCACCGTAGACGAGCAGCGTGGGGGCGAGAACCCGCTCGGCCTGCCGCCACAGTCCGTGCTGGCCGCCCAGTGTGTACGCGTTGACGATCCCGCGCGCGGAACGCGCCATCGCGTCCCAGAAGTACGGCAGTTGAAGTCGCCGGTCCATCTCCTCGACGGCGTTGCGGAAACCCTCGGGCGAGACCCGGTCGGGATCGCCGTAGCAGAGCGTCAGGACGCCCCTGACCCGCTGCTCGGCCGTCCAGCCGGTGGTGAACCGGGTGAAGAGCCGGACCATTCCGGGCAGCGCCAGCAGGGCCGTGGGCACGGCGCTGCGCTGGATACGCAGCTCCGGGAGCGCGGGCGACACGAGCGTCAGCGTGCGGACCAGGTCGGGACGGACGGCGGCGACGCGGGTGGTGACCGCGCCGCCCAGGGAGTTGCCGAACAGGTGCACGGGGCCGCGTCCTGAGGAGTCCAGGTAGCGGATGACCGCGCGCGCGTGCCCGGTGACCGAGTAGTCGCCGTCGTCCGGCGGCGGCGAATCGCCGAAGCCCGGCAGGTCGACGGCCTCGCAGTCGGCGTCCGTGTCGAGCAGTTCCATCAGCGCAGACCAGTTCTGCGAGGAGCCTCCGAGACCGTGGATAAACAGCGCGGCGGGCAGTCCCTCGCGCGCGGGCGGCCGGGAACGCACCGTGAGCGTGATGCCGGGCAACCGGACCGACTTGAGCCGCTCGCCTTCCGCGACCCGGACGGGAGCCACCTTCGGGAGCACGTTGCTGGTCGGCACGAACGGCAGCTCGGTCGAAGACATGCGGCAATGTTACGAGGTGATCACGCGATGGTTCATGTGTTCGCCGCCAAGGACACGGGAGATCACCGTCACAGCCATGGAACACACCCCTCCCGCACACGGAAGATCCACAGACGGAAGATCCCCGGACGGGCGAACCCCGCTGCCGCGCCGACCCGGGGTGCGCAGCGCGTGACGATCCCGACGCGGATCGCATAGCGTCCGGATCGGGTGTCTCCTACGCTCGTAATGAGGGCACCCGCGTGTGGCCCCTGCATCTCTCAGGGACGTTCGTAGGAAGGGAGCCCGCCATGGCCGTCGATCCCACCGATCCCGAGACCTTCGAGGACGAGGAGACCGAGCAAGAGCAGGAGTTCGATGTCGAGGCCCCCGTGGCCGACGCCGCCGAACAGCACGCGGACCTCGCACCGGACCGCGACGACCCGCTGACCGGCGTCGAGCCGGACCGGGGCAGCGAGGGCGACCTCGCCGAGCAGGCCCGCGTCGTGACTCTGGACGAGGACGACTATCGGTGACGGTGATGGTCGCGGTGACGGATGTCGACGCCGGCACCGGCACCGTGGCAAGGGAAAGAGGCCTTTTTTTGCCCGCTCCGGACGCGTTCAAAACGGTCTGTGCGACTTTCGTGGCCGTCCGGTCCGTGAAATTCTGCGCTCGCAGCGCGCACAGCACGGTTACCGAAAAGTACGATGGCCGCGCGGCGCACACCGCATGTGGACGACATTGGGAGGCGGCGTGACAGCCATCGAGCAAACTGAGGCGGCGCGCCCGCGGGGTACGCGCCTGCCGCGCCGTGCCCGTCGGAACCAGCTCCTGGGCGCGGCCCAGGAGGTCTTCGTGGCGCAGGGCTACCACTCGGCCGCCATGGACGACATCGCCGAGCGCGCCGGCGTCAGCAAGCCGGTGCTCTACCAGCACTTCCCGGGCAAGCTCGACCTCTACCTGGCGCTGCTCGACCAGCACTGCGAGGCCCTGATCCAGTCGGTGCGCCACGCGCTCGCGTCGACCACCGACAACAAGCAGCGCGTGCGGGCCACGATGGACGCGTACTTCGCGTACGTCGAGGACGACGGCGGCGCCTTCCGGTTGGTCTTCGAGTCGGACCTGACGAACGAGCCCGCGGTCCGCGAGCGCGTCGACAAGGTCACGAACGACTGCGCCGAGGCGATCTGCGACGTGATCGCCGAGGACACCGGCCTCTCGCGCGCGGAGTCGATGCTCCTGGCCTCCGGGCTCGGCGGCCTGGCGCAGGTCGTGGCCCGGTCCTGGCTGCACAGCGACCGCAGCGTGCCGCGCGACCAGGCGGTGCAGCTGCTGGCCTCGCTGGCGTGGCGGGGCATCGCGGGCTTCCCGCTGCACGGCAACGAGCAGCAGCACCACTGAGGCCCGCGCGTTTGTTCCCGTGGGGTGTTCGCTCCTGGCGTTCTCGCGTGGAGCGTGCGCGTCCCCTCACCGGGCTAATGTGTGCTGGGTACGGCGCGGACGCCCGCGCACTTCACTGACCGTTCGGAGGGACATAGCCGTGGAGGTCAAGATCGGCGTTCAGCACGCGCCGCGCGAGATCGTGCTGGAGAGCGGTCAGAGTGCCGAGGAGGTGGAGCGCGTGGTGGCCGAGGCGCTGGCCGGCAAGTCGCAGCTGCTCAGCCTCGTGGACGAGCACGGCCGCAAGGTCCTGATCCCGGCCGACCGTCTCGCGTACGTCGAGCTCGGTGAGCCGGCGCCGCGCAAGGTGGGCTTCGGCGCGCTGTAGGCGAACGCCGCGGACAGCAGCAGACGGGAGGGCTCGGTGGCTTGTCCAAGCCACCGAGCCCTCCCGTCTCGGCTTGCGGTCGCCTTGTGACCGATCAGGAAGCGCCCTTTCGACCGATTGCGACGCGTCGCGCACGGATTCACGAACGGATCACACCTCCCCCACACGGGAGGATTGCATTCCGCAGGTCAGGGGTAAGACGGGCTACGACCGTTTCGGGCAGGCCGGCCATGTGGGAGGACCCTGACATGCTCCTTGAAGCACTCAGCTCCGCGATCCTCGGCCTGGCTCTGTCATGGGCCTGTGCCGCTCGCCTGCCGCACCGCCTCCCGGCCCGTCACCTGGTCCTGTCGACCGGGGTGGCCGGGGCCCTCTTCGGCGCCTTCCTCACGCACAGCGCGCTGGAGACCGGCGGTGTCCTGCTGGTGCTTCTCGGTGCCGCGATCGTCTCCGTCGCCTCGCTCTCCCTGCTGCTGCGCCCGGCGGGAAGACTGCGCCGACGCTCGGCGACGGCCTGAGCCGCCGCCGCGGCCACCGCCGCCCGTAGGGGCCCGTCCGACGACCACGCCGGACAGGCCCTGACCTTTGCCCCCGGCGCCGAGTCCCTGTCCGCGCCACACTGCTGAGCACGGGGAGGCGGACCGAAGCCGCACCTCACACAGCAGAACCGCCCGCGCTCCCGACCTCGGCCGGACCGCCCGTCGGCGTTCCCTACGCGGCCAGGCCCAGCGCGGCCATCCGCTTGGTGTGTGCCTCGGTGATCCGGGAGAACATCCTGCCGACCTCGGCGAGGTCGAAGCCGTCGGCGACGCCGCCCACCAGCATCGTGGACAGGGCGTCCCGCTCGGCCACCACCCGCTGGGACTGGGACAGCGCCTCCCCCATCAGTCGCCGCGCCCACAGCGCGAGCCGCCCGCCCACCCGCGGATCGGCGTCGATCGCCGCACGCACCCGGTCGACGGCGAAGCCGGCGTGACCGGTGTCGTCGAGCACGGCGAGCACCAGGGAGCGGGTGTCGGCGTCCAGCCGCGCGGCCACCTCACGGTAGAAGTCACTGGCGATGGAGTCGCCGACATAGGCCTTGACGAGCCCCTCCAGCCAGTCCGACGGCGCCGTCTGCCGGTGGAAGCCGTCGAGCGCGGCGACGAACGGCTCCATCGCGGCGGTCGGCGCCTCACCGATCTCGGTCAGCCGACCGCGCAGCCGCTCGAAGTGGTGGAACTCCGCCGACGCCATCTTCGCCAGCTCCGCCTTGTCCTCCAGCGTCGGCGCCAGCTTGGCGTCCTCCGCGAGCCGTTCGAACGCCGCGAGCTCCCCGTACGCGAGCGCGCCCAGCAGGTCCACGACCGCGGCCCGGTACTGCGGATCGGCGGCGGCGGTCGCCCAGTCCTGGGCGGCGACCCCCGTGTGTGCGGCGGCGTCGGTGGTCTCGGCGGCGTGCTCAGGCTTGTCAGAGGTCGTCATGGAGCGCACAATAGCCCGCTCGCCACGGGGTGGAAGTCCCTGGTCAATCAGTGTGACCACGACGACGCGAATGACCGTCCACGAGAGTGTGACGACGACTACGTGACCGAATCGGCCATCGCATGTGCGCGATTCCGGGGTATGGTGGTAATGCGCCTGCTGATGCGACGACGTCTTCGCCGCGTCTCGACAGGCCGCACGTATGAGGATGCCCGGTCGGAGGCCCGATCGGCTCCGACCCGACAGCCCTCCCTGACCGTACGGCACAGTGCGTACGACGATCGGAGGGGCCCCCTCAGCGGTACGAACGCTGGAGCGTTGGCAGAGGTCCCGTGTCCTACGGCGCGCCCCACGGCCGCCGACGTCCCCCCGGCACGGTCGGACACGACCCCCGCGCTCGCCTCGTACCGCGCACACAGAAGAGGCAGCACCCTGACTACGACGTTCCGAGAGCTCGGGATCCTCCCCGAGACCGCCGAGGCCCTGGAGGCCGTCGGCATCGTCACCCCGTTCCCCATCCAGGAGATGACCCTCCCCGTCGCCCTTTCCGGCACGGACGTCATCGGCCAGGCCAAGACCGGCACCGGTAAGACGCTGGGCTTCGGCCTGCCGCTCCTGGAGCGCGTCACCGTCCCCGCCGACGTCGAGGCCGGGCGCGCCGCGCCCGAGGCCCTCACCGACGCCCCGCAGGCCCTCGTCGTCGTCCCGACGCGCGAGCTGTGCACGCAGGTCACCAACGACCTGCTGACCGCGGGCAAGGTGCGCAACGTGCGCGTCTGCGCGATCTACGGCGGCCGGGCCTACGAACCGCAGGTCGAGTCCCTGAAGAAGGGCGTCGACGTGGTCGTCGGCACCCCGGGCCGCCTGCTGGACCTGGCGGGCCAGAAGAAGCTCGACCTCGGCCACATCAAGAGCCTCGTCCTCGACGAGGCCGACGAGATGCTCGACCTGGGCTTCCTGCCCGACGTCGAGAAGATCATCAACATGCTTCCGGTGCGCCGCCAGACGATGCTGTTCTCGGCGACCATGCCGGGCGCGGTCATCGGTCTGGCCCGCCGCTACATGTCGCAGCCCACGCACATCCGCGCCACCGCGCCGGACGACGAGGGCGTGACGGTCGCGAACATCTCGCAGCACGTGTACCGCGCGCACAACATGGACAAGCCCGAGTTGGTCGCGCGCATACTGCAGGCCGAGGGCCGTGGTCTGGCCATGGTCTTCTGCCGCACCAAGCGCACCGCGGCCGATCTGGCCGACCAGCTCAAGCAGCGCGGCTTCGCCTCCGGCTCGGTCCACGGCGACCTCGGCCAGGGCGCCCGTGAGCAGGCGCTGCGCGCCTTCCGCAACGGCAAGGTGGACGTCCTCGTCTGCACCGACGTCGCCGCCCGCGGCATCGACGTCGAAGGTGTGACGCACGTCATCAACTACCAGTCGCCGGACGACGAGAAGACGTACCTGCACCGCATCGGCCGTACGGGCCGCGCGGGCGCCTCGGGTACGGCGATCACGCTGGTCGACTGGGACGACATCCCGCGCTGGCAGCTGATCAACAAGGCGCTGGAGCTGAACTTCAACGACCCGGTGGAGACGTACTCCACGTCGCCGCACCTGTTCGCCGAGCTGAGCATCCCCGAGGGCACCAAGGGCGTCCTGCCGCGCTCGGAGCGTACGCGCGCCGGGCTCGACGCGGAGGAGCTGGAGGACCTGGGCGAGCCGGGCGGTCGCGGTGCGCGCGGTCGCGGTGGCCGGGGCGGCCGCGAGGAGCCTCGTCCCACGGGCGACCGCGAGCGTTCCGACCGTACGCCGAGGCGCCGTCGCCGCACGCGCGGCGGCACCCCGCTGGACGCGACGCAGACGCCGGAGCCCACCGCGACAGCCGAGGCGGTCACCGAGACGACCACCGAGGAGGCCGCCGGCCCGCGCACCCTGCGCCGCCGTCGGCGCACCCGCGCCGGCGCCGCCCAGGCGACGGCTCCGGCAGTGGCCGACTCCCCCGTGAGCGAGGCCGCCGAGGCCGCGGTCACGACGGCCGAGGGCACCGCCGCGGTGGACACCGTGGACGTGACGGAGGCTCCGGCGAAGTCGCGCCGCCGTCGCACCCGCAAGTCGGCCGAGGCGCGTCCCGACCAGGCCGTGGAGGCCGTCGAGGCCGTGGCACCCGCCGAGGCCCCGCAGGCCGCCGAGACCAAGCCCCGGCGCACCCGGACCCGCAAGGCGGCCGCGGTCGCCGCGGACGTGGCGGTCGATACGGCCGAGGGCGTGGAGACCAAGCCGAAGCGCACCCGCACCCGCAAGGTCGCGGAGCACGCCCAGGCCGCCGACGCCGCCGAGGTCACCGTGCCCGCCCAGGCGGGCGAGGCCGTCGTGGAGGCGGAGGCGGAGGCGAAGCCGAAGGCCCGCCGTACCCGCAAGACCACGGCCGCCGCCGAGGCCGCGGTCGACACGGCCGAGGCCGCCGAGACCAAGCCCCGGCGCACCCGCAAGGCGGCCGCCACCACGGAGGACGCCGAGGCCAAGCCGAAGCGGACCCGCAAGTCCGTGGCGGCGACGGCCGAGGCGGCGGTGGACACCGCCGAGGGTGTGGAGGCCAAGCCGAAGCGCACCCGGAAGACCGCGGCCGCGAAGCCCGAGGCCGACACCGTCGAGGGTGCCGAGGCGAAGCCCAAGCGCACCAGGACGCGCAAGGCGACCGCCCCCGCCCCGGAGGCGACCGCCGAGATCCCGGCGCAGGCCACGCAGGAGCCGGAGGCCAAGCCGCGCCGCCGCACCCGCAAGGCCACGGCCGCCGCGGAGCCCGCGGACGGCTGATCACGGCAGCCCGACGGCCCGGTCCCCCTGTGCGGGGGCCGGGCCGTCGGCGTTCCGGCACCGGGAAGCCCACCGGACCCGCCGGGGTACGGCCCACCCGCGGCTCACCTCGCCGCCCCGCCCCGTACACCCCCACCCGCTACCCTCGGGCCCGTGACCACGCCCGCCGCCCACACCCCGCCTCCTGGCGCCCGCGCCTGTCCCCTGCCCACCGCACGCGGTGACTTCGCGGTCGTGGACGTGCCGGTCGCCCTCGGCGTCGAGCCGCGCGGCACGGCCCTGCTGATCCCCGGGTTCACGGGCAGCAAGGAGGACTTCCGCCTGATGCAGGGGCCGCTGGCGGCACGCGGGTACCGTACGGTCGCCGTGGACGGCCGGGGGCAGTTCGAGTCTGACGGTCCCGAGCACGACGAAACGGCGTACGCCCAGCCGGAGTTGGCGCGCGACGTACTCGCGCAGGCCGCGGCCCTGGGCGCTCCCCTGCACCTCCTCGGCCACTCCCTGGGCGGCCAGATCACCCGCGCCGCGGTCCTGCTGGACCACACCCCCTTCGTCTCGCTGACCCTGATGTCGTCGGGGCCGGCGCAGATCTCGGCCTCCCAGCAGCAGCGCGTGAAGCTGCTGCGGGACGCGCTCGCCGTGATGTCGATGGCGCAGGTCTGGGAGGTGATCCAGTCCATGGGCGCCCCCGAGGAGGTCGGCGGACCCGCTCGCGGCATCGGCGGTCCCGACCTCCTGCGCCGCCGCTGGCTCGGCAACAAACCGGCGCAACTCATCGCCACCGGACGCCAGTTGACCACCGAGCCGGACCGTGTCGCCGAACTCGCCGCGGTGCCACTGCCGTTCCACGTCCTGTCGGGTGTACGGGACGACACCTGGCCGCTGCCGCTCCTCGACGACATGGCCGTACGGCTGCACGCGCGCCGCACGGTCGTCGAGGACGCCGAACATTCGCCGAACGCGGACCAGCCGCTCCCGACGGCCCGCGCGATCGCCGACTTCTGGGACAACCCCCGCGCCGGGGACTAGCCGGCCTCGGAGTCCGACCCGCGCCACGCACCGGCCGGCCACCGGGGCGCGTCCCGGTCAGTACTGCGTCTGCAGATGCTCCCAGAACCCGTCCCGCAGCGCGCGCCGCAGATCCGCCTGCCCCCGCAGCGAGTACTGCAGCAGCCCCTCGGCCTCCACCAACAGGTCCTGGTCCACCGAACCGGGCAGATACGGGTGCCCCGGCAACAGCTCCACCAGCGACTCCCGCCCTCGTGCCGCCAGCCACTTCGCCGCGATCTGCGCGCCGACGAAGCGGACGTCCTCGCGGGCGGGCCGCACGGCCCCGGAGGGCTCGTAGGCGGCTGCCGTGCGCCGGGCGACGTAGGGCTTGAAGAAGTCGAGGTCGAGGGTGCGCTGGCTGTCGACCTCCCACAGCAGCGGTTCGGCCTGGTTGCGGCCCTCGGGTGCCTCGATGCCCCACAGGTGCACCCGGGCCCCGTAGCCCTGCGCCGCCTCGACCGCCGACACCAGGTCCTCGTCGCCGCCGAGCAGGGCCGCGTCGCTGATGGCGCGATGCCGGGCGAGGGACTCCAGATCGGTGCGGATCAGCGAGTCGACGCCCTTCTGCTGGTTGTTGGCGTTGAGGTTGCCGAGGCGGACCTTGACGTCGGGCAGCTCCGCGATGGACTGCTGCTCGGTGGTGTGGATGCGGCGCCGGGCGCCGTCGTACCAGTAGACCCGCAGCAGCCGGCTGTCCGCGAAGATCTGGCGGGCCTTGTCGATGAGCGCCTCGATCAGCCCCTCGGCGTCCAGGTCGAAGGCGCGCCGGTCCTCGGTCCCGGCGACCAGCCGGCCCGCGGCCGCGTAGAGATACCCCGCGTCGACGAAGATCGCGTGGGTCGAGGGCGTCTTCGCCACCTCGGCGAGCATGCGCTGCAGCAGCTCGTTCGTGCGGTCGATGCGGGCGGACAGGGCCGCGAGGTCGTCGTTCATCGCCTCCATTGTCCCGTCGGTCACGCTGCGAACACAACTGGTCCCGGTTAGTCTCAAGAGAGCTGCTTACCGGTCAGTATTTAGTCGTTCGAAAAATTTCCTTAGCGTAGGGAATGTTTGTAGTCGACATCCCGTTGCATACGTATGGAGCCCGAAGGCACTCCTGCCTCTCGCGCCATCACCAGTAGTTCTCCTCAGGAGGATGACCAGACGAAGGGAGAAGCCATGCGCTTCGAAATCATGCGACTCGACGACGTGGACGGCACGCCCGTCGACACGACCGTCGTGGACGCCGCCTCCGTCAACCGGATCGTTCAGCAGGCCGCGGCCACCGGTCAGCGGCTCTGGATCCGCCCGGCCGAGACCACGGCCTCATAACCGCGGATCAGACCCCAGGCTTCAGGGCCCCGTACGGACACGCCGTGCGGGGCCCTGCTGTGTGCACGGCGCTCAGCTCGCCCGGATGACCTGGGTGACCCCGTTGATGATCTGCTGCACGGCGATCGCGGACAGCATCATGCCCGCGAGCCGCGTCACCAGCACCACGCCGCCGTCCTTGATGAGCCGGATGATCAGCAGCGAGTACCGCATGACCAGCCACAGCACGACGTGGATGGCGAGGATCGCGGCCCAGACCGAGACCTGGGGGCCGACGCCGTCCGCCTTCTGCACGGCGAGGATGACCGACACGATCGCGCCGGGCCCGGCCAGCAGCGGCATGCCGAGCGGCACCAGGGCGACGTTGACGTCCTTCGTCTGCTGGGGCTCGTCCGACTTGCCGGTGAGCAGGTCGAGCGCGATCAGCAGGAGCAGCAGCCCGCCGGCGATCATCAGGGCGGGCACGGAGACATGCAGGTAGGCGAGGATCTGGTGCCCCAGCAGCCCGAACACGGTGATCACGCCACCGGCGACGCAGACGGCCTGGAGGGCCATCCGCCGCTGCACCTTGGCGGGCCGCCCGGCGGTCAGGCCGAGGAAGATCGGGGTGATCCCGGGGGGATCCATGATGACGAAGAGCGTGAGGAAGAGAGAGCCGAAGACAGCGAGGTCGAACATGGGTGAGCCACAGGCCTTGCGAGGAGATGACGGAGGGGGCGTGCGGGGGTGAGCCTCAGGCTCCGCCGGTGCCCGGCACCGGGAACGCGCCCGTCGCCCGCCGGGTGATCTCCCCGTACACCTCGGGGTCCGTCGAGTACGCGCCGAGCGCGACCGTCTTGCGGCTGCCGTGGTAGTCGCTGGACCCGGTGACCAGCAGCCCGAGCTCCTTGGCCAGGCCGCGCAGCCGCGCCCGGGTGTCGGGGTCGTGGTCCATGTGGTCGACCTCGATGCCGTCCAGCCCGGCGGCGGCCAGGTCGGCGATCGCCGACTCCGGGACGGTACGCCCGCGCTTGGCCGCGCCCGGATGCGCGAACACGACGACTCCGCCGGCGCCCTTGACCAGCCGGATCGCCTCGAACGGGTCGGTCTCGTGCTTCCCCACGTAGGCCCGCGCGCCGTCGGCGAGCCAGTCCTGCGTGAAGGCATCGCTCACGCTCGGCACGACACCCAGCTCGACCAGGGCGGTCGCCACGTGCGGGCGCCCCACGGACCCCTCGCCGGCGATCCGCGCGACCTGTTCCCAGGTGACCGGCACGCCCAGCTCGTTCAGCTTGGTGATCATCCCCTTGGCCCGCGGCACCCGGTCGTCGCGCACCAGCTCCCGCTCGGCGAGCAGCGCGGGCTCCTCGGCGTCGAAGAGATAGGCCAACATGTGCATGCCGATCCCGTCGATCCGGCAGGACAGCTCGGCTCCGGTGACCAGCGTGAGCCCCTCGGGCAGTGCCTCGATGGCCTCGGCGTGTCCCCGGGTCGTGTCGTGATCGGTCAGCCCGACGACGTCCAGCCCGGCAGCGGCGGCGTTGCGCACCAGCTCGGCGGGGGTGTCCGTACCGTCGGACGCGGTGGAGTGGGTGTGCAGGTCTATGCGCACGACACGGACTCCAGGCGGTCACTGAACGGAAAGGGACACCCAAGGATAGCGGGTGATCCGGCGCCCTCCTGTCACACCCTCTACTGGTGTGCGCCCCCTACATACAGAGGGACCCGCGCCACCGAGGACCTCTTGGAGGGAAGCCGGCAAGACCCCGTCACGGCTGGAGCAGGCGCGGCGACAGCGCGCCGCACGGCACCAGCTCGACCTCCGCGCCCGCGTCCCGCACGTCGGTCAGCACCAGTTCGTCGTACATCAGCAGCCCGGACTGCTCGGGCCACACCACGGCCCACAGCCACAGCCCCCGGGCCTCCCCCGCGAACACCGCCCGGTCGTCCGGCGCCCCGGTGACATGCCACAGCGGCGTGGGCCGCCCGGCGGCCAGCACCTTCGCCTGGGGCGGCTTCTCGACGTTCATGTACGGCCCCGGATCCGGGCCGTCGATCCCCGCGTACCGCGCGCCGAGGCCGACGCCCAGTTCCTCGGCGACCAGGACCAGCTCGCCGATGCCGCCGAGGGGCCCGGGGCCCGAGCACGCCACCGCGGTGGCACGACCACCGCTGCGATCGTCACCGGCACAGACCACGCCCGTGAAGAGCCAGCCGACCGGCAGGGGCCACGGCATCCACACCGGCACCTGCGTGCGAGCCACCACGACACCGAGGGCCTCGACGCTGGGCGGGATCGCGGGCTGCAGCGGATGCACCGTGCCGTGCACATCGCACTGCCAGGTATCGGCGAAGAGTCCGGGAGCCCTGACCCGGCCACCACACTTCGGGCAACTGGGTTCGCCCCTCATAGGGCTCCACGGTCCTACCCCTTCTTCGCCACGTCAAGGACGATCACCCGTCCGGGCGGAAGGGGCTCGGCAAACCATTAGATGTAGATTGCATTAATTAGCCACACTAATTTATTATGTGTATACGTCAACCATTTCCCCGTCAGCAAGGGAGCCCCCAGGCATGCACAGCAGCACGGGAGTCCTGCGACAGCCGAAGGCGGTCTGGGCCACCGCCGGCGCCTCGGTCGTCGCCTTCATGGGCATCGGGCTGGTCGACCCGATCCTGCCGTCGATCGCCAAGGGCCTGGAGGCCACGACCAGTCAGGTCTCGCTGCTCTTCACCTCGTACTTCCTGATCACCGCGGTCGCGATGCTGCTCACCGGGTTCGTCTCCAGCCGCATCGGCGGCCGCAGGACACTGCTGCTCGGCCTCGCCCTCGTGGTGGTGTTCGCCGGCCTGTCCGGCACCTCCGGCTCGGTCGGCGAACTCGTCGGGTTCCGGGCCGGCTGGGGACTGGGCAACGCGCTGTTCGTCTCGACGGCCCTCGCGGTCATCGTCGGCGCGGCGGCCGGCGGCAGTGCCGCCGCGATCCTGCTGTACGAGTCCGCGCTCGGCCTCGGCATGGCGTGCGGGCCGCTGCTGGGCGCGCTGCTCGGCGACGCCAGCTGGCGCTACCCCTTCTTCGGCACCGCGTTCCTGATGGCCGTCGGCTTCCTGTGCATCACGGCGTTCCTGAAGGAGCAGCCGAAGCCGGCCCGCCGGACCGCACTGCTCGACCCGATCAGGGCGCTCGGCCACGGCGGGCTCGCCTCGGCGGCGACATCGGCGTTCTTCTACAACTACACGTTCTTCACCGTGCTGGCCTTCACGCCGTTCGTGCTGGACATGAGCCCGTACCGCTCGGGCGCGGTGTTCTTCGCCTGGGGCGTGCTGCTCGCGGTCTTCTCGGTGCTCGTCGCGCCGCGCATGCAGGCGCGGTTCGGCTCGCTGAAGGTGCTCGGCGGCTCGCTGGTGCTGCTCGCGGCCGACGTACTCGTCCTCGGCTACGGCGACCACACCACGGCGGTCGTCTGCACGATCCTGTCCGGTGCCTTCATCGGCGTGAACAACACCGTCTACACCGAACTGGCGCTCGGGGTGTCGGACGCGCCGCGTCCGGTGGCGAGCGCGGGCTACAACTTCGTGCGGTGGTTCGCGGCGGCCGCCGCGCCGTTCCTCGCACCGAAGCTGGAGGAGTGGACCGACGTGCACATGCCGTTCGTGGTGGCGGCCGTCACCGCCGTGCTGGGCGCGGTCGTGGTCGCCGTACGGCGCGCGGCGCTGACGGAGAAGGCGGAGGAGCTGGAGGCGCGACACGCCACCGAGGACGGCGTGGGCGTCTTCGCCAACTGACCGCTCCCGTACGGGCCTTGGTGAGCTTGCTCACGCCCTTGCCGCACCCGGGCGCGCCCCTCGCTCAGTCCAGCGGCACGGAGGTGCGCAGCGGATCCCGCAGATCGGTCCCGTGCGTGAGCCAGCGTTCCTGGAGGGCCTGGGCGCCGTGGACCCGCTTCCACGCGGCCTCGTTCGGGGTCATGGGCAGCAGCGGCAGGAAGCGGACCGGGTCGAGGGGCTCGTCCAGGTCCAGGTCCTCGACCAGGCCGCCCGGCTCGCCGACCAGGACCGAGGTGAACGGGGCGCCCGGCCACAGCGGTTCGCCGACGTCCAGGGAGGCGCCGGGGGCCACGACCACGCCCTCGACCTGCGGGGACGCCGCGAGGACGGCGAGCGGCCGCAGCACCTTGTCGGTCTCGGCGAGCCCGGACCGTACGGACAGGAACAGTTCGGCACGCGGGCCCTTGACCGGATCGGCGAGGACCGCGGTGGGGTCGGCCATGGGCTGGGCGGACATGCCGAGCGTGGCGTAGCGGACGAGGTCCCCCTCCTGGAAACGCAGGACCTCCACGCGGTCGGTACCGAGGAAGGTGACCGCGGCGCGCGCGTCCGGTTCGCCGAGCGCGGCGCGCAACCGGGCCTCGACCAGTGGGAGAACATCAGCCATGCGGCGAGCATAGAACTCGTCAGGAGCACGCAAAGCAGCGCCTTGACACTTCGGTCTGCTGATACTCTTGCCCGGTGGTTCGGGGCAGCACGCAGTAGCGTCGCGATCAAGTCCCGACGCCGACGACACTCCCTTACGAGGGACCGGCCGGAGGAGGTGGGGCTGCAATGGACCGAAGTCGACCGTGCAGTACCACCCGCTCTTCCGGCCGCTGACGTTGCTCTGGCTCTAGCCTGCCGCCACCTCTCGCATGCGCACCTCCTGCGTTGCCCGCGGAAGAGCACTTCGTTCCGTCTTGCCACTGCCTGATCTGTATGACCTGCATCAGCAGCTGAATCAGTAGCGAAGTTCGCCACCGCGACGGTGCGGTGCTCCCCGCTTTGTGGACGTGCCAAACATCCTCCCGGCCCGATGGGCGGGGAGAGCTCGCAGGACGTCCCCATTCCGGGCAGTTCCACCCGGCGCCCACGGCCTCTCGCTGCTCGCCCGCGAAGGAGCCCGCCATGTCGATGATCCGTGACCTCCGTGCCGCGGTCCGCACGCCGCGTCCCGCGCTGCGCAAGGACACCGGGGCGTACGACACGACCCGCGACCCCCAGACCACCACCGCCGTCGTCGACTGCGCCGTCTACCGCGACGGTGCCCGTGTCGAGACCGCGGGCCCGCTCACCCCGCACGAGGCGATGCGCCGGGTGCGCCGTGACGGCGGCTTCGTGTGGATCGGGCTGCACGAGCCCACGGAATCCGAATTCGCGGGTATCGCCAGCGAGTTCGGCCTGCACCCGCTGGCCGTCGAGGACGCCGTCCAGGCCCATCAGCGGCCGAAGCTGGAGCGTTACGACGACTCCCTGTTCACGGTCTTCAAGACCATCCACTACGTCGAGCACGACGAACTCACCGCCAGCAGCCAGGTCGTCGAGACCGGCGAGGTGATGTGCTTCACCGGGCGGGACTTCTTCATCACCGTCCGGCACGGCGGGCAGGGCTCGCTGCGGGCGCTGCGCCACCGGCTGCAGGACGACCCCGAACTGCTCGCCCGGGGCCCCTCGGCGGTGCTGCACGCCATCGCCGACCACGTCGTCGACGGCTACATCGCGGTCGCCGACGCGGTGCAGGACGACATCGACGAGGTGGAGACCGAGGTGTTCTCGCCGGGCCGCAAAGGCGCGCCGCGGGGCGTCGACGCGGGGCGGATCTACCAGCTCAAGCGTGAGGTCATGGAGTTCAGGCGCGCGGTGCAGCCGCTGCTGCGGCCGCTGCAGCTGCTGAGCGAGCGGCCGATGCGGCTGATCGACCCCGACATCCAGAAGTACTTCCGCGACGTCGCCGACCACCTCGCCCGGGTGCAGGAGCAGGTGACGGGCTTCGACGAGCTGCTCAACTCCATCCTCCAGGCCAACCTCGCGCAGGCGTCCGTCGCGCAGAACGAGGACATGCGCAAGATCACGTCCTGGGCCGCCATCATCGCCGTACCGACGATGGTGTGCGGGGTGTACGGGATGAACTTCGACTACATGCCCGAGCTGCGCTGGAGGTTCGGCTACCCGATGGTGCTCGGCGTCACGGCCATGATCTGCCTCGGCATCCACCGCACGCTGAAGCGCAACGGCTGGCTGTGAGCGCCCTCGCTACGCTGCTCCCATGACTAGCGAGCTGCTCGACCAGGCCCTCGTCGAGGAGGCCACGAAGAAGTCCGGCCTCATCTGGGTGCGCGGTGCCGGGGCGCCGGCCGCTCGTACGCTGTGGCACGTCTGGCACGAGGGCGCCGCCTGCGTGGTCGGCGACGGGCCGGGCGAGCAGCCGCTTCCCGGGCTCGTCGACGGGGGCGCGGCCGAGGTCACCGTGCGCAGCAAGGACAAGGGCGGCCGGCTGGTCACCTGGACGGCCCGGGTGGTCGAACTGCCGTCCGGATCCGAGCGGTGGGAGGCGGCGGTCGCCGAACTGAAGGGCAAGCGCCTCAACGCACCCGACGGCGAGGCCATGACCGCCCGCTGGGCCCGGGAGTGCCGGGTGGTGCGCCTGGAGCCGACCGGCACGACCTCGCCGCTGCCGGACGGCTCGCTGGCCGAGAAGCCGCTGCCGACGCCGGTGACGACACGCGAGCCCCTCCCCGCCGGGCTGCCGCGCCTGCTGTTCCGCAAGAAGCGGAAGCGGTCCTAGGCTCCGGCGGCCCTGGGCGGAGCCTGTGGGCGCCGCCGGTGGCCTACGACGTCGGGAGTTCCTGGCCGTAGTCCACCGTCTTGTCCTTGGCGGGCGGCTCCAGGGCGAAGTCCTTGCCCCAGTCGGAGAAGGTGAGCGTGCCCGCGCCGCCCGCGCGGACCAGGCGCAGCGGGTACGGCCGGCCCTCCAGCGAGACGTCCAGGGTGCCCCCGGCGCCCTTGTCGCCGGTGATACGGACGGTGCGCACACCGCCCTCCTCGTGGCGCCCGTCGGTCGCCAGGGCACCGTGCAGGGTCAACAGCCCGCCGAGCAGGACATCCTTGTCGGTGAATCCGCTGAACCGCTTGTACGAGGGATCGCCCTCGGGCACCTTCACGAACTTGCCGTCGAGCTTGTCGGACGCGGCGGCGTCGGACTTCTCGCCCTCGCCGTCCCCCTCGCCCCCGCCGTGGCTCCAGAACTCCGCGTCCGCCATCAGGAACAGCTTCTCGCCGACCCGCAGCAGCTCGAAGGTCGCCCCCTCCGCGCTCACCGACCCGCTGCCGCCGTCCGCCTTCAGGCGCATGTCCAGCTTGTACGTGCTGCCGCCCGCGACGACCGTCCCCGACAGCCGGACCGCCGTCGCGGACTCGGCCGCCGTACGCGTCGTGGCCTGGATCTTCTCGGCGGGCAGCTTGCCGACGCCGTTCGTGCCCGCGTCCGGGTCCTCGCTGCCGCACCCGGTCAGCCCCGTCCCCGCCACAACCAGCACGCACATCGCGCTCACCAGAGTGGTCCGGCGCGTACGGCCCTGACGCATCGCAGTCACAGGTGGTGTTGCCTTTCCGACGTCGGTCCTTCAGCGGCGTAACGCAGCGTACCGGGGTGCCGGGCGGCCCACGGAGCCAGTCCGTCCGGACCGCTCACCAGGGCGGATCCGATCGGGACGGGCTAGCCTGAAGCCCATCCGAGCGAGCAATTCGGCACAAGCGGAGCAAACGCCACGAACGGCAGGAAAAGGAGGCGCAGCCATGGCCGCCGGCGCCCCCCGGATCTTCGTCTCGCACCTCTCCGGCACCGCCGTCTTCGACCCGAACGGCGACCAGGTGGGCCGGGTACGGGATCTGGTCGTCATGCTGCGGGTCGGCAACAAGCCGCCGCGGCTGCTCGGGCTGGTCGTCGAACTCACCACCCGCCGCCGGATCTTCCTGCCCATGACGCGGGTCACCGGCATCGAGTCCGGACAGGTCATCACCACCGGCGTGGTCAACGTCCGCCGCTTCGAACAGCGGCCCACCGAGCGCCTCGTCTTCGGCGAGCTGCTCGACAAGAGCGTCACGCTCGTCGAGACCGGCGAGCAGGTCACCGTCCTCGACCTGGCCGTGCAGCAGTTGCCGGCCCGCCGGGACTGGGAGATCGACCGCGTCTTCGTGCGCAAGGGCAGGAAGGGCAGCGCCTTCCGGCGGGCCAGGGGCGAGACGCTGACCGTCGAGTGGTCCGGCGTCACCGGCTTCTCCCTGGAGGAGCACGGACAGGGCGCGGAGAGCCTGCTCGCCACCTTCGAGCAGCTGCGCCCCGCCGACCTCGCCAACGTCCTGCACCATCTGTCGGCGAAGCGACGCGCGGAGGTGGCCGCCGCCCTCGACGACGACCGTCTGGCCGACGTGCTCGAACAGCTTCCCGAGGACGACCAGATCGAGATCCTCGGCAAGCTCCAGGAGGAACGCGCCGCGGACGTCCTGGAGGCGATGGACCCGGACGACGCGGCGGATCTGCTCTCCGAGCTCCCGGAGGAGGAGAAGGAGCGGCTGCTGAGCCTGATGGAGCCCGACGACGCGGCCGACATGCGGCGCCTGATGGCCTACGAGGAGCACACCGCGGGCGGCCTGATGACCACCGAGCCGATCGTGCTGCGCCCCGACGCCACCGTCGCCGAGGCCCTCGCCCGGGTCCGCAACCCCGACCTCTCCCCGGCGCTCGCCGCGCAGATCTACGTCTGCCGGCCGCCCGACGAGACCCCCACCGGGAAGTACCTGGGCACCGTCCACTTCCAGCGGCTGCTGCGCGACCCCCCGTACACCCTGGTCAGCTCGATCCTCGACGACGATCTGCAGACCCTCGCCCCCGGGGCGACGTTGCAGCTCGTGGCGGGGTTCTTCGCGACGTACGACATGGTCTCGGCGCCCGTGGTCGACGAGTCCGGGTCGCTGCTGGGCGCGGTGACCGTGGACGACGTGCTCGACCACATGCTGCCCGAGGACTGGCGCGAGTCCGAGTTCGAGCTGGACGAGGACGAGGGGGTGAGCGCCCATGGCTCCCGACCGTGAGGTGCGGCGCGAGGCGGCGCGCGAGAGCGGCCGGGAGCGCATGCCCGTCGGCGCCACCGCCACCACGCGCCCGCGCGCCCGGCTCGACCAGCCGCGTCCCCGGCGTCCCCGGATCCTGCCGGAGTGGGACCCGGAGGCGTTCGGGAAGCTGTCCGAGCGCGTCGCCCGCTTCATCGGCACCGGGCGGTTCCTGGTCTGGATGACGATCGTCATCGTGGCGTGGGTGCTGTGGAACGTGTCCGCGCCGGCGGGCCTGCGATTCGACAGCTACCCGTTCATCTTCCTGACCCTGATGCTCTCGCTCCAGGCCTCCTACGCCGCCCCGCTGATCCTGCTCGCGCAGAACCGGCAGGACGACCGCGACCGGGTCAACCTCGAACAGGACCGCAAGCAGAACGAGCGGTCGATCGCCGACACCGAGTACCTGACGCGCGAGATCGCGGCCCTGCGCATCGGGCTCGGCGAGGTCGCGACCCGGGACTGGATCCGCTCCGAGTTGCAGGACATGGTCAAGGACCTCCAGGACGGGCAGCACGACGGTCACCGGGTATTCCCGGCAGAACGGTCGGGGGCGCGTGACGTAGACGACCGCTGACGGGCTTTCCGCAGTCTGTGTGCGGCGCCGTACCATCGTGTCTATGGCTACGGAAGACGCGGTGCGCGAGGCACTGGCGACGGTGAACGACCCCGAGATCAACCGGCCCATCACCGAGCTCGGGATGGTCAAGTCGGTGGAGATCGGCGCGGACGGAGCGGTCGCGGTCACCGTGTACCTCACGGTCTCGGGCTGCCCGATGCGCGACACCATCACGCAGCGCGTGACCGACGCGGTCTCCCGGGTCGACGGCGTCACCCGCGTCGACGTCACGCTCGACGTGATGAGCGACGAGCAGCGCAAGGAGCTGGCGAACGCCCTGCGCGGCGGCCAGGCCGAGCGCGAGGTCCCCTTCGCCAAGCCCGGCTCGCTCACCCGGGTGTACGCGGTCGCCTCCGGCAAGGGCGGCGTCGGCAAGTCGTCCGTCACGGTCAACCTGGCGGCCGCGATGGCGGCCGACGGCCTGAAGGTCGGTGTCGTCGACGCCGACATCTACGGCCACAGCGTGCCGCGCATGCTGGGCGCCGACGGACGGCCCACCCAGGTCGAGAACATGATCATGCCGCCGTCCGCGAACGGCGTGAAGGTCATCTCGATCGGCATGTTCACGCCGGGCAACGCCCCCGTCGTCTGGCGGGGCCCGATGCTGCACCGCGCGCTGCAGCAGTTCCTGGCCGACGTGTACTGGGGCGACCTGGACGTCCTGCTGCTGGACCTGCCGCCCGGCACCGGCGACATCGCCATCTCCGTGGCCCAGCTGGTCCCCAACGCCGAGATCCTGGTCGTGACGACCCCGCAGCAGGCGGCGGCAGAGGTGGCGGAGCGGGCCGGATCCATCGCCGTGCAGACCCACCAGAAGATTGTCGGCGTGGTCGAGAACATGTCCGGGATGCCCTGCCCGCACTGCGGCGAGATGGTCGACGTCTTCGGCACGGGCGGCGGCCAGACGGTCGCCGACGGCCTGACCCGCACCACGGGCGCGAACGTCCCGGTCCTCGGCAGCATCCCGATCGACGTCCGGCTGCGCGAGGGCGGCGACGACGGCAAGCCGGTGGTCCTGAGCGACCCCGACTCCCCCGCCGGCGCGGCCCTGCGCGCGATCGCCGGCAAGCTGGGCGGCCGCCAGCGCGGCCTGTCGGGCATGTCGCTCGGCATCACCCCGCGCAACAAGTTCTGAGCCGCACCCGCACCCGCACGCGTGCGGTACGACGAGAGGGCGCCCCGTCCCGGCGGCGCCCTTCGTCATACGGTCACGCGTACTGGGCGATGTCCTTGACCACCGAGAACCCGAGCCCGTAGGCGCTCATCCCGCGGCCGTACGCGCCCAGGTGGACGCCGTCCTGCGTCGATCCCGCCAGCACCCAGCCGAACTCGGACTCGCGGTAGTGGAACGACGTGGGGACGCCGTCGACGGGAAGGGAGAGCGTCGACCAGTCCGCCCCGGCGAGATCGTCCGCGAGGACCCACGCGGTCTCGGTCTGCTGCTCCAGCCAGTGGTCGCGCAGGCTGTGGTCCATCTGCCCGGGCCAGGTGAAGGACAGCAGCCCCACCCCGGCGAGCCAGGCGGCCGAGGAGACCGAGGTGGCCTCCAGCAGCCCCGTGCCGTCGGCGCTGCGCCGCACGGGGTTGGCGGCGACGGTCACCACGACCGCGAACCGCTCCCGTTCCTCGGCGACGCCCTCGGCGCGCACCGAGGGCTCGTCACCGTGGCCGATCGAACCGTGCTCCACGGCCCCGTCGGCCGTCATGCCCACCTGCATCAGCCAGCGCGGGCCCGTGAACGCCTCGTCGAGGCCGTACCACGGGAAAGGCGCACGCAGGTAGGCGTCGACCGTACGCCGGGCGGAGAGGAGCTGTGCTCCGCCCTCCGCGGCCGGCGCCTGTGCGACTGCCCGACTCGTCGTCTCCATGTGCCCGGACGCCTCCTCGCTTCTCGTCGGATCGAACGGCCCGCCCCCCTTCGGGCGTACTCGTCCGGTCCGCACAACAACTCGGCAGCATATCCACACCCGTGCGGGCAGCCGGGAATGCGCCCGGCGCGTGGGTCGCGTGGGCGTCGTGTCGGGGCCGTGAGGCGGGAGAGGAAAAGGGCCGACGCGCCGGCATCCGCCGAGGTGGGGAGGGGAAGAGGCGGGTCCTACGGGCCTCAGGTGGCGTCCGCGTCGAAGGGCGGGCGGTCGTCGGGCTTCTTCGTCATGTCGACGCGGGCGCCCGTGGAGCCGGGACCGGTGGCCGGGTCGGCGTCGCGGCTGTGCACCGCGTCCGTGACCTCGGCCATCTCCTTCTTCAGGTCGAAGCCGTTGCGGATCTCCTTGAGCCCCAGTTCCTCGTTGTCCAGCTGCTTGCGGATGAAGGTCTTGGGGTTGAGATCCTCGAACTCGAAGTCCTTGAACTCCGGACCGAGTTCCTGCCGGATGTCCTGCTTCGCGCTCTCCGAGAACTCACGGATCTTCCGGATCGTGCGCGTCACGTCCTGGATGACCTTCGGGAGCTTGTCCGGACCGAAGACGAGCACGGCGAGGACGACGAGCGTCACCAGCTCCAGCGGTCCTATGTCATTGAACACCTGAAAGCTCCTTGTGTGTCCCGGGCCGGATCCACGGTACCCGTCGATCCTGTCCGACCGGTACTGTCCCGAGCCCCGCACCTGCGGGTTGGTGAGCGTTTTTCCGGTTGTTTGCCTTGGGGGCGCCGTTCCCCGTCCGGTCTGTGAGATGTGTTCGCCTCACGTCAGGCGCCTCCGGAGGAACCGAGCACCAGGGAGATCGTCCGCTCCGCGCCGTCCCGCCGCAAGGTCAGCTCCAGCCGGTCGCCCGGGCGGTGGGCGCGGGTCTTGACGATGAGTTCCTCACCCGAGTGGATCCGCTGGCCGTCGACCTCGGTGATCACGTCGCCCGGCTCGATGCCGGCCTCGTCGCCGGGGCCGCCGGGGGTCACCGGAGCGGCGCCGTCGCTGCCCTCGGTGCCGACGCGGGCGCCGTCGCCGGTGTAGCCCATGTCGAGGGTGAGGCCGATGACCGGGTGGGTCGCCCTGCCCGTGTTGATCAGCTCCTCGGCGACCCGCTTGCCCTGGTTGATCGGTATGGCGAAGCCGAGGCCGATGGAGCCGGACTGACCGCCCTTGTCGTCGGCGCCGTCGCCCGCGGAGCGGATGGCGGAGTTGATGCCGATGACACGGGCACGGGCGTCGAGCAGCGGGCCGCCGGAGTTGCCCGGGTTGATGGGGGCGTCGGTCTGCAGGGCGTCGACGTAGGAGATGTCGCTGGCGTCGCCCTCCTCGCCGCCCGCCGTGATGGGGCGCTCCTTGGCGCTGATGATGCCGGAGGTGACCGTCCCCGCGAGGTCGAAGGGGGCTCCGATGGCCACGACCGGGTCGCCGACCTGGACGTTGTCGGAGTTGCCGAGGGGCAGCGGCCTCAGACCGCTGACGCCGCGCACGCGGACGACCGCGAGGTCGTAGCCGCCGTCCTGGCCGACGACCTCGGCCTTCGCCGTCGTGCCGTCGTGGAACGTGACCGTTATCTCGCCGTCCTCGCCCGCGGGCTCCACGACATGGTTGTTCGTGAGGATGTGGCCCCGGCCGTCGAGCACGAACCCGGTGCCGGTGCCCGCCTCGCCGGAGCCGCTGACGTGCAGGGTGACCACGCTGGGCAGGGCCCGCGCGGCGATCCCGGCGACGCTGTCGGCGTCGCGCCCGGCGTCCTCCTGCCCGGCCTGCGGCAGCTCGACGTGCCCGACGCCGCCGTTGCGCTCCAGGTACGCGCCCACCAGGCCGCCGATGCCGCCGGACACCAGGGCGACGAGCACGGTGCCGACGACGATCACCTTCACGGCCCGCCTGCGGCGCTGCCGCTCGGTGAGGACCGCGGCTCCGGTCTGCTGGAGCGGGGCGGGGGTGAGTGCGGCGCCGGGGGCGGTGGCGGTGTCGGCTGCCGCCCAGGGGTCGTAGCGGTGCCAGGGGTCGGGGGCGGGTACGGCCGGCGGCGCGGCGGTAGCACCGGTGGCGGGGTCGGTGGGTGCGGGGGCCGCCGTCCTGGGGGCCGGGACGGCCGGTGCGGGGGCCTGAGGAGGCAACAGGGGGGTCTGGGCGGGCGCCGGCGCCGCCGCGGGGGCTTGAGCGGCCGGCTCCGGGGCCGGAGAGGCGGTCTGCGGAGCGGCGGGCGGAGGGACCGCCATGGTGGGGGCCGGGGCCGGTGTCCCGTGCGGGGGCGTCATGACAGACGCGCCGGCGGGCGTCGCCGGGGGCGCCACCGTCGCCGTGCCGTGCGCGGGCGTGGTCGCCGGATGCTGTACGGGCGGTGCGGGCGCCCAGGGGCCGGGCTCACCGTACGGCGGGGTGCTGTACGGATCGGGGTCGTGCAGGGGCTTGGGAGCCTCGCCGGCGGGCGGAGCGACCGGAACGTCCCGCTGCGCACCGGACACGCTCATGCCACCCGGCGTGGCCCCACCCCCGGGCACGGCACCCGGCCGCACGTCGTGCTGCGGGCCCGCGAATCCCGGCACTTCGCCCTGCGGCGCCTGCCCTCCGGGCACGTCGCCACTCAGCGGCCGGCTCCCGGGCACGGCACCCGGCGGCACGTCGGATCGCGGGCCGTCGGCCCCCGGCACCTCGTCCTGCGGGTCCTCGCCCCCGGGTACGGCCCCCGGCGGCACGTCGTACTGCGGGCCCGCGAATCCCGGCACTTCGCCCTGCGGCGCCCCTCCTCCGGGCATGTCTCCACTCAGCGGCCGGCTCCCGGGCACGTCACCCGGAGGCACGTCGTGTCGCGGGCCCTCGGACGTGGTCGGCCTGTCGGGGACCGCCTGCGCGGGTGCCTCGTCCGGGCGCCTCAGTTCGAAGTCGCCCTCCCCCTTGTCCGGCGTCGGCGCGGTGCCCTCGTTCATGCTCTCCCCACAGCTGGCCGCGGCCCGGCTCGTCGTTGGTGTGGCCGCAGTGCGAAATTCCGCGCCGGACGCCAGTGCGCAGGCGCGTTTCACCGTGGATTCAACCAGGTTCGCGCGCCGGGGCGCAGGGAACGGTCAGCGGGGGGTGACGGAGGAGGAGGCGGAGGGCGTCACCTTCGCGTCCGTGACGGGCGCCGCGAGCAGACCTGGGGTCATGACCTCGGGAGCCGTCGACCAGCTGGTGAGCGTGATCGGCGGTGTCGCGGTCAGGGGGCGTATGAGCGGCGACATCGCGGCCGCGTCGGCCACGAGTGGAGCCGTCAGGGCGTGCGTCGGCCGGGAGGCCACTCCGGGCAGCAGCGGTGCGGACACCGCCGTGGCGGCGGCCGGGTTCTCCCCGAGCGTCCGTCCGCCCTGGATCTGGGCGAGCAGGGGGCCCGCCCCACGGCGCCGCTGGTTCTCGGGCGTCGTGGTGCCCGACCCCGGTCGCGCCGGGGTCACGTTGCTTCCCGAGCCGCTCCGGTTCTCCGCGTCGCCCGGCGTGCCGGTGGTGACGCCGCCCAGCGCGATCGCCGCCAGGGAAACCGCCCCGGCGGCCACGAAGGCGAACCGGCGCCCGCGTGAGGCCGCCGCCCGCTCGGCCTCGCTGCGGCCGACGTCATGGATGCGGAAACCGCGCTGTGCGGATCCGGGCAGGACGGAGGCGTGCGCTGCCGTGGGGACGTAATCGAAGTCGAAGCCCTCGCCGCGTCTCATGCCGAAGACGCCTCCGCCGAAGCCTCCCCCCATCGGTGGCACACCACCGTCGAGGTCACCTCCGCCGGGCAGCCCCTGAAGTCGGGCCAGGAAGCTCTCGGAGGGCGGCGGCGGGGCCGCCTCCGCGAAGACGTTTTTCAGCCGGCGCTGCGCGTCCACCTCCGCCTTGCACTTCGGGCAGGTAGCCACGTGCGCCAGCACACGCTCACGCGTGTCATGACCCAGCTCGCCGTCCACCAGGGCGGCGAGTCGGTCTCCCAGGTGCTGCTCCGCGAGGCGCTCCTCTGCGGCCGTCGGACGTGTCGCACTCACGCGGACGCGCCTCCTCCCCCCAGAGCGGGCACGCGGGGCACGAAGGAGCGACGCTCGGCGCGCGCCTGCGGGGACCGGTGCGCGAGGGCCTTGCGCAGTTGGGAGCGGCCACGGTGGATCCGGGACCGGACCGTGCCGAGCTTGACGCCGAGGGTCGCGGCGATCTCCTCGTACGACAGTCCCTCGATGTCGCACAGGACGACCGCGGCGCGGAACTCGGGCGCCAGGGTGTCGAGGGCCTGCTGGACGTCCGCGTCGAAGTGGGCGTCGTTGAAGACCTGCTGCGGGGACGGCTCGCGGCTCGGAAGTCGCTCGGCCGCGTCCTCGCCGAGGGCGTCGAAGCGGATGCGCTGCTTGCGGCGGACCATGTCCAGGAAGAGGTTCGTGGTGATGCGGTGCAGCCAGCCCTCGAACGTCCCCGGCGAGTAGGTCGACAGAGAGCGGAACACCCGCACGAAGACCTCCTGCGTGAGGTCCTCGGCGTCGTGCTGGTTGCCGGTCAGGCGGTACGCCAGCCGGTAGACACGACCGCTGTGGGTGCTGACGATCTCCTCCCAGGTGGGCGGAGTCCACGCCTGCCCGTCCGCGTCGGTGGAGAACGTCGCGGTCCGGTCGTGGTCAGCGGCGTGGCTGTGGTCAGCAGCGGTGTCGTTCACGGATTTCGGCCTGCCCGCCGACCCGAGGAAGCGCCTCAGCACTCCTGTGCGGTCCACAGACGCAGCCGCACCTCCCCTGTCAGCTCTGGTGGTGTCCAGTGGAGCCCCTACCATAGCCACCTCGCCCGTTAGCTCCCCATAAGCGGTTTTACGAGAAATTGATCTGTGCTGGTACGGCTCATGCGGCTGCGTCAGCACTTGCTCGGCGCCCCGCT
Source organism: Streptomyces sp. NPDC107562 (assembly GCF_055657325.1). Classification (NCBI taxonomy): domain Bacteria; kingdom Bacillati; phylum Actinomycetota; class Actinomycetes; order Kitasatosporales; family Streptomycetaceae; genus Streptomyces; species Streptomyces sp. NPDC107562. The sequence continues at coordinate 43,443 of NZ_JBVKBE010000009.1, read as the reverse complement.
CGTCGTCGTGATCCAACCGTGTCCCCCGCCGTCGTCTCCCACCCCTCTAAACGCCCGGTCCCATCTGCGGGTTCCCGGCACCAACGGATACAGTCACGCCCAGGCAACCACGGGGACAGGAGAGGGTCATTACCGGCAACCGGCTGACGAGCTGGGCGTTCGCCGACGCCTTTGTCGCCGAGGACGACGCGCTGCACTGGGCCCGGGAACGCGCCCGGGACGCAGGGCTGCGCTCGGTGTCGCCCGGCACGGGCGCGGCCCTGCGGTTGCTGGCCGCGTCCGTGGACGCCAAGGCGGTCGCCGAGATCGGCACCGGTACCGGCGTCTCCGGGATCCACCTGCTGCACGGCATGCGCGCGGACGGCGTGCTGACCACGGTCGACCCCGAGCCGGAGCACCAGCAGTTCGCCCGGCAGGCCTTCCGCGCGTCCGGGTTCGCGAGCAACCGGGCCCGGTTCATCCCCGGCCGCGCCCTGGAGGTGCTGCCCCGGCTCGCGGACGCCGGATACGACCTCGTCTTCTGCGACGGTGACCGGCTGGAGGTGCTGGACTACCTCGCTGAATCGTTGCGCCTGCTGCGGCCGGGCGGCCTGGTGGTGTTCGAGGGCGTCTTCGCCAACGGGCGCACGGTGGACTCGGGTCCGCAGCCCACCGAGGTGCTGCGGCTGCGGGAGCTGCTGCGCGCGGTGCGCGAGAGCCAGGAACTCGTGCCGTCGCTGCTGCCGGTCGGCGACGGACTGCTGTGCGCGGTCAAGCGCTGACGCGGCCTGCTCTGCTCCCTTGCCCCTTTTCCGCCGGTGCGACGGCGCTCCGATGCCGCGAATTCAGGGAGCCTCGGGCCGGAGAAAGCCGGGAATGCAGCGGCCCCGGCACCGGATGCGGTGCCGGGGCGGCTGAAAGGGTATGGTCGCCTCCGGGTCAGCCCACGACCTTCTTGAGGGCGTCGCCGAGCGCGTCGGCCTCGTCCGGGGTCAGCTCGACGACGAGCCGACCGCCGCCTTCGAGCGGAACGCGCATGACGATGCCCCGCCCCTCCTTGGTCACCTCGAGCGGGCCGTCACCCGTCCGCGGCTTCATGGCCGCCATGCTCGTTCCCCTTCCTGAAAACCAGCTCATCGTCAAGGCCGACGGCGCCCGCTGATGGGCACGCGCGGTCCGTGAAACAAGACACGCGACACCGGCATCGAACACATTGCTTCCCAGCCATTATCCCGCATCTCACGACCCGATGACCAACATCGGTCGGCATCGCTTGGGCAACGCGCGCGAGCAAAACCACTCAATTCGGCGATGTGACTGCGATACTGCGCAGCCGCACGGACTTCCACCGACCGAAAACCGGGCTCAATTCTTTGACGCAGCTCACACGGACGCCCGGAGCCGTTGTCCGTGATCTCCGCCATGCTGTCCTCAGACGGGCGTACCGACCGGTACGCCCCGAGCCGCCGAACCGGAGGGGATACGCCATGGCCGACACCGTGCTCTACGAGGTGAACGACGGGCTGGCGACGATCACGCTGAACCGCCCCGAGGCGATGAACGCGCTGAACATCGAGACCAAGGTCGCGCTCCGGGACGCGGTACGGTCCGCGGCGGCCGACGACGCCGTGCGGGCGGTGCTGCTGACCGCGGCCGGCGACCGGGCGTTCTGCGTGGGCCAGGACCTCAAGGAGCACATCGGGCTGCTGGCCGAGGACCGGGAGGCGGGCGAGGGGCAGACCATGAGCACCGTCCGCGAGCACTACAACCCGATCGTCCGGGCCCTGACCGACATGGCGAAGCCCGTGGTCGCGGGCGTGAACGGGGTGGCCGCGGGAGCAGGCTTCGGCTTCGCGCTCGCCGCCGACCACCGGGTCGTGGCGGACACCGCGGCCTTCAACACCTCGTTCGCCGGCGTCGCGCTGACCGCCGACTCCGGCGTCTCCTGGACGCTGCCGCGCGTGGTCGGCCCCGGCCGCGCCACCGACCTGCTGCTCTTCCCGCGCAGCATCAAGGCGCAGGAGGCGTACGAGCTGGGCATCGCGAACCGGGTCGTGCCCGCGGCGCAGCTGCGCGCGGAGGCCGAGCAGGTGGCCCGCGCGCTCGCCGAGGGGCCGACGGTGGCGTACGCCGCGCTGAAGGAGGCCGTGGCCTACGGGTTCAGCCACTCCCTGGCCGAGACGCTGGAGAAGGAGGACGAGCTGCAGTCGCGGGCGGGTGCCTCGGAGGACCACCGGATCGCCGTGCAGGCGTTCGTGAACAAGGAGAAGCCGAAGTACCTGGGGCGCTGAGCCGCTCCGTCCGCTCAGCACGCTCAGCACGCTCAGCCGGCGCGGCGTGCGGCGCAGTCCGCCAGGTGGTCGTCGACCAGACCGCACGCCTGCATCAGCGCGTACGCCGTCGTCGGTCCCACGAACCGCAGGCCCCGCTTCTTCAGTGCCTTGGACAGGGCCGTCGACTCCGGGGTGACCGCGGGGACGTCGGCGAGGGTCTTGGGGACCGGGCGGGTGTCCGGATCGGGGGCGTGCGACCAGATGAGGTCGTCCAGCTCACCGGGCTCCCAGCCGGCCAGCGCCCGGGCGTTGGCCAGGGTGGCGTCGATCTTCGCGCGGTTGCGGATGATGCCCGCGTCGGCGAGGAGGCGCTCACGGTCGTCGTCCGTGAAGGTGGCGACGGCGGCGATCCTGAAGTCGGCGAAGGCGGCGCGGAAGCCGGGGCGGCGGCGCAGGATCGTGATCCAGGACAGGCCGGACTGGAAGGCCTCCAGGGAGAGCCGCTCGAACAGCGCGTCGTCGCCGTGGACCGGGCGGCCCCACTCCTCGTCGTGGTACGCCACGTAGTCCGGCGTGGACAGGGCCCAGGGGCAGCGCCGGGCGCCGTCCGGGCCGGCCACGGTGGCTCCGTCGGTCATCGCGGGCCCTCTTCCCGGCCGGGCTTGTCCATCGGGATGCGGGCCGCCGCCTGGGCGCCGGCCAGGGCGGACTCCAGGTCGGCGATCCGGGCGTCCCGCTCCGCGAGCTCGGCGGCGACGCGGTTCAGGGCGTCGTCGACGTCGGCCATGCGGTAGCCGCGGGCGGCCAGGGGGAAGCGCAGGGCGTCGATGTCCGTGCGGCCCACCGGTCGGTCCAGGGGCAGTGGGTCCTGCAGCCGCTCGGGCGCCGCCTCGGGGAGCGGGCCGTGCTCGCCGCCGCCGACCACCGCGAGGGTCACCGCGGCGACCACGACGGCGAGGGCGACGACCAGGAACAAGAACATAACCATCGCTGAGGTCCCCACGCGGAGTGTGGCGGCGCACCTGTCGCGTACGCCGGCATCGGATGTGTCAGGGTCCGATCGTGCCATGCGAGTCCGACAGTTAGGGTCACAGGCGGTCGCACAGGACCGGGACCAGGACGAACGAGGAGAGGTCACACGGGATGCTCAGGCTGGGCAGGCGGGAGTTCGACCCGCGCGAGCCGGTGATCATGGCGATCGTCAACCGGACCCCGGACTCCTTCTACGACCAGGGGGCCACGTTCCGCGACGAGCCGGCGCTCGCCCGGGTGGAGCAGGCGGTGGCCGAGGGAGCCGCGATCATCGACATCGGCGGGGTCAAGGCGGGGCCCGGCGAGGAGGTGACCGCGCAGGAGGAGGCGCGGCGCACGGTCGGCTTCGTGGCGGAGGTGCGGCGGCGCTTCCCGGACGTGATCATCAGCGTGGACACCTGGCGGCATGACGTCGGCGAGGCCGTGTGCGAGGCCGGGGCGGATCTGCTGAACGACGCGTGGGGCGGGGTGGACCCGAGGCTCGCGGAGGTCGCCGCGCGGTACCGGGTGGGGCTGGTGTGCACGCATGCCGGTGGGGCGGAGCCGCGTACGCGGCCGCACCGGGTGACGTACGACGACGTCATGGCGGACATCCTGCGGGTGACGCTCGGGCTGGCCGAGCGGGCGGTCTCGCTGGGGGTCCCCCGGGAGTCCGTGATGATCGATCCCGGGCACGACTTCGGGAAGAACACGCGGCACAGCCTGGAGGCGACGCGGCGGCTGGGCGAGATGGTCGAGACCGGCTGGCCGGTGCTGGTGTCGCTGTCCAACAAGGACTTCGTCGGGGAGAGCCTGGACCGGCCGGTCAAGGAGCGGGTGATCGGGACGCTGGCCACGACGGCGGTCTCCGCGTGGCTGGGGGCGCAGGTGTACCGGGTGCACGAGGTGGGGGAGACCCGGCAGGTGCTGGAGATGGTGTCGGCGATCGGGGGGTGGGGAGGGCCTGCCGTGGCTCGGCGGGGGTTGGCCTGAGGCGCCCCCCTCCGGGGCTCCGCCCCGGACCCGGACCTCGCCCACCCACCGCCCGACTCGGTCGGGCAGGAAGCGGGCCTCTCCGGGGCTCCGCCCCGGACCCCGCCGGGGAATCCGTCCCCTGGACCCCTGGGACCTGGCAAGGCTCCGCCCCCGCACCCCGGGACGGGTGGCTAGCGGCCCGCCTCCTTCGACACCAGGGCCACCGCCTCGTCCACGTCGTCGGTGACGTGGAAGAGCTGGAGGTCCTTCGCCGCGGCCTTGCCCTGGGCGATCACGGTGTGGCGGAGCCAGTCGACGAGGCCGCCCCAGTAGTCGGTGCCGAAGAGCACGATGGGGAAGCGGGTGACCTTCTGGGTCTGGACCAGGGTCAGGGCCTCGAAGAGCTCGTCCAGGGTGCCCAGGCCGCCGGGGAGGACCACGAAGCCCTGTGCGTACTTCACGAACATCATCTTGCGGACGAAGAAGTAGCGGAAGTTGAGGCCGATGTCGACATAGGGGTTGAGACCCTGCTCGAAGGGCAGCTCGATGCCGAGGCCCACCGAGATGCCGCCCGCCTCGCTGGCGCCCTTGTTGGCCGCCTCCATCGCCCCGGGGCCGCCGCCGGTGATGACCGCGAAACCCGCCTCCACCAGGCCCCGGCCCAGGCGGACGCCGACCTCGTACTCGGAGGACTCCACGGGCGTGCGGGCGGAGCCGAACACGCTGATCGCGGGCGGGAGTTCGGCGAGCGTGCCGAAGCCCTCGATGAACTCCGACTGGATGCGCAGGACGCGCCACGGGTCGGTGTGGACCCAGTCCGAGGGTCCTCCGGCGTCCAGCAGCCGCTGGTCCGTCGTGCTCGGCGTGACCTGGTTGCGCCGCCGCAGGACCGGTCCGAGCCGCTGCTCCTCCGGCGGCTGCCGCTTTCCCTCAGGGTTGCCGGTGGCCATGTGCGCTCCCTCCGCTTGCGGGGTGTTTCCACCTCAGCGTAGATCCACGGCGGTGACAGAGGGGGGACATGTGCATGTCCGCAACGCAGCGCCCACGAGGAAACCCTCCGGCGGACGTCCCGCCCTCCTCACTCCGTGAGCCAGGCCCGCAGCCGCTCCTCGCCGGCGAGGATCTTCGCCGTCTCCACCCGCTCGTCCCGCTTGTGCGCCAAGTGCGGGTTGCCGGGGCCGTAGTTGACCGCCGGGACGCCGAGGGCGCTGAAGCGGGAGACGTCCGTCCAGCCGTACTTGGGCTGCGGGGTGCCGCCGACGGCCTCGATGAAGGCCGCCGCGGCCGGGTGCGACAGTCCGGGGAGAGCAGCTCCGCTGTGGTCGTCCACGACGAACTCGCTGACGCCGCAGTCCGCGAACACCTCGCGGACGTGTGCGACGGCCTCCTCCTCGGTGCGGTCCGGCGCGTAGCGGAAGTTGACCGTCACCACGCACGCGTCGGGGATGACGTTGCCGGCCACACCGCCGGAGATGCCGACCGCGTTCAGCCCCTCGCGGTACTCCAGTCCGTCGATCACCGGGTGACGGGGCTCGTAGGAGGCGAGCCGGGCGAGGATCGGGGCGGCCGCGTGGATCGCGTTGGAGCCCATCCAGCCGCGCGCCGAGTGCGCCCGCTCGCCCCTGGTCCGCAGCAGGACCCGCAGGGTGCCCTGGCAGCCGCCCTCGACCTGGCCGTCGGACGGCTCCAGGAGCACCGCGAAGTCACCCTCCAGCCACTCGGGGTGCGCCTCGGCGATGTGCTTGAGGCCGTTGAGGTCGGCGGCGACCTCCTCGTTGTCGTAGAAGACGAACGTCAGGTCGCGGTTCGGGTCCTGGACCGTCGCCGCGATGCGCAACTGGACCGCGACACCCGCCTTCATGTCGCAGGTGCCGCAGCCCCACAGCACCCCGTTCTCGTCCAGCCGGGACGGCACGTTGCCGGCGATCGGCACCGTGTCGATGTGCCCGGCGAGGATGACGCGCTGGGACCGGCCCAGGTCCGTGCGGGCGACGACGTTGTTGCCGTACCGCTCGACGGCGAGGTGCGGCAGGTCCCGCAGCGCGTTCTCGATCGCGTCCGCGAGGGGCTTCTCGCTGCCGCTCTCCGACGGGAAGTCGACGAGCTGGGCGGTGAGCCGGGCGGCGTCCAGGGCGAGGTCAAGGGGGGAGTCGGCCATGGGTCGACCCTAGCGCTCCCCTGCCTCGGAGGACTTTCCCCGCTTGCCTCCTGCCACTCCGTACTCTCCAGTACCTTGTACGCGTGCCAGAGCCGTCACCTCATCTTCAGCGCCGTGGCCGCCTTCTCCGAGTGGGGGCGGCCTTCGTCGTCCTGCTCGCGGTCGCGGGCTATCTCGCGGTGCAGTACGTCACGGGAGGCGCCGGCGGCCCGGGGTGCAAGGTCGTCTCCGCCGAAGGCGACGGGGAGACGTACGAGTTCACCCCCGAGCAGGCCGTCAACGCCGCGACCGTCACCGCCGTCGCCACCGCGCGTGGGCTGCCCGAACGGGCCGTCACGATCGCCCTCGCGACCGCGCTGCAGGAGTCCGCGCTGCGCAACATCGACCACGGCGACCGTGACTCGCTCGGCCTGTTCCAGCAGCGGCCCTCGCAGGGCTGGGGCACGCAGGAGCAGATCATGGACCCGATCTACGCCGCGGGCATGTTCTACGACCATCTGGTCGACGTGCCCGGCTACACCCGGCTGCCCCTCACCGTCGCCGCGCAGCGCGTGCAGCGCAGCGGCTTCCCGCAGGCGTACGCCAAGCACGAGCCGGACGCCACCCTGCTCGCCGCCGCCCTCACGGGGCGCGCGGCAGCCACGCTGACCTGCGAGGGACGGCCCGGCGCCACCCCGACGGCCGGGCCGGACGCGGTGCGTTCCGCGCTGGTGCGGGACTTCGGGCGGGACGCGGTCCAGCAGGCCGGCGCCGAGGTGGGCGCCCGTACGGCCACCCCCACGCCGACCCTCGCCCCCGAGACCAGCGGGCGCACGGTGACGGTGCCGGTCGCCGAGGGCACCGACGGGCGCGGGACGCGGGAGCGGGGCTGGCAGTACGCCCACTGGGCCGTGGCCAACGCCTCCTCGCTGCACATCGAGCGGGTCTCGTACGCCGGGCGGGAGTGGGTCGCGGGACACACCGACAGCCGGTGGCGCGCCACCGAGGACGCGAAGAACACGGACGGGGCCCGGGACACCGCCGACACCGTCCGCATCGTCACTGCACGGTAGTGCGAGGGATCATCCTCACGGGTTACGTACGCCACCTCGGGGCAGCCGGGTGCTCAGGTTTTCGCAGCCTCACCCCCGCATGCGCCAAAACCCTTGGGAACGCGGAGCCGTAAGGATTCGGCGGACTTTCGGACCGGGTGTTCTTTGCCCGTTTTTATCCGCAGCCGATAATGCGACGCATTGCCAACTCTTTACGTTGGCACGCCGCAACCTTCGCGGGCTTCGAGCGGTAGTCACTGCGTCCGAGCCCGGGGCACGAGGACGCGACCGACGACGTCGCGGAGTCAACTCCCGGGAACGGCAGGACACTTCACCGTCATCTCCCGTCGAAGGAGCATCATGTCCCTCCCCCTGACCCGTCGGATCGCCCGTGCCGCGCTGCTTGTCGCAGCGGGAGCGGCTGCCGGGGTCGGTGCGGCCGGCTCCGCCAGCGCGGCCCCCGAGCTGCCCGCCACCGGCAACCTCGGCGGACTGACCGCCCTGGACGCGGCGAACGTCGGCAACACCGTCGACAGCACGGCGCAGAACGTCACCGGTGCCGCCGGCGACACCGGCGGCAAGGCCGTCAAGAAGGCCGTGCCCGCCGCGGGCAAGACCGGTGGCCAGGTCGCGAAGAAGGCCACGCCCGCGGTGCAGAAGGCCGCGGGTGACGCCGCCGGTGCCGCCGGGGCGGTCCTGGGCGACGCCGCGGCCGGCGCGACCAAGGGCGGGCTGCCGACGGACGGGCTGACCAAGGGCGGGCTGCCGGTGCAGACGCTGCCCACCAAGGGGCTGCCGCTCGGCTGAGTGCCGGACGCTGCGCGAAGGGGTCCAGGGACGTCCCTGGGCCCCTTCGCCGTGCTCAGGCGAGGCGCTTGACCGCCGCCGCGACCCGCTCGTCCGAGGCCGTCAGGGCCACGCGGACGAAGTGCTCGCCCGCCCGGCCGTAGAAGTCGCCCGGCGCGACCAGGATGCCCAGGTCCCCGAGATGGGCCACGGTGGTCCAGCAGGACTCGTCCCGGGTCGCCCACAGGTAGAGGCTGGCCTCGCTGTGCTCGATGCGGAAGCCGTGGCCCAGCAGGGCCTCGCGCAGCGCCGCGCGGCGGGCCGCGTAACGGTCGCGCTGCTCGCGGACGTGGACGTCGTCGCCCAGCGCCGCCACCACGGCCGCCTGCGTCGGCGCGGACGTCATCATGCCGCCGTGCTTGCGGATCTCCAGCAGCGGGCCGAGGACCGCCGGGTCGCCCGCGAGGAACGCGGCGCGGTAGCCCGCGAGGTTGGAGCGCTTGGACAGCGAGTGCACCGCGACGATGCCCTCGTAGGAGCCGCCGTTGACGTCGGGGTGGAGGACCGAGACCGGGTCGGCCTCCCAGCCGAGTTCGACGTAGCACTCGTCGGAGAAAACAAGGACGCCGTGCTCGCGGGCCCAGGCGACGATCCGGGTCAGCTCCTGCTGCGACAGCACCTTGCCCGTCGGGTTGGAGGGCGAGTTCAGCCAGAGGAGCTTCAGTCCCTCCGGGTCCAGGTCCGTCGGGTCGTCGTAGACCTCGTGCTCCGCGCGGGCCAGACGCGCGCCGACCTCGTACGTCGGGTACGCGAGGCGCGGGTGGGCGACCCGGTCGCCGGGGCCGAGGCCCAGCTGGGTCGGGAGCCACGCGACGAGTTCCTTGGAGCCCACGATCGGCAGGACGTGGTGGTGGGTGACGTCCTGAGCGCCGAGGCGGCGGCGCAGCCAGCCGGTGATCGCGTCCCGCAGCTCGGGCGTGCCCCAGACGGTCGGGTAGCCCGGCGAGTCGGCGGCGGCGACTAGCGCCCGCTGGACCAGCTCGGGGACCGGGTCGACGGGGGTGCCGACGGAGAGGTCGACGATGCCGTCCGGGTGCGCGGCGGCCGTCTCCTTGTACGGCGCGAGCTTGTCCCAGGGAAAGGTGGGCAGGCGGTCGGAGACTGCGGACACGGTTGTCTGGCTCTCTTTCTGGTGCGGCAAACGCCTCGGTCCCGTGCGGCCGCGATCGGGGTGATCGGGCCGTACGGGACCGAGGCGGCGCCGTTCGGGTCGCCTAAGATGTCACTCGGCCTGCGGCGGCAGCGCGGCGACGAAGGGGTGGTCCCGCTCGATCAGGCCCAGCTTGCTCGCGCCACCGGGCGAGCCGAGCTCGTCGAAGAACTCGACGTTCGCCTTGTAGTAGTCCTTCCACTCCTCCGGAGTGTCGTCCTCGTAGAAGATCGCCTCGACCGGGCAGACCGGCTCACATGCCCCACAGTCGACGCATTCGTCCGGGTGGATGTACAAGGACCGTGAGCCCTCGTAGATGCAGTCGACCGGGCACTCCTCGATGCACGCCTTGTCCTTGACGTCGACACAAGGCTGCGCGATGACGTAGGTCACGCTGTCGTTCCTCCTCGATAGGGCGCCGGCGGGCCTCCTCAGGCTCCGCCGCCTGGCGCGCGGGAGCGCGGCGTCGTCGATGCCCGCCCCTAGTATCTCCGTTCTTGGGCATGATCCGAACAGGAGGGGTGAACCTACCTGTGGAAATATCGGCGGCTGGACGCCTTGAGGTCCGTATCACCACAGCTGACGTGGGCAAACGAGTCTCCGTACGGCGGTTGGGGGACCCTGGTGTCGCGGAGCAGAAATTCACCGACACGGTGGGCGTTCTCACATCCTGGGACGACGGTGTGCTCGTGATCACACGACGGGACGGCGAGATCGTCCGGATCAAGGAGTCCGCGCTGGTCGCGGGGAAGGTGGTCCCGGCCGCGCCGGCCCGCCGCCGCGGTCCCGCCGCCTCCTACGAGGAGCTGGCCCGGGTCGCCGCGCGGGGCTGGCGGCCGCTGGAGAGCGAGCGGCTCGGCGGGTGGGAGCTGCGCGCGGCGGTCGAGGAGGTGTCGCGCGAAGCGCGTCCGTGGGAGGCGGCGGCCGGGCGACGGGCGGGCTTCACCCGGCGTGCCAACTCGGTGCTGCCGCTCGGGGAGCCGGGCGTGTCGCTCGACGAGGCGCTGGATGCCGTACGGCGCTGGTACGGCGTACGCGGCCTGCCCGCGTATCTCCAGACCGCGACCGGAGCCGAGGGCACGCAGGAACTGCTGTGCGCGGAGCTCGAGCGGCGCGGGTGGGTGCGGGAGGTGTCCGCGGAGGTGTGGATCGGCTCCCTCGCGCCGCTCGCCGACCGGGCCGAGGGTGCCGGGGTGGTGCTGTCCCGGGAGGCGGACGCCGGGTGGCTGGCGCGGTATCAGCGCAAAGGGGTGAGCGAGGTGGCGCTGCGCGTGCTAGGGAGCGGTCCTTCGGTGTGGTTCGCGAGCGTTCCCGGTGAGGGTGGGACACCCGCCGCGATCGGGCGCTGCGTCGTCGACGGGCGGTGGGCCGGATTCGCCGCCGTCGAGGTGGATCCCGCGCTACGGCGACGGGGGCTGGCGAGCGAGGTGATGGCGGCACTGGCCCGGCGCGCGCTGGAGGAGGGCGCGTCGGCGGCGTGGCTCCAGGTCGAGACGGACAATGCCGGTGCACGGTCGTTGTACGCCGGGCTGGGCTTCGGCGCGCATCACACGTACCACCACTACCGGGAGCCGGAGGGCCGATAGCCATGCGTCCACCCTTCCCGCCACCGCCGGAGCGGACCGCGGACCTGCGCCGGCGGTTCGCCGAGGAGGCGCGGGCCGAGCGGCCCGACCTGGCGACGCTGTGCCTGCTCGTGGGGGCCCAGGCAGACCGGGAACTGGACGAGGCCGGCATCGACGCCGCGCAGGTGGAGCTGGACCGGCTGGCCGGGATGCTGCCGTTCCGGCCGGGCGGGGCGCGTGCCTGGGCCACGGCGGTGCGGGACCTGCTCGGGGAGCGGTGCGGGTTCCGTGGCTCCGCCGCGGACTACCAGCGGCTGGAGTCGTCGCTGCTGCACGCCGTGCTGACGCGGCGGCGGGGGCTGCCGATCCTGCTGTCGGTGGTGTGGCTGGAGGTGGCCCGGCGGGCGGGCGCTCCGGTGTACGGCGTGGCGCTGCCCGGGCACTTCGTGGTCGGGTTCGGCGGGGCGCCGGGTCAGGCCGGGGAACAGGTGCTGGCCGATCCGTTCGACGGGGGGCGGGTGCTCAGCGGGAACGACACGGAGTTGCTGGTGGTGGGGGCCACCGGGGCGCCGCTGGATCCCTCGATGCTGGTGCCCGCGGATCCGCTGGACGTGGTGGTGCGGATCCTGAACAACATCCGGGCGTGGGCCGCGGCGCGGGCCGAGCGGTCGGACGTGGCGCTGTGGGCGGTGGAGCTGTCGTTGCTGCTGCCCTCGCATCCGGCGCGGCTGCGGTACGAGCGGGCGCAGGTGCTGGTGCGGCGCGGGGAGTTCGAGGACGGGGCCGCGGAGTTGGACGCGTACGCGGAGGTGGTGGAGGCCGTGGACGAGGGGGCTGCGGAGAAGGTGCGCGGCGAGGCTCGGGCGGCGCGGGCGCTTCTCAATTAGCGCGGGTGCGCGGGTTTCTTGGTCGGCGGTGCGGTGTGGGGGGCTGGTCGCCGTGGGCGGGTGCGGGTGGGTGGGGGCTGAGCGCGCAGTTCCTCGCGCCCCTGAGGGCGCTGCCCCTGGCGGCGTCGGCAGGTCGGCGTCGGGTGCGTGGGGGCTGGGCGCGCAGTTCCCCGCGCCCCTGAGGGGCGGTGCGGCCAGCCGCGTCGGCGGGTCGGCGTGGGGAACGGAGGCCGTGGGCGCGTGCGGGTGGGTGGGGGCTGGGCGCGCAGTTCCCCGCGCCCCTCAGGGGGCGCTTGCGGGGAGGGCACCCGGGGGTGGGTGCCCTCCGGGGGTCAGCTTGGGTTGGTTTCGATTGTTGCTACTCGGTTGGTCGTGCTCTTCAGGGCCGGGCGCAGGGCGCCGATCACGTCCTGGACGGTGACCGGGGTCTTCTGTCCGGTGCCCCGCGTGATGAGGACGCCGTCGAAGGTCGAACCGTAGAGCTCCTTCAGGGCCGCCTCGTCATAGGTGTCGACGAGCTTGCCGTCGACCGCCTGGACGCGGAGGAACTTCCACAGGGACTTCTCGGGGCTGAAGGCGATCGAGTGGGCCGGGTCGGTCTGGACGGTGACTATGGCGGACATCGCCGGTTCGGCGAACTCCTTCATCATCCGGTCGACCTCGGCGTCGGGCACCGTCGGCTGCTTCGCGGTGGTCGGGACCTGGACCGGCGTGGCCGCCCCGGTCTCCACCTGGCTGCGGTAGGCCTGCTCGACGGCCTCGGTGGCCTGGTCGACGGCGATGCCCTTGCCGGCCTTGCCGTAGACGGCGACGGCCTTGCCGGACTCGAACTTGACGGTGCCGTCGCCGGCGCTGCCCGCGGCGCCCGCCGCGGTCTCCAGGGCGGAGTGCAGCTTCTCCTCGTCGACCGGCATGACCGGCTCGACGACGCGCTCCTGACCGAAGAGCGAGCCGATCACGGAGACCGGGTTGTAGTCGCTGGTCGCGGCGGCGTCGACCGTGGCGTCGGTGTCGAACTGGAGCCCCGACTGGTCCGGCCTGAGGGAGAGGGTCTCGCCGTCGACGGACAGCTTCACCGGGGTGTCGACGCGGTCGCCGAGGGCCTGGTCGAGCTTCTTGACGGCGTCGTCGCGGGTGCCGCCGCCGATGTCCACGCCGAGCACGGTGGTGCCCTTGGGCACGTCGGAGTGGTTCATCAGCAGACCGGCGCCGTAGGCGACGCCGGCGACGGCGATGACACCGCCGCTGAGCAGCACCAGCTTGTTGCGGCCCTTCTTTTTCTTCTTGGGCGCGGCCGGGGCAGGGGTCTGCCGGGCCGGCTCGGGCCGCTTCGGCGGGGTGTGCGCCGCCGGCCCGTCGGCGGGGGCGCCCGGCCCGAACGGCGTGCTCCGGTCGGCGGGCGGCACGACGGGGATGCCGCTGGTGAGGGTGTCCCCGGAGACGTTGTCCACAGGCACGCCGAACGGGCTGCCGGGCGGCGGTTCGGGGGCCGGCGGCTGCGGGGTGAGGATCGCGGTGTCGTCACTCAGGGCGCCGCCGGGGCCGGGGCGCGGGGCGCCGCCGGGGCCGCTCGGCAGGGCGAGGGGGCTGGTGCCGGTGACGGGGCCACCGGTGGGGCCCGTGGGGGCCTGCGGGCCGGCCGGGCCGCCGTAGCCGCCACGGCCGTTCGGAGCGGGCCGGCCGTCGGGGACGGGGCCCTGACCGCCGTACGGGCTCTGCGCGCCGTAGGGGTCCTGGCCGCCCTGCCCGCCGTTCTGTCCGGGTTCGTTGAAGTACGGCAGGTCGTCGCGGCGCGGTTCGCCGGGCCGCGAGCCGTGGGCGCCCGCCGCGAGGGCCTCGGTGACGTCGAAGGAGCCCGTGCCGCCGCCGTGACCGGGGGCCACGGGGCCGCCGGTGGCGCCCTGGAGGCCACCGCCCTGGGTGCCGCCGGGGCGGGAGCCGCCCTGCATGTTCATGGAGCCGACGACACCGCCGGGGCGCGCGGCACCCGGAGCCGCGGGGGCGGCGGGAGCGGCCGGGGCGGCCGAACCCGTGGGCGTGCCCGCCCCGTTGGTGGCGCCACCGCCCTGACCGGGCTTGCCCTGGCCGGACTTGCGCGGCGCGAACCAGTCGCTGGTCTTCTCCTCGGCGGGCTGGGGCCGTTGCTGCTCGGCCGTGGCCTCGGCGGCGCCCGGGGACGGGGCAGCGCCCGGCGCCGGGGCCTGCGCGTCGCCGCCGTCGGCGTTCCCGGCGCTGTCGGCGTTCTCCGCGTCGGCGACGGGCTTGCGCACGACGACCGGCGGAATGGGCCGTGAACCGGGGATGTTGATCCGGATCCGGGTCGTCAGCGTGGTCTCGGTCTTGCGCTCCTCGGTCCCTGCGCCCGAACGGCCCCTGTCCGCACCGTTGTCGGAAACCGTGGGGGTGCCGTAGGGCGGCGTGCCCGAGGGGTATGCGGTACCCCCGTGCCCGTTGGGCCCGGAGGACGGACTGTCAGTTTCACGACTCAAGGCAGGTTCTCCCGGTTGGCTCCACCGCCGGTTCCGACCTCATATACGCGGGCAGCGCGGCGGCGGCTCCACCATACTGGCCACTTCGCGCGGGTATCCCGCGACCGCTGGGGAAACCCACACCGGACTCGCACGAGCCCGGGACGGCGAATTGGTACGTCATTCGCCAAGTCGGACGGACCGGCCACCCGCGCGCGGCGCCGGAACGAGGGTGGCGCAGATCACAGCCACGGCCATGCCGCCGAGCAGGTAGGCGTAGGAGCCGACGCCCGCGGCGAAGAGGAAGTCCCCTTCGGGACGGCTGGCGGTGAGCAGGATGACGGAGAGCATCCAGCCGGCCGCGCCCGCCACGGCTCCGGCCCGCCCCCCGGTCAGCCACGCGCCGCCGACGAACGCCCCGGCCGCGCCCACGAGCGCCAGCAGCAGCCCGCCCGGGAACCAGGCGGCCTGCACCAGTGATCCGGCGGCTCCGACCACCAGGCCGAGCAGGAACAGGCCGAGGTAGGCCGCGAACCGCCCGGCGGAGGGGCCTCGCAGCGGCTGGGCGAGCGTCGGGTGCCGGTCGCTCACGACGCCACCTCGATCCCGGCGAACAGGTCCGTCTCGCGTCCCGAGGGGCCTTCGCCGCGCGCCGGCCCGCCCCGCGCCAACTCGTAGTACTCCGTGCCGAACAGCGGCTGGGCGAGCTGGTTGGACAGCGCGAAGTACGGCTCCGCGACCTCGATCTGCGTGACGTGCGCGGCCATCGCGGCGGCCTTGGCGGCGGCGTACGCGGTGCCGTCGATCTCGGTGGTGATCCGCTCGTCCTCGACCACGCCGGGCACGTCGTCCGCCACCGCGCTCCGGGTGAAGGCGAGGCCGGGCAGGGCGTCCTGGAGGCGGTCGAAGGCGTCCTCGGCGATGGTGCGCGGGACGCGGTTCCAGTAGATCTTGGCGATGCCCAGGCCGGCCTCGTCGGCGAGGTCGGCGGCGCGCATGGCGATGCGGTGGGCCTGGATGTGGTCGGGGTGGCCGTAGCCGCCGTTCGGGTCGTAGGTGACGAGCACCTGGGGCCGTACCTCGCGGATCACCTCGACGAGCCGGGCGGCGGCCTCGTCGACGTCCGCCTGCCACAGGCAGCCGGGGTCGTCGTTGTCGGGCAGGCCCATCATCCCGGAGTCCCGGTACCGGCCCGCCGCGCCGAGCTGACGGAAGTCCTCGACGCCGAGTTCCCGCATGGCCGCGGTGAGCTCGCCCAGGCGGTGCTCGCCGAGGGCGGCGCCGCTCAGATGCGCGAGCTCGGGCGGGATGACCTCGCCGCGTTCACCGAGGGTGCAGGTGACCAGGGTCACCTGCGCACCCTCGGCCGCGTACCGGGCCATGGTCGCGCCGTTGTTGATCGACTCGTCGTCCGGGTGCGCGTGCACCAGCAGCAGACGCCGGGAGGGCCGTTCCGTCATGGACCCACCCTACGAGCAGTCCGGGCCGCTCAGAACTTGATGCCGCCGATCATGCCCGCGATGTTCGTGGTCAGCTCGCTGATCGTGGGCGCCACGGTGGACGACGCGAGATAGAAGCCCAGCAGCATGCAGACCACCGCATGTCCTGCCTTCAGCCCCGACTTCTTGATCAGCAGGAAGACGATGATCGCCAGCAGCACCACCGCCGAAATCGAGAGTGCCACGGCGGCTCACCTCCAAGAACCGGGGATGTGGGGACAAACAGTGCGAGGAAACATGTAAATCCATACAGCGGCCAGCAGGTTCATACCCACGCAGCGCTAGTGATCATAACTATCCGTACGCGCGCATCGAATGGCGCACGGCCGCACAAGGGGGCGCATGGCCAATATGGTCGGGGCATGACCACCGAGCCTGACTCCTTCCCCCGACGGCACGCCCGCACCCAGCGGTTCACGCTCGGCGCGCCGCGTTCGTTCACCGTGGCTCCCGACGGTTCCCGTGTCGTCTTCCTGCGCTCGCACGCGGGCACGGACCGGGCGAACGCCCTGTGGGTGCTCGACCTGGCGGACTCCGCCGAGCGCCTGGCGGCCGACCCGCGCGCCCTGCTGGGCGGGTCCGCCGAGCACCTCTCGCCCGAGGAACGGGCGCGCCGCGAGCGCAGCCGTGAGGGCGGCGCCGGCATCGTCGGCTACGCCACCGACACGGCCGTGGAGTTGGCCTCTTTCACCTTGTCAGGGCGGCTCTTTACGGCCGAACTGCGGGCCGGTACGGCGCGTGAACTCACCGTCCCCACCCCGGTGATCGACCCGCGCCCCTCCCCCGACGGGCGGCACGTCGCGTACGTCGCGCAGGGCGCGCTGCGGGTGATCGGCGCCGAGGGCGAGGGCGACCGGGCGCTCGCGGAGCCGGACGGGGAGTCGGTTTCCTACGGTCTGGCCGAGTTCATCGCGGCGGAGGAAATGGGGCGTTCGCGTGGTTTCTGGTGGGCGCCGGAGTCGGACCGGCTGCTGGTGGCGCGGGTGGACGACACGCCGGTGCGGCGGTGGTGGATCTCCGATCCGTCCCAGCCCGAACGTGATCCACAACACGTCCCCTATCCGGCCGCCGGGACGGAGAACGCGGAGGTCCGGCTGTTCGTGCTCGACCTGGACGGGGCGCGCACCGAGGTGGTCTGGGACCGGGCGCGGTATCCGTATCTGGCGCGAGTGCACTGGTCAGCGGCGGGCGCACCGCTGATCCTGGTGCAGGCGCGTGACCAGCGCAGCCAGTTGTTCCTGGCGGTGGATCCGGACACGGGTGCGACCCGGATGGTGCACGCCGACGAAGATCCGATTTGGCTTGATCTTTTCCCCGGAGTGCCGTGCTGGTCCCCCTCGGGGCAGCTGGTGCGGATCGCCGACGAGGGCGGCGCGCGGGTCCTCGCTGTGGGCGAACGCCCTTTGACAGGACCGCAGTTGCACCTGCGCGCGGTGCTCGACGTGACGGCCGACGACGTGCTCGTGTCGGCCTCCGCCGGGGCGGAGGCGGCTGGTCCGGAGACCGGTGAGGTGCACGTCTACCGGGTCAACGAGCTGGGGGTAGAGCGTCTGTCGCAGGAGCCGGGTGTGCACTCGGCGGTGCGCGCCGGGGACGTGACCGTGCTCGTGTCGGCGACGCCGGAACGGCCGGGCACGACGGTGCGGGTGCTGCGCGCGGGCACGCAGGTGGCGACCGTCCCGTCGTACGCCGAGGATCCCGGTATGTCCCCGCGCGTGACCCTCACCTCAGGGGGCGCACAAGGGATTCCGTGCGCCGTGCTTATGCCGCAGGACTACCGAGGAGACACTTCCCTTCCGGTCCTCCTCGACCCCTACGGGGGCCCGCACGGCCCTCGCGTGGTCGCCGCGCACAACGCGTACCTGACCTCGCAGTGGTTCGCGGACCAGGGGTTCGCGGTGGTCGTCGCCGACGGGCGCGGCACGCCCGGCCGCTCCCCCGCCTGGGAGAAGGCGGTCCGGGACGACTTCACCGTCTCCCTCGACGACCAGATCGAGGCGCTCCAGGACCTCGCGAAGACCTACCCTCTGGACCTCACCCGGGTCGCCGTCCGCGGGTGGTCCTTCGGCGGCTGGCTGGCCGCCCTCGCCGTGCTGCGCAGGCCGGATGTGTTCCACGCGGGCATCGCCGGGGCCCCGGTGACGGACTGGCGGCTCTACGACACGCACTACACGGAGCGCTACCTGGGCCATCCGGCCGCGTCCCCGCAGGCGTACGCGAAGAACTCCCTGGTCACCGACGACGGACTGGCCTCGGCGGCGGAGCCGCACCGCCCGCTGATGATCGTGCACGGCCTGGCCGACGACAACGTGGTGGTCGCGCACGCCCTGCGGCTGTCGTCCGCCCTGCTCGCCGCCGGCCGCCCGCACGAGGTGCTCCCGCTGTCCGGCGTGACCCACATGACGCCGCAGGAACAGGTCGCCGAGAACCTGCTGCTGCTTCAGGTGGACTTCCTGAAGCGGTCGCTGGGCCTGCCTCGCTGAACGGCAACGGGCCGGGGGACATGGCGCCCCCGGCCCGTTCACGGCACCCGCACGGCCGTACGTCTCAGAGAGTGGCGGGTCCTTATATCGCCACCGGGTCCGCGGGGTTGCCTGTGTGTTACCGCGTCTCCCCCGGTGCGACGACCTGCTTCTCCTCCGCGAAGAGACAGGCCGAGGGATGCGCGGCCGGGCCGCCGGCCGAGCGGTACCCGGCGGGAACCTCCAGCGCCGGGACCTCCAGGGCACAGCGTTCGCGCGCCTTGAAGCAGCGGGTGCGGAACCGGCAGCCGGACGGGATGTTCGTCGGGGAGGGCACGTCACCGGCGAGGATGATCCGCTCACGGTGCTCCCGGGCCTCGGGGTCGGGCACGGGGACGGCGGAGAGCAGCGCCTGCGTGTAGGGGTGCGTGGGGTGGTCGTAGATCTCGGCGTCCCGGCCGGTCTCCACGATCCGTCCGAGGTACATCACCGCGACCCGGTCCGAGATGTGCCGCACGATGGACAGGTCGTGCGCGATGAACACGTACGACAGGTCGAACTCGGCCTGGAGGCGCTCCATCAGGTTGATGACCTGCGCCTGCACCGACACGTCGAGGGCGGAGACGGGTTCGTCGGCGACGATGACCTCCGGGCGCAGCGCCAGCCCGCGGGCGATGCCGATGCGCTGGCGCTGGCCGCCGGAGAACTGGTGCGGATAGCGGTTGACGTACTCCGGGTTCAGTCCGACGACCTCCAGCAGCTCCTGCACCCGTCCGCGCCGGTCGCCCTTCGGGGCCACCTCGGGGTGGATCTCGTAGGGCTCGCCGATGATGTCGCCCACCGTCATCCGGGGGTTGAGCGAGGTGTACGGGTCCTGGAACACCATCTGGATGTTGCGCCGGACGGCCTTCAGCGCCTTGCCGGACAGTCCGGTGATGTCCTCGCCCTTGTACCGGATCACCCCGGCGGTCGGCCGCTCCAGGTTCACCAGCATCTTCGCGACCGTCGACTTGCCGCAGCCGGACTCCCCCACGATGCCGAGGGTCTCGCCCCGGTCGAGCGTGAAGTCGACGCCGTCGACGGCCTTCACCGAGCCGATCTGCCGGTGCCGAAGGATGCCCCGGGTGAGCGGGTAGTGCTTGACGAGCCCGCTGACCTCAAGAATCGGATCGGTCATCGAGGCACTCCCTCCAGAAGTGGCAGGCGCTGCCCCGCTCCCCGGACACCTCGTACAGCGGCGGCACGTCCGTCAGGCACACGTCCCGGGCCATCGGGCAGCGCGGGTGGAAGGCACAGCCCGGCGGGATGTCCAGGAGGCTGGGCGGCAGCCCCTTGACGGCGTGCAGCTCCCGGCCCTTGCGGTCCAGGCGCGGGATGGAGTCGAGCAGGCCGCGCGTGTACGGGTGGGCGGGCGCCTTGTAGATGTCGTGCACGGGTGCCGACTCCACGATCCGGCCCGCGTACATCACGGCGATCCGGTCGGCGACGTCGGCGACCACGCCCAGGTCGTGGGTGATCAGGATCAGGCCCATGTCCAGCTCGCGCCGCAACTCGGCGAGCAGCTCCATGACCTGGGCCTGGACCGTGACGTCGAGCGCGGTGGTGGGCTCGTCGGCGATGATCAGGGCCGGCTCCAGGGCGAGCGCCATGGCGATCATGATGCGCTGGCGCATCCCGCCGGAGAACTGGTGCGGGTACTGCCGCACCCGCTCCCTGGCCCCCGGGATGCGCACCCGGTCCATGAGCTCGACGGCCTCGGCCCGCGCGGCCTTCCTGGACATGCCCCGGTGCACGACGAACATCTCGCCGAGTTGGTCGCCCACCGTCAGCACGGGGTTGAGCGAGGACAGCGCGTCCTGGAAGATCATCGCCATCCCGGCGCCGCGCACCTTGCGCCGCTCCTCCTCCTTCAGCCGGAGCAGGTCCCTGCCCTGGAAGAGGACCTCGCCGCCGGTGATCCGTCCGGGGGGCGTGTCGAGGATGCCCATCACGGCCTGCGCGGTGACGGACTTGCCCGAGCCGGACTCCCCCAGCACCGCGAGCGTCTCGCCCGCGTCCACGTGGTAGGTGACGCCGTTGACGGCCTTGGCGACCCCGTCCCGGGTCCGGAACTCCACGTGCAGGTCACGTACGTCGAGCAGCATCCGGGCACCTCACCTCAGCTTGGGGTCGAGGGCGTCGCGCACCGCGTCGCCGAGCATGATGAACGCCAGCACGGTCACCGCGAGCGCCCCGGAGGGCCACAGCAGGGCGTGCGGGGCGTTGCGGATGTAGGGCGAGGCGGCGGAGATGTCGATGCCCCAGGAGACGCTCGGCGGCTTCAGGCCGACGCCCAGGTACGACAGGGTCGCCTCCAGCGAGATGTAGGTGCCGAGCGCGATCGTCGCCACGACGATGACCGGTGCCACGGCATTGGGCGCGATGTGCCGCAGCAGCAGCCGGGAGGGGGAGGCGCCGAGGGAGCGGGCGGCCTGGACGTAGTCGTGCTGCCGGGCGGTGATGACCGCGCCGCGGGCGATCCGGGAGATCTGCGGCCAGCCGAGCAGCACCATGAACCCGATGACCGGCCAGATGGTGTTGCTGGTGACCACCGACAGCAGCACGAGTCCGCCGAGGACGACCGGGATCGCGAAGAAGATGTCGGTGATCCGGGACAGGATCGAGTCGCCGACACCGCCGAAGAAGCCGGCGAGGCCGCCGAGGACGCTGCCGAGGAGCGCGACCCCGAGCGTGGCGCAGACGCCCACCGCGACGGACGTACGGGCGCCGTAGACCGTGCGCGTGTAGACGTTGCAGCCCTGTCCGTCGTATCCGAAGGGGGCGCCGGGCTGGGAGCCCTCCTGGGCCTTGGCGAGGTCGCAGCGCAGCGGGCTGCCGGAGGCGATCGCGGACGGCCACAGGGAGATGAAGACCAGGAAGAGGATCACCAGGGCCGAGACGAGGAAGACCGGGTTGCGGCGCAGGTCGTGCCAGGCGTCGGACCACAGGGAGCGCGGCCTGCCGGACGGGCCGCCGGCGTCCGGTCCGCCGGGCGGGCGCTCCAGCGTCCGGGCCTCGCTGGTGGCGAGGTCCATCGCGCCGCCCATGCCGGTGCCGGCGACGGCGCCCCTGGGCGCGCCGGTTTCCTGGGCGTCAGACATAGCGGATCCTCGGGTCGAGTACGGCGTACAGGAGGTCGACGAGGAGGTTGGCGAGCAGGAAGACGAGGACGAGGACGGTCACGAAGCCGACCACGGTCTGGGTGTTCTGGCGGAGGATGCCCTGGTAGAGCTGGTAGCCGACGCCGTGGATGTTGAAGATGCGCTCGGTGACGATGGCGCCGCCCATCAGGGCGCCGATGTCGGTGCCGATGAAGGTGACGACGGGGATCAGGGAGTTGCGCAGCAGATGCCGGGTGACCACCCGGTGCCGGGGCAGGCCCTTGGCGACGGCGGTGCGCACGTAGTCGGAGCGGCGGTTCTCCGCGATGGAGGTGCGGGTCAGGCGGGTGACGTACGCCAGCGAGACCGAGGCGAGGACCAGGCCGGGCAGCAGCAGTTCCGCGAAGGGGGCCTCGGGGGACACCGACGGCGGGATCCAGCCCCACTCGACGCCGAGCAGGAGCTGGAGGAGCAGGCCGGTGACGAAGGTGGGGACGGAGATGACCACCAGCGTGGCCAGCAGGACTCCGGTGTCGACGGGCCGGCCGCGGCGCAGGCCGGTGACCACGCCCAGGGTGATCCCGATGACGATCTCGAAGAGGATCGCGACGACGGTCAGCCGGATGGTGACCGGGAAGGCGCTGCCCATCAGCTCGGTGACCGGCTGCCCGTTGAAGGCGGTGCCGAAGTCGCCGGTGAAGAGGTTGCCCATGTAGGTCAGGTACTGCTGCCAGACCGGCTTGTCGAGGCCGAACTCCTTCCTGAGCTGCGCGGCCGTCGCCTGGTCGCACTCCCGCTCCCCGCACAGGCCGGCGATGGGGTCGCCCATCACGTTGACCATCAGGAAGATCAGCAGCGTGGCCCCGACGAAGACCGGGATCATCTGCAGCAGCCGCCGGACGACGTACCGTCCCATGGCGCCGCCTCAGCTGACCTTGATCTCGTCGTAGACCGGGACGGAGAACGGGTTGAGCTTCACGTCGGACAGCCGCTGCGAGTAGCCGGCGCTGCCGTTCTGGTACCAGAGCGGGATGGCGGCCATGCTGTCCCGGACGACCTCCTCGGCCTGCTGGAAGGTCCGCACGGCAGCGGCTGCGTCGGTCTCGGAGTTGGCCCGGTCGACCAGCTCGTCGAACTTCTCGTCGGACCACTTGCCGTCGTTGGAGGAGGCGTCGGTGTAGTAGAGCGGCTGGAGGAAGTTCTGGATCAGCGGGTAGTCCATCTGCCAGCCGGCGCGGAAGGGGCCCGTCATCTTCTTGTCGGTGATCCGGCCCCGGAAGTCGGCGAAGGTGCCGACCGGGTCGGTGACGCAGGCGCGGTCGTTGTCGAGGGCGTTGTTGATGGAGTTGCAGACGGCGTCCACCCACTGCTTGTGCGAGCCGGTGTCCGCGTTGACCGTGATCTTCACCTGGCCGCCGGGCAGTCCGCCGCCCTCCTCGATCAGCTTCCTCGCCGCGGCCGGGTCGTACTCGCACCACTCGCCGCACAGGCCCGGTTTGTAGCCGCCGTCCTCGCCCAGCACCGGTGAGGTCCAGTCGGTGGCCGGGGTGCGGGTGCCGGCGAAGATGGTCTTGGTGATCTGCTCCCGGTCGATCGCCCGGGACAGGCCCTTGCGGACCTTGTCCATGCCGGGCTTGTCCCAGTTCTTGTCGTAGTACGGGAAGGCGAGGGTCTGCAGGATGCCGGCCGGGGTGTTGAGGTAGCGGTCGCCGAGGTCTGTGCGCACGTTCTTCAGCTGGGCGGCGGGCACGTCGTCGACGAGGTCCAGGTTCCCGGCCATCAGGTCGGTGTAGGCGGTGTTGTTGTCGGTGTAGACCTTGAGGTCGACGCCGCCGTTCCGCGCCTTGTCCGGGCCCGGGTAGCCCTCCCAGGTGCGCAACGACATCTGGGCGCCCTTGGTGTACGAGTCGACGGCGTAGGGGCCGTTGCCGACGGGCCTGCTCAGCCAGGCCGCGTGGTCGTCGAAGAAGGCGCGGGGCAGCGGGGCGAAGGCGGCGTAGCCGAGGGTGTCGGGGAAGCTGGAGAACTTCTGGCTGAGCCGTACGGTGAAGGTGCGGTCGCCGGTGACCCGCAGGCCGGAGAGGGTGTCGGCGCTCTGTGTGCCGCCGCCGTCCGGGTGCACCTTGTCGTAGCCGTCGATGTAGCTGAAGAAGTAGGCGTTGCGCTGGTTGTTCCTGAGGCTCGCGCCGTAGTTCCAGGCGTCGACGAAGGAGCGGGCGGTGACCTTCTCGCCGTTGCTGAAGGTCCAGCCGTCCTTGACGGTGACGGTGAAGTTCTGGGAGTCGCTCGTCGTGATGGACTCGGCGAGCATGTCCTCGGCCTTGCCGCTCACCGGGTCGTACCGCTTCAGTCCGCGGAAGATCATGTCGAGGACCTTGCCGCCCTGCACCTCGTTGGTGTTGGCGGGCTCCAGCGGGTTCTGCGGGTCGCCCCAGGAGGAGCTGAGCACCGCGCCCCCGTCGCCGCTGCCGCCGCCGCCCCCGCCGCAGCCGGCGCCCAGCAGCGCGAACGCCGCCGCACACGCGGCCCATCGGGCGTGCCGTGCTCCACGCATGGGGTGCCTCCTCGGGATCCGCCGCCAGCGCCGGGACGCTGACCCGTTGTCGACCACTGCTCTGACCCGCTATCAGCCAATATCGACGCATACGGTAGGCACCGCACACGGGGACGGCCCTTTGGGCTAGGGCCTGTCCGACAATGCGCGTCGCCGCCCGGAGGGCGGCTGATCCGAACGACCGGGCAAGGCGGCATCCGTTCCTCCGGCGTAAATCCCTGATCCCTGTACTGATCAGCCGTACAGCAGGCACACTGCCCGGATGGTTGATCGTTCCTTCGGTGACGCCTTCCTCGCCGGGCTGTACGACGCGCTCAACCCGTGGGGTCCGGGTGACGACTTCTTCCTCGATCTGGTGATGTCCGCCGACGCCGTGCTCGACGTGGGCTGCGGCACCGGACGCCTCCTCGGGCGGGCCCGCCGGGCCGGGCACGAGGGCCGGCTGACCGGAGTCGATCCCGCCGCCGCCATGCTCGTCCAGGGCCGCCGGGCGACCCGCGAGGTGGAGTGGGTGCTGGGAGATCTGCGCTGCACGGCGTGGCGTGAGGAGTTCGACCTGGTCGTGATGACCGGGCACGCCTTCCAGGAACTGGTCGGCGACGAGGAACTGCGGCTCACGCTCGCCGCGGTCCGCGAGAGTCTGCGGCCGGGCGGGCGGTTCGTCTTCGACACCCGCAATCGGGCCGCCCGCGCCTGGGAGACGTGGACCCCGGAGCGGATCCGCGAGGTGCCCGGCCCGGACGGCGACCCGGTGCGGGTGTGGCACGAGACGCGGACGCCGGTGCTCGGCGAGCGGGTGTCGTTCACCGAGACGTTCGACGCCCCGCACTGGGACGAGCCGCGGACCAGCCTCAGCACGATCAGGTTCCTGGACGTCACCACGCTGGACCGCCTCCTCGACGGGGCGGGGCTTCTCGTGCGGGAGCGGTACGGCGACTTCGACCGCGGGCCCTTCACCGCCACGAGCCCCGAGATCGTCAGCGTCACGGCTCGGGCGGACTAGGGCCCGTCCGACAATGCCCGTCTGCGACGACGGGCCCCCAGGGCAGCGCGAAGCCCCCGGGACCGGTGTGCGCCGGTCCCGGGGGCTTCACGTGGGCTCAGTCCTGGTCCTGGGCCTCCTCCAGCGCCTTCAGCGCCGGGTCCAGGACGACGTCCTCGCCGCGGGCCTCCGTGGTGGGCTCCTCCGGGAAGTGGCAGGCCGTCAGGTGGCCGTCCCGGTTGCCGGAGATCTGCACCAGCGGCGGCTCGTCCGTCGCGCACTTGTCCTGCGCCTTCCAGCAGCGGGTGCGGAAGCGGCAGCCGGACGGCGGGTGGATCGGCGAGGGCACGTCACCGGCGAGGCGGATGCGCTCACGGCCCTCCTCCTCGTCCCCGAACTCGACCTCGGGCACCGCGGAGAGCAGGGCGTGGGTGTACGGGTGCCGCGGCCGGTTGTAGATCGAGTCGCGGTCACCGACCTCGACCACCTTGCCGAGGTACATGACCGCCACGCGCTGCGAGAAGTGCCGCACGATGGCCAGGTCATGGGCGATGAACATGAAGGCGATGCCCAGCTCCTGCTGCACCTTCTGCAGCAGGTTCACCACCTGCGCCTGGATCGACACGTCGAGCGCGGAGACCGGCTCGTCGGCGACGATCAGCTTCGGGTTCAGGGCCAGGGCGCGGGCCACGCCGATGCGCTGGCGCTGGCCGCCGGAGAACTCGTGCGGGAAGCGGTTGTAGTGCTCCGGGTTGAGGCCGACGAGCTCCAGCAGTTCGCGGACCTTCTTCTCCCGGCCGCCCGCCGGGTTGATCCCGTTGACCTCCATCGGCGACTTGATGATCGTGCCGACGGTCTGCCGCGGGTTCAGCGAGGAGTACGGGTCCTGGAAGATCATCTGGATCTCGGACCGCACCGGCGCGAGCTGCCGGCGGGAGGCGTGCGTGATGTCCTGGCCCGCGTACGTGATCTGGCCGGACGTCGGCTCCAGCAGCCGGGTGATCAGCCGGCCCGTCGTCGACTTGCCGCAGCCGGACTCGCCGACCAGGCCGACGCTCTCGGCGACGCCGACGGTCAGGTCGACGCCGTCGACGGCCTGCACCGCGCCGACCTTCCGTTTGATCGGGAAGCCGCCGAATATCGGGAAGTGTTTGGTCAGGCCCTTGACCTCGAGCAGCGTCTCGCTTCCGGTGCCGGTGGAGCCCTGCTGTGCGGGGAGGGTGAGGTTCTCGCTCATGATCTCGGTTCTCCCTAGCGCAGCCGGGGCTGGATCTCGTCGATGAAGATGGTCTGCTTCTGCTCGGCCGTCAGGTGGCACGCCGAGGCTCGGCCCTCGCCCAGGGGCGGCCGTGCGTCCGTGCAGAGGGTGCCCGACACGCGGTCCTGGAAGGCGCAGCGCGGGTGGAAGGGGCAGCCCGACGGCGGGTTGAGCAGCGACGGCGGGGAGCCCGGGATCGGCGTCAGTTCCTCGAGGATGTCGCCGTCCAGCCGCGGCATGGAGCTGAGCAGGCCCCAGGTGTACGGGTGCTTGGGAGTGCGCAGCACCTCCTTGACGGTGCCGCGCTCCACGGCCCGGCCCGCGTACATCACCAGCAGGTCGTCGGCCATCTGCGAGATGACCCCGAGGTCGTGGGTGATGAAGATGATCGCGGAACCGAACTCCTGCTGCAGATCCTTGAGCAGGTCCAGGATCTGCGCCTGCACGGTCACGTCGAGCGCGGTGGTCGGCTCGTCGGCGATCAGCAGGTCGGGGTCGCACATCAGCGCCATGGCGATCATCGCGCGCTGGCGCATACCGCCGGAGAACTGGTGCGGGTAGTCGTCGAAGCGCACCTTGGGCTGCGGGATGCCGACCTTCTCCAGCATCTGGATCGCGCGGTCCTTGGCCTCCTTCTTGGAGGCACCGGTGTGCTTCATGTACGGCTCGGACAGCTGCCTGCCCACCGTGTAGTACGGGGAGAGGGCGGTCAGCGGGTCCTGGAAGATCATCGCCATCTTGTTGCCGCGGAGCCGCTCCAGCTCCCTCTCACCGGCGGTAACGAGCTCCTTGCCGTCGAGGACGATCTCGCCGTCGACGGTGGTGGTCCGCGGGCTGTGCAGGCCCAGGATCGTCAGGTTGGTGACGGACTTGCCGGAGCCGGACTCGCCGACGATGCCCAGGGTCTTGCCGCGCTCGACATCGAAGGACAGTCCGTCGACCGCCTTGACGATGCCGTCCTCGGTGGAGAACTGCACCCGCAGGTCACGGACCGAGAGGAAGCTCTCAGGCCCGGTCGGGGCCGGGGCGTCCTCGGTCTTGGTCAGTGTGGTCACGGTGGTTCGTTCTTCCTAGGAGAGACGGACGCGCGGGTCGATCCAGGCGTACACGATGTCGACGAGGATGTTCAGCAACAGGATGACGAAGGCGCCGACCAGCATGACGCCCATCGTCAGCGGGAGGTCCTTGGTGACCGCGCCGTCGACCGCGAGGCGGCCGATGCCCTGGAGCGAGAACGTCAGCTCGGTGACGACGCCGCCGCCGAGCAGGGAGCTGATGTCGATGCCGAGGACGGTGACGATCGGGATGAGCGAACCGCGCCAGGCGTAGCGGAAGAAGACGTACCGCCTCGGCATGCCCTTGGCGCGGGCCGTGCGGACGTGCTCCTCGGCGAGCTGCTCGATCAGCGAGGCGCGCGCCATACGGGTGTACTGCGCCGTGAAGATCGTGGCCATCACGGCCATGGGGATCCACAAGCCCCCCAGCCAGCCCAACGGACTCTCCGTGAACGGCACGTACTTCGGATCCTCCACCCAGCCGGTGCTGTACACGAAGATCAGCAGCACGATCGGGCCGAGGAAGTAGATCTGCATCGAGCTGAGGACCATGGACGTACCGGTGGCGATCTTGTCCGCCGCGGTTCCCCGGCGATAGGCGGCCAGCATGCCGGCGCCGATGCCGATGGTGAGGAAGACGACCATGGCGCCGACGGTCAGCGAGAGGGTCAGCGGGAAGCGGTCCATGATCGTGTCCCAGACCAGGTCGCCCGAGTAGAACGACTGGCCGAGGCACGGGGCCGGGCAGTGACCGTCGGGGAAGTCACGGCCGACGACGATGCCGGACATGAAGTCCCAGAACTGGGTGGTGACGGGCAGGTTGAGGCCGAGCGCGTGCCGGATGGCCTCGAGTCTGTCGGGCGAGCAGTCCCTGCCACAGGCCAGTGAGGCGTAGTCGGATGGCGCCGCGACGAAGAGGAAGAAGGTTGCGGCACCGATGAGGAACAGGGTGACGACGGCACCGACCGTGCGCCGAAGGATGAACTGAAGCATGGCGGGAAGGCTGCTCTCTGCGGAGACGGTGGGAGGTTTGCGTGGAACCGCGGGGGCGCGCTCCGCCTGGTGCGCACCCCCGCGATCAGCCGTAGAGAGTTACGACTTCAGGAACAGTCGGGTGACGTCGATGTAGCTGGACTCGGTGCTGTAGCGGGCACCGCCGATGTTCGAGCCGTAGAGCTGGAACTGCTTGGTGTACCACAGCGGAGCGGCCGGGTTGATCGTCTCGAGGATGTAGTGGTGCGCCTCGATCCAGGTCTTGGCGGCCTCGGTCGGCTCCTGGGTCAGGGCCTTGTGGATCAGCTCCTGGACCTTCGGGTCGTTGATGTGCGAGTAGTTCGGCGAACCCTCGGCGATCTGGTCACCGTCGTAGACCGGCGTCACGACCGTGGCCGGGGACGGCCAGTCCTGGCCCCAGCCGGAGATGTAGATGTCGTACGGGTTGTCGACCTTGCCGATCTGCTCGTAGTAGCTCGCGGAGTCGACCTCCTTGGCCACGATGTCGAAGCCGACCTTGGTCAGCGCGTCCTCGACGGCGACCTTGCGCTTCTGACCCTGCTCGCTGTTGTTGTAGGCGAACACGAGCTTCTTCTCGGCGGCCGGGACGCCCTTGAGGAGCTCCTCGGCCTTCGCGATGTTGCCCTGCGGCGTCTTCAGACGGCCGTAGGGGTCGTAGCCGGCCTCGTAGCCCGGCAGGGTCGGGGCGAACAGGTTCGGGGCCACGTCGCCACCGTAGGCGCCACCCTCACCGGCGATCAGCGACTTGGAGTTCACCGCGTAGGTGATGGCGTCGCGGACCTTCTTGTTCTTGACCCGGTCCAGGTTGAAGTTCAGCACCTGGACGTAGGGCTGGTAGCCCTTGATCGTGCGCTTGTTGACCGCCGGGTCGCCGACGACGTCCTGGATCTGGGTGGACTCGACGCCGCCGGTCAGCTGGATGGCGTTCTTGGAGCCGCCCTGGTCGGAGATCAGACGCTTGGTCTGGGTCGACTCGGTGACACCGAACTGGAAGTCGAAGCCGTCGAGGTACTGGTGCCGGACGGAGTCGGACTTCGGGTCCCACTGGTCGTTCTTGACCAGCTTGAGGACCTTGCCGATCTTGTACTCGGCGATCTTGTACGGACCGGTGGAGACCGGGGCCTTGTCGTACTTCTCCTTCGTGTCGGACTTCTCCGGAACGATGGAGTAGCCCGGCATGGCCAGCGTCTGCGGGAGGTCCGGACGCGGCTTGTCGAAGTGGAAGACGATGGTCTTGTCGTCCGGGGTCTCGAGGACCGAGTCCGGCAGGTGCTTCTTGCCGAAGCCGCCGTCCGGCAGCGCCTCGCGGTACTTCGCGCCGCTCAGCCAGGTCTGCAGGTACGTCGGGCCGTCGAAGATGAACTCCGCGTACTGGCGCTCGATGGTGTGGCGGACGTCGGCAGAGGTGATCGCGTTGCCGTTCTGGTCCTTGACGCCGTCCTTCAGCGTGAAGGTCCAGGTCTTGCCGCCTTCGGTGGACTTGCCGGAGTCGGTCGCGAGGTCACCGACGACGGAGACACCGCCCTTGCCGTCCTCCTCGAAGTTGGTCAGGCCGCGGAAGAGCAGGTTGGCGACCTGGCCGGCGTCGGAGACGTAGATCTGGCCCGGGTCCAGGTGGGACAGACCCGACTCCTGGAAGACGGTGATGGTGCCGCCGGGCTTGGCTCCGGGGACCTCCTCGGCCGGGCCGGCCGAGGCCGCGGCGTCGGCGTAGGTGACCGCCTTCGACTGGGTGGCGGCCTCCTTCTGGTCCTTCTTCGAGTCCTTGTTGGAGCTGGTGCCCTTGTTCTCGGAGCACCCGGTGAGCGCGAGGGAGCCGGCCGCGAGGGCGACGACTATGGCACGCGCTCTGCGCGAGGTGAGCGACTTCATAGCGGTGAATGCACCTACCTGTCGGTTGTTATCCATGAGTACTGCCTGACGCGGCTGGTAGGCCGTCGCGGGGGCGGCAGTCACCCCCCACCAATGGACGATTAGCGCCCGGACTTGGGGTCGAAGGCATCCCGTACCGAGTCTCCGAGGAGGTTGAAGCACAGGATGAAGATCACCAGCGCCACTCCGGGGAAGAACATGAACGCCGGGTCCTGCTCGGCGTACTTGGCGCCGGCGGCGAACAGTCGTCCCCAGTCCGGTGTCGGCTCGACGAAGCCGACACCGGCGAAGGAGAGGAAGGCGATGGTGAGGATGGTGCTCGGGAGCTGGTACGTGAACTGGATCAGGATCGGGGAGACGACGTTCGGCAGGATCTCCTTGCGGACGATCCGCCACGGGGACGCGCCCGCGACCTTGGCCGCCTCCACGAACTCCCTCTCGCGCAGCGACAGCACCGTCGAGCGCACGATACGCGCCATGCTCATCCAGCCGAGCAGCCACAGCACGATCAGGATCGCCAGCGCCCGGAAGTACGTGGGGGTCTCCTCCCGGGGGTCCACGAAGAACGCGGTCACGACCGGCATGAAGGCGATGAAGAACAGCTGCTGCGGGAACGAGAGGAAGAAGTCGGTGACCCGGCCCAGCCAGTAGTCGGTACGGCCGCCGAAGTAGCCGCCCACCAGGCCGATGACGATGCCGGTCACCATCAGCAGCGTGGTCACGCCCAGCGCCATGAACAGCGAGGTGCGCATGCCGTACATCAGCATGGCGAACAGGTCACGCCCGTACTGCGGCTCCACACCGAACCAGTGGTCCGCCGAGACACCGCCGAACCAGCCGAGCGGAAGACCGAAGTCGTCCAGCACGGGCCGGTCCGCGTAGGTGGGGTCCTGGCCGTACAGCGTGTACGGATCGGTGCCGCTGATCGACGTCAGCAGCGGGGCCGCGAGCGCGGCGACGAAGTAGAAAATCACTACGCCGGCGCAGATCATCCCTGTACGGTCACGCTTGAAGCGCTGCCACATCAACTGCCCGGGGGAACGACCCTCAAGCTTCTTCGTTCCCTTGGCGACCTCGGAGGTCGCGTCGAGCTCTGGGTCCAAGGCGACCGTGGACCCGGAGCCCTCGGCCTTGGTTGGACTGGTCATGTTGTTCTTCCCCCGGGGGGTTGGAGAGTTGAGCGCAGCACAGATACCGGCAGGTTCTGTGGTTTGGGGGAACTTTCGCCAAGTGCATCAACGCGCGTCAAGGGCGCAAGACACAGGGATCTCCCTCGCGTCCATTTTTTGAGCAAAAATTGCAAAGATTGACACCTGCGCGCGCTTGACAAGTGAGATGGGAAGTCGACCTTTCGGACATACCGGGAGGGATTTTTGTTTACATGTCCGAAACTTGATCGCCAGGGCACCGATATCCGAACAGGGCTTCAAGATTCGCCCACAGGCTCCTGAAAGCGCCCAACACGAGGACCCGGCTCCCTCCCGTCACGGAGGGGGCCGGGTCCTGTCAGAGGGCCCTTGAAGGGCCGTCAGCCGTGCTTGGCGCGGCTCGCGGCGCGGGCACGCTCACGCGCGTCCAGGTTGACCTTCCGAATGCGAACGGCCTCCGGGGTCACCTCGACACACTCGTCGTCGCGGCAGAACTCCAGGGACTGCTCCAGCGACAGCTTGCGCGGCGGCACGATCGACTCGGTCACATCGGCCGTGGAGGACCGCATGTTGGTGAGCTTCTTCTCCTTGGTGATGTTGACGTCCATGTCGTCGGCACGGGAGTTCTCGCCGACGATCATGCCCTCGTACACCTCGGTGCCGGGCTCCACGAAGAGCACACCGCGCTCCTGGAGATTCGTCATCGCGAACGCGGTGACGGCACCCGAGCGGTCGGCGACCAGCGAGCCGTTGTTCCGGGTCTGCAGGGTGCCGAACCACGGCTCGAAGCCCTCGTGGATGGAGTGCCCGATGCCCGTGCCACGGGTCTGCGTGAGGAACTCCGTCCGGAAACCGATCAGACCCCGGGACGGCACGACGAACTCCATGCGGACCCAGCCCGAGCCGTGGTTCGACATGTTGTCCATGCGGCCCTTGCGGACGCCCATGAGCTGCGTGACGGCGCCCATGTGCTCCTCGGGCACGTCGATGGTCATGCGCTCGACCGGCTCGTGCACCTTGCCGTCCACGTCCTTCGTGACGACCTGGGGCTTGCCGATGGTCAGCTCGAAGCCCTCGCGGCGCATCGTCTCGACCAGGATGGCCAGCGCCAGCTCACCACGGCCCTGCACCTCCCAGGCGTCCGGCCGCTCGGTGTCCAGCACCCGGAGGCTGACGTTACCGATCAGCTCGCGGTCGAGACGGTCCTTGACCTGGCGGGCGGTGACCTTGCGGTCCTTGACGGCCGCCTTGTTGTCGGCGCCCTTGCCGGTGGCGCCACGGCCGACCAGCGGAGAGGTGTTGGTACCGATGACCATGGAGATCGCGGGCTCGTCGACCGTGATCAGCGGCAGCGCCACCGGGTTCTCCGGGTCGGCCAGGGTCTCGCCGATCATGATGTCCGGGATACCGGCGACGGCGCAGATGTCACCGGGGCCGGCCATCTCCGCCGGCTTGCGGGTGAGCGCCTCGGTCATCATCAGCTCGGAGATGCGCACGTTGCCGACCGACCCGTCGCGCTTCATCCACGCGACCGTCTGCCCCTTGCGCAGCTCGCCCTGCTCGACACGGAGCAGCGCGATACGGCCGAGGAAGTTGTCGGCGTCCAGGTTGGTGACGTGGGCCTGGAGCGGGCCGGCCTCGTCGTACGTCGGCGCCGGGATGTGCTCCAGGATCGCGGAGAAGAACGGCTGGAGGCTGGTGGAGTCGGCCGGGACCGTGCCGTTGTCCGGCTTGGTCAGCGAGGCGATGCCGTCACGGCCGCAGGCGTAGACGATCGGGAACTCGATCTGCTCCTCGTCCGCGTCCAGGTCGAGGAAGAGGTCGTAGGTCTCGTTGACGACCTCGTCGATACGGGCGTCGGGACGGTCCGTCTTGTTGATGCACAGGATGACGGGGAGCCGGGCCTGGAGCGCCTTGCGCAGCACGAAGCGGGTCTGGGGCAGCGGGCCCTCGGAGGCGTCGACCAGCAGCACGACACCGTCGACCATGGAGAGGCCGCGCTCGACCTCGCCGCCGAAGTCGGCGTGGCCGGGGGTGTCGATGATGTTGATCGTGATCGGGTCCCCGCCGTCCTTCGGGTGATACTTCACCGCGGTGTTCTTGGCGAGGATCGTGATGCCCTTCTCACGCTCCAGGTCGTTCGAGTCCATCATGCGGTCGTCGACGGAGTCGAGCTGGTGCGCGGCGAAGGCACCGGCCTGCTTCAGCATGGCGTCGACGATGGTCGTCTTGCCGTGGTCGACGTGGGCGACGATGGCGACGTTACGGATGTCGTGGCGCGTGGCCATATTGCGGCGTTCTCCCGGGATGGTGAGGACGGCTACGCGTAGGACTGTGTTACGCGCGCCCTGCCGGGCTTGACACGCCACGGCCTCACCCCATGGTACGGGGCTACCGCGGGTGAGGCTTGCGGGGATACGTCGGCGCAGGTGGGGGGCCGACCGAGGGCGGACCACGACGGCTCGGCCCGGCGCCGCGGGGTGTCGCGACGCCGGGCCGAGCAGGGGGAGGGATCAGTCAGTTCCCGGTCTTCGCCTTCGCGGGCTGCTGGGGCTTCAGGAAGCCCATGTCCTGGTAGATCGGGGTCTCGAATCCGAAGGAGCCGGTGTTGGCGAGCGTCTTGCGGGCGACGGTCAGCTGGGGGCGCTGGTAGAGGGGGATGGAGCCCGCCGCGGCCCAGATGCGGGAGTCCGCCTTGCGGACCAGGTCGCGGGACTCCTCCTCGTCCAGCGTGCCGACGGCCTGGTCGAAGAGCTGGTCGACCTGGTCGGTGCCGACCCGCGTGTAGTTCTGCTCGATGCTCAGGGAGCCGTCGGCGGCCGGTACCGGCTTGGCGTAGATCGGCCGGGCGTCGGTCGCGGGGAACGCGGAGGCCGGCCAGGAGTACAGCGCGAGGTCGTACTCGCCGTTGGCGACGTGGTCCTTGAAGTAGCTCTCGTCGGGGACCTTCGAGGTCTCCGTGGTGATCCCCACCCGCTTCAGCATCCCCGTGATCCGGTCCGCGACCCGGTGCAGCGTGTCGGACCCGGGCCCGGACGGCAGGACGAAGCGCAGCGTGAGCGGCTTGCCGTCCTTGGCGAGCGGCCCGGCGGCCGGCCCGGGAGCCGCGGTGCCCTGGGGCGCGTAGGCGCCCTGCGCCCCGCCCCCCTGCTGGACGTGCTGCTTGCCGTCCTGGGCGAGGTTGCGGGGGTACTCCTGGTGGTCACGCCACTCGGTGTCCTCCCCGGCCTTCCCGTCCTGGTCGGCCTTCCCGTCCTGGTCGGCCTTTCCGTCCTCGCCGACGATGTAGGTGCCGTCGTCCTCCCCGGCCGACTCCCCGGACTCCGGTGACGCCGACGTGCCCTTCGGCCCCGCCGCCTTCTCCTTCTTCTGCTCCTTCAGCGGCCCGCCGCGCACCCAGCCGGCGTCGGCGAGCAGCGCCTGCGCCTCCTTGGTGTCCTCGCCCCCGAGCGCGCCGCTGTTGTCGGCGTAGGCCTCCTGCCCGGCCAGCGCGAGGTGACTGCCGACCGGGTCGGTCGGCAGGCCCAGCGGCTTGAGGACGACCTCCGCCAGTTCCCGGCGGTCCAGGGCGCGGGCCACGGCCCGGCGGACCCGTTCGTCGGCGAGCGGACCCGCGGCGCCGTTGAGGGCGAGCTGGGTGTAGGCGGGTTCCAGCGACTTGCGGACCTCGTAGCGGGCCAGCGCCTGGGTGTCCGCGGGCACGGCCGCCGTGCCGCCCTGGGCCGGCGAGGCGGACCCCTTGGGCTGCCCGGCGAGGTCGACGCGCCGCGCGGTCGCCACGTCGATGTCGGCGAGGTCCAGGGTCCCGGCGGCCAGCGCCTCGGCGCGCTTCTCGCGCGGCACGGCACTCAGCACGATCTTGGAGAGCTTGGCCGGCTCGCCCCACCAGCGGGCACTGCGGACGAGGACGACCTGGTCCTTCTTCTTGTCGACGTTCTGCACCGTGAAGGGCCCGGCGGTGACCTTGAGCTTGGTGCGGGCGCCGTCGTTGAAGGAGTCGGGCGTGCCCATGACCTCCTTCGGGTACAGCGGCGAGAACAGCGACCGCCAGTCGGCGTAGGCCCGGCTGAAGGTGACCTTGACCTCCAGGTTGCTGCCGCCCCGCTCGATCCGCTCGATCCGCTCGTACCCGGCGTTGCGCGCGGTCCAGTAGGCGCTGTCCTTCCCGGACAGGGCCCGCCACTGGGCGGCGAAGTCGGCCGCGCCGAGCTCGCGCCCGTCGCTCCAGACGGCCTGCTGGTTGAGCTTGTAGAGGACCACCTGCCGGGGCTCGGTCTTCACGACCTTCGCCGATTCCAGGTAGTCGGAGTTGATCTCCGGCCGGCCGTTCTCGGTCAGTCGGAACATCGACGGCAGCACGGCCTGGGCGATCTTCGTGGTGGTCGCGTCGGCGTCGGCCTGGAAGGTGTTCAGCGTGTCGGGTACGGCGTCCACGGCCCAGCGCAGGGTCCCGCCGTCGGCGACCTGCGCGCGGGCGGCGGGCGCGATGTCCTGTCCGGCCAGCGGCTTGCCGGCATCGTCGTCCGAGCCGCACCCGGCCAGGGCGGGCACCGCGAGCACTCCCGCGGTGAGGAAGGCGACCGAGCGCATCACCGCGCGCAGTGTGACGCCGTGGTGGGACATCTCTGCTTACCTCCGGGAGCCGCGGGGGTTACGATCACTTTTGGTGGTATATGGAGCTGATCAGATGTTTTCAGCTTGATGCGGCCACTGAAGAGGAAAGGGTTCGGCAACACCGGGCGACACGGCGACGACGGCCGGGAAGCCCACCCGTGCGGCGCAACACACCGTGGGATGCACCGGAACGCCTCGGCCAATCGGTGCACGTCCCTTCCCAGCGACAGGTGTGACGCGCAACACTCGCAGGCGCATGACCGTTGCCACCCACGGCCACCGTGCCGACGGAAGTGAGGTCACGTCATGTCCGTGCACGACGAACTGACAACGGTGCAGCGCTGCCTGGACGACCTGTCCCGGTCGCTGGGCCGCCTGGAGCAGCAGCTCGGTACCGGCGGGCTCGACATACGCCGCGTCCGCACCGACTGCGAACACCTGCGCGAGAGTCTCGCGCTGCTCCGCGAGGCGGCCAGCTCTCCGGCCGCGCAGCGGCGCCCGGAGCTCGTCACCATTCCGGACACCCCGTACGACAACAGCCTGTGGGTCGACACGGACGACGAGGGACTCGGCGCCCGCGACCGACGCGCACCCTGACCGGCCCGAGTCCCGACCGACCGGAGTCACACCTTGGCCACTGGTACGGAACCCACAACCACAGATCCCCATCCCTCCGGCGGCGGCGTCCGGTCGGCCTCGCGCGCCGCGATCGCGGCCCCGCATCTGCGGACCGATCGCTGGTGGCTGGCGCCGGCCGCCACCGCCGCCGGGCTGTTCGCCTTCATCGTGTACTCGACGTGGCGGGCCTTCGCGAACACCGACTACTACGCGGCCCCCTACGTCTCGCCCTTCTACTCCCCCTGTCTGGCGGAGAACTGCGAGCCGATGAAGGGGGGACCCAACTGGGAGCTCTTCGGCAGTTGGTGGGGCATCTCCCCCGCGATCATCATCCTGATCTTCCCGCTCGGCTTCCGGCTCACCTGCTACTACTACCGCAAGGCCTACTACCGGGGTTTCTGGGCGTCCCCGCCGGCCTGCGCGGTGGCCGAGCCGCACCAGAAGTACTCCGGTGAGACCCGCTTCCCGCTGATCCTGCAGAACGTCCACCGGTACTTCTTCTACGCGGCGATCCTGGTCGCCGGCATCCTGACGTACGACACCGTGCTCGCCTTCCGCGACGAGAACTACGCGTGGGGCCACATGGGCCTCGGCACCCTGGTGTTCCTCGTCAACATCGTGCTGATCTGGGCGTACACGATCTCCTGTCACTCCTGCCGGCACATCGTCGGCGGCAAGCTCAAGCACTTCTCCAAGCACCCGGTGCGCTACCGGATGTGGCAGTGGGTCGGCAAGCTGAACGCCCGACACATGCTGCTCGCCTGGGCGTCGTTGGTGAGCGTGGCGCTCGCCGACTTCTACGTCTATCTCGTCGCGTCCGGGGTCTTCGACGATCCGCGCTTCTTCTAGATGAGTGGGGCCTTTTGATGTCCGTGGTCGAGCGACAGGAGTGGGACGTCGTCGTGGTCGGCGCGGGCGGCGCGGGACTGCGCGCCGCCATCGAGGCGCGTGAGCGGGGCGCGCGCACGGCCGTGATCTGCAAGTCGCTGTTCGGCAAGGCGCACACGGTGATGGCCGAGGGCGGGATCGCCGCCGCGATGGCCAACGCCAACCCGCACGACAACTGGCAGGTGCACTTCCGTGACACCCTGCGCGGCGGCAAGTTCCTCAACCAGTGGCGGATGGCCGAGCTGCACGCCCAGGAGGCCCCGGAGCGGGTCTGGGAGCTGGAGACCTGGGGCGCGCTGTTCGACCGTACGAAGGACGGCCGGATCTCCCAGCGCAACTTCGGCGGCCACGAGTACCCGCGCCTGGCCCACGTCGGCGACCGCACCGGCCTGGAGCTGATCCGCACCCTCCAGCAGAAGATCGTCTCCCTCCAGCAGGAGGACCACGGCGAGACCGGCGACTACGAGTCCCGTCTGAAGGTCTTCCAGGAATGCACGGTCACCCGCGTCCTCAAGGACGGCTCCCGGGTGAGCGGTGTCTTCGCCTACGAGCGGGAGTCGGGCCGCTTCTTCGTCCTCCAGGCCCCCGCGGTCGTCATCGCGACCGGCGGCATCGGCAAGTCCTTCAAGGTCACGTCGAACTCGTGGGAGTACACGGGCGACGGCCACGCGCTGGCGCTGCTGGCCGGGGCGCCGCTGCTGAACATGGAGTTCGTGCAGTTCCACCCGACCGGCATGGTCTGGCCGCCCTCGGTGAAGGGCATCCTGGTCACCGAGTCCGTCCGCGGCGACGGCGGGGTGCTGCGCAACTCCGACGGCAAGCGGTTCATGTTCGACTACGTCCCCGACGTGTTCAAGGAGAAGTACGCCGAGACCGAGGACGAGGCCGACCGCTGGTACGAGGACCCGGACCGCAACCGGCGTCCCCCCGAGCTGCTCCCCCGCGACGAGGTCGCCCGGGCCATCAACTCCGAGGTCAAGGAGGGCCGCGGCTCCCCGCACGGCGGTGTCTTCCTGGACGTGTCGACGCGGATGCCCGCCGAGGTGATCAAGCGCCGGCTGCCGTCGATGTACCACCAGTTCAAGGAGCTGGCCGACGTCGACATCACCGCCGAGGCGATGGAGGTCGGCCCCACCTGCCACTACGTGATGGGCGGCATC
The DNA here is from genome assembly GCF_055657325.1 of Streptomyces sp. NPDC107562. Taxonomy (NCBI): domain Bacteria; kingdom Bacillati; phylum Actinomycetota; class Actinomycetes; order Kitasatosporales; family Streptomycetaceae; genus Streptomyces; species Streptomyces sp. NPDC107562. The sequence goes on along the minus strand of NZ_JBVKBE010000009.1, from coordinate 4,836 downwards.
GCCGTCGACTCCGACTCGGCGGCGGCACGCGGGGTGCCGGGGCTGTACGCGGCCGGTGAGGTGGCCGGCGGGATGCACGGATCCAACCGGCTCGGCGGCAACTCGCTCTCCGACCTGCTGGTGTTCGGCCGCCGGGCGGGACTGCACGCCGCCGAGTACGCGGCGGGCGCGGCGGCGACCCGCCCCCGGGTGGACGACGACCAGGTGGCCTCGGCCGCGGCGGAGGCGCTGCGCCCGTTCTCGGCCGAGGCGGAGACCGAGGAGCCGGCCGGTGGCCCGCCGGAGAACCCGTACAGCCTGCACCAGGAGCTCCAGCAGACGATGAACGACCTGGTCGGCATCATCCGCCGGGAATCGGAGATGGCTCAGGCCCTGAAGAAGCTGGCCGAGCTGCGGGCCCGGGCCCGGCGCGCCGGCGTCGAGGGCCACCGCCAGTTCAACCCGGGCTGGCACCTCGCGCTGGACCTGCGGAACATGCTGCTGGTCAGCGAGTGCGTGGCCAGGGCCGCGCTGGAGCGCAGCGAGTCGCGTGGCGGCCACACCCGCGAGGACCACCCCGGGATGGAGCGCGCGTGGCGCCGCGTCAATCTGCTCTGCCGACTCGTCGATCCCACGGGCGGGTTGGGGGCGACCGACCCGGTCCGGGGCCAGATCGCCCTCGCCCGTGAGGACACCGAACCCATCCGTTCCGACCTGCTCGCCCTCTTCGACAAGGAGGAGCTGGTCAAGTACCTCGCCGAAGAGGAGCTGTACGAGTGAGCAGCTATGAGGCCCGCTTCAAGGTGTGGCGCGGGGACACGGACGGCGGCGGCCTGGAGGACTTCGAGGTCGAGGTCAACGACGGTGAGGTGGTGCTGGACATCATCCACCGGCTCCAGGCCACCCAGGCCCCCGACCTGGCGGTGCGCTGGAACTGCAAGGCCGGCAAGTGTGGTTCGTGCTCGGCCGAGATCAACGGGCGGCCCCGGCTGCTGTGCATGACCCGGATGTCGGTCTTCGACCGCGCGGAGACGATCACCGTCACCCCGCTGCGCGCCTTCCCGGTCGTACGGGACCTCGTCACGGACGTCGGCTTCAACTACCACAAGGCGCGCGAGGTCCCGGCGTTCGTGCCGCCGGCCGGACTCGGGCCGGGCGAGTACCGCATGATGCAGGAGGACGTCGACCGGTCGCAGGAGTTCCGCAAGTGCATCGAGTGCTTCCTGTGCCAGGACACCTGCCATGTGGTCCGTGACCACGAGGAGAACAAGCCCGCCTTCGCCGGCCCCCGCTTCCTGATGCGGGTCGCGGAACTGGACATGCACCCCCTGGACGCGGCGGACGAGTCCGGCCTGGACCGCAAGCGCACGGCCCAGGACGAACACGGCCTCGGCTACTGCAACATCACCAAGTGCTGCACGGAGGTCTGCCCCGAAGGCATCAAGATCACCGACAACGCCCTGATCCCGCTGAAGGAACGGGCCGTCGACCGCAAGTACGACCCGCTGGTCTGGCTGGGCGACAAGATCCGCCGACGGCCCGCGTCGTCGTCAGGAGGCTGAGGCGCGCAGATAGCCGGAGTGCGCGACCTGCCCGAGGAAGGTGAACCGGGTGTCGGAGGCCATGTGCTTCTCGAAGGCCTCCTTGATGCCCGGCCACTTCGGGTGCCCGAAGTCGTCGAGGACGACGATCCCGCCGGGGGCGACGATCTGCTCGGCCCACTCCAGGTCCTTGGCCACGCCCTCGGCGGAGTGGTCGCCGTCGACGATCACCACGCCGTAGGAGCGGTCGGAGACGGCGGCGCGCACCTCGGGGTCCTCCGAGAAGCCCTGCTGGATCCGGGTCGCGGCACCGGCCGCGCCCACCAGCGCCAGATTGCTGCGCACGGCGGCCTCCCGCACCGGCGTGCCCGTCACGTCGCCGCTCATGCTGGTGCCCGGCTGGAGCTGCTGACCGGCCAGCGGGTCGACGATCGTGAGCCGGGGGTCCCGCCCCTCCCGCTCCATCATCCGGATCACGGCCGCGCCGAACATGCCGTAGAGCGTGCCGATCTCCAGGATCTCGTCGTTCGGCGGGTCGAGCAGCGGAACGGCGGCGAGCTTGCCGCAGATGTTCATCGTGCCGCCGGCGATGCGGCCGACGCCCAGCGCCTCCATCGCGATGAGCAGCCGGAACGCCTGCGCGACCGCCCGCTCGGCGCCCTCCCCGTTCCCCGTGACATGGGTCAGCTCGGCGATCGTCCGGTTCAGGTGAGGGGTCGAGGGCAGCCGGGACGCACCGCGTCCGGTGCCGTCGAAGAACAGCTCCAGGGGCCGCTGACGGCTGCGTATCTTCTTCAGCTCCTGCTGCACGGCGTCGTGGGAGGTGTTTCCGACGACCCGCCGGACCTCACGCTGGATGCGCTGGTCGATGAGCGCGATGGCGGGCCGCAGGGCACGCCGGGCGACCTTGCTGGTGAGTAGAGCTCGCATGGATCGGTGACCCTCACAAGAATTGGGGGAAGTGCCGTGGAACGTAGGCCGCGCACAGCCACCCCACAACTAACGGAAGCACCCCAAGGGGCAAAGCTCATGTGACGTCTGTCCGACGAATCGGTGACACCGGATGCACGCGGCGCCCGGTGCGCTCCTGCGCACGGGTGACGGCGGCGACGCGGCGCGCGCCGGTCCGGGCTTCGTCCTCGCGAGGGGGGCGGCGCGCGCGGAGCAGTCGGGCCACACCAGGGGCGCACACCACTCGCGGAGCCGCATTCCTGCTCATACGCTCCGAAATGTGACGCCCTCCTCGATCCGCCGCCGGCCCCGGCGTACGCCCACGCACATATCCGTGCGGGTCGCGCACACGCTGCTCGGCGGGGTGATCGCGGTGCTGTGGCTGGTGTGGCCCGGACTGACCGCCTCGTCGAACAGCGACCGCCCGGCCGCGCTCCCCTCCACCGCCCCCACCCCGGGCGCGGCCGCCCAGGAGGAGGGGGAGGAGACCTCCACCGCCGACCTCGTCCTCCCGCTCGTCGCCCTGGGCACGGCGGCGGTCCTGGCCGCGTACACCCATGTCCGTCGGACCCGGCGCGCCCGCACTCGCACCACCCCGGGCGGACCGGCGGCCGCGCCGGACCCCGGCTCCGCGCATGCCCTGGACCGGCTCGACGAGCAGGCACGGGCTCTGCTGGTGGAAGCCGACGACTGCGTACGCGCCAGCGGCGAGGAACTCGCCGCCGCCGGGGCCACGTCCACCCCGCAGAAGCTGGAGCCCTTCGCGCGGGCGGTACGGGAGGCGCGGTGGGAGCTGGCGGCCGCGTTCGCGATACGGCAGCGGTACGACGACGGGGTCCCGTCCGAGACCTCGGCACGGCGGCAGGCGCTGGCCGGGATCGTCGGGAGGTGCACGGAGGCCGGGCGGCGGCTGGACGCGGAGGCGCCGGCCTTCGACGCGGTACGCGGCCTGGACCGGGACGTGGGGGCGGCGCTGGAGGCGGCGGAGACCCGATTCCGTGAGGTGGCCGCCCGGACGTCCACCGCCGGGGCGACCCTCGCGGCGCTCGGCGGGCGCTACGCGGCCACGGCCTGCGCGCCGGTCGTCGGTCACGTCGAACAGGCCAAGGACCGGCTGGTGTTCACCACCTTCCACCTCAACCAGGCGCGCCAGGCCGCCGATCTGGACGATCCTCGGCGCGCCGCCGCCCATCTGCGCGCCGCCGAGGCCGCGATCGACCAGTCCGCGACCTTCGGGGCCGCCGTGGAGCGCCTCGCCGGGGAGCTGTCGACGGCCGAGAGGCTGACGGGTGCCGTCCTGACGGGGGCGGAGGTGGAGATCGCGGGGGCACGGGAGCGGGTGGCGAAGGCGGCGGGCGGTGAGGCGCTCGCCGGGATCCCGGCCGGGGAGCTGACGTCACGCCTCATGCACGCCGACGCCGTACTGGCCGCCGTACGCGAGACGCTGACCGGCGGGCCGTACGACCCCCTCGACGCCCTGCGCCGGGTCGTACGGGCCGTCGCGCCGGTCTCGGCGGGGCGGGCCGGGGTGCTGGCGGTGGCCGGCGAGCTGGTCGCCCGGAGCACGACGGCCGGGGCGGCCGACTTCGTCGCGACGCACCGGGGCGCGGTGGGAGCCGAGGCCCGCACGCGCCTCGCGACCGCCCGGCGCCTGCTGACCGAGGACCCTCTCGCGGCCGACGCCCTTGCGCGCACCGCCCTGCATCTCGCCGAACAGGACGTCCGGGTGCACGGCACCCCCGCCTCCGGAACGAGCCCGCACGCGGGCGGGGTCGGCGGGGCACTGCTCGGCGGCGTCCTGCTGGGCGGGGACCCCGCTCCCGGCCCGCCCGCCGGCTTCGGCGGCCCCGGCAGCCGGGCGCGCCGTAACTTCCCACTCTCGTAACAAACCTTTCGCACCGTCAGACAACGCACGTCCGTTTTATATGATGATCGGATCCAGTTGAGAGTTGATCCGATGACGCGCGGACGAGCGGGGGCGGTTGAGCGTGATCACACCGGAGCAGATCCCACAGTTCACCGGTGATCTGGCGCAGTTGGAGCTGGATCACGCGGCGTTGAAGACGGACGCGGGCAGCATCCGGGACGCCGGTTCCGATGTCCACTCCCAGTTCCAGGGGCTGTCGGCGTTCTATCAGGCGCCGGAGGCCGAGCAGTTGTTCGCGACGACGAAGCCGGTGAAGGACCGTGCTGACGGGTTCGCGGACGATCTGGAGAAGGTGTCGGGGGCGCTGTCGTCGTATGCGGCGGAGGTGCGGCCGCTGGTGGCCAAGCTGAAGGAGTTGAAGGCGAAGGCGGTCACGTTCGTCGGGTCGGTGAAGGACGACGACGAGTGGGAGTACGACGAGGACAAGGTCGGCGAGCA
>NZ_JBVKBE010000008.1:0-370343 GCF_055657325.1 Streptomyces sp. NPDC107562 | reverse complement strand
GCCCGGTTACATTCCGAACCCGGAAGCTAAGCCTTTCAGCGCCGATGGTACTGCAGGGGGGACCCTGTGGGAGAGTAGGACGCCGCCGAACAATTTTTGGGAAAGCCCCGCATCTTCGGATGCGGGGCTTTCTGCGTTTAGGGTTGATTATGCGCTATGACTTGGTGATCTTCGACAACGACGGCGTGCTCGTCGACAGTGAGCCCCTCTCCAACCGGCTGCTCGCCGCGTACCTCACCGAGCTCGGGCACCCGACCTCCTACGAGGACTCCCTGCGTGACTACATGGGCGCGGCGATGCACCGCGTCCACGACCTGATCGCGGAGCGGACCGGGCAGCGGTTGCCGCGGGACTTCGACGACGTCTTTCACGTTCGGGTCTTCGCCGCGTTCGAGCGGGAGTTGAAGGCGGTGCCCGGGGCCGTGGACGTCCTTGGGAAGCTGGCCGCGGAAGGTGTGCCGTACTGCGTGGCCTCGTCGGGGAGTCATGAGCGGATTCGGGTGGGGCATCGGGCGGCCGGGCTGGAGCGGTGGTTCGACGACGGGCGGATCTTCAGTTCCGAGGATGTCGGGCGGGGGAAGCCGGCGCCCGATCTGTTCCTGCACGCGGCCGAGCGGATGGGGGTCCCGCCCGAGCGGTGCGTGGTCGTCGAGGACAGTCGGCTGGGGGTGCAGGCGGCGGTCGCGGCCGGGATGGACGTGTACGGGTTCACGGCCATGACGCCGGCGGCCAGGCTGAGCGGGGCCACTCGACTCTTCGGTGACATGGGGGAGTTGCCTGAGCTGCTCATCTGACCTGTGGGGGGAAGCTGAGGGAAATTCATCTTTGGCTGGATATACCCAGCGGTACGTCGGAGCCCTACGCTCGCCGCCATGACTCGTGAGCTGCGGCGCGGTAGGGCCTCGTTGGCGTTCGGCTTCTTCGCCCAGGGCGTCGCCTTTGCTCTGCTGGTGACGCGGATTCCGGCGATCCAGGACCGCTACGGGGTCTCCGACGCGTTGCTGCCGGCGTTCCTGGCCGCGGTGCCCGTGCTGGCGGGGGCCGGGAGCGTGGTGACCGAGCGGCTGGTGAAACGGGTGCCGCCCAGCTCGGTGTTGCGGTGGTCCCAGCCCGTGGTGCTGCTGGCGCTGCTCGGGGTGGGCGCCGGGGAGCGGATGGTGGAGCTGGCGGTGGCGCTCGCCGCGTTCGGCCTGGCCGTGGGGGCGCTGGATGCCTCGATGAACATGCTGGGGGTGAGCCTCCAGCTGTCGTACGGGCGGAGCATCATGCTCGGGTTCCACGCCGCGTACAGCCTCGGGGGGATCGTCGGGGCCTCGCTGGCGTGGGTGGGGGCGCACGAAGAGCTGGCACTGGTGGTGTCGTATCTGCCGGTGGTGGGGGTGCTGCTGCCGGCCGCGTTGCTGGGGAGCCGGTGGTACGTCGACGGCGGTCGCGGCAAGACGGTCGAGGGGGAGGGCGCGGGTTCCGGCGAGGCGGGGGGCGTCGTCTTCCGGGCGTTGCTGCCGTTGTGCCTGGTGATGACCTTCGCGTACATCGGGGACGCGACCGTCTCCAACTGGAGCGCGAAGTACTTGCAGGACGTGCTGGGGAGCTCGGAGCAGATGGCGACGGTTCCGTACAACGTCTACATGGTCACCACGTTGATCGGGCGGGCCCTGGGGGACTTCGGGGTGCGGCGGTTCGGTGCCGTCGGGGTGGTCCGGGGTGGGGCGGTGGTCGCCGCGGCGGGGTTCGCGGTGGTGGCGGGGGCTCCCGGGGCGTGGGTCGGGATGGTCGGGTTCACGTTGCTGGGGCTGGGGTTGTGCGTGCTGGTTCCGCAGACGTTCGCGGCGGGTGGCAGGTTGTTCCCGGCTGCTTCGGACGCGGCCGTCGCGCGGCTCAATGTCTTCAACTATGTGGGGTTTTTGATTGGTTCGCCGTTGGTGGGGGCGTTGGGGGACGCCTGGAGCTACCGGGGGGCGATGCTCGTACCGATGGTGTTGGTGCTGGTGACACTCGTGTACGCCCGGTCGTTCGCCGCTCAACCGGACCGATACGGTGGCGGGCATGAGCGGTCGCGCACAGCTGATGTGGGACGAGGCAGTAACGGGCTATGACTTCGGGCCGGACCATCCGATGGATCCGGTCCGGCTGGCGCTGACCCGGAGACTGGTCGAGGCGTTCGGGCTCGATCGCCGGATGGAGGTCGTCGCGGCGAAGGCGGCGGGGGAGTCGACGTTGCGGCTGGTCCACCGCGAGGACTACGTCGCGGCGGTGAAGGCGGCGTCGGTGGATCCGCGGGCGGCCGACCAGTCGTACGGGCTGGGGACGCTGGACGATCCGGCGTTCGCCGGGATGCACGAGGTGTCGGCGCTCATCGCCGGGCAGTCGGTGGGCGCGGCGGAGGCGGTGTGGCGGGGGGACGCCCTGCACGCGGTGAACTTCGCGGGCGGACTGCACCACGCGATGCCGGCGGCGGCGTCGGGGTTCTGCATCTACAACGACGCCTCGCTGGCCATCGCCCGGCTGCTGGAGCTGGGGGCGGAACGGGTCGTCTATGTGGACGTCGACGTGCATCACGGGGACGGGGTGCAGGCCGCGTTCTGGGAGGATCCGCGGGTTCTGACGATCTCGCTGCACGAGCATCCCCGGACCCTGTTTCCGCAGACCGGATGGCCGGAGGAGACGGGAGCGGACGGGGCCGCGGCGGGGACGGCGGTGAACGTGGCGTTGCCGGCCGGGACGGGGGACGCCGGGTGGCTGCGGGCGTTCCACGCGGTGGTGCCGGAGCTGGTCGCGCATTTCCGGCCGCAGGTGCTGGTGACGCAGCACGGGGCCGATACGCATTTCGAGGATCCGCTGGCGCATCTCGCGGTGTCCCTGGACGCGCAGCGGGCCGTCCAGGTCGCCTGCCATGAGCTGGCGCACGAGTACGCCGAGGGGCGCTGGGTGGCCCTGGGCGGGGGTGGCTACGCGGTGGTGGACGTGGTGCCCCGGTCCTGGACCCACCTGGTGGCGATCGCCGCCGGGCGGGAGGTGGCGCCCGAGACGGTGATCCCCGAGGAGTGGCGGCAGGAGGTCTTCGCCCGCACCCGGCAGTTGGCGCCGGGGCGAATGACCGACGGGCGGTGGCCCGTGGAGTGGGGTGACTGGGAGGCGGGGTACGACCCTGCCGATCGCCTGGACCAGGCCGTGCTGGCCACGCGGCGGGCGGTTTTCCCACTGCGTGGGTTGCTGGCGTAGGAACGGTTCTTTACTCCAACCGAGCCCCGTATCCCGTTCCCGCCCCCGGCCGCCACTTCCATCGGCCACCATCCCCTCATGCCGACCCCCACGATCCCCCGGTCCGATCTCCGTGCGCACCTTCTCGCCGTTCGGCTGGCCGGGGCGGTGGCGACCTCCCGGGAAGTGAGCCTGCGGAGCTACCGGGGATTCGCGGCGCGCGATCCCCGGTTGTTGATCGGGATCGATCCTGAATGGGCCTGGACCGAGCGGGATGTGATCGGACTGATGGCGCGGAGGTGTGGGGTATCCGCTGATCCTCGGTGTGTTTCCGGCCAGGATGTGATTGACCCGGAACTGACCCTCGCCGCTCTGGAGGCATTCTCCGATCGGCTCGCCGCCGTCGCGCAGCGTGGTGCTCCCGTGTTGTTCGGGACCGGTCATCCGCACCGATTGCTCGGTTTCTACGGCGCTCTCGCGGACGCGATGTCGGCGGCGGGATGTGCCGTCCTCACTCCCGCGAAGGGTCGCTCTGTCGACATAACGACTAGGTTCGGCGTACGCACGCACCGCCTCGATTACGTACGGGGCGTCGCGATGGTGCGGGCACCCGGCGCGCCCGGTCCCGGTTGTGCGACCGGCGCACACACCCATTCCCCCCTGCCGGTTCGTACCGTTCTGGGTGCCCTCGCCGAGGCCGGCGGGACCCTTCCCGAGCTGGTCGTCGGGGACCACGGATGGGTCTGCGGCGCAGGTCAACTGGGGTTCGAGGCCATCGGCCTGGCCGATACGGACGACCCGGCCCCGTTCGTCGGTGAGGCCGAGGGGCGCGTGGCCGTGGTCGTGCCGGTCGATGACGCTGTGCGGTCCGATTACTACCGGCCGCTTACCCGCTACGTACTCAATCGGGCGTGTCTGTCACAGTAGGCCGCCGATAGGTGCACCTCTTCCCCACTCGCATCACCCGCCCCTAGTCTGGGGAGTGAGCACGCAGCGACGAAGAGTCACCGGAAGGGGAAGCCGGTGGCCGTCGAGTCGAGTGCGGAAGGTTCAGGTGTGTCATGGCTGCAGCTGGAGATCAGAGGCCTCTGAGTGAGGTTCAGTTCCTTACCGTGGCGGAGGTCGCCGCGGTGATGCGAGTGTCGAAGATGACCGTGTACCGCTTGGTGCACAGCGGTCATCTGCCCGCGATCAGGGTGGGGCGGTCCTTCCGCGTCCCCGAGAACGCGGTTCACGAGTACCTCCGCGACAGCTATGTGGGGGTGGAAACCGCCTGACGACGACTCGGGGAGATCGGCTCAGGGCACTTTCCGATCTCCCCGAGCACCTCGATTACGACCTCAGCGCTCGGGCGGGTAGGCTGGCCCCTCGTAGGTCGTGTGGGCCCATGGCGCCCAAACACCGAGTGATGAGAAGTGAGCGAGGGTAGTCGTGGGCTCTGTTATCAAGAAGCGGCGCAAGCGGATGGCCAAGAAGAAGCACCGCAAGCTGCTCAAGCGCACGCGCGTTCAGCGTCGTAACAAGAAGTAGCCGCTGAGAAAGCAACACCAGCGGTAGATCGACGCACAACGCCGCGAAAGCGTGGCTGTGGCCCCCCACCCCGTCCGGTGGGGGGCCACACGCGTGTCCCGGGCGAACGAGCCCCTCGCGTATGCCCGATCGGCGGGCGCGAGAGCCTGTTCGTACGACAGTGATTTCCCGTCACGTGGTGCAGTGGGCGGTCATCACAGCGCAACAACCAACCGCTAGGTTGGCCGCAGACGGGGAACTCGACAGCGGTACGAGGGCTGGAAGGAAGGCGCGGATCGTGGGCAAGGTCGTGCTCGTGACCGGAGTGGCCCGTCAGCTGGGGGGCCGGTTCGTACGACGGATCCAGCGGGACCCCGAAGTGGAGCGGGTCGTCGCCGTGGACGCGGTACCGCCCGAGCACCATCTGGGCGGCGCGGACTTCATCCGTGCCGACATCCGCCAGCCCACCATCGCGCGCGTGCTGGCCGAGACGGCCGCCGACACGGTCGTCCACATGGACGTCACCGCGACCGCCCTGGGCAGCGGCAACCGGGCCACGGTCAAGGAGACCAACGTCATCGGCACCATGCAGCTGCTCGGCGCCTGCCAGAAGTCCCCGACCGTACGGCGGCTGGTGGTGAAGTCCAGCACCAACGTCTACGGCTCCGCGCCCCGCGACCCGGCCGTCTTCAGCGAGACGACCCCGCCCAAGTCGCTGCCCAGCGGCGGCTTCGCCAAGGACACGGTGGAGGTGGAGGGGTACGTGCGCGGGTTCGCGCGCCGCCGGCCGGACGTCGCGGTGTGCGTGCTGCGGCTCGCCAACATCCTCGGCCCCGGCGCGGAGTCGCCGCTCGCCTCGTACTTCTCGCTGCCTGTCCTGCCGACCGTCCTCGGCTACGACCCGCGGCTGCAGTTCGTGCACGAGGACGACGTGATCGAGGTGCTGCGGATCGCCTCGCACGAGCCGCGCCGCGGCACCCTGAACAGCGGCACGTTCAACATCGCCGGCGACGGCGTCCTGCTGCTCTCCCAGTGCTCCCGGCGGCTCGGCCGTCCCACGATGCCGCTGCTGCTGCCCGCCGTCACGTGGGCCGGCTCTCTGGTGCGTACCCTGGGCATGACGGACTTCTCACCGGAGCAGATCCGACTGCTGACCCATGGCCGGGTGGTGGACACGACCCAGATGCGCGAGACGCTGGGATTCCAGCCGAAGTACACGACTGCGGAAACGTTTGCGGACTTCGCGCGCAGCCGCGGGCCCGGACTTCTGCCGCCCGAGGCCCTCGCGGGGGCCGTCGACCGGATCGCCGCGCTGCCCGTCGCGGGCGGCGGTCGGCCCATGACGCAGAGCGCCAACTGAGGAGCGCATCAACGATGGCGGACGCCAAGGTCATTCCGTTCGACGACGACCGGTCCCGTGGGAGCGCCGTGCAGCGGCCGCCGCGACGTGGCCGGAGCGGGGGCGGCCGGCGGCCCGGCGGGGAGTCCGCACGGGTCCGTGAGACGGGCGAGGTGGGCGAGGTCCAGCCCCTGCCCGGCGTGGCACCCGCGCAGGACGATGTTCCCGTGCCCCACGAGGAACAGCGCCCCGAGGAGCCGGGCGAACAGCAATCCGCGGACGAGGGCGGCCTCGAGCGGCGCGTCGCCGCCGGTCTGGCCTTCCTGCGCCGCCGGCTGACCGGCGACTACGAGGTCGACGACTTCGGCTACGACGCCGAACTGACCGACCAGGTCCTGATGTCGCTGCTGCGCCCGGTGTACGAGAAGTACTTCCGGGTCGAGGTGAAGGGCATCGAGAACATCCCGTCCGAGGGCGGCGCCCTCATCGTCGCCAACCACTCGGGCACGCTTCCGCTGGACGGCCTGATGATGCAGGTCGCCGTGCACGACCATCATCCGGCCGGCCGCCATCTGCGGCTGCTCGCCGCCGACCTGGTCTTCGTCCTCCCGGTCGTCAACGAACTCGCCCGCAAGCTGGGCCACACCCTGGCCTGCGCGGAGGACGCCGAGCGGCTCCTCGGGCAGGGTGAACTCGTCGGCGTGATGCCGGAGGGCTTCAAGGGCATCGGCAAGCCGTTCGGCGAGCGCTACAAGCTCCAGCGATTCGGCCGGGGCGGCTTCGTCTCGACCGCGCTGCGCCATGGCACCCCGATCGTCCCGTGCTCGATCGTGGGCGCGGAGGAGATCTACCCGATGCTCGGCAACGCCAAGACCCTCGCGCGGCTCCTGGGCTTCCCGTACTTCCCACTGACGCCCACCTTCCCGTGGCTGGGCCCGCTCGGCGCGATCCCCCTGCCCACCAAGTGGACGATCCAGTTCGGCGAGCCGATCCCCACGGACGGTTATCCGCCGGAGGCGGCCGAGGACCCGATGCTGATGTTCAACCTGACCGACCAGGTCAGGGAACAGATCCAGCACACCCTGTACAAGCTGCTGGTACAGCGCCGCTCGGTCTTCTTCTGACTTCTACCGGCTGTTTCTGGCTGTCTCTGGTCGTACGACGAAGGGGCGCCCTCAGGAGGGCGCCCCTTCGTCGTACGACGCGGAGGTTACTCGGCGTCCTCGGCGTCGAGGCCGAGCCCGGGCAGCAGGCCCGGGAGCAACGGCGGCACCGTGACGTCGGGCGCGGTCGTCGGCGGTCTGGTCTGCGACGGGGAGGCGCTGCCGGCGTCCTTCGGCGGGTCGAGCAGCCCGCCGGTGCTGCCACCGAGCAGTCCGTCGGACTCCTCATCGGTCTCGGCGGACCGGCTGGGGCCCTCGCTGCCGGTGTCGCCGGCGTCCGTGGAGCCGCTGCCGCTGCTGGGTGGCGTCGAGCCGCGCCCGGACTCGGTGGCACCCGTGGCGGGCCCGCTGCCGGGGCCGCGCCTCTTGCTGTCCTCGCTGCTGCCCCCCTGGAGCGGGGGCTGCGGCAGCAGGGACTGCAGCGGGGCGACTTCCTGGTCTATGGCGTCGAAGACCGACGACACCTGCTCACTGACGTCCCCGAGCTGCACCGGCAGCCGCTCGCGCAGGGCGCCCCACGCGTCCCGATGCGAGTCGGAGAACGCGGAGAGGGCCTGGATGGGGCCCAGCGACTCCGGGTCGCGCTCGTACGCCGCGGTGAGCAGCCGGTGGCCTTCGGAGGCGTCGTGCGTCATCCCGGACAGAGCGCGGCGGATCTCACCGAGCGACTCGTGGTCGAGAGGGCCGCTGCGGCCGCGCTCCATCAGGCGGCGGGCCTCGCTCAGCCGGGTGGAGGCGTGGTCGAGGTACACCTGTCCGCGTTCGTCCTCGCCGTCGGCCAGGCCGAGCTTGAAGTCCTCGATGCCCCGCTTCAGCCCGTACAGCGAGTCCCCGGGCAGGGCCTCGCCGCTGGCCGCGGCGACTCCGCCGAAGGCGCCGGCGGCGACGCCCACGCTGAGGCCCCCGGCCGTGAGGCCCTTGGCCAGGCGGGTACGCGGACGGAACTTGCCCAACGGTGTGGCCCTGTGGGCCCCGCGGCCCCGCACGGTGCGCTGCTCGGGCAGCGCGGGATCGGAGACCCCGCCGCCCTGGAGCATCGCTTCGAACTGAGCCACCAGTTGTGCCCGCTGGACGACCTTCACCTCGGGATCCAGCTCCGGCTTCGGCAATGCGCCAAGACCGGCCGTGAGGGCCAACAATCGGCCCTGCCCGGTCGGTTGTTCCGCAGCAGCCGGGGCCGATTCCTCGGACTGCTCGGCCGCCGTGCCCCGATCGGACTGCTCCTCCAGGGCCTGGGCGAAGGCGTTCGCCCGCCGGTGCGCCGATACGTTCGCGATCACTGGCGGCACCTCCTCTCGTCATGACGGTCGACTCCCCAGGGGGTCCTGAGGGTTGCACGCCCCGGCCACCACCACACGATCGAGGGATCGGAGTCGGCCAGGGAGTGACCACAGGGAGCCTGCATCCCGCACAACGAGCGGCGCGGCACTTGGGTTACGGACGGAGGAGGAACGGGCGGCGAAGTCAACAGTCTTTCACCGAGGGTGAGTTGGGGAACGCGGAGCGTGTGCGTGCGGTGGTGGGGCTCAGCGGGCGTCTTCGGGGAGCAGGCGGGCGAGGGTGCGCACGGCGCGGTACTGCAGCGTCTTGATGGCGCCCTCGTTCTTGCCCATCACGCGGGCCGTCTCGGCGACCGACAGACCCTGGAGGAAGCGGAGCGTCACACACTCCTGCTGCTGGGGGTTGAGTCGGCGCACCGCGTCCAGCAGCGCGGCGTTGGAGAGGGACTCCAGCACCGAGTCCTCGGGCGAGCGTTCGACCTCGTTGGCGTCGAGCATCTCGCCGGTGGTCACTTCCAGCCGGAACCGACTGGACTTGAAGTGGTCGGCGACCAGATTCCGCGCGATCGTGACCAGCCAGGCGCCGAAGTCACGGCCCTGCCAGGTGAACGTGCCGATCCTGCGCAGTGCGCGCAGAAAGGTCTCGCTCGTCAGGTCCTCGGCGGTCGCCTTGCCGCCCACCCGGTAGTAGATGTAGCGGTACACGGTGTCGCTGTATTGGTCGTAGAGCCGGCCGAACGCGTCGGCCTCGCCGGCCTGGGCGCGCTCCACGAGGTCCATCATCCGGGCGCTGTCGCTGTCGGCGGCCGGACGCCGTGCGGTGGCCGCACCGGCGGCGCGGCCTCGTCTGCCGACCGCGGCGCTGCCGTCGGCCAGTGCGTAGCACGGGCCGACCGGCGCGGCGGTGGTGAATGCGGGGACGGCGTACGCGGTGGGGACGAAGCCGCGCAACAGGTCCAGGACCGTTGCGCGCAGCGTAGCCAGGCCCGAGGCGTCAACCCCGACGTGTGGGTACACGGGACTCCCAGAGGCAGAGCTTCCATCACGTGCAGTGCGGGACCTTTCACTCGTCGTAGCGACGAGAGGGGTACCGGTTTGCGTCTGAGGAGAATAACGCTTCGTACAGGCACTGCTACGCCCAGTTGCTCAAATCATCGATTACGTCGCTTCTGTAACCGATTGACGGCTGATCAAGTGCCGGAGAGTGACCGCTTGTTGATCGAATGGGCTCGACTTCGGGGTCGGTACGGGGCGTGTTGTGGCCGGGTGCAGGATGGAGGACTGGGTATGGCGCCGCGTGGGTACATGGACTGGATTGCCCGGCGTTTCGAATGTGCCCGCCGTTGCTCCTGTGGCCGGGCGTCCCGCTTGGCGGCGCGACGAGGCGCCGCCCGTACCCGCTTCGGTGCGGCGGGTACGTCGGTGCAGGGGCGATCCGGGTTCGCTAGCGCCGACGGCGGTGCAGGGCGATCGCCGCGGCGGTGCCGCCTGCGACGGCGCCCACCCCGGCGGCGGCCGGGATGCCGACCTTCGCCGCCTTGCGCCCGGTGCGGTAGTCCCGCAGCCGCCAGTCCTTCTCCCGGGCGTGCTTGCGCAGCTTGCTGTCGGGATTGATGGCGTAGGGGTGCCCCACCAGGGAGAGCATCGGGATGTCGTTGTGGGAGTCGCTGTACGCCGCGCAGCGCGTCAGGTCCAGTTCCTCCGCCGCGGCCAGTGCCCGCACCGCCTCGGCCTTGGCCGGCCCGTGCAGCGGCTCGCCGACGAGCTTGCCCGTGTAGACGCCGCCCACGGACTCCGCCACGGTTCCGAGCGCTCCCGTCAGTCCCAGGCGGCGCGCGATGACCTGCGCGATCTCCACCGGAGCGGCCGTCACCAGCCACACCTTCTGCCCGGCGTCCAGGTGTGCCTGCGCCAGCGCCCGGGTCCCCGGCCAGATCCGCTCGGCCATGTACTCGTCGTAGATCTCCTCGCCGATCGACTGGAGCTCGGCGACCCGATGCCCCTTCACGATCGACAGGGCCGACTCGCGCACGTCCTGCATGTGGTCCGGGTCCTCGAACCCGGCCAGCCGGAACCACGCCTGCTGCCACGCGAACTTCGCGAGGTCGCGGGTCTCGAAGAACTTCCGCTTGTACAGCCCGCGCCCGTAGTGGAACAGCGCGGCACCCTGCATCACGGTGTTGTCGAGGTCGAAGAAGGCGGCGGCCCGGTCGTCGCCGTGCACGGGGAACACCGGCTCGCCACCGCCGGCGACGACGGAGGTGTCCTGTGTCTTGCGCGCGGCTTCCGCCGCGGCCTCGCCTGCCAACACGCTCCGCGCCGTGGCGGAGCGCCTACGGGGAGTGAGCCATCCGAGAGCGGCCATGGCGTGAGCATAGCCATTTTGTTCGGAGGTTCCGGAGTCGAGAGGTTGGGACACCGTGAACTCTCCGCGTCCGGGCCGTTAAACAACGACCCCGCGTGGCGCGACAATGGCGGGCATGAGCCCGATTTTCCGCCGCAAGCCCGCCACCTCGGGCGAAGCACCCGCAGCCGCGCGCCGGGAGCGCCTGGTGACCCTCATCCGCAAGCCCGGCTGCCACCTGTGTGATGACGCACAGATCGTGATCGAGAAGGTCTGTGCCGACCTCGGTGTGTCGTGGGAGCGGAAGGACATCACGCAGGACAAGGAACTCCACGACAAGTACTGGGAACAGATCCCCGTCGTCCTGGTGGACGGCGAGCAGCACACGTTCTGGCGCGTGGACGAGGACCGCCTCCGCAAGGCGCTCGCGGGGTGACCGGCGAGTAGCCCCCGACCGACTCCCGAGCGGTCGACGGCGGGACCGGGCGCCGGGTCTGCCTTAGGATCGATGGCGACCTGGTCTCGGGGGCGGGAACTTTTCAGGAGAGTGTTCGCTTGTGGCCCCCCTCTCGCCCCCTCACGGAGCGCGCGTGACCCCGGTCACGTTGGCCGGGCAAATCGGACACCATCTTTGTGCACGCGTTCACAAAGACATAGCCTGCATTCGACGGGGCGGTCCGGGGACGTATGACCGCCCGAAGCCCCGCTCTACCCGCAGGAGCACCGTGGCAACTGGCCGAACTCACCGACCGGCGACCCGTAGCCGAGGGATTCCCGAGGCCACCGTCGCCCGTCTTCCGCTGTACCTACGAGCCCTCACCGCACTGTCGGAGCGCTCGGTACCCACGGTCTCGTCCGAGGAACTGGCGGCCGCGGCCGGGGTCAACTCCGCGAAGCTCCGTAAGGACTTCTCCTACCTCGGCTCGTACGGCACCCGTGGTGTCGGGTACGACGTCGAGTATCTCGTCTACCAGATCTCCCGCGAACTCGGCCTCACCCAGGACTGGCCGGTCGTGATCGTCGGTATCGGTAACCTCGGCGCCGCCCTCGCCAACTACGGCGGGTTCGCCTCCCGTGGGTTCCGGGTCGCCGCCCTCATCGACGCCGACCCCGCGCTCACCGGCCGCGCCGTCGCCGGGATCCCGGTCCAGCACACCGACGACCTGGAAAAGATCATCAAGGACAACGGCGTGTCGATCGGCGTGATCGCGACCCCCGCGGGCGCCGCCCAGCAGGTGTGCGAGCGGCTCGTCGCCGCCGGCGTCACCTCCATCCTGAACTTCGCGCCGACCGTGCTGTCGGTGCCGGACGGCGTCGACGTGCGCAAGGTGGACCTCTCCATCGAGCTGCAGATCCTCGCCTTCCACGAGCAGCGCAAGGCCGGCGAGGAGGCCGCGGCGGCGCCCGACGCCGCTGTTCCGGCCGCCGTCGCGCGCAAGCAGTCCGCCGACAAGGGGCCCGACGGGGACGTACCCGCCGTGATGCCGGCATGAGTCTGCTCGTCGTCGGACTGAGTCACCGCAGTGCTCCGGTGAGCGTGCTGGAGCGGGCCGCGCTGACCACGGACGCCCAGGCCAAGCTGGTGCAGGACACGGTCGCGGCCGAACCGGCCACCGAGGCCTCGGTGCTCGCCACCTGCAACCGGATCGAGCTGTACGCCGACGTGGACAAGTTCCACGCCGGTGTCGCCGAGCTGTCCACCCTGCTCGCCCAGCACAGCGGGGTGGGCCTGGACGAGCTCACTCCGTACCTGTACGTGCACTACGAGGACCGGGCCGTCCACCACCTGTTCTCGGTGGCGTGCGGGCTGGACTCGATGGTCGTCGGCGAGGGGCAGATCCTCGGCCAGATCAAGGACTCGCTGGCCCGCGGGCAGGACCTGCACACGGCCGGACGGCTGCTGAACGACCTGTTCCAGCAGGCGCTGCGGGTCGGCAAGCGCGCCCACACCGAGACCGGCATCGACCGGGCCGGGCAGTCCCTGGTCACCTTCGGCCTGGAGCAGCTGACCTCCGGCGCGCCCGTGGAGAAGTGGGCGCGGGGCAAGCGGGCACTGGTGATCGGCGCCGGATCGATGTCCTCGCTGGCCGCCGCGACGCTGGCGCGGGCCGGGGTCGGCGAGGTCGTCGTCGCGAACCGCACCCTCGACCGGGCCGAGCGGCTCGCGCAGATCCTGAACCAGGCCGACGACACGGACGTGGTGGCCCGGGCGGTACCGATGGACGCGGTGCGGGCCGAGCTGACACGTGCCGACATCGCGGTCTCCTGCACCGGCGCCACCGGACTGGTGCTGCAGGCGGAGGAGATCGCGGCCGCCGTCGAGGGCCGCACCGGCCGCCCCGCGCACGTCGAAGAGCGTGCGGACGGCGCTGCCGCGTCCCCCGCGACGCCGAGGACGGACGTACCGCGGACGCCGCTGCCGCCCGCCTCGGTGGGCACCGACGAGAACTGCCCCCTCGACCTGACCGCGCCCGGCTTCTCCGTGATGGGGGAGGCCGCCGTGGCCGGCATGGACGCGGCGACGCTGGAGCAGCACGCCGCGTGGGCCGCCGGCAGCGCCGTCGAGCGGCGGGAGGCGGCGCGCCGCAGCCCCGAGGTGACGCCCGAGCTGATCACCGCGCTGGCCGCGACCGTGGCCACCGCCGGACGGATCCCCGAGCACCGCAAGCCCGAGCCGGTCGCCGAGGTGCCGCGCCCCGAGCCGGCCCTCTTCCTGCTCGACCTGGCGATGCCGCGGGACATCGACGCGGCCGTGCACCGGCTGGCCGGCGTGCGGCTCGTCGACATCGAGTCGCTGGCCGAGGCGTCCGCGGACGCCCCGATGGCGGCCGATGTCGACCAGGTCCGCCACATCGTCTCCGACGAGGTGGCGGCGTTCGGGGCCGCCCTGCGGGCCGCGCACATCACGCCGACCGTGGTCGCGCTGCGGACGATGGCCGCCGACGTCGTGGCCGGTGAGATCGCCCGGCTCGACGGACGGCTGCCCGGCCTGGACGACAAACAGCGCGGCGAGATCCGCCAGGCCGTGCACCGGGTCGTCGACAAGCTGCTGCACGCGCCGACGGTACGGGTGAAGCAACTCGCGGCCGAGCCCGGCGGTGCCGGGTACGCGGACGCGCTGCGGACCCTGTTCGACCTCGACCCCGAGACGGTGGCCTCCGTCTCCCGCGCCGAGGAAAGCATGGAGAAGAACGAACAGAACCGAGGGCCGGCATGACGGAGAAGGCACTGAGGCTGGGGACGAGGCGGAGCAAGCTCGCCATGGCCCAGTCCGGGCAGGTGGCGGAAGCCGTGAGCCAGGTGACCGGACGGCCTGTCGAGCTCGTCGAGATCACCACGTACGGCGACGTCTCGCGCGAGCACCTCGCGCAGATCGGCGGCACGGGTGTCTTCGTGACCGCGCTGCGCGACGCGCTGCTGCGCGGCGACGTCGACTTCGCCGTGCACTCGCTGAAGGACCTGCCGACCACGCAGCCCGAGGACCTGGCGCTGGCGGCCGTCCCGCTGCGCGAGGACCCGCGGGACGTGATCGTCGCCCGGGACGCGCTGAAGTTCACCGACCTGCCCCGCGGGGCCCGCATCGGTACCGGTTCGCCGCGCCGGATGGCGCAGCTGAACGCGTTCGCGCGCGGGCACGGCCTGGACATCGAGACGGTGCCGATCCGCGGCAACGTCGACACCCGGATCGGGTACGTCCACAAGGGCGAGCTCGACGCCGTCGTCCTGGCCGCCGCCGGACTGCAGCGGATCGGCCGGATCGACGAGGTGACCGACTTCCTGTCGGTCGACACGGTTCTGCCCGCCCCCGGCCAGGGGGCCCTGGCGATCGAGTGCGCCGCGGACAACGCGGACCTGATCGCCGTGCTCGGTGAGCTCGACGACCCGTTCTCCCGGGTCGCCGTGACCGCCGAGCGGTCCCTGCTCGCCGCCCTGGAGGCCGGTTGCAGCGCCCCCGTGGGTGCGCTCGCCGACCTGCTGGCCGACGGGCAGATTGTCAAGGAAATGCGCCTGCGGGGCGTCGTCGGCACGACCGACGGCTCCCGTACGGTGCAGCTGTCCACCACCGGTCCCGTGCCCGAAACGCACGACCGGGCAGTGGCACTCGGCCGCGAACTCGCCGCCGAGATGCTCGCCCAGGGCGCGGCCGGTCTTATGGGGGAGCGAGCACAGTGAGCCCCACCACCCTTCCCGCCGCCGGTCCGGAACACGGGCACGTCACCTTTCTCGGTGCCGGACCCGGGGATCCGGGACTGCTGACTCTGCGCGCCGTCGAGGCGCTGGCGCGTGCGGACGTACTGGTCGCCGAGCACGAGGTGCTCGACGTGGTGCGTACGCACGCCCGGCCGGGCGTCACCGTCGTGAACACGGAGCCGGGTCCTTCGTCGGACCTCAATCCGGGCTCAGGCACGCCTCAGCTGACGGTTGTTGACGGCACGTCAGCAACCGTCGTCCCCGCGGTGCGGGATGCCGCACATCTTGTCATGGAGGCCGCGCGGGGCGGCAGGCGGGTCGTCCGTGCGGTCTCCGGGGACCCGGGACTTGATACGTACGCCGCCGAGGAAATGCTCGCCTGCGCCGCGGCGGGTGTTCCGTTCGAGGTCGTGCCCGGTGTCGCGGCCGCGGTCGGGGTGCCGGCGTACGCCGGTGTGCCGTTGCGGGACGCGCAGGGGGCGGACGTCCGGTTCGTCGACGCCCGGACGGCGTCCGACCGGTGCTGGACCGAGGTCGGGGCGTCGGACGGGACCGTGGTCGTGTCGACCACCCTCGACTCCGTGGCGGCCGCCGCCGGTGAGCTGGTGTCGGCGGGGCGCAAGCCCGATACGCCGATGACCGTGACGGTCGCGGGGACCACGACGCGGCAGCGGACGTGGAGCGCGACGCTGGGGACGATCGCGCAGACGCTGAAGCATGCGAAGGTGCTGCCCTCGCCGGAGGGCGGGCGGCCCGTGATAGCCGTGGTCGGGGAGCGTTCCGCCGCGGCTCAGCGTGAGCAGTTGTCGTGGTTCGAGTCCAAGCCGCTGTTCGGCTGGAAGGTGCTCGTGCCGCGTACCAAGGAGCAGGCGGCCTCGCTCTCCGACCAGCTGCGGTCGTACGGGGCCGTGCCGCACGAGGTGCCGACGATCGCCGTCGAGCCGCCGCGGACGCCTCAGCAGATGGAGCGGGCGGTCAAGGGGCTGGTGACCGGGCGGTACGAGTGGATCGCCTTCACCTCGGTGAACGCGGTCAAGGCCGTGCGGGAGAAGTTCGAGGAGTACGGGCTCGACGCCCGGGCCTTCGCGGGGATCAAGGTCGCCGCGGTGGGGGAGCAGACGGCGAAGGCGCTCGTCGCGTTCGGTGTGAAGCCGGATCTGGTGCCGAGCGGGGAGCAGTCGGCGGCGGGGTTGTTGGAGGACTGGCCGCCGTACGATCCCGTCTTCGACCCGATCGACCGGGTCTTCCTGCCGCGGGCCGACATCGCCACGGAGACGCTGGTCGCCGGGCTGATCGAGCTCGGGTGGGAGGTCGACGACGTCACGGCGTACCGGACCGTGCGGGCGTCGCCGCCGCCGGCCGAGACGCGCGAGGCGATCAAGGGGGGTGGGTTCGACGCCGTTCTGTTCACGTCGTCGAGCACGGTGCGGAACCTGGTGGGTATCGCCGGGAAGCCGCACAACGTGACCGTGATCGCCTGTATCGGTCCCGCCACGGCCAAGACCGCCGAGGAACACGGGCTTCGGGTGGACGTCATGGCTCCGGAGCCGTCGGTGCACAAGCTGGCGGAGGCGCTGGCCGACTTCGGGACGCGGCGGCGGGCCGCGGCGCTGGAGGCGGGGGATCCGGTGACACGGCCCAGTGAGCGGAGGCCGGGGGCTCGGCGGCGGCGTACGACCTAGGGCTGGGGCTGAGGCTGGGGCTTTGGGCTGCGGCTCGGGCTGGGGCTTTGGGCTGGGGCTCTGGGCTTGGGGCTTGGATGCGTGGTGGTTCGGGCGCGTCGCCGTTGTGGTGGCGCGTCCGTGGCATGCCTGTGCCGGGGTGCTGTCGCGCGGGGGGTGCTTGTCTCGTCGGGGGCGGGTCGGGGGGTGTCCGTCCTCGGAACGGCGCGGAATCGGTCTCTTACCGACGCACCCGTGTTGACGCGCCAATCGCTGCGGGCGGACACCCCCGACCCGCCCCCTTCCCGCCGCGGGCGGGTGCGGCGCCATGCGACGGACGCCGCGCAAGCCGGTCCCTCCGCGCCGCGGGCGGGTGCGGCATCGACGGGCTTTGCGCCGACGTAGCGTCGGCAAATCCGGGGTGTAGGCGGGCGTAGCGTAGAGCGCATGACGACGTACGGTTCCTTTCCCGGTGCGCGGCCGCGGCGGCTGCGGACCTCTCCCGTCATGCGGCGCATGGTCGCCGAGACCCGGTTGCATCCGGCCGACTTCATCCTGCCCGCGTTCGTGCGGGAGGGCGTGAGTGAACCGGTGGCCATTGCCTCCATGCCCGGGGTCGTGCAGCACACCCGGGACAGCCTGAAGAAGGCCGCTGCCGAGGCCGTGGCTGCCGGGATCTCCGGGATCATGCTGTTCGGGGTGCCGGAGGACGCGAAGAAGGACGCGGTGGGGACGCCGGGGACGGATCCCGAGGGGATTCTTCAGGTGGCTCTGCGCGATGTGCGGGCCGAGGTCGGCGACGAGTTGCTGGTGATGTCCGATCTGTGTCTCGACGAGACCACCGATCACGGGCACTGCGGTGTGCTGGACGAGTTCGGGCGCGTGGACAACGACGCCACCCTGGAGCGGTACGCCGAGATGGCCCAGGTCCAGGCCGACGCCGGGGCTCATGTGGTGGGTCCGAGCGGGATGATGGACGGGCAGATCGGGGTCGTCCGGGACGCGCTGGACCAGATCGGGCGCGAGGACGTGGCCGTGCTGGCGTACACCGCCAAGTACGCCTCCGCGTTCTACGGGCCCTTCCGGGAGGCCGTCGCCTCGTCGTTGCAGGGGGACCGGAAGACCTATCAGCAGGATCCCGCCAACGTCAGGGAGTCGATGCGGGAGCTCGCTCTCGATCTGGAGGAGGGGGCCGACATGGTGATGGTGAAGCCCGCCGGGCCCTACCTGGACGTGCTGGCGCGGGTCGCGGACGCGGTGGACGTGCCGGTCGCCGCCTACCAGATCTCCGGTGAGTACGCGATGGTCGAGGCCGCCGCCGAGAAGGGCTGGATCGACCGGGAGCGGGCGATCCTGGAGACGCTGACCGGTATCAAGCGGGCCGGGGCGCGGAACATCCTCACCTACTGGGCCACCGAGGTGGCCCAGAAGCTGAGCCGGGCCTAGGAGAGAGCGTCCTCCTGCGTGGACTGCCAGTAGGTGACCCGCAGGGAGCTGTCGTAGTAGACGCCCTCGGCCGGCAGGGCGGGCGTCGCGGAGGCGCCGCCGGAGCTGTTCGGGGTCCTGCCCTGGAAGGCGACCGTGAGGCGCTCGGCGGTGGTGCCGCCGTCGCCGCTGCCGTCCGCGGCCGACAGGAGGACTCCGGCGTAGCCGGACGCTCCGGGGGCCAAGGTGGGGACGGCCTGCGGCTTGGTGCCCGCGATCGGCTGGGGGACCCACTGCATCTCGTCGAAGCGGAGCACCGGGTAGTACAGCAGCGTGCACGGCTTCGAGCCGGTGTTGGTGACCGTCAGCAGCATGTGGTTCAGCGGGCGCGGGACCGGCTGGGCGGTGACCTCGGTGTTGGCGCCGTTGCAGACGGCCATGCGCGGGGCGGACGCCTGGGAGGTGTGCGTGGAGTCGCTCGTGCGGCGGGGTTGCCGCGGGGCCGCCTCGGCGTCCGGTGCCGGGTCCGAGGACGGGTGCGCGGTGGCGGGCGCCGGTGTGGTGGGCGCCGAGGTCGGCCGGGGGGCGCTGCCCTCGTCCCGGGTGCCCGTGCCGTTCTCGCAGGCCGTGAGGGCGAGGGTCGTGAGGGCGATACCGGTGGCGGCGAGCAGGCGGGTGCGGCGGAAGGTGCGCATGGCTGGTTCCTTGTCCGTGTGAGCTGGTCTACGGCCGCCGCTCGACCGTCTGCCGGGAGCGGCGTGCTTGGATGACCAGAGCTTGGGTCGTGATCCGTCCCGGCCGCCACAGCCGGCGGGCGATCAGGGACGGTGGAACGGCCACAAGGGGTCTGACCTGGAGGAACGGCCGTTCCCTGGAACGCCGGAACGGGATACGGGGGTGGCGGGACGGTGTCGCAAGGCACGGCTGCGGGCGAGTTCGCGGAGCTTCTGGGGGGGTTGAAGGACCGTTCGGGGCTGAGTTACGGAGTGCTCGCCAAGCGGCTCCACCTGAGCACGTCGACGCTGCACCGGTACTGCAACGGGGAGGCCGTTCCGGCGGACTACGCGCCCGTGGAGCGGCTGGCCCGGGTGTGCAAGGCCACGCCCGAGGAACTGGTCGAACTGCACCGGCGGTGGGTGCTGGCCGATGCGCGGCGCGGGCGGAGGGGGAGCGGGGCCGCGGGGGCGGTCGCTCCCGCGGAGGTCGACGCGGCTTCCGACGAGGACGATGCCGAGGTGCGTGAGCGGAGCGGGGGCGGGGTGACGCGCCGGCCGCGGCGGCGTGCCGTGCTGCTCGGCGCCGCCGCGGTCGCTGCCGTGCTCGGTGCCGTCGTGCTCGCCGTGACCGTGCCCTCCGGCGGGGGCTCTGGTGACGGGGGGCGGTCCGGTCCCGTGGGAGCCGCAGCGCCGGCCGACGTCTCCGAGCCGCCTGCCAGGTCGTCGCCGACCAGGTCCGCGTCCGCGTCGGCGTCCGCCTCCCCTGATGCCGAGCCCGCGGAGCCTGCGTCTCCCGCTCCGGGCGCGTCGGCGCCGAGTGCCGGCGCGCAGGAGGCGGACGTCGAGCCGCCGCTGAACGTGACGGTACGGCCGTACACCTGGGAGGACCCCTGCTCGCAGCACTATCTGATCGACCGGCCGGCCGGGGAGGTCGGGCCGCCGCCGGTGGAGCAGGACGCGCCCGCCTGGGTGTCGGCGTACGGTGCGGTGTCGGCGGGGGAGCAGCTGGTGACGCTGACCGTGCAGGGCAGCGGGGCGCGGACGGTGGTGCTGGACGGGATGAAGGTCCGGGTCGTCGGCAAGGACACGCCGCTCGCCTGGAACGACTACACGATGGGCGTGGGCTGCGGTGGTGACGTGCCGACGCGGCCGTTCACCGTCGCCCTCGACGGGGCGCGGCCCGAGGTGGTGGCCGGGGCCGGACAGCGGGACTTCCCGCTCAAGGTGAGCGAGTCGGACCCGGAGGTGCTGCGGGTGACGGCCGACGCCTCGGCGTACGACGTGCGCTGGTATCTGGAGCTGACCTGGACCAGCGGGGACCGGCACGGGACGCTGGTCGTCGACGACGGGGGCAGGCCGTTCCGTACGAGCGGCAACAACGGGCGCCCCGGATTCCAGTTCCCGCCGGGGGCCGAGAAGTGGGATCCGGCCGTGACCGGGTAGGGCCTGTCGCGACGTGGCGTCAGTCGACCGGCCAGGTGTGGGCCGGGGCGTTGAGATGCATGTAGTCGATGTAGAGCTGCGTCATCCGGCGCAGGGCCTCGTGCCGGCCGGAGGCGGCGGACGTCACCCGGTGGAACATCTCCTTCTGCCAGAGGGCGCCGTTGCGGGCGGTGACGCACCGCTGCTCGATGATGCCGAGCAGGGGCTCGCGCCAGGCGTCGTCCATGCCGGAGAGCTCCAGGCCCCGATGGGCGAGGGGGAGCAGCCGCCGCAGGACGAGTTCGGACACCGGGACCTCGCCCATCCCGGGCCAGTACAGCCGGGCGTCAATGCCGTGGCGGGCCGCGGTGTGCAGGTTCTCCTCGGCCGCCGCGAAGGACATCCGGGACCACACGGGCCTCTCCTCCTCCACCAGGGCGCGGGTCAGGCCGTAGTAGAAGGCGCCGTTGGCGAGGGTGTCCGCGACGGTCGGGCCGGCGGGCAGCACCCGGTTCTCCACCCGCACGTGGGGCTTGTCGTGGGCGATGGCGTAGACCGGACGGTTCCAGCGGTAGACGGTGCCGTTGTGCAGGGTGAGCTCGCCGAGCTCGGGGATGTCGCCCTGCTCCAGCGTCTCCAGGGGGTCCTG
This sequence comes from Streptomyces sp. NPDC107562, assembly GCF_055657325.1. Classification (NCBI taxonomy): domain Bacteria; kingdom Bacillati; phylum Actinomycetota; class Actinomycetes; order Kitasatosporales; family Streptomycetaceae; genus Streptomyces; species Streptomyces sp. NPDC107562. The sequence goes on along the minus strand of NZ_JBVKBE010000008.1, from coordinate 349,443 downwards.
GTCGTCGCACAGGGGCAGCAGGGCGGGGAAGTAGCGCAGGTTCTCCTCGAAGAGGTCGAAGACGCTGTTGATCCACCGCTCGCCGAACCACACCCGGGGGCGGACCCCCTGCACCTTGATCTCCTGCGGACGCGTGTCGGTCGCCTGTTCGAACAGGGGGATACGGGTCTCGTGCCACAACTCCTTGCCGAACAGGAACGGCGCGTTGGCCGCCAGCGCGACCTGGATGCCGGAGACGGCCTGCGCGGCGTTCCAGTAGGCGGGGAACTCCTCCGGCGAGACCTGGAGGTGGAACTGGGTGCTCGTGCACGCGGCTTCCGGCGTGATCGTGTCGGCGTACGTCCGCAGCCGGTCGACGCCGTCCACCTCGATGCGCACGTCCTCACCGCGGGCCGCGAAGACCTGGTCGTTGAGCAGCCGGTAGCGCGGGTTCTCCGAGAGCGCGCGCTCACCGACGTGCTCCTGCCGGAGGGTGGGCAGGATGCCGATCATGATCAGATGCGCGCCGACCGACCTGGCACGTTCGTCGGCGTGGTTGAGCGCGGCACGGACCTCGGACTCCCAGGAGTCCGGGCCGCCCTCGGTCAGCCGGCGGGGCGGGACGTTGATCTCCAGATTGAATCGACCCAGCTCCGTGGACCACGCCGGGTCCGCGATCGCCTCCAGCACGTCGCTGTTGCGCATCGCCGGCTCGGCGTCGTCGTCCACCAGATTCAGCTCGATCTCCAGACCGACCTGTGGACGCTCCGACTCGAACCGTGCCTCGCGCAGCATCGACGCGAAGGCTTCGAGGCACTGCTGCACCTTGATCCGGTACCGGCGGCGGTCCTCACGGGTGAAGACGACCGCCGGGACGTCACGTCCCATCGGGCCTCCCGAGTTCCCTCGGTCACCTGCTGACTCCAGCGTCGCACCAGGGACGACAGATGTCAGCGCCAGCCGAATCGGCGGTCCACGACCGTGGAGAACTCCTCCAGGGTGAGGACGGCGTCGCCGTTCTGGTCCGCCGCGTCGAACAGCGCGGAGGAGGCGTCGGCGTCCTGCACGCCCCAGAACGGCAGCAGGCCCGAGGCGGCCAGCGTCGGGCCCTTGGTGCGCAGGGCGGTGATGACCTCCTCGCGGGTCAGGATGCCGTTCCCGTCCAGGTCGAGGGCCTCGAACAGCTTCCTGGCCTTGTCGCTCATCGTGTCGCCCCGTTCTCGTGCCGGATGTGGGTCAGTCCCACCAGAAGGACCAGAATTCCCGGCCGACGAGTTGCTCGGCGTAGGCGTCCGATGTGGGGAATCCGGACTGGTCGACGTTGTCCGGGCAGAAGGCGTAGTGCTCGGCCGCCACCGCCCGTGCCGCGTCGGCGGTGGTGGGCGGCGTCGCGACGGAGACGATCAGCTGGTCGAAGGTGAGCGCGACGACGCGGACGCCGAAGCGGTCCTCCCAGGAGCGGAGCACCGCGCAGAGGCGGGCGACGTCCCCCTCGTGGTCGACGGGGCCCGACCAGCCGAGCGCCGCCGCGATGTCGGCGCTGCGGCGCGCCGGGACCAGGGCGAGGCGGGGTTCCTTGAGCCAGGTCCCGTCCGTGAGGAGGTGCGTGGCGAGCTCCGCGGCCACCGCGTCGGGGTCGGGGTCGGCGTCGGTGGCTTCGGGCGCGGACGCGAGACCCGGCCAGTCGTCGTCCGCCAGGTCCTCCCAGTACTCGGCCAGCACCTCCTCCGGGTCGTGATCCCCGGGGTACGAGGTCTCGCCGGGCATCAGTTCCCAGCCCTCGGGACCGCCCTGGGAGCCGAAGTCCAGGAGCAGCGGGAGGAGCCCCGCCGCGCGGGCCTCGCTCAGCGCCGCCCAGCCGGCCGGGGTCGCGGCCGTGTCCGCGTGCCAGAGGAGGGTGCCGATCACCTTGCCGGGCGGCAGGCCGAGACCGAGGGCGCGGCCGGTGGGGTCGGCGGCGAGCTTCGGCAGGGCGTTGGGGAGGGTGGCCATCGGTCAGCCGGCCGCTCGGGGCGACGTGAACCACGCGGGCGCTCGGGTGCTCATTGCTCTCCTGGCGGGCGATCCGGGAGCGGGCCCACGGAATCCGGAGGGGTCAGGGACTGGTCTGCGCCCGCAGCATCGCACAGGTGTGCGCCCTGGCGCCGCGTGTTCGGAGCGAACGGCGGCGGCACCGGGGTGCCGCCGCCGTAGGGAGGACCGGTCTCAGAGACGCTCGGGGGTCCTGATGCCCAGGAGGGCCATGCCCTGGTGGAGGGTGCGGGCCGTGAGGTCGCAGAGGAACAGGCGGTTCTCGGCGATGTCCTTCGGAGGCTCCGGCTTGATCACCGGGCACTTGTCGTAGAACGACGTGAACAGCGACGCCAGTTGGTAGAGGTACGCCGTCATCTTGTGCGGGGCGTACTCCGTGGCCGACTCCGCCACCGCCTCCGCGAACGCGTCCAGGTGCAGGCCCAGGGCGCGCTCCGCCTCGTGGAGGCCGAGTTCCGGGTGGGGCTGCGGGCGGGTCTCGCCGGCCTTGCGCAGGATCGACTGGATACGGGCGTACGCGTACTGGAGGTAGACCGAGGTGTCGCCGTTGAGCGAGACCATCTGGTCCAGGTCGAACTTGTAGTCGCGGCTGGCGGAGGTCGACAGGTCGGCGTACTTCACCGCGCCGATGCCCACCTGGGCGCCGCGCTCGGCGATCTCCTCCTCGGAGAGCTGGTGCTGGGTGTCCTTCTCCCGCACCACCGCCGTGGCGCGGTCGATCGCCTCGTCCAGCAAATCGACCAGGCGGACCGTCTCGCCCTCACGGGTCTTGAAGGGCTTGCCGTCCTTGCCGAGGACCGTGCCGAAGGCCAGCTGGTACGCCTTGACGTCCTCGTCGTTCAGCCAGCCGGCCTTGCGGGCCGTCTCGAAGACCATCTTGAAGTGCAGGGACTGCCGGGCGTCCACGACGTACAGCAGGCTGTTCGCCTTCAGGTTGAAGACGCGGTCGCGGATCGCGGAGAGGTCGGTCGCCGCGTAGCCGTAGCCGCCGTCCGACTTCTGCACGATCAGCGGGACCGGCTGGCCGTCCGGGCCCTTGACGTCGTCGAAGAAGACGCACAGCGCGCCTTCGGAGCGGACCGCGACGCCCGACTCCTCCAGGAGGCGGCAGGTCTCCGCGAGCATGTCGTTGTAGCCGGACTCGCCGACGATGTCCGGGTCGCGGACCTCCATGTCCAGCTTCTCGAAGACCGAGAAGAAGTAGATCTTCGACTCGTCCACGAACTTCTGCCACATGGCGAGCGTGTGCGGGTCTCCGGCCTGGAGGTCGACGACACGGCGGCGCGCCCGCGTCTTGAACTCCTCGTCGGAGTCGAAGAGCCTGCGGGCGGACTTGTAGAGGCGGTCGAGGTTGGACATCGCCTCCTCGCCGCTCACCTCGGTGGCCTCGTGGTCCAGCTCGTGCGGGTGCTCGTCGAGGTACTGGATGAGCATGCCGAACTGGGTGCCCCAGTCGCCGATGTGGTGCCTGCGGACGACGTTCTCGCCGGTGAACTCCAGGAGTTGGACGACCGCGTCGCCGATCACCGCCGAACGCAGGTGCCCGACGTGCATCTCCTTGGCCACGTTCGGCTGGGCGTAGTCGATGACCGTCGTGCCGGGCGCGTCCGCGTAGGGGACGCCGAGGCGCTCGGTGTCCGCGTACCGCGCGGCCAGGATCCGCGTGATCGCCCTGTCGGCGATCGTGATGTTGAGGAAGCCGGGCCCGGACACCTCGATGTCCTCGATGACGTCGCCGGTGGTGATCCGTGCGACCACCTGGGTGGCCAGCTCGCGCGGGTTGGCCTTGGCCTTCTTGGCGAGCGCCAGGATCCCGTTGGCCTGGAAGTCGGCCCTGTCGCTGCGTCGGAGCAGGGGGTCCGCGACCGCCTCCGGCAGGGCGGCGGTCAGGGCGGAGGCGAGCTGCTGTTCGACGGAGGCGCTGAGGGACGTGACCGAGGCCATGGAGTGGGTGCCGTTCTCCTCGTGGGTTCAGATAGACACGGTCAGTATCCCATGGGGGGTAAAGCGAATATCCCGCGTGCGGGCGGTGGCCTGGGCGACCGGTGTGAAAAGGCGTTTTCGTCGTAGCCGTCGTAGCTGGGAGAATGGACGGGCCGGCCGTCGACCGTAGCGGCCGCCCAGGAGAAAGAAGGACGTGCCGATCGTGGCTCAGAGCACCGAGACCACCGACTGGGTCTCTCGTTTCGCGGACGAGGTCATCGAGGAGTCGGAGCGTCGGGCCCCGGGCAAACCCGTCGTCGTCGCGTCCGGGCTGTCGCCCTCCGGCCCCATCCACCTGGGGAACCTGCGGGAGGTCATGACCCCGCATCTGGTGGCCGACGAGATCCGGCGGCGGGGGTTCGAGGTCCGGCACCTCATCTCGTGGGACGACTACGACCGGTACCGGAAGGTGCCCGCCGGTGTCCCCGGCGTCGACGAGTCCTGGCACGAGCACATCGGCAAGCCGCTGACGTCCGTGCCGGCGCCCGCCGGCTCCCCGCACGCGAACTGGGCCGAGCACTTCAAGGCGGCCATGGTCGAGGCGCTGGGCGAGCTGGGCGTCGCGTTCGACGGCATCAGCCAGACCGAGCAGTACACCTCCGGGGTGTACCGCGAGCAGATCCTGCACGCCATGCGGCACCGCGGTGACATCGACGCCGTGCTGGCCCAGTACCGGACCAAGGCCAAGGGCGGGAAGAAGCCCCAGCAGAAGCCCGCCGACGAGGCCGAGATCGAGGCCGCGGAGGGGTCCGGGGCGGCGAGCGAGGACGACGGCAGCTCCGGCGCGGCCGGGTACTTCCCGTACAAGCCCTACTGCGGCAACTGCGAGAAGGACCTCACCACCGTCACCTCCTACGACGACAACACCACCGAGCTGACGTACGCCTGCACGGCCTGCGGTTTCTCCGAGACCGTCCGGCTGAACGAGTTCAACCGCGGCAAGCTGGTCTGGAAGGTCGACTGGCCGATGCGGTGGGCCTTCGAAGGCGTGATCTTCGAGCCCAGCGGGGTCGACCACTCCTCCCCCGGCTCCAGCTTCCAGGTGGGCGGCCAGATCGTCGGGATCTTCGGCGGCAAGCAGCCGATCGGCCCCATGTACGCCTTCGTCGGGATCTCCGGGATGGCGAAGATGTCGTCCTCCCGGGGCGGGGTGCCCACCCCGGCGGACGCGCTGAAGATCATGGAGCCGCAACTGCTGCGCTGGCTGTACGCCCGGCGCAGGCCCAACCAGTCCTTCAAGATCGCCTTCGACCAGGAGATCCAGCGGCTCTACGACGAGTGGGACAAGCTCGACGCCAAGGTCGCCGAGGGCGGCGCACTGCCAGCCGATGTCGCCGCGCACTCGCGCGCGGTGCGCACCGCCGCCGGTGAGCTGCCCGCGACGCCGCGGCCGATGCCGTACCGGACCCTCGCGTCCGTCGCCGACATCACCGCCGGGCACGCCGACCAGGCGCTGCGGATCCTCAGCGAGCTGGAGCCCGACAAGCCGCTCGGCTCGCTCGACGAGGTGCGGCCGCGGTACGACAAGGCCGAGGCGTGGATCAACACGCAGGTCCCCGCCGACCAGCGGACCATCGTGCGCGTGGAGCCCGACGCCGAGCTCTTGAAGTCGCTCGACGAGCCCTCCCACCGGTCGGTACGGCTGTTGCTCGACGGACTGGCGGAGCACTGGTCGCTGGACGGGCTGACCCACCTGGTCTACGGGGTGCCCAAGGTCCAGGCCGGGTTCTCCGCCGACGCCACGCCGAAGGAGCTCCCGCCGGAGATCAAGACGGCCCAGCGGACGTTCTTCGCGCTCCTCTACCACCTGCTGGTGGGCCGGGACACCGGGCCGCGGCTGCCCACGCTGCTGCTGGCGGTGGGCCAGGAGCGGGTGCGGCACCTGCTCGGCGAGTAACGGCGCGTCGCACGACGAGGGGGGCGCCCGGTGGAAACCGGGCGCCCCCCTCGTACGCGTGTCAGGCGATGTGGTCTTCCTGCAGCTCCGCGGTGTGGCGGTTGGTGAAGCGGTTGACCATGCGCTCGGCCTCACGCTGCGGGAGCGTGGTGCCGTAGGTGGCCTCCACGTCGCCCCGGAACTGGCCGGAGGTCGGGTAGCTGCCGTCGATCGACTTCTTGAAGACCAGGTAGTAGTCCTCCTCGGTCAGGTCGGGAGGCGGGGTGCCGCCGCCCTCGCCCAGTTCGCGGGTGCGACCCGGGCCGACCGGGATGGGGAAGGTGCCGGTGTCCTCGGGGGACGGCTCGGTGGCCGGCGGGGGCTCCTCGAACTGCTGCTGGTACTGCTCGGCCCGCTGCTGCTCCTCGTACCACTGGGCGTACGCGGCCTCCGGGTCGTACGTGGGGTCGTAGCCGCCGTGGTACTCGATCGTCTGGGGATCGCGGGCCTGGAGCCAGGGGTTCTGGTCCGGCGCGGGCACGAGGTCCGGCTGCTCCGCGTGCGGCCGGCCCTCGCCCTCGGGACGCCGACCGCCGGCGGGTGCCGCCTCGGCCGGCCCGGCGGCACGACCGTCCGCGGCCTCGGCGTCGTGGGCCGCGTCCGCCGCCACCTCGGCCACCGGGTCCGCCGCCGTCAGCTGCCGCACCGGCGCCGGGGGTATGAGGGCCGGTTCGATGCCCGCCGCCGCCAGGCCCGCCGGGGCCGTGTCGGCGAGGGGGACGCCGTACTTGGCCAGGCGCAGCGGCATCAGGGCCTCCACCGGGGCCTTGCGGCGCCAGGCGCGGCCGTAGCGGGAGCGCAGGCGGGCCTGGTAGACGAGGCGCTCCTGCTCCAGCTTGATCACCTGGTCGTAGGAGCGGAGCTCCCACAGCTTCATCCGGCGCCAGAGCAGGAAGGTCGGCACCGGGGAGAGCAGCCAGCGGGTGAGGCGGACGCCCTCCATGTGCTTGTCGGCCGTGATGTCCGCGATCCGGCCGATGGCGTGCCGGGCCGCCTCCACCGCGACCACGAACAGGATCGGGATGACGCCGTGCATGCCGACGCCCAGCGGGTCCGGCCAGGCCGCCGCGCCGTTGAAGGCGATCGTCGCCGCCGTCAGCAGCCAGGCCGTCTGGCGCAGCAGCGGGAAGGGGATGCGGATCCAGGTGAGGAGCAGGTCCAGGGCCAGCAGTACGCAGATACCCGCGTCGATGCCGATGGGGAAGACGTAACTGAAGTCCCCGAAGCCCTTCTTCAGGGCGAGGGTGCGTACGGCTGCGTACGACCCCGCGAAACCGATGCCCGCGATGATCACGGCACCGAAGACGACCACGCCGATGAGAACGCGGTGCATCCGTGTCAGCTGTAGTGGCGCGGCCACCCGTATTCCCCTCCTACTGCGTCTTGTTGCGCGCCCAACAGGGTGGCACATGCGTCCGAGGAACGGGTGGCCGGACCGTGTACGTCAGCCCATCCGTGACTCTTCCGGTGGCTGCCGGTGATCCTCCGGACCTTCCGGATCAGCTCCTCTTCGCCGCGGACGTGGCCGAACTGCCGGTCTTCGAGGGCGACTTGGACGACGACGTGGACGACTTGGACGGGGACTTGGACGGCGACCTGGGGCTGTCCGGGGCCGCCGAGGCGTCCGCCCCGTTCGCCTTCGTGACCGCGGCCACCGCCTCCTTGGCCGCCTTCCGCGCCGCCTTCATCAGATCGGCGGCGTCGGGCGTCTTCTCACCGGCCAGGCCCGCGCCGTTGTAGTCGACGGTGACGACGACGTTCTCGACGCGCGTCACCACCGTCTGCTGCTTGAAGGCGCCTTCCTTCTTCTTCAGGTCGTAGCGCACGGCCGCCGCCTCGTCGCCGGTGCCCTCGACCTGCTCGGTCTTCGTGTTCTTGGCGCCCGCGACCGACCTGGCGTCGACGACCTGCTTGTCGTAGTACTCCCGCGCCCGCTGCTCGCCCGCGCCGCGTGCGGCGTCGGACTCGAAGCGCAGCAGCGAGACGTTCAGCCAGCGGAACTGGGAGCCCTTGACGCCGTTGTTGTCGAGACTGTCCCAGGAGCAGCCGGCCCGGACCGACACATCGTCCGAGTTGCCTTCCTTGCCGGACTTGCCCGCCTCCGGGACGAGATCCTCCAGCGTCTTCTTCGTCAGCACCGAGCAGGGCTCGGGCAGCTTCGCGTACGCCGCCGCCTCCACGGTGGGCGAGGGGCTCGCGGAGGCGCCCGCCGGGCTCTCGGACGCCTGCTTGGCGTCGCCTCCGGATCCGGAGTCCGAGGAGCAGCCGGCGGCGATCAGCATCACGGGGACGGCCGCCGCGCCGACGAGGACGCGGGAGACGCGGCGGGGTCGCTGCTGGGGCTGGTCGGCTCGCTGTGCTCGTCGCTGCATGGTTCCTTCACTCGTGACGCTCGGGTAACGGGTCCGAGGGGTCACGGTACGCGGTGAGGAAAGTGTGCGGACTCGGTTCGGTCGCTTCACGCGGGGCGCGAAGAAGCGCTACTCGGCGAGCGAGTCGGCCAGCTGCGCCGCCAGTTTCCGGGCCCTGTCCTGCATTTCCTTGCTGTCCGGGGCGACTCCGACGGTCGCCGGCTGCTCCTCGTACTCGATGGTCACGATGACGTTCGACGTGCGGAACGCCACAGTCACCGTGCGCTGCTTGGCCGTCGAACCGGAGCTGCTGAGCTCGTCGTCGAGGAAGGCCTCGTCGGCGAGGTCGTCGAGGACGCGGGGCTGGAGGGCGGTCGGGGTGGCGGTCGGGCTCGACGTGCCGCCGGGGGTGCCGGAGGTGGTGCCGGACGGGGTGCCCGACGGGGTGCCGGCGGCGTTCGGGGCGCCGCTCCCGGAGGGGGTGCCCGTCCCCGACGGCGACTGCGTGCCGGAAGGGGACTGCGTGCCCGTGGGGGAGAGCGTCTCCGTCGCCGTGGGCTCGGGCAGGTCCGCCGCCTCGCGGCCGGCCGCGAACAGCTCCCGCGCCTGGTCGTCGTCGCTGACCGCGTTGTCGTACGACACCACCCGCTCGAAATCGACGAAGAGATGGTTCGTCGCCGAGGCGGACTCGACCTTCCAACGGCAGCCGACCTTGCGGTCGTTGTCGTAGGTGAGGGTGGGCTCGCCCTCGTGGGCCTGCTCGCGCTGCTCCTCGTCGGCGAGTTCCCGGATGCCGGGGAGGAGGGAGTCGAGGGTGTCCGCGCGGACCGCGCCGCAGGGCTCGGGGAGGTTGCGGTAACGGCCGGGCTCGGCGGCCGCCGTCGCCGCGCCCGCGTGGTCGGAGTTGGAGCTGTCCGTGGTGTCGCCGCCGTCGGAACCGCCGGTGCAGCCGGCCAGCAGGGCCGCGAGGACCGCGGCGACGCCGGATACGTACGCCTTCCGCTGCACGGTCAGGCTCCTCTCGCTGGTTAATCGCTTGCCGTCGCCGGTCTCCCCCTGGAGACAATGTGTATCGCACGCACTGCCGTGAACGCCGGTCCGTTGTCCTTTACGTCGACCTTGGCGCCGGTTTTGCGTTTCATGGCTTTTTAAATCTTCCGGGGGGAATGAGGGCGATATGTCGTACGTCGAGATGCCGGGCGCGAAGGTACCCATCCGTCTGTGGACCGACCCCGCCACGGTCGAGGAGGGGGCACTCCAGCAGCTGCGGAACGTGGCGACCCTGCCCTGGATCAAGGGGCTCGCGGTCATGCCGGACGTGCACTACGGCAAGGGCGCGACGGTCGGCTCGGTGATCGCGATGCGCGGCGCCGTCTGCCCGGCCGCGGTCGGCGTCGACATCGGCTGCGGGATGTCCGCGGTGCGGACCTCCCTGACGGCGGGCGACCTGCCGGGGGACCTGTCGCGGCTGCGGTCGAAGATCGAGGCGGCGATCCCGGTGGGCCGGGGCATGCACGACAGCCCCGTCGACCCGGGACGCTTCCACGGGCTCGCCACCGGCGGGTGGGACGACTTCTGGGGGCGCTTCGGGGGTGTGGCCGAGGCGGTGAAGTTCCGCGAGGAGCGGGCCGTCAAGCAGATGGGAACGCTGGGTGGGGGCAACCATTTCGTCGAAGTCTGCGTGGATTCGACCGGTGCGGTGTGGCTGATGCTGCACTCCGGTTCGCGCAACATCGGCAAGGAACTCGCCGAGCACCACATCGGCGTCGCGCAGCAGCTCCCGCACAACCAGGGCCTGGTCGACCGCGACCTCGCCGTCTTCGTCGCGGACACCCCGCAGATGGCGGCGTACCGCAACGACCTGTTCTGGGCGCAGGAGTACGCCAAGTACAACCGCACGCTCATGATGGCGCTCCTGAAGGACGTGGTCCGCAAGGAGTTCAAGAAGGCGAAGCCGACGTTCGAGCGGGAGATCTCCTGCCACCACAACTACGTGGCGGAGGAGCGGTACGAGGGCATGGACCTGCTCGTGACCCGCAAGGGCGCGATCCGGGCCGGGTCCGGGGAGTACGGGATCATCCCGGGCTCGATGGGCACGGGCTCGTACATCGTGAAGGGCCTCGGCAACGACAAGTCCTTCAACTCGGCCTCGCACGGCGCCGGCCGGCGGATGAGCCGCAACGCCGCCAAGCGGCGCTTCTCCACCAAGGACCTGGAGGAGCAGACGCGGGGGGTGGAGTGCCGCAAGGACTCCGGTGTGGTGGACGAGATCCCCGGTGCCTACAAGCCGATCGAGCAGGTCATCGACCAGCAGCGGGACCTGGTGGAGGTCGTCGCCAAGCTGAAGCAGGTCGTCTGCGTGAAGGGCTGAGCCGGGCTCAGCTCTCCCGGTGCAGCTTGGTGTTGGAGGCCTGGGAGCGGGGGCGGACGACCAGGAGGTCGATGTTGACGTGGCTGGGGCGGGTGACCGCCCAGCTGATGGTGTCGGCCACGTCGTCGGCGGTCAGGGGGTCGGGGACGCCCTCGTAGACCTTGGCCGCGCGCTCCTCGTCGCCGCCGAAGCGGGTCAGGGCGAACTCCTCGGTCCTGACCAGGCCGGGGGCGACCTCGATGACCCGGACGGGCTCGCCGAGGATCTCCAGACGGAGGGTCTCGGCGAGTACGTGGGCGCCGTGCTTGGCGGCGACGTAGCCGGCGCCGCCCTCGTAGGTGCCGTGGCCGGCGGTGGAGGAGACGACCACCACGGTGCCGTCGCCGCTCGCGATCAGCTGGGGGAGCAGGGCCTGGGTGAGGTTGAGGGTGCCGAGGACGTTCGTCTCGTACATCTGCCGCCAGTCCGCCGGGTCGCCGGTGGCCACCGGGTCCAGGCCCAGTGCTCCGCCCGCGTTGTTGACCAGGACGGCGATCGTCTTGAAGGCGGTCGCGAACTCGTCGACCGCCGCGCGGTCCGTGACGTCCAGGGCGTAGGCGGTGGCCTTGCCGCCCGTCGCGACGATCTCCTCGGCCAGCGCTTCGATGCGGGGCTTGCGGCGGGCGGTGAGGACGACCCGGTAGCCGTCGCTCGCCAGTCTGCGGGCGGTCGCGGCGCCGATTCCGCTGCTCGCGCCGGTGACCACTGCGATGCGGGACGGGGCCATGGGGGGTCTCCTCGGCGGGGTGGGTGTGGTGCGGGTGGGGCGGTTGTTCGGGGTCAAGGATATGGGTCGTGGGGGGATGGGGATGGGGGTGGCTGCGGGGTGGTGGGGGTGTTTGCGCAGTTCCCCGCGCCCCTGGGGAGGGTGGGGGGTTGCGGATGGGGATGGCTGCGGGTCGTGGGGGTGTTCGCGCAGTTCCCCGCGCCCCTGGGGAGGGTGGGGGGTTGCGGATGGGGATGGCTGCGGGTCGTGGGGGGATTTGCGCAGTTCCCCGCGCCCCTGGGGCAGATTCCCGCGCCCCTGGGGCAGGTTCCCCGCGCCCCTGGGGCAGGTTCCCCGCGCCCCTGGGGCAGGTTGCCGCGAGCCTGGGGGTGGGGGTCAGGTTCCTCGGGGGGTCCACATGATTACTGCCATGCCGGTCAGGCAGATCAGGGCGCCGGTGATGTCCCAGCGGTCGGGGCGGTAGCCGTCCGCGACCATGCCCCAGGCGATCGAACCGGCGACGAAGATGCCGCCGTACGCGGCGAGGATGCGGCCGAAGTGGGCGTCCGGCTGGAAGGTGGCGACGAAGCCGTAGGCGCCGAGGGCGAGGACGCCGCCCGTGATCCAGAGCCAGCCGCGTTGTTCGCGCCAGCCCTGCCAGACCAGCCAGGCGCCGCCGATCTCGAGGAGTGCGGCGACGAGGAAGAGGGCGGCGGAGCGCAGGACGAGCATGAGGGCAGCCTCGCATGCCGGGGCGGGGCTACGAGGCTCAGGGCGCCGTCGCCGTGGCCGCCCGCGCGCTCGCCGCGTACGCCGTCGGTGTCGTGCCCACCGTGCTGGTGAAGTCCCGTACGAGGTGCGCCTGGTCGGCGTAGCCGAGGTCGGCGGCGAGGCCGGCCCAGTCGACGTCGTGGCGGGTGGCGGCGAGCTCCAGGGCCTCGTGGAGGCGGTAGCGGAGGACGACCCACTTCGGGCCCACTCCGACGTGTCCCGAGAAGAGTCGTTGCAGCGCGCGTACGGACATGCCGTGCGCGCGGGCGAAGTCCTGGACCCGGCGGACGGTGCGGTCGGCGCGGATGGCCTCGACGAGGTCCATGGCGAGGTCGGCCTGGGGGTCCGGTGCCGGGGTGAGGGCGAGGAGGAAGGCGTCGAGGGCGGCCCGCCGGACCTCGTCCCGCGGGGACGACAGGATCGAGGCGGCGGTGCCGGGACCGGCGGCCGCGAAGACCTCCTCGGCGGTCAGTGTGCGGCCGGTCCAACGGGACGCCGGTGCGCCGGGCGCGTAGGGACGGAAGCCGCCGGGGCGGTACTTCACTCCGCAGACGCGTCCCCGTCCGGTCAGCTTCCTGGTGTAGAGGCCGCGCGGGATGCCCGTCACCTCGCCGTAGGGCGGTCCCTCGGCCTCGTCCCACTGGAAGGTGAGGTTCACCGAGGGGTGCGGCACGACGCGTGAGGCGTAGGGCTCGGGCAGGTCCCAGTCGATGAACCAGTAGGTCTCGACGTACCGGCGCAGCGGCTCGGCAGGCCGGTGGCGGCGGAACCGGACGCGGGTCAGCAGCCCCGCCGGGTCGACGATCCCTCGGGTGTCGCGGCGGGGTGCGGCCATGGCGGGATGGTACGTCGCGTTTGTTCAAGCGGGGCGGGTTCCGGCGTCCCTACGGTCGGGGCATGGAGACGAACAGCGGGAACGTGGGCGGGTACGGCATCGACGCTCTCCTGGGCATGGCGCGGGAGCGGGCCGTGTCGGTGGTGCGGGCGCTGCCCGACGCTGCGCTCGCCGCTCCGACGCCCTGCGCCGACTACGACGTGAAGGCCCTGGTCAACCATCTCTTCCAGGTGGTCGTGGAGTTTCAGAAGCTGGCCGCCAAGGGGACGGCGGACTTCTCCGGCACTCCCGACCGGGTCGGCGAGGGGCCGGACTGGCGGGAGCGGTTCGCGGGCGAGGCCGACGCGCTCGTGGCGGCCTGGGCGGCGCCGGGCGCGCTGGAGGGCACGGCGGGGGCGTGGCGGATGCCCGCGCCGCTGGTCGCCTCGATGGCGCTGCTCGATCTGACCGTGCACGGGTGGGACCTGTCCAGGGCCACGGGCGCCCGCCCGGCCGGGGACGAGGAGGCCGCGCCGGCGGTGGTGGTGGCGCAGCTCACCCGTACCGTCGCCGCGCTGGCGCCGACCGCTCGGGCGACGGGGGTGTTCGGGGACCCGGTGCCGGTGGCCGACGACGCTCCGGCGTTCGAGCGGCTGCTCGGGCGGACCGGGCGGGATCCGCGGTGGGCCTCTCCCACGGGCTGACAGGGGGTGCGTGGACGGGGAGGGAATAGGGGGTCGCGGGTGGGAGTTCTCCAGGTATAGTTGAACCGTCAACAACTTGGAGGTTGAGCGACCATGCAGTTCGGGATCTTCAGCGTCGGGGACGTCACCCCGGACCCCACCACGGGCCGTACGCCGACCGAGCGCGAGCGGATCAAGGCAATGGTCGCCATCGCGCTCAAGGCCGAGGAGGTCGGCCTCGACGTCTTCGCGACCGGCGAGCACCACAACCCGCCTTTTGTGCCCTCGTCGCCGACGACGATGCTCGGCTACATCGCGGCGCGCACCGAGCGGCTGATCCTCTCCACCTCGACCACGCTGATCACCACGAACGACCCGGTGAAGATCGCCGAGGACTTCGCGATGCTCCAGCACCTGGCCGACGGGCGGATGGATCTGATGATGGGGCGCGGCAACACCGGCCCGGTCTACCCCTGGTTCGGGCAGGACATCCGGCAGGGCATCAACCTCGCCATCGAGAACTACGCCCTGCTGCACCGGCTGTGGCGCGAGGACGTCGTGAACTGGAAGGGCAAGTTCCGCACGCCGTTGCAGGGATTCACGTCGACTCCGCGACCGCTGGACGGAGTGCCCCCGTTCGTGTGGCACGGGTCGATCCGGTCCCCCGAGATCGCCGAGCAGGCCGCCTACTACGGCGACGGCTTCTTCCACAACAACATCTTCTGGCCGGCCGAGCACACCAAGCAGATGGTCGAGCTGTACCGGACCCGGTACGCCCACTACGGCCACGGCACGCCCGAGCAGGCGATCGTCGGGCTCGGCGGGCAGGTGTTCATGCGGAAGAACTCGCAGGAAGCGGTGCGTGAGTTCCGTCCGTACTTCGACAACGCGCCGGTCTACGGGCACGGGCCCTCGCTGGAGGACTTCACCGAGCAGACCCCGCTGACCGTGGGCTCGCCGCAGCAGGTGATCGAGAAGACGCTGAGCTTCCGCGAGTACGCCGGTGACTACCAGCGACAGCTGTTCCTGATGGACCACGCCGGCCTTCCCCTGAAGACCGTGCTGGAGCAGCTCGACATGCTGGGCGAGGAGGTCGTGCCGGTGCTGCGCGAGGAGTTCGCCAAGGGGCGGCCGGCGGACGTGCCGGACGCGCCGGTGCACGCCTCGCTGCTCAAGGCCCAGGAAGGTGCCGGGAAGGCCGAGGAAGGGGTGAGTGCGGCATGAAGCTCGTCGTCGTCTCGGCGGGGCTGAGTGTCCCGTCGTCCACCCGGCTGCTGGCCGACCGGCTGGCCGCGGCCGCGCAACGGCAGGCGCCGGCCGACGCGCCGGTCGAGGTGCGGGTGGTGGAGTTGCGTGAGCTCGCCGTGGACATCGCGCACAACTTCACGGGCGGGTTCGCCGGCCGGGAACTGTCCGCCGCGCTCGATGCGGTCACGGAGGCGGACGGGCTGATCGTGGTCACGCCGGTGTTCGCGGCGTCGTACAGCGGGCTCTTCAAGTCGTTCTTCGACGTGATCGACCCCGAGGCGCTGGCGGGCAAGCCGGTGCTGATCGCGGCGACCGGCGGTACGGCACGCCACTCGCTGGTGCTGGAGCACGCCCTGCGCCCGCTCTTCGCCTATCTGAAGGCGATCGTCGTCCCGACCGGCGTGTACGCCGCCTCGGAGGACTGGGGTGCGGAGGGGCTGGACGAGCGCGTGGAGCGGGCGGCGGGCGAACTGGTCCGGCTGATGACCGGGCTGTCCCTGGGCAGGCCGGCCCGCGCGGAGGTCTCCTCGGGCACGTCGGCCGCCGCCGTGTTCGACGGGGCCGAGGTGGTCCCGTTCGAGCAGCAGCTCGCCGCGCTGCGGCCGGCCGGGTAGGCGTGGCCGACGAGGGCGGTCGGGGTGCCGCCGGGGGCGTCTCGGCTGTTCCGGGCGGGTGAGAGGCCAGTAAGAGAGCGAGGGCCGCTCGCCCGCCCGGTCGTGGCAGCGCCCCGCTTTGCCACACTGGACGGGTGCCCCAGACAGTGCTGCTCGCCGAGGACGACCGTGCCATCCGCAACGCCCTGGAACGGGCCCTGACCCTGGAGGGCTACCGGGTCACCGCGGTCGCCGACGGCGTCGAGGCGCTGGCGCAGGCGCATCGCACGCCCCCGGACGTGCTGGTGCTGGACGTGATGATGCCGGGGATCGACGGTCTCCAGGTCTGCCGGGTGCTGCGCGCCGAGGGGGACCGGACGCCGATCCTCATGCTGACGGCGCTCGTGGAGACGGCCGACCGGATCGCGGGGCTGGACGCGGGCGCCGACGACTATGTCGTGAAGCCCTTCGACGTCGAGGAGGTCTTCGCGCGGTTGCGGGCCCTACTGCGGCGCACGGCGGGCGGGCCCGTCGCCGTCGAGGCGCCGGAGCGGGTGCCGCTGCCCGCGCGGTACCTGGAGGCGGCCGGGCTGCGGATGGATCCGCAGGCGCGACGGACCTGGCGCGGCGAGCGGGAGCTGGAGCTGACGCGCACGGAGTTCGAGCTGCTGGAGCTGCTGGTGCGCAACGAGGGCATCGTGCTCGACCACTCCACGATCTACGACCGGATCTGGGGCTACGACTTCGGGCCGGGCTCGAAGAACCTCGCCGTGTACGTCGGCTATCTGCGCCGGAAACTGGACGAGCCGGGGGCGCCACAGCTGATCCATACCGTGCGCGGGGTGGGTTACGTGCTGCGGGAGGACTGAGTGGGCCGCCTGCGGAGGGCGGGGGCGACGGTCGGGGGCCGCCTGCGTGCCGGGACGGGGCACGGGACGGGGCACGGGACCGAGACCGGTGCCGAGGCCGGTGCCGAGGCCGGTGCCGAGGCCGGGCCCGGCTCTCCGGCGGGCGGGCGGTGGCGACGCCGCACGGCGGCGGGGGCGGGCGGGTCGGCCGGCTCGGCGGGGCGGTGGCGACCGCGGCTCGTGTCGTTGCGGACGACCTTCGCCGTGTCCTTCGCGACCGTGACCGCGGTCGTCACCGTGCTCGTCGGCATCCTGTCCTACGGCGCCGCCGCGCGGCTGGTCCGGGTCGACCAGCAGTCGGTGTTCGACGAGGTCGTGCAGGATCTGCGGGGCGAGGTGAGCGAGCGCCGGATGACCCCGGAGGACTTCTCGTCCGCGCCGGGACACGACTTCGTCCGGCCCGCCCGTACCGATGTGCAGGTCCTCGGACCGGACGGCCGTGTCGTCGACCCGGGCAGTCCGGGGCTGCCGGTCACCGTCGCCGACCGGGGCGTCGCGGGCGCGGTGCGGGCCGGGACGCTCGCCCAGCACAAGGACGTCGACGTCGGGGACGACGTCTACCGGGTCGCGACCGTCTCGCTGGGCGGCGGCCGGGGCGCGGTGCAGGTGGCGCAGGAGTTCAGCGACACCGAGGACCTGTTGCGCGCGCTCCAGCAGCGGACGCTGCTGCTGATGGCGGCGGTGGTGGTCGGGGCGGGCCTGTTCGGCTGGTGGCTGGCGCGGCGGATCACCCGGCGGCTGGTCATCCTGACGTCGGCGGCGGAGGCGGTGGCCCGCACCCGGCGGCTCGGTATCGACGTGCCCGTGACCGGCAGCGACGAGGTGGGACGGCTCGGCCGGGCCTTCGACCGCATGCTGGGCCGGCTGGCCCAGTCCGAGGAGGACCAGCGGCGGCTGGTGCAGGACGCCGGGCACGAACTGCGTACGCCGCTGACCTCCCTGCGGACGAACATCTCCCTGCTGCGCCGCATCGACGAGCTGCCGCCCGGGACGCGCGAGGAACTGGTCGCCGACCTGGCCCAGGAGGCGCGCGAACTGACCGACCTCGTCAACGAGTTGGTGGACCTGGCCGCGGGGCAGTCGGACGCCGAGCCGCCGCAGCAGGTCGATGTCACCGCCCTCGCGGAGGATGTCGCGGGCCTCGCGCGACGGCGCACCGGACGCCGGATCGAGGTCCGCGCGAGCGGCGACACGACGACGCAGGGGCGGCCGGGGATGCTGACCCGGGCGCTGTCGAACCTGGTGGAGAACGCGGCGAAGTTCGACGCCGGCGGCACCGCCCCCATCGAGATCGTGGTCTCCGGCCCGGCACGGCCGGGGACGATCCGGGTGGAGGTGCACGACCGGGGGCCCGGCGTCGCCGACTGCGACCTGGACCGCGTCTTCGACCGCTTCTACCGGGCCGCGGACGCCCGGTCCCTGCCGGGATCGGGGCTGGGCCTGTCGATCGTGCGGGAGGTGGCACTCGCGCACGGGGGCGCGCCGTTCGCCTGGCGGCGGGAGGGGGGCGGGGCGGTGATCGGGTTCACGGTGGGGGGCGGCGCTTGACGACCCCGATCGACCGCCGCTGTCGGGAAGTCGTCCCGAAGTCGTCCGGAAAGCCGGTGCCTCCCCGTGAGAGCGCTCAAGGGGAGGCACCGGCATCCGTCATTCGGTTGCGTCGACCGGGAAGTCCCGGTCCAGGACAGCTCGCACTGCTCTGATCTCCCGCCTCCAGTCAGCGCTCTTCAGGGTCGCGGGATCCCATGCGACCACGGGGTCGCCCCCCGCCACGCAGTAGCCGTAGATCTGGCCCGCGACGTCCTCGGTGAAGAGGTGGTCGAAGTGGAAGGTGCCCTCGAACGCCACCCACGCGATGCCCTCGGCGTGCGCGGCGGCCTTCCGCAGACACTGCCGCAGGTAGGGGGCGAAGTCCTGGTCGGTGTCCTGGAAGGTGAGGTCGTACTCCTGGATCACCGCCCGTCTCCCCCCTGGTTCGGGGGCGACCGGAAAGAACGCGACCTCGTCCGGACGCGGACTCCCCGCCACCTCGAAGTCGTCCGGTTCCAGCCGGGCTTCGCGACGGCCCAGCGTGAAGAGGACGACGACCGCGGGGCCGCTCCAGGAGATGGCGTCCTCGAGGGAAGTCACCACAGGCCCCACTTCGTCATGTTCTTGGCACCGGGCACCATCGCGGTGAGGAGCTTGCCCTGGTACGGCCCTTCCTTCGCCACGAACATCACCACCACCTTGCCGTTGACCCGCTTCGCGAATCCCTTGGCCTGCGTGTCGCCGACCTTCCAGTCGAACGTCTTCTCCGGTGAGGTCAGGATCTGCGAGAAGTTGTCCTGAAGGTACTTGACCTGGGAGGCGACACTTCCCTTGTTGGGGATCAGACCGTCCTTGATCAGGTACCGGATGGCATGACCGCCGCCCTTGTTCATACCCGTGAAGGCGTCCCCGACCGTGTCGTCCGTGAAGCCGATCGGGCAACTCGAATTGTGCACCAGGACGGGGGTGGCGCCGGCCAGCACGTAGTACGTGTGGAAGTCGGCGACACTCAGGTTGTGGACGCGCTGCTCGGGCGCGGTCCACGCTCTGGTCCCGCCGACCCGTGCCGGGGGACCGGCGGGGGTGCGCAGCCGGTCACCAGATGTGAGGTGCGCGGCGTCGCGCCAGGCGTTCTTCCCGCCGATCACCCGGAAGGGGTGGTTGTCGGTGCTCACGACCGTGCCGCCGGTCCGTGCGCCAGGACCGGCGACGGTGACGTCCACGAGGTTCTTGCGGCCCGTACCGGTGAGGGTGACCCGGACGCCCTTCGCCTCGGTACGGCCGGACGCGAGGTCCGTGGCCATGACCCGGTCGCCGACCCGGACGTCCTCGATCGCCTTGGTCCGGTTGCCGGCCATCAGGACTCGGGTGCCCGGGGCGAAGCTGCTCCTCCCGCAGGTCGTCTTCTTCAGGATCTTCAGCTTCAGCGCGCTGAGAGCGAGGCCCTTCAGACACGAGGGCTTCTTGTCCGTGAGGCACTTCTCGATCTCCTCGGCACCCACGTACCAGGCGATCAGGCGGTCGAGATACGTGGTGCTGATGCATCCCATGCCACCGGCGCCGTCACCGCCGCAGACCAGGAGCACCTCGCCCGGCTTGAGGTCGCCGTCCTCCAGGAGATTGCCGCGGTACTGGACCAGGCGCTTCTCGAGAGCGTTGCGCAGTTCCTCGTCGGACAGCGGCTTGCTGGGTTCCTGCGCCTCCTGCTGAATCTGCGCCTTCAGTTCCGCCACCAGTTTGTCGGCCGCGGTCCTCATGGCCGCGGTCGCGGCCTTCGCCGCGGCGTCGGCGTCCTGGCCCGCGGCTTCGGCGGAGACACCGGCGTTGTAGGCGGAGGTGTTGGCCTCGACGGAGTAGCCGTAGGCGACGCTCGCGGAGTGCTGGGCGCGTTCCGCGGAGCGGGCCGCCGACTGGGCGTCCTGCCGCGCCGCCGCGGCCGCCTCCCTGGCTGTCCGCGCGGACTGCGCGGCACGTTCGGCGGACGACGCCGCCTCGTCGGCGGACGCGTCGGCCTGCTGGGCGTACTCGTCGGCCTGGTCGGACGACGCCTTGGCCTTGTTCGCCCACTCCACGGCCTTGGCGGCGTCCTTGCGGGCTTCCGCGGCGACCTTCTGGGCGTCGGCGGCGTTCTTGTGGGCGAGCGACGCCGACTTGTGGGCGGCCAGCAGCAGGGCGTTGATCCCGGCGACGTGGGCGGCAGCGTCGGCATCCCGCTGACGCGCCTTGTGGAGCCCGATCTCCAGGAAGGGGCGCAGCCCGGACGGTGGACCGGACAGCACGGCCTGTGCCGCGGCCTGTACCTCCGGACCACCGGTGGCGAGGGCCTGGGTGACCGCCACGCGGTCGTCGTCCTCGCGGGCCCGGTACTGTCCGACGTCGAGGAACTCCGCCACGTCGGCCGCGGTTCCGTCCAACGCCTCGCCGGCCGCCGCCCGCACGCCCGGACCGCCTTCTGCCGCGAGCCTGGCGACGGCGACCCGGTCGTCGTCGTCCTTGCCCGGGTAGGCGCGGGTGCGCAGGAACTCCCGCACCTGCTCGACCGGCTTGTCCAGCACGTCGAGGGCGGCCTGCCGCTGCGCGGGGATCCGGCTGGTCGCGGCGATGTGCGCCACGCCGGCCCGGTCGTCCTGTTCGAGGGCCACCGCCAGCCGGGTGCGCACGAACTCGGCCACGTCCTCGTCGGTGCCGGACAGCGCTGCCTCGGCGGCGTCCTTCACCCAGCTTCCGCCGTTGCCCAGCATGTTGACGGCGGCCTGCCGCCCCTTGGCGGCGGTGACGGCCGGGTCGGACGCCGCCGCGGCCTCGGCCAGCAGCGTCCGCGTCTGCGAGTCGAGCTCCTGGAGACGGCCGACCTCCCACTGGGCGGCGGCCCCACGGGCCTCGTGCGCCCGGTTGGCCTCCTCGGCGGCGAAGACGGCCTCGTCCTGCTGCTGTGCCAGCCGCTCGGCGTCGGCCTTACGGGCCAGTTCCGCCACGTCGGAGGCGCGCGTGGCCGCGGTCAGCGCGTTGTTGGCGGCCTGGGTGGCCGCGTTCGCCGCGGCGGTGGACTCCTTGGCGGCGTCCACCGCCTTGCCCGCCTCGTCGGCCGCCTTGTTCGCCGCGATCGCCGCGGCCTCGGCGTGCGCGGCGGCGTCGTTGGCCGCGTCCCGTGACTGACGCGCGGCGGTGGCGGCCTGGTTCGCGTTGGCCTGGGCGGCGTTGGCCGCCCGCGTGGCCCGGTCGGCGAGTCGCTTGGCCTGAGCCGCCGCCGTCTGCGCCTCGTCGCTCTTGGCGCCCGCTTCACCGGCCCAGCGGCCGGCGTCGGCGGCCGCGGCCGCAGCCGCAGCCGCGTTGGCGCCCGCACTGGCCGCGGCTCCGGCGGCCTTCGCGGCGTTCTCGGCTGCGATGCCGGCCTGGTCGGCGGCGTCGGCCGCCTTCCGGGCTCCCGACGCGGCGGCGTTCGCCTTCTGCGCGGCCTCCCGTGCCTGCTGGGCTCGGTTGGCGTCGCCCGCCGCAGAGGCAGCGGCGGATCTGGCCGTGGACGCCGCGTTTCCGGCCTGGCTCGCGGCGTAGGCCGCCTGGGCCGCGGCGGCGGCGGCCACCCGTGCGACCGCGTTCGCGGCCGCGGCGGCGGACACCGCCGTGCGGGCCGACTGGGCCGCCCGGTTCGCGGCTGCCGCCGCCCGGGACGCGGCGGCAGCCGCCTTGCCCGCCGAGTCCTTGGCCGCCAGCGCCTCCTGTGCCGCGACCTGCGCCGCCTGCTTGGCCGCGTTGGTCGCGGCCTCCGCCTTGGCCGCCTCCTCCTTGGCGGTCTCGGTCAGCTCCTTGGCCTGCTTCTGTGCCTTGTCGGCGAGCTGGGCCAGCTGGGTGACGGTGAGCGACTCCTGGTCGCGTGCGGCGGCAACCTCCCACCCGTGGTCCAGGAAGTGCTGGACGTCCTCGGCCGTGCCGTCCAGGGCCTGGCCTGCGAGCAACTTCACGTTCGGGCCGCCGGTGGCCATCAGACGGGCGACCTGGACCCGGTTGTCGTCCTCGCGGGCCCGGTACTGGCCTTCCTTCAGGAACGCGTCCCAGTCGTCCGGCGTGCCGTTCAACGCCGCGCTGCCCGCCTCCTTGACGCCGGGACCGCCGAACGCCATGACCTGCGCCACCGACACCCGCATGTCGTCCTCGTACGGCCTGGTGAAACCGCCGTCCAGGAAGGCCTGCAGCTCCGTGGCCCCGCCGCTCAGGGCGGTGTCGGCCGCCTCGCGCACACCGGGACCGCCCAGGGCCATGATCTGCGCCACCTCGACCCGCATGTCCTCCACCTGGAGGGCCGGCAGATCCACGTCCAGGAACGTCTCGATGTCGGCGTCCGAGCCCAGCAGCACTGCTTCGGCCGCCCGCCGTACGCCCGGGCCGCCGTACTCCCATTGCAGAAGCACGTCGGCTCGCGAGTACTCCGGTGGACCGTCCGCCGCCGTGGCGGGACGCAGATCGATGCCCAGCACCATCGCCAGGGCCATGAGCGTCGCCATGACACCGTGCCACCACGGCACGGCTCTTAATCTGGCATTCAACGCGTTTTCTCCCAAATTTGACTGACCCTCAGTGGTGGCCAGGTCCTTGCATGTCGAATTGATCCTCACCGGCTCGTCACGACTGCACAATCGACACTTGGCCAACTTCAGTGTCCTTTCCGATGCCTGAAGGGGGAATTCCGTTTTCATCGGGTGTTCACCTTGGAATTCGTGTTTTCGGGTCGGAAGTGTGTGGCTCGGATCACTGTTGTTTGCGGTGTGTGCGGGTGTCAGGATTGCGGGCCGGTCCGGCCAACTGCTCGTCAACGCGGCTTGCTGCGATGGTCAGTTGCCGTTCCGGCAGTGTCATGAACCCAAGGCGAGGGACATTTATGAGAGTGCTTTCCCGGATGGTGGCCGCCGGTGTCGCCGTCGGTCTCGCGGGGCTGGCTCACACGATAGGAGCTCCCGGCGAATCGGAGACCGTCCCGGTGCGCGCCGTGGCCGATGAAGCCCCGGGATACGCGGTGGAGGATTTCGCGTATCCGCAGGCCGACAAAATCCAGCAGGAGCGGGGATTCGTCCTCAAGCGCGGTGACGGACACATCGTCCTCGCCGACTGCGGTCCGGCCGGACTGCTGGAGGTGTCGGCGCGCAACCAGGAGAAGATCTGCTTCCGGGTCACGGGGAACGAGGGCCATCTGAGCCTGGAGGTGCCCGCGGTCTACGCCGTCAAGGGCAACAGCTACCAGACCGAGGTCAGTATGACCGTCGGCACCGAGGAGAACACCTACGAGATCGACAAGAACACCTGGACGCCGGTCGGGGAGGGCACCGACCCGGACGGGCGCCGGCACATGCTCGTGGAGATCGTCACCGCCAAGTAGCCCCGTGACCACCCCACTTCACGAAGCCGGCGCTCCCGAGCCGCCCGGTCCCGCGACCCCGCCTCAAGGAAACGGACATGCCCAGACCTCGTAGCATCCGCCTCTCCACCCTGGCCGCGTTCACCGCGGCTCTCACGACGGCCCCGATGACGGTGTTCGCCGCCCCGGCCCAGGCCGTGTCCGGCGCGGCCGCGGCGGACAACGCCCACGCCTTCACCGCCCGCCTGGACATCGGGGACGGGCGACGCGCCTGCTCCGGCGCGCTGGTGTACGCGCAGTGGCTGCTCACCGCCGCCGGCTGCTTCGCCGAGAACCCGGCCGTGAGCCTCGACGTGCCGGCGGGCGCGCCCGCGCTGCCGACGACCGCCACCGTCGGCCGCACCGACCTGACCACCACGACCGGTCAGGTGCGCGACGTCGTCCAGCTCGTTCCGCACCCGGACCAGGACCTCGTACTCGCGAAGCTCGCCACCCCTGTCACGGGCATCACCCCCGTCGCTCTCAGCGCCACCGCGCCCGCGGCGGGGGAGGAGCTGCGGGTCGCCGGATACGGCCGCACCAAGACGGAGTGGGCTCCGCTGCGCCTGCACACCGGCACCTTCACGGTGGACTCGGTGAGCGCCGCCGAGGTCGGCATCACCGGCAAGGACGGCGTCGCCGTCTGCAAGGGCGACACCGGCGGCCCCGCCTTCCGCGAGGCAGGGGGAACGGTGCAGCTGGTCGGCATCAACAGCCGCTCCTGGCAGGGCGGCTGCTTCGGCACCGACGAGACCGAGACCCGTACCGGCGCGATCGGCATCCGCATCGACAAGGCGCGCAACTGGATCAACGCCAACGTCGGCCCGTCCTGCACCACCACCGGCGCCCTCTACTCCGTCACCACGGCCGGCAGCCTCCTGCGCCGCAACGTGGGCGACCCCGCCAACGGCACGGCCACCGTCCCCGAGGCCTCCACCATCGACTCCGGCTGGAACCAGTACCCCCGCGTCCTGGCCGGCCCGAGCGCCGGCTTCTACGGCATCAAGGACGACGGCCTCTACTTCAGCCACCGCGTCGGTTCCACGGGCGTGTGGGACGTGCACCACCGGAAGATCAGCACCGGGTTCACCACGTACCGTCTGCCCGAGAACCGCAACGAGATCAGCGTCGACCGCGGCGGCCACATCTGGCACGTCGACGGCGGCGGCGACCTGCGGTGGGTCCAGTACACCAGCGCCACCGACAGCTGGAACCCGGCCGGCAACAAGAAGATCGACTCCGGCTGGGGCCGCTACAGCCACATCGTCGCCACCGACGACGGGGTGCTGTACGGGATCGACTCGGCGACCGGTCATCTGCTGCGTTCACGCTACGACTTCGAGAGCGAGCGCTGGCTCCAGCGTCACACCACGGTCAGCTGGGCCGACTGGCGGGACTCGAAGAGCATCACGTCCTTCGGCGGCGACGTGCTCGTGCGGGTCAAGGCAGGCGGCGAGGTGCGCCACTACCGCTACCACGAGCCGTCCGGGAACTTCGACGGGGTCTACAACCTCCTGATCGGTTCCGGCACCCACTGGGCCGGCTACACCAGCGTGAGCGGTGCCCCGGACGCCTGCGGCCTGCGGGCCGACCCCACGCCGGAGTCCCCCGCGATCGACGCGGACCGCACCGGACCCGCCGACGTCCTGCAGACGTCCACCGGTGCGATCGAGTACGCCTACACCGACGGCCAGGGCCGCCTCGTCAACGGCCGGCAGGCCGACCCGGCCGACTTCACCTCCGTCCAGTGGACGACGGGCCCGGCCACCGAGTCGTTCTCCGGCACGCCGCAGCTCGCCGAGCAGCCCGACGGGGCGGTGGCACTGACCGTCCAGAACGTCAACAGCCGGACCTGGTGGCGCCGGCACGCCGCGGACAGCGCGTCCTGGGGCAACTGGGTCGACCTCGCCGGCGCGATGAAGGGGCACCCGGTCACCGCCGAGCGGCCCGACGGCGTGCTGGTGCAGTTCGCCGTCGACGCCGACGGCAGGCCCTGGAACCGCGCCCAGCAGCGGCCCAACGTGGACTTCATGGGCTGGATCAGGCTCGACGGCGAAGGCTTCGCCGGACCGCTGACGGCCGTCACCGTCCGCGACGGCATCCAGCTCTTCGGCACCGACGGCACCGGACAGCTGCGCACCGCGACGGTCAAGGACGGCGTGGCCGGTACCTGGACCGACCTCGGTGAGCTGAAGGTCGGCCACACTCCGGCGGTGGTCGTGTACCCCGGCTACCGGCTCGGTGTCTTCGCCCGGTCCACCGGCGGCAAGATCGTCAGCATGGTGCAGGCGAGGGAAGGGGCGGCCTTCCCCGCCACCTGGACCCAGGTCGGCGACCTCACCGCCACCGGCGCCCCGTCCGCCGTCATCGACCCGGTGACCGGCTTCACCGAGGTCGTCGCACGCGGAACGGACGGAACGATCCACACCAGCCGCGAGACCGTCCAGGGTTCCTTCGGCACGTGGAGCGCCTGGCAGCAGGCCGGCACCGAGCGGTCGGCCACCGACCCGACGGCCTTCACCTACACCGCAGGCACAGGCTCCGCCTGGGCCTACGTCTTCCGTACCGACGCGGGCGAGGCCCGCATCCAGCAGGGTCCGTCCGCCGGCTAGTCCGGCCGGTACGGCCCCCCGCCGCACGACACCGGGCGGCGGGGGGCCGTACGCCGCCCGCTATCGTCGCTGCGATCAGCCGACGCGCGGAGTCTTGATGCAGAAGACGGAACACCTCGCCCCGCATGGGGACGTGGCGGGTGCACAGGACGGGGAAAGGGAGGCCGGCGGTGCGCGGCGCACTGCCGTGGTCGCATCCTCCTGGCCGCGGCACTGGCCGCTTCTCCTGCTGGCCGCCGCGCTGCTGCCCGGTGCGTTGCTCGTCGCCGCGGGACGGTGGGGCGACGAGCCCGCCGTCCAGGCGTGGCGGACGGTGTGCCTGGCCGTCACCGTGCAGGCGTTGCCGTTCCTGCTGCTCGGTACGGCGCTGTCGGGCGCGATCAACGCGTTCGTGCCGGCGCGGGTGTTCCAGCGGTTGCTGCCCAGGCGGCCGGCGCTGGCCGTGCCGGTCGCGGGGGCCGCCGGTGTCGTCCTGCCCGGCTGCGAGTGCGCCTCGGTGCCGGTCGCGAACAGCCTCATCGGCCGCGGCGTCACCCCGGCCGCCGCTTTCGCGTTCCTGCTGTCCGCGCCCGCCGTCAACCCGATCGTGCTGACCGCCACTGCGGTCGCGTTCCCCGGCAGCCCGGAGATGGTGCTGGCCCGACTGCTCGCCTCGCTCGTCACGGCGGTGGTGATGGGCTGGCTGTGGCTGGCACTGGGCAGGACGGAATGGCTGAAACCGGCCGTCCGGCACGCGGGTCACCATGCGGGGCACAGCCGCTGGAGCGAGTTCCGGCGCGGCTTCCAGCACGACTTCCTGCACGCGGGCGGCTTCCTCGTCGTAGGGGCCATGGCGGCGGCCACCTTCAACGTGGCGGTCCCGCGGTCCGTGCTGGAGACCTTCTCCGGCTCGCCGTGGCTGTCCGTGCTCTTCCTGGCCGCGCTCGCCATCCTGCTCGCGGTCTGCTCGGAGGCCGACGCGTTCGTCGCGGCCTCGCTCACCGGCTTCTCCCCGGTCGCGCGGCTCACCTTCATGGTCGTGGGGCCCATGGTCGACGTGAAGCTGATCGCCCTCCAGGCCGGCACGTTCGGACGGGCCTTCGCGTTCCGCTTCTCCGCCGCCACGACGGTCGTGGCGGTCCTGTCCAGCGCACTGATCGGAGCGGTACTCCTGTGAAGCGCCCCCTCCAGATCACCCTGCTCGCCCTGAGCGGCGCGGGCGTCCTGCACGCCTCCCTTTTCACCGACCTCTACCTGCGCTACGTCAAGGAGGGCATGAGGCCGCTGTTGATCGCGTCGGGGGTGCTGCTGCTGGCGCTGGCGGCCGCGGAGGCGTGGTGGGGCAGGCGCAGGGACGGCGCCCCCGGTGCGCACGACCACGACGGCCACGGAGGCGAGGGCGGCGAAGGCGACGACGAGCACCACGCTCACCACAACCACTCCGGCACGCCCAGGGTCGCCTGGCTGCTGCTGCTCCCCGCGCTGAGCCTGCTCTTCTACGCCCCGCCGGCCCTCGGCGCCTTCACCGCGTCCCGCGAGGCCCCCAAGGCGCTGGCGGAGGAGGACCACTTCGACCCGCTGCCGGCGACGTCGCCGCTGCCGATGACCCTCACCGACTTCACGCAGCGCGTGCAGCAGGACCGTGAGCGGGCGATCAAGGGACGCACCGTCCAGCTGACGGGTTTCGCCACGCCTGTCCGGAACGGCTGGTACCTGACCCGGCTGATGCTGAGCTGCTGCGCGGCGGACGCCCAGTCGCTGCGGGTCCGCGTGCACGGCGTCCCGGCCCCGCCGGCCGACCAGTGGGTGACCCTGACCGGGACCTGGCACCCCTCCGGCACCCTCGGCACCAGGTCGGCCGAGGCCGCGCTGGACGCCCGGACGGTCGAGCGGATCGCCAGGCCGACGAACGGTTACACCGACGCGCTGCCCCTAACGGCGCCCTGAGGTCCGGCCTCAGGGCCAGACCAGGCAGTACGGCTGATGCCCCGCCTCGTGCAGCCGTTTCGAGAAGTCCTGCCACTCGTGGAGCAGTTGGTACACGTTGAACGCGTCCCGCGGGCCGCCCCGGTCCGGGACCGTCGACCAGATGAAGGCCGCCGCGCCCACCGCTTCCTCGCCGATGCCGCGCAGCGGGTCGACGACGGTCATCGGGAGCTTGACCACCGCGTAGTCGGGGTGCAGCACGACCAGTTCGAGCGGGGGGACCTTGTGCAGGGGGACGCCTTCGATGCCGGTGAGCACCATCGCGGCCATCGTCTCCGGCTTGATCTTGGTGAACATGCCGTTCATGCCGAGTTCGTCGCCGCCGAGTTCCTCGGGGCGCATCGAGATCGGGACGCGGGCCGCCGTGGCACCGTCCGGCGCGCCGAAGTACTTGTACGTCACCCCCACCCGACCACCATTCCTGCTCCCGGCCCGCAGTCGGTCGATCCGCTCGGACTCACTCGGCACACCCTGTGTCTGACGGGCTTCGGTCGATTCCTCCGCCTCGCGCCGGTGCTTTCCCCGCCGGGCGCGTCGAGGACCCAGGTCATCGGTCCCCTCGCCCAGTCCACCACCGCGATGCATATCTCCACCCGACTGCTTTTCTAGGACGCGGGGCCCCCGCCGCGCAACCCGATCATCGTGTCAGTGACCTCCCCCACGGCCGCGCGCCGAAACGTGCGGTGAAACACCTGTCCGCAGGATCTTCGCAGCCCCTGATCGCCGTGCCCCGCAGGAGCTGTGTGTATCAGGTCTCAGTTTCGCAGACGGACGGGGTGCAGGAGGATCGATCACGAGGTGCCGCGTCCTACCCTGAGGAGGTCAGTGGCAACCGGAAGTCCGAGAAGTCCGAGAAGTCGGAGAAGTCGCACGTCATGAGCGAACTGCCCTATTCATACGAAGCGCCTGTCTCGCAGGCTCTATTCGACCGTGCGGCCGCCGTCACGCCCGGCGGCGTCAACTCCCCGGTGCGTGCCTTCCGCGCCGTCGGCGGTACGCCCCGCTTCATGGTGTCCGGCAGCGGGCCGTATCTGACGGACGCCGACGGACGCGAGTACGTCGACCTGGTCTGCTCCTGGGGCCCCATGATCCTCGGGCACTCGCACCCCGAGGTGATCGCCGCCGTCCAGGAGGCGGTCGCGCGCGGCACGTCCTTCGGGACGCCCGGCGAGGGCGAGGTGGCGCTGGCCGAGGAGATCGTCGGGCGGGTCGGGCCGGTCGAGCAGGTGCGGCTGGTCTCCAGCGGGACCGAGGCGACCATGTCCGCGATCCGCCTCGCCCGTGGGTTCACCGGGCGGTCCAAGGTGATCAAGTTCGCCGGGTGCTACCACGGGCACGTCGACGCCCTGCTCGCCGCCGCGGGCAGCGGTCTGGCGACCTTCGCGCTGCCGGACACCCCGGGCGTCACCGGGGCCCAGGCCGGGGACACCATCGTTCTGCCGTACAACGACCTGGAGGCCGTGCACGCCGCCTTCCATGCCCACCCCGGCGAGATCGCGTGCGTGATCACCGAGGCGTCCCCCGGCAACATGGGCGTCGTGCCGCCGGCGCCGGGCTTCAACCAGGGCCTGAAGGACGCGTGTGCGCAGAACGGGGCGCTCTTCGTCTCCGACGAGGTGATGACCGGCTTCCGGACCAGCCGCTCCGGATGGTTCGGCGTCGACGGTGTGGTGCCCGACCTGATGACCTTCGGCAAGGTGATGGGCGGTGGCTTCCCCGCCGCCGCGTTCGGCGGGCGGGCGGACGTCATGGCGCACCTCGCCCCGGCCGGCCCCGTCTACCAGGCCGGCACCCTGTCCGGGAACCCGGTGGCCACCGCCGCCGGCCTCGCGCAGCTGCGGCTCCTGGACGACGCGGCGTACACCAAGGTCGACGAGGTGTCGCGGCAGATCCAGGCGCTGGTCGGCGAGGCGCTCGCGAAGGAGGGCGTCGCGCACACCGTGCAGAGCGCCTCCAACATGTTCTCGGTGTTCTTCACCGACCGCGCCGTGCGCGACTACGAGGACGCCAAGGCGCAGGCGTCGTACCGGTTCACCGCGTTCTTCCACGCCATGCTGGCGGGCGGCGTCTATCTGCCGCCCTCCGCCTTCGAGTCCTGGTTCGTCTCCACCGCGCACGACGAGCGCGCGGTGCAGCGCATCGCCGACGCCCTCCCGGCGGCGGCCCGCGCGGCGGCGGAGGCCACCGCATGAGCGCGCGGGACATCACCGTCGTCCACGTGATGCGGCACGGCGAGGTCGCCAACCCGGACGGGGTCCTGTACGGGCGGCTGCCCGGGTACCACCTGTCGGAGCTGGGGCGGCAGATGGCCGACCGGGTCGCCGAGCACCTCTCCAGCCGTGACGTCACCCACGTCGTCGCCTCGCCGCTGGAGCGGGCGCAGGAGACGGCGACGCCGATCGCCAAGGCGCACGGGCTGGACCTGGCGACAGACCCGCGGCTGATCGAGGCCGACAACGTCTTCCAGGGCAAGACCTTCGGTGTGGGGGACGGCGCGCTGCGCAGCCCCGGGAACTGGAAGCACCTGGTCAACCCGTTCCGGCCGTCGTGGGGCGAGCCGTACGTCGAGCAGGTCATCCGGATGATGGGCGCCCTGGACGCGGCGAAGGACGCGGCGCGGGGGCACGAGGCGGTGCTGGTGAGCCATCAGCTGCCGATCTGGATCCTGCGCTCGTACGTCGAGAAGCGCCGTCTGTGGCACGACCCGCGCCGCAGGCAGTGCACGCTCGCGTCGCTGACGTCCTTCACGTACGAGGGGGACCGGATCGTCTCCGTCGGCTACAGCGAGCCCGCCCGTGATCTCGTCCCGCCGCACCTGCTCGCCGGTGCGAAGCCGGTGAAGGGCAAGGACAAGGCTTTTGGGGCGTAGACGTCCTCTGTGACGAATTCGTCGTGGTCATACCGAATCGTTGACCGATAAGGGGAACCTCCCGGTGCGCCGCGCTGTCTGACTGGGTGACACCAGCGAGCGCAACGGACGGGGATGGCATGCCTCACATCAGTCGACGGGGAGCGATGGGACTCGGCGCCGGGGCCGCCGCCGCACTGGGGCTCGCCGGATGCGGAACCCTCACCTCCTCGGACGGTTCCGGCCACCCCGGCGGTTCCGGTCGGACCCCGCACAGCGGTCCGACCGGCGGCAGCCCCAGCCCCAGGCCCACCGCCCGTCCCCTCGGCGACGGGTCGACCTCCTTCACCGGCAAGCAGCCGATGCAGCCGGACCGGCCCGTGCCGCTGGAGCCCGGTCAGACCCCGCCGCAGTTCGTGGTCTTCTCCTGGGACGGCGCCGGCGAGGTGGGCAACGGGCTCTTCCCGCGCTTTTTGGACCTCGCCAAGGAGCACGAGGCGCACATGACCTTCTTCCTCTCGGGGCTGTATCTGCTGCCCGAGTCGAAGAAGCGGCTCTACGACCCGCCGAACAACCCGCGTGGCGCCTCCGACATCGGCTATCTCACGGACGCGCACATCAAGGACACGCTGGCGGGCGTGCGCCGGGCGTGGCTGGAGGGCCACGAGATAGGCACCCACTTCAACGGCCACTTCTGTGCCGGTTCCGGCTCGGTCGGCAACTGGACGCCGCAGCAGTGGCGCAGCGAGATCGACCAGGCCAAGTCGTTCGTGAAGGAGTGGCGGACCAACTCGGGCTGGACCGATCTGCCGTCGCTGCCCTTCGACTACGACAAGGAACTCGTCGGCGGTCGCACGCCCTGTCTGCTCGGCCAGGACAGCCTGCTGACCACCGCCCGTGAGCTGGGCTGGCGCTACGACGCCTCCTCGCCGGGGGGCCGTCAGGTCTGGCCGCAGAAAAAACAGGGCATATGGGACCTTCCGCTCCAGCAGATACCGTTCCCCGGGCGCTCCTTCGAAGTCCTCTCGATGGACTACAACATGCTCGCCAACCAGTCGGTGAACTCCACCAACGCTCCCGCGTACCACTACCCGGGCTGGCGCGAGCAGTCCGCGCAGGCCTACATCCAGGGCTTCAAACGGGCATACGAGACAAATCGCGCCCCCTTCTTCGTCGGCAACCACTTCGAGCAGTGGAACGGCGGCATATACATGGACGCCGTCGAGGAGGCCCTGAAGTACATCGCGGGGGAGAGGGAGAAGGGCGGCGACGTACGGCTGGTCTCCTTCCGGCAGTTCGTGGACTGGCTGGACGTGCAGCGGCCGGAGGTCCTCGACCAGCTGCGCACCCTGGACGTGGGACAGGCGCCCGCCGGCGGCTGGAAGGGCTTCGTCGAGGCGCCCGCGACCGGCACCGCGGGGTCGGGGAACGCCGCCTGACAGGCGGGTGTCCGCCCCCGAGGGGGGTGCGCAAGATCCCCAGAACGGGCATGCGAAACTTTTCACATGAGTGCCGCCCGTCGCGCCCGTAGCCGTACCGCCCTGCTCGCCACCTCCGGCGCCGCCGTCGCCGCGCTGCTGCTGTCCGCGTGCGGCTCCGGCGGTACGTCCGGGGGCGGCGGCGAGACGAACTTCGTCGCGGGCTCCGACGGCATCGACACCGCCGGCAAGGGCGACCGGGCCGCCGCGCCCGACCTGTCCGGCAAGACCATCGACGGCGGGCAGTTCGACGTCGCCGACTACAAGGGCAAGGTCGTCGTCCTGAACGTGTGGGGCTCGTGGTGCGCCCCGTGCCGGGCCGAGGCCAAGAACCTCGAAGCGGTCTACCAGGACACCAAGGACCAGGGTGTCCAGTTCGTCGGCATCAACACGCGCGACACCAGCACCGGTCCGGCGCTCGCCTTCGAGAAGGAGTTCGGCGTCACCTACCCGAGCCTGTACGACCCGACGGGCAGACTGATGCTCCGGTTCGAGAAGGGCACGCTCAACCCGCAGGCCATCCCGTCCACGCTCGTCATCGACCGGGACGGCAAGGTCGCCGCGCGCACGCTCCAGCCGCTGAGCGAGGAGAAGGTGCGCGAGATGCTCGACCCGGTCCTCGCGGAGAAGTGACGTGGGGGCAGTCACCGAGCTCGCCGCGACCGGGCTCAACGACACCGTGCGGGGCGGCGCGCTGCTGCTCGCCCTGCCCGTCGCGCTCCTCGGCGGCCTCGTCTCCTTCTTCTCCCCGTGCGTCCTGCCGCTCGTCCCCGGCTATCTCTCCTACGTGACCGGGGTCACCGGCACCGACCTCGCCGAGGCCCGGCGCGGGCGGATGGTCGTCGGCGCCTCGCTGTTCGTGCTCGGCTTCACCGCCGTCTTCGTCTCCGGCGGCGCGCTGTTCGGCTACTTCGGCTCGACCCTGCTGGAGTACCAGGCCACGCTGACCAAGGTGCTCGGGGTGCTCATGGTGGCGATGGGCGTCTTCTTCATGGGGCTGATGCCCTGGCTGACGCAGCGGGAGTTCCGCTTCCACACCCGGCCGTCGACCGGGCTCGTCGGAGCCCCGGTGCTGGGCGCGCTGTTCGGCATCGGCTGGACCCCCTGCATCGGGCCGACCCTCGCCTCCGTGCTCGCGCTCTCCTCCAACCAGGCCAGCGCGGGACGCGGAGCCGTCCTCACCGTCGCCTACTGCCTCGGCCTCGGCGTCCCCTTCGTGCTCGCCGCGGTCGCCTTCCGCAAGGCCCTCGGCGCCTTCGGCTGGGTCAAGCGCCACTATGTGTGGGTGATGCGCATCGGCGGGATCATGATGATCGCGACCGGTGTGCTGCTGCTGACCGGGGCGTGGGACCGCCTGGTGCAGGACATGCAGACCTGGTCCAACGGCTTCACTGTGGGGATCTGATCGATGAGCAAGACCACGGCAAGGGCGACCGACGCCTCGGCGGACCAGGCCCGGGAACAGCACCCGGACCCGAGTCAGGACCAGGACCTCGGCGCGGCCGGCTCCCAGCTGTCCACCGCGCCCGCGGAGGACGCCCCGAACCTGCCCGCCCTCGGCGTCATCGGCTGGGCCCGCTGGTTCTGGCGGCAGCTCACCTCCATGCGGGTCGCGCTGCTGCTGCTCCTGCTGCTGTCGCTGGCCGCGATCCCCGGGTCGCTGATCCCGCAGAGCGGCGTCGACGCGACCCAGGTCGCCGACTTCCGCAAGCGGCACGAGACCCTCGCGCCGCTGTACGACACCCTCGGCCTCTTCCACGTCTACAGCTCGGTGTGGTTCTCCGCGATCTACATCCTGCTGTTCGTCTCCCTCATCGGGTGCATCGTGCCGCGCACCTGGCAGTTCGTCGGCCAGCTGCGCAGCCGGCCGCCGGGCGCGCCCCGGCGCCTGACCCGGCTGCCCGCCTACACCACGTGGCGCACCGAGGCCGAGCCCGAGCAGGTCCGCGAGGCCGCGCTCACCCTGCTGAAGAAGCGCCGCTTCCGCGCCCACCTCGCCGGTGACGCGGTCGCCGCCGAGAAGGGCTATCTGCGGGAGGTCGGCAACCTCGCCTTCCACATCGCCCTGATCGTGATGCTGATCGCCTTCGCCTGGGGCCAGCTGTTCAAGTCCGAGGGCAACAAGCTGATCCTGGAGGGGGACGGCTTCGCCAACACCCTCACGCAGTACGACGACTTCAAGTCCGGCAACCTCTTCACCCCGGACGACCTGGACCCGTTCAGCTTCACCCTCAAGGACTTCCACGGCACCTACGAGGCCACCGGCCCCAACCGGGGCACCCCGCGCACCTTCGAGGCGAGCCTCGGCTACGGCGTCGGCGCCTACGGCAAGGAACGGCCGATCACCGTCAAGGTCAACGAGCCGCTGGAGATCGACGGCTCCAAGGTCTACCTGGTCAGCCACGGCTACGCCCCGATCGTCACCGTGCGGGACGCCGAGGGGAACGTGGTGATGGACAAGGAGGCCGTGCCGCTGCTGCCGCTGGACGCCAACGTCACCTCCTCCGGCGCGCTCATGGTGCGGGACGGCTACCGCAACGCCAAGGGTGAGAAGGAACAGCTCGGCTTCAACGCCTTCTTCGTGCCCAGCTTCGCCGGCGAGGGCCACGGCACGATGCTCTCCCAGTTCCCGGCGCTGCTGAACCCGCGGCTCGCGCTGTCGGCGTACCACGGCGATCTCGGTGTCGACTCCGGGATCCCGCAGAGCGTCTACCAGCTGAACAAGAAGAACCTCGAGGAGTTCAAGGACTCCCAGGGCAAGCTGTTCAAGAAGCGGCTGGCGGTCGGCGAGACCATGACCCTGCCGAACGGGGCCGGTTCGGTCACCTTCGAGGGCGTCAAGGAGTGGGCCGGCTTCCAGATCACCCAGCAGCCCGGCAGCGGCTGGGCCCTGTCCGGCGCCGTGGCCGCCATCCTCGGTCTGGCGGCGTCCCTGTTCATCCAGCGCCGTCGCGTGTGGGTGCGCGCGGTGCGAGGCGCCGACGGCGTCACCGTCGTCGAGATGGCCGGCCTCGGCCGCAGCGAGTCCGCCAAGGTTCCGGAGGAGCTCGGCGATCTCGCCGCGACGCTGTACGAGAAGGCGCCGGGCGCGCCGGACCCCGACGACCACCCCGCAGATTCCCCCGACCCCGACACCGACCCCGATGCCGTACCTGCCGAAGGGGCTGAGAAGTGACTCTCGCCGCCGCGACCAACGAGAACCTCGCGGACCTCAGCAACACGCTGATCTACTCCGCGATGGCCGTCTACACCCTGGCCTTCTTCGCCTACATCGCCGAATGGATCTTCGGCAGCCGTAGCAAGGTCGGCCGTACGGCCGCCGCGCTCACCGCCGCCGAGGGGGCCGCCCAGGCTCCGGCCGTCACGGTGAGGAAGGCCGGCGGGACCGCCGTGATGGAGCGGCCGAAGGTCGTCGTCCGGGCCGCGGCCGGCACCCGTGACGTGCCCGACGGGCCCGGGGCGCACGGCGGCGACGAGAAGGGCGACCTCTACGGGCGCATCGCCGTGTCCCTCACCGTGCTCGCGTTCCTCGTCGAGTTCGGCGGTGTGCT
The DNA here is from genome assembly GCF_055657325.1 of Streptomyces sp. NPDC107562. Taxonomy (NCBI): domain Bacteria; kingdom Bacillati; phylum Actinomycetota; class Actinomycetes; order Kitasatosporales; family Streptomycetaceae; genus Streptomyces; species Streptomyces sp. NPDC107562. The sequence continues at coordinate 313,660 of NZ_JBVKBE010000008.1, read as the reverse complement.
CGCGCGAGCCCTGTCGGTGCAGCGGGCGCCGTGGGGCAACATGTACGAGTTCAACATCACCTTCTCCACCGTCGCCGTCGGCGTGTACCTCGCGCTGCTCGCGCTGCGGAAGAACATCCGCTGGCTCGGCCTCCCGCTGATCACGTCCGTCCTCCTCGATCTCGGCGTGGCCGTTACCGTCCTGTACACCGCCAGCGACCAGTTGGTCCCCGCGCTCCACTCGTACTGGCTGTACATCCACGTCTCGACCGCGATCCTGTGCGGCGCCGTCTTCTACGTCGGCGCCGTCTCCACGGTGCTCTACCTCTTCCGCGACTCCTACGAGAACAAGCTCGCGGGCGGCGGCACACCGGGCCGGTTCGCCAGTTCCGTGCTGGAGCGGCTGCCCGCCGCATCCTCGCTCGACAAGTTCTCCTACCGGGTCAACGCCGCCGTCTTCCCGCTGTGGACGTTCACGATCATCGCGGGCGCGATCTGGGCCGGCGACGCGTGGGGCCGCTACTGGGGCTGGGACCCCAAGGAGACCTGGTCCTTCATCACCTGGGTCGCCTACGCCGGTTACCTGCACGCCCGTGCCACGGCCGGCTGGAAGGGCCGCAAGGCCGCGTACCTGGCGCTGGTCGCGTTCGGCTGCTGGCTGTTCAACTACTACGGCGTCAACATCTTCGTCTCCGGCAAGCACTCGTACGCCGACGTGGGGCTGGGTGCCCTGCGGTCCGTCGGGTTCTGAGCCCCGCGGCACAGGAGAAGGCCGGTTCCCGTGACCCGCGTCACGGGAACCGGCCTTCGTCGTACGGACAGGCAAGTGGACGTGGAAGCACAACTGCGCCGACGCGTACGCGCCGGGGACCACCAGGCATTCGGTGAGCTCTTCGACGCCTACGCGCGCTCCGTCTACAACCACGCCTACCGGCTCACCGGCGACTGGGCGAGCGCCGAGGACATCGTCTCGCTGACCTTCCTGGACGCCTGGCGGCTGCGCGAGAAGGTCGACGACGAGGGCGGCTCCCTGCGGCCCTGGCTGCTCGGCATCGCCACCAACGTCGCCCGCAACACCCGCCGCGCCGCGCGACGACACGCGGCCGCCGTCGCCCGGCTCCCCCGCGAGGAGGCGGAGCGTGACTTCGCCGACGAGGTCGCCGGGCGGATCGACGACGCCGCCCAGCTGGCCCTCGTACGCACCGCCCTGGCCCGGTTGCGGCGGGCCGAGCGGGAGGTGCTGGCGCTGTGCGTGTGGTCGGGTCTCGACTACCAGGCCGCCGCCGAGGCGCTCGGGGTGCCGGTGGGGACCGTGCGGTCGCGGCTCTCACGTGCCAGGACAAAACTCGCGAAACACATGGAACCGCCGAGCATGCGCGGACAGATGAGAGGTGACCGCAGCATCGCGGTCAAGCCCGTAGGGGAGGGAAACCTGTGAACGAGTTCTCCGAGAGAGACCTTCCGCCGGGCCGTCACCGACTCCTCAAGGAGCATCTGATGACCGAGATCCGGCAGTCCTGCGACCCCAGGCCCGCCCGCAGGCCCTGGCTGCGTCCCACGCTGGTGGCCGGAGCCGCCGCGGCGGTCACCGCGGTCGCGCTCACCTTCGCCGTGCCGGCCGGGTCCTCCGGGACGCCCGCCGCCTCGAAGGAGGCGGTGGCCCTGCTGGAGGACATCGCGCTGGCGGCCGAGAAGTCCGAGGTGCCCGGCGGCATCCGGGACGACCAGTTCGTCTACGTCAAGAGCCGGGACGCCTACGCCGGTCATGTCGACGGACGCCGAGTGCCGCCCGGCCCCGTCCACGACCGGGAGATCTGGCTGTCGGTCGACGGCACGCGCGCGGGGCTCCTGGAGGAGGACCGGCCGGGCCACGAGCGCCTGCCGCTGGACCCCGAGGGCTCCGGCCAGGAGCGGGCCACCAACTACCGTGCGCTGTCGAAGCTGCCGACCGACGCGGACGCGATGCGGGACTGGCTGTACCGCACCGCCGGCGCGCAGGTCGACGAGGAGCGCCCCGACCGGGACCACGCCGCCTTCGTGCTCTTCGGCGACCTGATCCGGGAGTCGCTCATGCCGCCGGAGGTCGGCGCGGCGCTGTACCGGGCGGCCGCGACGATCCCCGGCGTCGAGGTGGTCCACGGAGCGAAGGACTCCCTGGGGCGCACGGGCGTCGCGATCACCCGGTCCGGTGACGGTGAGCGCGAGGAGCTGATCTTCGACGAGAAGACCCTCACCTTCCTCGGTGAGCGCGTGGTCGGCGCCGACGGCCTGGTGGACGGCACCAGCGCGGTCGTCGAGCGCACGGTCGTCGACGAGGCCGGGGAGCGGCCGTAACACGTGCGTGCCCCGGCGTGACGGGTCAGGCTGGTGTCATGACCGGTTCCATCGAGCAGGGCATCAGCCAGACCCACGGGAACACGCACATCCTGCACTTCCTGGTGCGGCTCCCCCGGTCCATGGAGCAGGTCTGGCCCGCGCTGGCCACGGCCGACGGGCTCGCGGCCTGGTTCACCCAGGCCGACGTGCTCGAACCGCACCTCGGCGGCGCGGTCACCCTGCGTGACCTCGGTTCGGGAGAGGTCACCGCCTGGGACGTCGACCGGGTCGCCGAGTACACGGTGGAGGGCGGCGGCCGCGTCCGGTTCCATCTGGAGCGGGACGGTGAGGGCAGCGCCCTGCGGTTCACCCATGAGTTCGAGGGGGAGCAGCAGTCGGAGGGCGGCTGGCGGAATCGCTTCGAACGTCTGATTGAGGTGCTGGCGGCGGGGCTCCCGTAGCGGGAGCCCCGTGGCACGGCTCACTCCACCGTGATCGAGTCCAGCTTCTCCCGCAGATACACATGTGAGTCCACCGGCTCGTACGCCACCCGCCCCACCGGCGCCGGGACCGACTCCACCCGGGTCCCCGGCGTGCACTCGCCGAAGTAGACCAGCGACATCAGCTCCTCGGCGGGGGCGTCCGCGGGCGGCGGCAGGACGCGGTGGCGGCCGGAGCGCCAGCGGTCCCCGGTCCAACGCGCCATCAGGTCACCGATGTTGACGGTGAATGCCGCCGGGTCCCACGGGGCGTCCGCCCAGCCGCCCTCGTCCGTGTACACCTGGAGCCCGCCCTTTCCGGCCTGCCGGTCGAGGAGGGTGACCGTCCCGAAGTCGGTGTGCGGGCCGATCCGGAACTGGCCGGGCTCGGGCGCGCCGAGCACGTCCCTGCCCGGGTACCAGTTGATGTTGAAGCCGTACGTGGGACGGCCCATGTGCCGCGTGAAGAAGTCGGCTTCGAGGCCGAGAGCCCGGCCGAGCAGGGAGAGCAACTCGTTCTCCAGCACGGCCATCCGCGCCAGGTACTCCTCGCAGAGCGGCCTCAGTGCGGGCACCTCCGCCGGGAAGACGTTCGGCGCGTACCACTGCGCGTCGACCACCGGGTCGTCGAACGGCTCGTGCGTCGCGAAGGTCAGCGACTCCTTCAGGTCCGGCGGGGTCTCGGTGCCCTCCGCGTGGCCGTTGGCCTCCGCGCCGGGCCCGAGCCAGCCGCGCCCGCCGACCTTCGCGGCGTACCGCTGCTTCACGGGCGCGGGGAGGGTGAAGAACGCCCGGGCGGTCGCGCGGAGGCGGGCGCGCAGTCCCGGGTCCACGCCGTGCCCGGTGACCAGGAGGAAACCGGCGCTCTGCAGGGCCTCGTCGACGGTACGGGCGATGCGGGCGCGGGTGTCGTCGTCACCGGACAGCCAGGGCCGCAGATCGATCGTCGGGATGCGGGGGGTGGGGGAGTCACTCACCGATGTCCTCGTTCCACAGAGCCGGGTGCGTGGCGATGAAGGCGCGCATCATCGCCACGCACCCGGGGTCGTCCAGGAGCACGATCTGCACGCCGTGCTCCGCCAGCCACTCGTGCCCGCCGCGGAAGGTGACCGCCTCGCCGATCACCACCCGGGAGATGCCGAACTGCCGGACGAGCCCTGAGCAGTACCAGCACGGCGAGAGGGTCGTCACCATCGTCGTACCGCGGTACGACCGCTGCCGTCCCGCGTCCCGGAAGGCCGCCGTCTCCGCGTGCGCCGAGGGATCGCCGTCCTGCACGCGCCGGTTGTGGCCCCGGCCGAGGAGGGTGCCGTCGGGGCCGTACAGCGCGGCGCCGATCGGGATGCCGCCCCCCGCGAGTCCCGCGCGGGCCTCGGCGACGGCGGTGGCGAGCCACGCGCGTGCCCGTGCCTGATCCGGTGCCAGATCCATGGGTCCACTCTCCCGGCGCGACGACACCCGGGCAACGCCCCACCGCCCCGATCCGTCACGGCCCCACGTGCGGGGGAGGCGCCGGCCGAGGACGACGGGATCGACGGGTGGGAGGCGCTGGGCGTCTTCGCAGGGGTGCCGCAGGTCGCCGGGCGGTTGCGGCGATGGCGGACGCGGGGCTCGGCCGTTTGCCGCTGGGGCAGCCGGCGCCGCCGGGGGTTCCCTCCTCGCGCAGGGTCCCCCGCCGGGGACCGAACGTACGCGGCCCCTTCGGCGTCACAGTGAGGACGGGTGACGGACGGAGGCGGAGATGAAGAGGGACGGGTGGGCCGTCGCGGCCGGCGTGCTGGTGTTCGGGGTTTTCGGGGTGCTCCCGGGATGCGCCGTCGAGGGCCGGACCGTGACGGACGAGCAACCGGGCGGCCCCACGCGGGCGTCCGAGTGCGCCGGACGGGTGCCAGGGCGCGACCTGCAGGAGACGCTCGCGTCCGTCAGCAGCCGGGCCCAGCGGCACACGGACGTCTTCACCGGGCTCTCCGTCGACGAGGGCGCCCGGACCGTGGACGTCTACCGCGTACCCTCCGCGGCCTTCGACGCCGACGTCTGCGGTGCTACCGGAAAGGGAGTGACCCTGCGCCTGTACGACACCGACGTCGACCGCCGTGATCTGGACGCCCTCGCGGCACGGGTCTCGGCCGACATGAACCGCTGGGACGGCACTTTCGAGCTGCGTGAGGTCGGGGTGGACGAGCGGGGATGGGTGCACGTCGGCGTCGACGACCCGGACGCCGCCAGGGACGTCCTCGTGGCGGAGTTCGGCGGGGAGCACCTCAGGGTCGTGGAGGCCGGGGAGGCCTCCGCCGACTGAGCGTCAGGCCTCGTCGCCGTCCCTCTTGCGGCCCTTCTCGTCCTCGTCCTCGTCCTCCGAGAGCGACTTCAGGAACTCGGGGTTGTCGTCGGGCGCGACCCACCGCGCGCCGCGTCCGGGCCGTGTCTCCGGGCGCCGGCGCTTGCCCGCGATCAGCCAGGAGATCGAGCCGACGAGCGGGAAGAGGAGCACCAGGATCGCCCACAGCGGCTTCGGGATGTGCCGGATGTCCTTCTCGTCGGTGCTGATGCAGTCGATGAACGCGTACACGCTCAACGCCAGGGGCACGACGAACATCAGGATCCGGAGCATCGGCGGTCACCTCGTGGAACGGCGGTCGGGGGCCGCTCGCACGGCCCCCGTGACGGGGCCAGGGTAGCCCCTCGGGGATACTTGTCCGCATGGCTTACGACGATCTTCGCTCCCTGCTCAGGGCACTGGAGCGCGAGGGGGACCTGAAGCGCATCAAGGTGGAGGTCGACCCGTATCTGGAGGTCGGGGAGATCGTCGACCGGGTGCAGAAGGCGGGCGGCCCCGCACTGCTCTTCGAGAAGGTGAAGGGCTCGTCCATGCCCCTCGCCATGAACGTGTTCGGAACCGACCGGCGGCTGCTGAAGGCGCTGGGGCTGAAGTCGTACGGGGAGATCTCCGAGAAGATCGGCGGGCTGCTGCGGCCCGAACTGCCGCACGGGTTCGTCGGGGTGCGCGAGGCCTTCGGCAAGCTCGGCACGATGACCCACGTCCCGCCGAAGAAGGTCAAGGACGGCCCTGTCCACGAGGTCGTCCTGCACGGCGACGACGTCGACCTGGAGCAGCTTCCGGCCCTGTTCACCTGGCCCAAGGACGGCGGCTCCTTCTTCAACCTGGGCCTGACCCACACCAAGGACCCCGAGACGGGCGTCCGCAACCTCGGCCTGTACCGCCTCCAGCGCCACGACCGGCGCACCATCGGCATGCACTGGCAGATCCACAAGGACAGCCGCAACCACTACCAGGTCGCCGCCCGCCGGGGCGAGCGGCTGCCTGTCGCGATCGCCTTCGGCTGCCCGCCCGCCGTGACGTACGCCTCCACCGCGCCGCTCCCCGGCGACATCGACGAGTACCTGTTCGCCGGGTTCCTCGCGGGCAAGCGGATCGAGATGGTCGACTGCAAGACCGTGCCGCTGCAGGTGCCGGCGCAGGCGGAGGTCGTCGTCGAGGGCTGGCTGGAGCCCGGCGAGATGCTCCCCGAGGGCCCGTTCGGCGACCACACCGGCTTCTACACGCCGCAGGAGCCGTTCCCCGCGCTGAAGATCGACTGCGTCACGATGCGGAAGCGGCCGCTGCTCCAGTCGATCGTCGTGGGCCGGCCGCCGACCGAGGACGGACCGCTCGGCCGTGCGACGGAGCGTTTCTTCCTCCCGCTGCTGAAGATCATCGTGCCGGACATCGTGGACTACCACCTGCCCGAGGCGGGCGGCTTCCACAACTGCGCGATCGTCTCGATCGACAAGAAGTACCCCAAGCACGCGCAGAAGGTCATGCACGCGGTCTGGGGCGCGCACATGATGTCCCTGACCAAGCTGATCGTGGTCGTCGACTCCGACTGCGACGTCCACGACCTGCACGAGGTCGCCTGGCGGGCCCTCGGCAACACCGACTACGCCCGCGACCTCAGCGTCGTCGAGGGCCCCGTCGACCATCTCGACCACGCGTCGTACCAGCAGTTCTGGGGCGGCAAGGCGGGCATCGACGCGACGAAGAAGTGGCCCGAGGAGGGGTACACGCGCGACGGAGGGTGGCCCGACATGGTGGAGTCCGATCCGGAGACGGCGGCCAAGGTGGACCGCCGCTGGAGGGAGTACGGCCTGTGAGTTCCGCATCCGCCGCGCTGCCGCAGCCGGGCCGCACCAAGGCCTTCCTGCGGCTGGTGATGATCGAGCACTCGGTCTTCGCGCTGCCCTTCGCCTACATCGCCGCCCTCACCGCGATGTTCGACCTGGACCGCAACATCCACTGGGGCCGGCTCCTGCTGGTCACCGTCTGCATGGTCGGCCTGCGCACCTTCGCCATGGCCGTCAACCGGATCATCGACCGCGAGATCGACGCCCGGAACCCGCGCACCGCCCAGCGCGAACTGGTCACCGGCGCGATGTCGGTACGGCACGCCTGGACCGGCGCCCTGATCGCGCTGGTCGTCTTCCTCGGCGCGGCGGCCCTGCTCAACCCGCTCTGCCTGGCCCTCGCCCCGGTCGCCGTCATCCCGATGGTGATCTACCCCTACGGCAAACGGTTCACGAACTTCCCCCAGGCCATCCTCGGCCTCGCCCAGGCCATGGGCCCGATCGGCGGCTGGCTCGCGATCACCGGCGAGTGGTCCTGGGACGCCGTGATCCTCGGCCTCGCCGTCGGCATCTGGATCGGCGGCTTCGACCTGATCTACGCCTGCCAGGACGTCGAGACCGACCGGGAGATCGGCGTCATGTCGGTGCCGGCCCGCTTCGGCATCCCGGCGGCGATCTGGGCGGCCCGCGCGTGCCACGCCCTGACCACCGCCCTGTTCGTCTGGTACGCCCTGGCCACCGGCGCCGGCGCGTTCTTCTGGCTGGGCCTGCTGGCCGTCGCGGGCGCGTTCGTCTACGAGCACACGATCGTCCGCCCGCACGACCTGTCCCGCCTCGACCGCGCGTTCTTCAGCGTCAACGGCTTCATCGGCATCGCCCTGTTCGCGTGCGCCCTCCTCGACCTCCTGGTCCGGGGCCTGACCGTGTGAGGACGGTCGCCGGGCAGGCCGACACTGCCCGGCGGCCGGCTCCCCGTCGATCCCCAGGCGGACGACCCGTCCTGAGGTCCGCTGCGCGCACCGGTACGCTCAAGATGTGAACGCAGGGGAATCGCAGCGCGCGCCTTGGATCGTGGGGGTGTCCGGAGCTTCCGGAACGCCGTATGCGGCTGCTGTGCTGCGTGCGTTGCTCGCTGCCGGGGAGAGCGTCGACCTGGTCGTCAGCCGGGCCTCGCGGCTCACCCTGCTGGACGAGACGGGGCTCTCCTTCCGGGACGCGCACTGGCGGAGCGACCTGCGGGAATGGCTGGCCAGGGGGGCCGACGGAAAGCCGGACACCTTCGCCGTGGACCTCGACGGCGTACGGCACTGGAGCGCGGGGGACCTGGCCGCCGGGCCGTCCTCGGGCTCGTACCCGGCGAAGGGGATGCTCATCGTGCCGGCGTCCACCGCCTGCGTGGCCGGTGTCGCCCTCGGGCTCTCCAAGGACCTGCTGCAACGGGCCGCGAGCGTCACCCTGAAGGAGGGCCGCCCGCTGGTCGTGGCCGTGCGGGAGGCACCGCTCGGCGGACAGACGCTGCGCCACCTCGTCGCCCTGGACGACGCGGGGGCGGCCGTCGTACCCGCCTCGCCGGCCTTCTACGCGGGCGCCACCCACATCCAGGACCTCGTCGACTTCGTCGCCGGCCGGGTCCTCGACGCGGCCGGCGTGCCGCACACGCTCTACCGCCGCTGGGCGGGCGAACTCGGGGGCGGTTCGCGCACCACCTGAGCCGCACCCCGACCCCTCACCCCTTTCCAACTCGTCAGACTCTTCAGTGGAAGGCTTCGATCGCATGGACGCCGTGGACAGGCAGCTCATCCAGGCCCTGAGAGAGAACGGCCGGGCCTCCTACGCGGAGCTGGGGCGCCTCGTCGGGCTGTCGGGGCCCAGCGTCACCGACCGCATCAACCGGCTGGAGGCGGCCGGCGTCATCACCGGCTACCGGGCCACCGTGAACGCCGCCTCGCTGGGCCTCGGCGTCATCGCCCTGATCGGCATCTCGCTCTCCGACGCCGCCGACCACGAGGACGTGGCGCAGCGGCTGCGGGACCTGCCGGAGATCGAGGACTGCTGGTTCATCGCCGGTGACGACTCGTTCATGCTCAAGGTGCGCGCGACCGACGTGGACGGACTGGAGAAGATCATCCGCCGGCTCTCCGGCACCAAGGGCGTGTCCCGGACCCGCACCACCATCGTGCTGTCCACGAAGTGGGAGAACCGGGTGGGTGAGCTGCCCGAGGAGGTGTAGACGCGCAGCGTCGAACGGGGTCACCGCCGCCCGAGGGGCGGGGAGTACGGTGTGCGGAGTCTGTCGGAGAGAGGTGTGCGCATGGATGTCGGGCTCAAGCGCGAGCTGGAGCAGAAGGTCCGCTCCGGTGAGCGGCTGACTCGTGAGGACGGCATCGCGCTGTACGAGTCGGACGACCTGGCCTGGCTCGGCGGTCTCGCCCACGAGGTGCGCACGCGCAAGAACGGCGACGTCGTGCACTTCAACGTCAACCGCCACCTCAACATGACCAACGTCTGTACGGCCTCCTGCGCGTACTGCTCCTTCCAGCGCAAGCCGGGGGAGAAGGACGCGTACACGATGCGCATCGAGGAGGCCGTGGGGCTCGCCAAGGCGATGGAGGCGGACAACCTCACCGAGCTGCACATCGTCAACGGCCTGCACCCCAACCTGCCGTGGCGCTACTACCCGCGCTCCCTGCGCGAGCTGAAGGCCGCCCTCCCGGACGTCTCGCTGAAGGCCTTCACCGCCACCGAGATCCACCACTTCGAGACGATCTCCGGCCTCTCGGCGTCGGAGATCCTCGACGAGCTGATCGACGCCGGTCTGGAGTCCCTCACCGGCGGTGGCGCCGAGATCTTCGACTGGGAGGTCCGGCAGCACATCGTGGACCACCGCACCCACTGGGAGGACTGGTCGCGCATCCACCGGCTGGCGCACGAGAAGGGGCTCAAGACCCCCTCGACCATGCTCTACGGGCACATCGAGGAGCCCCGCCACCGGGTCGACCACGTGCTGCGGCTGCGTGAACTGCAGGACGAGACCGGCGGTTTCCAGGTCTTCATCCCGCTGCGCTACCAGCACGACTTCGTCGACATGAAGGACGGCAAGGTCCGCAACCGCCTTCAGGCCCGTACGGCCATGGCGACCCCGCTGGAGGCCCTGAAGACCTTCGCCGTCTCCCGGCTGCTCTTCGACAACGTCCAGCACGTCAAGGTCTTCTGGGTGATGCACGGCCTGCAGACCGCCCAGCTCGCCCTCCAGCACGGCGCGGACGACATGGACGGCTCGGTCGTCGAGTACAAGATCACCCACGACGCCGACAACTACGGCACGCCTCACAAGCTCACCCGCGACGACCTGCTGGACCTCATCCGCGACGCCGGCTTCCGTCCCGTGGAGCGCAACACGCGGTACGAGGTCATCCGCGAGTTCGAGGGCCCGGACCCGGCGCGCCGCGAGGCCCCGCAGCCGATGCGGCTCTGATTGCGCCCTCGGGCGCCCGTTTCGCGCGGACCCGGCCCGGGGTACCCGGCGACCGTGACTTCCCGTACGGCGGCACCCGAGGACCGGTACAGCGCCGAGCCCTTCGTCCCGGCGGAGGCCGCGAGCCTCGACGCCCTGCGCGAGGCCGCCGCCGGCTGCCGGGGCTGCCCGCTGCACCGCGACGCCACCCGGACCGTCTTCGGCGCGGGAAACGCCCAGGGACGTGTGATGCTCGTCGGCGAACAGCCCGGCGACCAGGAGGACCGGCAGGGCAGGCCGTTCGTGGGCCCCGCCGGGAAGCTCCTCGACCGGGCGCTCGCGGAGGCCGGGATCGACCCCGGTGAGACGTACGTCACCAACGCGGTCAAGCACTTCAAGTTCACGCGGGCGGAGCCCCGTAAGCGGCGCATCCACAAGGCGCCCACCCTGCGGGAGGCGGCCGCGTGCGGCCCCTGGCTCGCCGCCGAGCTCGCCCTCGTCGAACCCGAGCTGATCGTCGTGCTGGGCGCGACCGCGGGCAAGGCGCTGCTGGGCTCGTCGTTCCGGGTGACGCAGGTGCGCGGGACCGTGCTGGAGGAGGAGATCCACGGGCGCCGCGAGCGGCTGGTGCCCACCGTGCACCCGTCGTCGGTGCTGCGCGCCGACGACCGGGAGGCGGCGTACCAGGGGCTGGTCTCGGATCTCGGCGTGGCGGCACGGATACTGGCGTGAGGGCACGGGCGCGGCCGGTCGCCGGCACGTCTCGGAAGCCTCTCGCCAGACCGCGTCCGTAATAGGTACGATCCCCGCATGCCCCTTACGTTCACGCTCGATCCCGCCGTCGACCGCTCCCTGCGCGACGGCCTGCTCGACCTCTGGACGGACGTCACCAACGCCGGTGGAGCCGTCGGATTCGTCCCGCCCGTGACGCGCGAGGCGGTGCGCCCCGAACTGGTGAAGCAGTTCGTGGCGCTGGCCGAGGGCCGCAGCCGGCTGCTCGCCGGATTCGACGAGGACGGCCGCATCGCCGCGACCGCCTTCCTCACCTTCAACACCCATCGGCTGATGGGGCACTGGCTGTGGCTGTACACGGTGATGGTGCACCCGCGTCACCAGGGCAAGGGGTACGGCCGTGATCTGCTGGCGGCCGCGGCGGACGCCGCCCGCGGGTTCGAGGGCATCGAGGCGATACGCCTCACCTGCCGCAGCGGCATGGGCCTCGAGCGCTTCTACGGGTCCTGCGGCTACAAGGAGGTCGGCCGCATCCCGGACGCGATCCGTGTCGCCCCCGGCGACGACCGCGACGACGTCATCATGCTGCTGCCGCTGCACTGAGCGCCCGCAAGCGCCCGCGGCACGCACCCCCTTGCAAGATCGGCTCGCGGGCGTGCTTCACTGGACGGTGCCCTTTGGGTAGTTCTGGCCCTTCGACACGGAAGAGTGGATTGAGATGCTCCGCTACACGCTGATGCGCCTCGGAATCTTCGTGGGCTGCCTCGTGGTCGTCTGGGGCCTCGTCTACTCCGGTGTCGCCCCCCGCGGGCTCGGCGCCTCCAACGGCATCTGGGTGGTGCTGCTCGCGCTCGTCGTCTCGGCGCCGATCAGCTTCGTCGTGCTGCGCAAGGAGCGGGACCGGGCGTCCGTGCGGATCGTGCAGAAGGTGGACCGCGTCAAGGCCAACTTCGAGGCCAGCCGCAGCCAGGAGGACACCGCGGACGACGCGGCGCGCGCGCAGGGCCAGACCTCCTGAGACTGCTTTGTCGGGATTCGTAAGGTAATGCCCGCTGTGTACCTCTCAAAGTAAGGCTTTGGGGATCTCAAAGCTCTGGTGTTAAGGTCGGCGCATGAAGTCATCAGCCGCGCCCGTCATGCCTGAGCGCATGCCCGTGTGCCCGCTGCTGGTGGCGCGTCTGCACGTGGACCTCTGCTGGTGCGCGTCCGCGATCTGTCGCCTCTGACGTTCCGCGACCCCCGTCCCCACGTCAGCCCTCGCGCACCCTCACCGGAGCATGTCCGTGTCCACGCACACGCAGTCCTTCAAGCTGCCCAAGGTCCCCTTCTGGGCCCAGATACTTCTCGGCCTCCTCCTCGGCGTCCTGCTCGGCTGGACGGCCAGGAGCCAGGACGTCTCCTGGCTCGTCACCGCGCTGGAAAAGGTCGGCGACACCTTCATAGGCCTGCTCAAGCTCGCCGTCGCCCCGCTCGTGTTCTTCGCCATCCTGGTCTCGATCACCAACCTGCGGAAGGTCAACAACGCGGCACGCCTCGCGTCCCGCACCCTCCTCTGGTTCATGATCACCTCGCTGATCGCGGTGGCCATCGGTCTCGCCATCGGCCTGGTCACCAACCCCGGCGCCGGTACCGGCCTCACCCCCAAGGACGGGGAACTGCCCGAGAAGACCGGCTCCTGGATCGACTTCCTCACGGGCATCGTCCCGACCGACGTGATCACGCCGTTCACCGAACTGAACGTGCTCCAGATCGTGTTCATGGCCGCCGTCGCCGGTGTCGCCGCCCTCCAGCTCGGTGAGAAGGCCCAGCCGATCCTCACCCTGAGCGAGTCCGTCCTCGAACTGCTCCAGAAGGCCCTGTGGTGGGTCATCCGGCTCGCCCCGCTGGGCACCGTCGGCCTCATCGGCACGGCCATCGCCACCTACGGCTGGGACCTGCTCGGCAAGTACGCGACCTTCACCGCCGACATCTACGTCGGCTGCGCGCTCGTGCTGTTCGTGGTCTACCCGGTGCTGCTCGCCACCGTCGCCAAGGCCAATCCGCTCCAGTTCTTCAAGGGCGCCTGGCCCGCCATCCAGCTGGCCTTCGTGTCCCGGTCGTCCGTGGGCACCATGCCGCTGACGCAGAAGGTCACCGAGCGCCTCGGCGTCCCGAAGGAGTACGCCTCCTTCGCCGTGCCGTTCGGCGCGACCACCAAGATGGACGGCTGCGCCGCGATCTACCCGGCCATCGCCGCGATCTTCGTCGCGCAGATCTTCGACATCCAGCTCGGGGTCGGCGACTACCTGCTGATCGCCTTCGTGTCGGTGGTCGGCTCGGCCGCGACGGCCGGTCTGACCGGCGCCACGGTCATGCTGACCCTCACCCTGTCCACCCTCGGTCTGCCGATGGAGGGCGTCGGCCTGCTGCTCGCCATCGACCCGATCCTGGACATGATGCGCACGGCCACGAACGTGGCCGGGCAGGCGCTGGTGCCGGTCGTCGTGGCGGCCCGTGAGGGGCTGCTCGACCGGGAGGCGTACGACAGCGCGGGCGGCTCGCCGGTGGAGGAGCGGGAGCGGGTGGCCGTCGCCGCCTGAACCGGCGCGTGACCGGTACCGGCCCGACACCTGCCGCGCGGACCGTACGCTGAACCGCATGGGTGCCGTGAAGACCAAGCGGATGCCGCGTGCGGTCCGTGAGCAGCAGATGCTGGACGCCGCCGTCCGCATCTTCGGGCAACGGGGGTACATCGCGGCGTCGATGGACGACATCGCCGAACTGGCGGGTGTGTCCAAGCCGTTGGTGTACCTCTACCTCAACTCCAAGGACGACCTCTTCACGGCCTGCATCCGCCGCGAGGCCCGGGCGCTCTTCGACGCCGTCCGGGCCGGCGTCCGGCGCGAGGTGCCGGCCGACCGCCGGCTCTGGGACGGGCTGCTGGCGTTCTTCACCCACACCGCCCAGCACCCCGACGGCTGGTCCGTGCTGCACGTCCAGGCCCGTAGCCACGGTGAGGTGTTCGCCGCCGAGGTCAGGGCGGTGCGCGCGGACATCGTCGCCTTCGTCACGCAGCTGATCGCCGAGGCCGCCCGCGACGCGCACCGGGATCCCGGGCTGCCGGAGCCCGAGGTAGCCGGGCTCGCCGAGGCCCTGGTCGGCGCCGCCGAGTCGCTCGCCGACTGGGCCAACCGCAGCCCGCATGTGACGGCCCGGCAGGCGACGGCGACGCTGATGAACTTCGCCTGGTCGGGGCTCGGTGAACTCCTCGCGGGCCGCCGCTGGTCACCCCCGTCGGACTGAGGGCCTGTCCGTGGTGTGCGGCCGGACGGTCCCGGTGAGGTGGATCCGGCCGCCGTCGCCGCGCAGCGCGAACCGCCCGTCGTCCGCGGCGTACTCCACCGTCCCCGGCAGCGGCACCGGTGCCCGGAACTCCGCCCGCACCCGCACCGCGTCGGGCGTGCCGTGCGCGGCCAGGCAGCGGGCCACCGTCCACATGCCGTGCGCGATGGGGCGCGGGAAGCCGAACGGGCGGGCGGTGAGCGGGTGCAGGTGGATGGGGTTGCGGTCGCCGGAGACGGCGGCGTAGCGCCGTCCGACGTCGGCGGCGAGCCGCCACGCGGTCCCCGCGGACGACGGCTCGCCTCCCCGGGAGGCGGACGGCGTCCGGTCGCCGCGCGCCTGCGCGCCGACCGTGCGACGGCGCGCCAGATAGGTGCTCCGGGACTCCCACACCACCTCGCCCTGCGTGCGGGCCTCGGTCACCACCGTCGCCTGCGTCCCGCGGCGGTGCGGGGCCAGTCCCTCGACGTGCACGACGAGTTCGTAGGTGCCGTCGGCCCGCAGGGCCGTGCGGCGGGTGAGGTCGATCGAGGTGTGCACCAGGCCGAGCAGCGGGAGCGGGAAGCCCCGGCCGCTCATCAGCCGCATGGCCGTCGGGAAGGCCAGGACGTGCGGATAGGTGAGGGGGAGGGTGTCCTCGCCGGTCGGGAGGCCGCACACCCGCGCGTAGGCGGCGAGCCGGTCCAGGTCGACGCGGACACCGGACCGGAGCAGCCGGTTCCGGGGGAAGTCGGCGTCCGGGCGGGGGCGTTTGAAGGGGGAGCGGAGGGCGCCGGTGACGAGCGGAAGGTGGTCGGACAGGGACACAGCCGTTTCCTCACTCTCACCGTCCTGCTTTACTCCTCAGTAAGGTTACCGGAGGTAAGCACAACTGCCGCAAGGCCTCCGGTACTCCACATCCCCGGCCCGGGAACCTCTTCGAACCCGCACAACCTCCCCACGTGGGAGCCGTACCATCTGCCACCTGAACCCCGGGGACGCCCCCAGCACGCCCCATCGGTGAACGCCTCCGTACGCGCCGTGCGTACCTCATGCAGCGAAGCCGTACCACGCTGCAGGCCCCAGGAGCTGCCATGCCCATCTCGTACTCTTCCTCGCCCGTACCGCAGCAGACGTCGGCGTCGTCGCTCGCATACGACCCGGACGGCGGGCCGGTCCTCGTCGAGCCCGAGATACGCCGACTGGACGGCGAGGTGCGCGAGGTGGCCGTGCCGTCGCTGGTACCGCCGGTGTCGCACGGCTCGCTGGCCGACCTGCCGTTCGAGAACGCGGCCGTGGCGCCGGACCGCCCCGTCCTCAGCCGCCGCGGCGACGACGGGAGCTGGACGGACGTCACGGCGGCGGAGTTCGCCGCGCAGGTACGGGCGGTGGCGAAGGGCATGATCGCCGAGGGCCTGGTGCCGGGCGACCGCATCGCGATCATGGCGCAGACGTCGTACGAGTGGACGCTCCTCGACTTCGCGGCCTGGGCCGCCGGGCTGGTGAGCGTCCCCGTCTATCCGACCTCGTCCGTCTTCCAGACCCGCTGGATCCTCCAGGACTCCGGGGCGGTCACGCTGGTGACCGAGACGGCGGCCCAGGCCGCCGCCCTCGGGCCCGAACTCCCGCACCTGCCCGACCTGCGGCACCTGTGGGTCATCGAGAAGGGCCACGTGGACCGGCTCGCGGAGCTGGGCGAGCCGGTGCCGGACACCGAGGTCGACGTACGCCGCGGGATGCTCGGCCCGGACACCCTGGCGACCCTCGCCTACACCTCGGGCACCACGGGCCGCCCCAAGGGCTGCGCGCTGACCCACAGCAACTTCCTGGCGGAGGTCGACAACGCGATCGAGCTCCTCTACCCGGTCTTCAAGGCACGCACCAGCGAGGAGGCGTCCACCCTCCTCTTCCTGCCGCTCTCCCATGTGTTCGGCCGCATGGTGGCCGTGGCCTGCGTACGCGCCCGGGTCCGGCTGGGGCACGCGGGCAGCCTGAAGGCGGAGGACCTGCTGGCCGACCTCGCGGCCTTCCGGCCGACCTTCCTGCTGGCCATCCCGTACATGCTGGAGAAGGTCTACAACAGCGCCCGCGCCGCGGCCGAACGCGGCGGCCGGGCACCGGCGTTCGACCGCGCCGCGAAGGTCGCCCGCCGCTACGGCGAGGCCGCGGTGGCCCGGGCCGGCGGCACCGGGTCCGGCCCCGGCGCCTCCCTGAAGGCCTCCCGCGCCTTCTACGACCCGCTGGTCTACCGCCGGATCCGCAACGCGCTGGGCGGCAGGATCCGTTACGTCGTCTGCGGCGGCTCCCCGCTCGGCCGCGACCTCGCCGCCTTCTACGCGGGCGCGGGCATCGACGTGTACGAGGGCTACGGGCTGTCCGAGACGACCGGAGCGGCGACCGTGACACCGCCGCTCAAACCCCGGCTCGGCACGGTCGGCTGGCCGCTGCCCGGCACCCGGGTGCGGATCGCGGCGGACGGCGAGATCCTGCTGGCCGGCGGCCAGGTCTTCCGTGGTTACTGGGACCCGCACGCCGGCGGAGTGGTCCCGGCGGCGCCGGACGGCTGGTTCCCGACGGGCGACATCGGCCGGCTGGACGACGGCGGCTACCTCACCATCACCGGCCGCAAGAAGGAGATCCTGATCACCGCGGGCGGCAAGAACATGGCACCGGCGCCGCTGGAGAACTGGCTCCGCTCGCACCCCCTGATCTCGCACTGCCTCGTCCTCGGTGACCGCCGCCCGTACATCACCGCCCTGATCACCCTCGACGTCGACGGCATCACCCACTGGCGGCAGATGAACGGCAAGCACCCGGTGCCGCCGGAACTCCTCGTCGACGACGCGGAGCTGCGGGCGGTCCTGCAGCGCGCGGTCGACGAGGCCAACAGACTCGTCTCCCGTCCCGAGTCCATCCGCCGCTTCACCGTCCTGCCGACCGACTTCACGGAGACGGCCGGCCATCTGACCCCCTCGATGAAGCTCCGCCGGGAGGCGATCCTGCGGGACTTCGCCGGCGAGGTGGAGGCCCTCTACGGCGAGTGACGCGTCCCGGGAAATTCGTTTGCGGCCGGGCGGGTGGGGGCTTGTAGCGTGGCCCGCATGTGTGGCTTCGGCATCGGGACAGGTATCGCAGTGACCGACCGCGGGCGCGACTAGCGCCTGTTGCGACAGCGGCGGCTGCCGCGCGCAACGGGCCTGGCCGACGGACTTTCGGCCGGGTGACGCGCCTTCGCGCCCGCTCTCCCGGGATCACTCCTCGAAAGGAACCGCCGCCTCAGCGAGTCAGCGCCGGGCGGTCACTTCGTGCTGCCCGGCCTCATCCCGAAGCCGCGGAGATCCTGTTGCGCACCCCGTATCCCGGCCGCCACGAGCTGGGCCAGAACTTTCTGATCGACCCCACCACCATCGCCACCCTGGTCCGGCTGGTCGCCGGCACCGAGGGACCGATCGTCGAGATCGGCACGGGCGACGGCGCCCTCACCCTGCCCCTGCAACGCCTGGGCCGCCCCCTGACCGGCGTGGAGATCGACGGCCGGCGCGCCGCGCGGCTGGCCCGCCGGGTGCAGCCGCCGACCTCGGTCGTGCACGCCGACTTCCTGCGGTTCCGGCTGCCTCCCGCGCCCTACGTCCTGGTCGGCAACCTGCCCTTCCACCAGACCACCGGCATGCTCCGCCACATCCTGCACGCCACCGGCTGGACCGAGGCGGTCCTGCTGGTGCAGTGGGAGGTGGCACGCCGCAGGGCCGGGGTGGGCGGCGCGACGATGATGACGGCCCAGTGGTGGCCCTGGTGCACGTTCGGCCTGGCCGGCCGGGTCCCGGCGACGGCGTTCCGGCCCCGGCCCGGTGTCGACGGGGGCCTGCTGACCATGTCGCGCAGGCAGCGGCCGCTGCTCCCGCCGGCCGACCTGAATGCCTACCAGGCGCTCGTGCGGCGTGTCTTCACGGCCCCCGGCCGCGGTCTGCCGGAGATCGTCGCCGCGTCGCTGCCCCGGGCGGCCCGCCCCGAGGCCCACCGCTGGCTACGTCGGCAGGGCTTCCCGTCCCACGCCCTGCCCAAGCACCTCACCGCGGAACAGTGGGCACACCTGCACCACCTGTCGTCACGCCGGGCGTGAGGGGCAGCGCCGCCGGATTCCGCACGGAATTCCCGGAGAATTCATAGGCGCGCAAGGAATGAGAGGTGCGCGCAAAGGCAGGAGCCCCGTCGCCGGATGGCGCGGGGCTCCTTGGGTATTGCACTCGATCCTGGATCAGAGGATCAGACCGGGGTGACGTTCTCCGCCTGCGGGCCCTTCGGGCCCTGGGTCACGTCGAAGGTCACGTGCTGGTTCTCCTCAAGGGACCGGAAGCCGGTCGCGTTGATCGCGGAGTAGTGGACGAAGACGTCGGGGCCGCCGCCTTCCTGGGCGATGAAACCAAAGCCCTTTTCGGCGTTGAACCACTTCACGGTTCCGGTAGCCATAAGCCCTCCTTGGGCCCAAAGGGTTGCCCTGCTCCAGAACCAGCAAGTGTGAAGATTGAGTTCTGCACAACTGCATATGTCCGAGAACGTCGAGAGCCCGCGGTCACATGCTCCGCAGGCTCTGTACTGCAAGGGAAACCAAACTGCAACTTGCGGCGAGCCTAGCACGCGGGCAGCCGAAAGCAATAGGGGTCAAGATCACGTCACCCGGATGTTTGAACGTCGTGTCGACGTTGACGTCAAGAGGGGGACCCCAGAAGGCTGCACCCTACCCCACTGGGTCTAGCCTCTCGATGTGGACATTTCTCGCACGCGGCCGCGCGTCGGTCACATCCAGTTCCTGAACTGTCTGCCCCTCTACTGGGGGCTCGCCAGAACGGGAACGCTGCTGGACTTCGAGCTGACGAAGGACACCCCGGAGAAGCTCAGCGAGCAGCTGGTACAGGGCGACCTCGACATCGGGCCGATCACCCTCGTCGAGTTCCTGAAGAACGCCGACGACCTCGTCGCGTTCCCGGACATCGCCGTCGGCTGCGACGGACCGGTGATGTCCTGCGTGATCGTCTCCCAGGTCCCGCTGGACCAGCTGGACGGTCGCCGGGTCGCTCTCGGCTCCACCTCGCGCACCTCCGTACGCCTCGCCCAGCTGCTGCTGGCGGACCGTTTCGGCGTACAACCCGACTACTACACGTGCCCGCCCGACCTCAGCCTGATGATGCAGGAGGCCGATGCGGCCGTCCTCATCGGCGACGCGGCCCTGCGGGCCAACCTGCTCGACGGGCCGAAGTACGGGCTGGAGGTGCACGACCTGGGCGCGCTGTGGAAGGAGTGGACGGGGCTGCCTTTCGTCTTCGCCGTCTGGGCGGCCCGCCGCGACTACCTGGAGCGCGAGCCCCTGATCACCCGCACGGTGCACGAGGCCTTCCTCGCCTCCCGCAACCTCTCCCTGGAGGAGGTCACCAAGGTCGCCGAGCAGGCGGCCCGCTGGGAGGCCTTCGACGAGCGGGTCCTGGAGCAGTACTTCACCACCCTCGACTTCAGCCTCGGCGGCTCCCAGCTGGCCGCGGTGGCGGAGTTCGCCCGCCGGGTCGGCCCGACGACCGGCTTCCCGGCGGACGTGAAGGTGGAGCTGCTGCAGCCGTAGTACGGACGCGCCCGGTACGCCGATACCCTGCGGGCAGTGGAGGCGTACGGGGGAGAGGGGGCGGCCATGCAGCCGCTCGGCGTCGACGAGCCCACGGTCATCGGGCCCTACCGGCTGCTCGGCCGGCTCGGTTCCGGTGGCATGGGCCGGGTGTATCTGGGCCGCAGCGCGGGCGGCCGTACCGTCGCGGTGAAGATCGTCCACCCGCATCTCGCGCTCGACGAGGAGTTCCGCGCCCGCTTCCGCCGCGAGGTGGAGGCCGCGCGGCGGGTGGGCGGCGCCTGGACCGCGCCGGTGCTGGACGCGGACCCGCAGGCCCCGGTCCCGTGGGTGGCCACCGCCTACGCCGCCGGCCCGTCGCTCGCCGCGGCGGTCGCGGACCGGGGTCCGCTGCCCGCGCGTTCGGTACGGGCACTGGGGGCGGGCCTCGCCGAGGCGCTGGTCGCGGTGCACGAACTGGGCCTGGTGCACAGGGACGTCAAGCCGTCCAACGTGCTGCTCACCCTGGACGGCCCCCTGCTGATCGACTTCGGGATCGCGCGCGCCCTGGACGGCACCGCCTCGCTCACCTCGACCGGGGTGTCGATCGGCTCGCCCGGATACATGTCGCCGGAGCAGATCCTCGGCAAGGGGGTCAGCGGGGCGGCGGACGTCTTCTCGCTGGGCGCGGTGCTGGCGTACGCGGCGACCGGTGAGCCGCCCTTCCCCGGGGACTCCTCGGCCGCGCTCCTCTACAAGGTCGTGCACGAGGAGCCGCGACTCGACGCCCTGGAGGGCGAGTTGCGCGAGGTCGTCGAGGGGTGCCTCGCGAAGGAGCCCGGCGCCCGGCCGGCCCCGGCGGAGGTGGCCCGGCGGCTCGCACCGGAGGGGGCGGCGCGGCTGGTGGCGGCGGGCTGGCTGCCGGGGGCGCTGGTGGAGCAGGTGAGCCGGGGGGCCGTACGGCTGCTGAACCTGGAGGCGGCGGGGGGCGACGCGGCGGCGGTGGGGTTCGGCGGGCCGGTGACGGGCGCAGGACCACAGCCGGGAGCGGACGGGAGTTCGGCGGGTGCGCCCGGGGCCGTGGCCGGCGCCGGGCCGGGTGCGGCGCGTGTCCCGGATTCCGTGGTCGGCCCGGGGCCCGGGGACCTCGGGGGCACGGGTGGTGCCGCCGCCGGCGGTCCGGCCCAGGGCGTGGGGTCCGCCGTGGGGGCGTTCGGGCCGCCGCCCGTGATGCCGGGGGCGGTGCCCGAGCCGCGCGCGGCGGAACCGCAGGACAGGGTGCCGGATGCGGGCAAGCCGCCCGGCAAGGTGTCGGTGAGCGTCGCCGCGACGGCCGTACCGGAGGCCGGCGGGCGGGGCCGGCGGGTGAGCTGCACGGTGGTGCTCGCCGTCGCCTGCGCGGCGGTGACGGTCGGCTCGGTCCTCGTCTTCGACCTGCTGCCCGGCGGCCGTCCCGACAGCGCGGACAGCGCCGGCACCGACGCCGCCTCTCCCGCCCCGACCGCCGGAGCAAGCGGCGGCCCGTCCGACGTCCCGGCCCGCTACCTCGGTACGTGGGAGGGCTCGGGAACCGCCCTCGACGGCAACCTGCCCGCGGGCACCTTCCGGGTCACCGTGCAGCGCGCCGAGGTGGGCGAGGAACTGGGCCGGCTGCGGCAGACCGATCAACTGGGCGGCGTCTGCGTCGACGTGCTGACGCTGCAGCAGGTGACCGAGAAGCACCTCGTCGCCCGGTCGGTCGGAGCGAAGGACAACCACGGCGGATGCAACCAGGAGCCCGCGACGGTCCGTCTCGTGCCGGTGGGTGACGACCTGAAGTACGAGTCGGACAGCGCGGGTTCGGGCAGCCCGGAAGCCCGGATGTCGAAGCTGCGCTAGGTCTCCGACGGGTCGGCCGGACAGGAGGCGAGGAGGGTGAACAGGCTTGGGTGAAGGGCTGGTGATCGCCGCCGCCCTGGTCTGGGGCGTGGTCGCGGGCGCGCTGCTGCCGCGGGCCGCGTACCGCTTCTCCGTGCCGCCCGGCGAGGCGTGGCGGGACCGGTGTCCGGAAGGGCACCCGGTCCGGGGGTGGGCCGGGCAGGCGCGGTGCGGGATGTGCGCGGGCGACGGCCGGGGGTACGACTCCGGCGCGCCGTTCCTCGTCGCCGTCACCGCCCTCCTGTGCGCCGCCCTCGCAGCCGTCACCGGTCCCCGGCCCGAACTCGGCGTCTGGCTGCTGATCACGCCCGTCGGTGCGCTGCTCGCGGTCGTCGACCTGCGGGTTCACCGGCTGCCCGACCCGCTCACGCTGCCCCTCGCGGTCGGCACCCCGGCCCTGCTGGGAGTCGCTTCGCTGGTGCCCGGACACGCCGGGGACCCGGGCACCGCCCTGCTGGGGGCCCTCGCCCTCGGCGGCTTCTACCTCCTGCTCTTCCTGATCAACCCCGCCGGCATGGGCTTCGGCGACGTGAAACTGGCGCTCGGGGCGGGGGCGGTGCTCGGCTGGTACGGGTGGGGGGCGGTGCTGCTCGGGACCTTCGCCGCCTTCGTGTGCGGGGCGGTGTACGGGGGTGCCCTGGTCGTCCTGCGGAAAGCGGGGCGGAAGACCGCCGTTCCGTTCGGGCCGTTCCTGCTCGCGGGGGCCTGCGCCGGGGTGCTGCTCGGGGCGGCGGGCTGAGGGGCGGCGGGTGCGGAGCGGTGGGCGGGACGGGCTGAGGGCGGGGTGGGAAAACGGCTGGCGTAGGCTGGTTCAGTCCGTCCACGACCCTTGACGAAAGGGACATCCGGTGACCGAGCAGGCCGACCTCCAGTCCGTCCTCGACCGTGCCGCCGAGGGTGGGCGGATCACCCCCGAGGAGGCGCTCGACCTCTACCGGGATGCCCCGCTCCACGCGTTGGGCGCCGCCGCCGACGCCGTACGCCGCCGTCGGTACGCGGGCACCGAGCACATCGCGACGTACATCATCGAGCGGAACATCAACTACACGAACGTGTGCGTCACGGCGTGCAAGTTCTGCGCCTTCTACGCCCCGCCGAAGGACAAGGCGAAGGGCTGGACCCGGGACCTCGACGACATCCTGCGCCGGTGCGCGGAGACCGTCGAACTCGGCGGCACGCAGGTGATGTTCCAGGGCGGTCACCACCCCGACTACGGCGTCGAGTACTACGAGGAGCACTTCGCGGCGATCAAGAAGGAGTACCCGCAGCTCGTCATCCACAGCCTGGGGGCGAGCGAGGTCGAGCACATGGCGCGGATCTCCAAGGTGACGGTCGAGGAGGCCATCCAGCGGATCCACGCCGCCGGGCTGGACTCCTTCGCCGGCGCCGGCGCCGAGCTGCTGCCCGAGCGGCCGCGCAAGGCCATCGCCCCGCTCAAGGAGAGCGGCGAGCGGTGGCTGGAGATCATGGAGACGGCGCACGGGATGGGCGTCGAGTCCACGTCCACCATGCTCATGGGGACCGGCGAGACCAACGCCGAGCGGATCGAGCACATCCGGATGATCCGTGACGTACAGGACCGCACGGGCGGCTTCCGCGCCTTCATCCCGTATCTGTACCAGCCGCAGAACAACCACTTGAAGGGCCGCACCCAGGCCACCATCTTCGAGTACCTGCGGATGATCGCGATCTCCCGCCTCTTCCTCGACAACGTCGCCCACATCCAGGGTTCCTGGCTCACCACCGGCAAGGACGCCGGGCAGATGACCCTGCACTACGGTGCGGACGACCTCGGCTCGGTGATGCTGGAGGAGAACGTCGTCTCGGCGGCCGGTGCCAAGCACCGCTCCAACCTGCTGGAGATGATCGAGATGATCCGCACCGCGGACCGGGTGCCCGCGCAGCGGAACACCACCTACGAGCACCTCGTCGTGCACGACGACCCGGCGAACGACCCGGTCGACCAGCGCGTCATGTCCCACATCTCGTCCACCGCGATCGAGGGCGGCACGGCTCACCCCGAGCTGAAGCTGCTCGCCTCCAACTGACTTGCTGACCATCCACGCGGACTCCAGGGGACGCGCCCTCGCCGTGCGCGGCGAGTGGGTGCTCGCCGCCGGTGCCCTGGAGGAGCTGAACCGCGCGCATCCGCTCGCCCGCGTGCGGCGCTGGCCCGGCATCCTCACCTCGGGACTGGTCAACATGCACGGGCCCGAACTCCTGGAGCAGGCCTACCACCCGGACCCGCGCGAGGCCGGCGAACTCGGCACCGAGCCCGTGACCGGGGACGCCCTGGCCGCGCTCGGCATGGACGAGGCGCGCTGGGGCGCGAGCGCGCGACGCGGGGTGCAGCGGATGCTGGCGCGCGGGACCGTCGTGGTGGCCGGGACGTTCACCAACCGGGCCGTCGTCGCGGCCGTCCGGCGCTCCGGGATCGGCGTGACGGGGCGGCTCGGGGTGCCGGACGGCGTGCCCTCGCTCGACCCCTTCGGCTCCGGGCTGCGCGTGGACTCCCCGCCCCCGCGCGAGAGCGGTTCCGCCGCGCGCTTCGCCGTGTTCGACGTGCGGGACGAGGCGGAGCTGGCCGAGCGCGGTGGCGGCAGCTGTGTGGCGACCGTGGTGGCGGGACGGATCGTCTTCCGGCGGAAGTAGGCGGCGCCGCCTGCCCGCCCGTGAGATGCCGCGCCCCTGTCTTCGAGGGGGTGCTGCAAGAATGGTCCCCGTGACCCGCGCTTCCCTGAACAAGCAGCCGCACGAAGTCGCCTCGATGTTCGACGACGTGGCGGAACGGTACGACCTGACGAACGACGTGCTGTCGCTCGGCCAGGACCGGGTGTGGCGCCGGGAGGTCGCGAAGGCGGTCGACGCGCGCCCCGCGCAGAAGGTGCTGGACCTGGCCGCCGGTACGGCCACGTCCTCGTTGCCCTTCACGCGTGCCGGTGCCTACGTCGTGCCCTGCGACTTCTCGCTCGGCATGCTCCAGGTCGGCAAGCAGCGCCACCCCTGGCTGCCGCTGACGGCCGGCGACGCGACGCGGCTGCCCTTCAAGGACGACGTGTTCGACGCCGTCACCATCTCCTTCGGGCTGCGCAACGTGCAGGACACGGATGCGGCGCTGCGCGAGATGTACCGGGTGACCCGACCGGGGGGACGCGTGGTGATCTGCGAGTTCTCGCACCCGACCTGGCAGCCCTTCCGCACCGTCTACACCGAGTACCTGATGCGGGCGCTGCCGCCGGTGGCCCGGGCCGTGTCGTCCAATCCGGACGCGTACGTCTATCTCGCCGAGTCCATCCGCGCCTGGCCCGACCAGCCGGCGCTGGCCGAGCGGCTGGGCAAGGCGGGGTGGTCGAAGGTGGCGTGGCGGAACCTGACGGGCGGCGTGGTCGCCCTGCACCGCGGCTTCAAGGCCTGACGCAGAGGCGCGTGCCTGAGCCGACGGCGCGAGCCCAGCTCGGGCCTGGTCAGGGGCGCGTGCCTGAGCCGACGGCGCGAGCCCAGGTCGGGCCTGGTCAGGGGCGCGTGCGTGAGCCGACGGCGCGAGCCCAGGTCGGGCCTGGCCAGGGGCGCGTGTCTGGTTCGGGCCTGGTCGGGGGCGCGAGCCCAGGTCGGGCCTGGTCGGGGGCGCGTGTCTGGTTCGGGGCCGAGTCGGGGGCGCGTGCCCGGTTCGGGGCCGAGCCGCGGGCGCGGGCCCAGGCTCACCTGATCGCCTCGAACGTGTCCCCGGGCTGCCCCAGCTCGCGTTCCATCCCGCCGCGCGGCGGCCTCGGCAGCCGGGGTTCGCGGACGCCCGCGCCTCCGCCGCCCTCGCCCTCGCCGAGGTCGAACCAGACGCTGACCACCGCGCCGCGCGGCACCTCGACGCCGGGCGGCGGGTACTGCCGTACGACGTAGTCCACGACGGTCAGATGGAAGTCGGGCCGGTCGGGCGTGGCCAGCAGCACTCCCTGCGCCTTGGCCGCCTCGCGGGCGTCCATGGCCATCAGGCCGACGAACCTCGGCACGCGTACTTCGGGTGTCTTGGGTGTTATGCGCACAGATGTCACCCCCAGAGGTACTGGAAGGGTAACCGCCCGGGGGTGCCGTCCGGAAGCGTCAAGTGGCTTTCCGTAGCCGACTATTACTCTCCGTGACCGATCGAGGTGTCACAGATCCAGTCGGAAACAGTGCCCCAACTTGTCGGTCTCGGGACTGCTGAAGGTCTCGGCGAGGTGCATACCGAGTCGCTCGGTGACCGCGATCGACCGGGTGTTGCCCGCGCTGACCATGGCGACCACGCTGCCGACGCCCACCGCGCGCACCCGGTCCAGGGTCATCCGCGCGGCAGCCGTCACATACCCCTTGCCCCAGTGCTCCCGGCCGAGCCGCCAGCCGATCTCGATCTCGCCCTTCGGGCCCCACTGCCGCGGCCACGGCTGGGCGCCGGTGAAGCCGATGACCCGGTCGTCGGCGTCGAGCACGGTCCACAGGCAGAAGCCCAGTTCGGCGTCGTGTCTGCGCTGGCGGGCGGTGAGCTCCTCGTAGACGGACAGCTCGGCGGACCTGCCGCCGTGGAACTCCATGACGTCCGGGTCGTCGAAGACCCGGTGCCAGGCCACGGCGTCCTCGTCGGTGGGGACACGCAGCCGTACCACGGGCAGAGCTCGGTTCACTGGGTATCCCTTCGGCGGGTTGATCAATTCTGCTGAATAGACTGCCCATGTCCAGTGCCGGTCGGCACACAGATTTCGAACTTGGGGAGATCCCGCCGTGGCCGAGTCTCTGACGGACAACACCGCCGATGTGATCGTCGTGGGCGCGGGCCCGGCCGGCTCGGCCACGGCGTACCACCTCGCCAAGGCCGGGCTGGACGTACTGCTCCTGGAGAAGACCGAGTTCCCGCGCGAGAAGGTGTGCGGCGACGGGCTGACCCCGCGCGCCGTCAAGCAGCTCGTGGCGATGGGCGTCGACATCTCGGAGGAGGCCGGCTGGCTGCGCAACAAGGGTCTCCGGATCATCGGCGGAGGCGTGCGGCTGCAGCTGGACTGGCCGGATCTCGCCTCCTTCCCCGACTACGGACTGGTCCGCAAGCGCGACGACTTCGACGAGCAGCTCGCCCGCCAGGCGCAGAAGGCGGGCGCCCGCCTCTACGAGCGGTGCAACGTCGGCGCGCCGATCGTGGACGAGCGCACCGGCCGTATCACCGGTGTGCACGCGAAGCTCGGCGACACCGGGGAGAAGCGCGAGGTCACCTTCCACGCGCCGCTGGTCGTCGCCGCCGACGGCAACTCGACCCGCCTCTCCCTCGCGATGGGCCTGCACCGCCGCGAGGACCGCCCGATGGGCGTCGCGGTCCGCACGTACTTCACCTCCCCGCGCCACGACGACGATTACCTGGAGTCCTGGCTGGAGCTGTGGGACCGCAGGGGTCCCGGTGAGGACCGGCTGCTGCCCGGCTACGGCTGGGTCTTCGGCATGGGTGACGGCACCTCCAACGTCGGCCTCGGCGTGCTCAACACCTCCGACTCCTTCAAGGAGCTGGACTGGCGCGAGGTCCTCAAGGCCTGGTGCGCCTCCATGCCCGAGGACTGGGGCTACACCCCGGAGAACATGACCGGCCCGATCCGCGGCGCCGCCCTGCCGATGGCCTTCAACCGGCAGCCGCACTACACCCGCGGCCTGCTGCTCGTCGGCGACGCGGGCGGACTGGTGAACCCCTTCAACGGCGAGGGCATCGCCTACGCGATGGAATCCGGCCAGATCGCCGCCGACGTCATCGTCCAGGCCCACGCCCGCTCGACCCCCGCGGGGCGCGAACTCGCCCTCCAGCGCTACCCCCGCGTCCTCAAGGACACCTACGGCGGCTACTACACGCTGGGCCGGGCCTTCGTGAAGCTCATCGGCAACCCGAGGGTGATGAAGATCGCCGCCCAGCGCGGACTGACGCACCCCGTCCTGATGAAGTTCACGCTGAAGATGCTGGCCAACCTGACCGACCCGACGGGCGGCGACGCGATGGACCGCATCATCAACGGGCTGAGCAAGGTGGCCCCGAAGGCCTGATCAGGCCGTCGGCCAAGGACGGGCCGGTCCGTGACAGGACCGGCCCGGGCGGCGCGGGCCGGTGCGTGCGGGTGCCCGCGGTCGGCCGGGAATCGGGCTTACGGCCTGCGCGGCGGATCCCTACCCTCCCGTTGCCATGACAACAGAACACGCGCAACAGCCGACACGGCGGCCGCCGACCGGACGGACCCGCAGACGTTTCCTCGCCGGGACCGGTGCCGGGGGAGCCGCCCTGGCGCTGGGTGCCGCCGCCGGCCGCGCGAGCGCCGCCCCCGAGGGCCGGACCGTCGCCGTGCTCGGCGGCGGCGTGTCCGGCCTCAGCGCCGCGCACGAACTCGCCGAACGCGGCTACGCGGTGACCGTCTACGAGTACTACGACGCCCTGGGCGGCAAGGCCCGCTCGATGGACGTCCCGGGCACCGGAGCGGAGGGACGACGGCCGCTCCCCGGGGAGCACGGGTTCCGGTTCTTCCCCGGTTTCTACCGGAATCTGCCCGACACCATGCGCCGCATCCCCTTCCCCGGAAACCCCGACGGCGTGCGCGGCAACCTGCGCAACGGCACCGAGGCCCTGTTCGCCCGCGCCTCGGGCCGCCCCGATCTGCACTTCCCGCTGCGCCGCGTCACCACCCCGCCCGCCCCCGGCACCCTGACCCTGTCCTGGATCCGCGACCAGCTGATGTCCGTCCTGGACCTCGGCACCCGCCTCCCCGCCCACGAGGCCGCCTACTTCGTGGGCCGTCTGCTCGTCCACCTCACCAGCTGCGACGCCCGCCGCGAGGACCAGTGGGAGAGGACGTCCTGGTGGGACTTCATCCGGGCGCAGGAGATGAGCCCCGAGTACCAGGCGCTCCTCGGCATCGGCCAGACCCGCAACCTGGTCGCCACCCGCGCCGAGGTCGCCTCCACCCGCACCGTCGGCCGCGTCATCATCGAGGCCCTGCTGCTCTGGGGGCTCCTCGGCCGCGGCACGGACGGACCCGACGCGGACATCGACCGTGTGCTCAACGCCCCCACGAGCGAGGCGTGGATCGACCCCTGGGAGACCCACCTGCGCTCCCTCGGCGTCCACTTCGTCCTCGGTGCCCAGGTACGGGAGGTGCTGTACGGGGGCGGCCGGGTGCGAGGCGTGCGGGTCTCGGACCGCGACGGCGGCGAGGAGTGCACCGTCACGGCCGACCACTACGTCAGCGCGCTGCCCGTCGAGCACGCCCGGCTGACGTGGGGCCCGGGCCTGCGCGCGGCCGACCCGCAGCTGGCGCGCTGCGACGCGCTGGAGACGGACTGGATGACCGGGGTGATGTTCTACCTGCGCACGCCCACGCCGGTGGTCCACGGCCATGTCAACTGCCTCGACTCACCCTGGTCGGTGACGGCCGTCGGCCAGGCGCAGTTCTGGGACGTACGGGACTTCTCGCGTGACTACGGCGACGGGCGGGCGCGCGACTGCCTATCCGCGATCATCTCCGAGTGGGACAAACCCGGCATCCTCTACGGCAAGACGGCCCGCGAGTGCACGAAGGAGGAAGTCGTCGCCGAGCTCTGGGCCCAGCTGAAGGACGGCGTGAACGACGCGGGGAAGACCACGCTCCGGGACGAGGACCGGCTCGGCTGGTTCATGGACCCGGCGGTGACCGGCCTGGGTGGCCCCGCGCCGCGCAACCGCGAACAGCTCCTCGTCCACCCCACGGGCACGCTCCACAACCGCCCCACGGCCCGTACGGCGGTCCCGAACTTCTTCCTGGCCGGCGACTACGTCCGCACCGACGTCGACCTCGCCAGCATGGAAGGCGCCAACGAGTCGGCCCGACGCGCGGTCAACGCCCTGCTCGAAGCGGACAATTCACCCCAAGGGCGCTGCCTCGTCCGGGAGCTGTACCGGCCGCCCGAGCTGGAGCCCCTCAAGCGTGTCGACGCGCTGCGCCACCGGCTCGGCCTGCCCAACACCTTCGACCTCGGCTGACGCCGGCCCGCGCGGATGCGGAGGGGGGCCGCCGCCCCCGAGCGGCTGCGGCCCCTTCCCCTTCCGACCTCGATGCGCCTTTTGTGTAGTGGTGTTACGGCGCTTTCGCGTCAGAGGACGCGCACCGCACCCGAGGCCGGGTAGCCGGACAGGTCCTGGATGACGACGCCCTTCGAGGGGTTCGCCGCGTCCAGGTACTGGCCGTTCCCGATGTAGACACCCACGTGGTACGCGGAGCCCTTGCCGCCCCAGTACAGGATGTCGCCGACCTGCAGGTTGGACGTGCCGACCTCGGTGCCGACCATCGACTGGTCCTGCGACACGCGCGGAAGGTCCACACCGACCTGCTTGAACGCCGCCTGCACCAGGCTGGAGCAGTCCCAGGCGTTGGGACCGCTGGCGCCCATCACGTAGGCGTCGCCGACCTGGGCCTGAAGGAAGGCGATGACGGTCGCGACGCTGCCGCCGGACGGCACGCTCACGGCGTCGGACGCGCCGGAGGCCTCGGAGGTCGTCGAGAGGGTGGTCCGCTCGGCGTCGCGCGCGGCGCGCTCCGCGGCGGCCTGACGCGCCTCCTCGGCGGCCTTCTTGCGGGCCTCCGCCTTCTTCTTGGCCACGGCCAGGTCGGCCTTGGCCTCCTTGGCGGCCTGGGCGGCGGCCGCGTCACGCTCGGCCTGCAGCTCGTAGTTCGCGGCGGCCAGTTGCGTGGCGTCCGCGGACTGGGCGACCTGTGCCGACAGGTCGGCCGTGAGGGTGGGCAGCTCGATCGTCTGCGTCACCGGCTCGGCGGCGTTCGCCGAGGCCGACGCGCCGGCGACTGCCACGGTGCTGAGGATGCCACCGGCAACTCCGGCGCGCATCGCCATCTTCGAGGCGCTGCGCTGGCGGGGCTTCCGGTGGCTACGTATGTGAGCGGTGTGGGACATGGGAACAAGCGGTATCAGGGGCTCCTCCATACCTTCAAGAAACGTGTGGTCCGCCACAGTTGTTCAATCGGCGGCCCGAATCCCCGGTGCGTCACCCTTTATTGACGCCGTAACGGACATTGCGGACCTGGGCCATCAAGCCTGTGATCATGGGCTTTCTTCGTTACGTCCGAATTGCCCGCCACCTACCACTGGTTGGGACGGTTGGCCAACCCCGCTTCTCATGGCCCTCTCATGAATGTGGCGGAGGTCACGGAACGGTTACCGGAGTCCGTGCGTCCGGTGCACGGAATCCGACGCCGCCGAGTTCGTGAACGCGTGCACGCGTCCACATCTGGTTCCGAGGTCCCCCCGATGTGTGAACGCGGCCCACTATCAGGCCGTGGCACCCAGCTCCAATTTGCATGCAGCGGAAGTCTCTTGATATGGAGACGCCCCTCTGAGCTGCGCTGACTAGCGGAAATGTCACCACTGGTGATCACTTGAACGCTTCAAGTGCGAAGATCGCCGATCATCCGACTTCATGATCCTTCATCAGGTGGTGGAGATCACAAAGCTTGTGCAATACCCCGTGTCGCAGATCACAGAGCGGCAGGCATAAGATGCGAGGCAGTTGGGCTTGTGACCTGCTTCACATGTTCTCGATCTTCGCCGGGACGAGCGGGGCTCGTGGGACACGAGGGGCGGATGTGAGCCCATGCACCACCGCCAGCAGTCAGTGCCGACTGAGAGGAGCGAGGAGCGGTGAACGCTTATGCGCCCATCCTCGTACTGGGAGCCCTCGGGGCAGGCTTTGCGATCTTCTCCGTGGTCATGGCCACGCTGATCGGTCCGAAGCGGTACAACCGCGCCAAGCTCGAAGCCTACGAGTGCGGCATCGAGCCGACCCCCACGCCGGCCGGCGGCGGGCGCTTCCCCATCAAGTACTACCTGACGGCGATGCTCTTCATCGTCTTCGACATCGAGATCGTCTTCCTCTACCCGTGGGCCGTCACCTTCGACGCCCTGGGTGTGTTCGGGCTCGTGGAGATGCTGCTCTTCGTGCTCACCGTCTTCGTCGCCTACGCGTACGTGTGGCGGCGCGGCGGCCTGGAATGGGACTGAGGGGCCTTTAGTCATGGGACTCGAAGAAAAGCTGCCGAGCGGATTCCTGCTGACCACCGTCGAGCAGGCCGCGGGCTGGGTACGCAAGGCGTCCGTCTTCCCCGCCACGTTCGGCCTCGCCTGCTGTGCCATCGAGATGATGACCACCGGCGCGGGACGTTACGACCTTGCCCGGTTCGGCATGGAGGTCTTCCGCGGGTCTCCCCGCCAGGCGGACCTGATGATCGTGGCCGGCCGGGTCAGCCAGAAGATGGCGCCCGTGCTGCGGCAGGTCTACGACCAGATGCCGAACCCCAAGTGGGTGATCTCCATGGGGGTGTGCGCCTCCTCCGGCGGCATGTTCAACAACTACGCCATCGTCCAGGGCGTCGACCACGTCGTCCCGGTCGACATCTATCTCCCCGGCTGTCCGCCACGGCCGGAGATGCTGATGGACGCCATCCTCAAACTCCACCAGAAGATCCAGAGCTCCAAGCTCGGCGTGAACGCCGAGGAGGCGGCCCGGGAGGCGGAGGAGGCGGCGCTCAAGGCCCTGCCCACGATCGAGATGAAGGGGCTGCTGCGATGAGCGACGCCGACAGCGGGGCGCCGGACGGCGTCAACCCGGAGAAGGACCTCTCCGCCTCCAACCTCCCCGGCCAGCGCGGCCAGGGCGGCGAGGAGATCCGCGTCCAGCGCGGCATGTTCGGCGCCGACAACGGCGGTGACACCTCCGGCTACGGCGGCCTGGTCCGCTCGATCCGGCTGCCGGGACCGGCCACCCGCCCCTACGGCGGCTGGTTCGACGAGGTCGCCGACGAACTGGAGGGCGCCCTGGAGGAGCAGGGACTGCTCCCCGAGAACGCCGTCGAGAAGACGGTCGTCGACCGGGGCGAGGTCACCTTCCACATCGAGCGCGAGCACCTCGTCCGCGTCGCCCGCACCCTGCGCGACGACCCGGCCCTGCGCTTCGAGCTGTGCACCGGGGTCAGCGGCGTCCACTACCCGAGCGACAAGGGCCGCGAGCTGCACGCCGTGTACCACCTGCGCTCGATCACCCACAACAGGCTGATCCGCCTGGAGGTCAGCGCCCCGGACAGCGACCCGCGCATCCCGTCGCTGGTCGCCGTCTACCCGACCAACGACTGGCACGAGCGCGAGACCTACGACTTCTTCGGGATCGTCTTCGAAGGTCATCCGGCCCTGACGCGGATCATGATGCCGGACGACTGGCAGGGCCACCCGCAGCGCAAGGACTACCCCCTCGGCGGCATCCCCGTCGAGTACAAGGGCGCCCAGATCCCGGCTCCGGACCAGCGGAGGTCGTACTCATGAGCACGCAGCACGCAACTCCGCGGGAGACCACCGAAGGCACCGTCTACACGGTCACCGGTGGCGACTGGGACGAGGTCGTCCAGTCCGCGGCCCGTGCCGACGACGAGCGCATCGTCGTCAACATGGGGCCCCAGCACCCCTCCACCCACGGCGTGCTCCGCCTGATCCTGGAGATCGAGGGCGAGACGGTCACCGAGGCCCGGTGCGGCATCGGCTACCTGCACACCGGCATCGAGAAGAACCTGGAATTCCGTACGTGGACGCAGGGCACCACCTTCGTCACGCGCATGGATTACCTGACGTCCTTCTTCAACGAGACCGGCTACTGCCTCGCCGTCGAGAAGCTCCTCGGTATCGAGGACGAGATCCCCGACCGGGCCACGCTCATCCGGGTGCTCCTCATGGAGCTGAACCGGCTCTCCTCGCACCTGGTGTGCATCGCCACCGGCGGCATGGAGCTCGGCGCCACCACGATCATGATCTACGGATTCCGTGATCGTGAAATGATTCTCGACATCTACGAGCTCATCACGGGCCTGCGGATGAACCACGCGTACATCCGCCCCGGCGGACTCGCCCAGGACCTGCCGCCCGGCGCGGTGGACCAGATCCGCGAGTTCGTGAAGAAGATGAAGAAGAACCTCCCGGAGTACGACAAGCTCGCCACCGGGAACCCCATCTTCAAGGCCCGCATGCAGGACGTCGGCCATCTGGACCTGGCCGGCTGCATGGCCCTCGGCGCCACCGGCCCGATCCTGCGCTCCACAGGGCTGCCGCACGACCTGCGCAAGTCCCAGCCCTACTGCGGATACGAGACCTTCGACTTCGAGGTCCCGACCGCCGACACCTGCGACTCCTACGGCCGCTTCCTGATCCGCCTGGAGGAGATGCGCCAGTCGCTCAGGATCGTCGAGCAGTGCCTGGACCGGCTGCAGCCCGGGCCGGTCATGGTCGGCGACAAGAAGATCGCCTGGCCCGCCCAGCTGGCGCTCGGCCCGGACGGGCTGGGCAACTCGCTGGACCACATCAAGAAGATCATGGGCACCTCCATGGAGGCCCTGATCCACCACTTCAAGCTCGTGACCGAGGGCTTCCGCGTCCCGCCGGGGCAGGCGTACACGGCGGTCGAGTCGCCCAAGGGCGAGCTGGGGGTGCACGCCGTGTCCGACGGCGGCACCCGTCCCTTCCGGGTCCACTTCCGTGACCCGTCCTTCACCAATCTGCAGGCCATGGCGGCGATGTGCGAGGGCGGCCAGGTGGCCGACGTCATCGTCGCCGTCGCGTCCATCGACCCCGTGATGGGAGGCGTCGACCGGTGACCACCTCTTCTTCGGAGCGGGGCGTCAGCCTGGGCATGCCGGAACTGCCCGCGCCCGACTACCCGGACGACGTCCGAACCCGGCTGGAGGCGGACGCGCGCGAGGTCATCGCCCGCTACCCCGACTCCCGGTCCGCCCTGCTGCCGCTGCTGCACCTCGTGCAGGCGCAGGAGGGCCATGTCACGCGCACGGGCATGCAGTTCTGCGCGGACGTGCTCGGTCTGACCACGGCCGAGGTCACCGCGGTCGCCACCTTCTACACCATGTACCGGCGCCGGCCGAGCGGTGACTACCAGGTGGGGGTGTGCACCAACACCCTCTGCGCGGTGATGGGCGGTGACGCGATCTTCGAGGCGCTCCAGGAGCACCTCGGCGTCGGCAACGGGGAGACCACCGACGACGGCAAGGTCACCCTGGAGCACATCGAGTGCAACGCGGCCTGCGACTTCGCCCCCGTCGTGATGGTCAACTGGGAGTTCTTCGACAACCAGACGGTGCAGAGCGCGAAGCGCCTGGTGGACGACCTGCGCACGGGAGCCCGGGTCGAGCCGACCCGTGGGGCGCCGCTGTGCACGTTCAAGGAGACCGCCCGGATCCTCGCGGGCTTCCCCGACGAGCGGGAAGGGGCCGTCGAGGCCACGGGCGGCGCGGGACCCGCGTCCCTGGTGGGCCTCCGCCTGGCCAGGGGAGAGGCCGCACCCGCGCGCGTGGTCCATCCGCGGGAGGGCGGCCCGCACGAGGAGCCGCAGGACGGGGCCGTGCACGAGCCGTCGCCGACCGAGCACCTCAGCTCGCACGACGCACCGCAGAAGACATCGGCGTCCGACCCCTCCCACCCGGCAGGGCCTACCGCCGAGGAGGGGGAGTGATGACGTTGGCACCCGAGCTGAAGGACACCAGCCCCGAGAAACTGCTCGCGCCCGTGCTGTCGTCCTTCTGGGACGAGGACGGGTCCTGGACGCTGGACGTCTACCGACGGCACGACGGGTACGAGGGACTGCGCAAGGCCCTCGCGATGACGCCCGACGACCTCATCGCGTACGTCAAGGACTCCGGGCTGCGCGGCCGTGGTGGCGCCGGATTCCCGACCGGAATGAAATGGCAGTTCATTCCCCAGGGAGATGGAAAGCCGCACTATCTTGTTGTCAACGCCGACGAATCGGAACCCGGGACGTGCAAGGACATCCCGCTCCTCTTCGCGAACCCGCACAGCCTCATCGAGGGCATGATCATCGCGTGCTACGCCATCAGGTCGTCGCATGCCTTCATCTATCTGCGGGGTGAAGTCGTCCCCGTCCTGCGGCGGTTGCACTCGGCCGTGGCCGAGGCGTACGCGGCGGGCTACCTGGGCGAGAACATCCTCGGCAGCGGGCTCGACCTCGACATCACGGTGCACGCCGGCGCGGGCGCGTACATCTGCGGTGAGGAAACGGCGCTGCTGGACTCGCTGGAAGGCCGCCGGGGTCAACCGCGGCTCCGTCCCCCCTTCCCTGCCGTCGCGGGCCTCTATGCGTGCCCGACTGTCGTGAATAACGTCGAATCGATCGCCTCAGTTCCCGCCATCCTGAAAAACGGAAAGGAATGGTTCAGGTCGATGGGGAGCGAGAAGTCGCCCGGCTTCACGCTTTATTCCCTCAGCGGTCACGTCGCGAGTCCCGGCCAGTACGAGGCGCCGCTCGGGATCACCCTGCGCCAGCTCCTCGACATGAGCGGCGGGATGCGGCCCGGCCACCGGCTGAAGTTCTGGACGCCGGGCGGCTCCTCGACACCGCTGCTCACCGACGAGCACCTCGACGTCCCGCTGGACTACGAGGGAGTGGGCGCCGCGGGTTCCATGCTGGGCACCAAGGCGCTTCAGTGCTTCGACGAGACGACCTGCGTCGTGCGCGCCGTGACCCGCTGGACCGAGTTCTACGCCCACGAGTCCTGCGGCAAGTGCACGCCCTGCCGTGAAGGCACCTACTGGCTGGTGCAGTTGCTGAGGGACATCGAGGCCGGCAAGGGCGCGATGAGCGACCTCGACAAGCTCGCCGACATCGCCGACAACATCAACGGCAAGTCCTTCTGCGCCCTCGGCGACGGTGCCGCCTCACCGATCTTCTCCTCGCTCCAGTACTTCCGTGACGAGTACGAGGAGCACATCACGGGCCGTGGCTGCCCGTTCGACCCGGCCAGGTCGACGGCCTGGGCCGACCACCGTACGGAGGTGAACGCATGACTGTGACCACGAGCGCTCCCTCCGGTGGGGGAGAGGCGGCGGTGCCGCCGGAGGACCTCGTCACGCTGACGATCGACGGCGCCGAGATCAGCGTGCCCAAGGGCACCCTGGTCATCCGGGCCGCCGAGCAGCTCGGCATCGAGATCCCGCGGTTCTGCGACCATCCCCTCCTCGACCCGGTCGGTGCCTGCCGTCAGTGCATCGTCGACGTCGAGGGGCAGCGCAAGCCGATGGCGTCCTGCACCATCACGTGCACCGACGGGATGGTGGTCAAGACCCAGCTGACCTCGCCGGTCGCCGAGAAGGCGCAGCACGGCGTGATGGAGCTGCTGCTCATCAACCACCCCCTGGACTGCCCGGTCTGCGACAAGGGCGGCGAGTGCCCGCTGCAGAACCAGGCGATGTCCCACGGCAACGCCGAGTCGAGGTTCGAGGGCCGCAAGCGCACCTTCGCCAAGCCGGTCCCGATTTCCACGCAGGTGCTGCTGGACCGTGAGCGGTGCGTGCTGTGCGCGCGCTGCACACGGTTCTCCAACCAGGTCGCGGGCGACCCGATGATCGAACTGCTGGAGCGGGGCGCGCTGCAGCAGGTGGGCACCGGCGAGGGCGACCCCTTCGAGTCGTACTTCTCGGGCAACACGATCCAGATCTGCCCGGTCGGCGCGCTCACCTCGGCGGCCTACCGGTTCCGCTCCCGCCCGTTCGACCTCGTCTCCTCGCCGAGCGTCTGCGAGCACTGCTCCGGCGGCTGCGCCACCCGCACCGACCACCGGCGCGGCAAGGTCATGCGGCGCCTCGCGGCGAACGACCCCGAGGTCAACGAGGAGTGGATGTGCGACAAGGGGCGCTTCGCGTTCCGGTACGCACAGGTGAAGGACCGCCTGGAGACGCCGCTGCTGCGCAACGCCGAGGGTGAGCTGGAGCCCGCCTCCTGGCCGGAGGCGTTGCAGATCGCGGCCCAGGGGCTGCTCGCCTCGCGGGGCCGCACCGGTGTGCTGACCGGCGGCCGGCTCACCGTCGAGGACGCCTACGCGTACAGCAAGTTCGCGCGGGTGGCGCTCGACACCAACGACATCGACTTCCGCGCGCGTGTGCACAGCCCCGAGGAGTCCGACTTCCTCGCCGCGCGGGTCGCCGGCCGTGGCCGGGACCTCGACGGCACGGGCGTCACGTACACGCTTCTGGAGAAGGCGCCCGCCGTCCTGCTGGCCGGGTTCGAGTCGGAGGAGGAGGCGCCCGGCGTCTTCCTGCGGCTGCGCAAGGCCTGGCGCAAGCACGGGCAGAAGGTGTTCTCGCTGGCCACGCACAGCACGCGCGGCCTGGAGAAGGCGGGCGGCACGCTGCTGCCCGCGGCCCCCGGCACCGAGACCGAATGGCTGGACGCGCTCGCGAGCGGCGTCGGCCTGGAGGACGGTGGCGCGGTGGCCGCGGAGGCGCTGCGCGCCGACGGCGCGGTGATCGTCGTCGGCGAACGGCTGGCCGGTGTGGCCGGTGGGCTCACCGCCGCCGTACGGGCCGCGGCCGCCACCGGCGCCCGGCTGGTGTGGATCCCCCGGCGGGCCGGGGAGCGCGGTGCGATCGAGGCCGGTGCGCTGCCCTCGCTGCTGCCGGGTGGCCGCCCGGCGACCGACCCGCGCGCACGGGACGAGGTCGCCTCCGCCTGGGGCGTCGCCGAACTCCCGCTCCGCTTCGGCCGGGACACCGGCCAGATGATCGAGGCCGCCGCGAGCGGTGAGCTCCAGGCGCTGCTGGTGGCCGGGGTCGAGGTCGCCGATCTGCCCGACCCGGCACGCGCGCGGGAGGCGCTCGGCGAGGTCGGCTTCCTGGTCTCGCTCGAACTGCGGCCCAGTGAGGTCACGGAGCTCGCCGACGTGGTCCTGCCGGTCGCCGCGGTGGCCGAGAAGGCGGGCGCGTTCCTCAACTGGGAGGGCCGGGTCCGCTTCTTCGAGGCCGCGCTCAAGCCCGACCAGATGAGCCGCCGCCTGGCCCCCACCGACGCCCGGGTGCTGCAGATGCTGGCCGACGCCATGGACGTGCACCTCGGTCTGCCGGATCTGCGGACCGCGCGCGCGGAGCTGGACCGGCTCGGTGCCTGGAGCGGGGAGCGGGCCACCGAGCCCGTGCAGAGCGCGGGCGTCCTGCCGCGGCCGGCCGCCGGTGAGGCCGTACTGGCCGGGCACCGGCTGCTGCTCGACCAGGGCCGCCTCCAGGACGGCGACGAGGCGCTGGCCGGGACACGGCACGCCGCACGCGCGCGCGTGTCACCCGCCACGGCGGCCGAGGCGGGGGTCGAGGAGGGCGACGTGCTCGCCGTGACCGGCCCCGCCGGCACGGTCCGGCTGCCGCTTCGGATCACCGAGATGCCCGACCGCGTGGTCTGGCTGCCGCTGAACTCCGCGGGCGGGGGCGTGGCCTCCGACACCGGGGCGCTGCCCGGTGCCCTCGTCCGCATCGGTCCGGCGACGCCCGCCGGTGAGGCCCCCAAGGAGGTGGAGGCATGAGCCCGTACTTCGTCGCCGCTGAAGACCTCTCCATGTTCGGCCGCGACCCGTGGTGGCTGGTCGCGATCAAGGCGGTGTTCTGCTTCGCCTTCCTGATGGTGACCGTGCTGTTCTCCATCGTGTGGGAGCGCAAGGTCGTCGCCTGGATGCAGCTGCGCATCGGGCCCAACCGGCACGGCCCCTGGGGCATGCTCCAGTCGCTCGCCGACGGCATCAAGCTGATGCTCAAGGAAGACCTGATCGTCAAGCGCGCCGACAAGGCGGTGTACGTCCTCGCGCCGATCGTCGCGGCCATCCCCGCCTTCATGGCGATCGCGGTGATCCCGTTCGGCCCGTCCGGCAACGAGATCTCGATCTTCGGTCACCGCACCACGATGCAGCTGACCGACCTTCCGATCGCGATGCTGTACATCCTCGCGGTCGCCTCGGTCGGCATCTACGGCATCGTGCTGGCGGGCTGGAGCTCCGGCTCCACCTATCCGCTGCTCGGCGGTCTGCGCTCCTGCGCGCAGATGATCTCGTACGAGATCGCCATGGGTGCCGCGTTCGCGTCGGTGTTCCTCTACTCGGGCTCGATGTCGACGTCGGCGATCGTCGAGGCGCAGGCGGACAGATGGTTCGTGGTGCTGCTGCCGGTCTCCTTCGTGATCTACATCGTCACGATGATCGGCGAGACCAACCGCGCCCCGTTCGACATGCCGGAGTCCGAGGGCGACCTGGTCGGCGGGTTCAACACCGAGTACTCGTCGATCAAGTTCGCGATGTTCATGCTCGCCGAGTACGTGAACATGGTGACCGTCTCGGCCGTGTCCGTGACGCTCTTCCTGGGTGGCTGGCGGGCCCCGTGGCCGATCAGCACCTTCTGGGAGGGCGCCAACCACGGCTGGTGGCCGATGCTCTGGTTCGTGGTCAAGGTGCAGCTGCTGCTGTTCTTCTTCATCTGGCTGCGCGGCACGCTCCCGCGCGTGCGCTACGACCAGCTGATGAAGCTCGGCTGGAAGGTCCTCATCCCGGTCTCCGTGGTCTGGCTGATGCTGGTCGCGACCGTGCGGACGCTGCGGAACGAGAACTACGCCTTCGCCGACATCGCCCTCTGGGTGGGTGGCGGTGTCCTCGCCCTGCTGCTGCTCTCGTTCGTCGTGGACTTCTTCCGCGACCGCTCGGGGCCGGCCCAGCCGGCGGCCGAGCAGCCCGCGTTCGACCCGATGGCCGGTGGGTTCCCGGTGCCGCCGCTGCCCGGACAGGAGCTGCCACCGGTGCCGAGGCGCCGCTCGCGCCGGGAGCGGGAGCTGATTGTCAGTGGTGGGCCCGATACTCAGAGTGATGGATCTCTGGGTGGATCTACGGATGGAAAGGAGGCGTCCGATGGCTGAGGAGCCCAAGGAGACCAAGCCCGGTTTCCAGAACCCCGTGGCCGGCTTCGGCGTGACCTTCAAGGCCATGTTCAAGAAGCGGCTGACCGAGCAGTACCCGGAGCAGCAGAAGACCACGGCCCCACGGTTCCACGGACGGCACCAGCTCAACCGCCATCCGGACGGCCTGGAGAAGTGCGTCGGCTGCGAGCTGTGCGCCTGGGCCTGCCCCGCCGACGCCATC
Organism: Streptomyces sp. NPDC107562; assembly: GCF_055657325.1. NCBI lineage: Bacteria > Bacillati > Actinomycetota > Actinomycetes > Kitasatosporales > Streptomycetaceae > Streptomyces > Streptomyces sp. NPDC107562. Next base: position 272,788 of record NZ_JBVKBE010000008.1, on the reverse strand, counting down.
TACGTGGAGGGCGCCGACAACACCGACGAGGAGCGCTACTCGCCGGGCGAGCGGTACGGGCGGGTGTACCAGATCAACTACGCCCGCTGCATCCTGTGCGGCCTGTGCATCGAGGCCTGCCCCACGCGCGCGCTCACGATGACCAACGACTTCGAGCTCGCCGACTCCAGCCGCGCCAACCTCATCTACACCAAGGAGCAGCTGCTGGCCGGCCTGGAGGAGGGCATGGTCGACTCGCCGCACGCCATCTACCCCGGGATGGACGAACAGGACTACTACCGGGGCCTGGTGACGGAGGCCGCGCCCGGCACGGTGCCTCAGGTCGCCCTCTCCAAGGGAGAGACGCCCCAGGAGGCGGCCTCGACCTCCGGTGACGCCGAACCCGCCTCGGAGAAGGTGGTCGGACGATGACCGCGCAGCTCGCCGCCTACACCACCTCCACCGGCGAGGCCGTCCAGTTCTGGATCCTCGGCACGGTCGCGGTGATCGGCGCCCTGTGCACCGTCTTCATGAAGAAGGCCGTGCACAGCGCGCTCTGCCTGGCCGGCACCATGATCATCCTGGCGGTGTTCTACCTCGCCAACGGCGCCTACTTCCTGGGCATCGTGCAGATCGTCGTCTACACCGGCGCGATCATGATGCTGTTCCTGTTCGTGGTGATGCTGGTAGGTGTCACCGCGGCGGACTCCCTGAAGGAGACCATCAAGGGCCAGCGCTGGCTGGCCCTCCTGTGCGGCCTCGGCTTCGGCGTCCTGCTCGTCGGCGGCATCGGCAACGCGTCCCTGACGGAGTTCAACGGCATCGGCCAGGCGAACGCCGGGGGCAACGTCGAGGGCCTCGCCGCCCTCATCTTCACCAAGTACGTCTTCGCGTTCGAGCTCACCGGCGCCCTGCTGATCACGGCCGCCGTCGGCGCCATGGTCCTCACCCACCGCGAGCGCACCGAGCGCGCGAAGACCCAGCGGGAGCTGGCGCAGGAGCGGGTCCGCGAGGGCAAGCACGTGCCGCCGCTGCCGGCGCCCGGCGTGTACGCGCGGCACAACGCCGTGGACATCGCGGGCCTGCTGCCCGACGGCACTCCGTCCGACCTCACGGTCAGCAAGACGCTGCGCGAGCGCGGACAGATCCGGGACGTGTCCACGGAGGCGCTCAACGATCTGCGGGCTCTCGAACAGCGTGCGCAGGAGCGGCTGGAGCGGGACGAGATCGATCCGCCGACGTTCAAGCGGACCGAGGAGGCGTCGAAGTGAACCCCGTCAACTACCTCTATCTCGCCGCTCTGCTGTTCACGATCGGCGCGACCGGCGTGCTGATCCGGCGGAACGCGATCGTGCTGTTCATGTGCGTCGAGCTGATGCTCAACGCCTGCAACCTCGCGTTCGTGGCCTTCTCCCGGATGCACGGCAATCTCGACGGCCAGATCATCGCGTTCTTCACGATGGTCGTCGCCGCCGCGGAGGTCGTGGTCGGTCTCGCGATCATCGTGTCGCTGTTCCGCTCCCGCCACTCGGCCTCGGTCGACGACGCCAGCCTGATGAAGCTCTAAGGGGTCGCTGAAGTGGAGAACCTGATTGCGCTGCTGATCGCGGCGCCCCTGCTCGGAGCGGCCGTCCTGCTGTGCGGCGGCCGACGGCTCGACGCCGTCGGCCACTGGATCGGCACGGTCCTCGCGTTCGTCTCCTTCGCCCTCGGCGCGGTCCTCTTCGCCGATCTGCTGGGCAAGGGCGCGGAAGAACGGACGCTGACACAGCACCTGTTCAGCTGGATCCCCGTCGAAGGCTTCCAGGCCGACGTCGCCTTCCAACTCGACCAGCTGTCGATGACGTTCGTCCTGCTGATCACGGGCGTCGGCTCGCTGATCCACCTGTACTCGATCGGGTACATGGAGCACGACGAGCGGCGCCGCCGCTTCTTCGGCTACCTGAACCTGTTCCTCGCGGCGATGCTGCTGCTGGTCCTCGCCGACAACTACCTCCTGCTGTACGTCGGCTGGGAAGGCGTCGGTCTCGCCTCCTACCTGCTGATCGGCTTCTGGCAGCACAAGCCCAGCGCCGCCACCGCCGCCAAGAAGGCCTTCCTGGTCAACCGCGTCGGTGACATGGGTCTGTCGATCGCGATCATGCTGATGTTCACGACCTTCGGGACGTTCGCGTTCGGGCCGGTGCTCGGCGGTCACGACGAGCCGGGCCTCGTCGGCGACACCTCCGAGGGCATGCTCACGGCGATCGGCCTGATGCTGCTGCTCGCCGCCTGCGGCAAGTCCGCCCAGGTGCCGCTGCAGTCCTGGCTCGGGGACGCGATGGAGGGCCCGACCCCGGTCTCGGCCCTGATCCACGCCGCGACCATGGTGACGGCGGGCGTGTACCTGATCGTCCGCTCCGGAGCGCTCTTCAACGCCGCGCCCGACGCCCAGTTGGTCGTCACGATCGTCGGCGCGGTCACGCTCCTGTTCGGTGCGATCGTCGGTTGCGCCAAGGACGACATCAAGAAGGCGCTGGCCGGCTCGACCATGTCGCAGATCGGCTACATGGTCCTCGCCGCCGGCCTCGGTCCCATCGGCTACGCCTTCGCGATCATGCACCTGGTGACGCACGGCTTCTTCAAGGCCGGGCTGTTCCTCGGCGCCGGTTCGGTCATGCACGGCATGAACGACGAGGTCGACATGCGCAAGTACGGCGGGCTGCGCAAGTACATGCCGATCACCTTCGTCACGTTCGGCCTCGGCTACCTCGCGATCATCGGTTTCCCGGGCCTGTCCGGCTTCTTCTCCAAGGACAAGATCATCGAGGCGGCGTTCGCCAAGGGGGGCACCGAGGGCTGGATCCTCGGCGCCTGCGCCCTGCTCGGCGCGGCCATCACCGCGTACTACATGACGCGCGTGATGCTGATGACGTTCTTCGGGGAGGAGCGCTGGCGGCACGCGGCGACCGCGTCCCCGGCCGAGCCCGACGTGGAGCCCGCCGCCCGCACCCACGGCGAGCACGCCGAGCCGCACCCGCACGAGTCGCCCCGGTCCATGACGATCCCGATGATCGTGCTGGCCTTCGGGTCGGTCTTCGCCGGCGGGTTCTTCAGCATCGGCGAGCGCTTCGTGCACTGGCTGGAGCCGGTCACCGGCTACGAGCACGGGCACCCGCCGGTCAGCGCGCTGACGGTCACGCTGTCCACGGTGGCCGTGATGGTGATCGGTGTCGCGGTCGCGTACGCGCAGTACGGCCGCCGTCCGGTCCCGGTCGTCGCCCCGCGCGGGTCGCTGCTCACCCGGGCCGCCCGTCGCGACCTGCTCCAGGACGACTTCAATCATGTCGTCCTGGTCCGTGGCGGCGAGCACCTGACGCGGTCCCTGGTGTACGTCGACCACACCCTGGTCGACGGAGTCGTCAACGGCACGGCGGCCTCGGTCGGCGGCCTGTCCGGGCGGCTGCGCAAGCTGCAGAGCGGCTTCGCGCGGTCGTACGCGGTCTCGATGTTCGGCGGCGCGGCGGTCCTCGTTGCCGCGACCCTGCTGATGAGGGCGGTCTGATACCGATGTCCTTTCCTCTGCTGACAGCGACAGCGGCGCTCCCGGCGCTGGGGGCGATCGCCACGGCCGCCGTCCCGGCGGCGCGGCGCACCGCCGCCAAGTGGCTGGCGCTGCTCGTCTCGCTCGCCACGCTCGCCCTCGCCATCACGGTGCTGGTCCGCTTCGAACCGGACGGCGACCGCTACCAGCTCACCGAGTCGCACGCCTGGATCGCCGAGTTCGGCGTCCGCTACGAGCTGGGTGTGGACGGCATCGCGGTGGTGCTCATCGCGCTCACCGCGCTGCTGATCCCGTTCATCGTCCTCGCGGGCTGGCACGACGCCGACCCGCTGGAGACGGGCAGCAGGCGGTGGCGGCCCACGCAGGGCTTCTTCGCGCTGATCCTGGCCGTCGAGGCGATGGTGATCCTCTCCTTCGAGGCCACCGACGTCTTCCTCTTCTACATCTTCTTCGAGGCCATGCTCATCCCGATGTACTTCCTCATCGGAGGCTTCGGGGACCGCGCCCACGAGCACGGTGAGCAGGTGGCGTCGACGCAGCGGTCGTACGCCGCGGTGAAGTTCCTGCTCTACAACCTGGTCGGCGGTCTGATCATGCTGGCCGCGGTGATCGGCCTCTACGTGGTCGCGGGGAACTTCTCCCTGACCGAGATCGCCGAGGCCCGGGCGAACGGCTCGCTGGAGATGTCGACCAGCACCGAACGCTGGCTGTTCCTCGGCTTCTTCTTCGCCTTCGCGGTGAAGGCGCCGCTGTGGCCGCTGCACACCTGGCTGCCCAACGCCATGCAGGAGTCGACCGCCCCGGTCGCCGTGCTGATCACGGCGGTCGTGGACAAGGTGGGGACCTTCGCGATGCTCCGCTTCTGCCTCCAGCTGTTCCCGGAGGCCTCGAAGTGGGCGACGCCCGTCATCCTCGTACTGGCGCTGATCAGCATCGTGTACGGGGCGCTGCTCGCCGTCGGCCAGCGGGACATGAAGCGCCTGATCGCGTACGCGTCGATCTCGCACTTCGGCTTCATCGTCATGGGCATCTTCGCGATGACCAGCCAGGGCCAGTCGGGCGCGACGCTGTACATGGTCAACCACGGCATCTCGACGGCCGCGTTGATGCTGGTGGCCGGCTTCCTGATCTCGCGGCGGGGCTCGCGCCTGATCGCGGACTACGGCGGGGTCCAGAAGGTCGCTCCGGTGCTCGCCGGCACCTTCCTCATCGGCGGCCTGGCGACCCTGTCGCTGCCCGGGCTCGCGCCCTTCGTCAGTGAATTCCTGGTCCTGGTGGGCACGTTCGCGCGCTATCCGGTGATCGGCATCATCGCCACCTTCGGCATCGTCCTCGCCGCGCTCTACACCCTCGTCCTGTACCAGCGGACGATGACGGGCCCGGTGAAGCCGGCGGTGTCCGCGATGCCGGACCTCAGGGTGCGTGAGCTCGTGGTGGTGGCCCCGCTGGTGGCGTTGCTGATCTTCCTGGGCGTCTATCCGAAGCCCCTCACGGACATCGTCAACCCGGCGGTGAAGCAGACCATGTCCGACGTACAGAAGCAGGACCCCCGGCCCGAGGTGGAGGCGGCCAAGTGAGCGCAACAGCCGTCCACAGCCTGTGGACAACCGCGGCGGATCCGATCGCCAAGATCGACGCGCCGAAGATCGAGTACGCCCAGCTGTCACCCATGCTGATCGTGATCGGCGCGGCGATCATCGGGGTGCTGGTCGAGGCGTTCGTCCCGCGCAAGTCCCGTTACTACGCGCAGATGTTCGTGTCCGCCGTGGGTCTGGCCGCCGGTTTCGCGGCGGTCGTCGCCCTCGCGGCGGACGGGTACGGCACCACGAAGGCGCAGATCGCGGCGATGGGCGCGGTCGCGGTCGACGGACCGGCGCTGTTCCTGCAGGGCACGATCCTGCTGTCCGCGCTGGTCGCCCTGTTCACCTTCGCCGAGCGGCGGCTCGACCCCGCCACGCACGGCAACCGGGTCGACTCCTTCGCCGCCCAGGCGGCGTCGGTGCCCGGCAGCGACAGCGAGAAGGCCGCGGTCAAGGCGGGCTTCACCACCACCGAGGTCTTCCCGCTGCTGCTCTTCGCGGTCTCCGGGATGCTGCTCTTCCCGGCGGCCAACGACCTGCTGACGCTGTTCGTGGCGCTGGAGGTCTTCTCGCTGCCGCTGTACCTGATGTGCGCCCTGGCCCGCCGCAAGCGGCTGATGTCGCAGGAGGCGGCGGTCAAGTACTTCCTGCTCGGCGCGTTCGCCTCCGCGTTCACGCTGTTCGGGATCGCCATGCTGTACGGCTACTCCGGCTCGATGTCGTACGGCACGATCGCGCAGGTCGTCGACGGCACCCTGACCGACATCACCCCCGCCCTCGCGAGCACCATGGGCCACGACGTGCTGCTGCTGATCGGCACCGCGCTGATCGTGATGGGGCTGCTGTTCAAGGTGGGCGCGGTGCCGTTCCACATGTGGACGCCCGACGTGTACCAGGGCGCGCCGACGCCGGTGACGGGCTTCATGGCGGCGGCGACGAAGGTGGCCGCGTTCGGCGCGCTGCTGCGGATCCTGTACGTCGTGCTGCCCGGCCTGCGCTGGGACTGGCGGCCGGTGATGTGGGGCGTCGCGATCGTCACCATGCTGGGCGGCGCGATCGTCGCGATCACACAGACCGACATCAAGCGGCTGCTGGCGTACTCGTCGATCGCGCACGCGGGGTTCATCCTCGCGGGTGTCATCGCGACGACGCCCGACGGTGTGTCCTCCGTGCTCTTCTACCTGCTGGCGTACTCGTTCGTGACGATCGGTGCGTTCGCGGTGGTGACGCTGGTGCGGGACGCCGGCGGCGAGGCGACGCACCTGTCCAAGTGGGCAGGGCTCGGACGCAGGTCGCCCCTGGTGGCGGCCGTGTTCGCGATCTTCCTGCTGGCCTTCGCCGGTATCCCGCTGACCTCCGGCTTCGCCGGGAAGTTCGCCGTGTTCAAGGCGGCGGCGGAGGGCGGCGCGGGGCCACTGGTGGTGATCGGTGTGATCTCGTCCGCGATCGCCGCGTTCTTCTACATCCGGGTGATCGTCCTCATGTTCTTCAGCGACCCGAAGCCGGAGGGCCCGACGGTCGCGGTGCCGTCGCCCCTGACGGTGACGGCGATCGGGATGGGCGTGGTGGTCACGCTGGTGCTGGGTGTGGCGCCGCAGTACTTCCTGGAGCTGGCGGGGAACGCGGGGGTGTTCGTGCGCTGACGCACCCCCGTCCGCAGCGGCCCTCCTCGTCGACCGGGGAGGGCCGTTCCGTTGCCCGGGCTCGGAGGAAGCCTGTGGATAACTCCGGGGCTGTCGGTGCGGGCGCCTATCGTGGACGCAGTGGTCGAGAGGCGACGTACGGGGGCACGGCGATGGGTGGGACAGGCGGGGTAGTGTCATGGCGGTAGCTGAGAGTGAGGCGTTGGCTGCACTCCACAAGGTCTTCGGGTACGAGGCCTTCCGTGGGGAGCAGGAAGCGGTCATCGAGCATGTGGTGGCCGGTGGCGACGCCGTCGTCCTCATGCCGACCGGTGGCGGCAAGTCCCTCTGCTACCAGATTCCGGCCCTGGTCAGACCGGGTACGGGCATCGTGGTGTCGCCGCTCATCGCGCTGATGCAGGACCAGGTCGACGCGCTGCGGGCGCTGGGTGTGCGGGCCGGGTTCGTCAACTCCACGCAGGACTTCGACGAGCGGCGCGTGGTGGAGGCCGAGTTCCTCGCCGGTGAGCTGGACCTGCTGTATCTGGCGCCCGAGCGGCTGCGCCTCGACGCCACGCTGGACCTGCTGTCACGCGGGAAGATCTCCGTCTTCGCGATCGACGAGGCGCACTGCGTGTCCCAGTGGGGGCACGACTTCCGGCCCGACTATCTGACGTTGTCGCTGCTCGGCGAGCGGTGGCCCGAGGTGCCGCGGATCGCGCTGACGGCGACCGCCACCCGGGCCACCCACCAAGAGATCACCCAGCGGCTGAACATGCCGGCGGCCCGGCACTTCGAGGCGAGCTTCGACCGGCCCAACATCCAGTACCGGGTCGTGCCGAAGGCCGACCCCAAGAAGCAGCTTCTCGGCTTCCTGCGCGAGGAGCACGCGGGCGACGCGGGCATCGTCTACTGCCTGTCGCGGAAGTCGGTGGAGGCGACGGCCGAGTTCCTGACCAGGAACGGTGTCGAGGCCGTGCCGTACCACGCGGGCCTGGACGCCGGCACGCGAGCGGCGCACCAGTCGCGGTTCCTGCGGGAGGACGGGCTGGTCGTCGTGGCGACGATCGCCTTCGGGATGGGGATCGACAAGCCGGACGTGCGGTTCGTGGCCCACCTGGACCTGCCCAAGTCCGTGGAGGGGTACTACCAGGAGACCGGCCGTGCCGGGCGGGACGGTCTGCCGTCCACGGCCTGGATGGCCTACGGGCTCAACGACGTCATCCAGCAGCGCAAGCTGATCCAGTCCGGTGAGGGCGACGAGGCGTTCCGGCGGCGGGCGGCCGCGCACCTGGACGCGATGCTGGCGCTGTGCGAGACGGCACAGTGCCGCCGGGGCCAGCTGCTCGCCTACTTCGGCCAGGAGCCGGACCCGGCCGGCTGCGGCAACTGCGACACCTGTCTCACACCGCCCGAGACCTGGGACGGCACCGTCGCGGCGCAGAAGGTGCTGTCGACGGTGGTGCGGTTGCAGCGGGAGCGGGGGCAGAAGTTCGGCGCGGTGCAGATCGTCGACATCCTGCTGGGCAGGCGCACCGCAAAGGTGATCCAGTTCGACCACGACCAGCTCTCGGTGTTCGGCATCGGCGAGGAGCTGAGCGAGGGCGAATGGCGTGGCGTGGTCCGGCAGTTGCTCGCCCAGGGGCTGCTCGCGGTCGAGGGTGACTACGGCACGCTCGTGCTGACCGAGGCCAGCGGCGGCGTGCTGCGCAGGGAGCGGGAGGTGCCGCTGCGCAAGGAGCCGAAGAAGCCGGTCGCGGCGCGGGCGGGATCCTCGGCGTCCGGGCGCGGCGAGCGCAAGGCGAAGGCCGCCGCGGCGGAGCTGCCCGAGGAACTCCAGCCGGCCTTCGAGGCGCTGCGCGCCTGGCGCGCCGAGCAGGCGCGCGAGCAGGGCGTCCCGGCCTACGTCATCTTCCACGACGCCACCCTGCGTGAGATCGCCACCGCCTGGCCCCGGTCGGTGGCGGAGCTCGGCGGCATCAGCGGAGTCGGCGAGAAGAAGCTGGTGACGTACGGGGAGGGCGTGCTGGCGGTGCTGGCGTCCCTGGACGGATCGAGCGGCTCGGCGCGGCCACCTGCCGAGGATCAGGGCGCGGACGAGTGGCCCGAGCCGGACGCGGAGCCGGAGCCCGAGCCCGAGCCGGACGACTGGACCTGAGGCCTGTCCGACCTGTCCGACCCCTTCGTCCGACCCCTTCGTCCGGGCCACTCGTCTCACAGCGCTCGCGCCGCGTACGCCCTGACATCCGCGTCCGGGTCCGTCGTGGCCGTGGCCAAGGCCGCGCGGGCGTCCGCCGCGGCGCGGTGCTGGGTGAGGGACAGGACGGCGGCCTTGCGGACGTCGGCGTTCGGGTCGGCCAGTGCCTTGGCCAGGGCCGGGACGGCCAGCTCGGGAGCCGCCGCCGACAGAGCGGTCGCGGCGCCGGACCGGACCTGCCAGGCGGGGTCGGACAGGGCGGCCCGGGCCCGGAGGGCGAGCGGTGCGGGGATGCCGGTGGTGCCCAGCGCCGCGTAGGCGGCGCCGCGCACCAGGGCGTCGGTGTCGCCGGCGAGGTCCGCGAGCGCGCGCAGGACCGCTTCGGCGTCGCGGTGTGACGCAGCGGCGCCGAGGTCGGCCCCGGGCGGTGTGCCGCCGGTCAGGCGGTCCGCGGCCACGGTGGCCAGCCCCTTGGCGATCGTCACCCGGACCTCGCGGGACGGGTCGGCCGTCGCCGCGCGGGCCAGCTCCGCGGCCGCGTCGACCGACACGAGGGCGCGGACGGCCTCGACACGGACGGCGACGTCGGAGTCCGACAGGGCCTTCGCGAACAGACCGGCGTCGCCCAGACGCAGGGCGCGCAGCACGTCCAGGGCGGCGGCCCGCACGGTCCCGTCGGGCTCGCTGAGCGCGGCGGCGAGACCCTCGCGCAGGGCGGGTTCGGGCGGCAGCGTCTCCACCAGCTCGCGCAAGGAGGCCGCGGCGGCGGCGCGCACCTCCGCTGCGGGGTCGCGCAACGCCTTCGCGAGGGCGGGACCGGTGCCAGGGGGCAGCGTCTCGGTCAGGACGGCGACGGCCTCGCGCCGGACGGCGGGGACGGGGTCGGTCAGGTACGGGCGGAGGGAGTCGAGTCCTGGCTGCTCCTCGGCGAGGGCGACCAGTTCGAGGAGGCGGGCGGCGGACTGCCCGGAGCCGGGCGTCGCCCCGGGCACCGGGTGCGGGGCGCCGGAGCGTGCCGTGGCGGCTCCGGCGTGGGTCGCGACGGGCGCCGCGTCCCGGCCGCCCGCCGTGGCCACGTCCTCGGCGTGGACCTCGCCGAGGGGACGGGAGGCACCGCCGACGGGGGCGAAGCCCTCGACCGGAACCAGATAGGGAGCCACGGGCCTGGCCGTGAACTCCATCGCACCGGAGGGGGACTTGTGCAGATCGAGGTGGTGGAACCAGGACTCGTCGTCGCGACGGGGATGGTCGAGGCGGTCGTGGTAGAGGCCCCAGCGGGACTCGGTGCGGGCCAGCGAGGCGCGCGCCGCCATCTCCGCGCAGTCGCGGATGAAGGTGACCTCGGCGCACCGCATCAGCTCGTGCGCGGTGCGCGCCCCCATCGCGGCGATGTCCTCATGCATTCGCTCGAAGGACTCCAGGGCCAGCGACAGCCGGGCGCCGGACTTGGGCGGAGCCACGTAGTCGTTCACGAAGCGGCGCAGCTTGTACTCGACCTGGGTCTGCGGCGGGCCCTCGGGATGGCGCAGCGGGCGGTAGATCAGCTCGTGCGCCTCGCGCAGCTGATCGGCCGGCAACTCGCCCTCGTACGGCGTGCAGCCGGCGGCGTCCGCCCCTGCCAGGTCACCGAAGACGAACGCGCCGATCATGTAGTTGTGCGGCACGCAGGCGAGGTCGCCGGCGGCGTACAGCCGGGGGACGGTCGTGCGGGCGTGGTCGTCCACCCGTACGCCCGAGGCCGAGTGGCCGCCGCACAGTCCGATCTCGGAGATGTGCATCTCGACGTCATGGGTGCGGTAGTCGTGGCCGCGCCCGGAGTGGAAGGTGCCGCGCGTGGGGCGTTCGGTCGAGTGCAGGATCGACTCCAGGGCGGAGAGCGACTCCTCGGGGAGGTGGCTCAGCTTGAGGTACACCGGGCCCCGGTCGCTCGCGACCTCCGCCGCGAACTCGGCCATCATCTGCCCGGACCAGTAGTCGGAGTCGACGAAGCGCTCGCCGTGGCGGTTGACCTGGTAGCCGCCGAAGGGGTTGGCGACATAGGCACAGGCGGGCCCGTTGTAGTCCTTGATCAGCGGGTTGATCTGGAAGCACTCGATGCCGGTGAGCTCGGCGCCCGCGTGGTAGGCCATCGCGTAGCCGTCACCGGCGTTGGTCGGGTTCTCGTAGGTGCCGTAGAGGTAGCCGGAGGCGGGCAGGCCGAGGCGGCCGCAGGCGCCGGTCGCGAGGATCACCGCGCCCGCGCGGACCGTGACGAACCGCCCGGTACGGGTGTGGAAGCCCGCCGCGCCCACCGCCCGCCCCTCGGCGGTGAGCACCCGCACGGGCATCACCCGGTTCTCGATCCGGATCCGCTCCCGCATCTCCCGCCGCCGCAACTGCCGGTACAGGACCTTCTTGACGTCCTTGCCCTCCGGCATCGGCAGCACGTAGGAGCCGGAGCGGTGCACCTGGCGGACCGCGTACTCGCCGTGCTCGTCCTTCTCGAACTTCACTCCGTACGACTCCAGTCGCCGCACCATGGCGAAGCCGAGGGTGGCGGTCCGGCGGACGGTGGACTGGTCGACGATGCCGTCGTTGGCGCGGGTGATCTCGGCGACGTAGTCGTCCGGTTCGGCGCGGCCGGGGACGACCGCGTTGTTGACGCCGTCCATGCCCATGGCGAGCGCACCGGAGTGGCGGACGTGGGCCTTCTCCAGGAGCAGCACGTTCGCGCCGTGCTCGGCGGCGGTGAGCGCCGCCATGGTGCCGGCCGTGCCACCGCCGATGACCAGGACGTCGCAGGTCAGCTCCTCGGCCGTGGCGAGCGCCGGGATCTGCAGGGGCTGCGCGGGGGTGTTCACCAGGATGCCTTTCAGGTGCCGAGCGAGCGGAGGACGTCGCGGCGCAGCGCCGCGCGGGCCGGGTGGTCGTGCGCCGTACGGTCGCGGGGACTCGGGATGTCGCGTACGGCGGTCAGCCGGCCGCCGCCGAGGAGCGCGACGCGGTCACCGAGGAACAGGGCCTCGTCCACGTCGTGGGTGACGAAGACGACGGTCGCTCCCGTGCCGCGCAACACGCCGACCAGCAGGTTTTGCATCCCGGCGCGGGTCTGTGCGTCGAGCGCGCCGAAGGGTTCGTCCATCAGGACGGCGCGCGGACGGGCGGCCAGCGCGCGGGCCAGTTGCGCGCGCTGGCGCTGGCCGCCGGAGACGCGGTGCGGCAACTGGCCCGCCTGCGCGGTCAGGCCGACCCGTTCCAGCCAGGCCCCGGCCTGCTCCCGGCGGACGGCGCGCGGCACGCCCTGGACGGCCAGGGGCAGTTCGACGTTGGCGCGCAGCGTGCGCCAGGGGAGGAGGGCGTCCTCCTGGAAGACCAGGGCACGGGCGGCCGACGGTCCCTCCAGCGGGCGCCCGTCCTCGAAGAGGGTGCCTGCCAGGGGGGCCAGCAGTCCGGCGAGGGTGCGCAGCAGCGTCGACTTGCCGCAGCCCGAGGGGCCGACGACGGTCAGGATCTCGCCGGGCGCGACGTCCAGGTCGACGCCGGTCAGGGCGGGGGTGCCGGGACGGCCGAGCGTGGCGCCGCGCACCCCGAGCCGGGCGCCGCCGCCGGCGGCCGGGGCGGTGCCGTCCTGCGGGCCGAGGGCGGTCGTCGTCTCGGAGGGGATGCTCATCACGCCTCTCCTCGGGCTCGGGCCGGCTGCGGTCGGGGCCGTGCCCCCGGGTCGTAGGAGGTCCGCGGCAGCCAGCCGGTGAGGCGGCGCCCCACCAGTTCCACGGCCGTGGAGGTGACCCAGCCGAGCACGCCGATGGTGACCATGCCGACGAACACACCCGGGTAGTCGACGACCGTGTAGTCCTGCCAGGTGCGGTAACCGACGCCGTACTGGCCGGAGATCATCTCGGCGGAGATCACGCAGATCCAGGACACGCCGATGCCGACGGACAGTCCGCCGAAGACGCCGGGCAGGGCACCCGGCAGCACGACGGACCCCAGGATCCGCCACCGGCCGCCGCCCATGGTGCGCACCGCCTCCTCCCACACCGGGGTGAGCGCGCGCACCGCGTGCCGTGTGGAGACCAGGACCGGGAAGAAGGCCGCGGTGCAGGTGATGAAGACGATGCCCTGTTCGTTGGAAGGGAAGAGGAGGATCGCGACGGGCACGAGGGCGATGGCGGGGACCGGGCGGACGACTTCCAGCAACGGGCCGAGCAGGTCCTCGGCGAGCCTCGACCGGGCCACGAGCACGCCCGCGGCCACCCCGAGGACGGCGGCGAAGAGGAAACCGGTGAGGATCCGGGTGAGGCTGTCGGTGAGATCCGTCCAGTAGTCCGGGCCCGCCAGCCGGTCGCTGAAGGCGCGGGCCACGTCGGTGACGGTGGGGAACTGCGAGAAGCGCAGCCACAGGTCCACGTCGAGGCTGGTCAGCAGCTGCCACAGACCGAGGGCCGCGACCGGCGAGAGCGCGCGCAGCGCGTACCGGGTCACGAGGCGCGCTCCAGCGCGGCGGCGTACGTGACGAGCCGCGCGCCGTCGTGCCGGGCGACGTGGGCTCGCGCGGTCTCCGGGGCGACGAAGGGCAGCAGCCTCGTGCCGTCGGCCACCCAGACCGCCTTGTCGGCGAACCACAGGGTGCCGGTGGTGGCGTCGGGGACATAGGCGGCGCGGACGGCGTCCCCGTGCCGGGAGACGTGACGCAGCAGCTCGGTGGGGGAGGCGAAGGTACGGGTCTTGTCGGCACCCTCGTGCCACACCTCGCCGGCGGCCTGCGGGGGTGTCGCGGCGAGGCGGGCGGCGTAGGAGGCCCCCAGTGCCCGCTTCACGTACCGGTCGTCGACGAAGGCGTCCACGTCCACGTCGCCGGTCAGTCCCGTGGACTTCAGGATCGCCACGTCCTGCTCCAGGGCGGCGACGAGCCGGGGCTTGAGGGCAGGGTCGAAGGTGGCGATGCCGTGCGCGCCGTTGTACAGGTAGACGACCTCGGCGGGCAGCCCGGTGGCCTGCGCGACCTTCTCGGCGGCGGTCACGGGATGGTCGTTGAGGTAGTCGGTCGCCTCCGCCTGGGCCTTGAGGAACGCCTCCAGTACGGCCGGGCGCCGGGTCGCGAAGTCCTCGCGGGCGGTGACGCCGTGAAAGGTGGGGAGGTTCAGTTGCGCGCCGTCGTACAGGGCCTTCGCCTTGCCCTGGTGGGCGAGCAGGCCCGGCCAGGCGACGAACTGCGACACGGCGTCCGCGCTGCCCGCGGCGAGGGCGGAGGCGCCCACGGCGGGCTGCTGGTTGAGCTTCTCCACGTCCTTGCCGGGGTCGAGGCCGGCGCGTTGCAGGGCCCGGATCAGGGTGCCGTCGGCGGCTGAACCGACGCTGGTGGAGACCCGCTTGCCCTTCAGGTCCTTGAGCGAGCTCAGGTGCGAGTCCGGTGCGGTGACGATGGTGTTGAGGCCGCCGCGGAGGTTGTAGCCGGTGACCGAGACCAGACGGGTGGGGCGGTCGAGCTGCTGTCCGCGGGCCGCGTTGATCAGCAGCGGGAAGTCGCCCATCGAGCCGATGTCGATCTTCCCGGCGGTCATCTGGGCGGTGATCGGGGCGCCGGTGGCGTAGTCCTGCCAGTCCACCTTGTAGGTGACGCCGTCACCGAGGGCGTTCAGCTGTCTCTCGAAGGAGCCGAGCGAACGGAGCAGGGTGCCGGCGGTGACGGTGTTGATCGTCTTCGACTGGTAGCCGACGGTGACGGTGACCGTCGAGCCGTCACCGGCCCCGGCGCTGCCGCCGCAGGCCGTCAGGGAGGCGGCCAGAAGGGCGGCGGACGCGGCGACTGCTGTGCGTTTCATGGGAGTCGGGACCTCTCACCGGAGCAGATAGGGCATGTTGACCGTGACGGCTCCGGTGGGACAGCGGGCCGCGCACGGGCCGCAGTACCAGCACTCGTCGACGTGCATGTAGGCCTTGCCGTTGCTCTCGTCGATGGCGAGGGAGTCCAGCGGGCACATGTCCACGCAGAGGGTGCAGCCGTCGATGCACAGGGACTCGTCGATGGTCACGGGCACGTCGGCCCGCTGGGGCGCCAGAGGCATGGCTGTCTCCAGGGAGGTCCTGCGAAGAGGGGCGGGTCTGGGGAAACGGAGCGCGGTGCGGGTCAGAGGGACCGGTGGAGAACACCGCTCATCGTGATGCGGTCGCCGCGGAAGCGGATGAACTCCAGGTCGACCGGGCGGCCGTCGGCGAGGTGGGTGAGGCGTTCCAGCATCAGCACGGCGGCGCCGCGCGGGGCCTCCAGGACGGCGGCGGAGTGGGCGTCCGCGCTGACCGCCTCCAGGGTGATCTCGGCGTGGCCGAGCGGCCGGCCCGCGAGTGCCTCCAGGAGGCGGAACACATCCGTGTTCTCCAGGTCGGCGCCCAGCAGTCCGGTACCGATGTCGAGGGGGACGTAGGTGAGGTCGAGGGAGAGCGGGAGGCCGTTCAGCCGCCGCAGGCGCTCGATGTAGAGCACATCGGTGCCGGGCGGGACCTTCAGGCGTTCGGCGACGGGCGCGGGTGCCGGGGCGGGTCCCATCGTGCGGACCTCGTTGGTGACCCGGCCGTGTTCCCGCAGGGTCTCCGCGAGGCCCAGCAACCGGTCGAGGCCGTGGGGGTACTTACGGGCCACGACCACGGTGCCCACGCCGGGTTGGCGTGCCACGAGTCCCTCGGCGCGCAGCAGGTCGAGCGCCTGGCGGACGGTGTTGCGGGTGGCGCCGTACTCCTCGGCGAGGGTCGACTCGTGCGGGAGCGTGCCGCCGGGGAAGGCGTCGGACAGGAGTTGGCGGCGGAGCAGGTCGGCCAGTTGCCGGGCCCGGTCGGCGCGCAGCCGGCGCCGCGCGCGGTGGGCGGCGACGGTGGTCGCGCCGTGGCCGGCGTGGTCCCGGATGCGGTCGGTCGGTGGCATGGCTCGAACCATACCGATCCGGTAGGGATAGAGGTGTTGCGGAAGTGTTGCGCCAGTCCGCGGACCGGGACAAGCGCCGCTGAGCTGGGGATTCGCCGGTGACACGGCCGGTTCTGCCACCCCGGCCGCCGCTTGGGGCCCACCACCGGGGACAGGGGGCGCGCGTCGTCAGGAGAGTGCGGTCAGCCCGGGAGCGAACGTGATCAGCAGGGGCAGCAGCGGCACCAGAGCCGCCGCGGTCGTCGTCAGGGCCCGGTGCCGGCGGTCGAGCCGGGCGGGCGGCTCCAGGAGGCGGTCCACGCGTTCACCGAGCAGGCGATGGCTGGAGGCGCAGGAGAGGACCCCCCGGTGCTGGTTGAGTTCGATCAGGGCCAGCGCGGTGGTCAGGTGGCCGCAGCGGCGGGAGGCCGTGTCGTCGGCGGAGAGTTCGACCAGGCGGTGCGTCTGGTCGCAGAAGTGGGCGAAGAGGGGGACGCG
Source organism: Streptomyces sp. NPDC107562 (assembly GCF_055657325.1). Classification (NCBI taxonomy): domain Bacteria; kingdom Bacillati; phylum Actinomycetota; class Actinomycetes; order Kitasatosporales; family Streptomycetaceae; genus Streptomyces; species Streptomyces sp. NPDC107562. Next base: position 256,491 of record NZ_JBVKBE010000008.1, on the reverse strand, counting down.
CGGGAACCCGGTGGCGAGCGCGGTGGACAGGTGCAGCAGCCAGTCGTGACGGGCGCGGGCGTGGCCGCGCTCGTGGGTGAGGACGGCATCGAGCTGATGGTCGGTGAGTCGGTGCAGTGCCCCGGTCGTGACGATCAACTGGGGCGGGCTGCCCGGCATCCACCAGGCGTCGGGGTACTCGTCCTCCAGGACCAGCAGCGGCCCCCGGGCGGCGGGCAGGCCCGCGGGCAGGTCGGGGGCGCGTTCCCGGAGGTGTGCGCGGGCCCGGCCGCGACGCCGCCTGGCCTCGAACAGCTCGCGCACCAGCATCGCCGTGGTCCACGCGGCACCGCAGGCCAGCAGCAGGGTCAGCGCGGCGGCCCAAGGAGGCGCCGCCGACAGGTCGTAGGCGGCGGCAACGCGCGGCGGGGCGGGCGCGAAGACCTGGTCACGCACCGTCTGGAAGACGGCCGCCGCGCCCAGGACCAGCGCGGTCAGACAGCACAGCAGCACCGTGGCGACCAGGCACTGCCACACCCACAGCCCCACGACGGGCTCCCGTTCGGGCCACGCGGCGCGCACCAGCGCACCCGGGGCCGGTACGGCGGCGGCCAAGGCGACGACGCTCAGCAGGAGCAGGCAGACGGTCATGCCACGGGCTCCGGATCCTGGTCGGGAGGGGGCGGCTTGGGGTCGGTGCTGGTCGGTGCGGTGCGGTGCGGTGTGGTGCGGTACGTATCTCAAGGCGTACGGCGTACGCCGCATGCCGCACAGGCCCGCGCCGCAGACCGCACCGCCCGCCGTCAGTATGACGGTGACGGGCGGTCGCGGTCAGCGCCGAAGCCGCCGCTGTCGTGGAAACCTCACTCCGCCACGACGCGTCCCGTCACCTCGCCGAGCCCCACGCGCACGCCACCCGCGCCCGGAGCCCAGGCCGTCATCGTCACGACGTCGCCGTCCTCCAGGAACGTGCGCTTGCCGTCGGGCAGTTCGATGACGTCGCGGCCGTTCCAGGTCAGCTCCAGGAGCGAGCCGCGCTCGCCCTCGCCGGGGCCGCTGACCGTGCCCGAGCCGTAGAGGTCGCCGGTGCGCAGGGAGGCGCCATTGACGGTCATGTGGGCCAGTTGCTGGGCCGCCGTCCAGTACATGGTGGAGAAGGGCGGTTCCGCGACGACGTGGCCGTTGAGGGCGACGGAGATCCGCAGGTCGTAGCCGCCGGGCTCCTCCTCGGTGTCGTCCAGGTAGGGCAGCAGGGGGTGCGTCCGCGCGGGCGGGGCCACCCGCGCCTCGTCCAGGGCGTCCAGCGGGGTGATCCAGGCCGACACCGAGGTGGCGAAGGACTTGCCGAGGAAGGGGCCGAGGGGGACGTACTCCCAGGCCTGGATGTCGCGGGCGGACCAGTCGTTGAGGAGGCACAGCCCGAACACGTGGTCGCGGAAGCCGGACAGCGGCACGGGCGTGCCCATCGCCGAGGGGACGCCGACCACGAAGCCGACCTCGGCCTCGATGTCCAGGCGGACGGACGTGCCGAAGACCGGTTCGGCGTCGGCCGGGGCCTTGCGCTGGCCGCTGGGGCGGACGACGTCGGTGCCGGAGACGACGACGGTGCCGGCGCGGCCGTGGTAACCGATCGGCAGGTGCTTCCAGTTGGGCGTCAGGGAGTCCGCGGCGTCGGGGCGGAAGATCTGGCCGACGTTGCGTGCGTGGTTCTCGGACGCGTAGAAGTCGACGTAGTCCGCGACCTCGAAGGGCAGGTGCAGGGTCACCGAGGACAGCGGGTGCATCAGGGGCGCGAGGGACTCGCGGTGGGACGGCACGGTGACCCAGGCCGTCAGTGCGCGCCGGACGTCGGACCAGGCCGTGCGGCCCGCGGCGAGCAGCGGGCCCAGGGTCGGGCGGGCCAGCAGTTCGGCGTACGGGGAGCCGAGCGCCAGTGCCGCCGCGCCGGCGTCGAGGACGTGGTCGCCGAGACGGACGCCCACGGTCCGTTCGGCGGACCCGGCGGGCGAGAACACGCCGTACGGAAGGTTGTGCGGACCGAAGGGGTCGCCCTCGGGGACATCGAAGGGGGGCATGGGGTGCTGCCTCACTTTCGTACGCGCGGTCCATGCGGTCGCGGATCACGTTACGGCGGCGGCACCTGTCTTGGGCAGTGTCCGACAGGCCGGAAAGATTCCGAATGTCCCGAAAGGTGTAGCGCGCCGCCGGACAGAAGATCCGTCCCGTCGATCCGTCACAACGACCGCCCCCGATCCGTCAGTGCGGTGAAGGCAAGGATCGCACCGGTCACTGACAACAGGAGGCACCACCATGCAGGCACGGATGACGAACCCGGCGTACGTCCTCCCGGGCGCGCTGAAGGGCGTCGGGGCGCTCCTCCAGGCCATCGGGGAGAGCGGGCTGGACCGGGAGGTCGCGGAACTGGTCGGGCTGCGGGTCAGCCAGATCAACGGCTGCGGCGCCTGCGTCCACGGACATGTGGACAATCTGCGTAAAGCGGGCGCAAGCGAGGAGCGCATCGCCTCGGTCGCCGCCTGGCGGCACGCGCCTTTCTACAGCGACGCCGAGCGCACCGCGCTGACCCTCGCGGAGACCGTGACGCGGCTGGCGGACCGGTCCGAGGAGGCGGTTCCGGACGGCTTGTGGGACGAGGTCGCCGACCACTTCGACGAGAGGGAACTGTCGGCGCTGATCCTGGCCGTCTCCCTGACGAACCTGTTCAACCGCGTCAACACCACGATCAAGGAGCCGGCGGGCACCACGTGGGGGTGAAAAGCGGACAGTGGGAAGGTAGTTGGGAATGAACGGTGGGGGTCCGGTGTCCGTATTCTCTGATCATGGCCGCACCCACCGCATATGCCGCGCGCACCGAGTACGCGCGCACCGACTACGCCCTCATCGCCACTGACCTGGACGGAACGCTGCTCCGCGGCGACGACACGGTCTCCGACCGCTCGCTCGCCGCGCTCGCGCGGGTCTCGGCGACCGGGGCCCGGCATCTGGTGGTGACCGGCCGGCCGGCGCCGCGGGTACGGCCGCTGCTGGAGATCCTCGGCGGCGGGCTCGCGGTGTGCGGCCAGGGCGCCCAGCTGTACGACGTCGGCGCGGATCGTCTGCTGTGGTCCGTCACGCTGGACCGGGAGCTGGCCGAGACGGCGCTCGGCAAGATCGAGGCCGAGGTCGGCCAGGTGTACGCGGCCGTCGACCAGGACGGCGTCGACGGGCTCACCCTCATCGAGCCGGGCTATCTGATGCCGCACCCCACGCTGCCCGCGGTGCGGATCGATCGTCGCGAGGACCTGTGGTGCGCGCCGATCAGCAAGGTGCTGCTGCGCCATCCGTCGCTGTCGGACGACGAGTTGGCGGCGGTGGCCCGCGCGGTGGTCGGCTCGCTCGCGACCGTCACCATGTCGGGGCCGGGGACGGTCGAGCTTCAGCCGTGCGGCATCACCAAGGCGACGGGGCTGGCGCTGGCGGCCCGGCACCTGGGCCTGAGCCCGGAGCGGACCATCGCCTTCGGGGACATGCCCAACGACATCCCCATGTTCGACTGGGCCGCGTACGGCGTGGCCATGGCCAACGCCCACCCCGAGCTCAAGGCGGTGGCCGACGAGATCACCCTGTCGAACGAGGACGACGGCATCGCCGTCGTCCTCGAACGGCTGCTGGCCGAGGCTCAGTACGGGCCGAAGACGTTGTCGATGGAGCCGTAGCGGTCGGCCGCGTAGTTGCAGGCGGCGGTGATGTTGGCGACCGGGTCGTACGGGTCGTACGCCGTGCCGGTCACGTGGTAGGCCTCGAAGGTGGGGTCGATGACCTGGAGCAGGCCCTTGGACGGGGTGCCCTTGGCGGCGTTGGAGTCCCAGTTGTTGATGGCCTTCGGGTTGCCGGACGACTCGCGCATGATGTTGCGGTAGATGCCGTTGTACGACCCGGGAATGCCGTTCTGCGCCATGACGTCGAGGGACTGGCGGATCCAGCCGTCGAGGTTGTTCGTGTAGTACTTGACGGTCGAGGGCATGGCCGTGGGCGCGGCCGCGGAGGCGCTGGTGGCGCCGATCAGCGGCAGGGCGAGTACGGCGGCGCCGGTGCCTGCGAGGGCGAGCCTGCGGGCGATGCGGGCAGTGCGGGTACGACTGATCTGACCGTTTGCAGTCATGGGGACTGTCCTCTCCGGCGCCTGCGAGGTGAGCTGTCGGGTTCGGGCGGGGAGCTGCCCGGCCGCCTCTTGCGAGTGCGACTTCACCCCGAGCCGTTCCGGTGTGCCGTGGTGTGCGGCGTCCGGTCCGGCGGCCTACCTGGGTCCCCCGCTCCTGCCGTGCGGTGAGTGAGTCCGTCATGGGTGGCGCGGGCGGCGGCAGGATTCGGCGTTCCGCCCGACTCGCCCGGAACGTATGCGAGAGCACATGTCCGAAACAAGAGGTCGTTTCACCTATCGCGGGATTTGATCTTCGAAAGGCGACTTGACCGCTCGTGATCCTTTGCAGCCGAAAAGAGTCAACTCGGCCGTGCGCAAAGGCGGATCGCGGCAGTCGTGTAAGGGACTCGTGAAGACGCCCGAGTGAGCCAACTCACGTGCGGGCAGAAGAATGGCAAATCGGGCAATAGGCCCAAGTCCTAGTCAACCGGCGGTCCGTGGAACGCGCTTCTCCCATGTGCGATGAAAGACCACCTCGGTGCCATAGGTGCAAATCGCCTCATTTGAGGTCAAAAACTCCTCCGCGGTGCAGGTGATCTCCGCACGCGTGCGGACCGTCGTGTCCCAGGCGAGCTCCGGGCGGTGCAGCCGGATCGTCCGGTCCGAGCGGGTGCGGGCGGACAGCGGATCGGCCTCACGGACCGTGTACGTCTCCAGCGTGTCCTCGGTGAGCTCCAGCCCGTCGGGGTACGCGCGCAGGTCGCCGTGGTCCGGACGGACCTCCAGCCGCCACTCGCCCTTGGCCACGTCCCGCACCACCAGGCGCTCGGGATGCGGTTCGTCGAGGGTGGCCGCCTCGGCGGCGCCGAGGGGTGCGGACTGCTCCGGTTCCTCGAACGTGGGGGACGGGACCGCGGTACGCGCGCGTACCGGCAGTTCGAGAGTGCTGCCGGCCGGATCCACGGTGAAGCCGGCCGCCGAGTCCGGCTGGGGCCAGATCCAGGGCCAGTACGCGGAGGCGAGGGAGAGGCGGATGCGGTGGCCGGGCGGGAAGGCGTATCCGATGCCGTCTAGCTCGACGGTGACGTCCTCGGTGGTCCCCGGGGTCCACGGCACGGCCCGGCCCCGCCCCTCGCGCGCCGACAGGTTCAGCACCCCCCGCGTCACCAGCGTCGAGGAGCCGTCCGGTGTCACGTCGCACACGCGCGCGACCACCTGCCCGCGCGGCACCTGCGAGGTCAGCCGCAGCCGCACCCGTGGCCGCCCCAGTACCCAGGTCTCGCGCGCCACCGCGAAGTCGAAGCTCGCCCCGCGCGCGTCCTCCTCCCGCTGGTCCGGCGGCAGGTCGGCCTCCCTGCCGAACGGGAGGAAGCGCCCCGCGTCGACGCCCGTGTGCTGGGGTGACCGGACGAGTACGGGCGCGCCCTGGAGGGCGTACGTGACCGTCGTCACATGGGGGGAGGGCCAGGCGGGCTCACCGGTCCAGCGGCCGGGCAGCGTCCCGTACCGGGGCGCCGGGGGATGCGCGTCCATCACGTACGACCGCAGCAGGGGTTCGCTCATGGCCCCGGTGTCCTTGCCCTTGAGCCAGTGGTCCCACCAGCGCAGGGTCTCCTGGAGGAAGCCGATCGCCGGGCCGGGCGGCAGGTCGCGGTCGGGGTACTGGTGCGACCAGGGCCCGATCAGGCCGCGCACACGGTCGGCCGGAAGGCGCTCGACCAGACGGAGCACGGTGTCGCGGTACGGGTCGTGCCAGCCGCCCACCGCGAGCACGGCGGCCTCGACCGCGCCGTAGTCGTCGACGGCACCGCCGGCCCGCCGGTGCTCGTCGCGCACCTGGTGGCCGAGCCAGGTGTGGATGAGGGGCTCGACCTCTTCGAGGCGCCGCAGCCACATGTCCCGCCAGGCGTCGCCGACGTACCGCGGATCGGGTGGCCGGCAGGCGAAGGCGAGCAGGGTCGCCGCCCGTGCGTGCATGTCCGCCGCCAGGACGGAACCTCCCAGGTAGTGCCCGTCGTTGTCGTAACGGTCGTCCGGGGAGCAGACGCTGACGACCGCCTTGAGCGGCCCGGGCGCGAGGGCCGCGATCCGCAGGGAGGTGAATCCGCCCCAGGAGATGCCGAACATGCCCACCTTGCCGTCGCACCAGGCCTGCGCGGCCAGCCAGTTCACCACCTCGACGCCGTCGCCCAGCTCCGTCGCCGAGTACTCCTCCGTCGGCGTGCCCTCGCTGTTGCCGTGCCCGCGCACGTCGACGCGGACGGAGGCGTAGCCGTGGCCGGCGTACCAGGGGTGGCGCTGGTGGTCGCGGGGCGCGGTCCAGTCGGTCAGGCGGTACGGGAGGTACTCCAGGAGCGCGGGCACGGGTTCGTCGGTGATCGGGCGCCACACGCGCGCGTACAACCGGGTCCCGTCGGGCAGCGGGATACGGAGGTCCTCGTGAGTCGTCTCGTAGGGGAAGGACGTACGGATGTGCATGGGCGTGACCCCTGGGAGGGCTTCAGCGGACCGCACGCGGAGCGCGGCGCGGCCAGGACGCGGAGGTCGTCGCCGCCGGGGCGGCGGGCGCGGACTTCGCCGCGCGCTTGCGGCCGGCCGGGTGACGGCGGCCGGGGGTCAGGGGGCGGACCTCGGGGCCGGTGTCGACGGCGCTGCGGGGCAAGGGGCACCTCTTCCGGCTAAGTCGGTAAATACCTGCTCATATCAACTGATCAAAAACATACCCGCAGTGATCCGATACCGCCTGAGGTGTAACGGTGGGCGGCCTCGGTGATCGAAACGTGACCGGATACGCTGACTTGAGTGAAGGCAGCGACCTATCGACATTCCGCGTAATCGCCAGTAGACACCAGCAGACAGGAGACCCCTCGTGACCGTCGTCGGGCCGTTCGGGCTGAGCGTGCGGGACCAGGCTCTGGAAGCCGATGTCCAGGCCGGATTGGCGGCTGTCGAGGAAGGGTTGCTCGAAGCCACCAAGAGCGAGGTCCCCTTCATCACGGAGGCCGCGCAGCATCTGGTGCGGGCCGGCGGGAAGCGGTTCCGGCCGCTGCTCGTGATGCTGGCCGCCCGGTTCGGCGACCCGTACGCACCCGGAATCGTGCCCTCCGCGGTGGTCGTGGAGCTGACGCATCTCGCGACGCTGTACCACGACGACGTGATGGACGAGGCCGCGGTGCGCCGCGGGGTGCCGAGCGCGAACGTCCGCTGGGGCAACTCCGTGGCCGTCCTGACCGGTGACTTCCTGTTCGCCCGCGCCTCGCACATCCTGGCGGACCTCGGTCCCGAGGCGGTCCGGGTGCAGGCCGAGGCGTTCGAACGGCTGGTGACCGGTCAGATCCTGGAGACCGCGGGGGCGTCGGACGGGCGGGACCCGGTCGAGCACTACCTCGACGTGCTCGCCGGCAAGACGGGTTCCCTGGTGGCGGTGTCGTGCCGGTTCGGCGCGATGATGTCCGGGGCCGACGAGTCGGTGGTGGACGTGCTCACCCAGTACGGCGAGCGCCTGGGCGTCGCCTTCCAGCTCGCCGACGACGTGCTGGACATCGCCTCCGACTCGCACGAGTCGGGCAAGACGCCGGGCACGGACCTGCGGGAGGGCATCCCGACGATGCCCGTGCTGCGGCTGCGCGAGCGGGCCGACCGGCTCGGGCTGGCGGAGGACGTCGCGCTGTGCGAGCTGCTCGCCTCCGACCTCTCCGACGACGCGCGGCACGCGGAGGCGCTGGCCGCGCTCCGGGCGCATCCGGCGCTGGAGCAGGCGCGGCGCGACACCGTCCGGTTCGCGCAGGAGGCGCGGGCGGCACTCGCCCCGCTGCCCGAGTGCGACGCGAAGACGGCGCTGACGGAACTGTGCGACGCCGTGGTGCACCGGGCGGGATAGCGGTCCGACGGCTTCGGCCGTCCGCCGTGCCTTGGTGGTCCGACGGCTTCGGCCGTCCGCCGTGCCTTGGTGGTCCGACGGCTTCGGCCGCCCGTCCCGGTTCGGCCTTGGGGCCGATTTCGGGCCTGCCCGGCTCGGACTGCCGGTCCGGCTCTGGTCCCTGCCCCGATCGGTCCGGGGGCCGATGGGCCGGCCGTCGGACCCGGCTCCGGTCGTCTGCCCGGTCTCTGCCGTCGGACCGGTCCGGGGGCCGATGGGCCGGCCGGCCGGTCTTCGGGCCGGTGGGGGCCGTGCCGGCTTCGCGGGGCGCTCGTCCGGCCCTCGCTACCCCCGTAGTACTCGGGGCTCCCCTCGTACCCCTACGGGTAGGGGGTGATGCCGTCGTGTCGTGTCATACCCCAGCAGTACGCGGAGTTGGCTCCCGGGTCTGACGCATCTTGCCGCCTGATTTGGTCAGATGGAGAACACGGGAACACACCACTCCTCACCGATCCGGGTGAGAATGGCGGCTCAGGGTGGGACCCCTGCGAGGACGCGACGAGGCAGCCGCCGCCGACGACGGAGGTAAGGCACACATGGCACCGTACGAATCCGACGACACCACGGCCGTGGCCGACGCGGACGAACTGCGCGCGGCACGGCGGCGCAAGGCCGCCCGGTACGTCGTCCCGGCGGCGGTCCTGGGATTGGCGGCGGGCACCATCGGGCTCGTCCCCGCCCTGGCCGACTCCGGCAGCCCCGACCTGCCGAAGATCACCGCCGAGGAACTCCTGGAGAAGATCGCCGCGTCGGACGTGGAGCAGCTGTCCGGCACGGTGAAGATCAGCACCGACCTGGGACTGCCCGACCTGGGAGGCCTCGAGGGTGACCTGATGTCAGGCGCCACCCCGTCCGGCGGCGGCGAGGGCTCCTCCGCCGACCCGTCGGCGAAGCTGACCGAGCTGGCCACCGGCACGCACACCCTGCGCGTCGCCGCCGACGGCCCCGACAGGCAGAAGCTGTCGCTGCTGGAGAACGCCGCCGAGTACAGCCTGATCCACAACGGCAAGGACGTCTGGGGCTACGACAGCGCGTCCAACGAGGTCTACCACGGCACCTCGGACGAGGGCGTCGAGCGGGGCGAGCGGGGCGCGGACGAGACCCCGGCCACACCCAAGGGGATGACCGAGGAGGCGCTGAAGGCGGTCGACGACACCACGTCCGTGACCGTCGACGGCACCGCCCAGGTGGCCGGCCGGGACGCCTACAAGCTGCTGATCGAGCCGAAGCAGTCCGGCTCCACGGTGGGCGCGATAAGCGTCGCGGTGGACGCCGAGACCGGGATGCCGCTGAAGTTCACGCTGACCCCGGCGAGCGGTGGCGCCGCCGTGGTGGACGCGGGCTTCACGCAGGTCAGCTTCGCCAAGCCCGCCGCGTCGACCTTCGACTTCACCCCGCCCAAGGGCGCGAAGGTGACCGAGGAGGGCAGCGTGGAGGCGCCGGAGCACTCCTCGCAGCGGCCGGAGGAGGAGGACCTCGCCAAGGGCCTCGAAGGGCTGAACGTCATCGGCGAGGGCTGGACCTCCGTCGCCGTCCTCGACTCCGGGGCCGAGGGCGCGGCCTCCGGCGCCGGGCGCGGTGACATGGGCGAGCTGGGCGCCGCGGGTGGCTTCCTGGGCTCCCTCGGCGACGAGGTGAACGGCACGTTCGGCTCGGGCACGGTCTTCAAGACCCGCCTGGTCAACGCGCTGATCACGGACGACGGCAAGGTCTACGTCGGCGCGGTCACCAAGGACGCGCTGGTGAAGGCGGCCGACTCCGCGAAGTAGACCGCGGGCGGGCACCGACTCCGGGCACCGACTCCGGGCGCCGTGCCCGGGGTTCGGTGCCGGCGCGGGTTCGGTACGGGGACGACGCATCGAGGGGCCGCATGGACGACACGTCCGTCACGGGTTCGCGGCGGGAGGCCGCGGGTGAGGGCATCATCCACACCCGCGCGCTCACCAAGCGCTACCGCGGTGGGCAGCTCGCCGTCGACGGTCTCGACCTGACCGTCCCGGCGGGCAGCGTCTTCGGCTTCCTCGGTCCGAACGGCTCCGGCAAGACCACCACCATCCGCATGCTGATGGGTCTGATCGAGCCCACGTCGGGCACGGCGCACGTGCTGGGACGTCCCATGCCCCGCGCCACGCGCGCCGTGCTCCCGCACGTGGGTGCCCTGATCGAGGGCCCGGCCCTGTACGGCTTCCTCTCCGGCCGCGACAACCTCCTGCGCTACGACTCCGCGGACCCGTCCGCCGACCCCCGCACCCGGCGCGCCCGCGTCGCGGCGGCACTGGACCGGGTGGGTCTGGCGGCGGCCTCGGGCAAGAAGGCGAAGGCCTACTCGCTGGGCATGAAGCAGCGGCTGGGCCTCGCGGCCGCCCTGCTCCAGCCGCGTCGGCTGCTCGTCCTGGACGAGCCGACCAACGGGCTCGATCCGCAGGGCATGCGCGAAATCCGCTCCCTCGTGCGGGAGCTGGCCTCCGACGGCACGACCGTGTTCCTCTCCTCCCACCTGCTCGACGAGATCGAGCAGGTCTGCACGCACGCCGCGGTGATGGCGCAGGGCCGGCTGATCACCCAGGGCGCGGTGGCGGACCTGGCGGCGGGCACGCAGGGCCGGCTGGTGGTGACCACGCCGGACACGGGGGACGCGGCCCGGGTGCTGAAGGAGCGCGGGGTCGGCGATCTGTCGGTCAGCGAGGACCGGGTGACGGGGGAGCCGCCCGAGGGGGAACTCGCGGAACTGAACGCCGCGTTGGTCGAGGCCGGCGTGCGGGTCCGTGGCTTCGGGGTGGAACGGGCGTCCCTGGAGGACGCGTTCGTGGCGCTGACGGGGGAGGGCTTCGATGTCGCGGGCTGAGACCGCCGTGCCGCGCCGCGGCCCGCTGTGGACCTTCGGTCTGCTGCGCAGCGAGCTCGGCATCACCTTCCGGCGCTGGCGCACCCTCGCGCTGCTCGGCGTGCTGGCCGCCGTGCCCGTGCTGGTCGGCATCGCCGTGAAGATCGAGACGAGCGACGGCTCCTCCCCCGGCGGTGGCGGCGGAGGCCCGGCGTTCATCACCCAGATCACCAACAACGGCCTGTTCCTCGTCTTCACCGCACTCGCGGCGACCCTGCCGTTCTTCCTGCCGATGGCCGTGGGTGTCGTCGCGGGCGACGCGATAGCCGGTGAGGCCGGCGCCGGCACCCTGCGGTACCTCCTGGTCGCCCCGGCCGGACGCACGCGCCTGCTGCTCACCAAGTACGCCACCACGATGGCCTTCTGCCTCGCGGCCACCATGGTGGTCGCCGTCTCGGCCCTGGCCGTCGGGGCGCTGCTGTTCCCGTTGGGCGACCTGACGACCATCTCGGGCACACGGATCGGCTTCGCCGAGGGTCTGGCCAGAGCCCTGCTGATCGCCCTGGTCGTCGCCGCCTCACTGGTCGGCGTGGCGGCGCTCGGCCTGTTCGTCTCGACGCTGACCAGCAGCGGTGTCGCGGCGATGGCGACGACCGTCGGGCTGTTGATCACGGTGCAGATCCTCGACCAGATACCCCAGCTGCACGCGATACAGCCGTACCTCTTCTCGCACTACTGGCTGTCCTTCGCCGACCTGATGCGCGAGCCGGTCCTCTGGGACGAGCTGAGGCGCAACCTCGGCCTCCAGGCGCTCTACGCCGCCGTGTTCGGCTCGGCCGCGTGGGCGCGGTTCACGGCGAAGGACGTCACCGCGTAGCCGTGGGGCCCAGGGGCTACGCCGCCTCGTAGGGGAAGCGCGCGAGCGGCGCCTCCTGCGCGAAGAAGGACTTCGCGCGGGCCAGGGCCTCGGTGTCCTTCAGCACGTCACCGGGCTTGCTGCCGTTGCCGAGCAGGACTCCGCCGAAGCGCATCCCCATGTACGCGGCCGAGTTGCGCAGGGTGCCGATCAGCGGGTCGGCGACCTCGCTCTCCTCGTGCGCCAGCGCGGTGACGCCCCAGAGCGTGCGGTCGGCCAGCGTCGCCTTGAAGTCCAGGCCGGGGGTGCGCAGCCAGCCCGACCAGTAGTCGAGGTAGCGCTTGACGTGCGCGGACACCGAGTACCAGTAGAGCGGGGAGACGATCACGATGTCCGTCGCGGCGAGCGTGGCGTCGAGCAGCAGTGCGACGTCGCCCTCCGTGGGGCGGACGTGGTCGCTGTCGTGACGGAGGTCCTCGAAGTCGGGCAAGGGATGCGCGGCGAGGTCGATCCACTGCTGCCCGACTCCGGCGGGGAGTTGATCGGCGGCCGCGCGGGCCAGCATCTCGGTGTTGCCGTCACTGCGGCTGCTGCCCAGCACGAACAGAAAACGTCGGTCCATGGTGTTCCCCCAGTGGATCTCGTAAAGGCGGCGCACGACGATTAAATGCCCGTGCAGTATATGCATACGCATAAAGCTGCCGTCCAGTGTCCGCCGGGGTGCGGAGGCGGGGATCGGATCCCCGTGGGGCGTCGGGCCGCGGGTCTTGGGACGATGCTGTGACGCCTCGGTGACGCGTGTATCGGGCGAAATCGGTGAGACTCGACGGTAGGGTCCGCCGAGGCGTGGACGCCGGCGAGTGAGGGAACCGATGTCTCGACCAGGCCGCGACAAGACGCGGGAACAGCAGGACCAGGGTGCGGGTGCGGTGATCGACGTCCGCGTCCCCGGCGCGGGGCCGGGCACAGATGGGCCCGTCAGCGCCTCGATCGGTGGTGTCCCGGTCGCTCCCGTGCCCGGCGAGGAACTGCAGCGGACGGTACTGAAGCACCTCCACCGCATCGCCGTCTCCACCGGCCGTCCGGTCCTCGCCACCGTTCACGACGAGCGGATCGGGTACGTCGTACCGCTTCAGGTTCACCCGGACGGGTCGAGTTGTTTCACGGCGGATCCGGTGCCGACCGGCGCGGCGGAGCCGGAGGCTGTCGTGCCCGGGTCGGCGAGCCGGTCGAGGGCCGCCGCGCCGTCGGCGCCTAGCACCGCTCAGGCCGCCGTGTCCCCCTCGTCGCCCGCCGCACCGCCGCTGCCGCCCCAGGCGGCTCCTCCGTCCCGGCCGCCCCAGGAGCCCGTGTGGCCCGCGGCCCAGCCTCCGGAGGACAACGTCACGCAGACGCTGCGTACTCCGCCGGCCTCCGGGCCCACCTCCGCGCCGACGTTCCGGCTGCGGGCCATTCAGGAGCCGCAGCCGCTGGGCGAGTTCGGGCCGCCGCCCGTCATGGAGGCGCGGCCGCACCCGCAGCCGCTCGTCGCGCCGGATTCCGGCGCGGGCCGCGACCCGGATCCGAAGCCGACGCCGCCCCGCGGCTTCGACGCGGTCGCCGAAGCCATCCTCGAGCCGCAGGACGTCACTCCGCTCCCGACCTCCGCCCTGCTCGCCGAGCCCACGGCCCGTATCGGCGAAGCCGTGAAGACGGGGCACATAGACACCGCGGCGACCGTGTCGGAGCAGGCCCTGGCGGAGGCCTCGGCCGCGCTGCCGCCCGACCACCCCGAATTGCTCCGGCTGCTGGAACTCACCGCGTACGTCGCGTACCTGGCGGCCGAACCGGTCCGCGCCTTCCGGCTCTCCCTGGACGTGGCCCGCAGTCACCGCCGCACGCGGGACGCGGAGGGCGCCTACGGGAACGTGCAGAGCGCGGCCACGGCATGGCGGGCGGTACGCGATCCCGAGCTCGGCCTGGAGCTGGGGCGTGAACTGATCGCCCTGTGGACCGAGTTGGCCGCGGAGGGCGGTCCGGCCGCCGAGGACGTGGAGGAGCTGGAGTCCGCCCACGCGCGCATGGACCGTCTCACCGCACGGGCGGGCAGGGCGTCCGGAGACTGAGCGGGCACCCCGGAACCCCGGAACCCCCGGAACCCCCGGAACCCCCGGCACCTTCCGGCGCCCCCGGCACCTTCCGGCGCCCCCGGCACCTTCCGGTACCCCCGGCACCCCCGGCACCCCCGGCACCGTCCGGCACCCCCGGCGCCCCGGCCTGGCCTAGTGCACGCAGAACTCGTTCCCCTCCGGGTCCGTCATCACCACCCATTCACCGCCGGCCTCCCTGACCTCCCGCACCGTGCTCGCGCCCAGGCCACGCAGCCGCTCCACCTCGTCCGCGCGCCGCCCCTCCCCGGGATGCAGGTCCAGGTGCAGCCGGTTCTTGCCGGCCTTGGGCTCGGGCACGCGCTGGAACAGCAGCCGCCGCCCCAGCCCGGTGCCGCTCTCCTTCTCGTGAGGATCGTCGGGATGCCGTACGGCGACCAGGTCCCGGAAGGCCGGGCGGCCGTGGAAGTCCACGGTGGCGGCGACGGGGAGGGCGCCGAGCTGGAGCAGCCGTTCGATCAGGGCGCTGTTGTCCTCGACCTCGTAGCCCAGCGCGGCGGCCCAGAAGTCGGCCTGCGCGTGGGGGTCGTCGGCGTCGATGACGAGCTTCCAGTGCACAACAGTGGTGGATGCCTTGTCGGTCATGCCCCCAGTTATAGACCGGCGGCGCCCTGAGCCTCCCGTTCGTCGTACGCGGCCCGCGCGGCCGCGATCTCCCGCTGATGCTCCTCCGTCCACCGCACCAGGGACTGGATCGTGGCGTGCAGGGTGCCGCCCAGAGGCGTGAGCTCGTAGTCGACGCGGGGCGGTACGACGGGGTGGACCGTGCGCGTGACCAGGCCGTCCCGTTCCAGCTGGCGCAGGGTGACCGTCAGCATGCGCTGGCTGACGCCGTCGATCTCGCGGCGCAGCTCGGTGAAGCGGAGTCTGCGGTTCTCCAGGAGGGCGATGACAAGCAGCGACCACTTGTCCGCGACCCGGTCGAGGATCTGCCGTACCTCGCAGCCCTCGCGGGTGTCCCACTGGAAGGGATCGGCGTCGCCGTGGTCCACGGTGCTCTCGCAGTTACTCGGTGACTTAGAAGTGCCTACTTCCATGTCTCTCGATGCTGCCGCAGGCTGGCAATGGTTACAAGAGGGAACCGACCCTCCGTCCGGTAACCGCCCCCTGCCTATCCCCTGGAGTGTTGCCATGGGCACCCGCGCCTGGGCTCTGTTGCTCGTGCTGTGCGGAACGATCTTTCTGGAGGGCATCGACGTCGCGATGATGGCCGTCGCGATCCCGTCGATCAGGGCCGACCTCGCGCTGTCGACCGGTACGGCGGCCTGGGTGATGAGCGCGTACGTCCTCGGCTACGCCGGCTTCACCCTGCTCGGCGGGCGCGCCGCGGACCTGCTCGGACGCCGCCGGATGTTCCTGATCTGGCTGACGGTCTTCCTGCTCTTCTCCGGGCTGGGCGGGTTCGCCACCGACGGCTGGATGCTGGTCGTGGCCCGCTTCGTCACCGGTGTCGCGGCGGCGTTCATGACCCCGGCCGCGCTGTCGCTGATCACCACCTCGTATCCGCAGGGCCCGCAGCGCAATCAGGCCCTGCTGGTCTTCGCCGGCACCGCCGCCGGCGGCTTCTCGCTGGGCCTGGTCATCGGCGGGCTGCTCACGTCGATCGGCTGGCGATGGGTGTTCTTCGCGCCGGTGCTGCTGGCGGGGGCCCTGCTGATCGCGGCGGTGCGCCTGCTGCCCCGGACACCCCCACCCCGGCCGGTCACGCCGGCCGGGTTCGACCTGCTCGGCGCGGTCACCGCCGCCGGCGCCATGCTGCTGGCCGCGTACACCGTCGTACGGCTGGAACACGGTCTGCGGGGCTGGCCTCTCACCGCCGTCGCGGCCTGCACCGCCCTGGTGCTCGCGGTCACCTTCGTCGCCGTCGAGCGGCGCTCCGCGGTGCCGCTGGTCCGGCTCGGCATCCTGCGCAACGGCTCCGTGGTGCGCGCGGATCTCGGCGCGCTGCTCTTCGTGGGCGCCTTCTTCGGCTTCCAGTTCGTGGTGACGCTCTACCTGCAGGAACTGCGCGGCTGGTCCTCGCTCCAGACCGCGATCGCCCTGGTCGTCATGGGCTGCGACGCCGTACTCGCCCCGACGCTCACCCCGAAGCTGGTGGCCCGCTTCGGCAACGCCCGCGTGATCCTCGGCGGCTTCGTGCTGGCGGTGCTCGCCTACGCGCTGTTCCTGCCGCTCGGGATGGACTGGTCGTACGCCGCCATGTTCCCGACGCTGATCATCGCGGGCACCGCGTTCGCGCTGGCGTACGGGCCGCTGACCATCGCGGCGACGGACGGTGTCGCGGAGGAGGAACAGGGTCTTGCGGGCGGACTGCTCAACACCGCGACACAGTTCGGCTCGGCGATCGGGATCTCCGCGGTGACCGCCGTCTACGGCCTGGCGTCCACGACCGACTCGGGCCCGGAGGGCACGCTGTCCGCGTTCCGCGCGGCGCTGACGGTGCCGGTCGCGATGGTGGTGGCCGGCACCCTCCTCTCGCTCCTCAGCCTGCGGGCCGCCCGGCGCGCGGTGCGCAGCGCGTCCCAGGTGAGCAGCGTCAACGCCAGCCAGACCAGCGCGAACCCGGCCCAGCGCTCGGGCGGCATGGCCTCGCGGAAGTAGAGGACGCCCAGCCCGAACTGGAACACCGGGGCCAGGTACTGCAGCAGCCCCAGGGTGGTCAGGGGCACACGGATGGCGGCCGCGCCGAAGCAGACCAGCGGAAGCGCGGTCACCAGCCCGGTCGCGGCGAGCAGGGCCGCGTGCCCGATGCCCTCGGTGTGGAAGGTCGACTCGCCCCGGCCGCTCAGCCACAGCAGATAGGCGAGCGCGGGCAGGAACTGGATCGCGGTCTCCGCGGTGAGCGACTCCAGGCCGCTGAGGTTCACCTTCTTCTTCACGAGGCCGTAGGTGGCGAAGGAGAGGGCGAGGACCAGCGAGACCCACGGCGGGCGGCCGTAGCCGACGGTGAGGACGACCACGGCGGCGAAGCCGACGCCGACCGCCACCCACTGCACCGGCCGCAGCCGTTCCTTCAGCAGCAGCACGCCCATCGCGATGGTGACCAGCGGGTTGATGAAGTAGCCGAGGGACGCCTCGACCACCTGGCCGTTGTTCACGGCCCAGATGTAGACGCCCCAGTTGACGGTGATGACGGCCGCGGCGACCGTGACGAGCCCGAGGCGGCGCGGCTGGCGCAGCAGCTCGCCGGCCCAGCCCCACCGCCGTACGAACAGCAGCGCGACGGCGACGAAGGCGAGCGACCACACCATCCGGTGGGCGAGGATCTCCACCGAGCCTGCGGGCTTCAGCAGCGGCCAGAACAGGGGGACGAGCCCCCACATCCCATAGGCCGCGAAGCCGTTCAGCAGGCCTATGCGGCTCTCGCCCCTCGACTTTCCGGACACCGGCTTCTCCTTCGCGCTCCAGCCCACCGCACGAAGGTAGCGCCGACCACCCCCGCCTGTCATGGCCGTATCGCCATACGGTCATGACGGGCGGAGAGGGTGGTGCGGGGTCAGCCCTTGAGGGCCGTGGCGATGGCCTCGGAGAGCGGGGTGGTCGGACGTCCGGCCAGGCGGGAGAGGTCGCCGGTGCGCACGGCCAGCTCGCCCTTCTCGATGGACGCGTCCACCCCGGCGAGGATCGCGGCGAGCGGCCCGGGCAGCCCGGCGGCGGTCAGGATGTCCTGGTAGGCCTCGACCGGAACCGGGGTGCAGGCGATGTCCCTGCCGGTCTGCCGGCTGAGTTCGGCCGCGTACTGCGTGAACCCCCACGCCTCGTCACCGCTCAGCTCGTAGGTCCGGTTCTCGTGGCCCGCCCCCGTCAGCACCGCCACGGCGGCGGCCGCGTAGTCGGCACGCGAGGCGGAGGCGACCCGGCCCTCACCGGCGGCGGTGACCACCGCGTCGTGCTCCAGGACCGGGGCGAGGTTCTCGGTGTAGTTCTCGTGGTACCAGCCGTTGCGCAGCAGCACGTACGGCACTCCCGAGGCCCGCACCAGTTCCTCGGTGGCGCGGTGGTCGTCGGCGAGCGCGGCCGTCAGGCCGCCGGGGGCGCTGGTGTAGGCGAGCAGCGCCACGCCGGCCGACCGCGCGGCGTCGATCACGACCTTGTGCTGGGAGACGCGGCCCTTGTCGAACTCGTTGCCGGAGATGAGCAGCACCTTGTCGCCGGCGGCGAAGAGGCCGTCGAAGGTCGCGGGCGCGTTGTAGTCGGCGAGCGCGATCCGCACCCCGTGTTCCGCGAGGCCGGCGGCCTTCTCGGGGTCACGGGCGACGGCGGTGACCGTGTCGGCCGGCACCTTCTGCAGCAGCTGCTCGACGACGTGGTGGCCGAGGTGTCCGGTGGCTCCGGTGACGACGATGCTCATGGTGGGCTCCTCCGCGGAGTGCGTGTGTCAGGGGGTTGACACTCACCCTAGGAGGGGCACTAACTCTGGGAAAGTACCCACTTTGAAGTAAGGTACAGGCATGGCGGAAAGAGCGGGGAAGCCCGAGAGTGAGGCGATGTGCCCGTACCGGCTGGTGCTGGAGCACGTGACCAGCCGCTGGGGCGTACTGGTGCTGATCCGGCTGCTGGAACGCCCGCACCGCTTCAGCGAGCTGCGCCGGGCGATCGGTGAGATCCGGCAGGTCAGCGAGAAGATGCTCACCCAGACACTGCAGACCCTGGAGCGGGACGGGCTCGTCCACCGCGACGCCCACCCCGTGATCCCGCCCCGTGTCGACTATTCGCTCACCGGCCTCGGCCGCGAGGCCGCGGAGCAGGTGCGGGCGCTCGCGCTGTGGACGGAGCAGCGGATGGGGGACGTGGAGCAGGCGCGCGAGACCTACGACAAGGCCCGGGCCTGAGCCCGGGCCGGTGTCGCGTCGTGGGCCGGGTTCAGCCGACGACGGTCCAGGTGTCGCCGCCGGCCAGCAGCGCGGCGAGGTCGCCCTTGCCGTTCTGCTCGACGGCCGCGTCGAGCTGGTCGGTCATCGCCGCGTCGTAGACCGGGCGGTCGACGGCGCGGAAGACGCCGATCGGGGTGTGGTGCAGGGTGTCGGGGTCGGCGAGCCTGCTGAGGGCGAAGGCGGTGGTCGGGGAGTCGGCGTGGGCGTCGTGCACGAGGATCTGCTCCTCGTTCTCCGGCGTCACGGTGACGACCTCGAGATCGCCGGTCCGCTGGTTGCGCACCACGCCGCGGGCGGCGTCGGCGCCGAAGCGGATCGGACGGCCGTGTTCCAGCCGGATGACCGCCTCCTCGGCCCGCTGCTGGTCCTTGAGGGCGTCGAAGGCGCCGTCGTTGAAGATGTTGCAGTTCTGGTAGATCTCGATGAGCGCGGTGCCGGGGTGGGCGGCCGCGGCACGCAGGACCTCGGTGAGGTGTTTGCGGTCGGAGTCGACGGTGCGGGCGACGAAGGAGGCCTCCGCGCCCAGGGCCAGGGACACCGGGTTGAAGGGGGCGTCCAGCGAACCCATGGGGGTCGACTTAGTGATCTTGCCGACCTCGGAGGTGGGGGAGTACTGGCCCTTGGTCAGCCCGTAGATCCGGTTGTTGAACAGCAGGATCTTGAGGTTGACGTTGCGGCGCAGGGCGTGGATGAGGTGGTTGCCGCCGATGGAGAGCGCGTCGCCGTCGCCGGTGACGACCCAGACGGACAGGTCGCGGCGGGAGGCGGCCAGGCCGGTGGCGATGGCGGGGGCGCGGCCGTGGATGGAGTGCATCCCGTACGTGTCCATGTAGTACGGGAAGCGCGAGGAGCAGCCGATGCCGGAGACGAAGACGATGTTCTCCCTGGCCAGACCCAGTTCGGGCATGAAGCCCTGGACCGCGGCGAGGATCGCGTAGTCACCGCAGCCGGGGCACCAGCGGACCTCCTGGTCCGTCTTGAAGTCCTTCATGGACTGCCTGCCCGCGGCCTTGGGCACCAGGGAGAGCGCTTCGATCGTGCCGGTGCCTTCCAGGGACGTCTCAGCCATCGATGGCCTCCTTCAGCGCCGTGGCCAGCTGCTCGGCCTTGAACGGCATGCCGTTGACCTGGGTGTACGAGCGGGCGTCCACCAGGTACTTCGCCCGGATCAGCGTGGCGAGCTGACCGAGGTTCATCTCGGGGATCACCACCTTGTCGAAACGCGCCAGCACGTCCCCGAGATTCCTCGGGAACGGGTTCACGTGCCGCAGATGCGCCTGTGCCACGGGGAGCCCGGCCGCGCGCAGCCGCCGTACCGCCGCCGTGATCGGACCGTAGGTGGACCCCCAGCCCAGGACCAGGACCTTCGCGTCGGCGGGGTCGTCGACCTCGATGTCGGGGACGTCGATGCCGTCGATCTTCGCCTGCCGGGTGCGGACCATGAAGTCGTGGTTGGCCGGGTCGTAGGAGATGTTCCCGGTGCCGTCCTGCTTCTCGATGCCGCCGATACGGTGCTCCAGACCCGGCGTGCCCGGGATCGCCCAGGGACGGGCGAGGGTCTGCGGGTCCCGCTTGTAGGGCCAGAACGCCTCGCTGCCGTCGTCCAGCGTGTGGTTCGGGCCCTGCGCGAACTGCGTGGTCAGGTCCGGCAGCTCGTCGAGCTCCGGGATCCGCCACGGCTCGGAACCGTTGGCGAGGTACCCGTCCGAGAGCAGGAACACCGGCGTGCGGTACGTCAGCGCGATCCGCGCCGCCTCCAGTGCCGCGTCGAAACAGTCCGCCGGGGTCCGCGGCGCCACGACCGGCACCGGCGCCTCACCGTTGCGCCCGAACATCGCCTGCAGCAGATCGGCCTGCTCGGTCTTGGTCGGCAGACCCGTCGACGGGCCGCCCCGCTGGATGTCCACCACCAGCAACGGCAGCTCCAGCGACACCGCCAGCCCGATCGTCTCGCTCTTGAGCGCCACTCCGGGGCCGGAGGTGGTGGTCACGGCCAGCGAGCCGCCGAACGCCGCACCGAGCGCCGCGCCGACACCCGCGATCTCGTCCTCGGCCTGGAAGGTGCGCACCCCGAAGTTCTTGTGCCGGCTCAGCTCGTGCAGGATGTCGGAGGCCGGCGTGATCGGGTACGAGCCCAGGAACAGCGGCAGATCCGCCTGCCTGCTCGCCGCGATCAGCCCGTAGGCCAGCGCCAGATTCCCCGAGATGTTGCGGTACGTGCCCACCGGGAACGCCTTCGCGGCCGGCTCGACCTCGTAGGAGACCGCGAAGTCCTCCGTGGTCTCCCCGAAGTTCCAGCCCGCCCGGAACGCCGCGATGTTCGCCGCCGCGATGTCCGGCTTCTTCGCGAACTTCGACTGCAGGAACTTCTCCGTACCCTCGGTCGGCCGGTGGTACATCCACGACAGCAGACCCAGCGCGAACATGTTCTTGCTGCGCTCGGCCTCCTTGCGGGACAGGGAGAAGTCCTTCAGCGCCTGCACCGTCAGCGTGGTCAGGGGCACCGGATGCAGCTGGTACCCGTCGAGCGAACCGTCCTCCAGCGGGTTGGTCCCGTAGCCGACCTTCTGCATCGCCCGTTTGGTGAACTCGTCCGTGTTGACGATGATCTCCGCACCACGCGGCAGATCCTCCACGTTCGCCTTCAGCGCCGCCGGGTTCATCGCCACGAGCACGTTCGGCGCGTCACCCGGGGTGAGGATGTCGTGGTCGGCGAAGTGCAGCTGGAACGACGAGACGCCCGGCAGCGTCCCGGCGGGCGCCCTGATCTCGGCGGGGAAGTTCGGCAACGTCGACAGGTCGTTGCCGAACGACGCGGTCTCCGAGGTGAAACGGTCACCGGTGAGCTGCATACCGTCACCCGAGTCCCCCGCGAACCTGATGATCACTCGGTCGAGACGGCGGACGTCCTTGACGCCGGCCGCTTTGCGCTGCTCTCCCACGACCGCTCCGTCGGCCTGCTCCGCTGGGCTACTGACCTGGCTCGTCACTGAACTGGACCTCCTTCGAGGCGCTGTCGGGGACCGACCCCACAGGGTCCTCCCAGCACCAACCCTACGACTGGACGGCTCGCCAGCCCTCGGCCATTCGCATGATGATTACCTGCCCGAGCAGCTCCCCGCATCCCGTTCGAATGCGCCGTACGGGTCCTCCCCGAGGCCGCTGCGACCGGTGCGGATACGGGGACTCAGGAGTTCAGATAGGTGAGCACGGCGAGGACGCGGCGGTGGTCCCCGTCGCTCGGGGACAGCCCCAGCTTGAGGAAGATGTTGCTGACGTGCTTCTCGACCGCGCCGTCGCTCACCACCAGTTGCTTGGCGATGGCGGAGTTGGTGCGGCCCTCGGCCATCAGCCCCAGGACCTCCCGCTCCCTCGGGGTGAGCCCCGCGAGCACGTCCTGCTTTCGGCTGCGTCCGAGCAGTTGCGCCACGACCTCCGGGTCGAGGGCCGTACCCCCCTGGGCCACCCGGACGACCGCGTCCACGAACTCCCGCACCTCGGCCACCCGGTCCTTCAGCAGGTAGCCCACGCCGCGGCTGGAACCGGCCAGCAGTTCGGTGGCGTAGCGCTCCTCCACGTACTGGGACAGCACCAGCACGCCGAGTCCCGGATGGGTCTTGCGCAGCCGCACCGCCGCCCGGACGCCCTCGTCCGTGTGCGTCGGCGGCATCCGCACGTCGGCGACCACGACGTCGGGCAGAGCGCCCTCGGCGTCCAGCTCCGCGATGGTCTTGATCAACGCCTCCGCGTCACCGACGCCGGCGACGACGTCGTGCCCGCGGTCGGTGAGCAGCCGGGTCAGGCCCTCCCTGAGCAGCACCGAATCCTCGGCGATGACCACCCGCACCCTGTCCTCCACGATCCTCGGCCCCCCGTTGCTCGACTACGCCCCAAAGACCCGTCAAGCATTCCAGGTTTTGCCAGGGGGTGGGGTGGGTGCGGGGGCCTGCTCCATGTGTCGGTGACGGCTCAGCCGCGCCAGGGCAGTTCCGCGGTGACGCGGGTCGGGCCGCCCGCGGGGGAGTCGACCACCAGGATGCCGTCCACCGCGTCCAGCCGCTCCGCGAGCCCCGCCAGTCCGGAACCGCTGCCCGCGCCGGCCGCGGCCCCGCCCACGCCGTCGTCCGTGACCTGCAGCATGAGCCGGTCCTCGGACCGCCAGACGTCCACCGTCGCCGAGGTGGCCCGCGCGTGCTTGCTGATGTTCTGCAGCAGCTCGGAGACCGTGAAGTAGGCGATGCCCTCTGTCGCGGGGGCCGGCCGTGACGCCAGGTCGACGTCCACCTGCACCGGCACCGTGCACCGGGAGGCCACCGAGGAGAGCGCCGCGTCCAGGCCGCGGTCGGTGAGGACCGCCGGGTGGATGCCGCGCGCCAGGTCCCGCAGCTCCTGGAGAGCCGTCTTCACCTCGCCGTGCGCCTCGTCCACCATGCGCGCCGCCGCCCGCGGGTCCTCGGCGAGCTTCTCCTTCGCCAGCCCGAGGTCCATCGCCAGCGCCACCAGCCGGGCCTGTGCCCCGTCGTGCAGGTCGCGCTCGATGCGCCGCAGATCGGCGGCGGCCGTGTCGACCACGACCCCCCGGTCCGACTCCAGCTCCACCACCCGCGTCGCCAGCCGCGACGGTCCGAGCAGCCCGTGCACCAGCAGCCGGTCCACCAGCGTGAGGGCCCGCACGATCCACGGCGTGGCCAGCGTGAACAACAGCCCCACCAGCGCCGTCACCGTGATCTCGAACGGGTTGTCCAGGTAGATCCGGTGCGTCTCGTCGCCGTACAGCTGCAACCCGTCCTGGCCGCCGTACATCGGGAAGACCCAGTACCAGAGCGGATACGTCAGCAGCGCCCAGCCGTACGCCCAGAAGTTCACCGCGACGACGAAGGAGAAGACCGCCCACGGGAAGTGCAGCACCGAGTACAGCAGGTGGCGCCAGGACGAGCCGCTCTTGAGGACCGCGCCCATCCACCCCGTCAGCCCGCTCCTGCGCATCCGCAGCGGCTCCGGGTCGGCGACGTCGAGCCCGAGCAGTCCGCGCGCCCGCGCCCGCTCCAGCGAGCCGAGGCCCCGGCAGCCGGCCAGCCCCGCCGCCAGCACCGGTATCCCGAGGAACGTCACCAGCAGACCCGCACCGACCGAGACCATCGTCACGGCGTACGTGAACATCAGCACGCTGATCGGCAGGCTGAGCAGCACATAGGCGAACTCGCGCCAGGTGCGGCCCTCGAAAGGCGCCCGCAGTCCGGCCGGCAGCCGGGACCGCCGCCCCGCGCTCCGCCGCGCACCCCGGTCGGACGTCGCCCTCGGGCGTCCGTAGCCGTGCCCGTACTCCGTGGCCATGGGCGTGGTCCCCGTTCCTGTCGGTCTGCCGTGTCTGTCGTGGTCCCACCCTGCTGGACCCGGGAGCCGCGGACCATGGAGGCCGTCGGCATCTTGGGCGGGGGGTTTTCCCTACCCCCGCCTCGCGGGTCCCGCCCTCAGCGCTGCCGGTCCCGCCAGGGCAGTTCCGCGGTGACGACCGTGGGGCCGCCCGCCGGGGAGTCGACGACGAACAGCCCGTCGACGGCGCCCAGCCGCTCCGCCAGCCCCCGCATGCCCGTACCGCCGTCGAGCGCGGCGCCGCCCCGGCCGTCGTCGGCGACCTGTATGAGGAGCCGTTCCTCGGTACGCCACACGTCCACGGACGCGGACTTCGCCGCGCTGTGCTTGCTGACGTTCTGCAGCAGCTCCGAGACGGTGAAGTAGGCGATGCCCTCGATCGCCGCGGCGGGCCTGGCCTCCAGGTCGACGGTCACCTTCACCGGCACCGTGCACCGGGAGGCCACCGAGGACAGGGCCGCGTCCAGGCCGCGGTCGGTGAGGACCGCCGGGTGGATGCCGCGCGCCAGGTCCCGCAGCTCCTGGAGCGCCAGCTTCACCTCGCCGTGCGCCTCGTCGACCATCGCCGCCGCGTACTCGGGGTCCTCCAGCAGCTTCTCCTTGGCCAGACCGAGGCCCATGGCCAGGTTGACCAGGCGGGCCTGCGCCCCGTCGTGCAGATCGCGCTCGATGCGCCGCAGATCGGCGGCGGCCGTGTCGACCACGACCCCCCGGTCGGACTCCAGCTCGGCGATCCGCCGCTCCAGCTCGTCGGAGGGCGACAGCAGCGCGCGCACCATCGCCCGGTCCGCGTTGGCCAGGCCCCGCGCGATGAACGGCAGCACCGGCCACAGTACGAACAGCGAGGTCAGCGTGAGCGTGAAGGTGAGGATGCCCCAGGGCAGCCGGATGAAGTCGTACAGGGCGGTCCGCCAGCCCACCGGGTCCTTCAGCGCCATCCACAGCCTGGGGAGGAAGCCGCCCGCGCCCCGGCGTGGCAGCGGGCTCGGCTCGTCCACGCGCACCCCGAGCAGCGTGCGGGCCCGGGCCCGCTCCAGCCTGCCGAGCTGCCGGGCGCCCAGCAGACCCGCGGCGAGCAGCGGGAAGCCGATCACCGTGACGGTCAGGAAGGCGCCGACGGACAGCATGGTGACGACGTAGACGAAGCCCAGCAGGGACGCCGGCAGATTCGCCAGGAGATGCGCGATCTCCTTCCAGGTGTGCCTGTCGTAGGCGAACCGGGCCGGCGGCAGACGGTCCGTGTCTCGGACGGCCGCCGGCGCGGTCGCGGACGGGAAGTGTTCGGTCACATGGGCCAGCGTGCCCGGCGGCGGGCGTCGGCGCCATGAGGTGCGCCGCCACGTTCTGCGGGGGAAAACCCCACCCCTGCCCCGCCGGGCCTCGATGGGCTGCTTACCGCCTCTTTAACAGGCCCTAGACTCACGTTGCGTACAGATCGTCGAACGATGGCGTGACGTCGCGAGGCCGGAAGGCCACTCGAACAGCCATGAGGTCGAGGCCAGGGGAGCGAGGGACGGACGTGCGGGAACCGACCGTCGAACCGACCGCCGTCATCGCGGCGGAGTACTTCCAGTCCTACTCGGTCGTCGGACTGCTCGCCGCCGTCGGCGTGCTGTTCGTCGCCGTCGCCTTCGGCGCGGGGCGGCTGCTGCGGCCCGTCGTGCCCACCCCCGAGAAGCTCCTCACCTACGAGTGCGGCGTCGACCCCGTCGGCGAGGGCTGGGCCCACACCCAGGTCCGCTACTACGTCTACGCCTTCCTCTACGTGATCTTCGCGATCGACTCGATCTTCCTCTTCCCGTGGGCCACGGTCTTCGCCGCCCCCGGATACGGAGCGACGACCCTCGTCGAGATGTTCATCTTCCTGGGCTTCCTTGCCGTGGGCCTGCTCTACGCATACAAGAAGGGTGTCCTGGCATGGACGTGACGCCGGAAACGACTCCTTCGGCGCCTGCCGCGGACGCGGGGCGGCCCGGCACCGCCGCGGAGCCCGTGCTGCTTCCCGAGCCGAAGCGCCTAGGCGCCCTCGCGCGCCTCGCCCCCGAGCCGATGAAGGTCGTCCTCAACTGGGGTCGCCGCTACTCGCTGTGGGTCTTCAACTTCGGACTCGCCTGCTGCGCCATCGAGTTCATCGCCGCGTCGATGGCCCGGCACGACTTCATCCGTCTCGGTGTCATCCCGTTCGCGCCGGGCCCCCGCCAAGCCGACCTGATGGTCGTCTCCGGCACGGTCACGGACAAGATGGCGCCCGCCGTCAAGCGCCTCTACGAACAGATGCCCGAGCCGAAGTACGTCATCTCCTTCGGCGCCTGCTCCAACTGCGGTGGCCCGTACTGGGACTCGTACTCCGTCACCAAGGGCGTCGACCAGATCATCCCCGTCGACGTCTACGTGCCCGGCTGCCCGCCCCGCCCCGAGGCGCTGCTCCAGGGCATCCTCAAGCTCCAGGAGAAGATCGCCCGCGAGTCGCTGGAGGAGCGGTACGGTTCCGCTCGTCCGTCGGCGGCGGCCCTGCGCAGCGGCCTCGTCCTCCCGCCGGCCACGGACGCCACCGGCAGGGGGGAGGCCCGATGAACGGCACGGTCGGCTGGCTTCCCGCGCCCGCCGAGGACCTCTTCGGCCTGGAGGCCACGGCCGAGGAGTCGTACGAGGTCCTGACCGTCGACGTACCGCCCGCGTCCTGGACCGCCGCCCTGCGCACGGCACGGGACACCCTCGGCTGCACCTTCTTCGACTGGCTGAGCGCCGTCGACGAACCCGGCACGGGCTTCCGCGTCTCGGCCCACCTGGTCGCCCTCGACCCGGTGCGCCGCCTGCTGATGCGCACCACCGTCCCCCACGAGGCGCCCGTCCTCGCCTCCGCCGTCGAGGTCTTCGCGGGCGCCGGCTGGCACGAGCGCGAGACCCACGAGATGTTCGGCGTCGGCTTCGAGGGCCACCCCGCCCTCGACCACCTCCTGCTGCCGGAGACCTTCGAAGGCCACCCCCTGCGCAAGGACTTCGTCCTCGCCGCCCGCGTCGTCAAGGCCTGGCCCGGCGCGAAGGAGCCAGGCGAGTCCGAGCACGGCGGGCCCAAGCGCCGCCAGATGCTGCCGCCGGGCGTTCCCGACCCCAACGAATGGGGTCCCCTCAAGGGTCGGCTTCCCGCGGCCCCCGCCCGCCCGGCCCGCGGCCCCGCTCGCGCCGCGGGCGACCGCCCCGCACGCCGGACCCGCACCGCGGCGGAGGGCTCCACCGGTAGGCCCACGGAGGCCCCGCCCGCTGAGGCCCCGCCCACGGAGGCCCCGCCCACGGAAGTCCCGCCCGCTGAGGTCCCGCCCTCGACGGCCGCGCCGCGCCGCGCCCGCAGCGTCGGCGAGGGGTCGGCCTCGCAGCGTGCGAAGGTCTCTGAGGCCGCCGAGGACACGCCCCGTGCGCCGGCAGCCGGCGGTACGGAGGGTCCACGGGCCGGGCAAGGCGCCGAGGCCGCCGCGCAGCCGGGCACCGACGCCCCGGCCGCCCCTGCCGGCCCCCGTCCGCGCCGTGCCCGCAGCGCGTCCGAAGGCTCCGCCTCGCAGCGCGCCGCACAGGAGCCGACGGCGCAGCAGCCCACCCGCCCAGCCACCTCGCGCAGTTCCGACGCCCCGTGGCACCACGCCCGCCCCGCCTTCGACGAGACCGCGACGCCCGAGCCCGAGGACCGGGTCGAGGAAGAAGGCGTGAACGCTGACGCTGACGCGGACGAGGACGAGCAGAAGTCCGACCCGTCAGGAGGCCGGCCGTGAACGACGTGCTCGACGTCGCCCTGCGACTCCTTGTCGTCTTCGTCGTCTTCCTGACCTTCCCCTTGATCGTCGGACAGACCGAGCACAAGGTGATGGCCCACATGCAGGGCCGCCTCGGCCCCATGTACGCCGGCGGCTTCCACGGCTGGGCCCAGCTCGTCGCGGACGGCGTGAAGTTCGCGCAGAAGGAGGACGTCGTCCCCGCGGGCGCGGACCGTCGCATCTTCCAGCTCGCCCCGGCCGTGGCCCTCCTCCCGTACCTGCTGGTCCTGCTCGCCATCCCCATCGGCCCCGGCGAGGGCGCGGTGGGCGTGGTGATCGACGCGGGCATCTTCTTCGTGCTCGCCGTCATGGGCGTCGGCGTCCTCGGCTCCCTGATGGCCGGCTGGGCCAGCGCCAACAAGTACTCCCTCCTCGGCGGCCTGCGCACCGCGGCCCAGCTGCTCGCCTACGAACTGCCGATGCTCCTCGCCGCCGCCTCCGTCGCCATGGCCGCCGGCACGGTCTCCCTGACCGGCATCCTCGACGCCTTCGAGTGGTGGTGGCTGCCCTGGCAGATCGTCGGAGCGATCGTCTTCTTCGTGGCGGGGCTCGCCGAGCTCCAACGCCCGCCGTTCGACATGCCGGTCGCCGACTCGGAGATCATCTTCGGGGCGTACACCGAGTACACGGGCCTGCGCTTCGCCCTGTTCCTGCTCGCCGAGTACGCCGGGATCGTCGTCCTGTGCGGCCTGACCACCGTCCTCTTCCTCGGCGGGTGGCACGGCCCCTGGGGTGCCGACGGACTCGGCTGGGTGTGGACGCTGCTGAAGGCCGCCGTCCTCGCGTTCCTCGTGATCTGGCTCCGCGTCACCTACCCACGGCTGCGCGAGGACCAGCTCCAGAAGCTGTCCTGGACCCTTCTCGTCCCCCTCTCCCTCGCCCAGATCGCCCTCACCGGCATCGTCAAGGTGGTGATCCGGTAGCCATGGCCGAGTCTCTCCCGCCCACCCGGTCCCGTTTTCCCGGCAGCGGTCTGGCCAAGGGCCTGGCCGTCACCCTGCGCACGATGACGAAGAAGTCCGTCACCGAGCAGTACCCGGACGTCGAGCCCGACCTCCCGCCCCGTACCCGCGGCGTGATCGGCCTGTTCGAGGAGAACTGCACGGTCTGCATGCTGTGCGCCCGGGAGTGCCCGGACTGGTGCATCTACATCGACTCCCACAAGGAGACCGTGCCGCCCGCCGCCCCCGGCGGCCGTGAGCGCAGCCGCAACGTCCTCGACCGGTTCGCGATCGACTTCGCGCTGTGCATGTACTGCGGTATCTGCATCGAGGTCTGCCCTTTCGACGCGCTGTTCTGGTCCCCGGAGTTCGAGTACGCCGAGACCGACATCCGCGACCTCACCCACGAGCGCGACAAGCTCCGCGAGTGGATGTGGACGGTGCCCGCCCCGCCGGCCCTCGACCCGGGCGCGGAGGAACCGAAGGAGATCGCCGCCGCCCGCAAGACCGCCGAGAAGCTGGCGGCGACGGCCGAGGCCGAGGCGGCCCCGCCCGGGCCCGCCGAGCCCACCGACCCCCAGGGAGGAGCCTCGTGACCCCGGCCGCGGCCCACCACGCACACCTCGCCGCCACCTCGCACGGATTCCTCTCCCCGACCGGCGTCGAAATCGCCTTCCTGCTCGTCGGCGTGGTCACCTTCGGCGCCGCGATCGTCACCGTCACCACCCGGCAGCTGGTGCACGCAGCCCTGTGGCTGGTGGTCACCCTCGGCGGCCTCGCCGTCGAGTACCTCCTGCTCACCGCCGAGTTCATCGCCTGGGTGCAGGTGCTGATCTACGTAGGGTCCGTCGTCGTCCTCCTCCTCTTCGGCCTGATGCTCACCAGGGCCCCCATCGGCCGCTCCCCGGACGCCGACTCGGGCAACCGCTGGGCCGCACTCGCCGTGGCCGTCGCCTCGGCCGTCGCCCTGGTCTGGGTGGTCGTCGACGCCTTCCGCACCACCTGGATCGACCTGGACGGCGCCCCCGCCGGATCCACCGAGGTCACCGGCAAGTCCCTCTTCCAGAACTGGGTCCTCCCCTTCGAGGCCCTCTCCGTCCTCCTCCTCGCCGCGCTGGTCGGCGCGATCGTCCTGTCGCGCAAGGCGAAGGCCGACGCCGCGACGACCACCTCCGCCGACGGCCCCTCGGTGCCCGGCACCAAAAGCGACAAGGGCGGTGCCCGCTGATGCACCTCGCCTATCCCGCCGTGCTCTCCGCCCTCCTGTTCTGCACCGGCCTGTACGGCGTCCTGGCCCGCCGCAACGCGATCCTGGTCCTGATGTCGGTCGAGCTGATGCTCAACGCCGTCAACCTCAACCTGGTCGCCTTCGACGTCTGGCTCAGCAGGACCGCCCAGGAGACCCTGCACTCCGGCCAGGCCCTGACCCTGTTCACCATCGCCATCGCGGCCGCCGAGATCGGCATCGGCCTCGCGATCGTCCTCGCCGTCCACCGCAACCGCGGGACCTCGGACATCGACAAGCTCCGCGACACCGCCGAGGGCCACGAGACCGACGGACCCGACGGCGAGGCCGGCGCGGCCGGGCCGGACGCCGAGAAGGCTGAGGCCACCGCGTGACCACGACCACCCTCGCCTACCTCGTTCCTCTCCTTCCGTTCCTGGGCGCGGCCGCCGGGCTGTTCCTCGGCCGCACGGCCCCCGGCTTCGTCCGTCCGATCGCCGTCCTGCCGACGCTCGCCTCGCTCGTGCTCGCCGTGCTCGTCGCCGTACGGCAGAGCGGCGACGAGGCCGTCACCTCCGCCACCGAGCTCACGCCCACCGGGTCGATCCCGATCGAACTCGCCCTGTACATCGACGGCTTCGCCGCCCTGGTCGCCGTCCTCGTGGTGTTCGTCGCGCTCTGCGTGCAGATCTACTCGACCGGCTACCTCCAGGACGACCCCCGCTATCCCTCGTACGCCGCGCTCGTCTCCCTGTTCACCTCCGCGATGCTCCTCGTCGTGTACTCGGGCGACCTGATCGTGCTGCTGGTCGGCTGGGAAGTCATGGGCATCTGCTCCTACTTCCTGGTCGGGCACTACTGGGAGACCCCGGAGGCCCGCGCCGCCTCGATCAAGGCGTTCCTGGTCACCAAGCTCGGTGACGTCCCCTTCCTGATCGGCCTGTTCGCGCTGGCCGTCGACGCAGGGTCGTTCCGCATCACGCAGGTGCTCAAGACGGTCGCGGACGGCGGGCTCGACCACCCCACGCCGATCGCCCTGCTGCTCCTGGCCGGTGTGGCCGGCAAGTCGGCCCAGTTCCCGCTCCACACCTGGCTTCCCGACGCGATGGCGGGCCCCACTCCCGTCTCCGCGCTGATCCACGCGGCGACGATGGTCGCCGCCGGTGTCTACTTCATCGCCCGGCTCCTCCCCGTCTTCCAGGCCTCCGCGGCCGCGATGGTCGTCCTCGCCGTGACGGCCGCCGTCACCATGGCCGGGTCCGGGGTCGCCGCGCTCGCCCAGGACGACATCAAACGTGTCCTCGCCTACTCGACGATCGGTCAGCTCGGCTACATGACCGGCGCGCTGGCCGTCGCCGACCGGGGCGCCGCCGTCTTCCACCTCCTGTCCCACGGCGCTTTCAAGGCGCTGCTGTTCCTCGCGGCGGGCGTGGTCATCCACGCCGCCGGCACCAACTCACTGGCCGCCATGTCCCGCATGGGCGGCCTGCGCGACCGGGTCCCCGACGCCTACTGGACGATGACCGTCGCGCTCCTCGCGCTCGCCGCGATCCCACCCTTCAGCGGCTTCTTCTCCAAGGAGGCCGTCCTCGGCGCCGCCGAGCACGTCACGACCGGGCACACCCCGGACGTGCCCGGCGCCGCGGGCTGGATCGTCCTGGTCGCCGGCCTGCTCACGGCCCTGCTCACCGCCGCCTACGCCATGCGCCTGTGGCTGCTGGCCTTCCGCGGACGCGGGCCCGAGGTGCCCGACCACGGCAGGCAGCCGCTGACGATGACCGTGGTGCTCTGGGTGCTGGCCGCCCCGTCCCTGGCCCTCGGCGGCCTGGCGTACCAGTCGCTGCCCGGCTGGTTCGACGGCGGCGAGCTGACCCCGACACTCACCACGTCCGTGCTGGGCACGGGGCTGGCCCTGATCGGCGGCCTGGTCACCTATGCCGCTTGGCGCCACACCAGCGCCCGCGCTGCCCGGGTCCCGATCGGCGCGGTCGCCGCCCACCCGGAGGGCGACGCCGGACAGGTCGAGGCCGAGGCGATCGCCACCCACGAACCCGCCTACGGCGACGTGGCCCACGCACCCGACCCGGCGGATCCCGGGCGCCTGCTGCTGGGCCCGCTGCACCGGCACGCCGCCGCCGGCTTCCACCTGGACGCCCTCTACTCGGCGCTGTTCGTCCGCCCGGTCCAGGGCGGCGCCGCTCTGGTGCGGTTCCTCGACCGCGAGGTCGTCGACACCTACGTACGCGGGGCGGGCGCCCTGCCCCGCTGGCTGGGGGCCGCCGTCCGGCGCGCCCAGACCGGCAACGTGCAGACCTATGTGAGCGCGCTGCTCGCCGGCACCGTCGTCCTGGTGGTCGCCGTCGTCCTCGTCGCCACGGGAGCGTGAGCAGGCGTGATCGATATCAACGAGTCCGTGATGCAGTTCCTCCTGGCGTTCGTCGTCGTCGGGCCGCTCCTCGGCGCCGTCGCCGCTCTGCTGCCGGCGCCGCCCGGACTGAAGGGGAAGTCGCCGGAGCAGGCGGTGCTGCGGCACGGCGTCACCGTGACCGGCGTCGTCCTGCTCGCCGCGATCGTGCTGGCGCTCGGCTTCGACCACGACCAGCCGTCGAAGATGCAGGCGAGCACGGACATCAGCTGGATCCCCGCGCTCGACGTGCGGATCCACCTCGGTGTCGACGGCATTTCCCTCCCCCTTGTCGTCCTGACCGCGCTGCTGACGTTCCTGTGCGCGCTCTACTCGTACTTCAAGATGCCTGCGGGACCGGGGCCGAAGGCCTTCGTCGCCCTGCTGCTCGTCCTGGAGTCCGGCACCCTCGCCACCTTCGCCGTCCTCGACCTGCTGCTGTTCTTCCTCGCCTTCGAGACGGTCCTGATCCCGATGTACTTCCTCATCGCCCGCTGGGGCGGCGAGGGCCGGGCGCAGGCCGCCTGGAAGTTCATCCTCTACACGCTGCTCGGTTCCGTGGTCATGCTGCTCGGCCTGCTGCTGATCGGAATCACCGCGGGCACATTCGACATGGTGGCACTCGCCACTGACAACGGCCGGTCGCTGACCACATCCGTGCAGGTCATCGCCGTTCTGGCGATCGGGATCGGGCTCGCGGTCAAAACGCCGATGTGGCCGCTGCACAGCTGGCTGCCCGACGCCCACACCGCCGCTCCGACCGTCGGTTCGGTCCTGCTGGCCGGCGTCATGCTGAAGATGGGTACGTACGGATTCGTCCGGATTCTGCTGCCGGTGGCGCCGGACGGATTTCGCACCTTCGCCCCCTGTCTCGCCGCCTTCGCCGTCGTAGGGATCGTCTACGGGTCACTGGCCTGCCTCGCGCTCGCCAAGCAGGGCGCGAAGGGCGACCTCAAGCGCCTGATCGCCTACTCCTCCGTCGGTCACATGGGCTTCGTCCTGCTCGGCATCTCCACCATGACGCCGACCGGTGTGAACGGCGCCCTGTTCGCCAACATCGCCCACGGCCTGATCACGGGCCTGCTGTTCTTCCTGGTCGGCGCGTTGAAGGATCGCACGGGCACCACCGACCTCGACGCCCTCGCCGACGGCACCGGGGCCGCGCTGTACGGCAAGGCGCCGCGCTTCGGCGGCCTGCTCGCCTTCGCCGCCGTCGCCTCCCTCGGTCTGCCCGGTCTCGCCGGTTTCTGGGGAGAGATGCTGGCGCTGTTCGGCGCCTTCCAGCCCGCCGCGGGCCTCAGCCGCCCGGCGTTCCTCACCTTCATGGCGATCGGCGCGTTCGGCACCCTGCTCACCGCCGCGTACCTGCTCGTCGTGGTCCGCAGGGTCTGCATGGGCGTCGTGCCGCAGGAGGCGCCCCGGCTCGCCGACGTCCACATGTACGAATACGCGGCGTGGACCCCGCTGGTCGCCCTCACCGTCGTCGCCGGACTCTGGCCGAAGGTCCTCCTCGGTCTGACCGACCCGGCCGTGCAGCAGCTCCTCTCAGGAGGCACCCGATGAGCTCCCTGGCCCAGTCGCCGGCCGTGTCCCTGGTCCAGTCCGTCGACTGGGCGGCCATCGCGCCGCCCACCGTCGCGGCCGTGGTCGCCCTCGGCGTCCTGGTCGCCGACCTGTTCGTCGGCGACGCCCGCAAGGCGCTCCTCGGATGGGTGTCCGTGGCCGGTCTCGCCGTGTCCACGCTCCTGCTGCTGCCGCTCCTGGACGGCGACCGCGCCACTTTCTGCCTGACCGGCGACGCCGACGTGTGCAGCTACGTGGCGGACCGGTTCACGCTCGTCATCCAGTTCCTGGTCCTCGGCGGCGCCCTCCTGGCCGCCCTGCTGTCGGTCACCGCCCTCAAGGACGCGCGCAGGGGACTGCCCGAGGGGGAGTTCTGGTTCCTGCTGCTCTCCTCCGCGGCCGGCGCCGCCCTCCTGCCGGCCTCGCGCGACCTCGCGACGCTGATCGTCGCCCTGGAGGTCGCCTCGCTTCCGGCGTTCGCCCTGGTCGGCATCCGGCTCGGCGACCGGAAGTCCTCGGAGGCGGCCCTGAAGTTCTTCCTCTCGTCGGTCACCGCGACCGCCGTCAGCCTCATGGGCATCAGCTTCGTGTACGCGGCGACCGGGTCCCTTCATCTGCACCAGATCGCCGACCGCATCCAAGGCGTCGACGGTCAGCTGCACACCCTCGCGCAGACCGGCGTCGCCCTGACCCTCGTCGGCTTCGCCTTCAAGACGGCCGCCGTGCCCTTCCACTTCTGGGTGCCCGACACCTATGTGGGCGCCCCGCTGCCGGTCGCGGCCTATCTGTCGGTGGTCGGCAAGGCGGTCGGCTTCTCCGGGCTGATCCTCGTGACCGTCGTCGCCTTCCCCTCGTACGCCGACGTCTGGGGCCCCGCGCTCGCCGCCCTGGCCGCGCTCACCATGACCGTCGGCAACGTCGGCGCCCTCCGGCAGCGCAGCACACGCGCGTACAGCGCGGTCCGTCTGCTCGCCTGGTCCTCCGTCGGCCAGGCCGGCTATCTCCTGGTGCCGATCGCCGCCGCCGCGTACTCCGGCGACCCCGAGCACTCGATCGGCTCCACGGTCGCCTACGCGCTCATGTACGCCGCCGTGAACCTGGGCGCCTTCGCGGTCGCCGCACTGGTGGGCCGCACCAAGACCCTCAACCGCGTCAGCGACTACCGCGGCCTGTACGCCTCGAACCCCGTGACCGCGCTGCTGCTGGGCTTCTTCCTGCTGTGCCTTGCCGGACTGCCGCCCGGCGTCATCGGTCTGTTCGCCAAGGTCACCGTGTTCTCCGCGGCCGTCGACGCGGGGCTCGGCTGGCTCGCCGTGGTGATGGCCGTCAATGTGGTGATCGCCCTGTACTACTACCTCCAGTGGACCGCCCTGCTGTTCCGCGCCCCTGCCGCAGAGCCCGCCAGGCATCTCGTACCGGCCCCCCTCACGGCCGCGATCGCGCTGACCGCCGTCCTCGCCGTCGGACTGTCCGGCGCCCCGCAGCTGGTCCTCCGCTTCGCCGACACGGGGCTCTTCTAGCCCGACGAGGCCTTTTCGCAGGCCACCCGCACGGAGGGATGCCCTCACCCGGACGGCCGACGCGCGCCGCCGCACCCGCAAGGGAACTGGCGGCCCTCGCCTCGCGTTGTCCAGATCGGGAGGGTCCACTGGACGTGTCACCACGGCACCAGCGGGACCGGAGATCAACTGGCAAAGGGTTCCCCTGCTGCACCACTTGGAGGGCGTACCGTGCACCGCCGGCACAACGGGCTCAGGACGGCAGTACTCCTCGGGGGACTGTCCGCACTCATCATCCTCATCGGCAGCTTCTTCGGGCGCGTCGGTCTCGTCGCCGCCGTCCTGATCGCCCTGGGTACGAACGCGTACGCCTACTGGAACAGCGACAAGCTGGCCCTGCGCGCCATGCGCGCCCGCCCGGTCAGCGAGTTCGAGGCCCCGGCCCTGTACCGCATGGTCCGCGACCTCTCCACGCAGGCCCGCCAGCCCATGCCCCGCCTGTACATCTCCCCGACGGAGGCGCCGAACGCCTTCGCGACCGGCCGCAACCCGCGCAACGCGGCGGTGTGCTGCACCGAGGGCATCCTGCGCATCCTGGACGAGCGTGAGCTGCGCGGCGTCATCGGCCACGAACTGAGCCATGTCTACAACCGCGACATCCTCATCTCGTCGGTCGCCGGCGCCCTCGCCTCCGTGATCATGTTCCTGGTCAATTTCGCCTGGCTGATCCCGATCGGCCGCTCGGACGACGACGACGGCCCCGGGCTCCTCGGCATGCTGCTGATCATGATCCTGGGGCCCCTGGCGGCCACCCTCATCCAACTGGCCATCAGCCGCTCCCGCGAGTACGAGGCCGACGCCTCCGGCGCCCAGCTCACCGGCGACCCGCTCGCCCTCGCCGGCGCGCTGCGCAAGCTGGAGGCCGGCACCAAACAGCTTCCGCTGCCCCCCGAGCCCCGGATCGAGACCGCGAGCCACATGATGATCGCCAACCCGTTCCGCCCGGGACAGGGTCTGTCCAAGATGTTCTCCACGCACCCGCCCATGGCCGAGCGCATCGCTCGCCTCGAGCAGATGGCAGGTCGCCGCCCATGAAGACCGTCCTGAACGTCATATGGCTCGTCCTGAGCGGCTTCTGGCTGTTCCTCGGCTATCTGCTGGCGGGCGCGCTGCTGTGCATCACGATCATCGGCATCCCGTTCGGCATCGCCGCGTTCCGCATCGGCGTCTACGCCCTGTGGCCCTTCGGGTACACGACGGTGGAGCGCCGCGACGCGGGAGCCCCCTCGTGCGTCGGCAACGTCCTGTGGCTGGTCCTCGCGGGATGGTGGCTGGCCCTCGCCCACATCGTCACCGGCATCGCGCTGTGCGTCACGATCATCGGCATCCCGCTCGGCATCGCCAACTTCAAACTCATCCCCGTCTCGCTGCTGCCGTTCGGCCGCGACATCGTCTCCACGGACCAGCCCTTCGTCCCCGGCTGGTGACACCGGCCTCCCGGCACGTTGTCCACAGCCGCGAGGTTGTCCACAGGCCGGCCCCGTTGTCAGTGCCGCCTTGCATCATGAACCCATGACCGAGATCGAGCAGTTGCTGGCACGGGTGGCGGACAAGGCCCGTAACACCCAACCGTGGGGCTGGACTTCGCTTCCCGAGCCCGTGGACGCCGCCACGGTGGCCCGCGCCGAG
This sequence comes from Streptomyces sp. NPDC107562, assembly GCF_055657325.1. Classification (NCBI taxonomy): domain Bacteria; kingdom Bacillati; phylum Actinomycetota; class Actinomycetes; order Kitasatosporales; family Streptomycetaceae; genus Streptomyces; species Streptomyces sp. NPDC107562. The sequence continues at coordinate 219,254 of NZ_JBVKBE010000008.1, read as the reverse complement.
GCCGCGCTCGGCTTCCGCCTGCCACCCCTGCTTGCCGAGCTCTACGCACGGATAGGGGACGGCGGATTCGGCCCGGAGTACGGTCTGCTGCCCCTGCTCGACAGCCCACCCGCCGGCGAGCCCGCCGCCGTCGTGCAGTACCTCGCCAACCGCGAGACCGGCCGCAAGGACCCCGAGTGGCCGTGGCCCGAAGGCGTCCTGCCGATATCGCACTGGGGCTGCGCGATGTACGCCTGTGTGGACTGCCGCGACCCGCACGCCCCCGTACTGCTCTTCGAACCGAACGCGGACGACGCCGACCACGCCTGGTACGTGGACGCCCCCAGCCTCACCGCCTGGCTGCGCGCCTGGATCGAGGGGACGGGCTGGTACGAGGAGACGAACGAGGGGCTGGACCTCGCGCCCTGGTCCGACTTCCGTACCCGCACGGCCCCGACGCCGGCCCCCTGACCGGCTGGGCCCCGCCCCCTGTGCGGATGCGGGCATCGTCAAGATCACAGCTCCCGGACGGTGGGGAGCCGGCACGGAAGGGCAGGTTCACCGCATGAGCATCATCGCCTGGATCATCCTCGGCCTGCTGGCCGGAGCCATCGCCAAGATCCTCCTGCCGGGCCGCGACCCGGGCGGGCTCGTCGGCACGACGGTGATCGGCATCGCCGGGGCCTTCCTCGGCGGCTGGATATCGGCCCGCTGGCTGGACCACCCCATCACCAAGGACTTCTACGACGGCGCCACCTGGGCGGCGGCGATAGGCGGCGCCCTGGTCCTGCTGATCGCCTACCGCATCATGTTCGGCCACTCGCGCGACTGAGCGCGCACGGGTGCCGGGCACCGGCGAGCACCGGTCTGCGTGGTCCTGGTTCCCGGCGTGGCAAGGGCGGGCCTCCGGATCGTCGGCGCCCGCCCCACCTCGGCTCACCGGCTCATCGGCCGCACGCGGCGCGGTGGTTACCGGTAGTTCACGAACTGCAGCGCGAAGTCGAAGTCCTTGCCCTTCAGCAGGGCGATCACGGCCTGCAGGTCGTCCCGGCTCTTGGACGTGACGCGCAGCTCGTCGCCCTGGACCTGCGCCTTGATGCCCTTGGGGCCCTCGTCGCGGATGATCTTCGCGACCTTCTTCGCGTTCTCCTGGGAGATGCCCTCCTCGATCGACGCGAAGATCTTGTATTCCTTGCCCGAGAGCTGGGGCTCACCCGCGTCCAGGGACTTCAGCGAGATGCCTCGCTTGACCAGCTTGGACTCGAAGACGTCGAGGACGGCCTTCACACGGTCCTCGGAGTTCGCCTCCATCAGGATCTTGTCGCCGGACCACGAGATCGAGGCGCCCACGCCCTTGAAGTCGTAGCGCTGCGAGATCTCCTTGGCGGCCTGGTTGAGGGCGTTGTCGACCTCCTGCCGCTCGACCTTCGAGACGATGTCGAAACTGGAGTCGGCCATGTGGTGTGGCTCCTTGTATCAGGGGGCGAATCGGTGCGTGGCGGCCCACGCGGCGGCGACCCGGCCCGCCTCGGACGCGGGGCCGCATCCGGACAAGACTAGCCACCCCCCGTCCCCCGGGCGGCGATCAATCGGGTGGCGAAGCACCCCTCCGTATCGGGTATTGTTTACGTCGTTGCCAGCGGCACCGCCGAAAAGCGGTTCGATCGGCAGCAACCCCCGGCGGTGTGCCCGAGCGGCCAAAGGGAGCAGACTGTAAATCTGCCGGCTCAGCCTTCCCAGGTTCGAATCCTGGCGCCGCCACTCTGGGGAAAACCCCCTTCGACCAGCCTTGATGGCAGGTCGGAGGGGGTTTCTCGTTGGTGGGCGGATTTCATGGGTGGATTTCCGTGGGCGGGCGGACTCAATCGGAACGCAGGGCCAGCGCGTTGAACCCGGTGCCCGTGTCCAGGGCGGCGACCTGGTCCTCCAGGAGCGGCAGCCGCGCGGTGAGGGCGGGATCGATCAGGCCGGTCTGGGCGAGCACGGCCGCCTGGTCCCAGTAGACGTGCTCGCTGTCGATGGCGCCGTCACGGAAGGCCACGATCGCCACGAGGGGGATCCGTACGGCCCGGCCGGTCGGGGGCACGCCCGGGAGGATCCAGGGGACCTCGATGTCGTGGGTGAACGAGACGATCAGCTCGTCGACGACCCTGTCGTCCCCCACCGTGCGGGAGACGGACCGCAGAGCGAAGTCGGCGGGGTTGCGGCCGATGAACCAGCGCGCGTAGAAGTCGGACACCTCGCGTCGCCCGCTGGCGCCCATCGCGGTGGGCACATGGAGCACGGTCGGGTGGTCGGTCATCGTGCTCATGGTGGCTTGCAGGTCCAGGTTCACGAACTCGCCGTCCGTGTGGGCCGTCCAGCAACGCTCCATGGCCGCGTGGTCCACCATGAGGATCTCCTTGGGACGGGACGGGACGGGTCGGGGGCCTTCAGTATCCGGGCGGTCGGGCCCGTCCGCTATCGCAGGACAACAGCCCTGACGCGCGGTTTGCGCCAGTTGTGCTAGATACGGGTTATGTCGTCTCCTTGGCCTCCCGCGTCGCCTCTTCCGACTCCCGAGGAGGACGCGGACGGACTCCAGGACGCCGCGCTCACGCGATCCGTGCTGAAGGCGGCGGTCGCGGACCCGCAGCGGCTGCCCGAGACCCTCGCCTCCTACGCAGTCCGCCAGATGGGCCCGGCCGCCGCGCGCTCGGTGACCATGACGCGCGCGGCGCACCCCGGTGCCGGCCTGGCCGAACTGCAGGACGTGCTGCTCGCCCGGGGCAAGCGTCGGGTCGTCTCCGAGGGAGCCCTCATCGGCGGCCCTTTGATGATCATGGCGCCGTTCGCGTTCTGCGCGGCACTGCTCAGCCAGGCGCGGATCTGCCTGGAACTGACGGCGCTGGCGGGACAGGACCCCACCGCACCCGTCCGCAGCGCCGAACTCCTCGTTCTGCAAGGGGTGTACGCCGACGTCGACCGGGCGCGGGCCGCCCTCGCGGAGGCGGCACTGGCCGAGCAGGGCAAAGCCGGGAAGAAGCCATTGCGGGCCGTGGAAGCCGGGCCGCACCGGGGGCGCACGCGGACCCTGTTCGAGCTGACCCTGCGGATGGCGCGGGTCCTCGGACTGATCGCGCCGAAGGAGCAGGCCCGGGTGAAGGCGGGGCGGGTGCGGCGACGGCTGGTCGCGGCCGGAGGGTACGTCCTGCTGGTGGCCGTGTTCCTGGTCGGTCTGATCGCCCCGTTCGTCTGGATGCCGTACCTGGGCCGGTCCTACAGCCGGGCCACCGACAGCCTTTTGGACCGGGCCCTCGCCCTCTACTTCGGCGAGCAGGCCGCCCGGCGCCGCCGGACGAGGGGCGCTCCCGGGATGGCGGCGGCCCTGGCGAAGGCGCTCCTGTCGCTCCTGGTCCCCGTGGTCCTGGTCGCGGTGATCGTCCTCGCCGACCTGCGGGTCGCGGACAGTCGCTGGCCCGTCCTCGCCGTCACCCTGCTGACGGCGTCGTTCGGGGTCGCGGCCGCCTGGCAGTGGAGACGCCGACGCCGGAACCGGGCCCACTGACCGCGACGCGGGCACCCGTCCCCCTCGCCACAGGCCTACGGGCACCTTCTCCGAGGCGCTCGGGGCACACTGGCTCCATGAGCTTGTGCTCCTCCCGCCGCAGGACCTGCCCCGAGTGCCGTCGTGATATCGCCGTCGTGGCGGGGCGGTTCGCCCGGCACGACCCGCCCGGTGCCCGGGAGAGCGGGCTGCTCGTCTCGTGCCCCGGTTCGCGCCGCCAGGCCGAACTGGGCGCGGCGCAGCCGTCCTTGGACGGGCACGTGGTGCCGGACTTCCCCGGACAGCTGCCGCTGTTCTGACGCGCGTGCGCCCGTGCGAGGGCGCACGCGCGTCGGAACTCAGTTCCCGGCGACGGACTTCACGGCCACCGACACCGGAGCGGAGCCGCTGATCAGCTCCAGGGTCAGGCCCGCCGTGGCCGGGGTCTCGAGCAGTTCCACCAGCGCGGCGGCCACGTCGTCGCGCGGGATCGGGCCGCGACCGGTGTGCGCCTCCAGGCGTACGAGGCCGGTGCCGACGTCGTTCGTCAGTTGGCCGGGACGCAGGATCGTCCAGTCCAGCGCCTGCTGGCGGCTGACGTGCGCGTCGGCCTCGCCCTTGGCCCGCAGATAGACGTCGAAGACCTCGTCCCCCGGGTGGTCCGGGTCGGCGCCCATCGAGGAGACGATCACAAAGCGCCGTACGCCGGCCCGTACCGCCGCGTCCGCGAACAGCACCGCCGCGGCCTTGTCCACCGTGTCCTTGCGTGCCACTCCGCTGCCGGGACCGGCACCCGCCGCGAACACCGCCGCGTCGGCACCCTGCAGATGGGCCGCGACCTCTTCGACCGAGGCCGACTCCAGGTCCAGCAGCACCGGTTCGGCGCCCGCCTCCCGCAGATCGTCGCCCTGTTCCGCGCGGCGGATGATGCCCGCGGCCTCGTCACCGCGCGCGGCGAGCAGACGCTCCAGCCGCAGCGCGATCTGTCCATGACCTCCAGCGATGACAATGCGCATGCTTCCGACCGTACGCCCGAACGGCGGCATTCGCCGGGTGCCACGAGCGTGTCCCGGACGGGGGGCCTACGACACCTCTCCCCGCCCCTGCCGGGGCAGCCCCAGCTCCGCGGACACGGCCGAGTTGCAGTACTCGCGTACCGCGCTCGTCCGCGCCACCACGCGTCCCCGGTGCACCACGATCCGGCTGTACGCGAGCGACAGGGCACCGGACAGCCGGTCGCCGCGGACGGCGAGCAGTTCGGCCGGGAACCCCGCCTCCACCCGCACCTCGGGAAGACCGAGGGCGGCGCGGGCCGAGGTGCTGACCGCGTCGTAGGCGTCCTCGGGGCGCAGACCGTGGTGGGAGGCCAGGAGGTAGGCCGCCTCCAGGGGGTCGCCGCGGCCCACCGGGTTCGAGGCGTCCCGGAGGGCCCCGCTGCCGGCGGCGAGCCGTACGCCGGCGGACCGCAGCAGCCGTACCGGAGCCGTCCCGCGCCGGTCGGAGCCCGCGCACCCGCCCTGCGGGAGGCACACCACGGTCACCCCCGCCGCCGCCAACTGGTCGGCGGTGCGGGACGCCACGTCGGTGGGCAGGTCGCCCAGGCCGCCGCACGGGCCGATCGTCACGCCGGGGCGCAGGCCGCCGGCCATGGCGGCGAGACGGGCGAGGCGGGCGGGGTCGGTGGCGTCGGTGTGCAGGTCGACGGGGCAGCCCTGCTCGGAGGCGACCTCCAGGACGGCCTCCACGTAACCCGTCGGATCGGGGTCGAGATCGGGGCAGCCGCCCACCACGGAGGCGCCCATCTTCACCGCGTCCCGCAGTATGGCCAGACCGTCCGCGCCGGCCACCCCGGTGAGCAGTCGCGGCATCGCCACCGTGGTCAGTTCCGCCAGTCCGCGCAGCGATCGCCGCGCCCGCAGTACGGCGGTCAGCGCGCCCAGACCCGGGACGTCGCCCACGCGCACCTGTGCCCGCAGCGCGGTCGCCCCGTGCCCGAGTTGCAGCAGGGTCGCCTCGGTGGCCCGGCGCTGGACGTCCTGGGGGTCGTAGGAGACCGGACCTTCGCCGTCGGCGGACAGGGCCGTGTCGGCGTGGGCGTGGGCCTCGGCCGGGGCCGGCAGGAGGAGGTAGCCGCTGAGGTCCACCCGGCTGCCGCCCCCGCCTCCTCCGCCGGTGCCGCCACCGCGGGCCCCGCCCAGGCTGCCTGCCGTACCGACCGCCTCGATGCGCCCGCCGCCCAGCCGGACGTCCACCGTGCGGCCGTCGGTCAGTCGCGCGCCGCACAGCAGCAGGGAGTTCCCGTCGCCCTGTCCCGCGCCGGACGGGAACGACGACGAAGGGGGCGGCTGCGGCTGGCTGTCGGGCATCGCGCTCCAGGGCTCGGGCTGGGGGCTCGGATCGGGGCCTGGGGCAGGCCTCGGTGGGGGTCAGGGCCTGGGATCAGGGCTCGGGGTCCGGACGGCGCTCACGGCGTGCCGACGTGCCACGAGGCATGATCACGCAGAGTGAGTCGAGCCTAGGGCGGGGTTCGGCCCGTGGCGCGGAGGAGCGCAATAGTCGTACCGGTGTGGTCCGCCCGTCGGCGGCGGTGCCGCGGGGGCTTTCGGGGCCGCCGGGAGGCGTGCGACGGGGGCCCGACAAGGGCGGTGAAACGGATTTGGGTGAACGGCGGCCGAGCGTGTAATGTCTTCATCGCTCGCCCCAATAGCTCAGTCGGCAGAGCGTCTCCATGGTAAGGAGAAGGTCAACGGTTCGATTCCGTTTTGGGGCTCTGGTGTGTGAGGTTCCCGTCGTCAGGCGGGGTCCGATCGCATCGCAGCGGTGTAGCTCAGTCGGTAGAGCAAGCGGCTCATAATCGCTGTGTCACCGGTTCAAGTCCGGTCACCGCTACTGACAGTAGCCGATTGCGGGGTCGGTCCTTCGATCGGCTACTCTTTCTTGCGTTGAATTAACCTACCCGTTCGTCAAGGAGCACTCACGTGGCTGCCACCGACGTCCGCCCGAAGATCACGCTGGCCTGCGTGGAGTGCAAGGAGCGGAACTACATCACCAAGAAGAACCGGCGTAACAACCCGGATCGCCTGGAGATGAAGAAGCACTGCCCGCGTTGCAATGCGCACACCGCGCACCGCGAAACGCGCTGAAGCAGGCCAGTCCATCTCGTAGGACTCAGAGAACGAGGCCGTCCCCGCTGTTCAGGGGGGCGGCCTCGTTGCTTTTTCGGTCACCCTTCCGGTCGGCGTGGCACCGAGCACAATCGGCCGTGGAGGCCTTCTATACGGTTGACCCGGCGCGGTGCTCGCCCGGCGGAGCCCCTTGGGGGGCCGTCGTTTCACCGGTCGACCAGAGCAGAAACCAGGAGGTGCCGAGCCATGGCGCTCGACCAGTCCTTCGTGGGGCGGACCTACCCGCCCACCGACGCCTATGAAGTGGGACGGGAGAAGATCCGTGAGTTCGCGGAGGCGGTGGGGGACGCCAATCCGGCCTACACCGACCCGGACGCCGCCAAGGCCCTCGGCCACTCCGACGTGATCGCCCCGCCCACATTCGTGTTCGCGATCACGTTCAAGGCGGCGGGGGAGGTCGTCGCCGACCCGAAGCTCGGCCTGGACTACAGCCGGGTGGTGCACGGCGACCAGAAGTTCGCCTACAGCCGCCCGGTACGCGCCGGTGACCGGCTCTCGGTCACCTCGACCATCGAGGCCGTCAAGTCCATGGCCGGAAACGACATCCTGGACATCCGGGGCGAGGTGCACGACGAGGCCGGGGAGCACGTCGTGACCGCCTGGACCAAGCTGGTGGCCCGCGCGGCCGAGGAGGCGTGAGCAGATGACCGCCCAGATCGCGTACGCCGACGTCGAGGTCGGCACCGAACTGCCCGCGCGGGCCTTCCCCGTGACGCGCGCCACCCTCGTGCGGTACGCGGGCGCCTCCGGCGACTTCAACCCGATCCACTGGAACGAGAAGTTCGCCAAGGAGGTGGGTCTGCCGGACGTCATCGCGCACGGCATGTTCACCATGGCCGAGGCGATCCGCGTGGTCACCGACTGGACCGGGGACCCGGGTGCGGTCGTCGAGTACGGCGTCCGCTTCACCAAGCCCGTCGTCGTCCCGAACGACGACCAGGGGGCCGTGATCGAGGTCAGCGGCAAGGTGGCCGCCAAGCTCGACGACGGCACGGTCCGCGTGGACCTCACGGCGACCAGCGCCGGCCAGAAGGTGCTCGGCATGTCCCGGGCGGTCGTGCGGCTGGCCTGAACCTGCGCGTGAGCAAGGGGCGTTCGCCAGGAGGCGGGCGCCCCTTGCTCACGCGATCCGGCCCTCGACCCCTTGACGAAGTTAGTGATTGAGCACTAACTTTCTTGCATGGTCAGGATGAGCGCAGAGGAGAGGCGTGAGAGCGTCGTCCGTGCGGCGATCGCGGAGTTCGCGCAGAACGGCTACCACGGCACCTCCACCGAGGCGATCGCCCGGCGTGTGGGTGTCTCGCAGCCGTATCTCTTCCGGCTCTTCCCCGGCAAGAAGGCCATGTTCCTCGCGGCCGCCGAACGCTGTCTGGAGGACATGCGCCGCCTCTTCGAGGAGGCCGCCGGCCGGCTGAAGGGCGAGGAGGCCCTGCATGCCATGGCCGAGGCGTACACACGCCTGATCGTCGAGCAGCCGGAGCGGCTGCAGATGCAGTTGCAGATCCATCTCGCGGTGGCGGCCGCCGAGGCGTCGGGGGACCACGAGTTCGGCGAGATGGTCCGCAGGGGCTGGATGGAACTCTGGGACACCGTGCACCTGCCCTTGGGCGGTGACGTGAACGAGACCACGACGTTCATGGCGTACGGAATGCTCGTCAACACCCTGGCGGCGATGGGGTTCCCGCCCGGTCATCGGGTGTGGGAGGGGCTCTATGTCTCCGCCCGGGTGCAGGGAGGGCTCGGCGGGACGCGGTAGCCGGGTGCGGGGGCGGCGCTTCGAGGGCGTCCTGCTCGCGTGACCGGACTCGTGCGGCCCTGAAAGTTAGTCATCAATTACTAACCGAAGCAGGACAACCGAAGCAGGACAGCAGCTCTGGGGGAGCGATGTCACAGCAGAGAGCACGTGCCGTCTGGGCGCTGGTGATCACCAGCGTCGCCGGGTTCATGGCGTCACTCGACAACCTCGTCGTCACCACCGCACTGCCCTCCATCCGGGAGGACCTCGGTGGGGCGCTGCACGACCTCGAATGGACCGTGAGCGCCTACACGCTCACCTTCGCCGTGCTGCTGATGTTCGGGGCGGCGCTCGGCGACCGCTTCGGGCGGCGCCGGCTGTTCATCGGCGGGCTCGCGCTGTTCACGGTGGCGTCCGCCGCCGCGGCGATGGCGCCCGGCATCGACTCCCTCATCGCCGCGCGAGCGGTCCAGGGCGTCGGAGCGGCCGTCATGATGCCCCTGACGCTCACCCTGCTGACGGCGGCCGTGCCGGCGGAGAAGCGGGGGACGGCGTACGGGGTCTGGGGCGCGGTCAACGGGCTGGCCGTGGCCTCCGGGCCGCTCGTCGGGGGCAGTCTCACCGAGCACATCTCCTGGCAGTGGATCTTCTGGCTGAACGTTCCGCTGGGGCTCGCGCTGCTGCCCCTCGCCCGGCTGCGGCTCACCGAGTCGCACGGCACCGGAGCACCCCTCGACGTGCGCGGCACGCTGCTGGCCAGCGGTGGGCTCTTCGGGATCGTGTACGGACTGGTCCGCGGGCCGGTCGACGGATGGACCGGCCCGGTGGTGCTGACCGGGCTGTTCGCCGGCGCGGCGCTGCTCGCCGGGTTCGTGCTGCACGGCATGCGCGGGCGCGACCCCATGCTGCCGATGCGGCTGTTCCGCTCCCGGGCGTTCGCCGGCATCAACGCGGCGAGCATGCTGATGTTCCTCGGCATGTTCGGTTCGATCTTCCTGCTCAGCCAGTACATGCAGGGCGTGCTCGGGTACTCGCCGACCGAGGCGGGGCTGCGGATGCTGCCGTGGACCGGGATGCCGATGCTGGTCGCCCCGATCGCCGGGATCCTCTCCGACCGCGTCGGTGGCCGGCCGGTCGTGGCCACCGGACTCTTCCTGCAGGCCGCCGGGCTCGGCTACCTCGCCTCCGTGACCAGCGTCGACGCCTCCTACGCCGCCCAGCTGCCCGGCCTGATCCTCAGCGGCATCGGCATGGGGCTCTTCTTCGCCCCGGCTTCCAGCCTGGTCATGTCCGGCGTGAAGCCCGGCGAGCAGGGCATCGCCTCCGGCGCCAACAACGCCCTGCGTGAGGTGGGCGGCGCGCTCGGCATCGCGGTCATGTCCTCGATCTTCGCGGCGCAGGGCGGCTACGAGAGCGCGCAGACGTTCGTCGACGGACTGCGGCCGGCGGTCATGGTCGGTGCCGGGGTGGTGGGCCTCGCGGGCGCCGCCGCCCTGGTCGTCCCGGGGCGCCGCACCGGCGCCCCGGCACACGCCGCGCCGGACGAGGCGCCCCGGGTCCTGGAGGGCGCGGCCCCCTAGGACCTGTCCGGCGGATCAGGCCGGTTCGGGCAACGGTGCCTCATCAGCACAGGTGAGCGGTGCCTGGGCGCCCCAGGCACCGCGATTCCGGCATGATCCGCCGGACAGGCCCTAGCCCCGCCCCGGCACGGTCTCCCGAGACACGGCACCGTGCCGCCGAACCGAACCGAACCGCACGCGCGTGTAGGGCCCCGTTCCGAGTGGCGGGGCCCTACGCGCGCGTGCGCCCTGCACCGGTGCCGCGGGCGACGCGCGTCTGTCGGTGCTGTCGGTGCTGTCGGTGCTGTCGGTGCCGTCTCGTAGTCTTGGGCGCGTGCAGGTACTCCACGACGCTCCGCTCGCCCCCCTGACCACCTTCCGGCTGGGCGGTCCCGCGACCCGGCTGGTGACCGCGACGACCGACGCCGAGGTCGTCGAGGTCGTGCGGGAGGCCGACGCCACCGGGACACCGCTGCTGATCGTCGGCGGCGGATCGAACCTGGTCATCGGGGACAAGGGCTTCGACGGGACGGCCCTGCGCATCGCCACCCGCGGCTTCGAGGCCACGGGCACCCGACTGGAGCTGGCGGCCGGTGAGGTGTGGACGGACGCCGTCGCCCGCACCGTGGAGGCCGGGCTCGCCGGTGTCGAGTGCCTGGCCGGGATCCCCGGGTCGGCCGGCGCGACCCCGATCCAGAACGTGGGGGCGTACGGCCAGGAGGTCTCCTCCACCATCACCGAGGTGATCGCCTACGACCGCACGGCCGGTGAGACGGTCACGCTGACGAACGCCGAGTGCGCCTTCTCCTACCGCCACAGCCGCTTCAAGGCCGACCCCGAGCGGTACGTCGTCCTGCGCGTCCGCTTCGGGCTGGAGGACGCGGGCGGGCTCTCAGGTCCCCTCCGGTACGCCGAGACGGCCCGCGCGCTCGGCGTCGGGCCCGGAGACCGGGTCCCGCTCGGCGACGCCCGCGACACCGTGCTGAAGCTGCGCGCCGGCAAGGGCATGGTGCTCGACCCCGAGGACCACGACACCTGGTCCGCCGGCTCCTTCTTCACCAACCCGATCCTCGACGACGCCCAGCTCGCCGCGTTCCACGCGCGCGTGCGGGAGCGCCTCGGCGAGGGCGTGGAACCGCCGGCGTACCCGGCCGGTGACGGGCACACCAAGACCTCCGCCGCCTGGCTGATCGACAAGGCGGGCTTCACCAAGGGGTACGGCACCGGTCCGGCCCGGATCTCCACCAAGCACACCCTGGCCCTCACCAACCGCGGCGAGGCGACCACGGAGGACCTGCTGGCACTGGCCCGCGAGGTCGTCGCCGGGGTGCGTGAGGCCTTCGGGATCACGCTGGTCAACGAGCCCGTGACGGTGGGCGTCAGCCTCTGACCGCGGCCGGCCCGTCCGAGGTCAGCCAGGTGTCGACGCCCGCCAGAAGCCGCTTCTTCGTCTCGTCCGGCGCCGCCGAGGCGCGGACCGACTGACGGGCCAGTTCGGCGAGTTCCGCGTCGGTGAAGGCGTGGTGGTCACGGGCGATCTCGTACTGGGCCGCCAGCCGCGAGCCGAACAGGAGCGGGTCGTCGGCGCCCAGTGCCAGCGGGACGCCGGCCTCGAAGAGCGCGCGCAGCGGGACGTCCTCGGGCTTCTCGTAGACGCCGAGGGCCACGTTCGACGCCGGGCAGACCTCGCAGGTGATGCCGCGGTCGGCCAGGCGCTTCAGCAGGCGTGGGTCCTCCGCCGCGCGCACCCCGTGGCCCAACCGGTCGGCGTGCAGGTCGTCCAGGCAGTCGCGGACCGAGGCGGGACCGGTCAGCTCGCCCCCGTGCGGGGCCGACAGGAGGCCGCCCTCGCGGGCGATGGCGAACGCGCGGTCGAAGTCGCGGGCCATGCCGCGCCGCTCGTCGTTGGAGAGTCCGAAGCCGACCACGCCCCGGTCGGCGTACCGGACGGCGAGGCGGGCCAGCGTGCGCGCGTCCAGCGGGTGCTTCATCCGGTTCGCGGCGACCAGCACGCGCATCCCGATCCCGGTCTCCCGCGCGGCCGTCTCCACCGCGTCCAGGATGATCTCCAGCGTCGGGATGAGACCGCCCAGGCGCGGGGCGTACGACGTCGGGTCGACCTGGATCTCCAGCCAGCCCGAGCCGTCTCTCACGTCCTCCTCGGCGGCCTCCCGCACCAGCCGCTGGATGTCCTCGGGCTGCCTCAGGCACGAGCGCGCGGCGTCGTACAGGCGCTGGAAGCGGAACCAGCCCCGCTCGTCCGTCGCGCGCAGTTTCGGCGGCTCCCCGCCGAGCAGGGCGTCGGTCAGCGCCTCGGGCAGCCGGACGCCGTACTTGTCGGCGAGCTCCAGCAGCGTGCCCGGCCGCATGGAGCCGGTGAAGTGCAGATGCAGATGGGCCTTCGGGAGGTCGGAGACATCACGTACACGTTCCATTCCAGGATCCTGCCGTACGGTTCGCTCGTCCCTCCAGCGCTTTCCCCGTTAGTGGTCTTGCTCGCACGAAAACACGAAGGAACGGGCCGTCTCCCCTGAGGGAAACGGCCCGTCACGCGCGGGTGCGCCACGACGACGTCGCGGAACGTCAGTCGCGCGCCTCCGCGAGCAGCTTCTGGATGCGGCTCACGCCCTCGACGAGGTCCTCGTCCCCCAGGGCGTACGACAGCCGCAGGTAGCCCGGCGTGCCGAAGGCCTCGCCCGGGACGACCGCGACCTCGGCCTCCTCCAGGATCAGCGCGGCCAGCTCGACCGTGTCCTTCGGGCGCCGGCCGCGGATCTCCTTGCCGATCAGGGCCTTCACCGACGGGTACGCGTAGAACGCGCCCTCGGGCTCGGGGCAGAACACCCCGTCGATCTCGTTGAGCATGCGCACGATCGTGCGGCGGCGGCGGTCGAAGGCCTCGCGCATCTTGTCGACGGCGGTCAGATCGCCGGAGACGGCGGCCAGCGCGGCCGCCTGGGCGACGTTCGAGACGTTCGAGGTGGCGTGCGACTGCAGGTTCGTCGCGGCCTTCACCACGTCCTTCGGGCCGATGATCCAGCCCACCCGCCAGCCGGTCATCGCGTACGTCTTCGCGACGCCGTTGACGACGATGCACTTGTCGCGCAGCTCGGGCATGACAGCCGGCAGCGACACGGCCGAGGCGTCGCCGTAGACCAGGTGCTCGTAGATCTCGTCGGTGAGCACCCACAGGCCGTGCTCGACGGCCCAGCGGCCGATGGCCTCGGTCTCGGCCTCGGAGTAGACCGCGCCGGTCGGGTTGGACGGGGAGACGAAGAGGACGACCTTCGTCCGCTCGGTGCGGGCGGCCTCCAGCTGCTCCACGCTCACCCGGTAGCCGGTCGTCTCGTCGGCGACGACCTCGACCGGGACACCGCCGGCCAGCCGGATCGACTCGGGATACGTCGTCCAGTAGGGGGCGGGGACGATGACCTCGTCGCCCGGGTCGAGGATCGCGGCGAACGCCTCGTAGATGGCCTGCTTGCCGCCGTTGGTGACCAGGACCTGGGACGCGTCGACCTCGTAGCCGGAGTCGCGCAGCGTCTTCGCGGCGATGGCGGCCTTCAGCTCGGGCAGGCCGCCGGCCGGCGTGTAGCGGTGGAACTTGGGGTTCTTGCAGGCCTCGATCGCGGCCTCGACGATGTAGTCGGGGGTCGGGAAGTCGGGCTCGCCGGCGCCGAATCCGATCACCGGACGCCCGGCGGCCTTCAGGGCCTTGGCCTTGGCGTCCACGGCGAGGGTGGCGGACTCGGAGATCGCGCCGATGCGGGCCGAGACCCGGCGCTCGGTGGGTGGGGTTGCAGCGCTCATGCGTCCATCGTTTCAGACCGGAAACCGGCCCGGCACACGGGTTTCACGGACTGAACAGCCTGGGGCAAACCGTTGAACAACAGTCCGGATACATCGGGTGGCCTCGGCGATCTTCGGCCGGTCGGCATGCCGCGGGGCGGTGATCTGCCCACAGTGCGGGCGCACGGGGCCATTTCTGTTCGACGCCCGGCCCCGGACCACGTACACTCACACCTCGTTGGCCTCCAGCGGGCCCGCGCTCGACCGGTGCACACCGAGCACCCGGTTGGATGCGGTACGTTGGGGGGCACATGAAGGGTCGTAGCTCAATTGGTAGAGCACCGGTCTCCAAAACCGGCGGTTGGGGGTTCAAGTCCCTCCGGCCCTGCTACACACACCGCCAGGATGTGTGCGCAGGTACATACAGCTTTGCACCGCCGTGCGGCTCAAACCGGGCGCGGCACGGCCACGACCCGGGATCAGGTGAGGACGAATGACGGACGCCGTGGGCTCCATCGACACGCCTGATGCTCAGGATGAGGCACCGGAGAAGAAGACCCGCAAGGGTGGTAAGCGTGCCAAGAAGGGCCCGCTGAAGCGCCTCGCCCTCTTCTATCGGCAGATCGTCGCCGAACTCCGCAAGGTCGTCTGGCCCACCCGCACGCAGCTGACGCGATACACGACTGTCGTGATCATCTTCGTCGTCGTCATGATCGGACTGGTCACCGTGATTGACTATGGGCTCGACCACGCCGCCAAGTACGTCTTCGGCTGAGCCAAGAGCGAAGGGCGCCGGGACCCGGCGCCCCTTTCGCGTGTTCCACCCCTCTGTATCCAGGAAGAAGCAGCCACCGTGTCTGACCCGAACGTGAACGACGACGCCATCGAGCCGGTCGAGTCCGTGGAAGACGAGCTCGACATCGTCGAGGGTGCGGACGAGGACCTGGACCAGGCCGAGGCTGCCGACGCCGCCGCGGGTGAGCCCGCCGAGGAAGCCGCCGTGCACGTGGAGGACGAGCCCGCGGACGACGCGGAGCCCGAGGACGAGGCCGCCGAGGAGGCCGAGCCGGAGTCCGAGCTCGACCCCATCCAGAAGCTCCGGGAGGAGCTGCGGACCCTGCCCGGCGAGTGGTACGTGATCCACACCTACGCCGGTTACGAGAACCGCGTGAAGACCAACCTCGAGCAGCGCGCCGTCTCGCTGAACGTCGAGGACTACATCTTCCAGGCCGAGGTGCCGCAGGAAGAGGTCGTCCAGATCAAGAACGGCGACCGTAAGACCATCAAGCAGAACAAGCTCCCGGGCTACGTCCTGGTCCGCATGGACCTGACGAACGAGTCCTGGGGCGTCGTCCGCAACACCCCCGGCGTCACCGGCTTCGTGGGCAACGCCTACGACCCGTACCCGCTGACCCTGGACGAGATCGTCAAGATGCTCGCCCCGGAGGCGGAGGAGAAGGCGGCCCGCGAGGCCGCCGAGGCCGAGGGCAAGCCGGCGCCGCAGCGCAAGGTCGAGGTCCAGGTGCTGGACTTCGAGGTCGGCGACTCGGTCACCGTCACCGACGGCCCGTTCGCCACCCTGCAGGCGACGATCAACGAGATCAACCCCGACTCCAAGAAGGTCAAGGGCCTGGTGGAGATCTTCGGCCGGGAGACGCCGGTCGAGCTCTCGTTCGACCAGATCCAGAAGAACTGACCCTCTGGACATATCGCTTCCGCGCAGGTCAGGTGGGCTCTCGGAGCCTGTCTGACCTGCACGGTTTTTAGCCGCGCATCTATACCCGTTATCGTTGTGCGGTATGCCTTCTGCCGAGACGCGACTCGGCGGACGGTAGACCCGAATCGAAAGGACCCGGAGAGCTATGCCTCCCAAGAAGAAGAAGGTCACGGGGCTCATCAAGCTCCAGATCCAGGCCGGTGCCGCCAACCCGGCTCCGCCGGTCGGCCCCGCGCTGGGTCAGCACGGCGTCAACATCATGGAGTTCTGCAAGGCCTACAACGCGGCGACCGAGTCGCAGCGTGGCTGGGTCATCCCGGTGGAGATCACGGTCTACGAGGACCGCTCCTTCACCTTCGTGACCAAGACCCCGCCGGCCGCCAAGATGATCCTCAAGGCCGCGGGTATCGAGAAGGGCTCCGGCGAGCCGCACAAGACCAAGGTCGCCAAGATCACCGAGGCGCAGGTCCGCGAGATCGCCACCACCAAGATGCCCGACCTCAACGCCAACGACCTGGACGCCGCCGCGAAGATCATCGCCGGTACCGCGCGTTCCATGGGCGTCACGGTCGAGGGCTGAGCCCCAACCTCCCAGTGCAGTAGTGGCAGGGCCTGCTCGGCCTGGACCACAACTCCTCAGAATCCCAGGAGCAGTAGTGAGCAAGCGCAGCAAGTCTCTCCGCGCTGCGGACGCCAAGATCGACCGGGACAAGCTCTACGCCCCGCTCGAGGCCGTCCGTCTCGCCAAGGAGACCTCCACGACCAAGTTCGACGGCACCGTCGAGGTCGCCTTCCGTCTGGGTGTCGACCCGCGCAAGGCCGACCAGATGGTCCGTGGCACCGTGAACCTTCCGCACGGCACCGGTAAGACCGCCCGGGTCCTGGTCTTCGCGACCGGCGACCGTGCCGAGGCCGCGCGTGCCGCGGGCGCCGACATCGTCGGCGCCGACGAGCTGATCGACGAGGTGTCGAAGGGGCGTCTGGACTTCGACGCCGTCGTCGCCACCCCGGACCTCATGGGCAAGGTCGGCCGCCTCGGCCGCGTGCTCGGTCCCCGTGGTCTGATGCCGAACCCGAAGACCGGCACCGTGACCCCGGACGTGGCCAAGGCCGTGACCGAGATCAAGGGCGGCAAGATCGAGTTCCGCGTCGACAAGCACTCGAACCTGCACTTCATCATCGGCAAGTCGTCCTTCGACGACACGCAGCTGGTGGAGAACTACGGCGCGGCGCTGGAGGAGATCCTCCGTCTGAAGCCGTCCGCCGCCAAGGGTCGCTACATCAAGAAGGCCGCCATCACCACCACGATGGGCCCCGGCATTCCGGTCGACCCGAACCGCACCCGCAACCTCCTCGTCGAGGAGGACCCGGCCGCGGTCTGAGCCCTCAAGGCTCGCTGAAGTCGGTCACGGGCCCCGCACCTTCGAGGTGCGGGGCCCGTTCGCGTGTCCGCGCGGCCGGGACTGTCACCGCACGGTCGGGGCACCGGTAAATCCCAGGGGCCCTGTCGGACCCCTGGGATAGGCTCACAGCTCCATCAGAGACACGTGGTTCATACATGTGATCCACAGGGTGTGCACAGACTTCCCGTGGGGGGAATCGATGAAGCTTTCCGCGCGCATGAGGAACAGGGCGGGCATCGCCGCGCTGGCGGCCCTGACGCTGGCCGGCGGAGCCGTCGGCTGTGGGGCCGGCAAGGGGGACGGCGCGTCCGGCTCGCGGAGCGTCCAGCAGGTCCTGACGGTGGCCTACGAGAAGACCGCCGAGGCCAAGTCCGCCAAGGTCGAGATGACCATGTCGATGCCCGCGGGCATGGACGGCGGCGGCGACATGACCATGTCCGGCGTGATGGGCTGGGACCCGACCGTCATGGACGTGACCATGAAGGGCTCCATGCTCGGCGCCGAGCCGGACATGCCCGAAGAGGTCCGCATGGTCTGGCGTGACGAGGTCATGTACATGGACATGGGTGACTCGGCCGCCATGGAGATGGACGGCAAGAGCTGGATGAAGCTGGACCTCAAGGCCGCCGCCGAGGCCGCAGGGGACCCGGCTCTGACCCGCCAGATGACCTCCGGCCTGGACAACATGAACCAGAGCCCGGCCGAGCAGCTCGCCCTGCTCCTGGAGTCGCCCAACCTGAAGCACGTCGGCAGCGAGAAGGTCGACGGCGTGGACGCCGAGCACTACAAGGGCACGCTCACCGTCAAGGAGATGATGGAGAGCAACAAGAGCCTGGACGTCCTGGAGCCGGGGGACCGCAAGAAGCTCCTGGAGAACGTCGAGAAGTCCGGCATCAAGGGCTACGACACCGAGGTCTGGGTCAACGAGGACGACCTGCCGGTCAGGATGGACGTCACCATGGCGTCCCCCGCCGGCGACGTAGACATGAGCATGAAGCTCTCCGACTACGGCGCCAAGGCCGAGGTGGAGGCCCCGCCGGCCGCGGAGACCTTCGACCTGTTCGAGATGCTCAAGGGGCTGGGAGAGGCCGCGGGCGGCGAGGGCGCCTTCGGCGAGGACGCCCCGGAGATGGATCTGAGTGGACTGGAGGGCCTGGAGGCCGGGTCCGACGTCTAGCCGCTCCGGGACCGGATTTGCTTGACAGCGATCCGGTCCCGTACGCTTCCCCAGAAGCCAAAGACCGCTGGTCGTTGCCGTGCGCTCGTACGAGGGCGCGGTGGCCGAAGGATCCGCTGAACAGCGGACGACCCGCGCAGGTGACTGTGGAAGTACTCCCGGAGTGCGTACGCCAGCGTATGCGCGGCCGGTCGAGTCCGCCCCGTGCGCCTGCGCCGGGGCGTTTCGTTTTTCCCAGTCCTCCTTCGGGTCCGCGCGGTCCGAATCACCCGGAAGGAGGCCGAGGCTCTATGGCGAGGCCCGACAAGGCTGCCGCGGTTGCCGAGCTGACGGACAAGTTCCGCAGCTCCAACGCCGCCGTGCTGACCGAGTACCGCGGTCTCACCGTGGCGCAGCTCAAGACGCTGCGTCGTTCGCTCGGTGAGAACGCCCAGTACGCCGTGGTGAAGAACACGCTGACCAAGATTGCGGCCAACGAGGCCGGGATCACGCTCGACGACCAGCTCTTCGCTGGTCCGACGGCCGTCGCCTTCGTCACCGGTGACCCGGTGGAGTCGGCGAAGGGTCTTCGTGACTTCGCCAAGGACAACCCGAATCTCATCATCAAGGGCGGTGTCCTTGACGGCAAGGCGCTGTCCGCCGACGAGATCAAGAAGCTTGCGGACCTCGAGTCCCGCGAGGTTCTGCTCAGCAAGCTGGCCGGTGCCTTCAAGGGGAAGCAGTCCCAGGCTGCCTCCGTCTTCCAGGCACTGCCGTCGAAGCTCGTCCGCACCGTGGACGCGCTGCGCGCCAAGCAGGCCGAGCAGGGCGGTGCCGAGTAACTCGGCTCGCACATTGACCGCCGCGGCCTGAACGCGACGGTCACAGCGGGCCAGACGTACGCCCGCCAGACATGTACATCCGGCACCAGCCGAATTAGTGGAAGGACCGCCATCATGGCGAAGCTGTCTCAGGAAGACCTGCTCGCGCAGTTCGAGGAGATGACCCTCATCGAGCTCTCCGAGTTCGTGAAGGCGTTCGAGGAGAAGTTCGACGTCACCGCCGCCGCGGCCGCCCCGGTCGTCGTCGCCGGCCAGGGTGGCGGCGCTGCCGCCGAGGCCGTCGAGGAGAAGGACGAGTTCGACGTCGTCCTCACCGGCGCCGGCGACAAGAAGATCCAGGTCATCAAGGTCGTGCGTGAGCTGACCTCCCTGGGTCTGAAGGAGGCCAAGGACCTCGTGGACGGCGCCCCGAAGCCGGTTCTCGAGAAGGTCGCCAAGGACGCCGCGGAGAAGGCCGCCGAGTCCCTCAAGGGCGCCGGCGCCTCCGTCGAGGTCAAGTAACACCTCACGGGTCCCGCACGGACTCCCGCGCACGCACCGCGGCCCGTAGGCCGTGATCGGCCCTCAGGGGCTGTAACGCGAACGCACCGAAGAGCGATCATCCATCCGGGTGGTCGCTCTTCGGCGTTCCGAGGGCCCGGCGGCGGCTGCCTTGCACCCGTGGATGCGAGGGGTAAGGTGATCTTCGTCGTGCCTCTCGGCGCCCCAGGTGGCGGGCTGCACGTGACGAGCGCAGCACCCCCGCTTGGGCATGGGGGCCTTGACGAACCGCACGCAGCGCGCAATTCTCAGGACGCGTCGTCACAAGGATCCGAATCCGAGGCATGGATCGACGGCGAAGAGGGCAGTATCACCGTGGCGTTGAGGGCGTGGCCTTGTCGCAGGGGTTGAGGACAACGAGGGCATCGAGGGTCTTCGAGTACCCGCACTGGACATCAGTGTGCCAAGTGGCTACACTGACCCTTTGCGCTGCCTGTTAGCTGTCCCCTGCCCGTCACCAGGGGCATGCCCTCGCTTGAGCACCGACGATCGGACCGTCCCTGACCTGGGACTATCTGTCTCTGTGCATCGGTGAGGGGCCGGTACGCGCGTAGTGAGTCCGAGCCCTCGGAAGGACCCCCTCTTGGCCGCCTCGCGCAACGCCTCGACCGCGAATACGAACAACGGCGCCAGCACTGCCCCGCTGCGCATCTCTTTTGCAAAGATCAAGGAGCCTCTCGAGGTTCCGAACCTGCTCGCGCTGCAGACCGAGAGCTTCGACTGGCTGCTCGGCAACACGGCCTGGCAGAGTCGGGTCGAGGAGGCTCTGGAGAACGGTCAGGACGTCCCCACCAAGTCCGGGCTCGAGGAGATCTTCGAGGAGATCTCCCCGATCGAGGACTTCAGCGGGTCGATGTCGCTGACGTTCCGCGACCACCGCTTCGAGCCGCCGAAGAACTCGATCGACGAGTGCAAGGAGCGTGACTTCACCTACGCGGCTCCGCTCTTCGTCACCGCCGAGTTCACCAACAACGAGACCGGCGAGATCAAGTCCCAGACGGTCTTCATGGGCGACTTCCCGCTCATGACGAACAAGGGCACCTTCGTCATCAACGGCACCGAGCGTGTCGTGGTGTCCCAGCTGGTCCGTTCGCCGGGTGTGTACTTCGACTCCTCCATCGACAAGACGTCCGACAAGGACATCTTCTCCGCCAAGATCATCCCGTCCCGGGGTGCCTGGCTGGAGATGGAGATCGACAAGCGCGACATGGTCGGTGTCCGTATCGACCGCAAGCGCAAGCAGTCCGTCACCGTCCTCCTGAAGGCGCTCGGCTGGACCACCGAGCAGATCCTCGAGGAGTTCGGCGAGTACGAGTCCATGCGCGCCACCCTGGAGAAGGACCACACCCAGGGCCAGGACGACGCGCTGCTCGACATCTACCGCAAGCTGCGTCCGGGCGAGCCCCCCACCCGCGAGGCCGCGCAGACGCTGCTGGAGAACCTGTACTTCAACCCCAAGCGCTACGACCTCGCCAAGGTCGGCCGCTACAAGGTCAACAAGAAGCTGGGTACGGACACCGGGTTGGAAGCGGGTGTCCTGACCGTCGAGGACATCATCGCGACGATCAAGTACCTGGTGAAGCTGCACGCCGGTGAGACCGAGACCGTCGGTGAGTCGGGCCGCTCGATCATCGTCGAGACCGACGACATCGACCACTTCGGCAACCGTCGTATCCGCAGCGTCGGCGAGCTGATCCAGAACCAGGTCCGTACGGGTCTCGCCCGTATGGAGCGCGTCGTGCGCGAGCGCATGACCACCCAGGACGTCGAGGCGATCACGCCGCAGACCCTGATCAACATCCGGCCGGTCGTCGCCTCCATCAAGGAGTTCTTCGGCACCAGCCAGCTGTCGCAGTTCATGGACCAGAACAACCCGCTGTCGGGCCTGACGCACAAGCGTCGTCTCAACGCCCTCGGCCCGGGTGGTCTGTCCCGTGAGCGGGCCGGCTTCGAGGTCCGTGACGTCCACCCCTCGCACTACGGCCGCATGTGCCCGATCGAGACGCCCGAAGGCCCGAACATCGGTCTGATCGGCTCGCTCGCCTCCTACGGCCGGGTCAACGCGTTCGGTTTCGTCGAGACGCCGTACCGCAAGGTCGTCGAGGGCCGGGTCACCGACGACGTCGACTACCTGACGGCCGACGAGGAGGACCGCTTCGTCATCGCGCAGGCCAACGCCACGCTCAACGACGACATGCGGTTCGCCGAGAACCGCGTGCTGGTCCGCCGCCGTGGCGGCGAGGTCGACTACGTCGCCGGTGACGACGTGGACTACATGGACGTCTCGCCGCGCCAGATGGTGTCGGTCGCGACCGCCATGATCCCCTTCCTGGAGCACGACGACGCCAACCGTGCCCTCATGGGCGCGAACATGATGCGCCAGGCCGTTCCGCTGATCCAGGCGGAGTCCCCGCTCGTCGGCACCGGCATGGAGTACCGCTCCGCCGTCGACGCCGGCGACGTGGTCAAGGCCGAGAAGGACGGTGTGGTCCAGGAGGTCTCCGCGGACTACATCACCACCGCCAACGACGACGGCACGTACATCACGTACCGCCTGGCCAAGTTCTCCCGGTCCAACCAGGGCACCTCGGTCAACCAGAAGGTCATCGTCAACGAGGGCGACCGCATCGTCACGGGCCAGGTGCTCGCCGACGGTCCGGCCACCGAGAACGGCGAGATGGCCCTGGGCAAGAACCTGCTCGTGGCGTTCATGCCGTGGGAGGGTCACAACTACGAGGACGCGATCATCCTGTCGCAGCGCCTCGTGCAGGACGACGTCCTCTCCTCGATCCACATCGAGGAGCACGAGGTCGACGCCCGTGACACCAAGCTCGGCCCCGAGGAGATCACCCGGGACATCCCGAACGTCTCCGAGGAGGTCCTCGCCGACCTCGACGAGCGCGGCATCATCCGTATCGGTGCCGAGGTCGTCGCCGGCGACATCCTCGTCGGCAAGGTCACGCCCAAGGGTGAGACCGAGCTGACGCCCGAGGAGCGCCTGCTGCGCGCGATCTTCGGTGAGAAGGCCCGTGAGGTCCGTGACACCTCGCTGAAGGTCCCGCACGGCGAGATCGGCAAGGTCATCGGCGTCCGCGTCTTCGACCGCGAGGAGGGCGACGAGCTTCCCCCCGGTGTGAACCAGCTGGTGCGCGTGTACGTGGCGCAGAAGCGCAAGATCACCGACGGTGACAAGCTCGCCGGCCGACACGGCAACAAGGGCGTCATCTCGAAGATCCTCCCGATCGAGGACATGCCGTTCCTCGAGGACGGAACCCCGGTCGACATCATCCTCAACCCGCTCGGTGTGCCGTCCCGAATGAACCCGGGACAGGTTCTGGAGATCCACCTCGGCTGGCTCGCCAGCCGCGGCTGGGACGTCTCCGGTCTCGCCGACGAGTGGGCCGAGCGTCTGCAGGCGATCGGCGCCGACAGCGTCGAGCCCGGCACCAACGTCGCCACCCCGGTCTTCGACGGTGCGCGTGAGGACGAGCTCGCCGGTCTGCTGGAGCACACGATCCCGAACCGCGACGGCGAGCGCATGGTGCTCCCGAGCGGCAAGGCACCGCTGTTCGACGGCCGCTCGGGTGAGCCGTTCCCGGAGCCGATCTCGGTCGGTTACATGTACATCCTCAAGCTCCACCACCTGGTCGACGACAAGCTGCACGCCCGTTCGACCGGTCCGTACTCGATGATCACCCAGCAGCCGCTGGGTGGTAAGGCCCAGTTCGGTGGCCAGCGGTTCGGCGAGATGGAGGTGTGGGCGCTGGAGGCTTACGGCGCCGCGTACGCCCTCCAGGAGCTGCTGACCATCAAGTCCGACGACGTCACCGGCCGCGTGAAGGTCTACGAGGCCATCGTCAAGGGCGAGAACATCCCTGAGCCCGGCATCCCCGAGTCCTTCAAGGTGCTCATCAAGGAGATGCAGTCCCTGTGCCTCAACGTGGAGGTGCTGTCCAGCGACGGCATGTCCATCGAGATGCGTGACACCGACGAGGACGTCTTCCGCGCAGCGGAGGAGCTCGGCATCGACCTGTCCCGGCGCGAGCCGAGCAGCGTCGAAGAGGTCTGACGGAGTCCGGCGGGCCCTCTGAACACCCACAGAAGGCCCGCCGACCCCGGGACCCCGTTTCAGACCCCATGACTTACGACCCTGAGAGGGATTGACGCATAGTGCTCGACGTCAACTTCTTCGACGAGCTCCGGATCGGCCTGGCCACCGCTGACGACATCCGTCAGTGGAGCCACGGCGAGGTCAAGAAGCCCGAGACCATCAACTACCGCACCCTCAAGCCCGAGAAGGACGGACTCTTCTGCGAGAAGATCTTCGGTCCGACCCGGGACTGGGAGTGCTACTGCGGCAAGTACAAGCGCGTCCGCTTCAAGGGCATCATCTGTGAGCGCTGTGGCGTCGAGGTCACGCGCGCCAAGGTGCGCCGTGAGCGGATGGGCCACATCGAGCTGGCCGCTCCCGTCACGCACATCTGGTACTTCAAGGGCGTTCCGTCGCGGCTGGGCTACCTGCTCGACCTCGCCCCGAAGGACCTGGAGAAGGTCATCTACTTCGCCGCGTACATGATCACGTACGTGGACGAGGAGCGCCGTACGCGCGACCTGCCCTCGCTGGAGGCCCACGTCTCCGTCGAGCGTCAGCAGATCGAGCAGCGCCGCGACGCCGACCTGGAGGCCCGCGCCAAGAAGCTCGAGACCGACCTGGCCGAGCTGGAGGCCGAGGGCGCCAAGTCCGACGTGCGCCGCAAGGTGCGCGAGGGCGCCGAGCGTGAGATGAAGCAGCTGCGCGACCGTGCGCAGCGCGAGATCGACCGTCTCGACGAGGTGTGGAACCGGTTCAAGAACCTCAAGGTCCAGGACCTGGAGGGCGACGAGCTGCTCTACCGCGAGCTGCGTGACCGCTTCGGCACGTACTTCGACGGCTCGATGGGTGCCGCGGCGCTGCAGAAGCGCCTGGAGTCCTTCGACCTCGACGAGGAGGCCGAGCGCCTCCGCGAGATCATCCGCACCGGCAAGGGCCAGAAGAAGACCCGTGCGCTCAAGCGCCTGAAGGTCGTCTCCGCGTTCCTGCAGACCAGCAACAGCCCCAAGGGCATGGTGCTCGACTGCGTGCCGGTCATCCCGCCGGACCTGCGTCCGATGGTGCAGCTGGACGGTGGCCGCTTCGCGACCTCCGACCTGAACGACCTGTACCGCCGTGTGATCAACCGGAACAACCGACTGAAGCGGCTTCTCGACCTCGGCGCGCCCGAGATCATCGTGAACAACGAGAAGCGCATGCTCCAGGAGGCCGTGGACGCCCTCTTCGACAACGGTCGTCGTGGTCGCCCGGTCACCGGTCCCGGCAACCGCCCGCTGAAGTCCCTCAGCGACATGCTGAAGGGCAAGCAGGGTCGTTTCCGTCAGAACCTGCTCGGCAAGCGTGTGGACTACTCCGCGCGTTCCGTGATCGTCGTCGGTCCGCAGCTCAAGCTGCACCAGTGCGGTCTGCCGAAGGCGATGGCGCTGGAGCTGTTCAAGCCGTTCGTGATGAAGCGCCTGGTCGACCTGAACCACGCGCAGAACATCAAGAGCGCCAAGCGCATGGTCGAGCGCGGCCGCACCGTGGTGTACGACGTCCTCGAAGAGGTCATCGCCGAGCACCCGGTGCTGCTGAACCGTGCGCCCACCCTGCACCGCCTCGGCATCCAGGCCTTCGAGCCGCAGCTGGTCGAGGGCAAGGCCATCCAGATCCACCCGCTCGTCTGCACCGCGTTCAACGCGGACTTCGACGGTGACCAGATGGCCGTGCACCTGCCGCTGTCCGCGGAGGCGCAGGCCGAGGCCCGCATCCTGATGCTGTCCTCGAACAACATCCTCAAGCCCGCCGACGGCCGTCCGGTGACGATGCCGACCCAGGACATGGTGCTGGGTCTGTACTTCCTCACCACGGACGCCGAGGGTCGCGACATCAAGGGCACCGACCGTCCGTTCTCCTCGGTCGCCGAGGCGATCATGGCGTTCGACGCCGGCGAGCTGTCGCTGCAGGCGCCCGTCGACATCCGCTTCCCGGTGGGCACCATCCCGCCGCGTGGCTGGGTGCCGCCGGTCCGCGAGGAGGGCGAGCCGGAGTGGCAGCAGGGTGACAGCTTCACGCTGAAGACCACGCTGGGCCGCGCGCTCTTCAACGAGCTGCTGCCCGAGGACTACCCGTTCGTCGACTACGAGGTCGGCAAGAAGCAGCTCTCCCAGATCGTCAACGACCTGGCCGAGCGCTACCCGAAGGTCATCGTGGCGGCGACGCTCGACAACCTGAAGGCGGCCGGCTTCTTCTGGGCCACCCGCTCCGGTGTCACCGTGGCCATCTCCGACGTCGTCGTTCCCGAGGCGAAGAAGGAGATCGTCAAGGGCTACGAGGCGCAGGACGAGAAGGTCCAGAAGCAGTACGAGCGCGGTCTGATCACCAAGGACGAGCGCACGCAGGAGCTCATCGCGATCTGGACCAAGGCGACCAACGAGGTCGCCGAGGCGATGAACGAGAACTTCCCGAAGACCAACCCGATCTTCATGATGGTGAACTCGGGTGCACGAGGCAACATGATGCAGATGCGTCAGATCGCCGGTATGCGTGGTCTCGTGTCGAACGCCAAGAACGAGACGATCCCGCGTCCGATCAAGGCCTCGTTCCGTGAGGGCCTGTCCGTGCTGGAGTACTTCATCTCCACGCACGGTGCCCGTAAGGGTCTGGCGGACACCGCTCTGCGTACCGCCGACTCGGGTTACCTCACCCGTCGTCTGGTCGACGTCTCGCAGGACGTCATCATCCGCGAGGAGGACTGCGGCACCGACCGTGGTCTGCGGCTGTCGATCGCCGAGCGTGGCGCCGACGGCGCGCTGCTCAAGGCGGAGGACGTCGAGACGTCCGTGTACGCGCGCTGCCTCGCCGAGGACATCGTCGTGGACGGCAAGGTGCTGGCCCCGGCCGGCACCGACCTGGGCGACGTGCTCATCGACGAGCTGATCCGGCACGGTGTCTCCGAGGTCAAGACCCGCTCGGTCCTGACCTGCGAGTCCGCCGTCGGCACCTGCGCCATGTGCTACGGCCGCTCGCTGGCCACCGGCAAGCTGGTCGACATCGGTGAGGCGGTCGGCATCATCGCCGCCCAGTCCATCGGTGAGCCCGGTACCCAGCTGACGATGCGTACCTTCCACACCGGTGGTGTGGCCGGTGACGACATCACCCAGGGTCTGCCGCGTGTCGTCGAGCTCTTCGAGGCCCGTACCCCGAAGGGTGTCGCCCCGATCTCCGAGGCCTCCGGCCGCGTGCGGATCGAGGAGACCGAGAAGACCAAGAAGCTCGTCATCACCCCGGACGACGGCAGCGACGAGACGGCGTTCCCGATCTCGAAGCGTGCCCGGCTCCTGGTCGGCGAGGGCGACCACGTCGAGGTGGGCCAGAAGCTCACCGTGGGTGCCACCAACCCGCACGACGTGCTGCGCATCCTGGGTCAGCGTGCCGTCCAGGTCCACCTGGTCGGCGAGGTCCAGAAGGTCTACAACTCGCAGGGTGTGTCGATCCACGACAAGCACATCGAGATCATCATCCGGCAGATGCTCCGCCGTGTGACGATCATCGAGTCCGGCGACGCCGAGCTGCTGCCCGGCGAGCTGGTCGAGCGCTCGAAGTTCGAGACCGAGAACCGTCGTGTGGTCCAGGAGGGCGGTCACCCGGCCTCCGGTCGTCCGCAGCTGATGGGTATCACCAAGGCCTCGCTGGCGACCGAGTCGTGGCTGTCGGCGGCGTCCTTCCAGGAGACGACCAGGGTCCTGACGGACGCGGCGATCAACGCCAAGTCCGACTCCCTGATCGGCCTCAAGGAGAACGTCATCATCGGTAAGCTCATCCCGGCCGGTACGGGTCTGTCCCGCTACCGCAACATCCGGGTGGAGCCGACCGAGGAGGCCAAGGCCGCGATGTACTCGGCCGTCGGCTACGACGACATCGACTACTCGCCGTTCGGCACGGGCTCCGGCCAGGCCGTGCCGCTGGAGGACTACGACTACGGTCCGTACAACCAGTAAGCGAGTCGCATGAGTCGAGGGGCGGTCCCGTGTCGGGGCCGCCCCTCGGGCGTTCGCTCGGCTAGTTCTTGGTGCCGTCCACGATGACCGGGGTGCCGTCGGCGCCCGTGCCGCACGGCACCGCGTAGACCGGGTTGGCACGGGAGGCCTCCTTGAAGGCCTCCAGGCACTGGTTGTAGAGCACCTTGTCGCTGAGCGAGCGGTCGATGATCTTGTTGGCGCGGGCGATGCCCTCCGCCTCGATCCGCTTGCGCTCGGCCTCGGCCTTGGCCGTCCGCGCCGCCTCGGTGGCCCGCTGGGTGTCCTGTTCCTGCTGGATCTTCTTGTCGATCTGCTCCTGGAGCTTCTCCGAGGGCTTCACGTTGCGCAGGTTGACGGCGGTGACGTCGATCCCGCGCGGCGCCAGACGCTCCTTGATCAGGGCGGTGATCTCCGCGCTGATCTGCTCGCGGGCGGAGGCGTAGCCCTCCTCGCTGGTGTGCTGCGCGAAGACGTTGCGGATGATCTCGCGGCTGTCCGGCAGCACCAGCCGCTCCTGGACCGCTTCCTCACTGCCCGCCAGCCGGTACAGCTCGACCGACTTCGCCGGCACCACGGCCCACTTGATCGTGACGTCCGCGTAGAGGACGCCGCCCTGGGAGGAGCGGACCTCGACCACGTCCTTGTCGTAGAGGTTGAGGTCGACCGGGCGGGTCGAGAAGGCCGTCACGTCGGTGAACGGTGACTTGAAGTGGATGCCGGAGGTCAGCGGCTTGCCGATCTTGCCGAAGGTCACCGGCACACCGACCTCGTAGGCGGTCACGACATGGACGCAGGCGAAGACGCCGGCCAGCAGGCCCGCCACGGCGCTCAGCGCCGCTCCCAGCTTCCAGCCTCCCTCGGCACGGGCACGGCCGATGAAGAAGGCGACGATCGCCGCTATGAGCAGCAGGACGGACAGCACGAACACGGTTTTCCCCCTCCGGAACACGGGTCCGCGCCCCTCCCCGGGCGCGGTCGGCAGCGCAGCTTAGCCGTCGGGTGATCGGGCCAAGGGGATGCCAGGTGAACAGCCACCCGGACATATGTCCTGAACGTGCGACGCCTACGGGATGCCCAGTTCGAACAGCACGAAGTGCGCGTACCAGCCCGACGCCGGGGCCGCGGTCGCGAAGAAGACCGTCAGCACCGGCCATGACAGCCGGCTCATGGCGGCGGCGGGGGCGAGCAGGAGGGGGAAGCAGGGGAGCAGATAGCGCGAGGTGTTGCCGAAGATCTGCTGGGTGCCCAGGACGCTGACGACGCTCGCGAGCGTGTACGCGACGAGGACCAGCGGCGGCCGCTTGCGCAGCATCAGCACGATCAGGAAGGGCAGCGCCAGGACGAGTTGGAACGCGAGGAGGTCCGGCACGGAGAAGGCGAAGATGTAGTCGTGCTTCCCGATCGCCGTGTTGCCCAGCACGTCCAGGGTGTACGCGCCGAAGTCGAAGAAGTGCAGCCAGCCGTCGCGCTGGAGCGTGAAGTACGCCGTCAGCTCGCCCATGCTGAGCCCGACCCAGACGACATAGGTGAGCAGGCCGAGCGGCGCGGCGCACATGGCGTACACCGGCCCCGCCACACCGTGCTTGCGCCGCCCCTCCCGGCGGGCCAGCGTCACCAGCGCGGCGAGCCCCACGGCGCCGATGAGCGCGGCGGACGTGGGGCGGTTCAGGCCGGCCACGAAGGCGAGCAGCCCGGCGGCGACCCAGCGGCCCTTCATCACGCAGTAGCAGGACCAGGCGGCGATCGCCACGAACACGGACTCGGAGTACACCGCCCACTCGACGCCCGAGCCGGGTGCCACCGCCCACAGACCCGCGGCGATCGTGCCTGCCCGGGCTCCCGCGAGCAGCGAGATCACGGCGTAGATCCCGGCGGCCGCGACGAAGGAGGCGATCACCGAGACCAGGATCCCGGACCCGTACAGCCCGAGCCCGGTCACCTCGGAGGTGCCGCGGATCAGTCCGGGGTAGAGGGGGAAGAACGCCACGGAGTTCTGCTCGACCGTGAACATCCCGCCGGGATCCAGCCGCCGCAGCGGCCCGGGGTCGTATCCCTTCTCGGCGACCTGGAGGTACCACCAGCCGTCCCAGGTGGCGAGGACGTCCCACCAGTGGGCGCCGCCGCCGAAGCGCGGGTTCTTCTCCCGGTACTCGCCGGAGGCCATCAGCAGGATGGCGAAGACGACGGTGCCGACGAGCTTGGTGGCGCCGTAGAGGAGCAGGGGGGCGCCGTAAGGCCGCAGACCGTCCGGGACCCTCGGGGGCCAGGAGACCCGCGGTATCCGGGGGAGGGGCATCCGGGAGGTGCGGGACGCCCCGTCGGGCTTCCCGGACACGGGGGGATCCGTCGCCTCGGAACTGGCGGCCGTGCTCATGACTGTGGTCCCCCTCCGGCCCGATCACCGGGCCCCGGGCGGGGGGCGTCACAGTCCGGATGATCGCGAAACATCTGCCATAAGATCCCCACAGCGTCGCACATGTGTGCAAGCGCCAGGGGCTCGGGTGCGGCCGTGCTCGGCCGAACAGGATATTTGGCGTGGTCAGTGCCGCCCGGTGGGCGCCGGGCATTTGTTTTGACCGCAGCGTATGCGGTAGGTACGCTCAGACCTTGTGCCTGGGGTGTGCCCTGGCTTCCGTGCGTGCCTTCAACCGCACGGGGTCCGAGAGCGGCCACCGTAATCTGCGCTTCCCTCTGCCTCGCGGTGGGGGTCCGCGGGATTCGACACACCCGACCGCGTGGGTCGGCGACGTTCCAGGTTAGCTGTACCTATCGGCACACAGAAACCGGAGAAGTAGTGCCTACGATCCAGCAGCTGGTCCGTAAGGGCCGGCAGGACAAGGTCGAGAAGAACAAGACGCCCGCACTCGAGGGTTCCCCTCAGCGCCGGGGCGTCTGCACGCGTGTGTTCACGACCACCCCGAAGAAGCCGAACTCGGCCCTGCGTAAGGTCGCGCGTGTGCGTCTGACCAGTGGGATCGAGGTCACCGCTTACATTCCGGGTGAGGGACACAACCTGCAGGAGCACTCCATCGTGCTCGTGCGCGGCGGCCGTGTGAAGGACCTGCCGGGTGTTCGCTACAAGATCATCCGCGGCTCGCTCGACACCCAGGGTGTCAAGAACCGCAAGCAGGCCCGCAGCCGCTACGGCGCCAAGAAGGAGAAGTAAGAATGCCTCGTAAGGGCCCCGCCCCGAAGCGCCCGGTCATCATCGACCCGGTCTACGGTTCTCCTCTGGTGACCTCCCTCATCAACAAGGTGCTGCTGAACGGCAAGCGCTCCACCGCCGAGCGCATCGTCTACGGCGCCATGGAGGGCCTGCGTGAGAAGTCGGGCAACGACCCGGTCATCACGCTGAAGCGCGCGCTCGAGAACATCAAGCCGACCCTCGAGGTCAAGTCCCGCCGTGTCGGTGGCGCCACCTACCAGGTGCCGGTCGAGGTCAAGCCCGGCCGTGCCAACACCCTGGCGCTGCGCTGGCTGGTCGGTTACTCCCGCGCCCGTCGCGAGAAGACCATGACCGAGCGTCTCCTCAACGAGCTTCTCGACGCCTCGAACGGCCTCGGTGCGGCCGTGAAGAAGCGCGAGGACACCCACAAGATGGCCGAGTCCAACAAGGCCTTCGCGCACTACCGCTGGTAGTCGCAGACCCCATCGAGACCGAGAGAAGACTGAAGCCTTATGGCTACCACTTCACTTGACCTGGCCAAGGTCCGCAACATCGGGATCATGGCCCATATCGACGCGGGCAAGACGACCACCACCGAGCGGATCCTCTTCTACACCGGCGTCAGCTACAAGATCGGTGAGGTCCACGACGGCGCCGCCACGATGGACTGGATGGAGCAGGAGCAGGAGCGTGGCATCACGATCACCTCTGCTGCCACCACCTGCCACTGGCCGCTCGAGGACAACGACTACACGATCAACATCATCGACACCCCGGGGCACGTCGACTTCACCGTCGAGGTGGAGCGTTCGCTGCGCGTCCTCGACGGTGCCGTGACGGTGTTCGACGGTGTCGCCGGTGTCGAGCCGCAGTCCGAGACGGTGTGGCGCCAGGCCGACCGTTACGGCGTGCCGCGGATCTGCTTCGTCAACAAGCTGGACCGTACCGGCGCCGAGTTCCACCGCTGCGTGGACATGATCTCGGACCGCCTGGGCGCCCAGCCGCTCGTCATGCAGCTCCCGATCGGTGCCGAGGCCGACTTCAAGGGCGTCGTGGACCTGGTCCGCATGAAGGCGCTCGTGTGGTCCGCCGAGGCGGCCAAGGGCGAGATGTACGACGTCGTCGACATCCCGGCCACGCACACCGAGGCCGCCGAGGAGTGGCGCGGCAAGCTGGTCGAGGCCGTGGCGGAGAACGACGAAGAGGTCATGGAGCTGTACCTGGAGGGCGAGGAGCCCACCGAGGAGCAGCTGTACGCCGCGATCCGTCGTATCACCATCGCGTCCGGCAAGTCCGACGGCACCACGGTCACCCCGGTGTTCTGTGGCACCGCGTTCAAGAACAAGGGCGTCCAGCCCCTGCTCGACGCGGTCGTGCGCTACCTGCCGACCCCGCTCGACGTCGAGGCCATCGAGGGCCACGACGTCAAGGACCCCGAGGTCGTCGTCAAGCGCAAGCCCTCGGACGAGGAGCCGCTGTCCGCGCTCGCGTTCAAGATCATGAGCGACCCGCACCTGGGCAAGCTCACCTTCGTCCGGATCTACTCCGGTCGCCTGGAGTCCGGCACCGCGGTGCTGAACTCGGTCAAGGGCAAGAAGGAGCGCATCGGCAAGATCTACCGCATGCACGCCAACAAGCGTGAGGAGATCGACTCGGTGGGCGCCGGCGACATCGTCGCCGTCATGGGCCTCAAGCAGACCACCACCGGTGAGACGCTGAGCGACGACAAGAACCCGGTCATCCTGGAGTCCATGGACTTCCCGGCGCCGGTCATCCAGGTCGCCATCGAGCCCAAGTCCAAGGGTGACCAGGAGAAGCTGGGTGTCGCCATCCAGCGTCTCGCGGAGGAGGACCCCTCCTTCCAGGTTCACTCGGACGAGGAGACCGGCCAGACCATCATCGGTGGCATGGGCGAGCTGCACCTCGAGGTGCTGGTCGACCGTATGCGCCGTGAGTTCAAGGTCGAGGCCAACGTCGGCAAGCCGCAGGTCGCCTACCGCGAGACGATCCGCAAGGCCGTCGAGCGCGTGGACTACACCCACAAGAAGCAGACCGGTGGTACCGGTCAGTTCGCCAAGGTGCAGATCGCGATCGAGCCCATCGAGGGCGGCGACGCCTCGTACGAGTTCGTGAACAAGGTGACCGGTGGTCGCATCCCGAAGGAGTACATCCCTTCGGTCGACGCCGGTGCGCAGGAGGCCATGCAGTTCGGCATCCTCGCCGGCTACGAGATGACGGGCGTCCGCGTCACGCTTCTCGACGGTGCCTACCACGAGGTCGACTCCTCCGAACTCGCGTTCAAGATCGCCGGTTCGCAGGCCTTCAAGGAGGCCGCGCGCAAGGCCAGCCCCGTGCTGCTCGAGCCGATGATGGCCGTCGAGGTCACCACGCCCGAGGACTACATGGGTGAGGTCATCGGCGACATCAACTCCCGCCGTGGTCAGATCCAGGCCATGGAGGAGCGGGCCGGTGCCCGCGTCGTGAAGGGCCTCGTGCCCCTTTCGGAGATGTTCGGCTACGTCGGGGACCTCCGCAGCAAGACGTCGGGTCGCGCAAGCTACTCGATGCAGTTCGACTCCTACGCCGAGGTTCCGCGGAACGTCGCCGAGGAGATCATCGCGAAGGCCAAGGGCGAGTAACGCACCGCGTTCACACGCCGTAGGCTTGACTCCGGAGCCTCTCGGGGCATTCACCCGCAATCCTGGATGAATGCCCCGGGGCCCGGGACTTAACAGCAAAGATCACCTGGCGCCGATGAACCAAGGCGTACAGAACCACTCCACAGGAGGACCCCAGTGGCGAAGGCGAAGTTCGAGCGGACTAAGCCGCACGTCAACATCGGCACCATCGGTCACATCGACCACGGTAAGACGACCCTCACGGCCGCCATTACCAAGGTGCTGCACGACGCGTACCCGGACCTGAACGAGGCCACCCCGTTCGACAACATCGACAAGGCGCCGGAAGAGCGTCAGCGCGGTATCACCATCTCCATCGCGCACGTCGAGTACCAGACCGAGGCGCGTCACTACGCCCACGTCGACTGCCCGGGTCACGCGGACTACATCAAGAACATGATCACCGGTGCCGCGCAGATGGACGGCGCGATCCTGGTGGTCGCCGCCACCGACGGCCCGATGCCGCAGACCAAGGAGCACGTGCTCCTGGCCCGCCAGGTCGGCGTGCCGTACATCGTGGTCGCCCTGAACAAGGCCGACATGGTGGACGACGAGGAGATCCTGGAGCTCGTCGAGCTCGAGGTCCGTGAGCTGCTCTCCGAGTACGAGTTCCCGGGCGACGACCTGCCGGTCGTCAAGGTCTCCGCGCTCAAGGCCCTCGAGGGCGAGAAGGAGTGGGTCGACTCCGTCCTCAACCTGATGAAGGCTGTCGACGAGTCCGTCCCGCAGCCCGAGCGTGACGTCGACAAGCCGTTCCTGATGCCGATCGAGGACGTCTTCACGATCACCGGTCGCGGTACGGTCGTCACCGGCCGTATCGAGCGTGGTGTCCTCAAGGTCAACGAGACCGTCGACATCATCGGCATCAAGACCGAGAAGACCACCACCACGGTCACCGGCATCGAGATGTTCCGCAAGCTGCTCGACGAGGGCCAGGCCGGTGAGAACGTCGGTCTGCTGCTTCGCGGCATCAAGCGCGAGGACGTCGAGCGCGGCCAGTGCATCATCAAGCCGGGCTCTGTCACCCCGCACACCGAGTTCGAGGCCCAGGCCTACATCCTGTCGAAGGACGAGGGTGGCCGTCACACCCCCTTCTTCAACAACTACCGTCCGCAGTTCTACTTCCGTACGACGGACGTGACCGGCGTGGTGACCCTCCCCGAGGGCACCGAGATGGTCATGCCGGGTGACAACACCGAGATGACGGTGGAGCTCATCCAGCCCGTCGCCATGGAAGAGGGCCTGAAGTTCGCCATCCGTGAGGGTGGCCGGACCGTGGGCGCCGGCCAGGTCACCAAGATCACCAAGTAAGTCCGCTTGCTTGAGGGTCGCCTGACCTGAAAAGGCCTGAAGGGGCCCGTACGACTTCGGTCGTACGGGCCCCTTTGCCGTGCCCGGCCGCGCTCGAACAATCGGAAGGCTGTCCCGCTCCTGAGTGAAACCTGGTCGAACACTGTGCGGCGGAATGGCGAGAGTTACGGCAACTTCCCTGTGCGCACGGGGGGATTGTTCTTTTCTGTCCCCGTGGGGCGGAAAGTACCGACGTAGCGTGAAGGGTCGTTCAGTGGCCGTCGGGCCCCGAGTCTCTCCCGAGGATGGCTAGGACTCCTGATGCAGGGTGCGCGCAGCGGATTGTCGATACCCATGCCGGTCGCGGTGGCCGAACGCCCGCCGAAGCCGCTGGGCGCGCCGAAGGTGGACACCTCGGCCCGGGCCCGCCGGCAGCGGCCCCGGCTGTACGTGGTCGACGGCATCCGGCTCGTCGCCGCCCTGATGGTGGTGCTGCACCACTTCGTCGGCACCCGGCGGGCGAACGGCGCCGGCAACATCATCTGGGACCGCCCGGTGTCGGAGCTGATGCCGACCGTGTTCCGCGTCGCCTCCTTCGGCTGGATAGGCGTCGAGATCTTCTTCGTGATCAGCGGTTTCGTCATCTGCATGTCGTGCTGGGGCCGAACGCCGAAGGACTTCTTCGTCTCGCGCGTGATCCGGCTCTACCCCGCCTACTGGTTCGCCGTCCTCTTCACGACGGCCGTGCTGGTGCTGCTGCCGGGGGTGCAGGAACGGCTGCGGCTGCGGGAGATCCTGTTCAACCTGACGATGCTGCAGTCCGGTTCCAAGGTCCCGAACGTCGACCCCGTGTACTGGACGCTCTGGTCGGAGCTCCGCTTCTACCTGCTCTTCCTCGTCGTCGTCGCCATGGGCCTGACGTACCGCCGGGTCGTCGTGTTCTGCTGCGTCTGGGGCGCCGCGGCGATGCTGGCCCCGATCTCCAAGTTCCCGCTGCTGACGCTGGTCGCCGACCCGAGCGCCGCCTGGTACTTCATCGCGGGTCTCGCCCTGTACCTCATGCACCGCTTCGGCCAGGACCTGCTGCTGTGGGGCATCCTCGCGATGTCCTGGCTGATGGGGCAGCTGGAGCTGGGGGAGCGCGTCGAGTACGAACAGGTCAGCAGCTGGCGCGGGGCGGTCGTCATCTTCACCGTCTTCATGCTGCTGATGGTGGGCATCGCCCTCGGCTGGACCGACCGCATCCGCTGGAAGTGGCTGGTGACGGCGGGCAGTCTGACGTACCCCCTGTACCTCATGCACTACCTCGCGGGCATAGTCCTCATCCATCACCTCCGCGGCACGATGGACCCCCGCCTCCTGGTCGCGAGTCTGATCGCCGGGTTCCTGGTGCTCAGCTGGCTGGTGCACCGTCTCGTGGAGCGGCCGGTGGCGCGGGCGCTGAAGAAGGGGCTGGAGTCCTCGTTCGTACGGCTGCGGAGTTTTCAGCGCGCGGCGTGACGGCGTCGGGCCCGGGTGCCCCGTGCGTGCACCCGGCTCGGGCGCGGTGGCGTGCGGGTGCTCCTACGGCACCACGACGAACACCGGGTCCACGCCGACCCCGCGCCGGACGAGCCCCTCGGCGCGCGGCGGCGCGGCTGATCCGCAGGTCCCGGCGGGCGCGAAGGCCGGCCGTCCCTCGGTGAGCAGATCGGCCGGCTACCGCTCGGGCCACGAAGCGCAGGTCGTCACGCGGGCGTGGGGCGGGCACGTGCGCGAGCCGGTCGGCCAGGGTGCCCAGCAGCGGACCGTGGGTGCCGCCGAGCCGGCGCGAGGCCGTGGCGCGCGCGGAACGGGCGAACCGCGCCGCCTCCTGCCGCGGTTCGGTCACCGCGGGCGGGGAGGAGCGGGGGCAGGAGGTTGGTACAGGCCGGTTGGGGCGGGCTTGGGGCGGTCTTTCGGCGTGGGATCGGGTATCCCTGGCATGCAGCAGGCCTCGTGCGTCCTGAACGCGCGGGTCGGGCAGGCCGTACCAGCGGTCGTGCCGGAGGAACCGGATGAAAGGGAGCCCGTGACGAAGCGACGCGACGAGAGCAGGACGACGGACACGCTGAACCGCCTCCGCGCGGAGATCGAGGACCGCAACCCCGCACAGCCGGAGTTCCTCCAGGCCGTCGCCGAGGTGCTGGACACGCTGGCACCCGTGCTGGCGGAGCACCCGGAGTACGCCGAGGCCGGGCTGGTGGAACGGCTGTGCGAGCCGGAGCGGCAGATCGTCTTCCGGGTGCCGTGGCAGGACGACCGGGGCCGGGTCCACGTCAACCGGGGCTTTCGCGTGGAGTTCAACAGCGCCCTCGGCCCGTACAAGGGCGGTCTGCGCTTCCACCCCTCGGTGAATCTCGGCATCGTCAAGTTCCTGGGCTTCGAACAGGTCTTCAAGAACGCGCTGACCGGCCTCGGCATCGGCGGCGGAAAGGGCGGCAGCGACTTCGACCCGCGGGGGCGCAGCGACGCGGAGGTCATGCGGTTCTGCCAGTCCTTCATGACGGAACTGCACCGCCACATCGGCGCGCACACGGACGTGCCGGCGGGTGACATCGGCGTCGGCGGCCGGGAGATCGGCTACCTCTTCGGCCAGTACCGCCGTATCACCAACCGCTGGGAGGCCGGCGTGCTCACCGGCAAGGGCCCGGGCTGGGGCGGCTCGCTGATCCGCCCGGAGGCGACGGGGTACGGGAACGTCCTGTTCACGGCGGCGATGCTGCGGGAGCGCGGGGAGGACCTGGAGGGCCAGACCGTGGTGGTGTCGGGCTCAGGGAACGTCGCGATCCACACCGTCGAGAAGCTGACGGCCCTCGGCGCCAACCCGCTCACCTGCTCGGACTCCTCCGGTTACGTGGTCGACGAGAAGGGTGTCGACCTGGAGCTGCTGCGGCAGGTCAAGGAGGTCGAGCGGGCCCGGATCGCCACCTACGCGCAACGCCGTGGCGCCTCCGCGCGGTTCGTGTCGGACGGCCGGGTCTGGGAGGTTCCGGCCGACGTCGCCCTGCCGTCCGCGACCCAGAACGAACTCGACGAGAAGGACGCCGCGGCCCTGATCCGCAACGGCGTGAAGGCGGTCTCGGAGGGCGCGAACATGCCGGCGACCCCGGGTGCCGTCCAGCTGTTCCGGCAGGCCGGGGTCGCCTTCGGCCCCGCCAAGGCGGCGAACGCCGGTGGCGTGGCGGTCAGCGCCCTGGAGATGGCCCAGAACGCCTCCCGTACGGCCTGGCCCGCGGCCCGCGTCGAGGAGGAACTCGCCCGCGTCATGACCGACATCCACACCACCTGCCGTGAGACCGCCGCCCGCTACGGCAG
The DNA here is from genome assembly GCF_055657325.1 of Streptomyces sp. NPDC107562. Taxonomy (NCBI): domain Bacteria; kingdom Bacillati; phylum Actinomycetota; class Actinomycetes; order Kitasatosporales; family Streptomycetaceae; genus Streptomyces; species Streptomyces sp. NPDC107562. The sequence goes on along the minus strand of NZ_JBVKBE010000008.1, from coordinate 181,262 downwards.
CCCCGGCGACTACGTGACGGGCGCGAACATCGCGGGCTTCGAGCGGGTGGCGGAGGCGATGATCGCCCAAGGGGTCATCTGATACGTGGCCGGCCGCGCCGGGTCAGAGGCGGTGGACCGTGTGCAGGGTGGTCGCGTACGTGCCCGTGCCGTCCAGGAGCGACGCGCCGCCGAGGTCGGACATCGTCGGTCCGTCGACCGTCTTGCGGCTGGAGAGGAAGCGGCGGCCGCCCGCCGTGTCCTTGCCGAGGTAGATCCCGACGTGGTCGACCGTGACCGTGGCGTTGTCGTCGCCGGAGTCGGCGTTGAACAGGACCAGGTCGCCGGGCTGGAGCTGGGACGCGGCGGGCGGCTTCGTCCCGTCGGTGCGGTCGACCCGGACGCCGGGCGCGTGGTCGGCCATGTCACGGGACCTGCGCGGTATCCGGGTGCCGGAGGTGTCCTCGCCCGCGGCCAGCGGCAGGCCCATGTGGAAGCCGTACACCATCCGCGTGTAGCCCGAGCAGTCCAGATTGCCCACCTGCCGGGTGGACGGGCCGGTGTGGGTGCCGTCGGGGAAGGTCCAGCCAAGGTTCATGTACTCGTGGAAGTCCGCCCCCTCGTAGCGGTTGCCCTGCGGGTCCAGGTAGCCGTACCCGGATTCGCCGAGGACCTGCCTGCCCTCGGCCGGTCCGGAGCCGGCGGTGACCGCGGGAGCGCCGGTGAGGAACATCGCCGCGTGCGCCAGGACGTCCGGCGCGGTCGAACCGGCCCAGCCGCGGACCGTTTCCTCGACCTCGGGCGTCCAGGTCCCGTCGAAGGGCTCCGGCAGTACGCGCACCCAGTCGCGATGGGTGACCGTCGGCGGTGCCGCCCACCGCGCGGCGCTCACCTCGAAGTGGCCGACGAGCAGCCTGACCGGCAGGTTGGTGCAGCCGTCGCCTGCGAGCGCGCGCAGGCCGACCCGCCCCTTGCCGAAGGCGGGGTCGGTGACGTCGGCCGTCCAGGCGGAGGGCTCCGTGCCGGCCGAGCGCCAGGCCTTCACGCGGATACGGGTGCCCTCGCGGCGTACCCGGATCGTCCAGTCGGTGCCCGCGGGGACGCCGGTGGCGAGGGTGACGGCGGTGGTCAGCTGGGTGACCGCGTCGGCGACCTCCTTCTCGACCCGCAGTTCGACCGCGCCGGTGGTGAGGAAGGAGAGCCGGGCCCGGTAGTTGTTGTGGGTGTCCTGGTAGCCGAACGACAGCCCGTAGGAGCAGGCCTGGCCGGTGGGCACCTTGTCGAACCGGGCCACGCAGCGGACGTCCACGTCCGTGAGCTCACCGTCCCGCACGGTCGCGTGCCGGCTGGCGTAGTCCGTGGTCAGGGCGATGACACCGGTGCCCGGCTGCACCGAGTAGTCCCCGTCGGCCGGGCCGAGCGTGGACCAGCTCCCGCCGCCGGGGGAGTTGCCCCAGGAGCCCTGCAGCGTACGTCCGAAGTCGTCGGCGAAGGGCTTCTTGTCCTCCGTGAACGTCCGCTCCGGGCCGGGCAGAACGACGGTCCGGGCCCCGTGCGTCAGCAGCGCGACGCGCCGGCCCACCGAGGTCACCTCGGTGCGGGCCGGGGTCCCCGGCAGCACGGTCGCGGTGAGCGGCGTGGCCAGCGTCACCTGCGTGAAGTAGGAGGCGTCCAGCGGCGGCATCGCCACCGAGGATCGGGCCGGACCCGGATCGGCGGGCGCGGCGAACGGCTCGACGGCGTGGGCCGGTTCGGCGGCCCGTGCCGGGGCGGTGGCGAGAGCGCCGAGCGGGACGGAGGCGGCCGAGGCCGCGAGGGCGGCGAGCAGGCCGCGCCGGGAAGTGGTCGACATGCCGACCATGATCACGTCACGCCGGTCGCGGAAGACAGCCGTCCGCCCGACCGGTTCGCCCGGGGCGGCGCCGGGGCCCCTGGCGGGGGCCGCACCTGATCGGCGTAGCGGCCCGCGGCAGCGCAGGGCCGACGCGCCGTTCGCGACGTACGGTCCCGGTATGAAGCGGACTCCCGCATGAAGCCCAGGGCGGGCGTCGGGCTGACCTCGGCCATGGTGCTGCTCACCCTGGTGACCGGCATGATCGAGGCCGTCAGCTTCCTCGTGCTGGGCCCGGCCTTCACCGCCGTGCAGACCGGCAACCTGCTCTTCCTCGCCTTCGCGCTCATCGGCGCCGCCGAACTCTCCCCGGCCGCCGCGGGGGTCTCCGTCGTCGGCTTCATGGCCGGCGCGGTGGCCGGCTCCCTGTTCGAGGCCTACGTGGACGTCCATGGCCGCCGCTGGCTCGTGCCCGGCCTGATCACCGAGGCGCTGCTCCTCGCCTGCGGCGGCCTTCTCGCGTGGCACATCGGCGCCGACGACCCGGGCGCCGGCCGTGGCACCGGCCGCCACCTGGTCGTGATCGCCCTGGTGGCGGCGGCCATGGGCGTACGCAACGTCACCACCATGCGGGTACAGGTCCCGGACGTGCCGACCACGGTCTCCACACGGGCGCTCACGGCGTTCCTCGGCGGGCTCGTCCCGGCCGCCGACCGCCGCATCGGCGACGGCCCGCGCACCGAGGGCCGTCGCCTCGTGTCGGTCGGCGCGATGTTCGTCGGGGGCCTGATGGGCGCCTGGCTGCTCCGCGAGGCGGTGCGCCCGGCAGTGCTCCTGCTGGTGCCCGCCGCGGTGGCCCTGGTCCTGGGCGCGTTGTTCTGGGCGCTGCCGCGACGGCGGGCGTGGGAGTCGGACTGAGCGGCGCCGGCGCCCCGGACCGGGGTTTGACCTGCGTCACGCCCGGGGTATTCTCTCCGGCTCGATTGGCGTCGGCACTGCCCCATATGGCAGACTGTCCGAGTTGCTCGGTCGAGTGTTGATGCTGCGCGCCTCCCGCCGGGAGGACCGGAAGCGAGTCCCACAGTACTCGTCGTCCCCATGGGGGGCGGACGTACGGGAATCTTCCGGGAAGTGTCAGTGCGGCACCGGCCAGGCACCCGGTGGGCCTCTCGCCCCCGGTTCACGGTTCCGGCAGGGCTGTGTGCGATCCCGCAGGGATGTTCGATCAAGGGACATCTGTGTCAGCGAGACCGCGACACGCCCGACCGCGTGGGTCGGAGAAGAGAACAGGAACACCGGGTTCCAGAGCTGTTAGAGACAGGACTGCGAAGTAGCCATGGCGGGACAGAAGATCCGCATCCGGCTCAAGGCCTACGACCACGAGGTCATCGACTCCTCGGCGAAGAAGATCGTCGAGACGGTGACCCGCACTGGTGCGTCGGTCGCGGGCCCGGTGCCGCTGCCCACTGAGAAGAACGTGTACTGCGTCATCAAGTCGCCGCACAAGTACAAGGACTCGCGCGAGCACTTCGAGATGCGCACGCACAAGCGCCTGATCGACATCCTCGACCCGACTCCCAAGACCGTTGACTCTCTGATGCGACTCGACCTCCCGGCCGGTGTCGACATCGAGATCAAGCTCTGAGGCCGGTGATCTGAGAGATGGCTAAGCAGATCAAGGGCATCCTGGGCGAGAAGCTCGGCATGACGCAGGTGTGGGACGAGAACAACCGCGTTGTTCCCGTCACCGTCGTCAAGGCCGGGCCCAACGTCGTCACCCAGGTCCGTACGAACGACGCCGACGGCTACGAGTCCGTCCAGATCGCGTTCGGCGAGATCGACCCGCGCAAGGTGAACAAGCCCCTCAAGGGCCACTTCGCCAAGGCCGACGTCACCCCCCGTCGCCACCTCGTCGAGATCCGCACCGCGGACGCCTCCGAGTACACGCTGGGCCAGGAGATCACCGCTGAGGTGTTCGAGGCCGGCGTGAAGGTCGACGTGACCGGCAAGAGCAAGGGCAAGGGCTTCGCCGGTGTCATGAAGCGCCACAACTTCCGTGGCCTCGGCGCCGGACACGGCACCCAGCGCAAGCACCGCTCGCCCGGTTCCATCGGTGGCTGTGCCACCCCGGGCCGCGTGTTCAAGGGCCTCCGCATGGCGGGTCGCATGGGCAACGAGCGGGTCACCACCCAGAACCTGACCGTCCACGCCGTTGACGCGGAGAAGGGTCTGCTGCTCATCAAGGGCGCGGTTCCCGGTCCGAACGGCGGCCTCGTCCTGGTCCGCACCGCGGCCAAGGGGGCCTGAGGTAACCGATGAGCACTGTTGACATCCTTTCGCCGGCGGGCGACAAGGCCGGTTCCGTCGAGCTCCCCGCGGAGATCTTCGGCGTTGAGAAGGTCAGCATCCCGCTGATCCACCAGGTCGTCGTCGCGCAGCTGGCCGCTGCCCGCCAGGGCACGCACAAGACCAAGACCCGCGGTGAAGTCCGTGGTGGCGGCAGGAAGCCGTACCGCCAGAAGGGCACCGGCCGCGCCCGTCAGGGCTCGACCCGTGCGCCGCAGTTCGCCGGTGGTGGCGTCGTCCACGGCCCGCAGCCGCGTGACTACTCGCAGCGGACCCCGAAGAAGATGAAGGCTGCCGCGCTGCGTCACGCCCTCACCGACCGGGCCCGCCACAACCGCATCCACGTCGTCTCCGGCGTCGTCGAGGGTGAGAACCCGTCGACGAAGGCCGCCCGGACGCTGTTCGGCAAGATCTCGGAGCGCAAGAACCTGCTCCTGGTCGTCGACCGCGCCGACGAGGCCGCGTGGCTGTCCGCCCGCAACCTGCCCCAGGTCCACATCCTGGAGCCGGGCCAGCTGAACACGTACGACGTTCTCGTCTCGGACGACGTGGTCTTCACCCAGGCCGCCTTCGAGTCCTTCGTGTCCGGCCCGAAGGCCACCGACACCGAAGGGAGCGAGGCCTGATGGCTACGCGTCACCCGAGCATCGCCTCCAAGGCGGCCAAGGCCGCCAAGGCCGCGCGCGTCGCCAAGGCGCGTCGCCACGAGGCCGAGGGCAAGAACACCGTCGTCACCCCGGCGAGCAAGGCCTTCACGGACCCCCGTGACGTCCTGCTCAAGCCGGTCGTGTCCGAGAAGAGCTACGCGCTTCTCGACGAGGGCAAGTACACGTTCATCGTGGCCCCGAACGCCAACAAGACCCAGATCAAGCAGGCCGTCCAGGCGGTCTTCTCGGTCAAGGTCACCGGCGTGAACACGATCAACCGCCAGGGCAAGCGCAAGCGCACCAAGACCGGTTTCGGTCAGCGTGCCGGCACCAAGCGCGCGATCGTGACCCTCGCCGAGGGCGACCGTATCGACATCTTCGGCGGTCCGACCTCCTGACGGAGGTCCGGATCGTCCGATATCGGACGAGGACTGAGAAATGGGAATCCGCAAGTACAAGCCGACGACTCCGGGCCGTCGTGGCTCCAGCGTCGCCGACTTCGTCGAGGTCACGCGGTCCACGCCGGAGAAGTCGCTGGTCCGCCCGCTGCACAGCAAGGGCGGCCGTAACAACGCCGGTCGTGTGACCGTTCGCCACCAGGGTGGCGGACACAAGCGCGCCTACCGAGTGATCGACTTCCGTCGTCACGACAAGGACGGCGTGCCGGCGAAGGTCGCGCACATCGAGTACGACCCCAACCGCACCGCGCGCATCGCGCTGCTGCACTACGCCGACGGCGAGAAGCGCTACATCCTCGCCCCGCGCAACCTGCAGCAGGGTGACCGCGTCGAGAACGGCCCCGGGGCCGACATCAAGCCGGGCAACAACCTGGCGCTGCGCAACATCCCGGTCGGTACCACGATCCACGCGATCGAGCTCCGTCCCGGTGGCGGCGCCAAGTTCGCCCGCTCCGCCGGTGCCTCCGTGCAGCTGCTCGCGAAGGAGGGCTCGATGGCCCACCTGCGCATGCCGTCCGGAGAGATCCGCCTGGTCGACGTGCGCTGCCGCGCCACCGTCGGCGAGGTCGGCAACGCCGAGCAGTCGAACATCAACTGGGGCAAGGCGGGCCGCAAGCGGTGGCTGGGCGTTCGCCCGACCGTCCGTGGTGTGGTCATGAACCCGGTGGACCACCCGCACGGTGGTGGTGAGGGCCGGACCTCCGGTGGTCGTCACCCCGTGTCCCCGTGGGGCAAGAAGGAAGGCCGTACTCGTTCGCCCAAGAAGGCGTCGAACAAGTACATCGTCCGCCGCCGCAAGACGAACAAGAAGCGCTAAGGACGGGTTGAGATGCCTCGTAGCTTGAAGAAGGGGCCCTTCGTCGACGACCACCTGCTCAAGAAGGTGGACGCCCAGAACGAAGCCGGCACCAAGAACGTCATCAAGACCTGGTCCCGTCGCTCGATGATCGTGCCGGCCATGCTCGGCCACACGCTCGCGGTGCACAACGGCAAGACCCACATCCCGGTGTTCGTCACCGAGTCGATGGTCGGCCACAAGCTCGGCGAGTTCTCGCCGACGCGCACCTTCCGGGGCCACGTCAAGGACGACCGGAAGTCGAAGCGCCGCTAACGCGGATCGCATTCAGACAAAGAAACCTGAAAGGGACAACCATGGAAGCCAGGGCCCAGGCGCGGTACATCCGCGTCACGCCCATGAAGGCCCGCCGTGTGGTGGACCTCATCCGTGGCATGGATGCCACGGAGGCCCAGGCGGTCCTGCGATTCGCTCCGCAGGCCGCCTCCGTACCGGTCGGCAAGGTGCTCGACAGCGCCATTGCCAACGCCGCGCACAACTACGACCACACCGACGCCGACAGCCTCTTCATTTCCGAGGCGTACGTCGACGAGGGCCCGACCCTGAAGCGGTTCCGGCCGCGTGCCCAGGGCCGTGCCTACCGGATCCGCAAGCGGACCAGCCACATCACCGTGGTCGTCAGCAGCAAGGAAGGAACCCGGTAATGGGCCAGAAGGTTAACCCGCATGGGTTCCGCCTCGGTGTCACGACGGACTTCAAGTCCCGTTGGTACGCCGACAAGCTGTACAAGGACTACGTCAAGGAAGACGTCGCCATCCGTCGGATGATGACGTCCGGCATGGAGCGCGCCGGCATCTCGAAGGTGGAGATCGAGCGCACCCGTGACCGCGTCCGCGTCGACATCCACACCGCTCGCCCGGGCATCGTCATCGGCCGCCGTGGCGCCGAGGCCGACCGCATCCGCGGCGACCTGGAGAAGCTGACCGGCAAGCAGGTCCAGCTGAACATCCTCGAGGTCAAGAACCCCGAGACGGATGCTCAGCTGGTCGCCCAGGCCGTCGCCGAGCAGCTCTCCTCCCGCGTCTCCTTCCGTCGGGCCATGCGCAAGAGCATGCAGTCCGCCATGAAGGCCGGCGCCAAGGGCATCAAGATCCAGTGCGGTGGCCGCCTCGGCGGCGCCGAGATGTCCCGCTCGGAGTTCTACCGCGAGGGCCGCGTGCCCCTGCACACGCTCCGCGCGAACGTGGACTACGGCTTCTTCGAGGCCAAGACGACCTTCGGCCGCATCGGCGTGAAGGTCTGGATCTACAAGGGCGATGTCAAGAACATCGCCGAGGTCCGTGCCGAGAACGCTGCCGCCCGTGCGGGTAACCGCCCGGCTCGCGGTGGCGGCGGCGCCGACCGCCCGGCCCGTGGTGGCCGTGGCGGCGAGCGTGGCGGGCGCGGTCGCAAGCCGCAGCAGGCTGCTGGTGCCGAGGCCCCCAAGGCCGAGGCCCCCGCGGCTGCCGCTCCGGCTGAGAGCACCGGAACGGAGGCCTGACCGACATGCTGATCCCCCGTAGGGTCAAGCACCGCAAGCAGCACCACCCGAAGCGCCGCGGTATGGCCAAGGGTGGTACGACGGTTGCGTTCGGCGAGTACGGCATCCAGGCCATGACTCCGGCGTACGTGACCAACCGCCAGATCGAGGCGGCCCGTATCGCGATGACCCGCCACATCAAGCGTGGCGGCAAGGTCTGGATCAACATCTACCCGGACCGCCCCCTCACCAAGAAGCCCGCCGAGACCCGCATGGGTTCCGGTAAGGGTTCTCCGGAGTGGTGGGTCGCGAACGTGCACCCGGGTCGGGTCATGTTCGAGCTGTCGTACCCCAACGAGAAGATCGCCCGTGAGGCGCTGACCCGTGCGGCCCACAAGCTGCCGATGAAGTGCCGGATCGTCAAGCGCGAGGCAGGTGAAGCGTGATGTCGGCCGGTACCAAGGCGTCCGAGCTGCGCGAGCTGGGCAACGAGGAGCTTCTGGCGAAGCTCCGCGAGGCCAAGGAAGAGCTGTTCAATCTCCGCTTCCAGGCGGCGACCGGCCAGCTCGAGAACCATGGCCGTCTCAAGGCGGTCCGCAAGGACATCGCCCGGATCTACACCCTCATGCGTGAGCGTGAGCTCGGCATCGAGACGGTGGAGAACGCCTGATGAGCGAGAAGAACGTGACTGAGAACGCAGAAGCGCGCGGCTTCCGCAAGACCCGTGAGGGTCTTGTCGTCAGCGACAAGATGGACAAGACCGTCGTCGTCGCCGTCGAGGACCGCGTCAAGCACGCGCTGTACGGCAAGGTCATCCGCCGTACGAACAAGCTCAAGGCGCACGACGAGCAGAACGCCGCGGGTGTCGGCGACCGTGTCCTCCTCATGGAGACCCGGCCGCTGTCCGCGACGAAGCGCTGGCGCGTCGTCGAGATCCTCGAGAAGGCCAAGTAATCCCTCCTAGGGGGACCCCCTAGGCATCGTTCCGCCAGGCTCGGGGCGGGCGCGTCCTGCGCGCCCGCCCCGGGAACCGGCAGACAACCAGGAGATAGACGTGATCCAGCAGGAGTCGCGACTGCGTGTCGCCGACAACACTGGTGCGAAGGAGATCCTTTGCATCCGTGTGCTCGGTGGCTCCGGTCGCCGCTACGCGGGTATCGGTGACGTCATCGTCGCCACCGTCAAGGACGCGATCCCCGGTGGCAACGTGAAGAAGGGTGACGTCGTCAAGGCGGTCATCGTTCGCACCGTCAAGGAGCGCCGCCGTCCGGACGGCTCGTACATCCGCTTCGACGAGAACGCCGCCGTCATTCTGAAGAACGACGGCGACCCTCGCGGCACCCGTATCTTCGGCCCCGTCGGCCGTGAGCTGCGCGAGAAGAAGTTCATGAAGATCATCTCGCTCGCGCCGGAGGTGCTGTAAGCATGAAGATCAAGAAGGGCGACCTGGTCCAGGTCATCACCGGCAAGGACAAGGGCAAGCAGGGCAAGGTCATTGCCGCTTACCCGCGCGACGAGCGTGTCCTGGTCGAGGGTGTCAACCGGGTCAAGAAGCACACCAAGGCCGGTCCCACGGCTCGCGGTTCGCAGGCCGGCGGCATCATCACCACCGAAGCCCCCATTCACGTGAGCAATGTTCAGCTCGTCGTGGAGAAGGACGGCAACAAGGTCGTGACCCGCGTCGGTTACCGCTTCGACGACGAGGGCAACAAGATCCGCGTTGCCAAGCGGACGGGTGAGGACATCTGATGGCTACCACCACCACTCCGCGTCTGAAGACGAAGTACCGCGAGGAGATCGCGGGCAAGCTGCGTGAGGAGTTCTCCTACGAGAACGTCATGCAGATCCCCGGCCTCGTCAAGATCGTGGTCAACATGGGTGTGGGCGACGCCGCCCGCGACTCCAAGCTGATCGAGGGCGCCATCCGCGACCTCACCACGATCACCGGTCAGAAGCCGGCCGTCACCAAGGCCCGCAAGTCCATCGCGCAGTTCAAGCTGCGTGAGGGACAGCCGATCGGTGCCCACGTCACGCTCCGTGGCGACCGCATGTGGGAGTTCCTGGACCGCACCCTGTCGCTCGCGCTGCCGCGCATCCGCGACTTCCGTGGTCTGTCCCCCAAGCAGTTCGACGGCCGTGGCAACTACACCTTCGGTCTCACGGAGCAGGTCATGTTCCACGAGATCGACCAGGACAAGATCGACCGCGTCCGGGGTATGGACATCACCGTGGTCACCACGGCGACCAACGACGCTGAGGGCCGCGCGCTCCTTCGTCACCTCGGCTTCCCGTTCAAGGAGGCGTGAGCGAGATGGCGAAGAAGGCTCTGATCGCTAAGGCTGCTCGCAAGCCCAAGTTCGGTGTGCGTGGCTACACCCGCTGCCAGCGCTGCGGCCGTCCGCACTCCGTGTACCGCAAGTTCGGCCTGTGCCGCGTGTGCCTTCGTGAGATGGCTCACCGTGGCGAGCTGCCGGGCGTGACCAAGAGCTCCTGGTAATTCCCGTAAGAGGGGATTCCTGAAGCTCTCGGTAAGCATCTGGGTCGGCAGGGGCCCTTCTCCGCATGCATTAGGCTTGCGGGGTTGGGCGTCTGCCGCCCGTACGACTTACTACGCCGTAGGTCCACCGCGCCGCACCCGTCCCGTCTCGGATCGGGGAGAGGGATGGCGCACCAGGAAACCCCGGCGAGAGAGGCCGAAGGCCAATTCATGACCATGACTGATCCGATCGCAGACATGCTTACGCGTCTGCGGAACGCGAACTCGGCGTACCACGACACCGTGGCGATGCCGCACTCGAAGATCAAGTCGCACATCGCGGAGATCCTCCAGCAGGAGGGCTTCATCACGGGCTGGAAGGTCGAGGACGCCGAGGTCGGCAAGAACCTCGTCCTGGAGCTGAAGTTCGGCCCCAACCGTGAGCGCTCCATCGCGGGCATCAAGCGGATCTCCAAGCCCGGTCTCCGGGTCTACGCGAAGTCCACCAACCTGCCGAAGGTGCTCGGCGGCCTCGGCGTGGCGATCATCTCCACGTCGCACGGGCTTCTCACCGACAAGCAGGCCGGCAAGAAGGGCGTAGGCGGAGAAGTTCTCGCCTACGTCTGGTAACGGAAGGGAACGGAGGAAACAGCTATGTCGCGCATCGGCAAGCTCCCCATCGCGGTTCCCGCCGGCGTGGACGTCACCATCGACGGCCGTACGGTCAAGGTCAAGGGCCCCAAGGGCGAGCTGACCCACACCGTCGTGGCACCGATCGAGATCGTCAAGGGTGAGGACGGCGTTCTGAACGTCACCCGCCCGAACGACGAGCGTCAGAACAAGGCCCTCCACGGCCTGTCCCGCACGCTGGTGGCGAACATGATCACCGGCGTGACCCAGGGTTACGTGAAGAAGCTCGAGATCAGTGGTGTCGGTTACCGCGTGACCGCCAAGGGCTCGAACCTCGAGTTCGCGCTCGGCTACAGCCACCCGATCGTGGTCGAGGCCCCCGAGGGCATCTCCTTCAAGGTGGAGAACCCGACCCGTTTCTCGGTCGAGGGCATCGACAAGCAGAAGGTCGGCGAGGTTGCGGCCAACATCCGCAAGCTGCGCAAGCCCGACCCGTACAAGGCCAAGGGCGTCAAGTACGAGGGCGAAGTCATCCGCCGCAAGGTCGGAAAGGCGGGTAAGTAAGCCATGGCATACGGACAGAAGATCCTCAAGGGCGACGCCTACAAGCGCGCCGCGATCAAGCGCCGTCACATCCGGATCCGCAAGCGGATCGCCGGTACGGCGGAGCGTCCCCGTCTGGTCGTTACCCGCTCCAACCGCCACATCGTGGCCCAGGTGATCGACGACATCAAGGGTCACACCCTGGCGTCCGCGTCCACCCTGGACACCTCGGTGCGCGGTGGCGAGGCCGACAAGTCCACGCAGGCCAAGCAGGTCGGCGCCCTGGTCGCCGAGCGCGCCAAGGCTGCGGGCGTCGAGGCCGTCGTGTTCGACCGTGGTGGCAACCAGTACGCCGGGCGCATCGCCGCCCTGGCGGACGCCGCCCGCGAAGCCGGACTCAAGTTCTGAGTCCCCGTCGCGCAGCGACTGATGTCACTGCGTAGCTAGCGGAAAAAAGAGAGAGGTAATTCCAATGGCTGGACCCCAGCGCCGCGGTGGCGGTGCCGGTGGCGGCGAGCGGCGGGACCGGAAGGGCCGTGACGGCGGCGCAGCTGCCGCCGAGAAGACCGCGTACGTTGAGCGCGTTGTCGCGATCAACCGCGTCGCCAAGGTTGTGAAGGGTGGTCGTCGCTTCAGCTTCACCGCGCTGGTCGTGGTGGGCGACGGTGACGGCACCGTGGGTGTCGGTTACGGCAAGGCCAAGGAGGTGCCGGCCGCCATCGCCAAGGGTGTTGAGGAGGCCAAGAAGCACTTCTTCAAGGTCCCCCGTATCCAGGGCACCATCCCGCACCCCATCCAGGGTGAGAAGGCTGCCGGCGTCGTGCTCCTGAAGCCCGCGTCGCCCGGTACCGGTGTGATCGCCGGTGGTCCGGTGCGTGCCGTGCTCGAGTGCGCCGGTATCCACGACGTGCTGTCGAAGTCGCTCGGCTCCGACAACGCGATCAACATCGTGCACGCGACCGTGGAGGCCCTGAAGGGTCTGCAGCGTCCCGAGGAGATCGCGGCCCGCCGTGGTCTGCCGCTCGAGGACGTCGCCCCCGCGGCTCTTCTCCGTGCACGTGCCGGGGCGGGTGCGTAATCATGGCGCAGCTCAAGATTACGCAGGTCAAGTCCTACATCGGCAGCAAGCAGAACCACCGTGACACCCTGCGTTCCCTTGGTCTCAAGGGCATCAACACGCAGGTCGTCAAGGAGGACCGCCCCGAGTTCCGCGGCATGGTGCACACCGTCCGCCACCTCGTGACGGTCGAGGAGGTCGACTGATCATGGCGGAGAACAACCCGCTCAAGATCCACAACCTCCGTCCCGCCCCGGGCGCCAAGACCGCCAAGACCCGTGTGGGTCGTGGTGAGGCGTCGAAGGGTAAGACGGCCGGTCGTGGTACCAAGGGTACGAAGGCTCGTTACCAGGTTCCGGAGCGCTTCGAGGGTGGCCAGATGCCCCTCCACATGCGTCTTCCGAAGCTGAAGGGCTTCAAGAACCCGTTCAAGACCGAGTTCCAGGTCGTGAACCTCGACAAGCTGGCCGCGCTCTACCCCGAGGGTGGCGAGGTCACCGTCGAGGGTCTGGTGGCCAAGGGTGCCGTTCGCAAGAACAGCCTCGTCAAGGTCCTCGGCCAGGGCGAGATCTCCGTGGCGCTGCAGGTGACGGTCGACGCCGTCTCCGGCTCCGCCAAGGAGAAGATCACCGCCGCCGGCGGTACCGTCACCGAGCTCGTCTGAACACAACAGGCGCCTCGATGACTTGAGCGATCCCGACCGGGGATACCCCACAAATGGGGTATCCCCGGTTGGTCGTTCCAAGGGTGGCAGTCGCGCGGGTAAGGTGGCCTGCACTGCCAACTTTCACAGCTGTCGCACGTCGGGCACTTTGAGCGGCAGTTGACCGTTATCCATGTCGTTGTTCTATTGGAACCTCAAGACCGTCACCCTTGACGCAGACGCGCGGGGGTCGCAGGAGGCACCGTGCTCACCGCGTTCGCCCGGGCGTTCAAGACGCCCGACCTGCGCAAGAAGCTGCTCTTCACGCTCGGCATCATTGTGGTGTACCGAGTCGGTACACACATCCCGATTCCGGGCGTCGACTACCAGAACGTCCAGACCTGTATCGACGTAGCCAAGGGCAACCAGGGTCTGTTCGGTCTGGTCAACATGTTCAGCGGCGGCGCCCTGCTGCAGATCACGATCTTCGCGCTCGGCATCATGCCCTACATCACCGCGAGCATCATCCTGCAACTCCTGACGGTGGTGATCCCCCGCCTCGAGGCCCTCAAGAAGGAGGGGCAGGCGGGTACGGCGAAGATCACGCAGTACACCCGCTACCTGACCGTGGCGCTCGCCATCCTGCAGGGCACCGGCCTCGTCGCCACCGCCCGCAGCGGCGCCCTGTTCCAGGGCTGCCCGGTCGCCGGCCAGATCGTCCCCGACCAGTCGATCTTCGTCACCATCACCATGGTGATCGTCATGACCGCCGGTACGGCCGTCGTGATGTGGCTCGGTGAGCTCATCACCGACCGCGGCATCGGCAACGGCATGTCGATCCTGATGTTCATCTCGATCGCCGCCACCTTCCCGTCCGCCCTGTGGGCCATCAAGCAGCAGGGCACACTGGCCGACGGCTGGATCGAGTTCGGCACGGTCATCCTCGTCGGCCTGTTCATGGTCGGCCTGGTGGTCTTCGTCGAGCAGGCCCAGCGCCGGATCCCGGTGCAGTACGCCAAGCGCATGATCGGCCGCCGCGCCTACGGCGGTACGTCCACCTACATCCCGCTCAAGGTGAACCAGGCGGGTGTGATCCCCGTCATCTTCGCCTCGTCGCTGCTCTACATCCCGGCGCTGATCGCGCAGTTCTCCAGCGGGAACTCCGGCTGGAAGAGCTGGATCGAGGGTCACCTGGTCCAGGGCGACCACCCGATTTACATCACTCTGTACTTCTTGCTCATTGTTTTCTTCGCGTTCTTCTACGTGGCGATCTCCTTCAACCCCGAGGAAGTCGCCGACAACATGAAGAAGTATGGTGGCTTCATCCCGGGCATCCGGGCTGGCCGACCGACCGCTGAGTACCTGAGTTACGTACTCAACCGGATCACCTGGCCGGGTTCGCTGTATCTGGGTCTGATCGCTCTCGTGCCGACGATGGCGTTGGTTGGTTTCGGGGCAAACCAGAACTTCCCGTTCGGTGGTACCAGCATCCTGATCATCGTGGGTGTCGGTCTCGAGACGGTGAAGCAGATCGAGAGCCAGCTCCAGCAGCGCAATTACGAAGGGTTCCTCCGCTGATGCGAATCGTCCTCGTCGGCCCGCCGGGTGCCGGTAAGGGTACGCAGGCCACTCGCCTTGCCGAGAAGCTGTCGATCCCGCACATCTCCACGGGCGACCTGTTCCGCGCCAACATCAGTCGGCAGACGGAGCTCGGCAAGCTGGCGAAGTCCTACATGGACGCCGGCAACCTGGTGCCGGACGAGGTCACCATCGCCATGGCGAAGGACCGCATGGAGCAGCCGGACGCCGAGAACGGCTTCCTGCTGGACGGTTTCCCGCGCAACGTCTCGCAGGCCGAGGCGCTGGACGAGCTGCTCCGGAGCGAGGGCATCACCCTGGACGCCGTGCTCGACCTGGAGGCGCCCGAGACCGAGGTCGTCAAGCGGATCGCCGGGCGGCGCATCTGCCGCAAGGACTCCGCGCACGTCTTCCACGTGACGTACAGCGCGCCGAAGCAGGAGGGCGTCTGCGACGTCTGCGGCGGCGAGCTCTACCAGCGGGACGACGACACCGAGGAGACCGTGCGCAAGCGGCTGGAGGTCTACCACACGCAGACCGAGCCGATCATCGACTACTACAAGGCGCAGGGGCTGGTCGTCACCATCTCCGCGATGGGTGCGGTCGACGAGGTCACGGGGCGTGCGCTGGAGGCGCTCAAGCGCGAGGACGACGGTCAGTAGTCGTTCGTCGTACGTGGTCGGCGGCCGCGGTTCCCCCTGAGGGGACCGCGGCCGCTGCGTGGGGTGGGACCGGCGCGACCGCCCCGTATCGTGGAAGAAGTCCGTCCCCTCCCGGTCCAAGAAAGGCCGTCGTCCTCATGGTGCAGATCAAGAGTCCCGAGCAGATCGCCAAGATGCGTGAGGCCGGGCTGGTCGTCGCCGCCATCCACGCGGCCACGCGTGCGGCGGCGGTGCCCGGGGCCAGCACGAAGGATCTGGACGAGGTCGCGCGCAAGGTGCTCGCGGAGCACGGGGCGAAGTCGAACTTCCTGGGGTACGGCGGTTTCCCCGCGACCATCTGCACCTCGGTGAACGAGGTCGTCGTGCACGGCATCCCGTCCGAGGACGTCGTCCTCAAGGACGGCGACATCATCTCCGTCGACTGCGGCGCCGTGGTCGACGGCTGGCACGGCGACGCGGCCTACACGGCGTTCGTGGGCTCCGGTCACGCTCCGGAGCTCATCGAGCTGTCGCGGGTGACCGAGGAGTCGATGTGGGCGGGCATCGCGGCGATGAAGCAGGGCAACCGGCTGGTCGACGTCTCCCGGGCCATCGAGACGTACATCCGCCGCCAGCCGAAGCCCGGCGGCGGCCGCTACGGGATCATCGAGGACTACGGCGGCCACGGCATCGGCACCGAGATGCACATGGACCCGCACCTGCTGAACTACGTCGACCGGCGGCGGGGCAAGGGCGCGAAGCTGGTTCCCGGGTTCTGCCTGGCCATCGAGCCGATGGTGTCGCTGGGCACCCCGCGCACCGAGGTCCTCAAGGACGACTGGACGGTCATCACCACCGACGGCACCTGGTCCTCCCACTGGGAACACTCCATCGCCCTGACCGAAGAAGGCCCCCTGGTCCTGACGGCCCCCGACGGCGGCAAGGCGAAGCTCGCGGAGTACGGGATCACGGCGGCGCCGGATCCCGTCGCATAATGATCATGGGCTTGGGGCAGACTGCCTCGATTCGTCTTTCCGGGTGCGCTGTCGTAGACTGACTCGTCGGCTCTTGTGTACCCGCATGTCTGCATGCGCCCGTAAGGGAAAAGTCCAGGGGTCGATCAAGGTAGTCGATTCCGAAGGGCGAAGCGTGGCCAAGAAGCAAGGTGCCATCGAGATCGAGGGCACTGTCGTCGAGTCTCTGCCGAACGCCATGTTCAAGGTCGAGCTCCAGAACGGCCACCAGGTCCTGGCACACATCAGCGGCAAGATGCGCATGCACTACATCCGCATCCTCCCTGACGACCGGGTCGTGGTGGAGCTGTCTCCGTACGACCTCACGCGTGGCCGGATCGTCTACCGGTACAAGTAGATCTTGCCCTCGCCCCGTGTGCGTACGCGGGGCCGTCGGCAACTGACCCGGAGAACCTCACCCCATGAAGGTCAAGCCGAGCGTCAAGAAGATCTGCGACAAGTGCAGGGTGATCCGCCGTCACGGCCGGGTCATGGTCATCTGCGACAACCCGCGCCACAAGCAGCGCCAGGGCTGACCGCAGGACCTCTCCCTCTGCACCTCTTTCGCAGAGATTCGCGCGACGCGAGCTGAATATGTTCATACGCAGGGCCCGAGCCGTCGTGCGGCTCGACACCCCCGGTCGGAGGCCGGGGACCCAGTTCGTACCTGATACGGCGGCTGGGAACCGGTCCTGCGGAAGACCTCCGAAGATCACCAGGAGCCATTGAATGGCACGCGTTTCCGGTGTCGACATCCCGCGCGAAAAGCGCGTGGAGGTCGCCCTCACCTACGTGTTCGGCATCGGCCGGACCCTCTCGCAGGCGACGCTGGCCGCCACGGGCATCGACCCGAACACCCGCGTCCGCGACCTGAGCGAAGAGCAGCTCGTCGCGATCCGCGAGTACGTCGACAGCAACATCAAGACCGAGGGTGACCTCCGTCGCGAGATCCAGGCCGACATCCGCCGCAAGGTCGAGATCGGCTGCTACCAGGGTCTGCGTCACCGCCGCGGCCTGCCGGTCCGCGGTCAGCGCACCAGCACCAACGCCCGCACCCGCAAGGGCCCGCGTCGCGCCATCGCCGGCAAGAAGAAGCCGGGCAAGAAGTAGTCCGCAGCGGACTCGCCGTCCAGCGGTCTTCGCTGTAGGACCGACCACCTCCCGTAGGAGTAAGAGATGCCCCCCAAGGGACGTCAGGGCGCTGCCAAGAAGGTGCGCCGCAAGGAAAAGAAGAACGTCGCTCACGGCCACGCGCACATCAAGAGCACGTTCAACAACACGATCGTCTCGATCACGGACCCCTCGGGCAACGTGATCTCCTGGGCCTCCGCCGGCCACGTCGGCTTCAAGGGCTCCCGCAAGTCCACGCCGTTCGCCGCGCAGATGGCCGCCGAGTCGGCTGCCCGCCGCGCCCAGGAGCACGGCATGCGCAAGGTCGACGTGTTCGTCAAGGGCCCGGGTTCCGGTCGTGAGACCGCCATCCGTTCGCTCCAGGCGACCGGTCTCGAGGTCGGCTCCATCCAGGACGTCACCCCGACCCCGCACAACGGCTGCCGTCCGCCCAAGCGCCGCCGCGTCTGATCTTCGCGCGGGCCGCTTGGTCCGAGGTTTTCGGGCGGTACGACTCCTTCGGGTCGTATCGCCCGTACCCTTGTAGGAAATCGACATCGGGCTACCGCCCGGTGGCTCAGGGCGTCAAATAGCGGGCGCCCCTGACAGAAGGAACGCAACATGCTGATCGCTCAGCGTCCCTCGTTGACCGAAGAGGTCGTCGACGAATTCCGCTCCCGGTTCGTGATCGAGCCGCTGGAGCCGGGCTTCGGCTACACCCTCGGCAACTCCCTGCGCCGGACCCTCCTGTCCTCGATCCCGGGTGCGGCGGTCACGTCCATCCGCATCGACGGCGTGCTGCACGAGTTCACCACCGTGCCGGGCGTCAAGGAGGACGTCACCGACCTGATCCTCAACATCAAGCAGCTGGTCGTCTCCTCGGAGCACGACGAGCCGGTCGTGATGTACCTGCGCAAGCAGGGCCCGGGTCTGGTCACCGCCGCCGACATCGCGCCCCCGGCCGGTGTCGAGGTGCACAACCCCGACCTCGTCCTCGCCACGCTCAACGGCAAGGGCAAGCTGGAGATGGAGCTGACGGTCGAGCGCGGCCGCGGTTACGTCTCCGCCGTGCAGAACAAGCAGGTGGGCCAGGAGATCGGCCGTATCCCGGTCGACTCCATCTACTCGCCGGTGCTCAAGGTCACGTACAAGGTCGAGGCCACGCGTGTCGAGCAGCGCACCGACTTCGACAAGCTGATCGTCGACGTCGAGACCAAGCAGGCGATGCGTCCGCGCGACGCCATGGCCTCCGCCGGCAAGACGCTGGTCGAGCTGTTCGGTCTCGCCCGCGAGCTGAACATCGACGCCGAGGGCATCGACATGGGTCCGTCCCCGACGGACGCCGCGCTCGCCGCCGATCTGGCACTGCCGATCGAGGAGCTGGAGCTCACCGTTCGGTCGTACAACTGCCTCAAGCGCGAGGGCATCCACTCCGTGGGTGAGCTCGTGGCGCGTTCCGAGGCCGACCTGCTCGACATCCGCAACTTCGGTGCGAAGTCGATCGACGAGGTCAAGGCGAAGCTGGCCGGCATGGGCCTGGCCCTCAAGGACAGCCCGCCCGGATTCGACCCGACCGCCGCCGCCGACGCCTTCGGCGCGGACGACGACGCGGACGCGGGCTTCGTGGAGACCGAGCAGTACTAGGACCTCGGGCCAGCCGGTCCGTTTTCGGGTGCGGGTGCGCTGTGCTTGATCGCGCAGTTCCCCGCGCCCCTTCCGGAAGCGCTCCTGCGGACCTGCTTCCGGATCTCCGACGGGCAACCGCTCGCTCGGATACTGACCTCGGTACCTGATACGGCCGGGGCAGAGACACAGGAGATGGAAAATGCCGAAGCCCACCAAGGGTGCCCGTATGGGCGGCAGCGCCGCGCACGAGAAGCTGCTCCTCGCGAACCTCGCGAAGGCGCTCTTCGAGCACGGCCGTATCACCACCACCGAGGCGAAGGCGCGCAAGCTGCGTCCGTACGCCGAGCGTCTGGTCACCAAGGCGAAGAAGGGCGACCTTCACAACCGCCGTCAGGTGCTCCAGGTCATCACGGACAAGAGCATCGTCCACACGCTCTTCACCGAGATCGGCCCGCGCTACGAGAACCGTCCGGGTGGCTACACCCGCATCACCAAGATCGGTAACCGCCGTGGCGACAACGCGCCCATGGCCGTCATCGAGCTGGTCGAGGCGCTGACCGTCGCGCAGCAGGCCACGGGCGAGGCCGAGGCCGCCACCAAGCGTGCCGCCAAGGACGCCGAGGCCACGGAGGCCACCGAGGCCAAGGTCGACACGACCAAGGCCGAGGACGCCACCGAGGCTCCCGCCGAGGAGTCGAAGGACGCTTAAGCGTTCTGCCGGGGGCTGTTCGTCGGTGGCTGCGGGTTCGCGGTGGCTGATCGCGCAGTTCCCCGCGCCCCTTCAGGGCGTTGCGGGCCCGTTCCTTTCGAGGAGCGGGCCCGCTCTTTCGTTGCTGAGAGGATCTGTACGTGAGTGATGTAGCAGCACCCGGTGACGTGCGTGTCCGCCTCGATCTGTCGTACGACGGCGGCGAGTTCCACGGCTGGGCCAAGCAGGCCGGTGGGAAGCGGACCGTGCAGGGGGAGATCGAGGACGCCCTGCGGACCGTGACGCGGACGCGGCACACGACGTACGAGCTGACCGTGGCCGGCCGGACCGACGCCGGTGTGCACGCGCGGGGCCAGGTGGCGCACGTCGATCTGCCCCGTGAGGTGTGGGCGGAGCAGAAGGAGAAGCTGCTCAAGCGGCTCGCCGGACGGCTGCCGAAGGATGTGCGGGTGTGGGCCCTGCGCGAGGCCCCGGCCGGCTTCAACGCCCGTTTCTCGGCGGTCTGGCGCCGCTACGCCTACCGGGTCACCGACAACCCCGGCGGTGTCGACCCGCTGCTGCGGGGCCATGTCCTGTGGCACGACTGGCCGCTGGACGTCGACGCGATGAACGAGGCGGCCCGGGCGCTGCTCGGGGAGCACGACTTCGCCGCCTACTGCAAGAAGCGGGAGGGCGCCACGACCATCCGCACGCTGCAGGAGCTGAGTCTGGTGCGCGGTGACGACGGGATCGTCACCGCGACCGTGCGGGCGGACGCCTTCTGCCACAACATGGTGCGCTCCCTGATAGGCGCCCTGCTGTTCGTGGGGGACGGGCACCGCCCGGCCGACTGGCCGGGGAAGGTGCTCGCCGCCGGCGTCCGGGACTCGGCGGTGCATGTCGTACGGCCGCACGGGCTCACGCTGGAGGAGGTCGGCTACCCGGCGGACGACCTGCTGGCCGCGCGCAACAAGGAGGCGCGCAACAAGCGGTCGCTGCCGTCCGCGGGTTGCTGCTGACCCCGGGGCGCCGCCCGGCGGCGGTCTACTCGTTCGCCGCCGCGGAGGCTTGGGCCTCGCCCCTCCTGCGGATCTGACGGAAGGTGAACTCGGCCAGGTCGTCGCCGGTGGAGAAGACCGCCGTGTCCTTGGGCGTCACGTCGTTGCCGTTGGTGAAGCCGGCGATGGTGAAGTAGGCGTAGCGGCCGTAGGAGTTGGTCGTGGAGCGGCAGACCGCGGCGTTGCAGAACGCCTTGACGCCGCCGCCCGACAGGGACTTCACGATGCTCTTGCTGTCGGACTGGTCCTTGACCTTGGCCGCCTGGGCCTCGGTGTCGAAGACCGCAACGCCCACCGTCACGGCCATGCCGTCCTTGGTGTAGGTGACGCGCAGCAGCCGGGTGCAGTCGTTGGCCTTGAGTACCTTCGGCAGGCTCCGCGCGGCGGCCGAGCCGCAGTTCTTGGTGTCGGCCGTCGGCCCCTTCTTGTAGACGGTCTCGCCCATGGTCAGCTGGGTGCCGGGGAAGAGACCGGCCGCGCTCAGCGGTGCGGTGTCCTTGGCCTTGCTGGAGATGAAGTCCTTCGGGTCCAGCGGCGGCGGCGCGCTGGTCGGCGCGAAGGACGGCGCGGGGGCGCCGGACTCGCTCGGGATGTCGGCCGTCGCGGGCAACTGGGAGGACGGGTCGTTCGCCGCCTGGTTGTTGCCGTTCGCGGAGACGACGGCCACCGCCACGGCGGCGCCCACCGCGACGGTCGCGAGCGCGCCGCCGCCGATGAACAACAGCCGGCGCCGCTTGTGGCGCGACTCGGACGCCTCGGCGAGTGCCGCCCAGTCCGGCGTCTGGTCGCTGCCGCTGTTCCAGGGCTGCTGCGATTGCGGTTTCCAGGGATCCCACTGGGACTGGGGTCCCCCCTGCCCATAGCTCATGGGGCGCAGTTTAGACGGGCCGAGGGGTGTGCTGGTCCGTCTCAACCAGCCCTGCAAGGCCTAGCGTTCGCTCCATGAGCGCGGGCAAATACGGCATCTCCGGGTGGTTGGTACGAAGGGTCGCGGGCGGTCTGTGGGGGGTTGTCGTCGAGATCGTGGTGGGGACGGCGCTCTCGGGGACCCGCGTGCCGGGGTCGTCGTACGACCTTCTGCTGCTGGTCGTGCCGCGTTGCTGCTCCGCGCGGGCGCGTCGGCGGGCGAGACGGGCGCTCACCTTCTGTGCGGCGGTCGTCACCGTGCGGTGCGAGCGGCCGCGCTCCTGAAAAAAAGGCGGGTGGCGAGGACGTAAAGTGGGGAGGAGAACTGGATGCCGTGGTCGTGGCGCACCCGTTTTGACCGGGTGGACACGCCACAGGTATCCTGCTTCTTCGTTGTGTATTGGCTTGCTCATTCTCACGGGACGGGCCCTTACACCGGTCCACCGGGCCGATGACCAGCGACCAGCACGCGGTTTGCGTCACCGCTGTGCGGTCAGGGCTGTCGTGATCGTTTCGGTGACCTGTTCAGGACCATTCACTCGAAGCGAAGGCTACGAACCGTGCGTACGTACAGCCCCAAGCCCGGCGATGTGACGCGCCAGTGGCACGTCATCGACGCTCAGGACGTCGTCCTGGGTCGTCTCGCCACCACCGCCGCGTCCCTTCTGCGGGGCAAGCACAAGCCGATCTACGCGCCCCACGTCGACACCGGTGACTTCGTCGTCATCATCAACGCCGACAAGGTGCACCTCTCCGGCAACAAGCGGACCCAGAAGATGGCGTACCGCCACTCCGGCTACCCGGGTGGTCTGCGCTCCGTCCGTTACGACGAGCTGCTCGACAAGAACCCCGAGAAGGCCATCGAGAAGGCCGTCAAGGGCATGCTTCCCAAGAACACCCTGGGCCGTCAGATGCTCTCCAAGCTGAAGGTCTACCGCGGCGAGAACCACCCCCACGCTGCCCAGCAGCCGGTTCCGTTCGAGATCACCCAGGTCGCGCAGTAAGTCCGGCCACCCCCTAAGACTGAAGAGAATCTGAGGAGAATCGTGGCCGAGACCACTGCCGAGCAGCCGCTCGAAGAGCTTGACATCGACAGCTACACCACCGAGTCCGAGGTCCCCGTCGAGGGTGAGTACACCTCGGAGTCCATGGCCTCCCGCTTCGGCGACCCGCAGCCGGCCGCCGGCCTGGGCCGTCGCAAGAACGCCATCGCCCGCGTCCGGATCGTTCCGGGCTCCGGCAAGTGGAAGATCAACGGTCGCACCCTTGAGGACTACTTCCCGAACAAGGTGCACCAGCAGGAGGTCAACGAGCCCTTCAAGGTGCTCGAGCTCGAGGGCCGCTACGACGTCATCGCCCGTATCGCCGGTGGCGGCGTCTCCGGCCAGGCCGGTGCGCTCCGTCTCGGTGTCGCCCGTGCGCTGAACGAGGCGGACGTCGACAACAACCGTGGTGCCCTGAAGAAGGCGGGCTTCCTGCGCCGCGACGACCGTGCGGTCGAGCGCAAGAAGGCCGGTCTGAAGAAGGCCCGTAAGGCTCCGCAGTACAGCAAGCGCTAAACCGCGGGCTGTACTCCGAACGCCCCGGCGGCACGCCACTGTGCCGCCGGGGCATTCGTTTATCAACGAGCACAGGCGTATAACGGCACAAGACGCTCAAAGTCTTGTGTGATGGGATGGCCAGGCATCATATGCCTGGGAATCCGGAGCCCCGAGCACGGGCCGCACCCGCGGGGCTGCCGGAACTGACGTTTCCTCAGGAGGACAAGTGGGACGACTCTTCGGCACGGACGGCGTTCGCGGTGTCGCCAACGCGGATCTGACGGCCGAGATGGCGCTCGGCCTGTCCGTCGCGGCGGCCCACGTGCTGGCCGAGGCGGGCACCTTCGCCGGCCACCGGCCGACGGCGGTGGTCGGGCGGGACCCGCGCGCGTCCGGAGAGTTCCTGGAGGCCGCGGTGGTCGCCGGCCTCGCCAGCGCGGGCGTGGACGTCCTGCGGGTCGGCGTGCTGCCGACGCCGGCCGTGGCGCATCTGACCGGTGCGCTGGGGGCCGACCTGGGCGTCATGCTCTCCGCCAGCCACAACGCCATGCCGGACAACGGCATCAAGTTCTTCGCGCGGGGCGGGCACAAGCTGGCGGACGACCTCGAGGACCGGATCGAGTCCGTCTACGAGGAGCACCGGCGCGGTGAGCCCTGGGAGCGGCCGACCGGGTCCGGGGTCGGGCGGGTGCGCGACTACGAGGAGGGCTTCGACCAGTACGTCGCCCATCTCCTCGCCGTCCTGCCGAACCGGCTGGACGGGCTGAAGATCGTCCTGGACGAGGCGCACGGGGCGGCGGCCCGGGTGTCGCCGGAGGCCTTCGCACGGGCCGGTGCCGAGATCGTCACGATCGGCGCCGAGCCGGACGGGCTGAACATCAACGACGGGTGCGGTTCGACACACCTGGACCTGCTGAAGGCCGCGGTGATCGAGCACGGGGCCGACTTCGGTGTCGCGCACGACGGCGACGCGGACCGGTGCCTCGCCGTGGACCACACCGGCGAGGAGGTGGACGGCGACCAGATTCTGGCCGTGCTCGCGCTGGCGATGCGGGAGCGTTCCGCACTGCGCTCCGGCACCGTCGTCGCGACCGTGATGTCGAATCTGGGCTTCAAGCTGGCCATGGAGCGCGAGGGCATCCAGCTGGTGCAGACCGCGGTGGGCGACCGGTACGTGCTGGAGGAGATGAAGGAGCACGACTACGCCCTCGGCGGTGAGCAGTCCGGGCACGTGATCGTCCTCGACCACGCCACGACCGGTGACGGCACGCTCACGGGGCTGCTGCTGGCGGCGCGGGTCGCGCAGAGCGGGCGGTCGCTGCGGGAGCTGGCCGGTGTGATGGAGCGGCTGCCGCAGGTGCTGGTCAACGTCCCGGACGTGGACAAGTCGCGGGTGGGCACGTCCGCGGACCTGGCTGCCGCCGTCGGGGAGGCCGAGCGGGAGCTGGGAGCGACCGGGCGGGTGCTGCTGCGGCCGTCGGGGACCGAGCCGCTGGTCCGGGTCATGGTCGAGGCGGCGGACATCGACCAGGCGCGGTCCGTGGCCGGGCGGCTGGCCGATGCCGTGAAGTCGGCGCTGGGCTAGCGCCGGGGCGGGGAGCTGCTGGTGCCGGGCCGTGGGTCGGACCTGGCTAGTCGCGCAGTTCCCCGCGCCCTTTGTCAACCGGCTTCGGTCATCCGGGGTCGGCGGGACGACCAGAACCACTTCTGTGCCAGCAGGGTGAGGGTGCCGGCGAGGATGATGCCGAGCAGGTTCAGCAGAAGCTGTTCGGTGGAGCCGACGGTCTGCTCGGTGTCGCCGTAGCTCAGGGCGACGGCGGCGTTCGCGGCGGCCGGGACGGTCGTGACGGAGATGGCCACCCCGACGAGGGCGCCGGACTTCGCGGAGGTCAGGGAGAGGGTGCCGGCGGCGCCCGCCAGGACCGCGACAACGAACGAGAACCAGTCGGGGGCGTAGACGAACCCGGTCTGCGGCCGGTCGCCCTCCAGCTTCTGCTCCGTGAACAGGCCCACGGAGTCCATGAAGAGGCTGAACGCCACCGTGACCGCCATCGCCACCGCGAAACCCACCAGCAGCGCGATCAGTGAGCGCAGCGCCAGGCGGGGGCGGCGTTGCACCATCGCGGTGCAGATGCCGGCCAGCGGGCCGAACTCCGGGCCGACCGCCATCGCGCCCACGATCAGGATCGCGTTGTCGAGGACGACGCCGCAGGCCGCGATCATCGTGGCCAGCGTGATGAACGCGAGGTAGGTGACCGAGAGGGTCGACTCCTCGTGCGTCGCCTCGGTCAGGTGCTCCCACAGCACGGCGTCCGCGGCCTCGCCGGGGGCGTCCTTCTCGGCCTTGACGGCGCGCTTGGACAGCGACAGGTCGATGTCCTCGACGGCGATCGAGCCGTAGTCCTCGATGCCCAGTTCCTGGAGCCGGCTGAGCAGTTCGTCGCCCGCCTCCCGGGCGACGTCACATGTCACCACGTCCCCTGCCGGGTTGCGGGCGGCGCCCGTCAGCACGCACAGGTGCGCGGTGCCGACGGTTTCCTCGATGACACGGATCACGGCGTCGGTCCGGTCGGACGGTGTGATCACCCGGATATGCAGCATGACGCCTTTTTAACAGCCCGGCGCGTGGCGTGGGTCAGAGCTTGCGCAGCCGCAGGCGTTGCACCTTGTGGTCGGGGCCCTTGCGGACGACCAGGGTCGCGCGGCCGCGGGTGGGGGCGATGTTCTCCACCAGGTTGGGCTTGTTGATGGTGCGCCAGAGGGTGCGGGCGTAGTCGACGGCCTCGTCCTCGGAGACCTGGGTGTACTTGCGGAAGTAGGAGTCCGACTTCTGGAAGGCCGTGTGGCGGAGCTTCTTGAAGCGGTTCAGGTACCAGCGCTCGATGTCCTCGGCGGTGGCGTCGACGTAGACGCTGAAGTCGAAGTAGTCGGCGAGACCGACGCGGGTGCGGCCGTCCTTGCCGGGGAGGGCGGGCTGGAGGACGTTCAGGCCCTCGACGATCAGGATGTCCGGGCGGCGCACGACGAGCCGTTCGCCGGGGACGATGTCGTAGATGAGGTGGGAGTAGACGGGGGCGGTGACCTCGTCCTTGCCGGCCTTGATGTCGGCGACGAAGCGGGTCAGGGCGCGGCGGTCGTACGACTCGGGGAAGCCCTTGCGGGACATGAGGCCCCGGGCTTCCAGCTCCTTGGTGGGGAGCAGGAAGCCGTCGGTGGTGACCAGTTCCACGCGCGGGTGCTCGGGCCAGCGGGAGAGCAGGGCCTGGAGCAGGCGGGCGACGGTGGACTTGCCGACGGCGACGGAGCCGGCGACGCCTATGACGAAGGGCGTGCCGGACTGGGAGCCCTGCTCGCCGAGGAAGGTGTTGAGGGCGCCGCGGAGGGCGTCGGTGGCGCCGACGTAGAGATTGAGGAGACGGGAGAGCGGGAGGTAGATGTCCCGCACCTCGTCGAGGTCGATGACGTCACCGAGGCCGCGCAGCTTCTCGACTTCCTCCGCCGTCAGGGGCAGCGGGGTCTTGTCGCGCAGCGCGCTCCACTCGGCGCGGGTGAGGTCGACGTAGGGAGTCGCCTCCGGCCGGGGCCGGTGGGCGCTCCGTGTCGGGGAGACCGGAGAGATCACAGTCCATTGTTACGGGAGTGTGGACGGCAGGGGGCGTGGGATGCGTCACGCGGGGGATGTCGGTCGGGGCGGCGGACCCGCGGCGGTGCTTTCGTCAGTGCGCGTCGGGGACCGATCGCAGCGAGCTGTCGTCGACGACGAGCTCGTGGTAGCCGAAGTCCTCGCCGAGCTCGTGGTACCGCAGGTGGCGCGACTCCGTGACCGGCACCCGGTACGCCTTGAGGACCCGTGCCCGAAGTCGATCCAGAGTCCCGTCGTCGTACCGTCACTTCGTTCACCGGACCAGGTGCTCGACCTCGTCGACGTGGTGCTCGCCGAAGCCGAATCGTTCACCGATGGACCGGTACCGCTCGTACTGGCCACGCGTCACCGACACGGACAGCACGCGCAGGAGCCGGAGGAACAGCCGGAATCCGAGGTCGGGATCGACCTGGTGGACCACCTGTTCCAGCGCCGACAGGGCCTGCGCGGCGGGTACCGGCTGCCAGTGGGCGCTGATGGCTTCCTCCGCCAACGCAGGTGCCATCTCACGGAGTTCCCTCAGCACCGTGCCGGCCGGCTCCGCAGGTGCCGGCGGTACTACGGGGGTGTACGTGGGGGCGACGTCCCTCAGCCGTTCCCCGCACACTTCCGCGATCAGCCGCAGCCAGTCCCGCCCGTCGACACGCAGTGCCGCGTCCGACACCGCGAGCCACAGGGTCGTGATCGTGTCGTCGGACAGGGGGGAGTGCAGCAGACGCAGTGCGTCCTCCAGCAGGAGGGCCGCCGCCGAACCCGGGGACTGCAGGGGCTCGTCCGTATCGCTCACACACCGGATCTCGCTCCGGGCCCGGTCCGCACGCCAGTCCTGGTGGGCGTTGCCGGCGAGACGGGAGAGACCGAAGTCCCACGACGTGCCGCGGTGGGTGGTGTCGATGGGCGGCCAGTCCACGGCGAGGCCGTCGCGGACGGTCCCGACCGGAAACCCGAGCCGCTCGCCGAGCCGGAGGAACCGGTCGTACCGCTCCTTCGAGACTTGGACGGAAGACGCCTTGAGGGTCCGTAGGAAGAGGCGGAATCCGAGATCGGCATCGGTTCTGCCGGCCACCCGCACGAGGCTCGGGACGAGGTCGCGCAGCCCGGTGGCGCCGGTCAGTTCGACGGATGGATCCTGGATCTCGGCGACCACGTCCCCGCACAGGTCCCCGTCCAGCACGGGTTGGACCGGCGGGGGGACGTAGGAGGCCTTGTTCTGCCGGAGGCGTTCCGTGGCCAGGTCCGAGAGCGCCTCCAGCCACGTGCGGACGTCCATGCCGTGGTCGGCCGGATCGAGAATCCGGCCGACCGCGGCCAGCCACACCACGTGGAGAACGTCGTCCGGCACCTGGCCGTCCAGCAGCCGACGGGCGTCCTCCCCCAACTCCACGGCTTCCTCGCCGTCGGACTCGTCCGCCGACCGGGCCGCGACCGCGAGCGCGGCCGGGAGGTCGACGGCGGTGCCGGCGGCGGGACCGTCGGGGGAGCACAACCGCTCGGTCAGACCGGTGAGCCCGAAGTCACCGGAGTAACCCAGTTCGACGTACGTCGGACGATTCAGTGGCATGGATGATGTCCTACACGGGTTGTGGCCTGAACGGCCTGTCGACTACTTCGGGTAGGCGGTCTTGACGACGAAGCCGTAGCGGCCGTTGCCGTTGTGACCCTTGACCTTCATCAGGATCACCACGACCTCGTTGCCGGCGTTGTCGATCGTCCTCCCGTCCGGGTGGTACCGCTTGCCCAGGGAGGGATAGGCGTCCCACGTCCCGCTGATCGCCGGGTACTGCTCACCGTCCCTGGCCTTCGCCGCCCAGTTCTGGAACCTCTTCCACTTGTCGTGGTCGAAGACCTTCTGGCCGCTCGCCGTCCGCTTGCTGAAGTAGTCGCCGACCACCCGGTCCACAGCCTGCTGGGCGATCTCCTCGCTCGTCCAGACCGTGTTGGGCTTGCCCTTCCTCGCGGCGAGACGGAACGCCTCGGCGGCGTTCGGCCGGACGTGTTCCTTCAGCGTGTGGATCTCATCGCCGTACTTCGCAAGAGCCGGGAGGTCCTCGTCCCCCAGGTTCAGGCAGTTGTGGACCATGACGTCCGCCGCCTCGGCCCCTTCGGTGCGCACATGGAACGTGTGCAGACCGTCGACGGTGAGGTCGTAGACCTGACGCGGCGCGAGACCGGACCGGTCGCGTACGCCGGTCACGGCGCGGAACGTCCCGTCCGGGCTGACCAGCCGGTCCCCCGGGCGCAGTGCGGAGGCGAGGACCCAACCGCGCGCGTCGGTGCGGATCTTGTGACCCGCCGTGGTGTCCAGTCGGCTGCCGCCGGCCAGACCGATGGTCACCAACCGTTCGGTGGGGTGCCGGAAGGTGTCGGTGACGGGCTCGGCACGCAGCCTTCCGGACCCCGGGTCCGCGGCGACGACCAGGTCGCCTTCCCGCACGTCGCGGATCGCCTTGCGCGTACCGTCGGCCATCAGCACCGGGGTGTCACCGGGGAAGCTGTTGACCCTGCACGTCGTGATGACGTCCTCGTAGGCGTTGACGCCCGACTCGATCCTCGCGAGCGTCCCCGGGTCGATGTCCAGGGCCTTGAGGGCCTTGTAGGCGTCGGCGATGCCGATGCCGGTCTTCAGTGCGGCGTCCAAGGCGTTGAGCGCCTCGGCGATCTTGGTGAAGGCCTTGCCCGGGATGAAGTTGCTGGCCGCCCAGGCGCAGCCGCTGACGCTGCCGTGCCAGCAGTCCAGGAAGTCCTGGACCAGGACCGCCTTGAGGATCTGGTAGACGACGGTCTGCTTGATCAGGTCGAGCTTGCTGAAGTAGTGCGTGACGTCCTTCTTCAGCCCCTTGAAGGACTCGGTCTTGACCAGCATCGTGTCCTCCGGCGGACAGCCGGTGGCTGTGGCCGACGCCTCGGGGTCGGTGCACACGAAGAAGTCGACCGTGGCGTCGAAGGTGACCGCGAACGTGACGGTGCAGCCCTCGAAGCCGATCTCGATGACGCAGTCGTTCTTCTGGTCGGCGGCGGTGACCTCCACGCTGTCCTCGTCGACGACGTACCAGGTGCCGCCGATGCCCGTTCCGGCGCCGTCGGAGACCTGCTGGTTGGCCTGTTCGCGCTCCGCGGCCTCCGCGGCGGCCTGGGCCTCGTCGGCGTACTTCTGGGCGTCCTTGGCCGCCTCCTCGGCCTCCGTCGCCGCCACGTCGGCGCGCTCGGCCGCCGCTCGGGCGTCCTTCGCCGCCTGCTCCGCCTCGGCCGCGGCCGCGCGGGCCGCCGAGGCGTCCAGGGCGGCCTGGTCGGCCGCGTCGCGGGCCTCCACGGCGTAGCCCTCGGCGCGTCCGGCCGCGCGGTCGGCGGCGGCCGCGTCCTCGGTGGCCTGGCGGTCGTACTCGATCGTGCGGGCCAGGGACGCCGAAGCCGCCGACGCCGCCTTGGCGGCGTCCGCCGCGTAGCCGAGGGCCTCCTTGGCGTAGCCGCGGGCGGTCGCCGCGTGGGCGGCGGCGTTCGCGGCGTGGACGTACGCCTGCTTCGCGTCGCCCTGCGCCTGCTCGGCGAGGTTCTTCGCGGCCGCGGCCTCCGCCTGCGCGTTCTGGGCGTGCGCGTCGGCGACGGCCTTCTGCTGGTCGGCGATCGACTTCGACGCCTGTCCGGACAGGACGACCAGGGAGGCCGCCGAGTCGGTGTCGACGTACGGTGAGCCGATCTGGATGGCGTCGTTGGCCGGCTGGGCGACCTGCGCGGCGGCGGCGTGCGCGTCGGCCGCGGCCTGTGCGGTGACGTACGCGAAGCCGGCGGCCTTCGCCGAGGCCGCGAGTGCCTTGGCGGCCTCCTTGTTCGCCTCGTCCGCGTGGGTCTTCGCCGTCTTGGCCTGCTTCTCCGCCTCGTCGGCCATGGCCACCGCGGCCTTCGCCTCCGACGCGGCGTGCTCGGCCGCGTCGATGGCGTCCGCCACGGCCGCGGTCGCGGTCCGCACCGCGGCGTCGGCCTTCAGCTTCGCCGCCTGGGCGCTGTCCGCGTGCGCGCGGGACCGCTTGGCGGCGGCCTCGGCGCGGGTGGCGGCGGCATCGGCGTCCGCGGCCGCCTCGGTCGCGGCGTCGGCCGCCGTACGGGCCCGTCCCGCGGCCGCCTCGGCGTCGTCGGCGTGCCCGGCCGCCGCGTCGGCCGCGGCCCTGGCCTCCTGGGCGTTGCTGTCCGACTCGTGGGCCTGGGCGTAAGCCTCCTTGGCGTCGGCCTTGGCGCGTGCGGCGTCGGCCTTCTGCTCGGCGTCCCAGGCGTCGTCCCGCAGGTCGCGGGCGTTGTCGCGGGCCTTGACCGCGGCGTCCCGCCTCTCGACCGCCGTCGCCTCGGCGGCCTCCGCCCTGGTCCTCGCGTCCTTGGCGTTCGTCGCCTCGGTCTCGGCGGTCCGCCGGTGTTGGGCGGCCTCGGCCTGCTTGGCGGCGGCGGTCTCCTTCTCCGCCTTCGCCGTCTTCTCCTCCGCCTCGGCGGCCAGCCGCTCGGCGTGCGCGTCCGCCGCGGCGGCCTTCGCGTCGGCCTCCGCCTTCACCGCCACGGCCAGCTTCGCCTCGGCGGTCTCCTTGTCCTTCTTGGCGTTGTCCCGGTGCAGCTTGGCCGCGTCGGACGCCGCCTTGGCCTGCAACTCGGCGATCCGGGCGGCCTCCTTGCGGAACTCCGCCTTCGACTGCGCGGCCTGCGCCAGCGCCCGCTGCGCGATCGTCTCGCTGTCGCCGGCGGATGCGCGGGTCGCCGCCTCGGCGGTCTCCGCCGCCTTCACCAACGCCTCCAGCGCGGCCACGGCACCCTTGGTGACCTGCGCCTTCTGCTGACCGGCCAGCAGTCCGCGACCACGCGGCGCGCCGCTCGCGTCGGCGACGGCGTACGCGGCCTGGGTGGCGGTGTCCGAGGCCGTGGCGGACTTCTTCGCGGCCTCCCACTGTGCCTTGACGACGGCGAGCTGCTTCTTGGCCTGCGTCTGGGCGTCGGTGATGCCCTTCTTGGCCTTGTCGAACTGCGGCTTGTCCGGGTAGCTCAGGCTGTCGGTTCCCTTGTGTCCCTGCGGGACGATCCGGTACTTCTGCGGGTTGCCGCCGTTGCAGGCCCACAGCCACGCGTCATGACCGGTGTCGAACTTGTTGAGGTCCAGGCACTTGTCGGTGGCGGCGTTGCGCAGCCCGGCGGCCGCGCGGATGTCGAAGTTCCACTGCTGCGCCTTGCTGCCGTTGCAGGTCCAGATCTGGATCTTCGTACCGTTGGCGCTGTTGCTGCTCTGCACGTCGAGGCACTTCTGTGCGTTGACGTTGAACAGGGCGTAGCCGTCGTGGTAGCCGTGGAACTGCCACTGCTGCGCCGCGCTGCCGTTGCAGGTGTAGATCTGCACGGGCGTGCCGTTGGTCTTCGCGCCGCCCTGGACGTCGAGGCACTTGCCCTTGGCGGCCTCGACCTGGATGACCGACGGGGAGTCGCCGACCCAGCCGAGGCCACCGGCGGACCAGTAGTCCTGCCAGCGGGCGAGGTGGTCGGCGATCCAGGACTGGCCGAGCATGTCGGCCATGGCCTCGGACGCCTTGGTGAGGGCGGCGGTGGCGTCGCGGTTGGCGCCCAGGATCTGGTTGCGCTGGGTGGCCTGGGAGGTGATCTCCCGCTGCCACTCGGCCGCGGCGACGTCCTCGACCTGGCGCAGGGCCTTGTTGGGGTCGATCGGGTCACGCCAGGCGCAGGTGGCGAACCGGGTCTTCAGGTCCTCGACCGCGATACGGAACTCGGGGCTGTCCGGCTGCGGAGCGGTGCGGGGGAAGCCGCCGGAGGCGAGGAAGATACGGGCGTTGTCCGCGCCCGTGGGTTCCAGGGACCAGTCCGTGAGGTGTTCGAAGGCGCCCTGCTCGTAGAGCGCGCGGTTCCACTCGTCGCGCGGCAGACTCGGGTCGGGGTCGGTGCCGTAGAGCGGCGTGCCGAGGTCCTTGACGGCCTTCACCGTCTGCGCGTCGGCCTCCGGTGTCGGATCGTAGAAGTTGAACTTCTCGTTCCAGTTGGGGCCACCGGCCCACTTGCCCAGGCCTGTCTGGTCGTAGAAGTCGTCGCCGTCGTGGACGCCCGGCACCCACTCGAACTCGGCGACGGTGAACCCGCCGGGGGTCTCCAGGCCGTCGAGGGGCTTCTCCCAGGCGTCACGGCGTGCGTGGAGGCGGTCCCAGGTCGCCTTCCAGTCGGTGTTGTCCTTCTCGTGCTCCTGACGCAGCGGGCCGTCGAACGCGCCGTCCAGTGTCGCCAGTTCACGCAGCTTCTCGGGCGTCTGGTTGAGCGCGTTCTGGGCGAAGCCGTACATCCGTGGCCCGCCCAGGCGCAGCGAGTCGTTCATCAGACACTGGTCGAAGCGCAGTTGCTCGTCGGCCGTGGTCTCGTACCAGTCGTCCGGCCGCTCGCTGGACCGTGTGGTGCTCGACGCCGTCGGCAGACCGGCGAGTTCGGGGCCGGTGACGAGCGTGGCCGGGACGGCGAAGGCCGTCAGCAGGAGAGTGACGCGGGTGAACAGTCTGCGCCTTCCCGGCCCTGTGGCGGGGAAGACGGGTGGTCTGGAACGCAAGAGCGCATCCCTTCATCGCAAGGAGAACGACCGGAGGCCCGCCGGCGCGGTCGGGCGGGGCGGTCTGGAACGAGCGAGGCGGCGGCCGGCGTCAGATGCGCCGGGCGTGGCCGAAGGGCAGAGGATGCGCGGCTCGCGGACGCGGCCGCTCGACGAACGGCCGATGGGCACGCGGATGCGACAGATCCAGCGGCATGACAGATCCCTCCCCCGTAGCGACACCGTTCCCCCGGTCGCTGAATGACGTGCGCGACGACCGGATTGGTCATGATCCGGTCAGGTGCGCGGCGACACCTTAGGCACAGGGCGACGTTCGAACATAGGGCCGG
The DNA here is from genome assembly GCF_055657325.1 of Streptomyces sp. NPDC107562. NCBI lineage: Bacteria > Bacillati > Actinomycetota > Actinomycetes > Kitasatosporales > Streptomycetaceae > Streptomyces > Streptomyces sp. NPDC107562. Next base: position 147,636 of record NZ_JBVKBE010000008.1, on the reverse strand, counting down.
ATGGGGGGTGTGGGGAGGTTGGCGTGATCACGGCTGCGGGGGAGAGGGGTCCGCGGATGGTGCTCGTTCACGCCAGGATCCTTCACGGCTAGGGGATTTCTGTGAACTTCCTGTGCGTGCCGAGGTGGTGGTGGCGCTGCGGTGCGGGCGAAGGATGGCCGGATTCCGTCCCCCGGGTCGGAGGTGCCGGGACGGCCCGGAAAAGTGCCGTCAGGGCGTTCGTACCGTCGTGGGAATTTCCGATTTCGGGCACGCGAGAGCAGTTTTGAGTGTCTTTCTGATCGTAGGCTGCCCGTCATGTGCGGAATCGTGGGATACGTGGGATCGCAGTCGGCGATCGAGGTCGTGACCGCCGGGCTGAAGCGGCTGGAGTACCGGGGGTACGACTCGGCGGGCGTCGCCGTGCTCGCGGACGGTGGGCTGGCGTCGGTGAAGCGGGCCGGGAAGCTGCTCAACCTGGAGAAGGAGCTGGTGGAGCGGCCGTTGCCGGCCGGCTCGACGGGGCTCGGGCACACGCGGTGGGCCACGCACGGCGGGCCCACGGATGCGAACGCGCATCCGCATCTGGACAACGCCGGGCGGGTCGCCGTCGTCCACAACGGGATCATCGAGAACTTCGCCTCCCTGCGGGCCGAGTTGGCGGAGCGCGGCCACGCGCTGGCGTCCGAGACCGACACCGAGGTCGTCGCCCATCTGCTCGCCGAGGAGTTCGCGGCGAGCGCGGACCTCGCGGAGGCGATGCGGCGGGTGTGCCGGCGGCTGGAAGGAGCGTTCACGCTGGTCGCGGTGCACGCGGACGTGCCCGACGTGGTCGTGGGGGCGCGGCGGAACTCGCCTTTGGTGGTGGGCGTCGGGGAGGACGAGTCCTTTCTCGCCTCGGACGTCGCCGCGTTCATCGCCCACACGAGGTCGGCGATCGAGCTGGGGCAGGACCAGGTGGTGGAGCTGCGCCGGGACGGGGTCACGGTGACGGGCTTCGACGGCCGGCCCGCGCTCGTGCGGTCGTACCACATCGACTGGGACGCGTCGGCCGCGGAGAAGGGCGGTCATGACTACTTCATGCTCAAGGAGATCTCCGAGCAGCCCAAGGCGGTCGCCGACACGTTGCTGGGACGCATCGACGTGTCCGGCTCGCTGACGCTGGACGAGGTGCGCATCTCCCCGGAGGCGCTGCGGGAGGTCGACAAGGTCGTCGTCGTCGCGTGCGGCACGGCCTTCCACGCGGGGCTGATCGCGAAGTACGCCGTCGAGCACTGGGCGCGCGTCCCCTGCGAGGTGGAGCTGGCCAGCGAGTTCCGGTACCGGGACCCGATCCTCGACCCCCAGACGCTCGTCATCGCCATCTCCCAGTCCGGCGAGACCATGGACACGCTGATGGCGCTGCGGCACGCCCGCGAGCAGGGCTCCCGGGTACTGGCGATCTGCAACACCAACGGCTCGACGATCCCGCGGGAGTCGGATGCGGTGCTGTACACCCACGCCGGACCGGAGGTCGCGGTGGCGTCCACGAAGGCCTTCCTCACACAGCTGGTGGCCTGCTATCTCGTCGCGCTGTACCTCGGCCAGGTGCGGGGCACCAAGTGGGGGGACGAGGTCCAGGACGTGATCCGGGACCTGTCGAACATCGGGGGCGCGGTGGAGCGGGTCCTCGAGACCATGGAGCCGGTACGGGAGCTGGCGCGCTCGCTCGCCGCGAAGGACACGGTGCTGTTCCTGGGGCGGCACGTCCTGTACCCGGTCGCTCTCGAAGGCGCGCTGAAACTCAAGGAACTGGCGTACATGCACGCCGAGGGCTTCGCGGCGGGCGAGCTCAAGCACGGGCCGATCGCCCTCATCGAGGAGGATCTGCCCGTGGTGGTCGTCGTCCCCTCACCGCGGGGGCCGTCCCTGATCCACGACAAGATCGTGTCCAACATCCAGGAGATCCGGGCCCGGGGCGCGCGCACCATCGTGATCGCGGAGGAGGGGGACGAGGCGGTCGTGCCGTACGCCGACCATCTGGTCCGCATCCCTCGGACGCCGACGCTGCTTCAGCCGCTGGTGGCCACCGTGCCGTTGCAGGTGTTCGCGTGCGAGTTGGCGACCGCGCGCGGGAACGACGTCGACCAGCCGAGGAACCTGGCCAAGTCGGTGACGGTGGAGTGAGGCGGGCCACGGGGTGGGGAATTCGCACGCTGTGAGGCAGGTGCAGTGTGAACGGGAGCGGGAAATGGGTGCGGACCCCGTGTTGTCGGGGGTCCGCACCCATTTCCCCTTCCTGTCCCGGCGTCCCTTCCGGGATCAGGTACGGAATCAGTGGCGGAAGGCGTCCTTCGCCTTTTCCCAGGCCTGGCGTGCGTCGCCCTGGGCGCTCTGTGAGCGGCCTTCGGCGTGCATGCGGCGGTTGCCGGACGTGCGGCCGAGGGCTTCCTTGGCCTTGCCCATCAGCTGCTCCGCCTTGGCCTTCGCCTTCTGGTTGCCCGTCATGAGTTTCCACATCCCAACGTCGTCACGGCGTTTGGTGATGTTCGGGTTACCGCTTCGGTGAGGGCTAAACGACCCGGAATCTCGTGTGCTTGTCCGCTCGGAAGCGGGGAACTCGTCGTCCTGGAGGTTGATAGATATGGTTCCCCTTCTTCTCGTTCTTCTGCTGGCTCTGATCCTTTTCGGTGCCGGCTTCGCACTCAAGGCACTGTGGTGGATCGCGATCATCGTGATCGTGCTGTGGCTGCTGGGCTTCCTGGTCCGGCCCGCGGGCGCAGGAGGAAAGCGCGGTCGGTGGTACCGCTGGTAGGGCGCTGCCGGTAGGTCACTGAGCGGCGTGCGCGTCGACACGAAGGGCCCGGTCACCGACCGGGCCCTTCGTGTGTCCGGCCCCGGAGACCCCGGAGATGTGACCCACCAGGGAGCACAGTGCGCGGAACATGTGAAATCGGGCATCACTTCCCGCCCGGCGGGCACCCGCGTCGCACCGGGCGCCGGTGCGCAAGGGAACCAGCGCCTCCATGCCGGCGCCCGGCCTCGCGCTTAGGGTGCTCGGCATGAGCATCATCGGGGTCGGGATCGACGTGGCGGAGATCGACCGGTTCCGGGCGTCGCTGGAGCGCACGCCCGCACTGGCCGAGCGGCTCTTCCTGCGCAGCGAGTTGCTGCTGCCGAGCGGTGAGCGCCGCGGCATCGCCTCGCTGGCGGCGCGGTTCGCCGCGAAGGAGGCGGTCGCCAAGGCCCTCGGCGCGCCGGCCGGGCTGCACTGGACCGACGCGGAGGTGTACGTCGAGGAGAGCGGGCAGCCACGGTTGCGGGTGACCGGGACGGTGGCCGCGCGTGCCGCCGCTCTCGGCGTCCGGTCCTGGCACGTGTCGCTCAGTCACGACGCGGGCGTCGCCTCGGCGGTCGTCGTCGCGGAGGGCTGAGGCCCGCCCGTGGCTGGGCGCGACGGTGACCGTCGGGTGCGGGAGACTCGAACGTATGCGTACTGCGTACAGCGTGGAGACGGTCCGGGCGGCCGAACGGGAGTTGATGGCGCGGCTTCCTGAGGGGGCGTTGATGCTGCGGGCGGCGGCCGGGCTCTCGGCCGCCTGCGCGGAGCTGCTCGGGCGGGTGTACGGCAGCCGTGTGGTGCTGCTGGTCGGGAGCGGGGACAACGGGGGTGACGCGCTCCACGCCGGGGCGCGGCTGGCCCGGCGGGGCGCCGGGGTGACGGCCGTGCTGCTGTCGCCGGAGCGGGCGCATGCGGGCGGGCTCGCCGCGCTGCGGCGCGCCGGGGGCTCCGTGGCGGGTGTCGACGGCGCCGAAGGGCTGATCGAGCGGGCCGATCTCGTCGTCGACGGGATCGTGGGGATCGGGGGGAAGGGCGGGCTGCGGTCCGAGGCCGTGCCGTTGGCGCAGGCCGCCGATCGGGCACGGGCGGCCGTGGTCGCCGTCGATCTGCCGAGCGGTGTCGACGCCGACACCGGGGAGGTGCGGGGGGCTGCCGTCCGGGCGGATCTGACGGTGACGTTCGGGACGCACAAGCCGGGGCTGCTGGTGGATCCCGCGCGGGAGTACGCCGGGTCGGTGCGGCTCGTCGACATCGGGCTGGGGCTGCCGGACGGGGGCGCCGAGTTGGAGGCCCTGCAGCACGCAGACGTGGCCGCGTTGCTGCCGCTGCCGGCTCCCGAGAGCGACAAGTACCGGCGCGGGGTCGTCGGGATCGCCGCCGGGTCGGCCCGTTATCCGGGCGCCGCCGTGCTGGCCGTCGCCGGGTCGCTGCGGGGTGGGGCGGGCGCCGTGCGGTACGTGGGGCCCGCCGCGGACGCGGTGATCGCGCGGTTCCCCGAGACGCTGGTGTCGGACCAGGGGCCGCGCCGGGCGGGGCGGGTGCAGGCGTGGGTCGTGGGCCCGGGGGCCGGGGACGACGCGGACACGGTGGCCGAGGTGTTGCGGGCCGACGTGCCGGTGCTGGTGGACGCGGACGGGTTGCGGCTGGCGCCGCAGGCGGCGGTGCGGGAGCGGAGCGCGCCGACGCTGATGACTCCGCACGCGGGCGAGGCGGCGGCGTTGCTCGGGGTGAGCCGGGAGGAGGTCGAGGGTGCCCGGCTCGGCGCCGCGCGGGAGTTGGCGGCGCGGTACGGGGCGACGGTGCTGCTGAAGGGGTCGACGACGCTGGTGGCCGACGCGGGGAGCGGAGCCGCCGTACGCGTGAACGCGACCGGGACGGGCTGGCTGGCCACCGCCGGGAGCGGCGATGTGCTGTCGGGGCTGGCGGGGTCGTTGCTGGCGGCCGGGCTCCCGGCGCGGGACGCGGGCAGTGTGGGGGCGTACCTGCACGGGCTGGCCGGGCGGCTCGCGGCCGACGGCGCGCCGGTGGGCGCCCACGACGTGGCGGAGGCGATCCCGGCGGCCTGGCGGGACGTGCGCAGGCGGTGAGCGGCAGGCCTCGTACGGGGCCGGGGCGAACGGGCGAACGGGGAGACAGGCGGGTGACCGTCGCGGGAGCGAACGGGCGGGTGGCGGCGCGGGGGCGACGCGGCGCGTGGCGGACAGGTGGCACGGCCGGTCCGTGGGGTCGGGGTCGAAGAGACGTCCGATCGCTCTGAGAGACTGGGCGCGATGAGTACCACTGCACAGCTGCCGAGCACCGCCCCGTTGCGCGGTCGGGCCGAGATCGATCTTGGCGCGCTGCGCGCCAACGTGCGGGCGCTGCGCGCCCATGCGCCCGGCGCGGCCCTGATGGCCGTGGTGAAGTCCGAGGCGTACGGGCACGGCGCGCTGCCGTGCGCGCGGGCGGCCGTGGCGGCCGGCGCGAGCTGGCTGGGCACCGCCACGCCCGAGGAGGCCCTGGCGCTGCGGGCCGACGAGGGCATCCCGGCGGACGTCCGGATCATGTGCTGGCTGTGGACGCCCGGCGGGCCCTGGCGCGCGGCCGTCGAGGCCGGCATCGACGTGTCCCTGAGCGGTATGTGGGCCCTGCGCGAGGTCACCGAGGCCGCCCGGCAGGCGGGCCGGCCCGCGCGCGTGCAGCTCAAGGCCGACACCGGGCTCGGGCGCAACGGCTGCCAGCCCGGCGACGACTGGGCCGAGCTCGTCGCGGCGGCCGTGCAGGCGGAGGCCGAGGGCCTCGTCCGGGTCACGGGACTGTGGTCGCACTTCGCGTGCGCCGACGAGCCGGGGCACCCGTCCATCGCCGTCCAGCTCGGCCGCTTCCGGGAGATGGTGTCGTACGCCGAGGGCGAGGGCGTCCGTCCCGAGGTGCGGCACATCGCCAACTCGCCCGCCACTCTCACGCTTCCCGAGTCCCACTTCGATCTCGTCCGCACGGGCATCGCGCTCTACGGCATCTCGCCCAACCCCGAGATCGGCACGCCCGCCGACTTCGGGCTGCGGCCGGTGATGACGCTGTCCGCGTCGCTGGCGCTGGTCAAGCAGGTGCCCGGTGGCCACGGGGTGAGTTACGGCCACGGGTACACCACGCCCGGCGACACCACCCTCGGCCTCGTCCCGCTCGGTTACGCCGACGGCATCCCGCGGCACGCCTCGGGGACCGGTCCTGTGCTGATCGGCGGGAAGTGGCGGACCGTCGCCGGACGGATCGCGATGGACCAATTCGTCGTCGACCTCGGCGGGGACGAGCCGCCGGTGGGTGCGCGGGCCGTCCTGTTCGGGCCCGGCGACCGGGGCGAGCCCACGGCCGAGGACTGGGCGCAGGCCGCGGGGACGATCGCGTACGAGATCGTGACCCGCATCGGAACGCGCGTTCCGCGCGTCTACGTCGACGCGGAGACCTCGGCGGGGCGAGCGGGGACAGGTCGGCCGGGAACAGCCTCTCAGGGGTAGGTGAACGGGGAACAAGACGGGTATCCGGGCCGGTGCCACCGGCTCTCGGCGCGGGCCCGCACCGGCTGACCCGACGGGGTCGGCCCGACGGGGGTCGGCGGGCGGGCGGTGGGCCCGACGCAGTACTGAGGATCCGGCGAAGAGGAGCGGTACGTGAGCGAGAGCAGTGCGGAGGGCGTCGCCGACGCCGCCGCGGCCGTCGCTTCCGCCACGGGGGTGGCCGGAAACTGGCGCAAGGTGACCGGCGTCGCCGGTGCCGCCATAGGTGTGATCGCGGCCGGCGCGGCCGCCGGCGTCGCGATAGAGCGGATGACTGTGGGCCGCGGCATGCGCCGCAAGGCCCGGCTCGCCCTCGACTCGACGGGACCGTACGGCGCGCTGCGCGGCACCCCCGGACGGGCCTACGGCGACGACGGCACCGAGTTGTACTACGAGGTGGACGAGGTCGAGGCGGAGGCCGGCGTCGCGCCACGGCGGCGCCGGCTCTTCGGGCGCAAGGCCCCCGCCCCCGTCACCGTCGTCTTCAGCCACGGCTACTGCCTCAGCCAGGACTCCTGGCACTTCCAGCGGGAGGCGCTGCGGGGCGTCGTGCGCACCGTGCACTGGGACCAGCGCAGCCACGGCCGGTCCGGGCGCGGGGCGGCGCAGCTCCAGGACGGTGCCCCCGTCACCATCGACCAGCTCGGCCGGGACCTGAAGGCCGTGATCGACGCGGCCGTGCCCGAGGGCCCCGTCGTGCTGGTCGGGCACTCGATGGGCGGCATGACGATGATGGCCCTGGCCGCGCAGTGCCCCGAACTGATCCGGGACCGGGTCGTCGCGGTCGCCCTCGTCGGTACGTCCTCGGGGAAACTCGGCGAGGTCAACTTCGGGCTGCCCGTCGCCGGGGTCAACGCGGTCCGACGGGTGCTGCCCGGCGTGCTGCGGGCGCTCGGGCAGCAGGCGGAACTGGTGGAGAGGGGACGCCGGGCGGTCGCCGATCTGTTCGCCGGGATCATCAAGCGGTACTCGTTCGCCACCCGGGACGTCGACCCGGCCGTGGCGCGGTTCGCCGAGCGGATGATCGAGGGGACACCCATCGATGTCGTCGCCGAGTTCTACCCGGCGTTCACCGACCACGACAAGACCGAGGCGCTCGCGCACTTCGCGGATCTGCCGGTGCTGGTGCTGGCCGGGCTCAAGGACCTGGTGACGCCGAGCGAGCACAGCGAGGCCATCGCCGCGCTGCTGCCCGACGCGGAACTGGTGCTCGTGCCCGACGCCGGGCACCTGGTGATGCTGGAGCACCCGGAAGTGGTCACCGACCGGCTCGCCGACCTGCTCACGCGCGTGGGTGCCGTGCCGGCAGGGGCTACCGTGGGTGGCTATGGAAGCACCAGCGGCACCGCACAACCCGGCTGAGACCGAGCTGATCGTCCACTCGCCCGAGCAGATGCGCGACCTCGGCCTCCGGCTCGCCAAACTGCTGCGCGCCGGGGACCTGGTCATGCTCAGCGGCGAGCTCGGCGCGGGCAAGACCACGCTGACCCGAGGGCTCGGCGAAGGGCTCGGCGTGCGCGGAGCGGTCACCTCGCCGACCTTCGTGATCGCCCGCGTGCATCCGTCCCTGGTGGCCGGGCCGCCGCTCGTCCACGTCGACGCGTACCGCCTGGGCGGTGGCCTGGACGAGATGGAGGATCTCGACCTCGACGTGTCGCTGCCCGAGTCCGTGGTCGTCGTGGAGTGGGGCGAGGGCAAGGTCGAGGAGCTGACCGAGGACCGGCTGCAGGTCACCATCCACCGGGCCGTGGGCGACACCACGGACGAGGTGCGGCACGTGACGCTCGCGGGCCTCGGCGAGCGCTGGGCACCGGTGGACCTGGAGTCGCTGTCCGCATGACCGCATGAACATTCCGACATGACGTCGGCAAGATATTGCGTCCGGTGTCCCGGACGTGGTCACATGGTATCCAGCGGCGGTTAGGTGTACCTAAGTTGCACCCACTGGCTCCGCCCCCGCCACTCAGGAGGCGTCCATGTCGACCACGGACCGCACACCGCAGCCGCGCCCGTTCGCGCCCGCCGGAGTGCCCATGCGCGATCTGCTGGCCTCCTGCGCCGCGGCGAGGGCGATCTCCACTCCGCCGCCCGCCCCCGAGCCGCCGGCGCCCCGGCAGGACGTGGACCACCGCGAGGCGGCTTAGGGCCTAATCCGGCGGATCAGCCGGGATCGCGGTGCCTGGGGCGCGCAGGTTCGACGCCCGGCTCCCACCGGGACGGCAGCCGCTCGCGGACGTCCGGGCGCCTACCGGATGACGACGACCTTCTGGCCGATCGTCGCGAACATCCACATGGCGTCGCCGTCCTCCTGCGTCTCCCGGATGCCCCCGGTCCGCACCGACGGGTCCGGTGGCGCGGTCGACCCGTCCGTCGCCGCGCTGAAGCCGATGACCACGCCGTCCACGGTGGTGAAGCGGACGACATGTTCCACCTGGGTGCCGTCGGAGCCGGTGGTCTCGCCCGAGCGGGACGTCACCGCGTAGGTGCCCGGCGCCGGGTCGACCGCGCTGGGCATCACCTTGAACGTGTGCTGGACCCGGTTGCGCGGGCCGACCAGCCAGACCCGGTCGTCGTCGAGCGAGTACACGACCCGTTCGCCGACGCCGGAGCCGCCGGGCAGGGCGGTGGGGTGGCGCTTGTCGCGGGGGGCCTTGGACGCGGCCGCCGCGGGTGAGCCGCCGAGGCCGTTCGGCGACCCGCTCAGCTCGGCGGGGACGGTCGCCGACGCCTGATAGGCGAGGAAGCCGACCGCCGTGAGGGCGGCCGCCGTCAGCCCGGTCACGATTCCGGCGCTGGTGCTGGCCACGGCGCCCACCTCCGCGTCGTAGGTCTGGCTTGTGGTTACCGTAGGTGACGGTAGCAGCACGGAGCGGGAGGAGCCGGGCGGCCGAGCCCCCGACCGGGCACCGTGTCGGGCCCCGGACGGGCCGTCGGCTCGATGGCGTCCGCCGTCGGCCGCGAGGAGCCGTACGCTGAATGCGTGCTCTTGCTCGCTCTGGATACCGCCACCCCCGCCGTGACCGTCGCCCTGCACGACGGTACGGACGTCATCGCCTCGTCGAGCCAGGTGGACGCCCGCCGGCACGGTGAGCTGCTGCTTCCGGCCGTCGACCGGGTACTGAACGACGCCGGGCTGAAACTCGACGCCGTCACCGGGATCGTCGTAGGGATCGGCCCGGGGCCGTACACCGGCCTGCGCGTCGGGCTGATGACCGCGGACACCTTCGGACTCGCGCTCGGCGTCCCGGTGCACGGCGTGTGCACGCTGGACGGGCTTGCCTGCGCGGCCGACATGGAGGGCCCCTTCGTCGTGGCGACCGACGCCCGGCGCAAGGAGGTCTACTGGGCGCGGTACGACGACTCGCGCACCCGCGTCACCGAACCGGCCGTCGACCGGCCCGCCGACATCGCCGCCGAGGTCGCGGGCCTGCCCGCGGTCGGCGCGGGCGCGCTGCTCTACCCGGACACCTTCCCGGTCGCGCACGAGCCCGAGCACGTCTCGGCCGCCGCGCTCGCCCGGCTGGCCGCCGAGCGGCTCGCCGAGGGTGCGGAACTCCCGCCCGCCCGGCCGCTGTACCTGCGCCGTCCGGACGCGCAGGTGCCCAAGAACTACAAGGTGGTCACCCCCAAGTGACCGAGGTGACCGAGCCCGTGGCGCCCGTGCTGCGGGAGATGCGCTGGTGGGACCTCGATCCCGTGCTGGAGCTGGAGCGGGACCTGTTCCCCGACGACGCCTGGTCGCGGGGCATGTTCTGGTCCGAACTCGCCCACGCCCGCGGTCCGGGGGCGACCCGGCGGTACTTCGTCGCCCAGGACGGCGACCGCGTCGCCGGATACGCCGGACTCGCCTCCGCCGGTGACATCGCCGACGTCCAGACGATCGCCGTCGCCCGCGCGTACTGGGGCACCGGTCTCGGCGGTCGGCTGCTGACCGAGCTGCTGCGGGCGGCGACCGCGTTCGAGTGCGCCGAGGTGATGCTCGAATGCCGGGTCGACAACGTCCGCGCCCAGAAGCTCTACGAGCGCTTCGGCTTCGAGGCGATCGGTTTCCGGCGCGGCTACTACCAGCCCGGCAACGTGGACGCCCTGGTGATGCGCCTGACCGACCCTGCAACCTCCGTACAAGGAACCGAGATCCGACATGGCTGACGAACCCCTGGTGCTGGGGATCGAGACCTCCTGCGACGAGACCGGCGTCGGCGTCGTCCGCGGCACCACCCTGCTGGCGGACGCCGTCGCCTCCAGCGTCGACGAGCACGCCCGCTTCGGCGGTGTGGTGCCGGAGGTCGCGTCCCGCGCGCACCTGGAGGCGATGATCCCCACCGTCGACCGGGCGCTGAAGGAGGCGGGGGTCAGCGCCAAGGACCTCGACGGCATCGCCGTGACGGCCGGGCCGGGACTGGCCGGCGCGCTGCTCGTCGGCGTGTCGGCGGCGAAGGCCTACGCCTATGCGCTCGGCAAGCCGCTGTACGGCGTCAACCACCTGGCCTCGCACATCTGCGTCGACCAGCTGGAGCACGGGGCGCTGCCCGAGCCGACGATGGCGCTGCTGGTGTCCGGCGGCCACTCGTCGCTGCTGCTCTCCTCCGACATCACCTCCGACGTGCGGCCGATGGGTGCCACCATCGACGACGCGGCCGGCGAGGCCTTCGACAAGATCGCCCGGGTGCTGAACCTGGGCTTCCCCGGCGGTCCGGTCATCGACCGGTACGCGCGCGAGGGCGACCCCGACGCGATCGCGTTCCCCCGCAGTCTGACCGGCCCGCGCGACCCGGCGTACGACTTCTCCTTCTCCGGTCTGAAGACGGCCGTGGCCCGCTGGATCGAGGCCAGGCGGGCGGCCGGTGAGGACGTGCCGGTGCGCGATGTGGCGGCGTCGTTCCAGGAGGCCGTCGTCGACGTGCTGACCCGCAAGGCGGTGCGGGCCTGCCGTGACGAGGGCGTCGACCACCTGATGATCGGCGGTGGCGTCGCCGCCAACTCCCGGCTGCGGGCGCTGGCGGCGGAGCGCTGCGAGGCGGCCGGGATCCGGTTGCGGGTGCCCCGGCCCAAGCTGTGCACCGACAACGGGGCGATGGTCGCGGCGCTGGGCGCCGAGATGGTCTCGCGGGGCCGGGCGGCGTCGAGCTGGGACCTGTCGGCGGACTCGTCCCTGCCGGTGACGGACCCGCACGTGCCCGGGCACGACCATGTGCACGAGGTCAGCAAGGAGAACCTCTACTCGTGACGGTCGCGTTGATGTGGGAGGCGCGGGCGGTGCAGGGGCGGGGGGAGGAACTGCTGGCGTGGGCACGCGCGCAGCGCCTCGTCCCCGGCCCGCTGCGCCGGGAGACCTTCCGCGCGCCGCAGGACCGGGTCCTCGTCATCACGTGGTGGGACGCGGCCCCCGACGCCGCCCTCCCGGAACTGCCGGAACCGGACGGCGATTTGGTCACTCGTGCGGTGCACCGATGGCGGTTCGAGCCGGTGGACGACGAGTGAGGGGCGCTCCGCCGAGAAGCGCGCCGCTCCCGTCGGCGACAGCCGGTCAGGCACCTGGCGGACGCCGGTGCCGCGGACGCCTCGCGAGGTAAGGAGCGGCGCGACGTGACGGCGGAGCACCGCCGCCGACGTCCCCCATGACAGGCCCTCGCCGGGCCGCCGATGGGCGGAAGCCCGGCCACCGCAGCGGGCCCGCCACAGCCGACCGGCCGGGCGCCGCTGACCCGAACTGGCTCGGCCTGCGACGGCCGCCCGACACGGCGGGTCGTCAGGGGAGGAGCGCGACGGGTGGACACCACGGTAGGGCCGTGACCGTAAGACCCCGACGCAGGTGCCAGGGACCGCCGTGCGGGGCCGGCGACGGCCGGCCCGCCACGGCAGGGCCGCCAGGCTGTAGCGGTCGCGTGAGGCCCGACCCAGGCCCGCCACAGCGGGCCGCCGGGCCGGCCCGGCTCCGACGCAGGCCGCCACGGTAGGACCGTCGGGCTGGGCCACGACTGCCCGCCACCCCGGTCGCCAGGGCGTGAAACCGCGAGGGCCGGCCTGCCAGGCTGGGGCGTTGCCGTAGGGCTCCGGCGCAAGCCCGTCACGATCGGGCTGGGCCGCCACCGGAGAACCCCGTCGTTGGCCCGTCACGGTAGGACGCCGCGCGTGACCGGTACGTAGGCCCCGGCGTGAAGCCCCGTCCATGGCGGTGGTGCCGGGCGTCTGCGAATCTTTCGGATGGCTTGTCGAATGTTCCGGTGGGGTGTGGTGCCGTGCGGGGCCGCAAACGGGGGCCGCGGGGATACGATCGCCGGCATGACTCCCCCGGAAAGCCCTCAGACCCGGACGGCACGGCGGTCCTCGCAGAGCGCGACGCTCGCCGAGATCGCCCGTGAGGCCGGAGTCTCCGCGCCGACTGTTTCGAAGGTGCTCAACGGCCGGGCCGACGTCGCGCCCGCCACCCGCACCCGCGTCGAGGGGCTGCTGCGGGCCCACGGCTATCGGCGGCGCCGGGCCGAGGCGGCCCGCTCACCGTTGATCGACCTGGTCTTCCACGAGCTGGACAGCGCCTGGGCCCTGGAGGTCATCCGGGGCGTGGAGAACGTGGCCCGGGAGGCGGGCCTGAGCGTCGTGCTGTCCGAGAGTGCGGGCCGGCTGACGCCCGGGCGGACCTGGGCCGACCAGGTGGCCGCCCGCCGCCCGCACGGCGTGATCCTGGTGCTGAGCGAGCTCGACGAGTCCCAGCGGGCGCTGCTGACCAGCCGTTCCATCCCGTTCGTCGTCATGGACCCGGCGGGTGACCCGGGCACCGACGTGCCGTCGATCGGCGCGACCAACTGGCAGGGCGGACTCGCCGCGACCCGGCATCTGGTCGAGCTGGGGCACACCCGGATCGGAGCGATCACCGGGCCGTCGCGGATGCTGTGCAGCCGGGCCCGGATGGACGGCTACCGGGCGGCGCTGGAGACCGCGGGACTGCCGGTCGACCCGTCGCTGGTCGTGACGGGCGACTTCCACCACGACGCCGGCTACCGGCTCGGCCTCCAGCTGCTGCGCCGCCCGGACCGGCCCACCGCCGTCTTCGCCGGCAACGACCTCCAGGCGCTCGGGCTGTACGAGGCGGCGCGCGAGCTGGGGCTGCGGGTGCCGCAGGACGTGAGCGTGGTCGGGTTCGACGACCTGCCGGTGGCGCGCTGGGTGGGCCCGCCGCTGACGACCGTACGGCAGCCGCTGACGGAGATGGCGGAGGCGGCGGCCCGGCTGGTGCTGGACCTGGGGCGCGGGGACGCGGCCGCCGCCGCGACGCGGGTGGAGCTGGCCACGAGCCTCGTGGTGCGCAGCAGTACGGCCGCACCGCCGAAAATTTCGGACGGCCTTGGCCAGGAGAAGTCTTAGATTTTCCGAAGAAAAAGGGGTTCGCGTACCCGCTCGACATAATTCGGACGTACGTTCCTGTCCGTGACGGGACACATAACGGAACATGACGGGGACGGGGACGAGGGTCCAAGAGGCGGACGGCCGAGGGCGCTGAGGATCGTGGGCCTGGCGCTCGCCGCCGCCCTGGTGCTCGGGGGCGCCGGGGCGGGCTGGGTCTACTGGCGGCTGAACGACAACATCACGAGCGTCGACATCAACGGCGCCCTCGGCGACGACCGCCCGGTGAAGCCGACGCCCTCCCTGGCCGCGTCCGCCTCGTCGCCGCCCCAGGAGGCCCTGAACATCCTGGTGCTGGGCTCGGACTCGCGTGGCGGCGCCGAGAACCAGGCCCTCGGGGGCGGCGACAGCGAGGGCGCCAGGTCGGACACCGCGATGGTCGTGCACCTCGGCCCCGGCCGCACCGAGGCGACCGTCGTGAGCATCCCGCGTGACACCCTGGTCACGCGTCCGTCCTGCCCGCTGGAGTCGGGCGGTGAGACGGCCGAGGCCCACGGCGTCATGTTCAACACCGCCTACGAGCGCGGCGGTCCGGTGTGCGCGGTGAAGACCGTCGAGTCGATGACCGGCGTTCGTATGGACCACTACATGGAGATCGACTTCGCCGGTTTCGCCGGGCTCGTGGACGCGCTCGGCGGGGTCACCGTCACCACCGGGGAGGACATCGACGACGAGGACAGCCATCTGACCCTGGAGGCCGGCACCCATCACCTCGACGGCAAGCAGGCGCTCGCCCTGGCCCGCACCCGGCACGGCATCGGGGACGGCAGCGACCTGGGGCGCATAGGCCTTCAGCACCTGCTGGTGAAGGCGTTGCTGGAGCAGATCGCGTCGACCAGCCTGCTGTCGGACCCGGCCCGTCTGTACGAGGTCGCGGACGCGGTGACCGGGAGCCTGACGACCGACACCGGTCTCGACTCGCTGCCGGAGCTGGTGGGGTTCGGGGAGAGTCTTCGGGACCTGCCGGCGCACGCCATGAAGACGGTGATGATGCCGGTCCTCCCGGCGGCCTCCGACCCGAACCGGGTGGTGGCCGACGAGCCGGAGGCGGGGGACCTGTGGGAGTCGCTGCGGTAGGTGGGTCCGCGGGCGGGCGGTGCGGTACGCGGAGGGGGCGCTGAAAAAAGTTCCGAGAATTCTCGGCGGGGGTGTCGATGGGGGGCGTCGCCGTTCGACGCATGGGTGAGAGCAACCACCACGGCAGCCGCCACCACGGCAGCCGCCACCACGGCAGCCGCCGCCACGGCAGTTGCCACCACGACCGAGGAGCCACCATGCCCCGTTACCTGTCGCTCGTGCAGATCGACGAGAAGAACGCCCCCGCCGAGGGCCCCAGCCCCGAGCTGATGCAGCGGATGGGGGAGCTGATCGAGGAGATGACCAAGGCCGGTGTGCTGCTGGACACCGCCGGGCTGACACCGACCGCGCAGGGCACCCGGGTGCGCTACGAGGGCGGGCAGATCTCCGTCACCGACGGGCCCTTCACCGAGACCAAGGAGGTCGTCGGCGGATACGCGCTGGTCCAGGCCAAGGACAAGACCGAGGCGATCGAGTGGACCAAGCGGTTCCTGAAGGTCCACGAGGCGCACTGGACGGTGACCTGCGAGGTGCGTGAGGTCGCCGAGGGCTGAGTCCACCCCGGTTCCGCTTGGCCCGGGGCCGCGCGGGGTGTTCGATGGTGGGCTGTGGAACCACAGCCCACCGCCGGCCCCGGCGGCAGCGCGGACGCCGCCCGGCACGCCGTCGGGACCGTCTTCCGTATCGAGTCGCCCCGGATCATCGCCGCCGTCGCCCGGATCGTCCGGGACGTCGGCCTCGCCGAGGAACTCGCGCAGGACGCGCTGGTCGCGGCGCTGGAGCAGTGGCCGCGGGACGGCGTGCCGGACAACCCCGGCGCCTGGCTCATGACCACCGCCCGGCATCGCGCCGTCGACCTGGTCCGGCGGCGGGAGAACTACGCCCGCAAGCTCCAGGAGATCGGCCGGGACCTGTCGGTCGCGGCCCCGCCCGAGGAGCCCGCCGACCCGGACGACATAGACGACGACCTGCTGCGGCTGGTCTTCACGGCCTGCCACCCCGTGTTGTCCTCCGAGGCCCGCATCGCCCTCACCCTGCGCCTGCTCGGCGGCCTGACGACGCCCGAGATCGCCCGCGCGTTCCTGGTGCCGGAGGCGACGGTCGCGCAGCGCGTCGTCCGCGCCAAGCGCACGCTCGCGACGCGGAACATCGCCTTCGAGGTGCCCTACGGCCCCGACCGCGAGGCCCGTCTGTCCTCCGTCCTGGACGTCATCTACCTGATCTTCAACGAGGGGTACGCCGCCACGGCCGGCGACGATCTCCTGCGTCCTGGCCTCTGCGAGGACGCGCTGCGCCTGGCCCGCGTGCTCTCCGCTCTGATGCCCAAGGAGCCCGAGGTCCACGGTCTGACGGCCCTGCTGGAGTTCCAGGCCTCGCGCACGGCCGCCCGCACCGGCCCGCACGGCGAACCCGTGCTCCTGCGGGACCAGAACCGGCGCCGCTGGGACCGCCTCCTCCTCGCCCGTGGCATCACGGCGCTCAGCCGTGCCGACGCCACCGCCGCCGGCCCCCCGGGCCCGTACGTCCTGCAGGCCGCCATCGCGGCGTGCCACGCGCACGCGTACACCTGGGAGGAGACGGACTGGTCCCGCATCGCGACGCTGTACGGCCTGCTCACCGCCCGCGCCCCGTCGCCGGTCGTCGAACTGAACCGCGCGGTGGCCGTCTCCCTGGCCGAAGGCCCCTCGCGTGCCCTGGAGATGGTCGACGCCCTGGCCGCCGAACCCGCGCTGCGCGACTACCACCTGCTGCCGAGCGTCCGCGGCGACCTGCTGCTCCGGCTGGGACGTGCGCGGGAGGCCCGTGCGGAGTTCGAGCGCGCGGCGGCACTCGCCCGCAACGGGCGCGAACGGGAGCTGCTGCTGCGCCGGGCCGCCGACTGCGGCTGACCGGGCCGTTGCCGCCGGGGGCCGCTCAGGCCACCGGGTGGCCGATCAGCATCGTCGGGGCACCCGCGACCCGGGTCAGGAACACCGTCGCGGAATGCGGGCCCTGCGGCTTCACCTTCCTGCGCAGTTCCTCCGGCTCCACCGCCGAGCCCCGCTTCTTCACGGTCAGGATCCCCACCTGCCGTTCCCGCAGCAGTGCCTTCAGCTTCTTGACGTTGAAGGGAAGCCGGTCGGTGATCTCGTAGGCGGAGGCGTACGGCGTCGGGTGCGCCTCGTCGGAGGTGACGTAGGCGATGGTCTCGTCGACCAGCCCGCCGCCGACCTCGGCGGCCACCTCGGCGACCAGATGGGCGCGGACGACGGCGCCGTCGGGCTCGTACAGATAGCGACCGACGGGGCGGACCGCCGGATTCGGCAGGCGCCGGGAGCGCAGGGTGCGCGGGCCGGGCAGCAGGGTGGCGCGCACCAGGCCGGGCTCCGTGCCGAACCACAGCACCGCCTCCTTCACGTCCCCGCCGTCCGAGATCCACTCCGCCTCGGCGGCCTCGGGCACCGCCTCGTGCGGGATGCCGGGCGCGACCTTGAGGGCGGCGTACCGGGCGGCGGCGGCCATCCGGACCGCCGAGGACAGGGGCGGCGAGTACGCCTCCGGATCGAAGATCCGGCCCCGCCCACCGCGGCGCGCCGGGTCCACGAAGACGGCGTCGTACGCCGACACGTCCACGTCGGTGACGTCCGCCTCGCGCACCTCGATCAGCCCGTCCAGGCCCAGCGCCTCGGCGTTGGCCCGCGCGACGGCCGCCGTCAGCGGGTCGCGGTCCACGGCGAGGACACGGATCCCGGCGCGGGCGAGGGCGAGCGCGTCTCCGCCGATCCCGCAGCACAGGTCGGCCACGGAGGCCACGCCCAACTCGGCGAACCGCCGGGCGCGATGGGCCGCGACGCTCGCCCGCGTCGACTGCTCGACCCCACCCGGTGTGAAGTACATCCGCTCCGCGTCCGCGGGACCGAACTTGGCCACCGCCCGCTGCCGCAGCCGCGCCTGGCCGAGCGCCGCCGACACCAGGTCGGCCGGGTGGTCGCGGCGCAGCCGGGTGGCGACGGCGAGTTCCTGGGCGGGGTCCGTGCCGCGCACCTCGTCGAGGAGGGCCCGGCCTTCGGGGGTGAGGAGAGGGGCGAGGTCGTTCACCGGGACATTGTCGGCCAGTCGGTGGATGGTCCGCCTCCGGCGGTGGTGTCAGCGGGGGTTCGGGGGTGGGGCCTGGGAGGATCCGGCTCCATGGAACTAGTAGTACAAAATGACAAAAAAGGGCCGAATGGCCGCCGGAAAGCCACGACGGTCATGGCGGGGGTCGCCGTGCTGGCCGCCGCCGCCGTCGCCTCGGGCTGCACCAGGAGCACCGAGGCGCCCCCGCCCCTCAAGGCGCCCCCGGCCCGGGCCCTCGACGGATACGCCGCCAAGCTCCGCGCCGAGCAGGCCGCCAGGGTCGCCGCCGCCAAGCGCTGGGGCCTGAAGGAGACCCCGCTGCGGGCGCCGGCACCGCCCGAGCGGAAACCGGAGATCACCACCCGCGAGGGCTTCGAGGTGGACGGACACGAGGAGCAGGGGCTTCCGCCGGTCTTCACCACCGTCCCCACCAAGGAGAAGGTCGTCTTCCTCACCATCGACGACGGCGCCGAGAAGGACCCGGCGTTCCTGCGGATGATGAGCGAGCTGAAGATCCCGTACACCGCGTTCCTCAGCGACTACCTGGTCAGCGAGGACTACGACTACTTCCGGCGGATGCAGGCCAGGGGGGTGACCCTGAACAACCACACCCTCACCCACCCCTATCTGCCCGGACTGTCCTACGACGAGCAGAAGCACGAGATCTGCGGGATGCAGGACGTCATCGAGGAGCGCTACGGCAAGCGCCCGCTCCTGTTCCGCCCGCCCTACGGCAACTACAACTCCGACACCCTGCACGCCGCCAAGGACTGCGGCGTCACCCACGTACCGCTGTGGAACGAGGAGGTCTTCGTCGACCGCTGGGACTACCGCGAATGGGACCGGGACATCCACCCCGGCGACATCGTCCTCAGCCACTTCCGGGGCACCGACGACTGGGCGGGCGAGATGCCCGACATGATCCGCGTCTTCCTCGACAAGATCACGGCGAAGGGCTACGCGGTGGGCCGCCTGGAGGACTACCTGTGATTCGGCGCGGGTGGACGGCCGGGGCCGCGGTACTGCTGGCCCTGCTCGCCGGCTGCGCCCTGCCCGACGGCCCGCGCGGGCGGTCCGCGGAGGCGGGGGCGGCACCCGGCTCGGCGGCCTCGGCGATGCCGCCCCACCTGCGCTGGGGGCTGTCCGCGCCGCTCTCCCCGCCGCCCGCGCCCGTGCGGCACCTCGCCCGGCCCGCCGACGGTCTCGCCCCCGTGCTGGACCGCATCCCGACCACCCACAAGGTCGTCTTCCTCACCTTCGACGACGGCGCCGAGAAGGACCCCCGCTTCGTCGACATGGTCCGTGACCTGCGCCTGCCCGTCAGCATGTTCCTCACCGACAGCGTCGTCGGCCCCGGCTACGGCCACTTCGCGCGGCTCCGCTCGGTCGGCGCGAGCGTCCAGAACCACACCCTCGACCACGCCGCCCTGCGCGGGGTGCCGTACGCCGGCCAGCGCGCCGAGATCTGCGGCCAGCAGCAGAAGCTCCAGTCCCGCTTCGGTCTCCGCCCGCATCTGTTCCGCCCGCCCTACGGCACGTACGACACGACGACCCGCAAGGCGGCCGTCGACTGCGGCATCAAGGCGATCGTCCTGTGGCGCGCCACGATGGACGCGGCCGACCTCACCTTCACCGAGGGCCCCGCCCGGCTGCGCCCCGGCGACATCGTCTCGGTCCCCTCGACCGAGACCCCCGAACCCAAGCTCCGTGAACGCACGACCCGCCTGCTGCGCCGGGTCCAGGAGGCGGGGCTGACGGTGGGGCGGCTGGAGGACTATCTGTGACGGACGCGCCGGTGAATCTGTGACGGGGCCTGACGGGGCGCCGCGAGGCCGACGCGCCGCGACCGATTGGCACTCCGCTTGACCGAGTGCTAATCGCAGTCATAGTCTCGGCTCTGGCACTCCCCACTGGAGAGTGCCAACACAGCGACGGGCAGGTCCGGCACCCGCGACGACGGATCCACCTGGTCGCCACCTCAGACAGTTAACCCCGTGAGATCTCCGAAGGGGGAGGTCGGATCGTGACGACCACCAGCTCCAAGGTTGCCATCAAGCCGCTCGAGGACCGCATCGTGGTCCAGCCGCTCGACGCCGAGCAGACCACCGCCTCTGGCCTGGTCATTCCGGACACCGCCAAGGAGAAGCCCCAGGAGGGCGTCGTCCTGGCCGTGGGCCCGGGCCGCTTCGAGGACGGCAACCGCCTTCCGCTCGACGTTTCCGTCGGCGACGTCGTCCTGTACAGCAAGTACGGCGGCACCGAGGTGAAGTACAACGGCGAGGAGTACCTCGTCCTCTCGGCTCGCGACGTCCTCGCGATCATCGAGAAGTAGTTCACCCACAGCACACCGTTTGAGCTGCGCCCCTGGCCCCCGCGACCGTTAACGAAGCCGGGCGTCCGGGGCGCAGTTCGTTTACCGCAGACTTTCCGAGAGGGCTCCCGCTGCCATGGCGAAGATCCTGAAGTTCGACGAGGACGCCCGTCGCGCCCTCGAGCGCGGCGTCAACAAGCTCGCCGACACGGTGAAGGTGACGATCGGCCCCAAGGGCCGCAACGTCGTCATCGACAAGAAGTTCGGCGCCCCCACCATCACCAACGACGGCGTCACCATCGCCCGTGAGGTCGAGGTCGAGGACCCCTACGAGAACCTCGGCGCCCAGCTGGTGAAGGAGGTGGCGACCAAGACCAACGACATCGCGGGTGACGGTACGACCACCGCGACCGTCCTGGCGCAGGCGCTGGTCCGCGAGGGCCTGCGGAACGTCGCCGCCGGCGCCTCCCCGGCCGCCCTGAAGAAGGGCATCGACGCCGCGGTCAGGGCCGTCTCCGACGACCTGCTGGCCTCCGCCCGCCCGATCGACGAGAAGTCCGACATCGCGGCCGTCGCCGCGCTGTCCGCCCAGGACCAGCAGGTCGGCGAGCTGATCGCCGAGGCGATGGACAAGGTCGGCAAGGACGGTGTCATCACCGTCGAGGAGTCCAACACCTTCGGTCTGGAGCTGGACTTCACCGAGGGCATGGCCTTCGACAAGGGCTACCTGTCGCCGTACTTCGTGACGGACCAGGAGCGCATGGAGGCCGTCCTCGACGACCCGTACATCCTCATCCACCAGGGCAAGATCTCCGCGATCGCGGACCTCCTGCCGCTGCTGGAGAAGATCATCCAGAGCAACGCCTCGAAGCCGCTGCTGATCATCGCCGAGGACGTCGAGGGCGAGGCCCTCTCCACCCTCGTCGTGAACAAGATCCGCGGCACCTTCAACGCCACCGCCGTGAAGGCCCCCGGCTTCGGCGACCGCCGCAAGGCGATGCTCCAGGACATGGCGACCCTCACCGGCGCCACGGTCATCTCCGAGGAGGTCGGCCTCAAGCTCGACCAGGTCGGTCTGGACATCCTCGGCAGCGCCCGCCGCGTCACCGTCACCAAGGACGACACCACGATCGTCGACGGTGCCGGCAACAAGGCGGACGTCGAGGGCCGGATCGCGCAGATCAAGGCCGAGATCGAGGCCACGGACTCCGACTGGGACCGCGAGAAGCTCCAGGAGCGCCTCGCGAAGCTGGCCGGCGGCGTGTGCGTGATCAAGGTCGGCGCCGCCACCGAGGTGGAGCTGAAGGAGAAGAAGCACCGTCTGGAGGACGCCATCTCCGCGACCCGCGCCGCGGTCGAGGAGGGCATCGTCTCCGGTGGTGGCTCCGCGCTCGTCCACGCCGTGAAGGTGCTGGACGACAGCCTCGGCAAGGAGGGTGACGAGGCCACCGGTGTCGCCGTCGTCCGCCGCGCCGCCGTCGAGCCGCTGCGCTGGATCGCCGAGAACGCCGGCCTGGAGGGCTACGTCATCGTCTCCAAGGTGGCCGAGCTGGAGAAGGGCAGCGGCTACAACGCCGCCACCGGCGAGTACGGCGACCTGATCAAGTCCGGTGTCATCGACCCGGTCAAGGTCACCCGCTCCGCCCTGGAGAACGCCGCCTCCATCGCCTCCCTGCTGCTCACGACCGAGACCCTGGTCGTCGAGAAGAAGGAAGAGGAGCCGGAGGCCGCGGCCGGCGGCCACGGTCACGGCCACGCGCACTGACCTCAGCGGTACCAGGTGAGGCCCGGCACCCGAGGGTGCCGGGCCTCCCTGTTTCCCCTCGCGGGCTCTAGCGCTCCATCTCCTCGAACACGCCCAGCTGTTCCAGCAGCCCCAGGCGGTCGTACTCCCACCAGCCCTCGGCGAGCTTTCCGTCCCCGCCGCACCGGAAGACCGTGGTCCCCGTCATCGTGACGTCCTTGCCGGTGGCCGCGATCCCCAGGAACTCGCCTTTGTGCCGGGCCTTCCAGAACCACCGCGCGCACACCCGGTCGCCTTCCGCGATCAGGTCCTCGATGCTGAAGGCGAAGTCGAACCCGTCCCGCCAGACCCGCATCTCGCGCCGGACGTGGTCCATGCCGACCGTGTCCTGCTCGGTCGCCGGATCATGACTGCGATAGTGCTCCGCCATCACCTCGTCGAGCGGAGGCAGCTCACCGGGCGTCCCCGCCAGGTCGAAGAACCTTCGCACGACGACGCTGGAGACCTGCTCGTCGCGGACCACGTCCAGATCGGTGAACGTCGGCTTCCCGTCGCACAGGGCGACCATCTCCTGGAAGATCCGGTCCGTCTCCGGGAGCGTCGAATTCCGCATCGCCTCCTCGTACGAGGGGAACTCCACGATCTCGATGAAGTGCGACGCGTCGCCCCGGTCCTTGCCGATCAGACTGTGCGTCGCGGTCCGCTTGCCCTTGGTCTGCTCGACCCAGGCGTCCATCAGCCGATCCAGCTCCTGGAACCGGGTGGTCTTGCAGTCGATGACCTGTACGAATGTCATGGCGCCGCCTCCCGTCCCCCCTGGGTCCCGGTGCACGGCTCCATTCTCCCACCAGGGCGCCGGCTACTGCGGGCCGTACTTCCGTCCGGCCCGCGAGCTGACGCCGCCGAGCAGTGCGCGCGGCGCCACCTTCACCATGCCCATGAGTGCCTTGTAGCGGGGGTCCGGGATCGAGACGGTCCTGCCGCGGGCCAGGTCCGCGAGGGCAGCTGCCACCAGCTTGTCCGCGTCGAGCCACATCCAGGACGGGATGTTGTCCGTGCCCATGCCGGCCCGCTGGTGGAACTCGGTACGGACGAAGCCGGGGCACAGCGCCATCAGCCGGACGCCGGTGCCCGCCAGGTCACGGGCCGCGCCCTGGGTGAACTGGACGACCCAGGCCTTGGAGGCCCCGTAGGTGCCGCGCGGGACGAAGGCGGCGACCGAGCCGACGTTCACTACCCCTCCCCGCCCGCGCTCGCGCATGGCCTCGGTCGCCGCCGACGTCAGCCGCAGGACGGCCTCGCAGTGCACCTTGAGCATCTTGAGCTCGTCGGCCATGGAGACGTCGAGGTAGCGGCCCTTGTTGGCGAAACCGGCGTTGTTGATCAGGAGATCGACGGGGTTCCTGCGATCGGCGAGACGGCCGGCGACCGCCTCGATGCCGGCGTCGGTGGCCAGGTCCGCGGTGAGGACCTCCGCCTCGATGCCGTGGCGGTCGTGCAGTTCGGTCGCCTGCTCGCGGAGGCGCTTGGTGTCGCGGGCCACCAGGACGAGGTTGTGCCCGTCCGCCGCCAGCCGCCGCGCGAACGCGGCGCCGATTCCCGCGGTCGATCCAGTGATCAGAGCCGTTGTCATGGCCCAAGGGTAGTGACCCGGACCGCCCGCCGACGGTGGCGGACGGTGAAGTTTTCGCGCATGGCACCCTCGTGACCTGCGGTCAGGCGTCCTGGGGCGCCGCGTACCCGCTCGCCATGTCCCGCCACTCCGGGTGCAGGGCGGAGCCCGCCGCGAGGAGCCGCGGCAGCAGCGTCCGCTCCGTCGTCCCCGCGCGGAACGTGAGCGCGACGGACACCTCGTGGTCCGGCCGGTGCACGACCTCGACCGGGTCGCCCGCACGGATCTCGCCGGGTTCCAGCACCCGCAGATACGCCCCCGGAGCCGCCTGTCGGGTGAACCGCTTCACCCAGCCCCGTTCCTCCAGATGGCTCTGGAAGGTCCGGCAGGGTATCCGCGGCGAGGTGATCTCCAGCAGCACCTCGCGGCCGATCCGCCAGCGCTCGCCGATCAGCGCCGCGGAGACGTCGAGGCCCGCCGTCGTGAGGTTCTCGCCGAAGCAGCCGTTGGCCAGCGGACGCCCCAACTCGCGCTCCCACGCGTCGAGGTCCTCGCGCGCCATCGCGTACACGGCCTGGTCGTCACCGCCGTGATGGCGGGTGTGGCACACCGCGTCCCCGGCCAGCCCGCTTCCCCCGACACCTTTGGGGCCGGGCGCCGCCACGTGGACGGGCACGTCCACCGGGCGCTTGTCGATCCCGGTCAGGCCCTGGGGATGGTCCGTGTAGGTGACGGCCCGCGCGCGGCCCAGGTTCACTGACAGAAGCCTCATGGCCGCACCGTAGGCGACCAGGGGCCAAAGTGTCGACGCATTATTCGGCGGCGTACCCAAGCTTCGCTTATGCTTGAGGAGTGATCGAGGCCCGTCATCTGCGCGTCCTGCGCGCCGTCGCCGCCACCGGCTCCTTCTCCGCCGCGGGGCGCGAACTGGGCTGCACTCAGCCCGCGGTCAGCCAGCAGATGAAGGCGCTGGAGACCTCCGTGGGCACGCCCCTCCTGGTGCGCACCGGACGGGAGATGCGGCTGACGCAGGCCGGCGAGGCCCTCGTGCGGCACGCCTCGGGCATCCTCGCCGGGCTCACCGCGGCCGAGGAGGAGGTCGCGGCCATCGCCGGGCTGCGCGCGGGGCGGGTGCGGCTGGTGTCGTTCCCCAGCGGCAGTTCCACGCTCGTGCCGACCGCGCTCGCCGCGCTGCGCGCCGCGCACCCGGGCACCCGGGTCTCCCTGGAGGAGGCCGAGCCGCCCCAGTCCGTGGACAAGCTGCGGGCCGGCGACTGCGATGTCGCGCTCGCGTTCCGTTACGAGGGTGCGGCGGGCGCCGAGGAATGGGACGACCTGGTCGTACGGCCGCTGCTGAGCGACCGCCTGGTGGCGCTGGTGCCGGAGCGGCACCGGCTGGCCCGCTCGCGTTCGGTGGCCATCGGGGAACTGGTCGACGAGCCGTGGATCGCGGGCTGTCCGCGCTGCCGCGGCCAGTTGATCGAGGTGTGCGCGGGGGCCGGGTTCACGCCGCGCATCGACTTCGCCACCGACGACTATCCGGCGGTGGTCGGCCTGGTGGGCGCGGGGCTGGGGGTGGCGGTGCTGCCACAACTGGCGATCGAGTCCGTGCGACCCCGGGGGGCTCGGGCGATGGCGCTGGAACCGGCGGTGCGGCGGGAGATCGTCGCGCTGACGCTGCCCGATCTGGCGCAGGTGCCGGCGGTGCAGGCGACGCTGGATGAACTGGCGCGGGCGGCGACCCGCTAGCCGCGCGCGTCGGAAGTCGGAGACACGTTCAGGCGTGCTCCATCTGGAGAAACGTTCCTTCAGGTGTTCGAAGCGGTGCTGCCGCCCGTCGACGCCGGCACCAGCCGGTGGCGGGCCCTGCCCATGAGCTCCTCGCGCTCGTCCTCGGTCAGTCCGCCCCACACTCCGTACGGTTCGCGCACCGCCAGGGCGTGCGCTGCGCACTGGGCGCGGACCGGACACCTCATGCAGACCTCTTTGGCCGAGTTCTCGCGAGCGCTCCGCGCCGCCCCGCGTTCGCCCTCCGGGTGGAAGAAGAGCGAACTGTCGACCCCGCGACAGGCAGCGAGGAGCTGCCAGTCCCACAGGTCCGCGTTCGGTCCGGGAAGGCGGGAGAAATCTGCCATTGTGTGACCCCTTGTAGCCGTTCTGAGCGGATACGGTGCCCACGACCGTACATCTACGATCTAAGGAGATGAAAATATGACTCATTGCGAATCTAGCCTCAGACACCAGCAGATGGGAAGAAATAGGTCTAAATGGGGCATGGGTTGTGATGAAAGGTTGCGGGTCCCTTGTGCATGTCTGCGCCGTGTCCGCGCCCTCACGTAGAGTGCCGAAGAGGGCACACAGCCCCGTAACTCTTTCGAGTGACCGTCGTTGAGAGTGCGGAGGCGGTTGAAAACACAAGCGCTCGGGCAGGCGTCCGAGACGGTCGACCGCACAGGTGACGATTTCGTACCAGCCTGGAGGCTCAAGGTGACGCGCATCAGCTGCGGAGGGCGGCCATGACTTCCGTCCTCGTCTGCGACGACTCCCCGCTTGCCCGAGAGGCGCTCCGCCGCGCGGTCGCGACCGTGCCCGGCGTCGAGCGCGTGACGACGGCGGCCAACGGCGAGGAAGTCCTCCGCCGCTGGGGTGCCGACCGCTCGGACCTGATTCTGATGGACGTACGCATGCCCGGACTGGGCGGCGTCGAGACGGTGCGGCGGCTGCTGTCCGCCGACCCCGGTGCGCGCATCATCATGCTCACCGTCGCCGAGGACCTCGACGGCGTGGCCCTCGCGGTCGCCGCCGGCGCCCGGGGTTACCTGCACAAGGACGCCTCACGGGCGGAGCTGCGCGCCACGGTCACGCAGGCGCTGGCCGACCCGACCTGGCGGCTCGCCCCCCGGCGGCTGCGGTCCGCCGAGATGGGCGCGGCGCCCACGCTCACCGCGCGTGAGATCCAGGTGCTGGAGGGCATGAGCCACGGCCGTTCCAACGCCGAGATCGGTCGCGAGCTGTTCCTCTCCGAGGACACGGTCAAGACCCACGCCCGCCGTCTGTTCAAGAAGCTCGGTGCCTCGGACCGGGCGCACGCGGTGGCGCTGGGCTTCCGCTGGGGTCTGGTGCGCTGACGCGTGTCCCGGTGAGCGGGGGCGCGACGAGCCCCCGCTCGGGTGGGGGAGGAGGCGACACGATGGGGGTACCTCCCTGCCGGTCCGGGAACGACGGCCCGCCGCACGGCGACGCCGCGCGTACGCCGGCGGCCGGTGACCTGGATGCCGGCTGCTCCGGTGCGCCGGAGTCCGGTGGGCCGCTCGTCCGGCGCGTGGGCGCGGCGGTGTTCTCCGGTCCGTGCGACGGGCGCGAGGGCGCCGCGTGTTCCGGTCCCAGCGTCCGGTGCCCGGATGCCAGGTTCTCCTGTCCCTGTCCCTGTGCCGGGTGCGTTGGTGCCGCGTCCTCTGGTCCTGGTGCCGCGGGCCTGGGTGCGGCGGCTGAGACGACGGTCCGTGGGATCCGTACCAGGTGCTCGGACGGGGCGGGTGTCCCCGATGAGACCTCGGCGGCTGCGGATTTCGTCGTGCGTCCGAAGACCCTCCGGCGTTCGGGTGGGCGCATGACCCGTGGTGCCGTCGTACGTGGTCACAGGGGTCGTGCCGACAGGTCGGTCCGGTGCAGGTCACGCGTCGACGGCAGTCGTGGCGGGGCGGCCCGGAGGGCGGGCGCTGCTTGTTTCGGCGCGGATGCCGCATCCTTGAGGTGTGGAGTTCCTCGGGGACGAGTCGGTCGAGCGGAAGGGGAGGGCGCAGGGGATGACTTCCGGCGCACCTACTCATAACGCTTCGGTGCACAACAACGGAGGCAGTGCCGCGGGCCGCCCGGCCGCAAGGCACCATGGACCGATGCGTGAAGACGAGGCGGCCAAGGCCCCAGGGGGCATCGGTGCGCTCGTCCACCGCGCGGTCGACGGGGACGAGCAGGCCACGCACGACCTGCTCGCCCATGTACACCCCCTGGCGCTGCGCTACTGCCGCACCCGGCTGTCCCGCCTCCCGGGGGACGCGCGCCACTTCGTGGAGGACCTGGCCCAGGAGGTCTGCGTCGCCGTCCTGCTCGCGCTGCCGCGCTACCGGGACACCGGACGCCCCTTCGAGGCCTTCGTCTTCGCCATCGCCGCGCACAAGGTCGCCGATCTCCAGCGGGCGGCCATGCGGCACCCCGGCTCGACGGCGGTCCCGTCCGACGAGATGCCCGAGCGGCCGGACGACTCGCTCGGTCCCGAGGAACGGGCGCTGCTCAGCAGCGACGCCGAGTGGGCCAAGAAACTGCTGGCCAACCTGCCGGAGAACCAGCGCGAGCTGTTGCTGCTGCGCATCGCCGTGGGTCTCACGGCGGAGGAGACCGGTCAGATGTTGGGAATGTCACCCGGCGCGGTGCGGGTGGCCCAGCACCGCGCACTGAGCAGGCTGCGGGCGCTCGCCGAGCAGTAGCCAGGCCCGGCGGATGAACAGGCGTGGGCGGCCTTCCGTACGAACATACGAAGCCCTCGACCGTCCTGCATCGTGGAATTTGCTGGCCGTGCTTCCCGTTAGCATGGACATCCGCACCGAGCAAGGCCATTTGGGGAAGGTGTCATGACTGCGAACGTCGACGGAGTGCCCGGAAAATTCGCGACCCTCGGGCTGACCTACGACGACGTGCTGCTGCTGCCGGGCGCGTCCGAGGTGCTGCCCAACGCGGTCGACACCTCGTCCCGGATCTCCCGCAATGTGCGGGTCAACATCCCGCTCCTGTCCGCCGCCATGGACAAGGTCACCGAGTCGCGCATGGCGATCGCGATGGCCCGTCTGGGCGGCGTCGGTGTACTGCACCGCAACCTGTCCGTCGAGGACCAGGTCAACCAGGTCGACCTGGTGAAGCGCTCCGAGTCGGGAATGGTCACCGACCCGATCACGGTGCATCCGGAGGCCACGCTCGGGGAGGCGGACGCGCTGTGCGCCAAGTTCCGCATCAGCGGTGTCCCCGTCACCGACCCGGCCGGCCGGCTGCTGGGCATCGTCACCAACCGCGACATGGCCTTCGAGAGTGACCGCAGCCGTCAGGTGCGCGAGGTCATGACGCCGATGCCGCTGGTCACCGGCAAGGTCGGCATCTCCGGGCAGGACGCCATGGAGCTGCTGCGCCGCCACAAGATCGAGAAGCTGCCGCTCGTCGACGACGAGGGCGTGCTCAAGGGTCTGATCACGGTCAAGGACTTCGTCAAGGCGGAGAAGTACCCGAACGCCGCCAAGGACGCCGAGGGCCGGCTGCTCGTCGGTGCCGCGGTCGGCGCCAGCCCGGAGGCGCTGGAGCGCGCGCAGGCGCTCGCCGCCGCCGGTGTGGACTTCCTGGTCGTCGACACCTCCCACGGCCACAGCAGCAACGCCCTGAGCTGGATGTCGAAGATCAAGTCGAGTGTGGACGTCGACGTGATCGGCGGCAACGTCGCCACCCGCGACGGCGCGCAGGCCCTGATCGACGCCGGTGTCGACGGCATCAAGGTGGGTGTGGGCCCCGGCTCGATCTGCACCACGCGCGTGGTGGCGGGCATCGGCGTACCGCAGGTCACCGCCATCTACGAGGCCTCGCTCGCGGCCCGTGCGGCGGGCATCCCGCTGATCGGCGACGGCGGCCTGCAGTACTCCGGCGACATCGGCAAGGCGCTCGCCGCCGGTGCCGACACCGTGATGCTCGGCAGCCTCCTCGCGGGGTGCGAGGAGTCGCCCGGCGAGCTGCTGTTCATCAACGGCAAGCAGTTCAAGTCGTACCGCGGCATGGGCTCGCTCGGCGCCATGCAGTCCCGCGGCCAGGCCAAGTCGTACTCGAAGGACCGCTACTTCCAGGCGGAGGTCGCCTCCGACGACAAGCTCGTCCCCGAGGGCGTCGAGGGCCAGGTGCCCTACCGCGGCCCGCTGGCCAACGTCCTGCACCAGCTCGTCGGCGGCCTGCGCCAGACCATGGGCTACGTGGGCGCCGCCACCATCGAGGAGATGGAGTCCAAGGGCCGCTTCGTGCGGATCACCTCCGCGGGCCTCAAGGAGAGCCACCCGCACGACATCCAGATGACGGTCGAGGCGCCGAACTACAGCCGTACGTGACACGCACGCGCGCGTGAGGTGTTTCCAGGGCGGCTCCGGAGCATCCGGGGCCGCCCTTGTCGTGCCCGTCGGGGATACTGGAAGGCGCTGAAACGCATCAGGGAAAGGCCACACACGTGACTGAGATCGAGATCGGGCGCGGCAAGCGCGGCCGCCGGGCGTACGCCTTCGACGACATCGCCGTCGTCCCCAGCCGCCGTACGCGGGACCCGAAGGAGGTCTCGATCGCCTGGCAGATCGACGCCTACCGCTTCGAGCTGCCCTTCCTGGCCGCTCCCATGGACTCCGTCGTCTCGCCGGCCACGGCCATCCGCATCGGCGAGCTCGGCGGCCTGGGCGTGCTGAACCTCGAAGGCCTGTGGACGCGGTACGAGGACCCGCAGCCGCTGCTCGACGAGATCACCGAGCTGGACGCCGACAGCGCGACCCGCCGCCTTCAGGAGATCTACGCGGCGCCGATCAAGGAGGAGCTGATCGGGCAGCGCCTCAAGGAGGTGCGCGACTCGGGCGTGGTCACCGCGGCCGCGCTCTCCCCGCAGCGCACGGCGCAGTTCTCCAAGGCCGTCGTGGACGCCGGCGTGGACATCTTCGTCATCCGCGGTACGACGGTGTCGGCGGAGCACGTCTCCGGCTCGCACGAGCCGCTCAACCTGAAGCAGTTCATCTACGAGCTGGACGTCCCGGTGATCGTCGGCGGCTGCGCGACGTACACCGCGGCCCTGCACCTGATGCGCACCGGCGCGGCGGGCGTGCTGGTCGGCTTCGGCGGCGGCGCCGCGCACACCACGCGCAACGTCCTGGGCATCCAGGTCCCGATGGCGACGGCGGTCGCCGACGTGGCGGCGGCCCGGCGGGACTACATGGACGAGTCCGGCGGCCGCTATGTGCACGTGATCGCGGACGGCGGTGTCGGCTGGTCCGGCGACCTGCCCAAGGCGATCGCCTGCGGTGCCGACTCGGTGATGATGGGCTCCCCGCTGGCCCGCGCGACCGACGGTCCCGGCAAGGGCCACCACTGGGGCATGGAGGCCGTGAACGAGGAGCTGCCGCGCGGCAAGAAGGTCGACCTCGGCACGGTCGGCACCCTGGAGGAGATCCTCACCGGCCCGTCGCACACCCCGGACGGCTCGATGAACCTCTTCGGCGCCCTGCGCCGCGCCATGGCCACCACCGGCTACAGCGAGCTCAAGGAGTTCCAGCGCGTCGAGGTGACGGTGGCGGACTCGCAGCACCGCCGCTAGGTCCGGTCGCGAAAGGGCCCGGCCACCGTTCGGTGGGCGGGCCCTTCGGTTTGCCCGGTCGGGCCGGCTTTCTACGCCGCCGCCTTCTTGGTGGCGGAGTACGCGGTGAACGCGCCGATGGCGAGGAACAGGAACGTCATCGGGTCGGCGGACTCCTGCCAGGCCTCCATCAGCAGGTCCAGATGACCGGTGAACATCTCGGTCGCCGAGACGCCGAGCAGGTCGGCGGCGAGCATCGCGGCGCCGACGAGCTGTCCGAGGTAGACGGCGCCGAGCGAGAGCAGGCCGCTCAGCACGGGCAGCACCGGGTTCGCGCCGCCGACCTTGCCGGCCGCGAAGCCGACGACGAAACCGACGCCGATCGCCGCGAAGCCGATCTCGTACTCGGTGGCGCCGACGATCGCGCCGTAGATCCCGGCGGAGACCAGGGCCGCCACGACGGCGGCGAGCACGCCGAGGGCGACGTTGCTCCGCGCGGGGGCGGGCGGCGCCGGCGGGACGGGGACGGGCTGCTGCTGGGCGAACGGGTTGCCGTCGGTCGGCTGCGGTGGCACTGACTGGGTCATGACAGAAATCCCCCCACGGGACTGATGAGCGAGTGGCGTCCGCGCACAGATGTGCGACAGGGACGCCGAAGGGTAACAGGCGCACCCGACCGCTCCACCAGCGAATTCACCGCCGCCGGGCCGGTCAGAGACGGTGTGCCGCTCCGGTGGGGGTGGTGCCCCGGGTGTCGAGCAGGAGCTGTGCCTTCACCGACAGGCCCTGGAGGTCGTAGGTGCGGTGGTTCTGGAGCAGGATCGTGAGGTCGGCCTCCGCAGCGGCCTCGTAGAGGGAGTCGGCGCGCGGGACCGGGCGGTCCAGGATGCTCCAGGACGGGATGTGCGGGTCGTGGTAGCTGACGGAGGCGCCCAGCTCCATCAGGCGGATCGCGACCTCCTGGGCAGGAGTGGCCTGCTGGTCGGCGAGGTCGGGCTTGTAGGTGACGCCGAGCAGGAGCACGCGCGCGCCGCGGGCGGACTTGCCGTGCTCGTTGAGCAGGGTGGCGGCGCGCTGGACGACGTAGCGGGGCATGCGGCCGTTGACCTGCTGGGCCAGTTCCACCATGCGCAGGCCGCGGCCCGCACGGCCGGTCAGGTCCTGCGGGACGGCGTGGCCGCCGACGCCGGGGCCGGGGCGGAAGGCCTGGAAGCCGAACGGCTTGGTCTCCGCGCAGCGGATGACGTCCCACAGGTCGACGCCCAAGTCATGGCAGAGGACGGCCATCTCGTTGACCAGGGCGATGTTGACGTGCCGGTAGTTGGTCTCCAGGAGCTGCACGGCCTCGGCCTCGCGGGGGCCCCGCGCGCGGACGACCTTGTCGGTGAGCCGGCCGTAGAAGGCGGCGGCCGACTCGGTGCAGGCGGGGGTGAGGCCGCCGATGACCTTCGGGGTGTTGGCCGGGGTGAAGTCGCGGTTGCCCGGGTCGACGCGGCTGGGCGAGTACGCCAGGTGGAAGTCGCGCCCGGCGCGCAGCTGTGAGCCCTCCTCCAGCACGGGGCGCAGGAAGTCCTCCGTCGTGCCCGGGTAGACCGGCGACTCCAGGATGACGGTGGTGTGCGGGCGCAGCCGGGCGGCCAGGGTGCGGGCGGCCGCCTCCACCTGGCTGAGGTCCAGCCCGCCGTCCGCGCTCCTCGGGGTCGGGGCGCAGATGACCGCGGTGCGCACCCGGCCGAGCTCGCTCGGACCCACCGCGTGCCGGAAGCCCCCCGAGAGCATCCGGCGCAGTTCGGCGGGGCTGAGCGAGCCGGGCTCGGGGCCGGTCTTGTAGCCGACGGTGGGGATGCCGGCGGCGACGGCGGCCTGGGCCAGCGGCAGGCCGAGCGGGCCGAGTCCGATGACGGCGAGATCTGCGGGCATGGAGTGGGCCGTCCTTCCCAGTAACCGAAGCGGGACAGGTGCGCAAGCCCTGTGGACAGGACGAGCGAGCGCACAGTCAGACTAGGAGTAAATATGACCGTTTTGCGGTATTGCGCTCGGCCGTGTCCGTGCTCGTTTCCGTGTTCTCGCGGCTTCCGGCCGCCGGTGTCGGGGCAGGTTGTCCACAGGCTGGAGATGTGTGGTGGCTGAAGTCGGACGACGCGGTCAGACTTTGAGCGTGGGGGATGTGGACCGGGTCACGCCCGACGGGTGCGGCCGACGCGAGGCGATGAGCGGGAGGCAGCAGTGAGGACAGGGACACTGGGGCCGGCGCAGCGCGCCGAGTCGCTCGCGGCGATGGCCGATCGGGAGCTGGACCTGCTGGTCGTGGGCGGCGGAGTGGTCGGCGCGGGCACCGCGCTGGACGCCGTGACACGCGGTCTGTCCACCGGTCTGGTCGAGGCACGGGACTGGGCGTCGGGCACGTCGAGCCGCTCCAGCAAACTGATACACGGCGGCCTGCGCTATCTGGAGATGCTCGACTTCTCCCTGGTCCGCGAGGCGCTGAAGGAGCGCGGCCTGCTGCTGGAGCGGCTGGCGCCGCACCTGGTGAAGCCGGTGCCCTTCCTCTACCCCCTGCAGCACAAGGGCTGGGAGCGGCTCTACGCGGGCTCGGGCGTCGCGCTCTACGACGCCATGTCGATGGCCCGCGGGCACGGCCGGGGCCTGCCGGTGCACCGGCACCTGAGCCGCAGTCACGCCCTGCGCGTGGCACCCGCGCTGAAGAAGGACGCGCTGGTCGGCGCCCTGCAGTACTACGACGCCCAGATGGACGACGCCCGGTTCGTCGCCACGCTGGTGCGCACCGCCGTGTCCTACGGCGCCAAGGCGGCCAACCGGGCCCGGGTGACCGGCTTCCTGCGCGAGGGCGAGCGCGTGGTCGGGGCCCGCGTGCAGGACGTCGAGGGGGGCGGGGAGTACGAGATCCACGCCAAGCAGATAGTCAACGCGACCGGTGTGTGGACCGACGACACCCAGGCCATGGTGGGGGAGCGGGGACAGTTCCACGTCCGCGCCTCCAAGGGGATCCACCTGGTGGTGCCCAAGGACCGCATCCACTCCAGCACCGGCCTGATCCTGCGCACCGAGAAGTCCGTGCTGTTCGTCATTCCGTGGGGCCGGCACTGGATCATCGGCACCACCGACACCGACTGGGACCTCGACAAGGCCCACCCCGCCGCCTCCAGCGCCGACATCGACTATCTGCTGGAGCATGTGAACTCGGTGCTCGCGGTGCCGCTCACCCGCGACGACGTCGAGGGGGTGTACGCCGGACTGCGGCCGCTGCTCGCCGGGGAGTCCGACGCCACCAGCAAGCTGTCGCGCGAGCACACCGTCGCGCACCCGGTACCGGGGCTGGTGGTGGTGGCCGGCGGCAAGTACACGACCTACCGCGTGATGGCCAAGGACGCCGTGGACGAGGCGGTGCACGCCCTGGACCTGCGGGTCGCCGAGTGCGTCACCGAGGACGTACCGCTGATCGGTGCGGAGGGGTACCGCGCGCTGTGGAACGCGCGGGCCCGCATCGCCGCCCGCACCGGACTGCATGTCGTCCGCGTGGAGCACCTGTTGAACCGGTACGGCTCCATGGCGGAGGAACTGTTCGACCTCATCAAAGAGGACTCCTCGCTGGGCGAGCCGCTGACCGGCGCCGACGACTATCTGCGCGCCGAGGTCGTCCATGCCGCCTCGCACGAAGGGGCCCGGCATCTGGACGACGTGCTGACACGGCGCACCCGCATCTCGATTGAAACCTTCGACCGGGGTACCCGTTGTGCCCGTGAGGTCGCGGAGTTGATGGCGCCGGTGCTCGGCTGGGACAAGGACCAGATCGAGCGCGAGGTCCAGCACTACGAGAAGCGGGTGGAGGCGGAGCGCGAGTCGCAGCGCCAGCCCGACGACCTGACGGCGGACGCGGCAAGGCTCGGGGCACCCGACATCGTGCCGTTGTAGGAGCGGGGGCACCCGGGGCGAGAGCCGCTTGTCGGGTGAGGGACAATGGAGGCTCTGTCAGGGCGGGTTGCATGAGGGGACGCATGTCGGAGGCGGAGCGGGCGGGGACATCCCGTCAGGAGACTCGTCAGGACAAGAGCGAGCGTCTTCTCGCCGGGCGGTACCGGCTGGGAGACGTGCTCGGCCGAGGCGGCATGGGCACGGTGTGGCGCGCCGAGGACGAGACCCTCGGCCGGACGGTCGCCGTCAAGGAACTGAGGTTCCCGACCAACATCGACGAGGACGAGAAGCGCAGGCTCATCACGCGCACGCTGCGCGAGGCCAAGGCCATCGCGCGGATCCGCAACACGAGCGCGGTGACGGTCTTCGACGTGGTCGACGAGGACGACCGGCCGTGGATCGTGATGGAACTGGTCGAGGGCAAGTCCCTGGCCGAGGTCATCCGCGAGGACGGCCTGCTGGAGCCGCGGCGCGCCGCCGAGGTCGGCCTCGCCGTCCTCGACGTGCTGCGCTCCGCGCACCGTGAGGGAATCCTGCACCGCGACGTGAAGCCGTCGAACGTGCTGATCGCCGACGACGGCCGGGTCGTGCTCACCGACTTCGGCATCGCCCAGGTCGAGGGCGACCCGTCCATCACCTCCACCGGCATGCTCGTCGGCGCGCCCTCCTACATCTCCCCGGAGCGCGCCCGCGGCCACAAGCCCGGCCCCGCGGCCGACCTGTGGTCGCTCGGCGGTCTGCTGTACGCGGCGGTCGAGGGCGTCCCGCCGTACGACAAGGGCTCCGCGATCGCCACGCTCACCGCGGTGATGACCGAGCCGCTGGAGGAGCCAAAGCACGCCGGCCCACTCCGGGACGTCATCTACGGGCTGCTCACCAAGGACCCCGACAAGCGCATCGACGACGCCGCTGCCCGGGCCATGCTCAAGTCGGTCATCAACGCGCGCGACTCCAAGACCGCCGAGCCGGCGGACGCCACCAAGGTCGTGCCGCTGCCCCCGCAGCCGGACGGACCCGCCAAGAGCGGGAGTGCGGCGCGCGGCGAGGGCCGGGACGGAGCCGACCGGCTGCGCGGGGCGCTGCGGTCGGCCCGCAAGGCCGCGGCGGCGACCGGAGTGGCGGCCGGGGCGCGCGCGGCCACCGGGAAGGGCGCCGGCGACGCGGGCGGCACGGACGCGTCGGGCGGGCGTACGAGCGCCGGGTCGGCTTCGGACTCCGGCACGCAGGGCGGCGGCACGCAAGGCAGCAAGGGCACGCAGGGCGGCAACGGCACGACGACCGGCCGGAGTTCCGGCTGGCCCGTGATGACACCGCCGGACCTCCCGCCGCGGCCGGTGCCGAGAGCGCCGCTGACGGACGTGGTGCCCCGGCGGACCCTGGCGGTGATCGCCGTGGTCGTGGCGCTCGCCGTGCTCGGTGTCGTGCTGGCCGTCGTGCTCAACTCGGGCGGCGAGGGCTCCGACCGCGGCGCCGGCGGCGGCAGGACGGCCGCCGAGGCCGACGGAGGTTCCGACACCAAGTCGGACGAAGGCGGGACCCGCACCGGCGGCGCGGCGACGGAGTCGTCCGGAGCCACGCCCGAGGACTCCTCGGGCGCGAACGGCGGGGCGGCCCCGGGGAACACGGGCGACGAGACGGGTGACTCCTCGGACGGCGAGGGGTCTTCGGACGGCAAGGGCTCCTCGGAGGGCGCCACCGCCGAGTCGACGCACAACGGCGACCAGGGCTACTCGATAGGCCTGCCCAAGGGCTGGAAGTACGGGTCGTCGGACGCGGCGGGCGACCGGTTCACCGGACCCGACGGACAGAAGCTGCTGATCGCCTGGACCTCCACGCCCAAGGACGACCCCGTCCAGGACTGGGAGAACCAGGAGCGCTACATGACGCGCTCGCAGTACGACCGGATCCGTATAGCGCAGGTGGACTACCGCGGCTGGAACACCGCCGACTGGGAGTTCACCTACGTCGACGCGGGCACGAAGTACCGGACGATCGACCGCGGGTTCGTCGTCGACGAGCAGCAGGGCTACGCGCTGATGTACACGGCGAAGGCCGCGACATGGGACGGAGCCCTGCGGAAGTCCACGTGGCGGACGCTGACCGACACCTTCCGGCCGAAGGCCTGATCGGGCTCGGGAGCGGACGGGGTGCAGGAGATCTCGTGAGATCTCCCATCCTTCCGTGCGGGTTGCCTCCGGCACGTATCGTGAGTGGTTGCGAACCGTACGCATCGGGAACGCATCGAGAACGAGACGCCACACGAACGGTATTGACCACCGGGCGGCCGGGGGAGGCAACGTGGACGACTATGCGGGGCGCGTACTCGCCGACCGCTACCGCCTGCCGCTTCCCCCCTCCGACGAGTACGAACTCACCGAGACGCGGGCCTTCGACACCTACAGCGGGCAGGAAGTCCTCGTACGGCAGGTGCCGTTGCCGGAGGTCGTCGAGGCCGAGGTGCTCGACGCGGAGGGACTGCCGGAGGGGTTCACGGCGCGTGACCGCTCGGCCCGGCGGCCGTCCGCGCGCGGGGGAGCCGTCCGGCGGCCCACGGACCCGGCGGTCCGGCGCGCGGTGGAGGCCGCGCAGGCGGCTGCCGCGATTCCCGACCACCCGCGGCTCGACCAGGTCTTCGACGTGTTCGCCGAGGGCGGCTCATTGTGGGTCGTGAGCGAACTGGTGGCCGCGCGACCGCTGGCCGCGCTGCTCGCCGAACAGCCGCTGACGCCCTATCGGGCGGCGGAGGTCGCCTCCGACGTGCTGACGGCGTTGCGGGCGCTGCACGCGCACGGCTGGGTGCACCGGAACATCACCGCGCGGACGGTACTCGTCTGCGACGACGGGCGGGTCATGCTGACCGGCCTGGCGGTGGGCGCGGCCGAGGAGGCGCTGTGCGGCTACGACCCGGTGCCGCCGCCCCTGTACGACGACACCGGCGGAGACGACGGCGGGACGGCCGGGGCCCTGGGGCCGGCCCGAGGGACGTTCGGGGCCGCCGGAACACCCGAGCTGAACACGGTCGGTGGGCCCGGCGCGGGCGCGCTCGGCGGCGGTGACCCCGAGGCCGCCCGGCGGGCCGCCATCGAGGCGCGGGCGGCCGGCGGGCTGCCGGTGCCCGGCGTGGACGCGGCGGAGAGCGTGGGCGGTTCGGCCGCGCCGGCCCGCAGGGCGCAGGAGACCGGAGGGGACATCCGGGCGGCGCGGGCCGGGGCGATCGCCGCGTACCGGGCCGGAGCGCGGGCCGCGGCCCGGGTCCAGGAGGCGGAGCAGAGCGGTCGCGCGGCCCTGCCCGGCGCCCGTCCCGCACTCGAGGGGAGCCCGCCGGGGCAGATAGCGGACCCGTACGGCGTGCGCGCCACGCCCTGGCACGGCGCGACACCGCGCAACACCGGGGCAGGAACGCCCGGCGGGCGTCACGGCCAGGCCCAGGGCGGTGCCGCCCAGCCGGTGGTACCCCCGCACGGCAACGGTCCGGCCCAGCCGGGCACGTCGGCGTACGGCAACGGTCCTGTCCCGCCGGGCACGTCGGCGTACGGCAACGGTCCTGTGCAGGCGGGCGGATCGGCGTACGGCAACGGTCCGGCCCAGCCGGGCACGTCGGCGTACGGCAACGGTCCTGTCCCGCCGGGTGGATCGGCGTACGGCAACGGTCCCGTCGAGCCGGGTGTGGCGCCGCATCACAACGGCCTTGCCCAGCCCGGCGTGGCGCCGCATCACGGCGGGCCGGCACAGCCGGGTGTGCCGGCCCAGGGCGACGGGCCCGCGCGGCCGGGTGTCCCGTCCTCGGCCCGCGGCGGCGGCCCCGTCGTACCCGCGCCCGCACACGAGGTGGGGCCGCCGGGGACCCCGAGCGGTGCCGGCGCCCGCTGGGACGACCTCGTGGCCGGTACCCCCGCGCCCCGCCGTGGCCCCGCCACCGCGCTGGCCGCGGAGCGGGCGCGGCAGGCGCGCATGGCCGTGGTCGGGCCGGTGACCGAGCGGTGGGCGCCCGAGCAGGCCGGCCCCGTGCACGAGAACTGGCAGCTCGCGCCGCCCATCGGCCCCGCGACCGACCTGTGGGCGCTCGGAGCGCTGCTCTTCAGGGCCGTGCAGGGACACGCGCCCTACCCGGAGGAGTCGACGGCCGAGCTGGTGCAACTGGTGTGCGCCGAGCCGCCGGCCTTCGCCGAGGAGTGCGGGCCGCTGCGCCCCGTCGTGGAGTCGCTGCTGCGTCAGGACCCCACCGAGCGCCTGGACTTCGAGGAGCTGCGCGGCTGGCTGCGTTCCCTCGTGCGGTCCGCTCCGGAGCCCGAGGCCGGTGTGCATGTGGTCGCCGCGCCGCCGCCCGACGCCAGTCGGCTGCCGATCGTGCGACGCAGGGGCGAGCTGGTGCGCAGGCGCCGCGCCGGGCTGCCCGCCCGGCACGGGCGCCACAAGCGGGACCGGGAGAGGACGCGTTCGCCGCGCAGCCTGGGCCGCACGCTGCTCCTGCTGATACTGCTCGCTTTGGCCGGGGCGATCGCGTACGCCGTGCTGTTCATGCCGAAGTCCGGGGAGGGCGCCGGTGGCGCGAGCCCCGAGCGGACCGGGGCCGCCGGGCAGGTCGGCGAGGCACCGGAGCCGACGCCGGAGACGAGCAGCGAGCCGCGCCCCGACCAGAACTCGCCGGACGACGAACCGAGCGGCACCGGGTCCGACGTCGCCGAGGGCTTCACCCTGCACGAGGACCCGGAGGGCTTCCGGGTGGCCGTCGCCGAGGGCTGGCAGCGCGCGCCGAGGAACGGCAGCGGCCAGGTCGTCTACTCCCAGGGCGACTTCGAGCTGATCGTCGTACCGGGCCGGGACGGCTCGGACGAGTACGGCGGCGATCCGATGGCCTACCAGCGGGAGCGGGAGCCCGAGCTGCGGCCGTACCGGGAGTCGAGCTGGGCCACCTCCACCGGTCTGAAGACCATCGAGGTGGGCGGACGGACGATGGCCGAGGGACAGTTCACCTGGAGTGACGACGCGGGGCGCGATCTGTTCGTGCGCAACCTCGCGATGCTGCTGGACGGGCGGTACCACGTGGTGCAGGTGCGCGGCCCGGAGGCCGAGCGTGACGAGGTGACCCGGCTCTACGAGCAGGCGGCGGCGACGTACCAGGCCACGGGCTGAACACCGCGGGCCGTTCGGCCGGATGGTTGCTTGTCGTCACCGAAAGCGACAACCGTCACAGTGCGGTTTCCGAAGGGCCCCCGTGGTTCCCCGTTCGAGGGCCTGTCCCTACGCTGAACCTGTCAAGAACATTGCGGGGAAACGTGAATCAGATGCAGGGCCGCCTCGTCGGGGGCCGCTACCGGCTCACCGACGCCATCGGCAGCGGCGGCATGGGACGGGTGTGGCGCGCCCATGACGAGGTGCTGCACCGGGCCGTCGCAGTCAAGGAGTTGACCGCCGCCCTCTACGTCTCCGAAGGCGACCAGGCCGTTCTGCTGGCCCGTACCCGGGCGGAGGCGCGCGCGGCCGCGCGGATCAACCACTCGGCCGTCGTCACGGTCCACGACGTGCTGGAGCACGACGGCCGGCCGTGGATCGTGATGGAGCTGGTCGAGGGCCGTTCGCTCGCCGACGCGGTCAAGGCGCAGGGCCGCGTCGAGCCGGCCGAGGCCGCCCGGATCGGTATGTGGGTGCTGCGCGCCCTGCGGGCCGCACACACCGCCGGAGTCCTGCACCGGGACGTCAAGCCCGGAAACGTCCTGCTCGCCGACGACGGCCGGGTCCTGCTCACCGACTTCGGCATCGCGCAGATCGACGGCGACACGACGATCACGCGCACCGGCGAGGTCGTCGGCTCGGTGGACTACCTCGCCCCCGAGCGGGTCCGCGGCCACGACCCGGGACCGGCCTCCGACCTGTGGGCGCTCGGCGCGACGCTGTACACGGCGGTGGAGGGCACCTCGCCGTTCCGCCGCACCTCGCCGCTGTCCACGATGCAGGCCGTCGTCGAGGAGCATCCCGCCGAGCCCCGGTACGCCGGTCCGCTCGGGCCCGTGATCACCGCGCTGCTGCGCAAGGAACCGGCCGCGCGACCCTCGTCCGGCGAGGCGGAACGACTGCTCGCCGAAGTGGCCGACGGGGGCCGCCCGCAGGTGACCGAGGTGCTCACGCCCCCGATGCGGCAGCCGGAGGCGGTTCCGGTGCGCCAGGAGACGCGCGAGCACTCCCGGCCGGGCCCGCTCGGGTCCCCGACGGCGGCCGTACCGACCGGTCGGCGGCGCCGGCTGCGCACCGTGGCCCTCGTCGTGGCCATGGCGGCGGTCGTCGGCGGGGCCGGCGCGGTGCTGGTGCAGCAGTGGGAGGCGGGGCGAGGCTCGGACGGCGCGTCCCCGTCGGTCAGTTCGACGGCGCCGGTCACGCCGTCGGGCTCCCCCTCGGACTCCCCGAAGCCCGAGGAGTCCGTCCCGTCCACGTGGGTGCGCAAGGACGACCCGGCGGGTTTCAGCCTCTCCCTGCCCGACGACAGCTGGCAGCGCGAGGTGTACGGCGTCCAGGGCGACCTCACGCAGATCGACTACACGCCCGACGGCGGTACGCACCTCATCCGCATCGCCATCGACAAGTCACCGGACTTCGACGACCCCTACGAGCACCAGCGGGACCTGGAGGAACAGGTTCAGCGGCTGGCGCAGTACGCGCGCGTGACCATGGAGAAGAACACCTACCGGGACCGCGAGGGCTCCCTGTGGGAGTACACGTGGACCGCGCTGGAGAGCGACCCGGGCGCGTACGCGGGGCCGCGCCGGGCCATCGACCAGATGTACCTGACCCGGGACGGGGTCGAGTACGCGATCTACATGTCGGCGCCCGCGGCGGACTGGGAGACCACGCGCGAACAGTTCGACACGCTGCTGCGGGGATGGCGGCCCGGGGACACCTCGTGACGGGCGGACCGATCCGTCCGTGAGCGGTACGCGCCAGGTCGTTGACCGTGCAACGTACCCGCGCGACATGGGCGTTTGTCGGCCATGCCACCCGTTCGGCCCGGAGCGTCCCGCTCCGGCTGGGGCATGATGTGCTCATGGGGAGCGAGGGGTCCGACGAGCGCGTCATCGCGGGCCGCTACCGGCTGCGGGCGACGCTCGGGCGGGGTGGCATGGGCGTGGTCTGGCGCGCCACCGACCAGTTGCTCGGCCGCGAGGTGGCCGTCAAGGAACTCGTCACCGACGACTCCCCGTCGGCGGCCCGCGCCCGCTCCTCCCGCGACCGGACGCTGCGCGAGGCCCGTGCGCTGGCCCAGCTGCGGCACCCGCACATCAGCGTCGTCCACGACGTCGTCGAGGACGACGAACGCCTCTACATCGTCATGGAGTTGATCGACGGCGGTTCCCTCGCCGAGCGGATCGCCGCGGACGGCCCGGTCGACGCCCGCGAGGCCGCCCGGATCGGCATCGCCCTGCTCGGCGCGCTGAGCGCGGCGCATGAGGCCGGAGTCCTGCACCGCGACCTCAAGCCGGCGAACGTCCTCATCGAGTCCGGCACCGGACGGGTCGTCCTCACCGACTTCGGCGTGGCCCAGGTGGAGGGCGCCACCACGCTCACCGAGTCGGGGAGCTTCGTCGGCTCGCCCGAATACACCGCGCCCGAGCGGATGTCGGGGTCGGGGACCGGTCCGGCCTCCGACCTGTGGTCGCTCGGCGTGCTGCTGTGCACGTCGGTCAGTGGCGAGTCGCCCTTCCACCGCGACTCGCTGGGCGGTCTCCTGCACGCCGTGGTCGCCGCGCCGATCCGGCCGCCCGCGCAGGCCGGCCCGATGCTGACCGTCGTACGCGGGCTCCTCGAACGCGACCCGGAGCGGCGCCTGGACGCCGCGCGGGCCGAGCGGATGCTGCGGGACGTCCTGGAGACGGGCCGGCCGCCGGAGTCGTCCCGCTCGCCACGCGCCCCGCGGGACCGGCTGGTGATCGCGTTGCTGGTCGCGGCGATGGTGGCGGCGGGGGTGTCCGCGGCGGTGCTGCTCGCCGACGGGGGCGGCGGGGGCGGTGACGGGCCGCCGGCGAGTCCGACGCCGAGCACGTCCCTGAGCACCTCCGTGTCTCCGTCCGCCCCGAGGTCCGACAACCCACCTGAATAGGAGATAAGCCGCGACCTGGGTCACGGGTCTGTGACCGGTGCCCCCTCGCGGTGGATGCGGAGCCACCCGCCGCGATATGCATGGACGCATGAGCAGCAACGGGGGGGCCCGCCACGGGGCCGACGAGCCGACGAGTTTCGGTCTGCAACCGCCGGTCCGGCCTGCCGCCGTGCCGCATCCGAACAACCCGTACGCGTCGCCCGCCCCGGCCGCGCCGTCGCAACAACCTGCCCAGCAGGCACCGGGGCAGCCCGCGCAGCAGACGCCGGGGCAGCCCGCGCAGCAGGCACCCGGGCAACCCGCGCACCAAGCGCCCCAGTCGGCACCCCAGCAGCCCGGGCACCAGGCGCCGCAGCACCCCGCCTACCGGCCGGCGCAGGACGACCCCGGCGTGGGACGGCTGATCGCCGGGCGCTACCGGCTGCTCGCCAAGCTCGGGCACGGCGGTATGGGCACGGTGTGGCGCGCCAAGGACGAGACGGTGGACCGGGAGGTCGCGGTCAAGGAACCCCGCGTTCCGGACCACCTTCCCGAGCGTGAACGCGACAACGCCTTCGAGCGGATGCGCCGCGAGGCCCGCGCCGCCGCCCGGCTCGACCACCCGGCGGTGGTCGACGTGCACGACGTCGCCGTGGTGGACGGCAGGCCGTGGATCGTGATGGAGCTGGTGCGGGGACGTTCCCTCGGCAGCGCGCTCCAGGAAGGCACCCTCTCCGCCCCTGAGGCGGCCAGGATCGGCCTGGAGGTGCTCGGCGCGCTGGAGGCCGCGCACGCCGCCGGCATCCTGCACCGGGACGTCAAGCCGGACAACGTCCTGCTCGGCCGGTACGACCGCGTCGTGCTCACCGACTTCGGCATCGCCCAGATCGAGGGCGAGACCAACCTCACCGACACCGGCGGCTTCGTCGGCTCGCCCGAGTACATCGCGCCGGAGCGGGTGCTGGGCCAGCGCCCCGGCCCGGCGTCGGACCTGTGGTCGCTGGGCGTCGTGCTCTACGCGGCCACGGAAGGTGTGTCGCCGTTCCGCCGCAGCAACACGCCGGCCACCCTCCAGTCCGTCCTCAACGCCACGCCCGCGCCGCCCGCGTCGGCCTCCGGACCGCTCGCCGAGGTCATCAACGGCCTGCTCCAGAAGGACCCGGCGCGCCGCCCGAACGCCGCCCAGGTCCGGTCCC
This sequence comes from Streptomyces sp. NPDC107562, assembly GCF_055657325.1. Taxonomy (NCBI): domain Bacteria; kingdom Bacillati; phylum Actinomycetota; class Actinomycetes; order Kitasatosporales; family Streptomycetaceae; genus Streptomyces; species Streptomyces sp. NPDC107562. The sequence goes on along the minus strand of NZ_JBVKBE010000008.1, from coordinate 103,514 downwards.
TGCTGGAGGCGGCCGCCGACCCGCCCGCCCCGGTGGCCACGCAGGTCGTGACCGTCGGCGGCGACAACGGGCGCGGCGGCGGTGTCCGGATCGGCCGCAAGACGCTGCTCGGGCTGGGCGCGGCGGTCGTCGCGGCCGCGGTGGCGGCGTACCTGGTGCTCGCCGACCCGTTCGCGGGCCCGCTGCCCGACGGCTGGAAGACCAGGGCCGAGAAGGACGTCGCCGCGACCCTCGCGTTCCCCGCCGGCTACGAGCGGCAGGTGCCCGAGGAGACCGACGACGGCCACTGGGTGACGTACACCGACCCGAGCGGTGCCCTCTGGATCGGGCTGAGCCTCGACAAAAAGTCCGAGGACACGGTCGATTCCATCCAGGCGTCGGCGGGCGCCGAGATGTACGAGGACAACCGCGTGTTCGAGGAGAGCGGCAGCTACGACTTCGGCATGCCGGAGAACCCGGTCACCAAGCCCGACGACGCGGTCACTTACCAGGGCAGGGACGCCGCGAAGAACACCGTCAGCTACAGGACGACGGACAGTCAGAACCCGCGGCCCCGCGAGGTGCAGATCTTCTACTACAAGAACGCCGACGACAACATGTACAAGCTCACGATCAGCTATCCCGGCAAGGGCGACTTCGCCGAACGCGGCCGTGAGGTGGCCCGGGTGGCGATCGCCCACCTCGACGTCGACAAGGTCTGAACTCGCGTCGACAAACACGTGTCCCGCGGGGTAGGCATGGGGCATGAGTGACGGCGGCGAACACCAGCGCGACGGACGTCTGGTCGGCGGACGCTACCGGTTGGTCGAACGCATCGGCTCCGGCGGCATGGGTGTCGTCTGGCGTGCGCTCGACGAACTGGTGGAGCGTGAAGTCGCCGTCAAGCAGCCCCGGTTGCCGGGTGACCCGGAGGACGAGGTCCATCGCCGGGCCGCCCACCGCCTGTATCGCGAGGCGCGGGCCGCCGCCCGCGTGGACCACCGGTCCGCCGTCACCATCCATGACGTGGTGGAGGAGGACGGAATCCCCTGGATCGTCATGGAGTTGATCCAGGGCGAGTCCCTCCACGAGAGACTGAGGCGGGGCCCGATGGCGCCCGCCGAGTCCGCCCGCATCGGTCTCGATGTCCTCGGCGCGCTGCGCGCCGCCCACGCGGTCGGCATCGTGCACCGGGACGTCAAACCCGCCAACGTCCTGCTCGGTCGGCAGGGCCGCGTGGTCCTCACCGACTTCGGCATCGCCCACGTCCAGGGCGAGGAATCGCTCACCGTGAGCGGCGAGTTCGTCGGCTCCCTGGAGTTCATCGCGCCCGAGCGCATGTCCGGCCGCAGTGCCGGTCCCGCCTCCGACCTGTGGTCCCTGGGCGTCCTGCTGTACGCGGCCGTCGAGGGCTCGTCGCCCTTCCGGCGGACGACGCCGGAGTCGACGCTCGCCGCGATCCTCGCCCCCGATCCGCCCGAGCCGCAGCAGGCCGGGCCGCTCGGGCCGCTTCTCGTACGGCTCCTGACGAAGGATCCCGAGCGGCGGCCGGCGCCCGAGGAGGTCGCCGAGGTGCTCGCCACGGTGGCGGAGGCGGACGTCGCGAGCCCTCCGGGCGCCACCCCCGCCCCGCCCTCCACACCCACCCCCGGCTCAGCCCTCGTCCCAGACACCACGCCCACCCCCGACTCGGCCCCCCTCCCGGCCTCCACACCCCCCACCTCCGAACAGCCGCTGCCGTCCCGCCGCCCCCGGCACCCCTGGCGCCGCCCCGCCCCCGCCGTCCTGCTCGGCGTCCTGGTCACCGGCGGCGTCTGGCTCGGCACGTCCTCCTTCCGCCCCGACCCCGGCGACCAGCGGGCGGCGAAGGAAGCCGCCGCCTCCCCCTCGGCCCCGGCCGCTTCCGCACCCCGCGGTGCGGCCCCGGACGCCGCCGCCTGGACCGCGCACCGTGAGAAGGACCTGGCCGCCGTCCTCTCCCTGCCCGGCGACTACGCGGAGGCCGCCCGCGAGGGCAGCGCCGACGATCCGCCCCATCTGGTCGTCTACGACCTCGACAACACCATCCAGGTCCGTCTGACCCACTGGGACGAGGCACCCGGCTCCCCGATGTCCCGGGCGCGCGAGGCCCACGCCACCTGGGACAGCTACGACGGCGACGCCCGTACGCAGTACACCCGTACGACCTTCGACGGCCGCGAGGCCGTCCTCGCCGACACCACCTACAACATGACCGAGGACCCGACCCGCGTCCTGCAACTGGTGATCCTCACCGACGAGAGCCGCATGTACGAGCTGCGCGTCGACATGCCCAAGGGCACGCCCGACGAGAAGAAGGGCACCTCGGTGTTCCGCGGCGCCCGCGACCGACTGGAGATCGAGGGCGGCCAGGGCTCGCCAACGCCCTGATCAGGGCGTTCGTTGCCAGTGATCACTGGCGGCATGTGTGCACTCGGTGAATCCCTATTACCGACGGGTACACAAAGCCCCCGCCGCGGCATACCCTGCGGCTCATGACGGACTCGCAGGCCCTGGATCAGGCCACGCACACGACCGGCACCAACCCCCTCGCCGCCGCCCCCGAGGGCGTCCGCACCGCCGCGGACGTGGTCACCCCCGAGCTGATCGTCCAGCTCACCCGGGGCGTGGCGGGTTCCGGCCGGACCGCCAACCACTCGCCGTTCACCGGCGAGAAGCTGGCCGACCTGCCCGAGTCCACTCCGGAGGACGTACGGGAGGCGTTCGCCGCGGCCCGTGCCGCACAGGCGGTGTGGGCGCAACTGCCGGTACGGCGGCGCGCGGCCGTCCTGCTCCGCTTCCACGACCTGGTGCTGGAGCGCCAGGCCGAGGTCCTGGACCTGATCCAACTGGAGACCGGCAAGGCCCGGCTGCACGCCCACGAGGAGGTGCAGGCCGTGGCCGTCGCGGCCCGGCACTACGGCCGCAAGGCCCCCGCCTACCTCAGGCCCAAGCGGCACACCGGCGCCGTCCCGACGCTCACCAAGGTCACCGAACTGCGCCATCCGCGCGGCGTGGTCGGCCAGATCGCCCCCTGGAACTACCCGCTGGAGCTCTCCGTCGGCGACGCCCTGCCGGCCTTCGTCGCGGGCAACGCCGTGGTGATGAAGCCGGACACGGAGACCTGCCTGACCGCGCTCTGGGCGCGCGACCTGCTCATCGAGGCGGGGCTGCCCGCCGAGGTCTTCCAGGTCGTCCTCGGCGAGGGTCCGGTCGTCGGCCCGGAGGTGGTCAAGCACGCCGACTACGTCTCCTTCACCGGCTCCACCCGCACCGGCCGGGAGGTGGCGCAGGGCGCCGCCGCACGCCTGGTCGGCGTCTCCCTCGAACTCGGCGGCAAGAACGCCATGGTGGTGCTGGCGGACGCGGACGTGGAGAAGGCCGCCGCCGGAGCCGTCCGCGCGTGCTTCTCCTCCGCCGGGCAACTGTGCATCTCCATCGAGCGGTTGTACGTCCACGAGTCGGTGGCCGACGCCTTCGTGGAGCGCTTCGCCGCCCGCACGAAGGCCATGCGGCTGGGCAGGTCCCTCGCGTACGGGGCGGACATGGGCTCGCTGGTGGGCGAGCGCCAGCTGGAGACCGTCAAGCGGCATGTGGAGGAGGCGGTGGCCAAGGGCGCGAAGCTCGTCGCGGGCGGCACCGCGCGCCCGGACATCGGCCCCTACTTCTACGAGCCGACCATCCTCGACGGCGTCGAACCGCCGATGGCCGTCTGCACCGAGGAGACCTTCGGCCCGGTCGTCTCCCTCTACCGTTTCACGTCCGACGACGAGGCGGTCGAGCACGCCAACTCGACGCCGTACGGCCTGAACTCCTCGGTCTGGACCCGGGACGCCCGCCGCGGCCGCGAGGTCGCCGCCCGGCTGCGCACAGGCACGGTCAACATCAACGAGGGCTACGCGCCGGCGTACGGCAGCGTCCAGTCCCCCATGGGCGGCATGAAGGACTCCGGTCTGGGCCGACGCCACGGCTCCGAGGGCATCCTCAAGTACACCGAGGCCCAGACGATCGCCCACCAGCGCCTGCTGCCGATGGCCCCGTCGCTGGGCATGGACGACGAGAAGTACGCGGCGTTCATGAGCCGCAGCCTGCGCGTGATGAAGTCGCTCAGGCTCCGCTGACGTCCCCCAGGCCCCGCACGCACACTCAATGAGGAGAACACGTGCCACAGGACGCCTATGACTACGACGTCATCGTCGTGGGCTCCGGCTTCGGCGGTTCCGTCACCGCCCTGCGCCTCACGGAGAAGGGGTACCGGGTCGCCGTGCTGGAAGCCGGCCGCCGCTTCACCCGCGCCACCCTGCCCAGGAACTCCTGGGACCTGAAGAACTACCTCTGGGCGCCCAAGCTCGGCATGTACGGCCTGCAGCGCATCCACCTGCTCGGGAACGTCATGGTGCTGGCCGGCGCCGGCGTGGGCGGCGGCTCGCTCAACTACGCCAACACCCTCTACGTCCCGCCGAAGCCCTTCTTCGAGGACCCCCAGTGGGGCCACATCACCGACTGGCAGGAGGAGCTGGCGCCGTACTACGACCAGGCCCAGCGCATGCTCGGCGTCCGGCTGAACCCGACGACGACCCCCTCCGACGTCCATCTGAAGGCCGCGGCGCAGCGGATGGGCGTCGGTGACACCTTCCACATGGCACCGGTCGGCGTCTTCTTCGGCGACGGCAAGGACGCCGACGGCAAGGCGACGGCGCGTCCCGGCGAGGAGGCCGCCGACCCCTACTTCGGTGGCGCGGGACCGGCCCGCCGCGCCTGCGCGGAGTGCGGCGAGTGCATGACCGGCTGCCGCCACGGCGCGAAGAACACCCTGAACGAGAACTACCTGTACCTCGCCGAGAAGGCGGGCGCGGTCGTCCACCCCATGACCACGGTCGTCTCCGTCACCGACGACTCGCGGGGCGGGTACGCCGTCACCACGCTGCCCACCGGCAACCGCGGGAAGACCGCCGGCCGCACCTTCCGCGCCGGGCACGTGGTCCTGGCCGCCGGCACCTACGGCACCCAGACCCTGCTGCACCGCATGAAGGCCGGCGGCCAGTTGCCGCACCTCTCCGACCGCCTCGGCGAGCTGACCCGCACCAACTCCGAGGCCCTGGTGGGCGCCCAGACCACCAACCGCCGCTACCGCAAGGCCACCGGCGAGCGGAAGGTCGACTTCACCCGCGGCGTCGCCATCACGTCGTCCATCCACCCGGACGCCAACACCCATATCGAGCCCGTCCGTTACGGCAAGGGCTCCAACGCGATGGGCGGCATGGCGATCCTGCAGATCCCCTACGCGGAGGGCTCCTCACGCGCCGTGGCGTTCCTGCGCAACGCCGCCCGCCACCCCCTCCAGATGCTCCGCTCCCTCAACAACCACCGCTGGTCGGAGCGGACCATCATCGGTCTGGTGATGCAGTCGCTGGACAACTCGCTGACGACGTACCTGAAGCCGGACGGCGTCGGCAAGGGCCTGCTGACCGCCAAGCAGGGGCACGGAGCGCCCAACCCCAAGCAGATCAAGGCCGCTTCGCAGGGCGCGTCCGCGATCGCCACGGAGATCAACGGCTTCGCCGGAAGCAACGTCGGCGAACTGATGGGCACCCCGCTCACCGCGCACTTCCTCGGCGGATGCCCGATCGGCGACTCCCGCGAGACCGGCGTGCTCGACCCCTACCACCGGCTGTACGGCCACCCGGGGATCTCCGTGGTCGACGGCGCCGCCGTCACCGCCAACCTGGGCGTCAACCCGTCCCTCACCATCACGGCGCAGGCCGAGCGCGCGATGTCGTACTGGCCCAACAAGGGCGAGGCCGATCCACGTCCGCGGCAGGGGGCGGCGTACGAGCGCCTGAAGCCGGTCGAGCCGCAGTCGCCGGCGGTCCCGGCGGAGGCCTTCGGGGCGCTGCGGCTGCCCTTCCTCGGCATGCCGACGGTGCCGCCCAAGCAGTAGGGGCAAAAGAAGAGAGAGGGACCTGCGCCCCCCTCCGAGCGCAGCTCCCTCTCCCTTTGTCTGGTTCAGGCGCGACTACGCCTGCACACCGGCCTTCTTGCGCCGGACGACGAACACCGCGCCCGCGCCGGCGACGACGGCGACCCCGCCGACCAGGCCGATCATGGGCAGCGCGGAGCTGGAACCGGTCTCGGCGAGGCTGCCGGTGGCGTCCACGTCGTTGACCTCGTCCAGGTCCTCCATGCCGCCCTGCGGCTTGGCGTCCTCCGGGTCACCGGCGTCCGAGCCCGCCGCGAGGATGTCGAAGAAGTAGATCCAGCCGTTCGGGTCGTCGGCCATCCAGCAGCCCTCGGCGTCCGAGTACTGCGCGAAGCCGCCGGTCAGACCGATGGCGTCCGGCACCTGGCCGCTCACGCTCAGACGCAGCGGGTAGGAGGTCGACTGGCCCGCGCCGAGGCTGAACGCGGGGAAGGTCCCGCCCTCGCCGGCCGCGTCCGCCAGCGTGTTCCAGCCGCCCTTGGCCTTGTCGAAGACCTGGACCGTGATCTGGCCGGAGTAGTCCTTCTCGTCCCAGCCGAGCGCGGCGACGCCGATCAGCGGCTTGATGTTCTTGATCTCCTCGTCGCCGTCGTTGGAGACGTCGAAGGAGAACTCGGTCCAGCCGCTGCCCGCGACGATCGTCTCGGGCAGGCCCGACAGGCCGCTGGTCAGGTCCTCGCTGAGGCCGACGGACTCCTCGTCCGCGTTCTCGCAGAGGTCCTGCTCCGGCGCGGAGCTGCTCGGCGAGGGGCTCACCGATGCGCTGGCCGAGGGCGAGGTGGAGCCGGACGGCTCGGTGGTGGCGGTCGCGGAGGCGCTGCCCGTCGCGGTCGGGTCCGTGGTGGCCGACTCGCTGGTGCCGCCGGACGGCGTGCCCGGGTCGCTCGCGGTGGGCGACTGCGTGTCGGACGGGGGCGGGGAGACGGTCGTCGTCTCGGTGACCGACTCCGAGACGCTGGGGCTCGGGGAGTCCGTCGCGTACGCGGCCGGTGCCGCGAGCAGCGCCATCGGGGCTATCGCGGCCGTCGCTGCGGCGGCTGCCAGGGCACGGCGAAGCTTCATCAAGACCTACCTGCTGAGTCGAAGGGCTCCGCGTATGGGGGTACGGCTGCTGCCCTGGGTTCTTGCAGGTTTGATCACTGGAGTCACTGAATGGTTGTCCACGCTTCACACAGAATTTATGTGAGCTGGATCACTTCGATCGGGTGCGGTTTGGGTGGGGAGACCCGGGGCAGCCGGTGGGACGGGTGAGTGGGCAAGAGAAGGGCCCCGCGGGGCGGAGCCGCGGGGCCCTTCTTTCGTCAGCACCGGCGTCAGGGCAGCGCCGGTGCCTGGGAAGCGGCGCCGGGGGGTTGCGCCGCCTGCCTCCGGATGGTCTCGACCTCGGGTACGTCTTACTTCGGGCCGTTCCGCCGGTCGGCCCCGGGCGTCCCCGGAGCCGACCGTTCTCTTGGGTGACCGGGCTGCTGTCCCCTGCCGTCCGGTCACTTCCTGGAGCGAGGTCCCACGACGCACGGCACGATCCGTACGTCTCATCGCCCCAGCGAGCCACGCGTGGTTCTTTCGGGCCCGCCCCTGGCTGGCACGGACACCGGGACCAACGAAGCCCGCCGGGCGGCGGTCACGCGCCGTACGGGTGAGAGGCGGTGCGAACTCAGATGCGACCTCTGGACAGTTCGAACCTCAGACGCGGCCGCGGCAGAGTTCGAGCAGCGTCATGGCGAGCGTGGTGCCCGGCCTGCCGAGCTCCTGCCGGTAGCGGCCGAGCACCTCCATCTCGCGGGACAGGTTCACGCGCCGGCCCCCGGAGGTGATGCGGGCCTCCTGGATCACCGCCGAGACGGCCATCCGTTCCTGGATCAGCCCGATGATCCGGTCGTCGAGCGCGTCGATGCGTTCCCGCGCGCCGCTGATCACCTCGGCGGCCTCAGCGGTACGGGCGCCGGTCTTGTCGCCTGCGGTGGTGGTGGTGGAGGTGGAGGTCATGATCGGGGCTCCTCGTCGGGTGGGCCCCGGAACGGACAAGGCTCCTGGAACGCCGAACGCCCCGGACCTTGTCGGCCCGGGGCGCCTGGGAAGTCGCTTGTCAGTTGCTCAAGCAGCACGACCATGGCAGCCGGCGGGCCGGTTGCCATAGGTAAAGCGGAAGGTCGCGTGCGAGAGCATGCCCCCAGTATGCCGTGGCCTCCCGCGGCGGCCAATCCGGTTCGGATCCTGAGACGGCGGTCACGTGCGGCAGCCCCGTTAGAATCGGTGGTACAGCCCCTTTCAAGCCGCCGGAAGGCAACCCGTGTCATCAGCGACCCCCGCCGCCCCCGACACCGTCCTGGTCGTCGACTTCGGTGCGCAGTACGCCCAGCTCATCGCCCGACGCGTCCGCGAGGCCCGGGTCTACAGCGAGATCGTGCCGAGCACCATGCCGGTCCAGGACATGCTCGCCAAGAACCCGGCGGCGATCGTCCTGTCCGGCGGCCCCTCGTCGGTCTACGAGGAGGGCGCCCCCCGTCTGGACCGCGCGCTCTTCGAGGCCGGCGTCCCGGTCTTCGGCATGTGCTACGGCTTCCAGCTGATGGCGCAGAGCCTCGGCGGCACCGTCGACAACACCGGCGCCCGTGAGTACGGCCGCACCGACCTGCACGTGTCCCGGTCGTCCTCCACCCTCTTCGAGGGCACCCCGGCCGAGCAGGCCGTGTGGATGTCGCACGGCGACGCCTGCTCCGCCGCCCCCGAGGGCTTCTCCGTCACGGCCTCCACGGACGTCGTCCCGGTCGCCGCGTTCGAGAACGACGAGAAGAAGCTGTACGGCGTCCAGTACCACCCCGAGGTCATGCACTCCACGCACGGCCAGCAGGTCCTGGAGCACTTCCTGTACCGCGGCGCCGGTCTCTCCCCGTCCTGGACCACCGGCAACGTGATCGAGGAGCAGGTCGAGGCCATCCGCGCGCAGGTCGGCGACAAGCGCGCCATCTGCGGCCTGTCCGGCGGTGTGGACTCCGCCGTGGCCGCCGCCCTCGTCCAGAAGGCCATCGGCTCCCAGCTGACCTGCGTGTACGTCGACCACGGCCTGATGCGCAAGGGCGAGACCGAGCAGGTCGAGAAGGACTTCGTCGCGGCCACCGGCGTGCAGCTGAAGGTCGTCGACGCCGAGGAGCGCTTCCTGAACGCCCTCAAGGGTGTCTCCGACCCGGAGGAGAAGCGGAAGATCATCGGCCGGGAGTTCATCCGCGTCTTCGAGCAGGCGCAGGCGGAGATCATCGCCGACGCCGGCCCGGCGGTGGAGTTCCTGGTCCAGGGCACGCTCTATCCCGACGTCGTCGAGTCCGGCGGCGGCACCGGCACCGCCAACATCAAGTCCCACCACAACGTCGGCGGGCTGCCCGAGGACCTCGAGTTCCAGCTGATCGAGCCGCTGCGCAAGCTGTTCAAGGACGAGGTCCGGATGGTCGGCCAGGAGCTGGGCCTGCCGGAGGAGATCGTCCAGCGCCAGCCCTTCCCGGGACCGGGCCTCGGCATCCGCATCGTCGGCGAGGTGACCAAGGAGCGGCTCGACCTGCTGCGCGACGCCGACGCCATCGCCCGCGAGGAGCTGACGGCGGCCGGCCTCGACCGGGACATCTGGCAGTGCCCGGTGGTACTGCTCGCGGACGTCCGCTCGGTCGGCGTCCAGGGCGACGGCCGGACGTACGGCCACCCGATCGTGCTCCGCCCGGTCTCCTCCGAGGACGCCATGACGGCCGACTGGTCGCGCCTGCCGTACGACGTCCTCGCCCGGATCTCCACCCGGATCACCAACGAGGTGCGCGACGTCAACCGGGTCGTGCTCGACGTGACGTCGAAGCCGCCGGGCACCATCGAGTGGGAGTAGCGAGCCCTACGCGCGCTTGAGCGTGCGCAGCGGAGAGCCGGGCTGCCAGATCTGGACGACCAGGTACCTGTCGTCCTCGACGTAGGTCCTCACGACCTCGGTCAGCTCGGTGCGGAAGAGGTGGAACGGCTCCGGCGGTTCCACCTCTTCGTGGTACCGGGCCTTGGTCGCGTCGTCCTCGACCTCGACGGCCCGCCCGGCGACCCGCACGTCGCCGCCGCCCATCGACGTGCCCTCCCCGGGGTTCGCCTGGAGCGCGAAGCGCGCGTCGCGGCGCAGGTCGAGGGCTTTGAGCGAGTCCGGCATCATGCCGAACCACAGCTCACCGGCGAGAAAGCGCACCTCGATCCCCGTGGTGCGCGGGGCGCCGTCCTTGCGCAGGGTCGCGAGGACGTGGTGGGTGTAGGAGCCGAAGCGTTCCTCGACGGTCCTCGCGAGATCGGGTTCGGCGGTGGTGAAGGATGCCCAGTTCGCTGCCATACGACGAGTCTGGCGCCGAAACCCGACACCCTTGGTCCGGATTGCGCGGCGCCGGAGTGTCGTTCATCCCGGCCGAGGCCCTGTTCTCCTGCGCTGACCGCGGGTAACTTCCGCTCCGTACCGGAACCCAGCGCCGGAGGACCGATGTCCGCGCCCACCCCGCCCCAGCCCCTGCCCACCGACCGGCTGCAGTTCGCCATGCCGCCGATGTACGAGTCGGTCGACGACGAACGCCGGCACCGCAAGGAACGGCTCGCGGGGGCGCTGCGCATCTTCGGGCGGTACGGCCTGGAGGACGGCGTCTCCGGGCACATCACCGCCCGCGACCCCGAGTACTCGAACTGCTTCTGGGTCAATCCGTTCGGCATGCCCTTCCGCCACGTGACCGTCAGCGACCTCGTGCTGGTCAACGAGGAGGGGCAGGTCGTGGAGGGCCGCTACCACGTCAACCAGGCCGCCTTCACCGTGCACGCCCAGGTGCACGACGCCCGCCCCGACGTCGTCGCCGTCGCCCACTGTCACTCCGTGCACGGCCGCGCCCTGTCCGCCCTCGGCGACCTGCTCGACCCGATCACCCAGGAGAGCTGCGCCTTCTACGAGGACCACGCGCTCTACGACGCCTACAGCGGCGTGTCCGTCAACCCCGAGGAGGGCCGCCGGATCGCCGCGGCGCTCGGCTCGCGCAAGGCCCTCGTCCTGCGCAACCACGGCCTGCTGACCGTGGGCGACTCGGTGGACGCGGCGGCCTGGTGGTTCGTGTCCATGGAGCGCTCCTGCCAGGTGCAGCTGACCGCGAAGGCCGCGGGCCGCCCGGTCCTGATCGACCACAAACAGGCGGTGGCGACCCGGGAGCAGCTCGGCGGCGACCTGGTCGCGTGGATCAACTACCAGCCGCTGTGGCAGGACATCACGCGCAGAGAGCCCGACCTGCTGTCCTAGGAGAAGCTCTCCGTCGATCTCCCGGTCGGGTCAACACGGCGACCCTCCGTTCACCCGAGCCGACAGAGGTGACCCGACCTGCCGAACGCGGACCGGGTGTCGTAGGGCACAATTCGCAGACATCGCGGGGGAGTTGCACGGGCCGCCGGGAGGGGCCCCGACTCACCGACGAGCGGGGCGGACGAGTGAGGCACGGGGATTCGCGGAAGGCGGGCGTCGGGCGTGGCGGTGCAGGAGGCGAGGCAGGGCGCGGAGGCGCGCACGGGCGCGTTCGGGAGCGCCCACGAAGGTGGCTGCACCTGCGGGGACTGTCCGCACGGCGCCCGTGCGGGACATCGGCGGGCGGTCGCCGCCTTCCTGCTCCAGCGTGACGAGTTCGCGGCCGGGCAGAACCTGCCCGCGGCCGTGGCCCACTCGGCGTCGGCCTCCCGCCAGTGGGTCTCCGACGAACTGACCCAGTCCGCGGCCGCGGTCGCCGAACGCGCCCGCGCCGAGGGCGAGGCCTGGCTGTCCCGCCTGTGGCGGCGCACGGCGGCCGTGGTCTGGGCGCTGGTCCTGCTGTTGCTGCTCGGGCAGTCGCTGACGGCGATCGGCGCGGGCTGGACGGCGGCGCGCACGGCAGGACTGCTCGCCGCGGCACTGGTCGCGCTGGCCCTGACGGCGGCCTCCTTCTTCCACCGGGCCCGGGGCGGCGTACTGGCCCCCGTCATCGGCGAGGACAACCGCCTGTCGACCTCCCGCGCCGTCGCCGCGATGTGGGTGCTCTTCGTCGCCTACGCCGTCCTGGTGCTGGCGGGGCGACTCGCCGCCGCCTCCTCGCCCGGTGCGCGCGACGAGCTGATCACCGGCCTCGAACTCGCCCGGGGCGCCGGGGTGGTCACCGTCCTCGCCGTCGCGTGCGGCATCGCCGTCGTGGTCCGGCGGGTGGTCGGGCTGCGCGTCCTCGGGCAGCGGCTCCAGAAGGTCCGCGCGGACCGGCCGAGGGCCGCCGATCTGCTGACGGACGACTCGGGCCGGGGCACCTTCGCCGACATCCAGTACGTCGTCATCAGCGCCGTCGCCCTGGTCTTCGCGGCGGTACGGCTCGCCCGCCGCCCCGACCAGCTGCCCGACCTGCCCTGGGGGCTCGCGGTGGTCGTCCTCGTGTCGGCCGCCACCTATCTCGCCGGCAAGTACGCCGAGGGCGGGCGACCCGTCGTGCTCTCCGTCGTCCGCGCCCGCGAGGCCGGTGACCTGGACGCGCCCATCCGCACCGGCGAGGACATCGAGATCCGCGGCGCGGGCTTCGTCCCTCCGGGCGCCGGCACCGCCGACCGCCTCTCCCGCATGGTCGTCCGGATCGGACCCGTCCACGTCCATGTCCCGCTGGTGCCGGTCACCGGCGGCTTCAGCAACCCCACGGACGCCCTGCTGACCGTGCCGGTACCGGCCGAGGTGGAACCGGGCCGGGTGGAGGTGCGGGTGGTCACGGCCGCCGGGGTGGAGACGAACGCGTACGTCATCGACGTGACGGAGTAGCGGCGTCGGGGGTCGCGGTGACAGCCGCGTCCCGCGCGAGCGACGACTCGAACGAAGCGCCGAGCGTTATGAAATCGGGCCTGTTCGTGGTTGAGCGGGTTCTTCCTTTCATACGTATGGTCTTTTGAGGGCCACGGCACGGCGTGCGAGAGGCGGCTACGCATCGATGACTCACAGTATTCGTACCGATACCCGAAGTGCCCCCTACGACGGCGGTCGCGGCGACTGGCGCGACACGGCCACCCGCTTCGCCCTGCTCCCTCTGCGCATCTTCCTCGGCATCACCTTCGTCTACGCCGGGCTCGACAAGCTCACCGACAGCGCGTTCCTCCAGGAGGCCGGCTCGGGCTCCATCGGCGACACGATGCGCACCGTCCGGGACTCCTCGGCCGTCCCGGCCCTCGTCGACCTCGCCCTGGAGAACCCCGTCGCCTTCGGCTACGCCATCGCGGCCGGTGAACTCGCCGTCGGCATCGGCACCCTGCTCGGCCTCCTCTCCCGCCTCGCCGCCCTCGGCGGGGCGCTGATCTCCCTCAGCCTCTGGCTCACCGTCAGCTGGGCCTCCGACCCGTACTACTACGGCAACGACCTCGTCTACCTGATGGCCTGGATCCCCCTCGTCCTGGCCGGCGCGTCGGTCCTCTCCGTGGACGCGGCGTTGCGGTCCCGGCGGCGGCAACGGTCGGGCGGATACCACTAGCCCGGTCCCTGCGTTTGCCTGCGCGGGCCTGCTCGGGCCCGTTCGGGCATAGGCAGGAGCCCCGAGCCGGCATCGTGACGCCGGGCTTCCACGGTCCGTCAGCGAGGGGGCAGGGGCGGGCGGGAGCACCGGTGCGCGACGCGGCGGCGGAACGTGTCAGCCTGCCGCGCCCGCCCCCTCCCGGCGGCGCGCGCGGCGGCGGATGCCCCGGCCCACCATTCCCGCCACGGCGGCCAGACACAGGCCGCCCACCATCAGGGGGAGCACCGCGAACCACGGTGTCTCCCAGGCGCCCTCCGCGTCACCGGCGTACACGACGCCCGCCGCGGTGGCGACGACTCCCACCACCAGCCTGCCGGGCTGGAACTCATGACGCGGCACGACTCACCTCCACCTGACCGACGCCCACCTTGAGGTCGAGATCGACCGTGCCGGCGTTCTTGGCACCCGCGGCCGGAGCGAGCGTCACCTCGCGGTACTTGCCCGGCTCCACGTCCACGTCCTTCTTCCGGTCGCCCGGCAACTGGATGTCGCCCACCCCGACGTCGATGTTCGCCCGCACGGTCACGTCCGGCGGCACGATCACCCGCAGCCGGCCCACACCCACCTCGGCGTCCGTGGACACCGTTTGACCCTTCGCCGGATCCAGCCGGCTCAGGTCCAGGGTGCCGACGCCGGTGCCCAGGTCGTATCTCGGTGCCACCTCGGTCACCGCTGCCGGCCGCCAGGTCGTGCGCATCCACTCCGTGCCGATGTTCTTGGGCAGCGCCGCGGCGGCGGCCAGCAGCCCCGCCGTCAGGACTGCCAGGAAGATCGAACCGGCTCCCGTACGACCGAGGAACGAACTGACGGCGATGCCCAGCCCGATGACGGCGAGGGCGCAGGCAAGCCCTGTCTGCAGGCTCGTCCCCAACGGCTGGTCCTGCCAGGTCACACGGGTGCCGAGAGCCCCCGCGACCAGGGCGAGCAGGAAGACCCAGCCGCCTATCCAGCGCGGACCGCGCTGCTTGTGCGGTGCCGTGCGCGGGGCGAAGGGGGCCTCGGGGCCGGTGTCCGTGGCGGAGCTGATGTTGACCGCGGCCGCGATGTCGCGGTCGACGGAGTCGCTGGGGCCCCACAGATAGCCGGTGCCGCCGACGTGCGTGCCGTCCTTGACGATCGGATCCCGCCACCAGGAGGGGTAGGCGGCGGCGACGGGCGGCGCCATGGCCTCCGGCGGTGCGTCCGCCGCGGCCTGCGCCGCCAGCGGATCGGGATCGGGGGCGCCCCGGCGCTGCGACCAGTAGCCGGCGCCCGCGAGCAGGAGGGAGAGGATGACGGCGAAGGTCAGCACACCGCCGTTCTTCAGCATCGCCAGGAAGATCCCGCAGCCGACCAGCGCGAACAGCACGGCGGCGAGGGCCTGTCCGTCGACGCGGCCGGTCAGGAGCTTGCGGACCTCGTTCTGGTCCTTGTCGTCGTAGGGGACGAAGAGCCAGGCGAAGCCGTAGAAGAGGAGACCGATACCGCCCGTCGCGGAGAGCACGGCGAGGGTGATCCGGAAGATCACCGGGTCCATGTCGCACTGCCGCCCCAGTCCGGCGCACACACCGGCGATCATCTGGTGCCGCCGGTCCCGCCGGAACCGGTGCGAGGGCTCCAGCCGCGTGCGGCCGTCGGGCTCGCCGGGCACGCCGGGTGTTCCGGGTCGGCCGGGCGTTCCGGGCGCTCCGGGCTCGCCGGGCACGCCAGGGCCCTCGGGTCCGGCGGCACCGCCGGGCACGGCATCCGTGGCGTGCTGGTGATCGGTCATGGGTCCATGGTGACGGGCGAGCAGCCGTGGCGGGAGTCGGTATGACCCTGGCCGGACCCTGATATCACCCCTGAGTCGGGACGGGGGAGGCGTTCGACCGGCCCGCGGTT
The DNA here is from genome assembly GCF_055657325.1 of Streptomyces sp. NPDC107562. Classification (NCBI taxonomy): domain Bacteria; kingdom Bacillati; phylum Actinomycetota; class Actinomycetes; order Kitasatosporales; family Streptomycetaceae; genus Streptomyces; species Streptomyces sp. NPDC107562. The sequence continues at coordinate 88,133 of NZ_JBVKBE010000008.1, read as the reverse complement.
CGAAGATCAGGGGAGTCTCGGGGGTCGACCCTGATGCTCCGGCCCGCCGGTCGTGTGACCATCAATGGCATGCCGGAAGCCGCAACCGCAGCAGCGCCTCTCGACGAGCCGCGGCCGCCGCGCAAGCTCTACCGCAGCAGCGACGGACGCTGGCTGGGTGGCGTGGCGCGGGGGCTCGCCGGCCATCTCGGCCTGCCCGTCATCTGGGTGCGTCTGGTGTTCGTCGGCCTGTTCACGGCCGACGGCCTCGGCGCGCTGCTGTACGCCGCCTTCTGGTTCTTCGTGCCGCTCGGCGTCGGGGGCGTCGAGGCGCAGCGGCCGCCGTCGCTGGTCGCCACCGAGACCTCTCCCGACGGCCGCAGGAAACTCGTGGCCCGCAGACCGGACAAGGGCCAGATCGTCGCCCTTCTCCTCATGGTCGTCGTGGCCATGGTCTTCGTCGGCAATGTGAACCTGGGCGGTGGCGCCCAGGCCTACCTACTGCCCGCCGTGCTGGTCGGTGCCGGTGTCGCCCTGGTCTGGCGCCAGGCGGACAACGCCCGCCGGGCCCGCTGGGTCGAGGTCGGCCGCCGCAAGCGCACCCTCAACCTGCTGCGCGCGGTCGCCGGCGTCCTGCTGGTCACGGCCGGTGTCACGGGCGTCTTCGTGCTCCAGGGCTCCGCGGCCCACCTCGGCTCGGTGCTCCAGGCGGCCCTCGCGGTGCTCGTCGGGATCACGCTCCTCGCCGGTCCGTACCTGGTCCGGATGACCCAGGACCTCTCCGAGGAGCGCCTGATGCGCATCCGCGCCCAGGAGCGCGCGGAAGTCGCCGCCCACGTCCACGACTCGGTGCTGCACACCCTGACGCTGATACAGCGCAACGCGGAGAACCCCGGCGAGGTGCGCCGCCTGGCCCGCGCCCAGGAGCGCGACCTGCGCACCTGGCTCTACAAACCGGAGGGCACCGGCAAGGACGAGGCCGACGAGCCGACCACCCTCGCCGACGCGGTGCGGCGCAACGCCGCGGAGATCGAGGACAAGCACGGAGTCCCCATAGAGGTCGTCGTGGTCGGCGACTGCCCGCTCGACGAGCGGATCGGCGCACAGATGCAGGCCGCGCGCGAGGCAATGGTGAACGCCGCCAAGTACGGTGGCGACGGCGGCGCCGTGCAGGTCTACGCCGAGGTCGAGGGAAAGACGGTCTTCGTGTCCGTCCGGGACCGCGGTCCCGGCTTCGACCTCGACTCGATACCCGCCGACCGCATGGGCGTCAGAGAATCGATCATCGGCCGCATGGAGCGAAACGGCGGCACGGCCCGGCTGCGGGCGGTGCCGGACGGCGGCACGGAGGTCGAGCTGGAGATGGAGAGGGCGGAGAAGACGTCATGAGCGACCCGACCGAGGCGAACGGAACGGCGGGAGCGGACGAGTCGGCCGAGCCCGCGCGGACGACCGGCGGCGGTGAGGGCGGGCGGCACGTGCGCGTGGTGCTCGTCGACGACCACCGGATGTTCCGCACGGGCGTGCAGGCCGAGATCGGCCGGACCGACGAGACCGGCGTCGAGGTCGTCGGCGAGGCCGCGGACGTCGACCAGGCGGTCACGGTCATCACCGCGACCCGCCCCGAGGTCGTCCTCCTCGACGTGCACCTGCCGGGCGGGGGCGGCGTCGAAGTGCTGCGCCGCTGCGCTCCGTTGATGGCCGACCCCGAGCAGCCGGTCCGTTTCCTGGCGCTGTCCGTCTCGGACGCGGCCGAGGACGTGATCGGCGTGATCCGCGGCGGCGCGCGGGGGTACGTCACCAAGACGATCACGGGTACCGACCTGGTCGACTCGATCTTCCGGGTCCAGGAGGGCGACGCGGTCTTCTCGCCGCGTCTGGCCGGCTTCGTGCTCGACGCCTTCGCCTCCACCGACGCGCCGCCGGTCGACGAGGACCTCGACCGCCTCACCCAGCGCGAGCGGGAGGTCCTGCGCCTGATCGCCCGCGGCTACGCCTACAAGGAGATCGCCAAGCAGCTGTACATCTCGGTGAAGACGGTCGAGTCGCACGTCTCGGCGGTGCTGCGCAAGCTCCAGCTCTCCAACCGGCACGAGCTGACCCGCTGGGCGACGGCCCGTCGGCTGGTGTGACGAGCCCGCGTCACACCACCCTGGTCGCCCCGGCGAACGGCATCTGGTCGATCGGTGCCAGGCGCACCGGGGCCGAGGGATTGGGCGCGTGGATCATCTGGCCGTTGCCGACGTAGAGGCCCACGTGGCTGATGCCGGAGTAGAAGAACACCAGGTCGCCGGGGGCCAGTTCGGAGCGCGAGACGCGACGGCCGGCGTCGATCTGGGCGTAGGTGGTGCGGGGCAGGGCCACCCCGGCGGAGCGGTACGCGGCCTGCGTCAGGCCCGAGCAGTCGAAGGCGTCGGGGCCGGTGGCACCCCAGACGTAGGGGCTGCCGAGCTTCTGGTAGGCGTACGAGACGGCCGCGGCGGCCCGGGAGCTGGGCGCCGCCGTCGTGGCGGAGCCCGGGGCCTCCAGGGCGTCGCGGCCGGCCGTCGAGGCGCGCGAGGCGCGGTCGGTGCCGTCGCCCTCGGCGAAGCGGGCCCGCTCCTCGGCCGTCAGCCGGGACAGTAACCGCCGCGCCTCGTCCAGCTTGCCGGTGACGGTCCTCTTGTGCCGGTTCAGCTCGGCCTGCCGGGACTGGAGGGAGGCCAGTTCGACGCGGGCGGCTCCGCGCAGTTGCTCGATCTCCCTCAGCTGTCTGCGGACGCGTGTGACGGCGGCCGCCTGCCGGTCACCGGCGCGTTCGGCGAAGGCGGCACCGTCGAGATACCGGTCCGGGTCGTCGGAGAGGGCCAGTTGCAGCGCGGGGTCCAGGCCGCCGTCGCGGTACTGGGCGGCCGCGTACGAACCGAGCGCGTCCCGCGCCGAGTTGAGCCGCACCTCCTTGCGGGCCGCCTCGTCCTGGAGGCCGCCCAGCCGCTTGCGTGCCGCCCGGGCCTCCTCCTGCACGCCGTTGTACTTCTCGGTGGCGACCTCCGCCTCCTGGTACAGCCTGTCCACCTTGGCCTTGACCTGCTCCGGCGTCAGCTGGGGCTCGGCGTGGCCGATCCCGTCGAGGCCCGTCGCGGTCGCCGCGCCCGCGAGGGCGATCGTCGCCGCCGTGCGGGCCTTGGTGCCGTTGGCCGAGCGTGGTCGGGGCTTGCGGTGGGCTGCCACGTGGACTGCACGTCCTTTCGTACGACTCGGGCGACCGCCGGTCCGTACGGCCACCGGGTGGACGTACGACCGCGCCGGGGCGGCTGACGCGTCCGGCGGCGCCCCGCACAGGGGATGCGGGGCGCCGCCGGACCTTTCGGCGGTGGTGTCCGGCTGCCGCCTCTGGCCAGGGGCGGCGGTGGGGAGCCGGTCACCTGGTGGAGGACGCTAAACCCGGGCGTGTCGTGGTGGTGACGCCTTGTGCGGAAGTGACGCCAGGGGAACGGTGGGTGACCGTATGTGATCGGGCGCGCGTTTCGGCGCCGACGTCTTCACGCGGCGCGATGACCGATGCGGCGATTCCGGGCCGGGCGGGAGCGCGGGGCTGCTATGGGGCGCATATATGCAGACGCCTTGCGCCGGGGGCGGCCCGGTGCCGGGAGGCCCGCCGCCGGGCCGCAGGGTGTGGGGCAGCCCGGTGTGGGGCGGGCGCGCCCCTCCTGATTAGGCTCCGGCCCCATGGACGTACTCATCCACCTCTTCGTCGGCCTGCACATCATCGGCATCGCCGCCCTCCTCGGTGGCTTCCTGACCCAGATGAAGGCGATGGGCCAGGGCACCGCGCGATTCGTCCCGGCGATGCTGCACGGCGCACTGACCATGCTGGTCACCGGCGTGATCCTGGTCGGCCTGAACCAGGCGGACGACCAGCCCGTCGACAACATCAAGATCGGCGTGAAACTGGCGCTGCTGATCGTGATCCTCGGCCTGGTCTACGTGAAGCGGGACGACGAGAAGGTCGACAAGGGCATGTTCGGCCTGGTGGGACTGCTGACCGCGGCGAACGTCTTCATCGCCGTGCTCTGGACCTGACGCCCGTCCCACGCGCGCGTGCCGCGGAAACCGCCGCACGCGCGCGTGTGAGCCCTTCGGCCGCCTCCGCGACCGCCTGGGGGCGCCGGTGTCAGGCCGGGCGGACCACGCTGTGGATGGAGGACTCGCCGTCGTAGTAGACGGACTCCTCGCGGACGTACGCGCCGGGCTTCGGGGCGTGGATCATCATGCCGTTGCCGATGTACAGGCCGACGTGGGTGACGTCGTCGTAGAAGAAGATCAGGTCGCCCGGCCGGGCGGCGGCGACGGAGACCGTCGTGCCGGCGTCGACCTGGTCGTAGGTGGTGCGCGGGAGGGTGACGCCGGCGGCCTTCCACGCGGCCTGGGTGAGGCCTGAGCAGTCGTAGGACTCGGGGCCGGTGGCACCCCAGACGTACGGCTTGCCGATCTGCGCGCGGGCGAAGGCGAGCGCCTTCTCCGCCTTGGTGGCGTACCCGGTGTCCGAGGCGGAGTCGCCGGAGCCGGACTCGGTGCCCGTGCCGGCCGAGGAACCGGCGCCCGAGGAACCGGCGCCCGAGGACTCCTGCTCCTGCTGGGCCGCCTCCTGGCGCCGCTGCTCCTCCGCCTGCTGCCGGGCGAGCTCGGCGGCCTTGCGCTCGGCCTCCTCCTGCTTCTTCTTCTCGATCGCCGCGAGGCGGGCCTTCTCCTCGGCGGTCAGGTCCGACAGCAGCTGCCGCGCGTCGGCGAGCTTCTTCTGGACGGTGGCCTTGGCCGACTGAAGATCGCTCTGCGACTCGGTGAGCGTCTCCAGGCTCCGTGTGGCCTCCTGGCGCTTCTTCATCGTCGCCGACTGCTCGCTGAAGTACTCGTCGACCGCGCCCTTCTGGCGGTTGGTCAGACGGCCCATCAGCTGGTTCTGGTCGAAGTAGTCCTGCGGGGAGTCGGCGAGCAGGAAGGTGGCGGTGTCGGGGACGGAGGCCCCGGTGCGGTACTGGGCGGCCGCGTACGTCCCCAGTTCCTCACGCGCCTCGTTCAGTTTCTGGGTGCGCTGGGCGACGTCGTCCAGGAGGGTGTCGACGCGCTTGCGCTGTTTCGCGGTCTTCTCCTTGCCCGCGTTGTACTTCTCGGTCGCCGACTCCGCCTGTCGGTAGAGATCGTCGACCTTCTTCTCGACCTCCTCGAGGCTCGGCTTGTCGTCGGCCGAGGGCTCGGCATGGGCGGTCTGGGAGAGCAGGGCCACGGAGGTCAGGGCAGCGGTGGCGAGGGCCGGTGTGCGTATGCCTGCCACCCGCGCGCCGGTGGGGCGCGACTTGCGGTGCGACGCCAAAGGAGGCGACTCCTTCCATCTGCCGCCTACCGGGTTAGCTGTCGGGTTCGGGCGGGTGGTTCGGAAGGGTTGCCCTACGACCCGCTCCCCGGAGGGATTTGGGTCGATTCACCCCAAGTTCGGTGGGTCCCCGGCTCCGGCTGCCTTGGGCGCATCGGACTCGGCGGAGGCCGCGCGGCCCGGCGACGTTCGCCGGTAAGAGTCGTGCGGCCTGTCCGGCACCGTAGCCAACTCGTGTGGCCCGTGTGAAGGTTGGTGGGTGATATGCCCGATACATTTTCGTGACCTTCAGTCAGTGGTCACGCGCCGCGCGAGGTCGTGTTCGGACCGTGAGCGCTGGTCGGCGCCGAGGTCCTGGTGACGGCGGGCCGGGCGGTGGCGGGCCGGGCCCGCGGTGGCCGTCGGCCCCGGGGCCCGGGATGTTTCCGGGGCGGCAGCGGGTTGTCGGTGGGGCGCCCTAGACTCGGAGAGCGATGAGCAGCCTCTTTGACGACAGCTTCCTGGCGGACCTCCAGGCCCCACGGGCCCATGAGGAGCCTCCGTCACCGCCCGAGGACGATCACGCTCCGGAGTCGTTGCCGGACGATCTGTTCGGCGGGAAGTTCGACGCGCCTCCGGACCGGGACGCCTACTACCGCGACGGCGCCCCGCGCCCCGCCCTGGACGCCGCCACGCTCCTGGAGGGGCTGAACGACAACCAGCGCGCCGCCGTCGTGCACGCCGGGTCCCCCCTGCTCATCGTGGCGGGCGCGGGCTCCGGCAAGACGCGTGTCCTCACCCACCGCATCGCCCACCTCCTCGCCGAGCGCGGGGTGCACCCCGGCCAGATCCTCGCGATCACCTTCACCAACAAGGCCGCGGGCGAGATGAAGGAGCGCGTCGAGCGACTGGTCGGCCCCCGGGCCAACGCGATGTGGGTGATGACCTTCCACAGCGCCTGCGTGCGCATCCTGCGCCGGGAGTCCAAGAAGCTCGGTTTCACGTCGTCCTTCTCGATCTACGACGCCGCCGACAGCAAGCGCCTGATGTCCCTGGTCTGCCGCGACCTGGACCTCGACCCCAAGCGCTACCCGCCCAAGTCCTTCAGCGCCAAGATCAGCAACCTCAAGAACGAGCTGATCGACGAGGAGGACTTCGCCGCCCAGGCCACTGGGGGCACCTCCCAGACGGAGTCTGGGGGAGGCTTCGAGAAGACCCTCGCCCAGGCCTACGCGCTGTACCAGTCACGCCTGCGCGAGGCCAACGCCCTCGACTTCGACGACCTGATCATGACGACGGTCAACCTGCTCCGCGCCTTCCCGGACGTCGCCGAGCACTACCGCCGCCGCTTCCGGCACGTCCTGGTCGACGAGTACCAGGACACCAACCACGCCCAGTACGCCCTGGTGCGCGAGCTCGTCGGCACCGGCGAGCGAGCCCCCGAGGACGTCGACGTACCGCCCGGCCCGGACGAGCTGCCGCCCGCCGAACTGTGCGTGGTGGGCGACGCGGACCAGTCGATCTACGCCTTCCGCGGCGCGACCATCCGCAACATCCTCCAGTTCGAGGAGGACTACCCGAACGCCACGACGATCCTGCTGGAGCAGAACTACCGCTCCACGCAGACGATCCTCTCCGCCGCCAACGCCGTCATCGAGCGCAACGAGTCCCGCCGCCCCAAGAACCTGTGGACCAACGCCGGCTCGGGCGCGCGCATCACCGGCTACGTCGCCGACTCCGAGCACGACGAGGCGCAGTTCGTCGCCGACGAGATAGACCGTCTGACGGACGCCGGCGACGCCAAGGCGGGCGACGTCGCGGTCTTCTACCGCACGAACGCCCAGTCCCGTGTCTTCGAAGAGATCTTCATCCGCGTCGGACTGCCCTACAAGGTCGTCGGCGGCGTCCGCTTCTACGAGCGCAAGGAGGTCAGGGACGTCCTGGCCTACCTGCGGGTGCTCGCGAACCCGGAGGACTCGGTGCCGCTGCGCCGGATCCTCAACGTTCCCAAGCGGGGCATCGGGGACCGGGCGGAAGCCATGATCGACGCGCTCTCCCAGCGCGAGAAGATCAGCTTCCCGCAGGCGCTCAAGCGGGTCGACGAGGCGTACGGCATGGCCGCCCGCTCCACGAACGCCGTCAAGCGGTTCAACACGCTGATGGAGGACCTCCGCACGATCGTGGACTCCGGCGTCGGCCCGGCGACGATCCTGGAGGCCGTGCTGGAACGCACCGGCTATCTGGCCGAGTTGCAGACCTCCACCGACCCCCAGGACGAGACCCGGATCGAGAACCTCCAGGAACTCGCCGCCGTCGCCCTGGAGTTCGAGCAGGAGCGCGCGGAGGGCGAGGCCGGGACGCTGGCCGACTTCCTTGAGCAGGTCGCGCTGGTCGCCGACTCCGACCAGATCCCCGACGAGGAGGACGGCGACGGCGTCATCACGCTGATGACGCTGCACACCGCCAAGGGACTGGAGTTCCCGGTCGTCTTCCTCACCGGCATGGAGGACGGCGTCTTCCCGCACATGCGCGCCCTCGGCCAGACCAAGGAACTGGAGGAGGAACGGCGGCTCGCCTACGTCGGCATCACCCGCGCCCGCGAGCGGCTGTACCTCACCCGGTCGGTGATGCGCAGCGCCTGGGGCCAGCCGCAGTACAACCCGCCGTCCCGCTTCCTGGAGGAGATCCCGGGAGCGCACCTGGACTGGAAGCGCACGGGCGCCCCCGCCGCCCCCGCGGGCCCGGTGTCGGCCGTGGCGGCCTCCCTGTCCTCGTCCCGCTCACGCTCCTCGGCGTCCGGCGCGTCGGGTTTCGCCACCCGGCGGACGGCCGAACAGCCCGTCGTCGCGCTGGCGGTGGGGGACCGGGTCACGCACGACCAGTTCGGGCTCGGCACCGTGGTCGCGGTGAAGGGCACGGGTGCGAACGCCGAAGCCACGATCGACTTCGGGGACACCAAGCCGAAGCGGTTGCTGCTGCGGTACGCGCCGGTGGAGAAGCTGTAGCCGCACGGGCCGGATCCGGGGGTTCCGCCGTCCGTCGCGGAGCCCCCGCCCTGCTGCGCGGGACGCGTTACGAGGGGTCGATCCCGTGGCTGCGCAGCCAGGACAGCGGGTCGATCGCCGCGCCGCCGCCGGGGCGCACCTCGAAGTGCAGGTGCGGGCCGGTCGAGTTGCCGGAGTTGCCGGAGAACGCGATCGCGTCGCCGGCCTTGACGGTCGTACCGGAGGCGACCTGGTAGCTGGAGAGGTGGCAGTACCACGTCTCCGTGCCGTCCATCGCCGTCACGATCAGCATGTTGCCGTACGCGCTGTTGTACTCGGTGCGGACCGTGCCGTCCGTCGCGGCCATCACCGTCGTGCCGTACGCGACGGGGAAGTCGATGCCGGTGTGCACGGACATCCAGTTGATGCCGGACTGCCCGTAGTAGGCGCTGAGCCCGTGCTGTGCGACCGGCAGCGCGAACTTCGGGCGCAGCCGCTCCTTGCGGGCCGCCTCCTCCGCCGCGCGCTTCTTCTCGGCCTCCTGCTGCGCCTTGAGGTCGATGCGTTCCTGCGTGCGGCTGACGCGGTCGCCGAAGTCGTCCGCCTCCGCGGTGAGGCTCGCGAGCTGGGTGTCCAGCTGGTTGTTGGCGGCGGATGGTTTCACCGCCTGCGCGTCCGCGGCCGTCGTCGTCGTGCTGGCGTCCTGCTCGTCCCCGGTGAAGGTGCCGACGGAGGCGGCGGCGATACCCGCCACGCCCATCACGCACGCCGAGGGCACGGCGACCGTCAGCAGCGCGGACCGCTTGGCGGGCGAACGACGACGGGAGCGGGACCCGCTGCGACCGGCCGCACGGCCCGCCGGGAGAGGGGTGACCTCCTCCTGGTCGTCGAGAAGGACAGGGGCATCGGGCCCTTCGCCGGTGCCGTCCGCCCGGCCGTGGCCGGCTTCACCGGGGTCGACCTGCTCGAACGTCGCGGTCGCCAGCTGGTCGAAGGGGACCGCGTGCTGCTCGAAGTCGTTGTTCTGCTGGGTGAACTCCCCGGTGTGCGGGTCGAATTCACCGATGTGCGGGTCGAACGAGCCGGCCTGCTGAGGGAACGACTCCGCCTGCTGGGACAGCGGGTCCGACTGCTGGGGGAACGACTCGGTCGGGTGGTGGAAGGCCTCGGCGTGCTGCTCGAACGCCTCCGAGTGCTGCTCGAAGTCCTCGGTGTGCCCGCTGCCGCGCCCGCCGCCGTCGGAGTTCCACTGCGTGGCGTCGTAGGCGCCGGTGTCGAAGACCTGCGTGCCCCACGCCCACTGCTGGGTCGGGTCGGCGGGGCCGCCCTGTTCGGGCTGGAGCCACGCGCTCGCGTCCCACTGACCGCTGGCGTCGACCGAGCCGGCCTGCGGCGGGATGAGGGGGAGCTGCTGGTGGTCTCCGCCGGTCCAGGCGGTGGCGTCGTAGGCGCCGGTCTCGTAGGCGGTCGGGTGCTGGGCCGCGTAAGGGTCGTAGCCGACCGTGTGGTGGCCGCCGGTGGACCACTGCGTCGCGTCGTACGTGCCGGTGCCGTGACCGCTTCCCGTGAGGACCCCGAAGAGGGGGTCGGCCTCGAAGGTCGTGGTGGCGGTCGGGGCGTGCGGAGCGGGGTGGCCGCCGACACCGAATTCGGCGGCGGGGTAGGCGGCATATGGGGTGAAGTCGCCGTACTGGGCTTCCGGGGCGTACGACGCGTAGTGCGCCGAGGCGGCTTCGGAAGCCGGAGCCGGGGTGGTCATGGACCCCGACGGGTGACGGTCGTTCACCAACTTCTCTTTCGCCTCGACAACAGGGGCTGGCAGAGCAGTGCGGCGACTGTACCCGGCGGTACGCGGGCACGACAATCTTCTGCAGGTTTCGCGCGCGCAGGAAACGGGCATTCGGCCGTGTTTCGGGGGACTGTGGGCACGGCTTTGGGGCTGTGTTCGAAGAATGTTCGACGTCGATGGCTGTGCCGAGGTGGTGAGTTGGCCCTGCTGCCCGGTGGCCGTCAGGTGTCCGGAGAACGACGGCCAGGGGCCGACGGGTGACGCGTGGGCGACGGGACGGACACCGGCGGGGGATCCGTCAGGCCACGGTGAGACCACCGTCGTGGGCGGTGGCGGGGGCGGAAGGCTCGGTGTCCTGCGCGGGACCGTCGTACGTGCCGTCGAGGGCCTGGCGTATGCCGGATGCGACGGCGGGGTGCACGGGAAGCGCCAGGTGGCCGATGCCGGTGACCCGGACGTTCTGCGACAGCAGGTCGGGATGGTCCAGGCAGGCCGCTTCCAGCGGGTCCATCAGGTGGTCGAGGTCGCTCCAGAAACTCACGAACCGCGTACGGCAGCCGGGCGTGGGCAGCGCCAGCTCGTCGAGGACGGTGGAGCCGGGGCGCATCTGGCGCACTATGGGGTGCGCGTTCGCCAGCGGCGCGACCCGCGTCCCGGAGTGCGGCGTACCGAGCGTGACGAGCGTGCGGACGCGGGCGTCACCGGCGAGCCGCTGCACGTAGTAGCGGGCTATCAGCCCACCCAGGCTGTGGCCCACGATGTCCACCTGGTCGCTGTCGGTGCGCTCGCAGATCTCCTCTATGTGCCGGCCGAGCAGTTTGGCGGCCGTGCGGATGTCGCAGGTCAGCGGGGAGTAGTTCAGGGAGACGACCTGGTCCCTGCCGTGCTGGGCCAGGGAGCGGCGCAGGAGCAGGAAGACCGACCGGTTGTCGATGAAGCCGTGCAGCAGGACGACCGGGGGCTTGCTGTCCGTGGGGAGCTGGGCGGCGCCCTCGGGGACGGGGAGCCGGACGGCCGGCGCGCGGCGCTCCTGGATGATGCCGGAGGGGTACAGGATCAGGTGCCCGGCCAGGATCGCGATCTCCAGGGCGGTGGCTTTCAGCAGGGCCATGGACAGTCCCGCGAGGCTGCCCGGGATCGGGAGCAGCTGGCGGTAGAGCGGTTCAAAGGGCTGCAGAGCCCTGGTGACCTGCGTGACCTTCATGGCCGACCTCCCGTCGGCACACGGTGGACGTCTCTGTCCGTCGTGTGCGTCCGTGGGAGTCGCGGTGGAGGATCGATGATCGACGGGGCGCGAAGGGTGGGCGCGGGGCGCTGGGTGGTTCGGGATCTGCGCGGGATACGGGTTGGTGCGGGGGTGGAACGGATGTGCAGGTTCAGTTGTCCCGGTGCTCCGGCGGCGGGTCGCGCGCTGTGCGGTCGCTGCCGCCTGTCTGCTGTTGTTCTGCGCTGTGCCTTTGCGTGAGGCCTCTTGAGTGCGGTGAGGCTGATGGGATCTCGGTGATGGATTGTGTGGCCTGCGCTACGTGCCGTTGATGCCCTTCGTACCTGCGTCGATGTGCCTCACCGTCCGCGGCGCGCGGCTCGCGGCGCGGGGGTGGGGCGCCTCGTTGCGGCTCCCGTTGCGCGGGGTGCCTGAACTCCGCGCGTACGAATGTGTCCCACTATGTGATTTCCCCCTCGGTCCACATCGTAAAACTGCCGGTGATGGGCTGCTAGCGATAACGTTCGTTCACTTCCTCGGTGGAGGTGGGGCCCGCCGGCACGCGCCGGGGCCCTCGGCGCGGGTGGCGCGCCACGCGTACGGGCATCAGGGATCTGTGCGGTACTTGTCGGTACGGATGGATGTATTCGCTTCATGGAGGCAGTGATGGGTGTGGCAGCCGGTCCGATCCGCGTGGTGGTGGCCAAGCCGGGGCTCGACGGTCACGATCGCGGGGCCAAGGTGATCGCGCGGGCGCTGCGCGACGCCGGTATGGAGGTCATCTACACCGGCCTGCACCAGACGCCCGAGCAGATCGTCGACACCGCGATCCAGGAGGACGCCGACGCCATCGGGCTGTCGATCCTGTCCGGGGCGCACAACACGCTGTTCGCCGCCGTGATCGACCTCCTCAAGGAACGTGAGGCGGAGGACATCCTGGTCTTCGGCGGCGGGATCATTCCCGAGGGGGACATCGCTCCGCTGAAGGAGAAGGGTGTCGCCGCGATCTTCACGCCCGGCGCGACGACCGCCTCCATCGTGGAATGGGTCCGGGCGAACGTGCGCCAGCCCGCGGAGGCGTGAGGTCTGCCCTGGTGGGGCGGGGTGGGGTGTTCGTGCGCCGCAGTTCGCCGGGCCGCCGGGGCGGGGTGTTTTCGGGGCACTGAGGTGTGGTTCTGGTCGGTTGCTCCATTCGGGTGACGGGGGTGGGGCGGGGGCGGGTCGGGGATCCGTACGTGCCTCGTTTCCGTGATCGCCGGGGCGGTGCCTCGGCGGGGCCGGTGGGTCCCTGATGTGCGGTCGGTCCGGGTTGATGGGGCCGTTCGAGTGATGGGGCCGTTCGGATGGTGGGGGAGGCGGGGGTGGCGGCTGGGATCCCTCGCGGGGCGGGTCAGGGACTCAGCTCGGCGGCCAGCGCGGCCCGCAGCCGCAGGGTCGTCACCAGGCGCTGGAAGGCCTCTGCCCAGTAGCCGCCCGCTCCCGGTGACGCGTTCTCCGCCTCCTCGGGTATCGCCAGCAGGCCGTCGAGACGGCTGGCCTCGGACGGGTCGAGGCAGCGCTCCGCCAAACCCATCACCCCGCTGAAGCTCCAGGGATAACTCCCCGCGTCCCGCGCGATGTCGAGGGCGTCGACGACCGCCCGTCCCAGGGGAGCGGACCACGGCACCGCGCAGACGCCCAGCAGTTGGAACGCCTCGGACAGGCCGTGTGCGGCGATGAATTCCGCTACCCAGTCGGCCCGCGGCCCGGCCCCCAGGGTGTCCAGCAGCTTGGCCCGCTCGGCCAGCGAGACCGCGCCGGGGCCGCCCGCCTCCGGGGCCGAGGGCGCGCCGAGCAGGGCGCGGGACCAGGCGGCATCGCGCTGTCTGACCGCCGCCCGGCACCACGCGGCGTGCAGCTCGGTCTGCCAGTCGTCGGCCACGGGGAGTGCCACGATCTCCTCGGGCGTACGGCCGCCCAGCCGTTCCCGCCAGGTCGCGAGCGGCGCCGCCTCCACCAGCTGCCCGAACCACCAGGAGCGCTCACCCCGGCCCGCCGGTGCCTTGGCGATCACGCCGTCGCGTTCCATGCCCGCGTCGCATTCGTGCGGCGCCTCGACGGTGAGCGACGGCGCGTCCCCCGCCCGGTCCGCGCCCGTGTGGTCCACGGCCACGCAGGCACCGGCCCGGACCGCCATCCGCGCGGCGAGCGCCGAACCGGGGAGTGCGGAGAGCAGCTCCGCCGCGGTCGCCCGTACGTTGCGGCTGCGGTCGGCCAGGGCCTGCTCCAGGAACGGCTCGTCCTCGGCGGTGAGCTTCTTGCGCAGGGAGTCGAGGAACATCAGGCGGTCCTCGGCCCGTTCCGTCGACCAGGTCGACGCGAGCAGCTCCCGCGCGGTGGCGGGTGCCTGGGCGCGCAGTGCGCCCAGGAGCGAGACCCGCTCCGCGAACAGCCCCTCCTGCCAGAGCTGTTGCACCTTCGCCGTGTCCTCAAGGTGCGGCAGCGCGGTGCCTCCGCCCGGGGTCGCGCGCAGGGCGAAACGCCACTCCTGGTTCAGTCGCGCCAGCCACAGCGCGCGCGGGCCCGCGAAGGCCAGGGCGGCGGGGCGGAGGTCCGTTCTGCCGCGCGCCGCGTCCAGCAGGGCCGGCAGCGCTTCCGGGGGTGCCGCGTAGTGGTGGGCGTTGGCCAGCGCGAGCCACTGGGGCAACAGCTCCATGAGATCCGGCGCCGTGCCTCGGCGGCCCCCGCCGGACACGCCAGGACGGTCGGCCAGCAGCAGGGCGAGTCTGCGGGCCGCGGCGGCGGGGAGCGGTGGACGCGGGTCTTCCGGGGCGGGTTCCGGCCGGGGTGCCGGTCGCGCGGGACGCAGGCCGGCCCTGCGGCGTACGGTCTCCGCGGCGGCGGCGTCCAGCAGCGCCACCGGTGCTTCGCGGTCCGGCGTGGAGACAGCTGGCGGCGGGGTGCGGCGGTCCGTGCCCAGCAGGGCGGTGGTGACCAGGTCCTCCCAGAGGGTGGCGCTCACGTGTCCGTGGTGCTGGGTTTCACCTGCGCGACCGTGGTCGCCGGTGGTGCTCGTCCGTCCGTCGTCGGCTGTGATGCCCGGGGCCGGTGGGGTCACCGGGATCGTGGTCCTGTTCACGAGAGTCCTCTCGGGTCCGATGGGGAGGGGAGGGGAGCGGTCAGCACAGCGTTACCGCCGCTCCCTCGTCCCCCGCCCAAGCGGTCAGCGGGGTGAAGCCCTGATGTCCGCACTCGCCGAAGACCTTGACGGGCGCTCCGCCCGAGAGGGCGACGAGCCGCCAGAGGCCGGCGCGGGAGCGGGCGGCCGGCGTGAGGGGCAGTGCGGCGTCCTCGTCGGCGTCCGCCAGTTGCCAGGAGTCGCCGTCCGGGGTCGGTATGACGCGCTCCAGGGTCACCGGAACCGAGTCGAGCCAGGGGTCGGCACGCAGGGCCTCCCCGTAGCGGGCGGCGGCCTCGGCGGTCGTCACGCCCCCGGGTCGTACCGCCGCCGGTGCCGGTGGAGCGAACCGTTCGCCGAGGGCCGCCCGCGCCTGACCCGCCCCCGGGTAGGCGGACACCTCCGCCTCCAGGGCCAGGCCGACCGGCAGCGCGAGCTCCGGAGCGCGGCCCGCCACCCCGTAGGAGAGGAGAAGGGCGGTGCGGTCGGACTCCACGCCGTGCAGCCAGATCCGACGCGTCGTCAGCCGCGTGTCCGCCGTGTCGTACTGGGCGAGGACCAGCCAGCGGTCGCGCACCGGCGGGCCGTCCGCCGCGGCGGGCAAGCCGATCCGGGAGCGGACCGTCGCCGCCAGGGGCTCCGGCAACCGGTCGCGACGCAGCCAGCCCTGGTCGAGAAGGTGGAGGAGCGCGCACTCCTCCAGCAGCCGCACCGGCCAGCCCGGTCCCGACCCCGGAACCGCGCCCAACTCCCGTACCCGAGATGCCAGCCCGGGTGCCTGGGCGTCGACCATGCGGGCCGCGGTCTCCTCCCACAGCCCGTACCCCGCCTGCTCGGCAGCGGCCAGGCCGCCGCGCAGCAGGTCCGTCAGACGCTGCTCCAGCTCGGTCGCACCCGCCGTGATCCGCTCGGCGCGGCGTTCGGCCCGGCGCCGGGCGGCCTCCGGATCAGCTGCGGCGGCAGGAGAAGCCGCGGTGCCCGACGTCCGCTTCTCCGCGGCGCGTTCCCGTCTGCCGGCGATCCACTGCTCCGCCCAGTCCGGCGCCTGGCCCGGCGGCACCGCGCCGTCGTCGCCCGACCAGAGCAGCAGCAGCCCGAGCGCGTGCTTGCACGGGAACTTGCGGCTCGGGCAACTGCACTTGTACGCGGGGCCGGTCGCGTCCGCGATGTCGATGACCGTCTGGTACGGCTTGCTGCCGCTGCCCTTGCACAGTCCCCATACCGTCCCCTCCTCGGAACTCCCCGTCTCGGACCACGGCCCGGCCGCTCCGAGTTTGCTTCCCGCCTTGCGTGACGTGGCGTCAGGCGCCAGTGCCAGCACCTGATCCGCGGTCCAGCGCACCCCCTGCTGAGTCATGTCTTCGACGGTAGATCCCCCCACTGACAATCGACCCCGCGAGTGCGTTCGTGCGGGTCAGAGCGCATTGTCAGTGGTGTGGTGCAACGTGGATGCCAGATCCGAACCGGCCGAGCTGGAGGGGGACTCAGCCATGTCTGTGTCCGTGGAAACGACATCCGTCGAGCTGACCGAGACCACGCCCGAGCAAGAGACCCAGGCGCTGCGACCGCATGCCGAGGACGCCTTCGCGGGGGAGCTCGCCGCGCTGGCCGCGCAGGACGACCGGCCGCGCCCGGCCCGTTGGAAGCTGTCGCCGTGGTCGGTCGCCACGTACCTGCTGGGCGGCACCCTGCCCGACGGCACAGTGATCACACCGAAGTACGTGGGCCCGCGCCGCATCGTCGAGGTCGCCGTCACCACGCTCGCCACCGACCGTGCCCTGCTGCTGCTCGGTGTGCCAGGCACCGCGAAGACCTGGGTCTCCGAGCACCTGGCCGCGGCGGTCAGCGGCGACTCGACCCTGCTGGTCCAGGGCACCGCCGGCACCCCGGAGGAGGCGATCCGCTACGGCTGGAACTACGCGCAGCTGCTCGCCCACGGTCCGAGCCGCGACGCCCTGGTACCCAGCCCCGTCATGCGGGCCATGGCCGAGGGGATGACCGCCCGGGTCGAGGAGCTGACCCGGATCCCGGCCGACGTGCAGGACACGCTCATCACGATCCTGTCGGAGAAGACGCTGCCGATACCGGAGCTGGGGCAGGAGGTGCAGGCCGTCCGGGGCTTCAACCTGATCGCCACGGCCAACGACCGTGACCGCGGGGTCAACGAGCTGTCCAGCGCGCTGCGCCGCCGCTTCAACACCGTGGTGCTGCCGCTGCCGGACAGCGTCGAGGCCGAGGTCGACATCGTCTCTCGCCGTGTCGACCAGCTCGGCCGCTCCCTCGACCTGCCGGCCGTGCCCGAAGGCGTCGACGAGATCCGGCGGGTGGTGACGGTCTTCCGGGAGCTGCGGGACGGGATCACGGCCGACGGCCGTACGAAGGTGAAGTCGCCCAGCGGCACCCTCTCGACCGCGGAGGCGATCTCCGTCGTCACCAACGGCCTGGCGCTCGCCGCCCACTTCGGGGACGGCGTGCTCCGGCCGAGCGACGTCGCCGCGGGCATCCTCGGCGCGGTGGTCCGGGATCCGGCGGCCGACCGGGTCGTGTGGCAGGAGTACCTGGAGGCGGTCGTGCGCGAGCGGGACGGCTGGAAGGACTTCTACCGGGCCTGCCGTGAGGTGAGCGCATGAGCGTCGGAGGAGGGCGGACGGCGGTCGCGAGGAGGTGTGGCGCCGTGGGTGAGGACGACGACCTGGGGTGGCCTCGGAGGCGAGGGGGACGGCGTGACGGGTGTTGAGGACGCGGGCGGCGGATGGTCCGGCGCCGAGCCGCTGCTGCTCGGCGTACGGCATCACGGGCCGGGGTCGGCTCGGGCCGTACGGGCGGCGCTGGACGCGGCCCGGCCGCGGGTCGTGCTGATCGAGGGTCCGCCCGAGGCCGATGCGCTGATCGAGCTGGCGGGCGACGAGGAGATGCGGCCGCCGGTCGCGCTGCTCGCCCATGCCGTGGACGAGCCCGGCCGTTCGGCGTTCTGGCCGCTGGCCGAGTTCTCCCCGGAGTGGGTCGCGATCCGGTGGGCCCTGGAGCACGACGTCCCGGCCCGCTTCATCGACCTGCCGGCCACACACACGCTGGTGTGGGGGAGCGGGCCCGAGGCGGAGTCCGACGCCCCGGCGGCCCATGCGGAGGCGGATGCGGATGCGGGTGCCGGTGACGATCCCGACACCGGAGCTCGGGAGGGCGTGAGGATCGACCCGATCGGCGTGCTCGCCGAGGCCGCCGGCTACGACGACGCCGAGCGCTGGTGGGAGGACGTCGTCGAGCATCGAGGGCTCGGCGCGGGTGACGCGTTCGCTCCGTTCACCGTGGTCGAGGAGGCGATGGGGGCGCTGCGGGAGGTGTACGGGAGCGGGGGACACGACCGGGACCTGGTCCGGGAGGCCTACATGCGGCTCCAGGTGCGGACGGCACAGCGGGAGTTCGAGGGCGGTGTCGCTGTGGTGTGCGGGGCGTGGCACGTCCCCGCGCTGCGGCAGAGGCCCACGGTCGCGGCCGACCGCGCCCTGGTGAAGGGGCTGCCCAAGGTCAAGGTCGACATGACATGGGTGCCGTGGACGAATCGCCGACTCGCGAGGGCCGGCGGCTACGGCGCGGGGATCGACTCGCCCGGGTGGTACGGGCACCTGTTCTCGGCCCCGGACCGGCCCGTCGAGCGATGGATGACGAAGGTCGCGGGGCTGCTGCGGGACGAGGACCGGAGCGTCTCCTCGGCGCACGTCATCGAGGCGGTACGGCTGGCGGAGACGCTCGCCGCGATGCGCGGGCGCCCGCTGGCCGGACTCGGTGAGACCACGGACGCGGTGCGGGCGGTGATGTGCGAGGGGTCCGACGTGCCGCTCGCGCTGGTGCACGACCGGCTGGTGGTGGGGGACGTCCTGGGCGAGGTGCCGGACGCGGCGCCCGCGATGCCGCTGCAGCGGGATCTCGCCCGGCTGCAAAGACGGTTGCGGCTGAAGCCGGAGGCGTTGGAGCGGGAGCTGGAGCTCGATCTGCGCAAGGAGACCGACGCCGGGCGCAGCAGGCTGCTGCATCGGCTGCGGCTGCTGGGCGTGACGTGGGGCGAGCCCGCGACGTCGCGGGGCAGCACGGGGACGTTCCGGGAGACCTGGCGGCTGCGCTGGGAGCCCGAGCTGTCGGTGCGGGTGGCCGAGGCGGGGGTCTGGGGGACGACCGTGGCGGCCGCGGCGACGGCCAAGACGGAGACCGACGCCACGACGGCACAGGGCCTCGCCGAGGTCACCGGCCTCGCCGAGCGGTGCCTGCTGGCCGAACTGCCGGACGCGCTCCCGGTGGTGATGCGGATCCTCGCCGACAGGGCGGCACTCGACACCGACGTCGGCCATCTCGCGCAGGCGCTGCCGGCGCTGGTGCGCTCGCTGCGCTACGGCGACGTGCGGGCCACGGACACCGGCGCACTCGCCGAGGTCGCCGCGGGCCTCGCGGAGCGGATCTTCGTCGGGCTGCCGCCCGCCTGTGCCGCGCTCGACATGGACGCGGCCGAGGAGATGCGGCGTCATCTGGACGCGGTGCACACGGCGGTGGGGCTGCTCGGTGAGGTACCGGCGGCGGTCCACGCCGACCTGCGCGGCCGGTGGCACGCGGTGCTGCGGGTGCTCTCCGCGCGGGACACCGTGCCCGGCGTGATCCGGGGACGCGCGGTGCGCCTGCTGCTGGACGACGGGGAGCTGGCGCAGGACGAGGCGGCGCGGCTGATGGGGCTGGTGCTGTCGCGGGGGACGCCCCCGGGGGACGCGGCCGCGTGGATCGAGGGGTTCGTCGGCGGGGGCGGCGGCGGAATGCTGCTGGTGCACGACGAGCGGCTGTTGGGGCTGGTCGACGGTTGGCTGACCGGGGTGCCGGCGGAGGCGTTCACGGATGTGCTGCCGCTGCTGCGGCGCACCTTCTCGGCGTACGAGCCGGGGGTCCGCAGGACGCTGGGCGAGTTGGTGCGGCGCGGGCCGGGACGACGCGGCAGCGCGGAAGCGGGTGGAGGAGCGGCACCGGGCTTCGGCAGGGGCCTGGACGCCGAGCGGGCCGATGCCGTGCTGCCGGTGGTGCGGCTGCTGCTGGGCCTGGATGAAGTGACGGGACCGGAGGGGGGCGCGGCACTCGTGGGGGTGGCGTCATGAAGGGGATCCGCAGGATCCGTGGGATTCGTGTGGTGCGCGGGACCCGTGTAGTGCGCGGGATCTGTGGGGTGCGTGGGGAGGAGGCCGGATGACTGTGGGGGCCCTGGTGGGGGCGGAGGCGGACGACGCCGCGCGGGAGCGGTTGCGTCGGTGGCGGCTGGTGCTCGGCGGTGACGCGGCGGACGGCACCGGGTGTGCGCTCGGCGGGCGGGACGCCGCGATGGACGAGGCGCTGGGCGCGCTCTACGGAAAAGGGGACAAGCCACGGACGGGCAAGGAGCGTTCGGCCGGGCTGGGAGCCTCCGCGCCGTCCGTGGCGCGCTGGCTCGGGGATATCCGGAGGTACTTCCCGTCGTCCGTCGTACAGGTGATGCAGCGGGACGCGATCGACCGGCTGGGGCTGTCGGCGCTGCTGCTGGAGCCAGAGATGCTGGAGGCCGTGGAGGCCGACGTACACCTCGTCGGCACGCTGCTGTCGCTGAACAAGGCGATGCCGGAGACGACGAAGGAGACGGCACGGGCCGTCGTGCGCAAGGTCGTCGAGGACCTGGAGAAGCGGCTCGCCACCCGGACGCGGGCCACCCTCAGCGGCGCGCTCGACCGGAGCGCGCGCATCAGCCGGCCGCACCACCACGACATCGACTGGAACCGCACGATCGCGGCCAACCTCAAGCACTACCTGCCCGAGTACGGAACGGTCGTCCCGGAGCGGCTGATCGGTTACGGGCGGGCGTCCCAGTCAGTCAAGAAGGAGGTCATCCTCTGTATCGATCAGTCGGGATCCATGGCGGCTTCGGTGGTGTACGCGTCGGTGTTCGGGGCGGTGCTCGCCTCCATGCGGACGATCAACACGCGACTCGTGGTGTTCGACACGGCGGTCGTCGACCTCACCGACCAGCTTGACGACCCGGTGGACGTGCTCTTCGGCACGCAGCTCGGCGGCGGTACCGACATCAACCGCGCGCTCGCGTACTGCCAGTCGCAGATCACGCGGCCCGCGGAGACGGTGGTCGTGCTGATCAGCGATCTCTATGAAGGGGGGATTCGGAACGAGATGCTGAAGAGGGTGGCGGCGATGAAGGGGGCGGGGGTGCAGTTCGTGACGCTGCTGGCGCTGTCCGACGAGGGGGCGCCCGCGTACGACCGGGAGCACGCGGCCGCGCTGGCGGCGCTCGGGGCGCCGGCCTTCGCCTGTACGCCGGATCTGTTTCCGGAGGTGATGGCGGCGGCGATCGAGAAGCGGCCGCTGCCGATACCGGACACCGCGTGACGGCTGGGTGAGGGACGGGTGGGGAGCGGGTGGGAGCCGCGTGAGGGGCCTCCGAAAAGGGACATGACTACCCATCGGTAACGCAGGGCTTGCGCAACCTCGGGAGTCACAGCGAGGATCGACGCCGCATCAGCGGTGCGGTGGCTCCGCTTGCCCGTACCGCGTTGTCGTCGACGTGTAGCCGTCGACGCGTGACTTGTTCCGCCGCACGGGAGGTTCCTCCCCCTCTTGATCTGGTCAGCCGCGCTGTCCGGCGCCGTCCCGCGTGTGGTGCGCGGGGCGGCGCGGCGGCGTGCGCTGCCCGTGGTCCTGCTGGTGGGTGGGTTGTTCGTGCTGGGGGTCTTGTGCGGCGAGCGGGCGGACGCGGCTGAACGCGCTCCGGGCTCGGGGGCATGGGATCGGGTGGTCGCGCCGGTGGCCGCGGAGTCGGTCCAGCCTGTGGTCGAGGGCGTTGCGCGACCTGTGGTCGAGAGTGCCGGGCGGGTTGTGGGCAAGGCGTCGGCTTCGTCCGGGGCGCCTTCGCGACCGGGGTCGCCCTCGCGGCCTTCGGCGCCGCAGGCGCCCTCTTCCCCTGGCGCACCTGACGCATCCGACGTGGCTGATCCGTCCGACGCGGCTGACCCGGCCGACGTGGCTGACCCGGCCGACGTGGCTGACCTGTCCGACGCGGTAGGCGCACCTGACGTGTCCGATGTGACTGACGCGCTGGACCTGCCTCGTCTGCCCGAGCTCGCCGACGGCCCCGCACGCCCCGCTCTTCCCGTTCTTCCCGTTCTTCCTGGCCTGGGCCTGCCCGCCCTTCCCGGCTTGCCCACCCTTCCTGCTCTCCCCGTCCTCCCCGTAGCCCCCGTACTCCCCGCCCTCCCCGAGGTGCCGGAGCTTCCCGGGGTTCCCGAGCTGCCCGTCGCGTTCGAGCCGCCCGGCGTCTCCGTGCCTCCGGGGCAGACGTTGCCCCTCCCCAGGACCGAGGCTCCACGGACGGATGCCCGTGCGGGGTCGGCTGCTCATGGGCCGGGTGCCGTGTCGGCGTTCGGCGGTGCGGGCGCCGCGGTGCACCAGGGAGAGGGCGCCGCCGTGCACCAGGGAGAGGTCGGGCAGCGTGCGGACGGCGGGGCGCGGTACACGCCTGTGCGTCCGGCGCCGCCCGGTGGTGGGCGTGGGGTGCTGGCCAGCCGGTCGTCGGCGGACGGCGGGGCGCCCCGGCACGGCGACGCGCACGCGGTGACGGTGAGCAGGCGCACGCCGTTGTGGCTCGTGCCGGGGCCGGTCGCGCGCGTCGAGGCGGGCCGGACGCGGGACCGGCACCGGGACGTCCTCGTTCTCCCTGGCTAGCGACACCCCTGGTCTCGCGCGCGTGGCGTGGCCGACGAGGCCGCCCTGTCGCCCCCGTCGCCCGCTGTCGTCCTCCGCGCCCCTGCGGCCCTCGTGCCCTGCCGCCTCCCTCTTCCCTTGGCCGGCCGAGGCGCGGCCGTCAGTCACGGCGGGGTTCAGGCCGGCGCGCCGTGCAGACCCCCGCCGAGGCGCCCCTCGCGCGCCCCCCATGACCCGCACGCCACCCCAGGCGTGCGACCCGACCCCGCAGGCACCCGGCGCGGGCGGCCGAAACCGTCGGCTCGCCCGGACGGAAGCCCTGCGGTCGGGGTTCGGCGGTCCCCATTGGGGTGGGGATCGCCGAACCGAAGCCCTCGAGGAGGACCCTCGGGTCCCTCATCGGGGCAGCTCAAGGGGCCTCACCGGGTCAACCCCAGCCCGGTGAGGCCCTGAGCCGGCTCCGGGGCGCGCACCGCGACGCCCTTCCCCCTCCCCCCTCCGCGGCACCCCGTGCCAGCAATTCCGGCATCATGTGACAGGTATCACCGCTCACATGTGACCCGCGATTTAGAGGCCTCCCGCAAGCAGAGATAACCTGCGAGACGGACATGCCGCGCGCTCGGACACCGTGTGCGCTTCCCCTGTGACACATGCGGTCGTCACGTTGCCCTTCGCGGCACGCCCACGCATCCAACGAACCGCGAGATCACTGATAGGGACGGAAGCGCGTGGACCTGTTCGAGTACCAGGCGAGGGACCTCTTCGCCAAGCACGATGTACCGGTGCTGGCCGGTGAAGTCATCGACACGCCTGAGGCGGCGCGCGAGATCACCGAGCGGCTCGGCGGCAAGTCCGTCGTCAAGGCGCAGGTGAAGGTCGGTGGCCGCGGCAAGGCCGGTGGTGTGAAGCTGGCCGCCACCCCGGACGAGGCCGTCGCCCGCGCGACGGACATTCTCGGCATGGACATCAAGGGCCACACGGTCCACAAGGTCATGATCGCCGAGACCGCTCCGGAGATCCTCGAGGAGTACTACGTCTCCTTCCTCCTCGACCGTGCCAACCGCACCTTCCTCTCCATCGCCTCCGTCGAGGGCGGCATGGAGATCGAGGAGGTGGCGGCCACCCGCCCCGAGGCCGTCGCCAAGATCGCGATCGACGCCATCGACGGCGTGGACGAGGCCAAGGCCCGGGAGATCGTCGAGGCCGCCAAGTTCCCGGCCGAGGTCGCGGACAAGGTCGTCAACGTCCTGGTCACGCTGTGGGACACCTTCATCAAGTCGGACGCCCTCCTCGTCGAGGTGAACCCGCTGGCCAAGGTCGCCTCCGGGGACGTCATCGCCCTCGACGGCAAGGTGTCGCTGGACGACAACGCCGAGTTCCGCCACGACTGGGACGAGCTCCACGACAAGGCCGCGGCCAACCCGCTCGAGGCCGCTGCCAAGGAGAAGAACCTCAACTACGTCAAGCTCGACGGCGAGGTCGGCATCATCGGCAACGGCGCGGGTCTCGTGATGAGCACCCTGGACGTCGTCGCGTACGCCGGTGAGAAGCACGGCAACGTCAAGCCGGCCAACTTCCTGGACATCGGCGGTGGCGCCTCGGCCCAGGTCATGGCCAACGGTCTGGAGATCATCCTCGGCGACCCGGACGTCAAGTCCGTCTTCGTCAACGTCTTCGGTGGCATCACCGCCTGTGACGAGGTCGCCAACGGCATCGTCCAGGCCCTGAAGCTGCTCGAGGACCGCGGTGAGAACGTCACCAAGCCGCTGGTCGTCCGTCTCGACGGCAACAACGCCGAGCTCGGCCGGCAGATCCTCACCGACGCCAACCACCCGCTGGTCCAGCGCGTCGACACCATGGACGGGGCGGCCGACAAGGCCGCCGAGCTGGCTCACGCCGCCAAGTAAGCACTCAGGACGAGGACACAACACACCATGGCTATCTGGCTCAACAAGGACAGCAAGGTCATCGTCCAGGGCATGACCGGCGCCACCGGCATGAAGCACACCAAGCTCATGCTCGGCGACGGCACCCACGTCGTGGGCGGCGTGAACCCGCGCAAGGCGGGTCAGTCCGTGGACTTCGACGGCACCGAGGTACCCGTGTTCGGGACCGTCAAGGAGGCCATCGAGAAGACCGGCGCGAACGTCTCCGTCATCTTCGTGCCGGAGAAGTTCACCAAGGACGCGGTCGTCGAGGCGATCGACGCCGAGATCCCGCTGGCCGTCGTGATCACCGAGGGCATCGCCGTGCACGACTCGGCGTCCTTCTGGGCGTACGCCGGCAAGAAGGGCAACAAGACCCGCATCATCGGCCCGAACTGCCCCGGCATCATCACCCCGGGCCAGTCCAACGTCGGCATCATCCCGGGCGACATCACCAAGCCGGGCCGTATCGGCCTGGTCTCGAAGTCCGGCACGCTGACGTACCAGATGATGTACGAGCTGCGTGACATCGGCTTCTCCACCGCCGTCGGCATCGGTGGCGACCCGATCATCGGCACCACGCACATCGACGCGCTGGCCGCCTTCCAGGACGACCCCGACACCGACCTGATCGTGATGATCGGTGAGATCGGTGGCGACGCCGAGGAGCGGGCCGCGGCCTTCATCAAGGAGAACGTGACCAAGCCGGTCGTCGGCTACGTCGCGGGCTTCACCGCCCCCGAGGGCAAGACCATGGGCCACGCGGGCGCCATCGTCTCCGGTTCGTCGGGCACCGCCCAGGCGAAGAAGGAGGCCCTGGAGGCCGCGGGCGTCAAGGTCGGCAAGACCCCGACCGAGACCGCGAAGCTGGCCCGCGAGATCCTCGCCGGCTGACCGCCACCCAGCAGGGCGCGGCGCGCGGGGCAACCGGCCGCGGCGCGCAGCAGCAGGGCCCGCACCCCGGCCGTCCGGCCGCGGGAGCGGGCCCTTCCGCATGCGCTCACCTGTTCATCTCGCCTCCGGGATCAGCCGCTCGGGCCCGCTCGCCGCGGCCTGCCGCAGCTTCTGGCGCAGCTCCAGCTGGGCGTACGACAGCGGGCCCGGCGCGGCCCGCGGGGGCACGCCCCGCACGGTCTCACCGGGGGCCACGGGCGGCTCGTACTGGGTCGGGGCCGTCCGCAGGGTCAGGGCCGTCGCGCCGATCAGGGTGACCGTGAAGGCGATGGCGGCCCGGGTCCAGAACTGCGCCCGGCGCTCCCCGCCGGTGCGGACCGCGAGGGGCCGGGCCGCGCGCAACCGCTCCGTGGTCGCCAGTTCGCCGAGCCGCCGCTGCAGGTGTGCGGGGTCGGCGAGGTCGGGCAGCCGGGAGGCGACGGCCTCGCGGGCGTACAGCAGACGGTTGGCCGTCGCCGGGGTGGTCGCCTCCGTCTCCGCCGCAGTCTCCGGCAGATCGAGGCCCACACCGTCGTAGAGGAGGAGGGTGCGGCGGTAGGGCGGGGGGAGTTGCAGGATGACGTTCATCAGGGTGCGGTCGCGCAGGTCGGTCGGTGGTGGCTCCGGTTGGCGGTGGCGGCGCCGGTAGCGGTGCCACGGGGAGAGCGCGTACTCGTACGCCGCCGCCCGCACCCAGCCCGCGGGGTCCCGGTCGACGGCCACCTCGGGCCAGCGCTGCCAGGCGAGTTGGAAGGCCCGCTCGACCGACTCGCGCGCCAGTTCGCGCCGCCCGGTGAGCACATACGTCTGCCGGACGAGGCCGGGTGCGCAGAACGCGTAGAGCGCGTCGAATGCCTGAGCGGGCGTCAGGGGTTCGGCGGCCGGTTCCGGTTTGGGCGGGGGGTGCGGATCGGGACCGGCGTCCGTCACGGGCAGGCGCTCGGTGTCGGCCGTGGGTCCGGCGGTTCGTACGGCGGTGGCGGTGGCGGTGGCGGTGGCGGCGGCCGCGGTCGCCACGGCCGGCCTGTCGCCCTGGTGGACCGGCTCGTCCGTGCGGGACGTGAGGGAGGCGAGCAGTTGGGCGTACGCCTCCGCCTTCTCGCCGTCGGGCGTGGTGCGACCGGTCTCCCACGCACGCACCGTCGCCTTGGAAACGCCCAGCCGGACCGCCACCTGAGTCTGCGTCAGGGAGGCGTTCTGCCGCAGGCGTCGGCGCTCCTTGGGTGGGGGGAGCGGGGTTGCAGGGCTCTGTGTCACGGTTCGCCCCTTCGTACGAAAAAACACATAAGCACATATTGAGCGACACATCGGTGGTTCGCCTGTTGCGCCGGGAAAGCGCGTGTCGTTGGGAGCATGGCCGTCGTGATCCTGATGACCGACCGCCGTACGCCGCTCCCTCCCCGCCTCACCCGGATGCGCCGCCGGTCCCCCGGGTTCGCCCCCTGCCTGTTCAGCGGCATGGTGGCGGCGGGGCTGGGGCTGGGCTCGTTCGCCGTGCTGGTGATGGCGCTGTGGATCAGCTCCCCGTATCCCGACAGCGGGCCCGGCGGCGCGCTGCACGTGGCCGCGGCGCTGTGGCTGCTGGCGCACGGCGCGGAGCTCGTGCGCACCGACACCCTGACCGGCGTCCCCGCCCCGGTGGGGCTCACCCCGATGCTGCTGCTCGCCCTCCCGGTGTGGCTGGTGCACCGGGCGGCCCGGGACGCGGTGGACGGGGCCTTCGCGGGGGACGGGCCGGCTCCCCTGGTCGCCGGGCGTACGGCCTGGGCCGGGGTGGTGCTCGGCTATCTCACCGTCGGGGCGGCTGCGGCGGCCTACACGGCGGGGGGTGTGCTGCGGCCGGACTGGAGAGGGACGGCGGTGTGCGTGCCGCTCGTCGCGGTGGTCGCGGCGGGGGCGGGGGTGTGGACGGCGAACGGGCGTCCGCGTCGGCCGGTGGACCGGCTGCTGAACCTGCTGGGGCCGCTGCGCGGGGTGTTTGCCGGCCCGCGCAACGAGGAACGGCTCGCAGCCGCGGCGCGGGCCGCGACGGCCGGAGTCGCGGTGCTGGCCGGGGGCGGGGCGCTGCTGGTGGCGGTGTCGCTGGTGTGGCACGGACCGGCCGCCCGGGTGGCCTTCGCGCAGCTGACGGAGGGCTGGTCGGGGCGGTTCGCGGTGCTGTTGCTGTGCCTCGCGCTGGTGCCGAACGCCGCGGTGTGGGGCGCGGCCTACGCCCTCGGACCCGGCTTCGCGCTGAGCGCCGATCACATGGCCGGGCCGTTGGCCTCGGGCTCGGCGCCTCTCCTGCCGCAGTTCCCGCTGCTGGCGGCGGTGCCGGGGGCCGGCGCCATGACGGCACCGCAGTGGGCGGTCGTCGCGGTGCCCGCGGCGGCCGGGGTGACCGTGGGGTGGTTCACGGGCCGGTCCGCCGTGCGGGCGGGGGAGGGGTCCGGCGCCCGGCCTTGGTCGCGGGGGCGAACGGCGGGGTGCACCGGAATGGCGGCGGTGCTGTGCGGGGCGTTGTCGGCCTTGCTGGCCGGGCTGGCGGGCGGGTCCCTCGGGGTGGGCGCGCTGAGCCGGTTCGGACCGGTGTGGTGGCAGGTGGGTCCGGCGGCCCTGGTGTGGGTGACGGTGGTGGCGGTGCCCGTCGCGCTGGTGGTGCGGTGGTGGGGGTGCCGGGAAAGGGCCGGCTCGGACCAGGCGGTCTCTGCCACCGGGAGCGGGCAGCGGCTCATGGCGGGCGTGCTGTCCGGGGGGATGGCGAAGACGGCCGTCGGCACAGTGGCGGACGACGCGGACCCCGAGCTGCTCCACGTCCCGGCGTCGCGCCCGTCGTTCCCCGACCTCGAAGACCTGCGAGACCTGCGAGACCTGCAAGGCATGCGAGACCGACGAGACCTGAGAGCCGAGGAAGCCGCCGCGTCCGAGGTCGTCGAAGCCTCCGCCCCCGAGGTCCTCGAAGCGCCGGCACCGGAGACCCCCGCCGCGGTCGTCAGTCACGACACGAGCACCCCGGACCGCACGGACGGCGACGCGGACGAGACCGCCGTCACCGACACCCACGACGACGCGATCCCGCACGAGGACGGCGACCCGGACGACGACGCCGACGACGAAGTCGACACCTACGACGAGGGGGACGCCTACGACGACGCCGACACGTACACGGCGTACGAACCCCTCCCCCTCGGCGCCCCGCCCCCCTGGCCCCACGACGACGCCGCCCGCGAGGCCCGCTGGGCGGCGTTGCGCGCAATCTCCGCGAAGACCGAGGCGGAGCCGGAGGTGGTGGAGCCGGAGACGGTGGAGCCGGAGACGGTGGTGCCGGAGACGGTGATGCCGGCGGAGCAGCCCGGCGTCCGGGCGCCCGTCGACCTCACGAAGCCGTACTCCGAGAACCGCCAGGGACGTGCCTAGGCGTTGGCCCCGAGCACATTCCGCAGCTGCTCCGGCAGCAGCGTGCTGCACGCCTGCCGTGCCTCGTTGGTGAGGGCGTCGCTGGTGCACGTGTAGTAGTCCCGGTACACCAGCTGCGCCGTGAAGGCCGCGCCGACGAGCGCGATCGCCAGCGACGCCGTGACCAGACCGCTCACCGCGGCCGCGGTCTGCGGCCGGGCCGGCGTCGCGGCGGCCGGTGTGTCGGGCGACGGCGTGGGCGGCTTGGCGCGCAGGGCGCTGATGCCCCAGTACAGCGACAGCGCGCCGAGCAGCAGTGCCACGTAGGTCCAGCTGAACAGTGCGAAGAAGAAGGCCCACATGCCTCCGAGCAGCGCGTAGCGCGCCCGGCGCTGTGCGGGGTCGGTGGGGTCCCAGCGCATGCCCGGAGCCGGACCGCCGGAACCCTCGGGCTTGTTGCCCCCGGGCCGGTCGCCGAAGCCGCCGCCGGAGGCGCGGCCGGGCTGCCGGTCGCTCCACTGGCTGCCCCAGGCCGGACGTCCGCCGTCCCCGCGCGAGCCGTCCGGGCCGGAGGAGGAGTCGCCGTTGTCACCCGACGGTCGCCGCGGCTGCCACGGACGGTCCGGGGCGCCCTCGGGCGGCGGTGCGAACGGGTTGTCGTCCTGGCCCGTACCGCCCCGCCGGCCGCCGCCGGCGTCGCCCGACGTCGCGTCGGACGACGAGCTGGGGCGCTCCCGCAACAGCACGCCGGCGCGCGCCCCGCGCTGCGCCGACTGCTGGGGGAGCGTGAGGAGTCGCAGGCTGCGGTCCGACATCAAGTGAGCGTCTTCCCCTTGTGGAAACAACTGGAATCAACCGGTTCAACTGGAAACGACTGGAAACGACTGGAAAGGTCTGCAAACAACTGGAAGCAACGGAAAGCAACTGGGAACAACTGGGAACAACTGAGAAAAACTGGCGACGAGTGGATCTGCTGGACCGGACACGACTGGATCCGGCTGTGGAACTGACCGGATCGCGACGGGAGCCGTCCCCCCGAGAACGCGTCGCACACCTCCCGCGTTCCCGAGACCGCTGTCCCAGACGCTACCTCCCGGCCACGCCCCCGTCCCGTGGGGGCCGTCCGGTGTGCCGGTATCGTTGCTGGCGGTCGACCGCTTCGTAGGCTTCCCCGTATCCGGGGGCCCGAAGCATTCGTACGATCATACAAACGCTTCCCCGAGAAAGGGCTCCACCGTGGCCGCCAAGCCCGTGGCCAGGAGCGCCAGGCGCCTCGTCGTGCTGGTCTCCGGATCCGGCACCAATCTCCAGGCGCTGCTGGACGCGATCGCGACGGAGGGCGCCGAGGCGTACGGTGCCGAGATCGTGGCCGTAGGGGCGGACCGCGACGGGATCGAGGGGCTGGCGCGTGCCGAGCGGGCGGGGCTGCCCACGTTCGTGTGCCGGGTCAAGGACCACGCCGGCCGCGAGGACTGGGACGCCGCCCTCACCGACGCCGTCGCCGCGTACGAGCCGGACCTCGTCGTCTCGGCCGGGTTCATGAAGATCCTGGGCAAGGCGTTCCTGGCCCGGTACGGCGGGCGCTGCGTCAACACCCATCCCGCCCTGCTCCCCAGTTTTCCCGGCGCCCACGGCGTCCGTGACGCGCTCGCGTACGGCGCCAAGGTCACCGGCTGCACCGTCCACTTCGTCGACGACGGCGTCGACACCGGGCCGATCATCGCTCAGGGCGTGGTCGAGGTCCGGGACGAGGACGACGAGAGCGCGCTGCACGAGCGCATCAAGGAAGTCGAGCGAAGGCTGCTCGTCGAGGTCGTGGGGCTTCTCGCCCGCAACGGCCATCGCATTGAGGGACGAAAGGTAGTTATCCAGTGACCGCCGAGAGCAACAAGCGGCCCCTTCGCCGGGCGCTCGTCAGCGTCTACGACAAGACGGGCCTCGAAGACCTCGCGCGCGGCCTGCACGAGGCGGGTGTCGCCCTCGTCTCCACCGGGTCCACCGCCGCCCGCATCGCCGCCGCCGGCGTCCCCGTCACCAAGGTCGAGGAGCTCACCGGCTTCCCCGAGTGCCTGGACGGCCGGGTCAAGACGCTGCACCCGAGGGTGCACGCGGGCATCCTGGCCGACCTGCGCCTGGAGGACCACCGCCGGCAGCTCCAGGAGCTCGGCGTCGAGCCGTTCGACCTGGTCGTGGTCAACCTCTACCCGTTCCGTGAGACCGTCGCCTCCGGCGCGAGCCCCGACGAGTGCGTCGAGCAGATCGACATCGGCGGCCCCTCCATGGTGCGCGCCGCGGCCAAGAACCACCCGTCCGTGGCCGTCGTCACCAGCCCGGCCCGCTACGGCGACGTCCTGGCCGCGGTGCGCGACGGCGGCTTCGACCTCGCCACCCGCAAGCGGCTCGCCGCGGAGGCCTTCCAGCACACGGCGGCGTACGACGTGGCGGTGGCCTCCTGGTTCGCGAGCGAGTACGCGCCCGTCGACGAGTCCCGCTTCCCGGACTTCCTCGGCGCCACCTGGGAGCGCAAGGACACCCTCCGCTACGGCGAGAACCCCCACCAGCCCGCGGCGCTCTACGTGGACGGCACCGGCGGCGGCCTGGCCGAGGCGGAGCAGCTGCACGGCAAGGAGATGTCCTACAACAACTACACGGACACGGATGCCGCCCGCCGTGCCGCGTACGACCACGACGAGCCGTGCGTCGCGATCATCAAGCACGCCAACCCGTGCGGCATCGCGATCGGCGCCGACGTCGCCGAGGCGCACCGCAAGGCGCACGCCTGCGACCCGCTGTCCGCGTTCGGCGGCGTCATCGCGGTGAACCGCCCGGTCAGCAAGGAGATGGCCGAGCAGGTCGCGGAGATCTTCACCGAGGTCGTCGTCGCGCCCGACTACGAGGAGGGCGCGCTGGAGGCCCTCACCAAGAAGAAGAACATCCGGGTGCTGCGCTGCCCCGAGGGGCCGTCGAACCCGGTCGAGGTCACGGCCGTCGACGGCGGCACCCTGCTCCAGGTCACCGACCGCCTCCAGGCCGAGGGCGACGACCCCGCGGGCTGGACGCTGGCGACCGGTGACGCGCTGAGCGCCGGGGAACTGCGCGAGCTGGCGTTCGCCTGGCGGGCCTGCCGGGCGGTCAAGTCCAACGCGATCCTGCTGGCCAAGGACGGCGCCTCGGTCGGCGTCGGCATGGGGCAGGTCAACCGGGTCGACTCCGCGAAGCTGGCGGTCGAGCGGGCCGGCGCCGAGCGGGCGCAGGGGTCCTACGCGGCCTCCGACGCCTTCTTCCCGTTCCCGGACGGGCTGGAGATCCTCACCGAGGCGGGCGTCAAGGCCGTGGTGCAGCCCGGCGGTTCGGTCCGTGACGAGCAGGTCGTGGAGGCCGCGCGCAAGGCGGGCGTGACGATGTACTTCACGGGGACGCGGCACTTCTTCCACTGAGGACCCGCTCGCGCACCCGCCGGCGCGGACGCACCAGGGCCGTGTCCCCCTCGCAAGGGTGGGACACGGCCCTCGGGTGTCAAGGGTGCGAGACCCTTCGTGCGCGGGCGTCCGCGGGGACGCTCAGTAGCGCGGGCGGTTGAACCAGGCGCTGCCGTTCGAGTTGCCGACGAACACGGCCACGAGGACGGCGAGCACGGTGTGGATCAGGCCGACCAGGATGAACGGGTAGATGCCGAGGATCGCGGTGATGATGCCGAACACCATGGTCGTGATGCGCACGCCGTTGCCGCCGGTGCGGAACTTCAGCGCCAGGACCAGCGCGAACACACCCCAGGCGACGGCGAACAGCGCCATGCCCCACAGCATGCCGGAGGAGTAGTCCGCCAGCTGCTGGAACGAGGCGTCGTTGCGGAGCGTCTCGTCGTTCTTGGCGGCCTCGACGCCGACGGCGCTGAAGGCGAACAGCGCCACACCGAGGACCTGCAGGCCCACGATGACCCACAGCAGGACGCGAGCCGTGCTGACGGTGCTGGGCATGGACGTCGGCACCGGGGCGCCGGGGTATCCGGCGGGCGGGGCCTGCGGGTAGCCGTAACCGGGCTGCTGCTGGGGATAGCCGTAGCCCTGCTGCTGGCCCTGCGGCGCGCCGTAGGGGTTGTTCGGATCGCCGAAACTCATGGCGGTGTTTCCTCCGTTGGCTCAGGTGCGGGGACGACGCGCGGCGGATGCGGAGGAAGGTTGCTACAGATGCGGTGCGTCCCCCCGGTACTGCCCGCGGCACTGTGGCCACAATCGTTCTTCAGCCATGGGTTGCTTGTCCAGCCGCATTCCCTATGTGTTGTGCAAGTGCAACATCGCCGATCATGGGCGGAAACGCCGGGACCGGGCCCCTCGCGACCCGGATTGGAACCGGGAGGCGGTCATCCGGGAGGATGGGGCCATGACCGCCCAGATTCTCGATGGCAAGGCCACCGCAGCCGCGATCAAGTCCGATCTGACCGCCCGCGTGGCGGCGCTGAAGGAGAAGGGCGTCACGCCCGGCCTCGGCACGATCCTGGTCGGGGAAGACCCCGGCAGCCAGAAGTACGTCGCCGGCAAGCACCGTGACTGCGCGCAGGTGGGCATCGCCTCCATCCAGCGCGAGCTGCCCGCCACGGCGACGCAGGAGGAGATCGAGGCGGTGGTGCGCGAACTCAACGAGGACCCGGCGTGCACCGGCTACATCGTGCAGCTGCCGCTTCCCCGGGGCATCGACGAGAACCGCATCCTCGAACTCATGGACCCGGACAAGGACGCCGACGGCCTCCACCCGATGAACCTCGGCCGGCTCGTCCTGAACGAGCCCGCGCCGCTGCCCTGCACCCCGAACGGCGTGCTGACGCTGCTGCGCCGCTACGGCGTGGAGATCAAGGGTGCGGAGGTCGTGGTCGTCGGCCGGGGCGTGACCATCGGCCGGCCGATGCCGCTGCTGCTGACCCGGCGCAGCGAGAACGCGACGGTGACGCAGTGCCACACCGGTACGCGGGATCTGTCCGCCCACCTCCGGCGCGCCGACATCATCGTCGCCGCCGCCGGGTCCGCCCACCTCGTGCGGCCCGAGGACGTCAAGCCGGGCGCGGCCGTCCTCGACGTCGGCGTCTCGCGCAGCGCCGAGGGCAAGATCGTCGGGGATGTGCACCCGGATGTCGCCGAGGTCGCCGGCTGGATCTCCCCGAACCCCGGCGGCGTCGGTCCCATGACCCGGGCTCAGCTGCTCGTCAACGTGGTCGAGGCGGCGGAGCGCAGTGCCGGCTGAGCCGCCCGAGGAGAACGGGACCACCGAGCGACAGGGCACCGCGGCGCACAACGGAGCCGCGGCGCACAACGGAGCCGCGACGCGGAGTGGTGCGTCGCAAGGCGGCGTGCCGCGGGGCGGCGGTGTGTCGCTGGAGGAGGCGTCGCCGAACGGCGTCTGCGGCAACGGCTCCGCGCCCGACCAGGAGGCCGCGGACGGGGCCGACGAGGGTGCCGAGCTCGTCGTGCGGGACGCGATCAGCGTTGTCGACGAGGACGGCACGCCCCGGCGGGCCACCCGCCGCTTCCCCTTGTTCACGCGGGACACGGCGCGACCCGAGGGCGGCGGCCGGGCGGCCGGGGGCGACGCGCCCGCGCCCGCGCGGCAGTGGCCGATGCTCGCCGTGCTGGGGCTGGTCGGTCTCGGCCTGCTGCTGACGGCGTTCGACGCGTTCCGGATCGGCACCCTGCTCGTCGGTGTCGCGCTGGTCGGCGGAGCCGTGCTGCGGTGGGTGCTGCCCGGCGTCGGCATGCTCGCCGTACGCTCCCGCTTCACCGACATCGCCACCTACGGCGTCCTCGGCCTGGCCATCGTCCTGTTGGCGCTGATGGCCCAGCCGAACCCGTGGCTGGAGGTCCCGTTCCTCAAGGACACCCTGCACTTCACCGTGCGCGGCTGACCGCGCCCCGACGCCCCGCACGGAAACGGCGGCCCATCCCCTCCCCCGAGGCAGGACGGGCCGCCGTCGCACCCAAACTCCCGCACGACGAACGGCCTGTTCAACGGTTGTCCGCGCGCTGTGGCACGGAAGTGACCGTTCCGCTACGGTGTCCGCGCTCCGCGACAGCCGGGGGCCGGTGGCGTCTGGGTGCGTTGCGTACCGCCGGGACGTCGGAGGTCACCGGTGTGTGCCCGTTGTGTCGATGTATGGACAGCTTCGGGAAGCCGGTTCAAGGCGCTGCGGGGCGCGGCTAATCTGCCCGATCGGGGACGGTCCGGGACGTCCCGCGCCGCAGTGGCGCACTCGGGGGGAAACAGGGGGGAAGCGATGCCTCGTTGGAAGGCCTTGCCGGAGGAACTCGATCCGCAGATCAGTGAATTCGCCGGGCAGTTGCGGCGGCTCGTGGACCGCAGCGGTCTGAGCGTCGCCGCGGTCTCCGACCGCACCGGGTACAGCAGGACGTCCTGGGAGCGCTATCTCAACGGCCGGCTGCTCGCGCCCAAAGGCGCGGTCGTCGCGTTGGCCGAGGTCACCGGCACCGATCCGATCCATCTGACGACCATGTGGGAGCTCGCCGAACGGGCCTGGAGCCGCTCGGAGATGCGGCACGACATGACCATGGAGGCCCTCCGGATCTCCCAGGCCCGCGCGGCACTGGGCGAGTTCGGCGCGGCCCCGGGCACCGCCCGGGGAAGGACGGCCCGCAAGGGCGGCCGCGCGACGGCGACACCGGGCATCGCGGGCCCGGCGGGGGTCTCCCCGACGGTTCCGGCCCAGCCGACGGCGTCGGAAGCCGACGCCCGGGACGCCGGGGCCCGGCCGGGCGTGCACTCGTGGGGACTCGCGGGACGCGGCGGACCGCCCCGCGCGGGCGCGCGAGCCGGCAGGGGGGCGGCTCCGGCGTCGGGTGCGGGGGCAGCGGGCCCCGGCGCGCCGACGCAGGACCCGCCGGGCGGCCCTTCCGGGGGTACGGGCAGGCGGCGGCTCGCGATGTTCCTCGTCGGTGCCGCCGTCGTGGTCGCCGCCGCCGGTGCCGTGCATCACGTCACCGGCGACGCCGCGGACAGGGCGGACGCCACGAGCGCCTCGCCGTCCCCGTCCGCCACGCCCGACCTCGATCTGCCACCCGGCGTGAAGTGCGCCGGGGACGGGTGCACCGGCAAGGACGCGGAGGCCATGGGGTGCAGCGGTGAACTGGTCACCACCGCCCGGTCGGCGACCGTCGGGGCCGCGGTCGTCGAGGTCCGCTACAGCGAGACCTGCGGGGCTGCCTGGGGCCGTGTCACCCAGGCCGTGCCGGGCGACGAGGTCCGGGTGACGGTCGGCGGCACGAGCCGGAGCGGCTCGGTCACGGCCGTCGGTGACACCCTCGCGTACACCCCGATGATCGCCGTCGAGGACCCGCAGGAGGCCACGGCGTGCGCGACGCTCGCGTCGGGGGAGCGGGGCTGCACGCGGTAGGGGCGACGGAGACGGGGACCGGTGCGCGTACCGGGAAGACGTCGGCTAAGGGGGCCGGCGAAGGATGCCCGGAAAACGGCGGTGAAAGGTGCCGGGAAGACGCCGGTGAAGGGTGCCCGGAGAACGACGGTGAAGGTGCCCGGAAGACGTCGTGAAAAAGTCGCCGGCCGCACGCATGCGTGCGGCGATCCCGGGCACGCGCACAGTACCCCCACGGGAGTCCGGCAACGGTACCCCCACCCGGCGGTCGCCCCGTCTTTCCTCTCCCGGACGGGCGGCCGCCGTTCTTCTCGTCGGCCCCGCGGGTCTTTCCCGAGCTCTGTGGGCCGGGCCACACCGACCCGGACGTCCGGGATACCGGAGGCGCGATAGCCTGACCGCTGGATCTCTCTTGACGCCAAGAGATCGATCAAAAAAAGCCGGGGCAGGGACGCCCCACCGCCAGCTGTCATACGGAGAACGCCATGACCCGCACTCCCGTGAACGTCACCGTCACCGGCGCGGCCGGCCAGATCGGTTACGCCCTGCTCTTCCGCATCGCCTCCGGCCAGCTGCTCGGCGCGGACGTGCCGGTCAAGCTCCGCCTCCTGGAGATCACCCCGGCCCTCAAGGCCGCCGAGGGCACCGCGATGGAGCTGGACGACTGCGCGTTCCCGCTCCTTCAGGGCATCGAGATCAGCGACGACCCGAACGTCGCGTTCGACGGCGCCAACGTCGCCCTCCTCGTGGGCGCCCGCCCGCGCACCAAGGGCATGGAGCGCGGTGACCTGCTGGAGGCCAACGGCGGCATCTTCAAGCCGCAGGGCCAGGCCATCAACGCGCACGCCGCCGACGACATCAGGGTCCTCGTGGTCGGCAACCCGGCCAACACCAACGCCCTGATCGCCCAGGCCGCCGCCCCGGACGTACCGGCGGAGCGCTTCACCGCGATGACCCGCCTGGACCACAACCGCGCGCTGACCCAGCTGGCGAAGAAGACGGGCACGCCGGTCTCCGAGATCAAAAAGCTGACGATCTGGGGCAACCACTCCGCCACCCAGTACCCCGACATCTTCCACGCCACGGTCGCCGGCAAGAACGCCGCGGAGGTCGTGAACGACGAGAAGTGGCTGGCCGAGGACTTCATCCCGACCGTCGCCAAGCGCGGTGCCGCCATCATCGAGGCCCGCGGCGCCTCCTCGGCCGCCTCCGCCGCCAACGCCGCCATCGACCACGTCCACACGTGGGTCAACGGCACGCCCGAGGGCGACTGGGTCTCCATGGGTATCCCGTCCGACGGCTCCTACGGTGTCCCCGAGGGCCTCATCTCCTCCTTCCCGGTCACCTGCAAGGACGGCAAGTACGAGATCGTCCAGGGCCTGGACGTCAACGAGTTCTCGCGCGCCCGCATCGACGCCTCTGTCAAGGAGCTGGAGGAGGAGCGCGAGGCGGTCCGCGGCCTCGGCCTCATCTGACCTGCTCGGTCACCAGCCGTACGACCCCCGGTCCGCAGCCATGGACCGGGGGTCGTCGTTTCCCCCTTGTCCCCCCTCGCGAGCGGCGTCGTCGGCCACGAGGCTCAGAAGCTGCTCAACTCCCTGGCCCGGCAGGCGGATCGGCGGCAAGGATGGCCCGATGTTCGGACGTGGGAAGCACCCGGAAACCGAGATCCTCTTCGTGCGCGACGCCGATGTCGCGGTGGCGGCGCTGCGCCGCGCTCTGGCCGACGCGGCACCGGAGGAACGGCCGGGCCTGGAGCGGGCCGTGGCGCTGGCCGAGCGGGCCGCTGCGGCCACCGACACGGACGTCCGCGCCCGTTGGGTGCGTGAGCGGCTGGCCGCCGTCGGCTATGAGGGGCCGGCCGACTCGATCGCGGCGATCAAGCACCTGCGCGAGGCGGCGCCCGGTCTGAGCCTGCTGAGCGCCGTGCAGCTGGCCAAGTCGGCGGTCGCGAAGGACGCGTAGGCGTCGGCCGGAGTCAGCCGGTCCGGCGCAGCCGCTTCTCGAACCAGTGACCGGCGTAGACGTGCTCGGCGTAGGCGGGGATCTCCCGGTAGCCGGCCGCCCGGTACATGGTCTGCGCCTCCGTGAGCACGGAGTGCGTGTCCAGCCGTACCGTGCCGAGGCCGCGCCCGAGCGCCTCGCGCTCCAGTTCCGCGAGGATCCGGCGGGCCAGCCCCAGGCGCCGGGCGTCCCGGTGGACCCAGACGTGCTTGATCTCGCCCACGCCGGGCGCGAGCCGGCGCAGCCCGCCGCAGCCGACCGGGCGCCCGTCCTCGTACGCCACGAAGAAGGCACCGGCGTCGCCGGACACCTCCTCGGGGCGGACGAGATCCGTGGCGTCGAAGCCCTCGGGGAATCGTTCGTCCAGCTCGGCCGCGTAGGCGGCGAGGCCGGCGCGGGCGTCCGGGCAGGCGCCGTCGACGCGTTCGACGCTGATGCCGGCCAGACGCAGCAAGCGTTCCGTGCTGGTCATCGCCTCCGTGAGGCGGGCACGCTGGGCCGGGGTGAGGCCGTCCAGCATCCCGCGGACCAAGGCGTCGGCCCGGCGGTTCTGCTCGGCGACTTCGACGCGGCCGGCCGGGGTCAGCTCGATCATGCGCACCCGGTTGTCGCCGGGGTGCACGCTGAGCCGGACCATGCCCTGCGCCTGGAGCGCCTTCGCCATCCGGCTCAGGTAGCCGGCGTCCAGGCCGAGCCGGGCGCGCAGGTCCCGTAGCGGAACGCCGTCGCCGATCTCGAAGAGCAGGCGGGCCTCGCCGAGGGGGCGGTTCTGGCCGAGGTACTGGTCGTCGAGGGCGCCGATGCGGCGGGTGAAGTAGCGATTGAAGCGGCGGAAGGTTGCGACATGCTCGGACACTGCCTCCATTCCTTTGACTTTAGTCAAAGAGTCGGGGGCGGGTCCAGGGATCCGGCGTGTCGAATTACTGGCGTATGTCGGAATTCGCCGTGACGCAGCACACTTTCGGCCATCGATTGCGCATGCCTGAAAGGGGTACGGGCAGGCGCTCACACTCCTGAACAGGAACGGAAGGCAACACCGAGCATGTCGGACAGAGCGGAGAACCAGGTGCCTCAGGCGCGCGACACCATCCACGTGGCAGGACAGTGGCTGCCCGCCGCCTCCGGTGCCACGCGCGAGATCCTCGACCCCGTGGACGCCCTGCCGTTCGCCGTGGTCGCCGAAGGGGACGAGAAGGACACGGACCTGGCCGTCGCGGCCGCGCGCAGCGCCTTCGACGGCGGTCGGGGCGCGTGGCCCCGCACCCCCGTCGCCGAGCGCTCCGCCGTGCTGCGCCGCGTCGCCGACCTGCTGGTCCGCGACCGCGAGGAGTTCGGCCTGCTGGAGAGCCGCGACGCCGGCAAGACCGTCGAGGAGGGCCGGGTCGACATCGACTGCGTGGCCGACGCCTTCCGCTACTTCGCCGACCTGGTGGCGGGCGAGGGCGCCGGCCGGGTCGTCGACGCGGGCTCGCCCGACATCCACAGCGTCGTCGTGCACGAACCGGTCGGCGTCTGCGCGCTGATCACGCCCTGGAACTACCCGCTGCTCCAGGCCAGCTGGAAGATCGCGCCCGCGCTCGCGGCCGGCAACACCTTCGTGGTCAAGCCGAGCGAGATCACGCCGATGACCACCGTCGCCCTGATCGACCTGCTCGCCGAGGCCGGCCTGCCCGCCGGGGTCGCGAACATCGTCACCGGCCCCGGGCACACCGTCGGCGCCCGTCTCGCCGAACACCCCGACGTCGACCTGGTCTCCTTCACCGGCGGCCTGGTCAGCGGCACCAAGGTCGCCGCGGCCGCCGCGCCCACCGTCAAGAAGGTGGCCCTCGAACTCGGCGGCAAGAACCCCAACGTCGTCTTCGCCGACGCCTGCGCCACCGACGAGGACTTCGACACCGCCGTCGACCAGGCCCTCAACGCGGCGTTCATCCACAGTGGCCAGGTCTGCTCCGCCGGCGCGCGCCTGATCATCGAGGAGTCGGTCAGGGAGCGCTTCGTCGCCGAACTCGCCGACCGCGCAACGAGGATCCGCCTCGGCCGCGGCACCGGCACCGGCGTCGAGTGCGGCCCCCTCGTCTCCGAGCAGCAGCGCGCCAAGGTGGAGTCGTACGTCGCCTCCGCGCTGGCCGAAGGGGCGGTGCTGCGCTGCGGCGGCAAGCGGCCCGAACCCGGCGCGTCCCGGCCCGCCACCGGCTACTTCTACGAGCCGACCGTGCTCGACCAGTGCCACCGCGAGATGAAGGTCGTCCGTGAGGAGGTCTTCGGTCCCGTCCTCACGGTGGAGACCTTCCGCACCGAGGACGAGGCCGTCGCCCTCGCCAACGACACCGAGTACGGACTGGCCGGCGCCGTCTGGACCGCCGACGCGGGACGGGCCCGCCGGGTCGCGGGGCTGCTGCGGCACGGCACCGTCTGGATCAACGACTTCCACCCCTACCTCCCGCAGGCCGAGTGGGGCGGCTTCGGCAAGAGCGGCGTCGGCCGCGAACTCGGACCCGCCGGGCTCGCCGAGTACCGCGAGACCAAGCACGTCTACCAGAACCTCGCACCCAAGCCGGTGCGCTGGTTCGCGGGCTGAGGCCACCGACGGGCCGCACACGCGCCGCACACGCCCCACACGCCACCGGTCCGCGGGCCCGTCCCGCCCCCGTCCCCACCCCCCACTGGAACACCGGAGTTACGACCCCATGTCCGAGAACACCCATAGCTACGACTACGTCGTCGTCGGCGGCGGGACCGCCGGCTCCGTGATCGCCGCCCGCCTCACCGAGAACCCCGACGTCACCGTCGCCGTCATCGAGGGCGGCCCGAGCGACGTCGACCGCGAGGACGTCCTCACGCTGCGCCGCTGGATGGGCCTGCTCGGCGGCGAGCTCGACTACGACTACCCGACCACCGAACAGCCGCGCGGCAACTCCCACATCCGGCACAGCCGCGCCCGGGTCCTCGGCGGCTGCTCCTCCCACAACACCCTCATCGCCTTCAAGCCGCTGCCGTCCGACTGGGACGAGTGGGAGGCGGCCGGCGCCGAGGGCTGGGGCGCCGTGCAGATGGAGGCGTACTACGCGCGGCTCCAGAACAACATCGTCCCGGTCGACGAGAAGGACCGCAACGCCATCGCCCGCGACTTCGTCGACGCCGCCCAGGCCGCGCTCGGCGTGCCCCGCGTGGAGGGCTTCAACAAGAAGCCGTTCACCGACGGCGTCGGCTTCTTCGACCTCGCCTACCACCCCGAGACCAACAAGCGTTCCTCGGCGTCCGTGGCGTATCTCCACCCGGTGATGGACGAGCGGCCCAACCTGACGCTCCTGCTGGAGACCTGGGCGTACAGGCTGGAGCTGGACGGCACCCGCGCCGAAGGCGTCCATGTGCGCACCAAGGACGGCGAGGAGATCCTCGTGCGCGCCCGCGAGGAGGTCGTGCTGTGCGCGGGCGCGGTCGACTCGCCCCGGCTGCTGCTCCACTCCGGCATCGGCCCGAAGGCCGACCTGGAGGCGCTCGGCATAGCTGTGGCGCTCGACCTGCCCGGCGTCGGCGAGAACCTCCTCGACCACCCCGAGTCGGTGATCGTCTGGGAGACCGACGGACCGATCCCGGAGAACTCCGCGATGGACTCCGACGCGGGCCTGTTCGTGCGCCGGGACCCCGAACACGCGGGCCCCGACCTGATGTTCCACTTCTACCAGATCCCCTTCACCGACAACCCCGAGCGACTGGGCTACGAACGCCCGCCGCACGGTGTCTCGATGACCCCGAACATCCCCAAGCCGAAGAGCCGCGGCCGGCTGTACCTGAAGAGCGCCGACCCCGCAGAGAAGCCCGCGCTCGACTTCCGCTACTTCACCGACGAGGACGACTACGACGGCCGCACCCTCGTCGACGGCATCCGCATCGCCCGCGAGATCGCGCGGAGCGAGCCGCTGGCTGGCTGGCTGAAGCGCGAGGTGTGCCCCGGACCGGACGTCACGAGCGACGAGGAACTCGGCGAGTACGCCCGCAAGGTCGCGCACACCGTGTACCACCCGGCGGGCACCTGCCGGATGGGCGCCGCCACCGACGAACTGGCCGTGGTGGACCCGGAGCTGAGGATCAGGGGACTGCAGGGCATCCGGATCGCCGACGCGTCCGTGTTCCCGACGATGACCGCCGTGAACCCGATGATCGGAGTGCTGATGGTCGGGGAACGGGCCGTGGAACTGATCGGAGGGGGCGCGTGATGACCGACACCACTGTGAGCGAGGCCGCCGTCGGCAGCACCGGGGCGGACGCCCCCGTGTTCTCGGTGGACGGACTGTGGAAGGTCTTCGGACCGAAGTCCGACCGGGTGCCCGCCGACCCCGAACTGACCGCCCTGCCCGCCGACGCGCTGCGGGCCCGCACCGGTTGCACGGCCGCCGTCCGCGACGTCTCCTTCGACGTGCGCAAGGGCGAGGTCTTCGTCGTCATGGGACTGTCCGGCTCCGGCAAGTCCACCCTGGTGCGCTGTCTGACCCGGCTGATCGAACCGACGGCCGGGACCATCGCCATCGACGGCGAGGACGTCCGCGCCATGGACCGGGCCCGGCTGCGCGAACTGCGCCGGCACCGCGCCGCGATGGTCTTCCAGCACTTCGGCCTGCTCCCGCACCGCACCGTCCTCGACAACGTGGCCTACGGCCTGGAGATCCAGGGCATGGGCAAGGCGGAGCGGCGCGAGAAGGCGGCCGAGGTCGTCGCCAAGGTGGGCCTCGCCGGCATGGAGCAGCGCAGGCCCGGCCAGCTGTCCGGCGGCCAGCAGCAGCGGGTCGGCCTCGCGCGTGCGCTGGCCGTCGACCCGGAGGTGCTGCTCTTCGACGAGCCGTTCAGCGCCCTCGACCCGCTGATCCGGCGGGAGATGCAGGAGGAGGTCGTCCGGCTGCATCGCGACGAGGGCCGCACGATGGTCTTCATCACCCACGACCTGAGCGAGGCGCTCAAGCTCGGTGACCGGATCGCCCTGATGCGCGACGGCCGGATCGTCCAGCTCGGCACGCCCGAGGAGATCGTCGGCTCGCCGGCCGACGACTACGTCCGCGAGTTCGTCCGCGACGTGCCCCGCGAACAGGTCCTGACCGTGCGCACCGCCATGCGGCCCGCGTCCGCGGAGGAGGCGGGGGCCGGACCGGCGGTCGCCCCGACGGCGACGGTGTCCGAGGCCATCGAGGCGGTCGCGCGCAGCGGCGGACCGGTCCGTGTGGTCGACCAGGGCCGCTGCCTCGGGGTCGTCGACCACGAGGGGCTGCTGGGCGTCGTGGCCGGTACGGAACCCCGTACCGTCCCGGGGCCGAGCAAGGAGGTGGTGTGATGGCCACCGTCACCGCCTCGGCGCCCCGTGCCGTCCCCGCCCTGCTCAGGAACCGTGTCGTCGTCAAGCTCGTCCTGCTGGCCCTGGCCGCCGCGATCCTCGTACCGCTGGCCGACGCCCGCTGGGCGAGCGGGAGCTGGCCCGACGCGCTCACCGTCGACCTGACGCAGCCGCTGACCGGCGCCAGCGACTGGATCATCGACAACCGGGACAGCCACCCCTTGTTCCTCTACTTCTTCGGCCACGTCAGCAACGCGGTCGTGCTGTCCGTACGCGCCGTCTACCTCGGCCTGCTCGCCATCGGCTGGCTGGGCGTCACCGCGCTCGGCGCCTTCCTGGCCTGGCGCGTCGCGGGTGTGCGGCTCGCGCTCGGCACCGCCGCGGCGTTCCTGGCCTGCGGCCTGCTCGGCATGTGGGTGCCGACCATGCAGACCCTGGCCCTCATGGTCGTCGCGGTGCTGGCGTCCGTGGTCGTCGGCGCCCTGCTCGGCCTCGCCGCCGGACTGTCCGACCGTATGGACCGCGCGCTGCGCCCGCTGCTCGACACCATGCAGGTGCTTCCCGCGTTCGCCTATCTGCTCCCGGTCGTCCTGGTCTTCGGCATCGGCGTACCCGCCGCCGTCCTGGCCACCGTCGTCTACGCCGCCCCGCCCATGGCCCGCCTCACCGCCCTCGGCCTGCGCGGCGCCGACAAGGGCGTCCTGGAGGCGGTCGAGTCGCTCGGCGCCACCTCGCGGCAGCGCCTGCTGACGGCCCGCATCCCGCTGGCCCGCAAGGAACTCCTGCTCGGCCTCAACCAGACGATCATGATGGCGCTGTCCATGGCCGTCATCGCCTCCGTGATCGGCGCCGGCGGTCTCGGCGACCGTGTCTACCAGGCGCTGGCCTC
Source organism: Streptomyces sp. NPDC107562 (assembly GCF_055657325.1). Lineage (NCBI taxonomy): Bacteria > Bacillati > Actinomycetota > Actinomycetes > Kitasatosporales > Streptomycetaceae > Streptomyces > Streptomyces sp. NPDC107562. Next base: position 44,157 of record NZ_JBVKBE010000008.1, on the reverse strand, counting down.
GGTCGACGTCGGCGCGGCCCTCGCCGCGGGCATCCCGATCGTGCTCCTGGCCGTCGTGCTGGACCGCGTCACCGGGGCCGCGGGCAGCGGCACCGGCGAGCGCCCGCAGGCCGGCCGGCCCTACGTCCTGGCCGGCGCCGTGGCCGCCGCGGTCGCCGCCCGTCTGCTGGGCCGTGCCGACTGGCCGGACGCCTGGACCCTGAACATCGCCGAGCCCGTCAACCGTGCCGTCGACTGGATGACCGCCCATCTGTACTCCGGTGTCCCGGTCGTCGGCGGCACGGCCGACTGGGCCGGCCACTTCACGACCTGGGTGCTCGACCCGCTGCGCGACGGCCTGCAAGGGCTGCCGTGGTGGTCGGTGCTGCTCGTCGTCGCCGCCCTGGCCTGGCTGATCGGCACCTGGCGCACCGCCCTGACCGCCGTGCTCGCCATGGCCGCGATCGGTGTCCTCGGCGTCTGGGAGCCGTCCCTGGACACGCTCTCCCAGGTCCTCGCCGCCGTCGCCGTCACCCTCGTCCTGGGCTTCGCGACCGGCATCGCGGCCGCCCGCAGCGAACGCTTCGAGCGTGCCCTGCGCCCCGTCCTCGACGTCTTCCAGACGATGCCGCAGTTCGTGTACCTGATCCCGGTCGTCGCGCTGTTCGGCGTCGGCCGTGCCCCGGCGGTGGCCGCGGCCGTCGTCTACGCGCTGCCCGCCGTCGTGCGCATCACCGCCCAGGGACTGCGGCAGGTCGATGCCGCCGCCCTGGAATCGGCCCGCTCGCTCGGCGCGACCGGCGCACAGCAATTGCGTCAGGTCCAGCTCCCGCTGGCCCGCCCGGCGCTGCTGCTGGCGGTCAACCAGGGCGTCGTCCTCGTCCTCGCCGTCGTCATCATCGGCGGCCTGGTCGGCGGCGGTGCCCTCGGCTACGACGTCGTCTTCGGCCTCGCGCAGGGCGACCTCGCGACCGGTCTGGTGGCCGGCGGCGCGATCGTCTGCCTCGGGCTGATGCTCGACCGGGTGACACAGCCGACGGAACGCCGTGCGAAGAAGGGAGCCTGACATGCGTACGCGTACGACCGTCCTCGCGGCGGCGGGGCTGCTCGCCCTGACCACCGGCTGCGGTGCCGCCGACATGACCAAGCAGGCCTCGCCCTTCGCCAACGCGCAGGGCACCAAGAGCCTGACCCTTTCCGTGCAGTCGTGGGTGGGCGCCCAGGCGAACGTCGCGGTCGCCCAGTACCTGCTCGAACACGAACTCGGCTACCACGTCGACACCGTCCAGATCGACGAGGTCCCCGCGTGGGACGCCCTCAGCCAGGGCCGCGTCGACGCGCTCCTGGAGGACTGGGGACACCCCGAGGAGGAGCAGCGGTATGTCAAGGACAAGAAGACGATCGTGGGCGCCGGCGACCTCGGAGTGACCGGGCACATCGGCTGGTACGTCCCGACCTACTTCGCCGAGCGGCACCCCGACGTCACCGACTGGAAGAACCTGAACAAGTACGCCGACCAGTTCCGCACCCCGGAGAGCGGCGGCAAGGGCCAGCTGATGGACGGCTCCCCGTCCTACGTCACCAACGACAAGGCGCTGGTGAAGAACCTGGACCTGGACTACCAGGTGGTGTTCGCCGGGTCCGAGGCCGCGCAGATCACGCAGATCAAGCAGTTCGCCAAGGAGAAGAAGCCCTTCCTGACCTACTGGTACGCACCGCAGTGGCTGTTCAAGAAGGTCCCCATGACCGAGGTGAAACTGCCCGCCTACAAGGAGGGCTGCGACGCGGACCCGGCGAAGGTGGCCTGCGCCTACCCGCACACACCGCTGCAGAAGTACCTGAACGCCGACTTCGCGAAGGACGGCGGGGCGGCGGCCCGATTCCTGAAAAAGTTCCGGTGGACCACTGAGGACCAGAACGAGGTCTCCCTCATGATCGCCGAGCAGAAGCTCAGTCCTGAGGAGGCGGCCGCGAAATGGGTGGACCGCCACGAGTCCACATGGAAGCAGTGGCTGTCCTGAGGCTCACGCCCTCGCGATGACCTCGGCCGAGATCCGGCGCAGCGCCTCGGTGGCGCGGCGCTGGAATCCCGGCCCGAAGGTGATCCTCGTCGCCCCTCGCTCGCCCAGTTCGGCGAGCGAGGGGCCCGCCGCCCCGTCCAGCCGCGCGAGCGCGTTGATCGGTCCCTCGATCCCGGCCCGCAGCAGCGGCAGTACCTCGGGCGGCGCCCCGATCGGGTACACGCAGTCGGCGCCCGCCGCGACGTACAAAGCGGCCCGCTCAAGGGCCCGTTCGGGATCCCCGTCCCCGTACAGGAACGTGTCGATCCGGGCGTTGACGAACAGGCTCGCGCCCGCCGCCGCCCGCACCTCGGCCAGCCACTCGGCGTGTGCGCGGGGGTCCTTGAGGACGCCGTCGGCGGAGTCCTCCAGATTGCAGCCGGCGACGCCCGCCTCCAGCAGCCGCTCGACCAGCTCCCGAGGCGCGATCCCGTACCCGTCCTCGACATCCGCCGACACCGGCACGTCCACCGCCCGCGCGATCCGGGTGACCGCCGCGAACATCTCGTCCGCGGGCGTCTGCCCGTCCTCGTACCCGAGCGAGGCCGCGACCCCCGCGCTGGGCGTCGCGAGCGCCGGGAAGCCGGCGTCCACGAAAGCCCGGGCACTGGCCGCGTCCCACGGCCCGGGGAGGATCAGGGGGTCGGCCGGGTCGGGCCGGCGGTGCAGCGCGCGTAGCGTCTCCGTCTTCCTCACCACTCCACACTGCCCACCGGGATGCGCCGGCTCACCATCAACCGGTTCCAGCTGTTGATCGCGGTGATCAGCGCGACGAGATGGGCCAGCCGGCGCGCGTCGAAATGCTCCGCCGCCCGCTCGTACACCTCCTCCGGCACGAAGCCGTCCGTCAGGACGGTCACCGCCTCCGTCAGCGCGAGCGCCGCCCGTTCCCGGTCGTCGAACAGCTCCGGCGCCTCCTCCCAGGCGGCCAGCAGGTCGAGTTGCCGTGCGCTCACCCCGAGCCCGCGGGCGATCGAGAGATGCATGTCGAGGCAGAACGCGCAGTGGTTCAGCTGGGAGGCGCGGATCTGCACCAGTTCGGCGAGCGCGGGATCGCCCAGCCCCCGCTTGGCGGCGGCACTCACGCCCTGCAGCGCGGTGCGGACCGCCGGGTCCAGATGTGTGGTGCGTACGGTCACTTGTGCCGCCCCGGCCGATAGTGGCCCGGCACGGGACGGCAGGTCACACCGAACCTGTTCCACGCGTTGATCACCGTGATCACGGCGATCAACCGTGCCAGCTCGGCCTCCCCGAAGTGCTTCGCCGCCCGCGCTTACACCTCGTCCGGCACGAAGCCGTCCGTCAGGACTGTCACCGCCTCCGTCAGCTCCAGCGCCGCCAGCTCCTTCTCCGTGTAGAAGTGCGCCGACTCCTCCCAGGCGTCGAGCTGGACGATCCGCTCCACGCTCTCGCCCGCCGCCAGCGCATCCTTGGAGTGCATGTCCAGGCAGAAGGCGCAGTGGTTGAGCTGCGAGGCACGGATCCGCACCAGCTCGCGCAGCTTCGGGTCGACGCCCTGCTGCGTGGCCGCGTCCAGCCGGACCATCGCCTTGAACACGTCGGGGGCGAGCGCCGCCCAGTCCAGACGCGGGGTGGGCGCGGGGGCGTGGCCGACGCTCCCGCCGGGATCGTTCGTCGTCATGCGCCGACCCTACGAGCGAGGCAGCCCAGGAGTATGGTCCACTTTCATGGCGAAACCTCGGGCCACTCTGGGCATCGACCTGCACCTCGAACCGGCCGGGCCGGGCGTGCGCCGTGGTCTCACCGACGCGCTGCGCGAGGCCGTCCGCACCGGCCGCCTCACCCCGGGCGTCCGGCTCCCCTCCTCCCGCTCGCTCGCCGCCGATCTGGGTATCGCCCGCAACACCGTCGCCGAGTCCTACGCCGACCTCGTCGCCGAAGGCTGGCTCACCGCACGGCAGGGCTCCGGCACCCGGGTCGCCGACCGCACCGTCCCCCCACCGCCCGACCCCCCGGCACCGCGGCGCCGGGAGCCTGTCCGCGCCGCCCACAGCCTCGCCGCCGGCGCCCCCGACCTCGCTTCCTTCCCCCGGGCCGACTGGCTCAAGGCCACCCGCCGCGCCCTGACCGCCGCCCCGAACGACGCCTTCGGCTACGGCGATCCCCGCGGCCGCGTCGAACTGCGCACCGCGCTCGCCGACTACCTCTCCCGCGCCCGCGGCGTCCGCACCGACCCCGACCACATCATGATCTGCGCCGGATTCGCCCAGGGCCTGCGCCTCCTCGCCGAGGTCCTCCACACCCGCGGCCTGCGCACCCTCGCCGTCGAGTCCTACGGCCTGGACGTGCACTGGGACCTCGTGGAACGCGCCGGCCTGCGCACCCTCCCGCTCCCCTTCGACGAACACGGCACCCTGCCCCAGGCCCTCGACTCCCGTCCCGAGCGAGCGGCGGCGCGCACCCTCGGCGCCGGCCTCGCCGCCACCCGGGCCGTGCTGCTGACGGCCGCCCACCAGTTCCCCCTGGGCGACGCCCTGCGCCCCGCGCACCGGGCCGCCGTCTTGGACTGGGCCCGGCGCACCGGCGGACTGATCCTGGAGGACGACTACGACGGAGAGTTCCGCTACGACCGTCAGCCCGTCGGCGCCCTCCAGGGGCTCGACCCGGACCACGTCGTCCATCTCGGCACCGCCAGCAAGTCCCTCGCCCCCGGCCTGCGGCTGGCCTGGATGGTCCTGCCGTCCTCGCTGGTACCGGAGGTCGCCGAGTACGCCGGCGGCCCCACCACCGGGGTGCTCGAACAGCTGACCCTCGCCGAGTTCCTCACCTCCGGCGCCTACGACCGTCATGTCCGCGCCGCCCGCCTGCGCTACCGGCGCCGCCGCGACGACCTGATCGCCGCCGTCACCACCCACGCACCCGACGTCCGCGCCACCGGTATCGCGGCCGGCCTGCACGCCCTCCTGCGTCTCCCGCCCGGCACCGAGCAGTCGGTCGTCCGCGCGGCCCACTGGCACGGCGTCGCCGTCCACGGCCTGTCCCGCTACCGCCACCGCGCGGCCGCGGACCCCCACTTCGACGCCCTCGTCGTCGGCTACGGGACCCCACCCGACCACGCCTGGAAGGGCACCCTGGAAGCCCTGTGCAAGGCGCTGCCCTGACCCCCGCGACCACCCCCGGTCTCCGGGCGAAGCTCCCGGCCTCGGCGCCCGGTGAGCCCCCTCGGCCTCGGTCGGCGAGCCCCCGTCCTGGGCACCGGCGGGCCCCCGGCCCGACCTCTATGCGTCGGACCCCTCCACACCCAGCACGGCGCGGAGTTGGGCCAGCCCCCAGTCCAGGTCCTCCTCGCTGATGACCAGGGGCGGCGCGAGCCGGATCGTCGCACCGTGGGTGTCCTTCACCAGCACACCCCGGTCCATCAGCTTCTCGGACACCTCCCGCCCGGAGCCGAACTCCGGGGGGATGTCCACGCCGGCCCACAGCCCGCGGCCCCGCACCTGCGACACCCGCCCGGTGCCTCGCAGCGCCACCAGCTCGCGGTGCAGATGCCCGCCCAGCTCGGCCGCCCGCGCCTGGTACTCGCCCGACCGCAGCATCGCGATCACCTCCAGCGCCACCGCGCAGGCCAGCGGATTGCCGCCGAACGTCGACCCGTGCTCCCCGGGCCGGAACACCCCGAGCACCTCCGCCGAGGACACCACCGCCGACACCGGCACGATCCCCCCGCCCAGCGCCTTCCCCAGCACATACATGTCCGGCACGACACCCTCGTGCTCGCAGGCGAACGTCCGCCCCGTCCGCCCCAGCCCCGACTGGATCTCGTCCGCGACGAACAGCACGTCCCGCTCCCGGGCCAGCTCCCGCACCGCCGGCAGATAGCCGGCCGGCGGCACGATCACCCCCGACTCGCCCTGGATCGGCTCCAGCAGCACGGCGACCGTGTTCTCCGTCATCGCCGCCCGCATCGCCGTCAGGTCCCCGTACGGCACGATCTCGAAGCCCGGTGTGTACGGTCCGAAGTCCGCCCGCGCCTCCGAGTCGGTGGAGAAGCTGATGATCGTCGTCGTACGGCCGTGGAAGTTGCCCGCCGCGACCACGATCTTCGCCCTCTCGGCGGGCACGCCCTTGATCCGGTACCCCCACTTCCGGGCGGTTTTCACCGCGGCCTCCACCGCCTCCGCGCCCGTGTTCATCGGCAGCACCATCTCCATCCCGCACAGCGACGCCAGCTCCGTGCAGAAGGCCGCGAAGCGGTCGTGGTGGAAGGCGCGGGACGTCAGTGTCACCCGTTCCAGCTGCGCTTTCGCCGCCTCGATCAACCGCCGGTTGCCGTGCCCGAAGTTCAGGGCGGAGTAGCCGGCCAGCAGATCCAGATAGCGCCGGCCCTCGACGTCCGTCATCCACGCCCCGTCGGCCGTGGCCACGACCACGGGCAGCGGGTGATAGGTGTGCGCGCTGTGCGCCGCGGACCCGGCGATGTGGCTCTCCGTGGCGTTCACGGCGACTCCCGGACATGAGACGGAGCCCCCCTTCCTATCGTCGCTCGCATGGTGGACTGGGGAACTGGACCTTCCGGCGCGCCCGGTAGGCTGGCCGCGGGCCGTGACTGGCGCGCTGGGATGGGACCGACCATCGGGGAGCGGCCTGCAGCAGTGAGCGAGTGCCGTGCGCCTGGGCCGAACCGTGAACCGTGACCGCTGTAAGCCACGCCGCCCGGAGGCCGAGATGTCAGAGCAGCCCCTCTCCACCGAGTCCACCGCCTTCCGTTCCGCTCTGGATGTGATCCGCGCCGTCGAGCCGCGCGTCGCCGACGCGATCGGCCAGGAGGTGGCCGACCAGCGCGAGATGCTCAAGCTCATCGCCTCGGAGAACTACGCGTCACCGGCCACCCTCCTCACGATGGGCAACTGGTTCAGCGACAAGTACGCCGAGGGCACCGTGGGCCGCCGCTTCTATGCCGGCTGCCGCAACGTCGACACCGTCGAGGCACTGGCCGCGGAGCACGCCCGCGAGCTCTTCGGCGCCCGCCACGCCTACGTCCAGCCGCACTCGGGCATCGACGCCAACCTGGTCGCCTTCTGGGCCGTCCTCGCCGACCGCGTCGAGGCCCCCTTCCTGGAGAAGACCGGCGTCCGCCAGGTCAACGACCTCTCCGAGGCCGACTGGTCGGAGCTGCGCCACGCCTTCGGCAACCAGCGCATGCTCGGCATGTCCCTGGACGCCGGCGGCCACCTCACCCACGGCTTCCGCCCGAACATCTCCGGCAAGATGTTCGACCAGCGCTCCTACGGCACGGACCCGGCCACGGGCCTGATCGACTACGACGCCCTGCGTGCCCAGGCGCGCGACTTCAAGCCGCTGATCATCGTCGCCGGCTACTCCGCCTACCCGCGGCTGGTGAACTTCCGGATCATGCGCGAGATCGCCGACGAGGTCGGCGCCACGCTCATGGTCGACATGGCCCACTTCGCCGGTCTCGTCGCCGGCAAGGTCCTCACCGGTGACTTCGACCCGGTCCCGCACGCCCAGATCGTCACCACCACCACCCACAAGTCGCTGCGCGGCCCGCGCGGCGGCATGGTCCTGTGCGACGACTCCCTCAAGGACCAGGTCGACCGCGGCTGCCCGATGGTCCTCGGTGGTCCGCTGCCGCATGTCATGGCCGCCAAGGCCGTCGCCCTCGCCGAGGCCCGTCAGCCCTCCTTCCGTGACTACGCCCAGCGCATCGTCGACAACTCCCGCGCCCTCGCCGAAGGCCTGACGCGGCGCGGCGCCACCCTGGTCACCGGCGGCACCGACAACCACCTCAACCTGATCGACGTGGCCTCCTCCTACGGCCTCACCGGCCGCCAGGCCGAGGCCGCCCTCCTCGAGTCCGGCATCGTCACCAACCGCAACGCCATCCCTGCCGACCCCAACGGCGCCTGGTACACCTCCGGCATCCGCGTCGGCACCCCCGCCCTGACCACCCGCGGCCTGGGCACCGCCGAGATGGACGAGGTCGCCGGACTCATCGACCGTGTGCTGACCACCACCGAGCCCGGCACCACCAGCAAGGGCGCGCCCTCCAAGGCCCAGCACATCCTGGACCCGAAGGTCGCGGACGAGATCTCCCACCGCGCCACCGACCTCGTGGCCGGCTTCCCGCTGTACCCGGAGGTCGACCTCGGCTGAGGCTTCCGGCGGGTCGGGGGAGCGGCCCTGTCGCGTGGCCGTCGGGACCCCGCGGCCCGAACCCTGCGGCTCCCCGCCACCGCTCAGAGGTCGATCAGAGGTCGATCAGCTCCTGACGTCGCTCCACTCGCGGCGGTCCGGCTCCCGGCCGGGCCGCCGCGTGGCCTATCAGGCGCGTGCCACCCACCCCGAGCGCCAGGCCGGCCGCCAGGCCGGGTATCGCCCACCAGATGCCCGGTAACGCGCCCGCCGTCGTCCTGGGCGCGGCCCCGCTCGTGGCCGTGCCCAGCAGGCCCGCGTCGTCCAGCCGCTCGAACAGCTGTCGTGGTGCCCGGTGCCAGCGGATGTCGTCGTCCACCACGTCCGGCGCCGGGTCCGTGCGCACCCAGGGTGTGCCGTCCTCGGCGAGGAACAGCTGGTCCTGGCGCTCGATCGCGACGTCACCGCCCGGCGCACCGCTCGTCCGGGGATAGCCTCCGACGCCTGTCAGACCCCACATGACGGTGATCCGCACCGGCGGGTGCCGGCCCTCCGTCCATTGCGCCGGCACCCGCTCCGTTCCCGGATACAGCGGCTGGAGCAACTGCCAGAAGCGGGCGAAGCGCGATTCGCCCGAGCGCAGCACCGTCGTCCGGCCGGAGTCACCGGCCGTGACCAGCGCCAGATCGGGCACGTCCGGGGAGCCTGGAGTCCGGGCCGCCGCCTCCGTCGCCGACAGCCCGCCGAGCGCGACCGCCAGCGCGGCGGCCGACGCGAGCCTGAGCCACGTCGTCGTGCGTCGTCTCCCGCACCGGACCATCTCTCCGCCTCGCCTCTCTCGCTCCTGGTGCCGTCTCATAGATCACGCAGCTCCTGCCTCGGACCGGGCTCCGGTCGCAGCCGGGCCGCAGGGATGCGGGCGGCCAGCGGGCGCAGGGCCAGCGCGAGCACCGCGCCGGCTACGACACCCGGCAGCGCCCACCACCAGCCGGTGGTGCGATCAGGATCGGCGGCCGTGACGCGGGATGCGACGGCCTCCTCGTCCGCGGGGCCCGAATCCGCGCCCGTGCCGGCTGCCGCGCCCGCCTCGGGGCCCGTCGCCAGCTCGTCGTCCGGGGCCACGCCGGCGTAGCCCGTGTCCGACGCCGGGCCCATGACGCCCAGGTCCTTGAGCAGGGCGAGCAACTGGGTGGGATTCTCGGCTCGGTGCCAGTGGCCCGTCATCGTCCGGGGCAGGTCGGCCGCCGTGTGTATCCAGATGTCCCGCTCCTGCGAGGAGGCGTAGAGCTGGTCGTGCCGCCAGGGCGTGATGTCGTGGAGCAGCCAGGTGACGTTGATCAACCGCCCGGCGGCCAGATCGGCCTCCGGCGGCTTGACCGCCGAGCCGGTGCGGGGGCCCTCCAGCAGGCGCTGCAACTCCCTGTACTCCTCCTGCGAGTTGTACAGCCCCGTCGCCTGAGCACTCTGCGGGGAGGCGACGAGCACGCTCGTCGGCCCGCCCGCCGAGGCCGACGGAGCGACCCCTGTCAGCAGGGCGAGCGTCGCCGTCAACATCCCTGTCACCACCGCCAGTTCACGACGCCTGCTCTTCCACCACATCACATGCCTGCGCATCCCAACCCCCAACCGGGCGATCCCGTGCGGCCCGCCCGCGAGCCGCGTGTCACTTCTGGTACACCGCCCGACCCCTGCCGGTTCCCATCCCGCGTCCCCGGTGCGCAAGATTTTTCGGGGACCGGACGGAAGGCCGCACCCTCGCCCGGCGTTCAGCCCTCCGCTTCCGGTTCTCCGCCCTTCTCCAGGGAGCGCGCCACCTCCAGGGCTCGCTCCCTGGCCGGCACACCCTCCAGCCGGAGCGTCACCTCCCTGCCCTGGGTCCGCTCGGCCCACAGCAGGGTGGGGCCCGCCGTGCGCTCCTCGCGGGTGTGGCGGGTGCCGTCCGCGTCCACCAGCCAGAAGCTGAGCAGATGAGGGCGGGGGAACCACAGGGCCGTGTCCGGTACGTCACCGGCCGAGGTGCCGGCGTTCAGGGAGAGCCACTGCGGCTGCTCACGCACCGTCTTCGCGAAGGTCATGTCGAGACCCGCCGCGTACTGGTCGAGCCGTACGGTGCGCCCCCGCTCGGTCCAGCACAGGCTCACCAGGAAACGCCCCCGCGGCAGCCCGGACACCGACACCGCCTCGGGAGCGCCGAGCGCCTTGGGCACCAGCGGCTCGAAGCCCACCCGCCGGGCGGCCTGCGTGAGGGGGATGGACCGGCCGCAGCCGGGCACGTCGGCGCCGGGGGAGGGCTCCGCCGACGGGTCGTACCGCACCTCGACCCCGCCGAAGCCGAACCAGTCGAAGACCGCGGCGCGCACCGGGGGCGTGAGCACCAGCACCGCGAGCAGACCGCACAGCGCCGCCGTCAGGGAGCGCCTGCGGGCCCGCAGCCTCCGTCGCACCGCCCGCAGCCGCTCGGTGGGGCCCGGGGGCTCGGGAACCGGGACCGGTACCCGCTCGGCCAGTATCTGCCCCAGCACCCGCTCGACCATCGTCTCGGGGCCGGCCTCGGGCGGATCCAGGGACCGCCCGAGCGCCCGCAGCTCCTCCGGCAGCCGGTCCGCGCCGTCGCGGCCACCCCGTCCGCTGCCGGTGCGTCCGCTGCCGGTGCCGCGACCACCGTCGTACGACCTGTCACCCACGCTCGTCACCCCCTTCCCGGGGCTGGAGGTCCGGCAGCAGCCGCCCCATCTTCCGCAGTGCTCGGTTCAGCCGGGACTTCACCGTGCCCCGGGGCCAGCCCAGGGCCTCGGCGGTCTCGGATTCGTCCATCTCCAGGAGATAGCGGTACGTGACGACCAGGCGGTGCTCCTCGCTCAACTTGTCCAGGGCCGCCACCAAAGCCGCACGGCGCTCCGTCTCGAGTGTCGCGACCGCCGGGTCGGCCGCTTCCGGTATCAGCGGCTCGGCTCCGGCGTACGCCGCCTCGCGGCCGGCGAGCGTGCGCTGGCGCGCCGCCGTCCGCACTGTGTTCCTCGTCTCATTGGCGACGATCGACAGCAGCCAGGGCCGGAACGCCGAGCCGCCCCTGAAGCGGCCCAGCGCGCAGTACGCCTTGACGAACGCCTGCTGCACGACGTCCTCCGCGTCCGCACCGGCCCCGAGCGCCGCGGCCGCCCGCAGGGCGATGCCCGTGTGGGCACGCACCAGCTCCGCGTACGCCTCCGGGTCTCCGGCGCGTACGCGGGCGATCACCGCGGCCTCATCGACGATGCGGCCCCCCTCCCGCGTCCTCACGCTCTTGTTACACCGCTCGGCCCGAATCGGTTCCCACCCGTGCGGTGCCGAGTTCCGAGTCAGTCGCGCAGCGGTCCCCGAGCGGCCCCGGCCTGGAGAGAAGGGCTCCGGCCTGGAGAGAAGGGCGGGTCCCCGGCCCCGTGGGCAAGGCGGTCCGCGCCCTGGCGGAATGCGGCCCCCAGCGCTGCGAGACGAGCTGTCCCCCAGCTCTGAGAGAATGGTGAACATGGCCTCTGATCGACCCCGTGTGCTCTCCGGAATCCAGCCCACCGCAGGCTCGTTCCACCTCGGCAACTACCTGGGCGCCGTCCGCCAGTGGGTGGCTCTGCAGGAGACCCACGACGCGTTCTACATGGTCGTCGACCTGCACGCGATCACGATCCCGCAGGACCCCGCGGACCTGCGCGCCAACACCAGGCTCGCCGCCGCGCAGCTGCTCGCGGCCGGGCTCGACCCCGAGCGCTGCACGCTGTTCGTCCAGAGCCACGTCCCCGAGCACGCCCAGCTCGCCTGGGTCATGAACTGCCTCACCGGCTTCGGCGAGGCCTCCCGCATGACCCAGTTCAAGGACAAGTCCGCCAAGCAGGGCGCCGACCGGGCCTCCGTCGGCCTGTTCACGTACCCGATCCTCCAGGTCGCGGACATCCTCCTCTACCAGGCCAACGAGGTCCCCGTCGGTGAGGACCAGCGTCAGCACATCGAGCTGACCCGCGATCTCGCCGATCGCTTCAACGGCCGCTTCGGCCCGACGTTCACGGTCCCGAAGCCGTACATCCTCAAGGAGACGGCGAAGATCTACGACCTCCAGGACCCGGCGATCAAGATGAGCAAGTCGGCGTCCACGCCGAAGGGCCTGATCAACCTGCTCGACGAGCCCAAGGCGACGGCGAAGAAGGTCAAGAGCGCGGTCACCGACACCGACACGGTGATCCGCTTCGACCCCGAGGCCAAGCCGGGCGTCAGCAACCTCCTGACGATCTACTCGACCCTCACCGGGGCGGGAATCGCGGAACTGGAGGAGAAGTACGTCGGCAAGGGCTACGGTGCGCTCAAGACGGATCTCGCCGAGGTCATGGTCGACTTCGTGACGCCCTTCCGGGAGCGGACCAACCAGTACCTCGACGACCCGGAGACGCTGGACTCGATCCTGGCCAAGGGCGCGGAGAAGGCGCGCGCCGTCGCGGCGGAGACCCTGGCACAGGCCTACGGCAGGGTGGGGTTCCTGCCGGCCAAGCACTGAGCCGGGCCGTACGCCCGTACCCCTCGGTCGTACCTCCACGACCCCGGGCCGTACGCCCGTACCCCCCACAGCGCTGCACATCACTTCGGCTGCGCCTGCCCACGGCACGGCCGGAGCCGTACAGTCGATAGCCGGACGGCCGAGACAACGGCCACCCGTGCCCGCCCGAAAATGCGTACCCGACACGACGACAGGAGACGACGTGGGGACCGTAACGATCGGTGTGTCGATCGCGGTCCCGGAGCCGCACGGCAGCCTGCTCCAGCAGCGGCGCGTGGGCTTCGGCGACGCCGCGGCTCACGGTATCCCCACGCATGTCACCCTGCTGCCGCCGACCGAGGTCGACCACGCGGAACTGCCCGCCGTCGAGGCGCACCTCGCCGACGTCGCCACCGCCGGCCGCCCCTTCGTGATGCGGCTGTCCGGCACCGGGACCTTCCGGCCCGTCTCGCCGGTCGTGTACGTCCGGGTCGTCGACGGCGCCGAGGCCTGCACCTGGCTGCAGAGGCAGGTCCGGGACGCCTCCGGCCCCGTGGCGCGCGAACTGCAGTTCCCCTACCACCCGCACGTCACCGTCGCCCACGGCATCGACGAGGCGGCCATGGACCGTGCCTTCGACGAACTCGCCGACTACCAGGCCGAATGGGCCTGCACCGGGTTCGGTCTCTACGAGCAGGGCGCCGACGGGGTGTGGCGCAAGCTGCGGGACTTCACCTTCGGTGCGGCGGTGGTGCCTCCGCAGGCGGGACGCGTGGAGCGGGGCACCATCTCCAGCCGCTGAGGCCTGTCCCGGGAAACGCGCGCCTGCGTCGGCGCCGGGCCGCTACAGCGGCAGACGCCGGAACACCCGGCGCGGAACGTGCCGCAGCGCCGCCATCACGAGGCGCAGCGCCCCCGGTACCCACACCGTCTCCGAGCGGCGCCGCAGGCCCAGTTCGACGGCCGTCGCGACCGCTTCCGGGCTGGTGGCGAAGGGGGTCTCGGCCAGATCCTCGGTCGTCTTCGAGCGGACGAACCAGGGACGCACGACCATGACGTGTACCCCGGTCCCGTGCAGCGCGTCACCCAGACCCTGGGCGAAGGCGTCGAGGCCGGCCTTGCTGGAGCCGTAGATGAAGTCGGCCCGGCGGGCGCGTTCGGCCGCGACGGAAGACAGGACGACCAGGGAGCCGTGTCCCTGCGCCTGCAACGCGCGGGCACTGACCAGGCCCGCCGAGACGGCCCCCGTGTAGTTGGTCTGCGCCACGCGGACCGCCCCCGCCGTCTCGCGCTCGTCCTGCGCCTGGTCGCCGGGGATCCCGAACGCGAGCAGCACCATGTCGATGTCGCCCTCCGCGAAGACCTTGCCGAGCACGGTCTCGTGGGACTCGGGGTCGAGCGCGTCGAAGGCGACGGTGTGCACCTCGGCGCCGCGGGCGCGCAAGCCTTCCGCGGCCTCCTCCAGGGCGGGCGAGGGGCGTCCGGCCAGCCACACGGTGCGGGTCCGGCGCATGAGCAGACGGCGGGCGGTGGCCAGCGCGATCTCGGACGTGCCGCCGAGGACGAGGAGGGACTGGGGGAGACCGAAGGCGTCCTTCATGACAGCTCCTGGGGAGGTGCGGGGTACGGGCTCGGCAGGGGGTCGGGTGCCGACCGGGCGACGGGGAGGAGTCCGGCGGCGGGGCGGCGGGCCGGCGGCCGTCGTGGCCGGGGTGGGCTACAGCCCGAGTCGGCGGGAGAGGTCCGAGGTGAAGACCCCGCGGGGATCCAGTTCCGCGCGCAGCGCGCGGAACTCGGCGAGCTTGGGGTACATCGGGGCGAGCAGGTCGGGGCGGAGCCGGGAGTCCCCGGCGAGGCAGACCCGGCCCCCCGCGGCCGCCACCTCCTCGTCCAGTTCGTCGAGGAAGGCGGCGAGGCCCGGCAGGGCGGCCGGGATGTCCAGGGACAGCGTCCAGCCGGGCACGGGGAAGGAGAGCCATCCCGGGGCGGCCTGGCCGAAGCGTTCGAGGACGGCCACGCACGCGGGGCGGCGGCGCGCGGCGATACGCCGCACGATCCGGCCGAGGGTGTCCTCCTGGCCGTGTCCGACGACGAACCGGTACCGCACGACACCGCCCCGGCCGGGGAGCCGGGTTCGGTGCGGAACGCCGTCCAGGAGGGGGAAGAAGGCGGAGAGCCGCTGGAGTCGGGCGGTACGCGCGCGTGGCGCCTTCCGGAACCACAGGTCGTTGAGCAGCCCCGCCGTACGACGGTTCAGCAGACCCTCCGGCACGAGGCCGGGGAGGCCGGGTGCGACGAGGGCGGCGGGGAGTTCGGGGAGGTGCGCGGGACGGGAGGCCAGCGGGTCCCTCCGCGCGCGTGTGCCCCCGCGCAGTGCCTCCAGCGGCGCGTGGTCGGCCAGGGTCAGCACCGCCCGCCCCGTGGCCGCGCCGCGGGCCAGCAGGTCGATCCAGGCGGACGCGTAGGTGTGGCGGTGGGCGTCGGCCGTCAGGCGGGCGAGCAGATCGTCGAGGTCGTCGGCGCGCTCGGTCTCGACCCTCATCCACGCCGTGTCCACCGGCTGGAGCCGGAGGGCCGCCGTGAGGATGACGCCCGTGAGGCCCATGCCGCCCGCCGTCGCGTCGAACAGGGGCGTCCCCTGGCTGACGGTGCTGATCTCGCCGTCTGCGGTGAGGAGTTCGAGGGAGGGCACATGCCGGCTGAAGGAGCCCGCGGTGTGGTGGTTCCCGCCATGGACGTCGGCGGCGATCGCCCCGCCGACCGTGACGTGGCGCGAGCCGGGCGTCACCGGCACGAACCAGCCGAGCGGCAGCAGCACTTGCGCCAGACGGTGCAGGGAGACGCCCGCGTCGCACAGGACGGTGCCGCCGGCGGCGTCGATGGCGTGTACGCGGTCGAGGCCGGTCATGTCGAGCACCGTCCCGCCGGCGTTCCGCGCCGCGTCCCCGTACGCCTGCCCCAGGCCCCTCGGGATGCCGCCGCGGGCCCCGCAGTCCTGGACGGCCGCCACGGCCTCCTGATAGGTCCGGGGGCGGATCAGGCGGGCGGTGGCGGCCGTGGTGCGGCCCCACCCCGACGCGGCGGAGCGGGCGGCGGGGGGCGCGGTGTCGGGGGCGGTGTCGGCAGGCATGGTGGTGACCGTAACGCCGTATGTGTCGTATTGATCCTGGAACATCCACCCCCTACCCGGAATGGGTGATTAATGGGATGTCGCCCAATATTCCCGTACTTCCGGGACGTTGGCGCGAACAGTGCCGCGGTGTCGGTCACGAACCCCCGGTTCCGGGGCACCAGGACAGTGGAGTTCGGCATCGGCCGTGGGGCCGGCGGCCGCGTCGGCCGTATCGGCGGTGAAGCGGAGGGCAGGCTCGGATCATGGACTGGCTGAAAAAGCTCCCCGTCATCGGCCCCCTCGCCACTCGGCTGATGGTGACGCACGCGTGGCGGTCGTACGAGCGGCTGGACCGTGTGAAGTGGACACGGCTGGCCGCCGCGATGACGTTCACCAGCTTCGTGGCGCTGTTCCCGCTGCTCACTGTCGGCGCCGCGATCGCCGCCGCCACGCTGAGCACGGAGCAGCAGAAGGAGATCCAGGACAAGATCGCGGAGCAGATCCCCGGCATCTCCGAGCAGTTGAACATCGGCGCCTTGGTCGACAACGCCGGCACCGTCGGGGTCATCGCCGGCGCGCTGCTGCTGTTCACCGGCATCGGCTGGGTCGGCTCGATGCGCGACTGCCTGCGCGCGGTGTGGGAACTGCCGGACGAGGAGGAGAACCCCCTCCTGCGCAAGGCGAAGGACACCGGCGTGCTGCTCGGACTCGGCGGTGCGCTGCTGGTCACGCTCGCCGCGTCCACCGTCGCGTCGGCCACGGTCGGCTGGAGCGCCCGCCGGACGGGCCTGGAGGAACACGGGTGGGGGAGCGTGCTGCTGCGCACCGCCGCGTTCGCCGTCGCCGTGCTCGCCGCCTTCCTGCTCCTGCTGTACGTCCTCACGCTGCTGCCCGGCGTCGAACCGTCCCGGCGGCGGCTGGTGGTGGGCGCGTTGCTCGGCGCGGTCGGGTTCGAGCTGCTGAAGCTGCTGCTCAGCAGCTACATCCAGGGGATTGCCGCGAAGAGCATGTACGGCGCGTTCGGCGTTCCCGTCGCGCTCCTGCTGTGGATCAACTTCACGTCGAAGCTGGTCCTGTTCTGCGCGGCGTGGACGGCGACGCCGAGCAAGGAGGCGGAGGACGAGCACGCGGAGGCCGGCGGGGCCGACGGCATCGACGGGAACGGCATGGCGGGCGCGGCCGTTCCCGGAGGGGGCTGACCAGCGCCCCCGCGCACGCCGTCCGCTAGCTCCCGCGGCGCCCCGTCCGCTCCCGCGGCACGCCGTCCGCGCCTCGTACAGCGCCCCGGCCACACGTCGTATGGCGCCCCGGCCGCGCCTCGTAGGGCGCCCCGGCCACACGTCGTACGGCGCCCCGCCGCGCCTCGTACGGCACCCCGCTCACACCTCGTACAGCGCCCCGGCCCCACACGTCGAACGGCGCCCCGCTCACGTCTCGTACGGCACCCCGCTCACACCTCGTACGGCGCCCCGCCCACGCCTGGCCGACGCTCACCGGCCGCGCAGGCCTCCCCCCCCCCGTTGACCAGCTCACCGCCTGCGCAGCGGCCACCGTCGGTTGACCAGGACCGCGCCGGCCGCGATCAGCGCGAGGAGTCCCGCCGTGACGGCGAGGGCGATACCGACGCCGGTGGAGGCGTTCCCGGCCGTCGAACTCGCCACCGGCTTGCCCGACTCCCCGGCGCTCCCGGAGCCCCCGCCCGCCTCGCCGGACGCGGCCCCCTCGGAGGCGGACGCGGTGGCGCCGGCCTCGGCCCCCGCCGCGCCCCTGGGCGGCACCAGCTCACCCACCGGCTCCACCTTCCCGGCCGCCTTGAAGCCCCAGTCGAACAGTCGCGCGGTCTCCTTGTAGACCTGGTTGTGCTCGCCCTTCTCGGGGTTCATCACGGTCACGAGCAGTACCTTGCCGCCCCGTTCCGCGACGCCCGTGAACGTGGCGCCCGCGTTGGTGGTGTTGCCGTTCTTGACGCCCGCGATGCCCTGGTACTGGGAGATGTCGGAGTCGCCGGTCAGCAGCCGGTTGGTGTTCTGGATCTCGAAGGTCTCGCGGACCGGCCGGCCCTTCTTGTTCTTCGTGGTCTGCCCCGGGAACTTCGCGCTCACCGTCGAGCAGTACTCGCGGAAGTCCTTCTTCTGCAGCCCGGAACGGGCGATCAGCGTCAGGTCGTACGCGGAGGAGACCTGGCCCGCGGCGTCGTAGCCGTCGGGGGTGATCACATGCGTGTCGAGGGCCTGGAGCTCCTCGGCGTGCCGGTTCATCTCCTGAACGGTGTTGCGGACGCCCTTGTTCATGGCGGACAGCACGTGCACGGCGTCGTTGCCGGAGCGCAGGAAGACACCGAGCCACAGGTCGTGGACGGTGTACGTCTCGTTCTCCTTTATCCCGACCATGCTGGATCCGGAGCCGATGCCCGCCAGGTCGGTCGGCGCCACCTTGCGGGTCATCGTCTTGGGGAACTTCGGCAGCAGCGTGTCCGCGAACAGCATCTTCAGGGTGCTCGCGGGAGCCAGCCGCCAGTGCGAGTTGTGCGAGGCGAGCACCTCGCCCGACTCGGCGTCGGCGATGATCCAGGAGCGTGCGGAGACGTCCTTGGGCAGCACCGGGACCCCGCTCGCCAGGTTCACCTGCGTCCCCGGACGGCCCAGTCGCGCGCCGCCCACCGTCGACATGTTCGCCGGGGGAGTCGCGGACGGGCTGGTCGAGGAACTCGGTGACGGGCGGGGCGCCGCGAGAGCGGCGGGCGCGGTCAGCGAAACGGTCAACAGGGTCGCGGATGCGAGCAGCAGGGAGCGCCGGGCGGTCGTTTTCGGTGCGCGGGCGGTCTTCATCGGTGCGGGCACGACCGAGAACGTACATGTACGGTCCCCGGAAGTCCCGTCGCCCGCCCCACCCCGGCGCACGAACCGGACACCCGGCGGTGATACTGAACGCATGAGACTCAGCCGCCCGATCTCCTGGTTCCTGCTCGCCTTCGGGGTGTGGAGCTGGGTCATCTGGGTCACTTTCGTCAACAACCTGATCAAGGACAGCAGCGGGCTGGCTTTCGAGGACGGTCGACCGACGGCGTACTTCTGGGTGCATCTGACGCTCGCCGTCGTCTCCCTCGTATTGGGGACGGTCGTCGGGGTCATCGGGTTGCGCGGAGTGCGCGCACTGCGCCGCAAGTCATAGCAATCCGCAGGACCTTGGCCAAGGAGAGAACAACGGAATGGTGATCGTCTTCCTGCTCGTCGTGGTGAGCGTCATCGTCGGGGCGAACTGGTACGTGTGGCGCCGCCTGTTCCGCGACACCATCCGGACCCCGGGCGGACGCCGGGCGGGTGCGGTGGTACTCGCGGGCGGGTGGGCGCTCGCGATCGGCGCACTGGTGGCCGAACGCGCCGGCGCGCCCTTCTGGCTCCAGCGCACCCTCGCGTGGCCGGGCTTCCTGTGGCTGGCGCTCTCGATCTATCTGCTGCTCGGCGTGGTGGCCGGTGAGGTCGTACGACCGCTGCTCCGGCGTCTGCTGGAGCGCCGGGACGCGCGTCGGGGGCCGGCCGACGCCGGAGTGGCCCGCCCGGCGCCGCGGCCCGAGCCGATACCGGCAGGCGCGCCGCCCCAGGAGGCCGTGTCGCAGGAGCCGCCCGCCGGGCCCGTCCCCGACGAGCCGTCCACGGAGGGCGCCGGCCCGGAGACCGGGACGACCGCCTCCGGCGAGGAACCGGCGCACCCCGGCCCCTCCCGCCGGCTGTTCGTCTCCCGTGTCGTCGCGGGTGCCGCCGCCGCGGCGGCCGTCGGCACGGTCGGTGTCGGTACCTACGGCGTCCTCGACGGACCTGGCGTCAAGCGCGTCACCGTTCCGCTGGCCAAGCTCCCGCGCGCGGCACACGGTTTCCGGATCGCCGTGGTCAGTGACGTCCACCTGGGCCCGGTGCTCGGCCGGGGCTTCGCCCAGAAGGTCGTGGACACGATCAACAGCACCCAGCCGGACCTGATCGCGGTCGTCGGTGACCTCGTCGACGGCAGCGTGAAGGACCTGGGCCCCGCGGCCGCGCCCCTGGCCCAGCTGCGCGCCCGGCACGGTACGTACTTCGTCACCGGCAACCACGAGTACTTCTCCGGCGCCGAGCAGTGGATCGAGCAGGTGCGGCGGCTGGGCATGCGCCCGCTGGAGAACGCGCGGACGGAACTGCCCTGGTTCGACCTGGCGGGCGTCAACGACGTCGCGGGCGAGAGCGAGGGACAGGGGCCCGACTTCGCCCGTGCGCTCGGCGACCGCGACACCACGCGCGCGTGCGTGCTCCTCGCCCATCAGCCGGTCCAGATCCACGAGGCCGTCGAGCACCACGTGGACCTCCAGCTCTCCGGCCACACCCACGGCGGTCAGCTCTGGCCCGGCAACCTCGTCGCGGCGGCCGCGAACCCGACCCTGGCGGGCCTGGAGCGCTACGGCGACACCCAGTTGTACGTCAGCCGCGGCGCCGGCGCCTGGGGACCGCCCACGCGCGTGGGTGCCCCCTCCGACATCACGGTGATCGAGCTGGCGTCGGCCCAGGCGTAGGCCGCCCGGCGGCGACGGCCGGGCCCTTCCGTGCGGGAATGCGTCCACCGCGCATTCCCGCACAGCCACTCCCTCGTGAACAGCGTGTGAAACCCCCCGGAAGCAAACACCCGACAAGTTCGCCCCCCTCTCGACCAAGTCGCCTTCCGCACCGGAAGCACCCCGTGATGGAGTGGCGGTGCCATGGGGAAGTGGCACCTGGGGCCTTGGGGAGGGCACCGATGCGATCGGTTCGCACGCGGAGCGCCGCGACATCGACGGTGAGCGCCGCGACATCGACGGTGCTCGGGGCCGTTTCGGCGGCCGGCTCCCCGCCGCACGCCATCCGTGGCCACCCGTGCCTCACCGACGGCGCCCGGGTGCCGTGCCTGTGGCGGCTCACCCGGATCTGACGCCCGCCCGGCCCGCGGCGGCGAACGGACGCCGTTGCGCGGCTTCGACAGTCACCGGATCCGCCCAAGTGATGCCGGACAGCCCTCGGACACAGCACCATGTGTCGCAGGTGTGTACGGGGTGAGGAGTGAACGTGGTGAGACGCTACGCCTTCCGGCTGCCCCGGCACCCGGCCTCCGTCGGTCTCGCCCGTCGCCGGGTGCGGGACCATCTGACCGACTGGGGGCTCGGCGCCGGGAGCCCGGCGCTGGCCGACGCCGTGCTGCTGGTGTCCGAGCTCGCCACCAACGTCGTACGCCACGGGCCGTTGACGGAGGCCGAGTTCGAGATAGCGGTGACCGCTCTCGCCGACGGCTCCTGCCTCATCGAGGTCTCCGACGAGGGTGCCCGCATGCCCCGCCTGCGGACCGTCGACGACGACCAGGAGGCCGGCCGGGGCCTGCACCTCGTGGAGCACGTCGCCACCGCGTGGGGCGTCTGGAGCAGGGGCACCCACGGCAAGACGGTGTGGGCGCTGGTGCACTCTGAGGCACAGGGCCCGGCGTAGGCCCCCGCGCGGCTCTACTCGTCACAGGCGCGCCGCTTCCGCCCTATGCCCCCACCCGGGCCCGCACCGGCAGCGTCACCGTTACCGCGAGCCCCTCGCCCGGCGCCGTACGCACCCCCACCTCGCCCCCGTGCGCGTCGACCACACCCTGCACGATCGCCATCCCCAGCCCGCTGCCCGCGCCGCCTCCGGTGCGGAAGAAGCGGTCGAAGATGCGGCCCGCGTCGTCCGCGTCCAGCCCCGGCCCGTCGTCGGCGACACACAGCCGCACGGCCCCGTCGTCCGCCCGCTCCACCCCGAGCCGCACCGGCACGTCGGCGGGCGTGTGGATGCGCACGTTGGTCACCAGGTTGCCGAGGACCTGCCGCAGCCCCGACTCGTCGGCGTGCACCAGCACCGAGCCCTCCGCCCGGACGGATATCGGCCGCTCCGGCTGCTGCACACGCAGGTCCTCGGCCGCGTCGCGCACCAGGCGGCTCACGTCGACGTCACGGAACCGCAGTTGGGGTTCCTGGTCGAGGCGGGCGAGCGTGAGCAGTTCGTCGACGAGCCGGCCCATGCGGTCGGCCTCCGCGAGCACCCGCTCCCACGCGCGCTTGCGTTCCGCCGGGTCCCGCAGCATGCCTTTGTCGTAGAGCTGGAGGTAGCCGCGTATCGCGGACAGCGGGGTGCGCAGTTCGTGCGAGGCGTCCGCGACGAAGCGGCGCAGCTGGGCGGCGCTGTGCTCACGGGTGCGGTAGGCCGACTCCACCTGGTGGAGCATGGAGTTGAGGGCGAGCCGCAGCTGCTCGACCTCCAGGGTGGGCTCGCGGCTGGAGGGCACGCGCCGGGTCAGGTCGCCCTCCGCGATGGCCGTGGACGTCTCGACCATGTCCTCCAGCGGCTGGGTGCGGCGCCGCACGCTGAACATCGTCAGCCAGGCCAGCATGGCCGTCAGCAGGATGCCGGCCGCGATGTCGAGCTTCAGGGCCCGGGTGACCACCTCCCTGAGGGACTCGGTCGAGGCGGCGAGCAGCACGGTCGTGCCGTCGGCGAGCTGCCCGGCGGTGACGCGGTAGTGGCCGCCCCGCATCTGCAGGTCGTGCGGCTCGGTGTCGGCGGCGAGGGCCGCCGGGTCGTCCACGGCGTCGGCCAGGGCCCGCTGGATGCCGGTCGGGGCGATGCCGCCGATCGTCCGGGCCCGCCCGTCGCGGTCGACGGCCACGAAGAGCGAGCCCTGCACCAGGGAGTCGGTGTCGTCGCCGGAGGCCTCCGCTCCCATCTTTTCGCTCAGGGCGAACAGCGCGGTCAGGGAGTCGACCTGCTCGAAGGTCAGCGGGGTCTCCCCGATCGAGTCCCGGGACACCATCAGCTCCCGGTCGACGGCGTCGAGCAGGTAGAGCCGCATGCCCATCACGCTGACGCAGGTCGCGACGACGACGCCGAGGGCCAGCAGCAGCACGTTCGCCATGGTCAGCTTGCCGCGCAGGGAGCGTGGGCCGCGCGCGCGACGCCCCTTCGGCCACCTCATGCCAGTCCGTAGCCGACACCGCGCCGGGTGGTGATCACGGGCGGTCCCAGGGCGTCCAGCTTGCGCCGCAGATAGCTGATGTAGGTCTCCACGACGGTCGACTCGGACGGCGCGTGCTCGTACTGCCAGACGTGCCGCAGGAGTTGCTCCTTGGGCACGATCCGGCCGCCGTTGCGCACCAGGAAGCGCAGCAGCGCGTACTCGGTGGGGGTCAGCTCGACCGACTTGCCCGCGCGGTGCACCCGGTACGTCGTCTCGTCCAGCTCCAGGTCGCCGTAGCGCAGGGGCGGGCGCTGCGGCAGGACGTCGGCGGGCCGGGTGCGGCGCAGCACCGCGGTGACCCGGGCGACCACCTCGTCGATGTTGAAGGGTTTGGTGATGTAGTCGTCGCCGAAGCCGAGGGCGCCGACGATCTCCGCGGGCGAGTCGCGCGCGGTGAGGAAGACCAGCGCCAGGTCGGGCCGCCGCGCGCGCAGTTCGCGGCCGAGCGCCCGGCCGTCGCCGTCCGGGAGCATGACGTCGAGCAGCGCCGCGTCGGGCCGGGTGCGCTCGGCCAGGGCGAGCGCCTCGCGGACGGTGCCCGCGGTCATGACCTCGAAACGGTGGTAGCGCAGGGCGATCGCGAGGACGTCGGCGATGCTCACCTCGTCCTCCACGACCAGCACGGTGCCGGGAGCCGTCGTCATGTCCCCAGTATCGGCGCGGCCACCGACAACGGGGCCCGGGATCGCTTTGGAGTTCCTTGAGAGTCATGGCCGCGTCGTGTCCCCACCCGCGCGCCGCCGCCAATCCTGTTGCCCAGGACCTGGGGGACCGACCGACTTGCGACGAAGGAGCGTAGAGCGTGGCGACATTGGCACGCTGGTGCTATCGACACCGGCTGGTGGTCCTGGTGCTGTGGGTGGGGGCGTTGTTCGGCCTGGGTGTCACGGCGACGACGGCGGGAACGGACTACGCGAACGTCTTCTCCCTGCCCGACACCGACTCGAAGCGCGCGTACGACCTGATGGAGAAGGCCTTCCCGGAGAGCGCCGGCGACACCGGCACGGTGGTGTGGAAGGTCGACGAGGGCTCGGTCCGGGACGAGGGGGTACGGTCCCGGATCGAGCCCGCGCTGGCGAGCATCGGCGCGATGGACGGCGTCGGCGAGGTCACCGGCCCCTACGCCGGTGAGCGGGGCGCGACACAGATCAGCCGGGACGGGCGGATCGCGTACGCCCAGGTGACCTTCACCGAGCAGGCGAACGCCGTCCCGATGGAGCTGATCGAGGACGTCGTGGACACCGCGCGGGCGGCGCAACGCGACGGACTCCAGGTCGAGCTGGGCGGGCAGGCGATCGCGCGCACCCAGGAGCCGCCCACCGGCACGGCCGAACTGGTCGGCATCGGGGCGGCGGCGATCGTGCTGTTCCTGGCGTTCGGCTCGCTGTTCGCGATGCTGCTGCCGATCGTCGTGGCGGTCTTCGGCGTCGGCACCGGCATGCTCTCGACGATGCTGCTCAGCCATGCCACGAACGTGCCCGACGTGGCGCCGCTGCTCGGCTCGCTGATCGGTCTCGGGGTCGGCATCGACTACGCGCTGTTCATCGTGACCCGCCACCGGCGCGGCATCCTGCGCGGGACCAAGCCCGAGGAGGCGGCCGTCACCGCCCTCAACACCTCCGGCCGCGCGGTGCTGTTCGCCGGTGGCACGGTCTGCATCGCGCTGGCGGGCATGCTGGTGATGAACCTGCGCTTCCTGGACGGTGTGGTCGTCGCGACCTCCCTCACCGTCGTGTTCAGCGTCCTCGCGGCCGTCACGCTGCTGCCCGCGCTGCTCGGTCTGCTCGGCATGCGGGTGCTCAGCCGCCGCCAGCGTGCCCGGCTGGCCCACGCGGGGCCGGAGCCGGAGGAGGCGAGCGGCCTCGCGGCTCGCTGGTCGGCCTACGTCCAGCGGCGTCCGCGCACGATTGCGGCGCTCGCGCTGGCGGTCATGGTGGTGCTGTCCCTGCCCGTGCTGTCCATCCGGCTGGGCGCCACCGACCAGGGCAACCACCAGGAGACGCAGACCACCCGGCAGGCCTACGACCTGCTCGCCGAGGGCTTCGGGCCCGGCTTCAACGGGCCGCTCCAGGTCGTGGTGGACGGCGCGGCACCCGACGCGCTGGTGTCGCGCATCGAGTCGGCCGACGGTGTCGCCCAGGTGGCGGCGCTGCCGCCCGCGAACGACGTCACGGTGATCCAGGTGGTGCCGACGACCTCACCGCAGTCCGAGGAGACCGACCGGCTGATCGACGTGCTGCGCGACGAGGTGATCCCGGCGTCCGGCGCCGAGGCCCATGTGGGTGGCGTGACGGCGGTCTTCAAGGACTTCGCGTCGGTGACCGGCGACCGGCTGCCGTACTTCGTCGCGACGATCATCGCGCTCGGTTTCCTGCTGTTGCTGGTGGCCTTCCGCTCGCTGGTGGTGCCGCTGACGGCGGCACTGATGAACCTGATCGCCGCGGCCGCGTCCTTCGGCGTCCTGGTGGCGATCTTCCAGTGGGGCTGGGGCACGGAGTTGCTCGGCATCGGCAAGGAGGGCCCGATCACGGCGTTCCTGCCGGTCATCATGTTGTCGCTGCTGTTCGGCCTGTCGATGGACTACCAGGTGTTCCTGGTGAGCCGGATGCACGAGGAGTGGGTGCACACCAAGGACAACGCGCGCGCGGTGCGTGTCGGCCTCGCGGAGACCAGCCGCGTCATCAACTGCGCGGCACTGATCATGATCTGTGTCTTCTCCGCGTTCGTGCTGAGCGGCGACATGGAGGGCGCGATGGCCGGCATCGGCCTGGCGGCGGCGGTGGCGCTCGACGCGTTCATCCTGCGCACGGCGCTGGTGCCGGCTGCGATGCACCTGCTGGGCAACTCCAACTGGTGGCTGCCGCCGGGGCTGGAGAAGCGGCTGCCGCACCTGGCGGTGGAGCCGCGGGAGGAGGAGCCCGCCCACGAGACGAGCGGTCCCGCCTCCGTCGTCCACGGCTTCATCCGTACGGCGGACGGCGAGCCCGTCCCTGACGCCGCGGTGACCCTGCTGTCGCGCGGCGGACGCCGGCTGGACCGGGTGACGTCGCTGGCGGACGGTTCGTACATCGTGGCCGTACCGGGGCCGGGGACGTATCTGCTGACGGTGACGGCGGCGACGCACCCCTCACGCGAGGGTCAGGTGGCGGTCGGTGAGGGGCCGTCGGTGTATGACGTGGAGCTGGCGGAGGGGGAGGTGGACGCCGTCAGTCAGCCTTCCGCTGCCCGGCCTTGATGATCTGCTCCACATCGAGGGTGACCTCGGCGCCGATCGTCTCGGGCAGCGAGACGGTCTCGCCGGGGGCATGTACACGGTGGCTGACGTACGCGCTTCCGGCCGGCTCGGTGAGCACGTGCAGGCGCTGGTGCTTGCGATCGACGACGACGTAGACCGGCACCTTGGCCTCGGCGTAGGCGGCGACCTTGGTCTTCAGGTCGTCCCGCCAGTTGCCGGAAGTGACCTCCAGAACGAGGCGGAAGCAGACTGGGTCGTAGGCGTTGTTCTCGACAAGGTGGTCGTAGATGTCGGCATCCACTACGACGAGATCCGGGATGGCATAGTCCTCGGCGCCGGTGGGCAGCCAGAGGCCGACGTTCTGGACGACCTTGCTTTCCTCGCCGTGCATTCCGGCGGCGAGGAAAGGGACCATGATGTCTGTCAGAACAACGGCGTGCGGGGCATCCGGTGATGGGGTCACGAGGAGGTGGCCGCCGATGATCTCGACGCGGTAGCCCGGATGGCGCTCCATGATCTCGTCGGCGATGGCCGTGAGCGAGAACGGCTCGTCGTCGTCGAAGGGCTGCTCGACGGATGCAGCGGACATCGCGTGCCTCCTAGGGGCTGGTGTCGAGAGCATCATCGTAGGCCGGTGAGGACCCGAACGTCCCGATCGTGGCGCTTCACCCGATCGTGGATCAGCCCGCCCGGCCCTTGCCTCCCGGATCCGGCAGCGCCTTGGTCATCCCGGGCAGGAAGTCCGTGAACAGCTCGTGGACCTCCAGCACCAGCGGCCTGAGCACCCGGAAGCGGGCCAGGGAGACGCCACGGGCGGTGAGGCGGGCGCCCCGTTCGGCCAGGCGGTAGCTGCGCTCCCGCCCCTCCGTGCGGTCGAAGATCCAGTACAGGACGAGGCCCATCTGGGAGAGCCACATCAGCTCCGGAAGGATGTCGCGCAGCTCCGGCGCCACCTTGGTCCTCGAACCCGACAGCACCTCCCGGTGGACGCTGATGGCCTCCTCGCGCGCGTGCTCCGACTCCGGGGAGAACGGGCTGAGCGGGCTGTCCGGGTCGGCGGCGTTCTTGAAGAACTGCACCGCGAACTCGTGGTACGGCATCGCCACGTCCAGCCAGGCCTTCAGGACGCCGGCGAGCCGTGACTCCAGATCGGTCTCCCGCTCCAGCACGTCCCGGACCGCCGCCTGGTGCTCGGCGGCGACCCGGTCGTAGAAGCCCTGGATGAGGTGCTCCTTGCCGGCGAAGTAGTAGTACGCGTTGCCGACGGAGACCCCCGCCTCCTGCGCGATGGCCCGCATGGTGGTCTTGTCGTACCCGCGCTCCCGGAACAGCCGCATCGCGGTCTCCAGGATCAGTGCGCGGGTCTGCTCGGACTTGGTCTGCTCGGCCTTGGCAGGCGTGTCGCCGCCCGCGCCGGGGCGGTCGTTCGGGCTGTCGTTGTTCGCGGGCACGAAGAGAGCCTAGTCAGTGGGACAGGCGCCGTCCGCGCACCCCTTGGGGAGATACACCCAGCCCAGGGACGGTTCGTACGTCCACCCCTCGGCGCGCCGGTACGCCTGTCCGCCCCCCTGCCCGCCACGCCACTTCGCGGCGGCCAGTGCCGCCCCTTTGGCGAGGCGTATCCCCGCCGGCGTGCTCAGGCGATGGGCCAGCGGGCGGTGCTCGCGCAGCGCCCACAGGGTGACGATCCACGCGGCGGCGCCCCGGTAGACCTGCCCGCCGTCACCGACGACGGTGATGTCGTCGAGGGTCGTGCCGTGGTCGAGGCCGGGAAGGCGCCGCCGCGCCTCGGCGGAACCGGCGGGCACCAGGTCCAGCGGCACCAGCTGCCGCTGTCGTGCCAGCCAGTCGCGCAGGAAGGCGCACAGCGCGCAGTTGGCGTCGTACAGCACGGTCAGCCGGCGAACCGGGGCACGCACCGCGCCCCGGCTCACCACCACCGCCGCAGCGGCGTCGCTGCCGCCCCGACCCCCGTCCGGGGCGGCAGCACCGTCACCGCGGCCGAGCCGCGGTGCGCGGCCCCCCTGCGCGGTCCCCACGGTGCTCATGCCCCGGCCGCCGGAGCGGCCCAGCCCTGGGGCGCGACCGGCGGCTGCTGCTCACGCTCCATGACGCCGCGCCGCCGGATCCGGTTGAGCACGTACACGTTGCCCAGGTGCATCACCCCGAGCACCAGCAGCACCACACCGAGCTTGGTCGACAGCGCCTCGAAGACGCCGCGTGTGTCGCGGATGGTCTCGTCGCCGCTCAGGTACAGCGCGACGAAGCCGAGGTTGACCAGGTAGAAGCCGACCACCAAGAGATGGTTGACGGCATCGGCGAGCTTCTCGTTGCCGTGCAGCACGTCGGCCAGGAAGACCCGCCCGTTCCGGCTGAGCGTGCGGGCCACCCAGATGGTCAGGCAGATGCTGACGACCAGATAGATGACGTAGGCGACGACCGTGCGATCCATGTCCCCCACCCTTTCTTGAACGCGTTCAAAACGCTGACAGGGATGACTGTAGCCCTGTTTTTGAACGTGTTCAAGTGGGGGTGGAGGGCCTGGTGCCGACGGGGCCCGCGTCAGGAGATCCGGCCCAACTCCGGCCGTTTGCTGTAGTCCGTGAACCCGACGACGTTCCCCCAGGGGTCGGCGATCTCGACCGTCCAGCCGGTGACCACGGGGGAGGGGGCGTCGAGCAGCGCGATGCCCGCGGCGGTCAGCGACTCCGCCGCCACCCGCGCGTCCGGCACCTCCACCCACACGCGCGGGGACGGCCACGGCGGTGGCCGGTGCCCGAACTCCTCCTCCTCGCGCAGCAGGAGCCCGGGCGTCTCACCCCCGACCCTCAGCAACGCGATCCCCGCCTCGTCGATCCGGAACCCCGTCGTGAAACCGGCCCGCTCGTAGAATCCGACGGCCTCGCCGAGGTCCCCGACGGGCAGCAGCACGTTGTCGAAACCGAGCAGCTCGTACGACTCGTCATCTGACATGCCGTCAGCGTAGGTCGGCGAGCGTCCGAACCCCGGCATTGTCAGTGGTGGCCCTTACCGTCGTCGTCATGGCAATCGTGACGTTCGTCGACGAGACGACGACGGGGGACAGGGGCGCGGGCTGGGAGCTCGAGGTCGCCGAGGAGCGGCTCACCGTGGGTGAGTTGATCAGGCGCCGGGTGTTCCAGGAGGTCGCCGAGTACAACGCGCGCACACCGGGCGTGTTCCGTGGCCTCGTGCAGCCCTCGGACACCGAACGGGTGCTGAACGGGTACGCGTTGCGCACCCCCCGGCGCATAGACCCCGAGGCGCAGACCGCGCTGGCGCTGAAGGCCTTCGCGGGCAACGGCTTCGTGATCCTCGTGGGCGACCGCCAGGTCACGGACGTGGACGCGGAGATCGAGCTGACGTTCGGCACCGAGGTCACCTTCCTCAAGCTCGTCCCCCTGGTCGGTGGCTGATGATCACATCGACCGCCGAGTACGCCGACCAGGTCAGGAGCGTCCTGGACCTGATCGCCGCCGGGGACGCCGAGGGGGCCGTGCCCCGGCTCCTCGCCCTCGCCGAGACGATCGACGACCACTGGAGCGGGGAGGGCCGCAAGGTCGTCACCGCCGTGCGGGACGCGCCCCCGCACTTCAAGGCGGCACTGCTGCACTGCCTGGCCGTCCGGTACCACGAGCTGGAGGAGAGCGCGCCCGTCCGCCGCCGCGTCGTGCACCTGGTCGACTGGATCCAGGGCGAGGGCCTGTTCGACGGACAGCCACGCGACACCCGCGCCGCGCTGATCCGGCTCGCCGCCGAGCGGGAGATGCACTACCACACCGAGCACCTGGTGCGTCTCGCGGAGCTGGAGCTGGCCGAGGGCCGTGACCTCCCCGGCGAGTTCGTCGCCGTCGTCCGCCGCTCCCAGCTCATGCTCTGGAACGGCTCCCAGCAACTCGGACCCCTGGTGAAGCGCATGACCCACCCCGTCCTGAACCCCGGAGAGGCCTGGTCCGACCAGGCGCTCGCGGACATCTCCGGCCTCGACGAGGTCTGGCAGCGGCTGCTCGCCCACTCCGCCACCGCCACCGCCGCCCGCCCCTCGGCGAAGTGGGAGCGCACGGCACGGTCCCTGATCGACGCCGTCGGACCCGAGGCCCTGCGGCAGCGGGCGCTGCCCTGGCTGAGCCTGGTGGGGCGGCCGCGCACCCACGCGCTGGTGTCCACGTACTACGGCCCGAACCCCAACGACACCCTGGACCCCTACAACGCCAACGCACTGCGCGGACTGACCTGGCTGCTGGCCCTGCTGCCCGCCCACGCCGGGACCGCGCGCACCCTCGGCACCCTGGTGGAAACCTGCCTGAAGAAGGTCCAGGGGCTCGGCCCGCGCAACCCCAAGGTCGCCAACGCCGCCGTCAACGCCCTCGCCCGCCTCGACGGCGAGGCCGCCCTCGCCGAACTGGCACGGCTCACCACCCGTGTCACCTACAAGGGCACGCTCAAGCTGCTCGACACCGCGCTCGACACCCGGGCGCAGGCGCTCGGCCTCGGCCGCGACGAGATCGAGGAGCTCGCCGTCCCCGCGTACGGCCTCACCGCCGTCGGCCACGCCCGGTACACGTTCGGCGAGGCCACCGCCGAACTGCGCGTCGACGGTCCCCGTGCGGTGCTGAACTGGCGGAACGCGGCGGGCAAGCTCGTCAAGGCCGTCCCCGCCGCCGTGCGGCGCGACCACGCCGACGAGCTGAAGGAACTCAAGGCGGCGGTCAAGGACATCGACAAGATGCTCACGGCCCAGAGCGAGCGGCTCGACCGGCAGTTCCTCGCCCGGCGGACCTGGTCCTACGCCACCTGGCGCGAGCGCTACCTCGACCATCCCCTCGTCGGCACGCTCGCCCGCCGTCTGCTGTGGACCGTCGACGGCGCCACCGTCGGCTTCGCGGACGGCGCCCCGCGCACCCTCACCGACGACCCCGTCACCGAGGGCGCCGAGGTCGCGCTCTGGCACCCCGTGGACCACGAGCCGGCCCACGTCGTCGCCTGGCGGGACTGGCTGGAACGGCACCGGATCACCCAGCCGTTCAAGCAGGCCCATCGCGAGGTGTACCTGCTCACGGACGCCGAGCGTGCGACCGGCACGTACTCGAACCGGTTCGCGGCGCACATCCTGCGCCAGCACCAGTTCCACTCACTCGCCGCGATCCGCGGTTGGCGCAACAAGCTCCGCCTGTGCGTCGACGACGAGGCCCCGCCGGCCACCCGCGAACTGCGGCAGTGGGGCCTGCGCGCCGAGTACTGGATCGAGGGTGAGGGCGAGGACTACGGCGTCGACACCACCGAGTCCGGCAGCTACCTCCGGCTGCGCACCGACCAGGTCCGCTTCTACCCGATCGACGCCCCGGAGAACTCGGCGCACTGCTACGGCGGCGAGTACCGCATGTGGCTGCGTGACGGCGCCGACCCGGTCGGCCCGCTCCCCCTCGCCGACATCCCGCCCCTCGTGCTGTCCGAAGTCCTGCGGGACGTCGACCTGTTCGTCGGTGTCGCCAGTGTCGGCAACGACCCGACCTGGCAGGACGGCGGCCCGGACGGCCGCTTCCGCGAGTACTGGACGTCGTACGGCTTCGGAGAGCTGGGCCAGAGCGCCGAGACGCGCCGCGCGCTGCTCGAACGCCTGATACCGAGGCTCGCGATAGCCGACCGCTGCACGCTGGAGGGCCGGTTCCTCCAGGTGAAGGGCGAGCGCCACACGTACAGGATCCACCTGGGCTCGGGCAACATCCTCAGGAGTCCGAACGACCAGTACCTGTGCATCGTCCCCAAGTCGGCCGCGGGCACCGCGCAGTCCGGCTACCTGCCCTACGAGGGCGACCGCATGCTGGCGGTCGTCCTCAGCAAGGCGATGATGCTGGCGGACGACACCAAGATCACCGATCCGACCATCCTGAGCCAGCTGTAGACGCGCGAGGGCCCCGCGTCCGGTGCCTCACCGGAAACGGGGCCCTCGCGAAAGAGGCGGAGATCAGAAGCGGCGCGTGATCAGCGCCCGCTTCACCTCCTGGATCGCCTTGGTGACCTCGATACCGCGAGGGCAGGCGTCCGTGCAGTTGAACGTCGTACGGCAGCGCCACACGCCGTCACGGTCGTTGAGGATCTCCAGGCGCTGCTCACCGGCCTCGTCGCGCGAGTCGAAGATGAACCGGTGGGCGTTGACGATCGCCGCGGGGCCGAAGTACTGGCCGTCGTTCCAGAACACCGGGCACGAGGAGGTGCACGCCGCGCACAGGATGCACTTCGTCGTGTCGTCGAAGCGCTCGCGGTCCTCGGCGGACTGCAGGCGCTCACGCGTCGGCTCGTTGGTCTCCTTCGTGATCAGGAAGGGCATCACGTCGCGGTACGCCTGGAAGAACGGGTCCATGTCGACGATCAGGTCCTTGAGGACCGTCAGGCCCTTGATGGGCTCGACCGTGATCGGCTTCTCGGGGTTGATGTCCTTGATCAGCGTCTTGCAGGCAAGGCGGTTCTTGCCGTTGATCCGCATGGCGTCCGAGCCGCAGATGCCGTGCGCGCAGGAGCGGCGGAACGTCAGGGTGCCGTCCAGATCCCACTTGATCTTGTGCAGACCGTCGAGGACGCGCTCCTTGGGGTCGATCTCCAGCTGGAAGTCTTCCCAGGTCGCGTCCGCCGAGACCTCCGGGTTGAACCGGCGGACCCGGAAGGTGACGGTGATGTACGGGGAGGCCGCGGACTGCGCCTCGGCCTTGTCCAGAACGGGTGTAGCCATCAGTACTTACGCTCCATCGGCTGGTAGCGGGTCTGGACGACCGGCTTGTAGTCGAGACGGATGGATTCGGTGCCGTCGGCGCCGACCTCGCGGTACGCCATGGTGTGGCGCATGAAGTTGACGTCGTCGCGGTTGGGGTAGTCCTCGCGGTAGTGACCGCCGCGGGACTCCTTGCGGGCCAGCGCGGAGACCGCCATGACCTCGGCCAGGTCGAGCAGGTTGCCCAGCTCGATGGCCTCCAGCAGGTCCGTGTTGAACCGCTTGCCCTTGTCCTGGATCGCCACGTTCCTGTAGCGCTCGCGCAGCTCGGCGATCTTCTCGACGGCCGTCTTGATCGTCTGCTCGGTGCGGAACACCATGACGTTCGCGTCCATGGTCTCCTGCAGCTCCCGCCGCAGGGTCGCCACCCGCTCGTTGCCCGTCGACGTCCGCAGCCGCTCGATCTGCTCCAGGACGAGGGACTCCGGGGTCTCCGGCAGCTCGACGAAGGACGCCTTCTGCGAGTACTCCGCCGCCGAGATGCCGGCCCGCTTGCCGAACACGTTGATGTCCAGCAGCGAGTTGGTGCCGAGGCGGTTGGCGCCGTGCACGGAGACACAGGCGACCTCGCCTGCGGCGTACAGGCCCGGGACGACGGTGGTGTTGTCCGCCAGGACCTCACCCTCGACGTTGGTCGGGATGCCGCCCATCGCGTAGTGCGCCGTCGGCTGGATCGGGATCGGGTCCGTGTACGGCTCGATGCCCAGGTAGGTGCGCGCGAACTCGGTGATGTCCGGGAGCTTGGCGTCCAGCTGCTCCGGCGGCAGGTGGGTGAGGTCCAGGTAGACGTGGTCACCCTCGGGGCCGCAGCCGCGGCCCTCGCGGATCTCCGTGTAGATCGAGCGCGAGACGACGTCACGGGACGCGAGGTCCTTCATGACCGGCGCGTACTTCTCCATGAAGCGCTCGCCGTCCTTGTTGCGCAGGATGCCGCCCTCACCGCGGGCGCCCTCCGTCAGCAGGATGCCCATGCGCCAGATGCCGGTCGGGTGGAACTGGAAGAACTCCATGTCCTCCAGCGGCAGACCCCGGCGGTAGACGGCGGCCTGGCCGTCACCGGTCAGCGTGTGCGCGTTCGACGTCACCTTGAAGAACTTGCCGGTGCCTCCGGAGGCGTAGATCACTGCCTTCGCCTGGAAGATGTGGATCTCGCCGGTCGCCAGCTCGTACGCCACGACACCGGCCGAGTGCTTGACGCCGTCGACCTCGGTGATCAGCTGGTCCAGGACGTAGAACTCGTTGAAGAACTCCACGCCCTCCTTGACGCAGTTCTGGTACAGCGTCTGGAGGATCATGTGGCCGGTGCGGTCGGCCGCGTAGCAGGAGCGGCGTACCGGGGCCTCGCCGTGGTTGCGGCTGTGGCCGCCGAAGCGGCGCTGGTCGATCGTGCCGTTCGGGGTCCGGTTGAACGGCAGGCCCATCTTCTCCAGGTCGAGGACCGAGTCGATGGCCTCCTTCGCCAG
Organism: Streptomyces sp. NPDC107562; assembly: GCF_055657325.1. Classification (NCBI taxonomy): domain Bacteria; kingdom Bacillati; phylum Actinomycetota; class Actinomycetes; order Kitasatosporales; family Streptomycetaceae; genus Streptomyces; species Streptomyces sp. NPDC107562. The sequence goes on along the minus strand of NZ_JBVKBE010000008.1, from coordinate 9,880 downwards.
GATCTCGGCGGCGTCCTGGTCGACCAGGTAGTCACCGCCCTTGACCGTGTCGAAGGTGTGCCACTCCCAGTTGTCCTCCTCCACGTTGGCCAGCGCGGCGGCCATGCCGCCCTGCGCGGCGCCCGTGTGGGAGCGGGTGGGGTAGAGCTTGGTCAGCACGGCGGTGCGGCTGCGCTTGGTCGACTCGATGGCCGCGCGCATGCCCGCGCCACCGGCGCCGACGATGACGGTGTCGTACTTGTGGATCTTCATCAGTGGTACCTCAGCCCCGTGCCTAGCGGATGTTCGGGTCGAAGGTGAAGATCACCAGCGTGCCCAGCAGGATCGTGAACACCGTTGCGGTGTACAGCAGGCCCTTCAGCCACAGGCGCGTGTTCGCGCGCTCCGCGTAGTCGTTGATGATCGTGCGCAGGCCGTTGGCGCCGTGCAGCATCGCGAGCCACAGCATCAGCAGGTCCCAGACCTGCCAGAACGGGGACGCCCAGCGGCCGGCCACGAAGGCGAAGCCGATCTTGGAGACGCCGCCGTCCAGCACGAGCTGGATCAGCAGGTGGCCGATGACCAGGACGACCAGCACGATGCCGGACAGCCGCATGAAGAGCCAGGCGGCCATCTCGAAGTTGCCGCGCGTGCTGCGCGGGGTCTTCCTGGTGCGCTGGCGGGGCGGCTCGATGAGCGGCGCGGGGTTGTCGACCGTGTAGACGGAGGCACCCTCGACGGGGCCGATACCGGAGGCGGTCTGCTCAGTGGTGGACATGCGCGTCAGCTCCCGAAGACTTCACGAGCGGCGTGGCCGAGGACGGGGTAGATCGCCCCGAGCATCAGCACGAGCCAGACGCCCATGACGGACCAGAGCATCTGCTTCTGGTAGCGCGGGCCCTTCGACCAGAAGTCGACGGCGATGACACGCAGGCCGTTGAGCGCGTGGAAGAGGATGGCGGCCACGAGGCCGTACTCCAGCACGGCGACGAGCGGCGTCTTGTAGGTGGCCACGACCTTGTCGTATGCCTCGGGGGAGACACGGACGAGAGCGGTGTCCAGCACGTGTACGAACAGGAAGAAGAAAATGAGGACGCCGGTGACTCGATGAGCCACCCAGGACCACATTCCTTCCCGGCCGCGGTACAGCGTTCCAGCCGGCACGGAAGAACCCTCCGGGAGCGGGGACTGGGGCCTGCCGGCTTCGGTGTCGGACGGGCCCGGCCGGGTACGGTCCACCGGCCCCCAGCATCGTAGCGACGCGCTGCCGCTCGGCTGAGCCCGGGTCTGGCGATGTGATCAAACTGGCAGTCGAACGGGCTATTCGGGTGGGCTGTTCCGTTATGTTCCGGACGGGCCCGCGTCTAGGTGCCGGACGGGCCCGCATCGTGGCTGGTCACACAGTCCCTCGCCCCTCTGAGCAGCTCCAGCAGCCGCCCCCTGGCCAGGTGGCGGAGTTCCTCCGCCGCCACGACCCGCTCCTCCTCGGGATCGTTGGTCAATCGTGATCGCACCGCGGCGAGCATCCGGTCGGGGATCTCGTCCGGATGTGTGCCGTCCAGGCAGATGACGAACACATGGCCGAATCGGGCCTCGTATGCCGCGTGGGCCGCGCCCAGCGCCGTGTGCGCGGCCGAGTACGCGTCCTCCGGAAGGGCCGGCAGCGACTCGGCCGACAGCGCTTCGGCCAGGTCGGCGGCGGTGAGGTCGTACGCGGCCTCGTCCGAGGCGGCGAGGAGGGCGGCCAGGTCGGGATAGGGGCGGTGGGCCGTGACGCGGTCCGCCCAGCGGAGGCTGTTCAGGCAGCCGAGGAGGGCCTGCCGGAGCGCCGCGGCGGGGGCGGCGTTGAAGTGCGCCAGGACGGGTGGCGGGCCGGTCCGCACCGGTATGGCGACTCGGCCGGGGAGGTCTGGGAGACGGTGCGCGGGCAGCGTGATTCCTCGTGGGCGTCGCGTGTGTCGGCAGGGGATGCTGTGGGAGATGTGCCGTCACGCTATCGAGAGTGTTCACGGCGTGTCCGAGCGATGCCTGAATTTCACCCGGACGGGAGAGTTTAAAGACGCGCGGTGGACGCTCCACGTCGTACGTTGGGGGAGTGAGCCAGCACAGGCGCCGGGCGCCGGCGCGTAGCGACATACGGACGCGGTGGCTGATCGTGGCGGTCGCCACCGCGGTGGTGCTCGTGAGTCTCGGTCTGGGGCTGTGGACCGGCAAGGGGGCACCGGAGGGCTCGCCCGCCGCGGCCGCGCCGACCCCCACCCCGACGCCCACCCGCTCCTACCCCCTGTCCACGGCTCCGCGCACGATCCCCGCCGTCCGTGAACACTCCCCGGCACGGGGTCCGGGCTGGCAGCCCGAGCAGGGCGGGCGGGTCGTGGTGGGCGCCGCCGGGCTGGCCGACGAGGGGCGGCTGATAGCCGGGGAGCTCGGTCTGACCTATGCGGGGGAGAAGGGCGACTCCCGGGCCGGTGACGTCCGGCTGTCGCTGAGCGGGGCCGACGGGGCGAACCCGGAGTCGTACACCATGACCGTCCGCGACGGGCGGGTCGCCATCAGCGGGGCCGGTGAGGCCGGGGTCTTCTACGGGACCCGCACGCTGAAGCAGACGGTGCACGACGGCGCCACGGCGCCGGAGGGGGTCGTGCGGGACGAGCCGGCCAAGGAGCGGCGGGGTCTGATGGTGGACATCGCCCGCAAGCACTTCACGGCCGGCTGGATCGAGGACCGGATACGCGAGCTGGGCGACCTCAAGTTCAACGAACTGGGGCTGCACTTCTCCGACGACCAGGGGTTCCGGATCGAGTCCGCCTCGCACCCCGAGATCGTCTCGGAGCAGCATCTGACCAAGGCGGAGGTCCGGCGGATCGTCCAGCTGGCCGAGAGCCGGCACATCAGCATCGTCCCGGAGATCGACTCTCCGGGGCACCTGGGCGCGGTGATCGCCGCGCACCCGGACCTGCAGCTGCGCAACGCGCAGGGCGTCGCGGCGACCGGGGCCGTGGACATCGCGAACCCCGAGGCCGGCAAGCTCGTCGACGAGCTGTTCAAGGAGTACGCCGGACTCTTCCCCGGTTCCCAGTGGCACCTCGGCGGCGACGAGTACCGGGCGCTCACCGTGTCCGACCCGCAGGCCTCCTACCCGCAGCTCGCCGCCGCCGCGCGCGAGGCGTACGGCCCCGGCGGCACCGTGGCCGACCTCGCCACCGGATGGCTCAACGACCGCGCCGCCGCGGTCCGGGCGCTCGACCGTACGCCGCGGGCGTGGAACGACGGCTTCTACACCGACGCCTCCGTGCAGCCCGACAAGGACATCGAGGTCGCGTACTGGACGGGCAAGGAGATCGGCGCGCGGCAGCCGGCGGAGTACCTGAGCGCGGGGCGCAAGGTCATCAACTACAACGACGAGTTCCTGTACTACGTGCTCGGTCAGCCGCAGACCTTCGTCTACCCGACCGGGCAGCGGATCTACGAGCAGTGGACGCCGCGGGTGCTGCGCGGGACGGAACCGGTCGCGGCGGGCTACGACGAGCAGATCCTCGGCGGCTCGTTCGCCGTGTGGTGCGACCTCGCGAACTCGCAGACGCAGGACCAGGTGGCCGCGGGGATCCGGATGCCGCTGCGGGCGACGGTCCAGAAGCTGTGGGACCCGCGCGAGCCGCAGCTCTCCTGGGCGGAGTTCGGCGCACTGGCCGACCGACTCGGCTGAGCACCTCGCCGGCCGGGGCGCCGGCCGGCGTGCTGGGCGCCGCTCTCGACCCCGTTGGCCGAAAACCTCTTCTTCCTGTTCCTTCAGCGACTGGGTGTCGTGCCGGTGTGACAGTACGGCAGTATGGCGCGCAGTTAGGGGAAGTGCGGGCTCCGTAAGGGATGGCGCCCCGGAACGGGAGGCGTGGATGAGCCTGGTGGAACTGATCGCGCAGGCCGACGAACGCGGGCTGACCGTGAGCGCGCTGGCTTGTTTGGACCGGTGCGTTCCGCTCCTCGGGGGTGATGACGAGGTCCTGCGCCCCTTGTGGGCGAACCTGGCGGACGACGGGGACACCGTCGAGTGGGGCGCGCTGCTGGACAAGGCGCGCGGGCAGTTGGGCGTCGCGGACGTCATGGACGCCGCCGACGTCGAGGACGAGGCCGCGCTGCTGGTCCGCCGGATGCTGGCCGCCGCCCCGGCCGTGCGGTCCGCCGACGAGGCCCGGGTGTGGGCCGACGGCTGCTCGGTGGCGGCGCTCCAGGTGCACCGCCTGCTCGACCCGGCGGAGGACGGCGCCGCATCCGCCGAAACGTTCCCGCAGATCCTTGGCGCCGTCCGGTCGGAGACGGGGCCCGTCGCGGACCGTACGGCCGCCATGTCGCCGCTCGTCGCCGCCGAACTGCGCCGCCAGATCACCGTCCTGGAACTCCTCACCGAGCACGGCACGACCGGTCTGCGCCGCGCCCTGGAGGTGTCGACGGAGGGCCGCAGGGTCCTGCGCGCGGTGGTCTCCCGCCGGGCGAGGAACGCCTGACACACACGCCGGCGGCTCCCCGGCTCGCCGCGCACCTCGACCTCGACGCAGGCATCGACGCAGGCATCGACGCGGGGCATCGACGCGGGCCGCACCCCCGGACCGGAGCCCCGGATCCGGGGTCGTAAACCCGGCCTCGCGCAAGGATCCTGTGACCGTCCTCGGGGTGCCGTGGGGCGGTCCTGCGCCGGTTGCGGGCAGGGGCCGAACCGGCGTGACGAATCGTCGTCGCGGGGCGCTTTACCCCATGTGACGACCCAGACTGTGACGACGACCCAAGCGGGGGCGACCCCGGAGAACAGGCCCTCGGCCGCGACGAAGCCGGTGCGCTGGGCCGCGGACGCGGTGGCGACGCTGCGGGAGGGGGCGCGGCTGCGGCTCGACTACTCCGCGCAGTCACTGTGGCGCGCCGACCGGCTGATCGACGAACTGCGCCGGGAGGGGACGCCGTACGCCGCCGCGGAACCCGTCCTGCGCGGACTCGGCGCCTACGCCGGTGAGGTGATCGCCCGTCAGGTGGGCGCCGAGTGGTGGGCGAGCGGCGGTGACCACTGGGTCCGCACGCCGGACGGCCGCCTCTTCGACCCCATCGACGAGGCGCGCCGCTGTTTCACCGGCGACGGTTCGCTGCGCCTGCTGTGCCGGGACGCGAGCGCCGGCGGGTGAGGGAGCCTCGCGGCGCCGGGTGACGCCGGGGACCGCGAGGGCTTCTGACGAGCTGTGACACTTCTGTGAGGCCTGACGCTGATGACCTTGGGGGCGTCGACACGGCCGGTTCGTGTCGCACGGTGCCGACTTCCTACGAACGCGGTGCGAACGAGGACGGTTGTGGGCCAGGGAGGGGAACCCCGTCGCGTGCAGGCGCACGACGGGGAATTGGGTGCCGCGGTCGCACGGGCGCAGGACGGCGACGAGCCCGCCTTCGCGGTCGCGTACCGGCTGGTGCAGCCGGGTCTGCTCGGCTATCTGCGCGGGCTGGTCGGCGACGACGCCGAGGACGTGGCGTCCGACGCCTGGCTGGAGATCGCCCGCGACCTCGGCCGGTTCCGGGGTGACGGGGCGGGCTTTCGCGGCTGGACCGCGACCATCGCCCGGCACCGGGCGCTGGACCATCTGCGCCGCACCCGGGCCCGGCCCCGGCCGGCCGCGCTCGAACCGGACGTCCTGGATCTGCCCGGTCCCCACAGCACGTACGACCAGGCCCTGGAGTCCATCACCACCGAGCGGGCCCTGGCCCTGGTCCGCGAACTGCCGCGCGACCAGGCGGAGGCCGTGCTGCTGCGGGTGGTCGTCGGTCTGGACGGCCCCGCCGCCGCCCGGGTGCTGGGCAAGCGGCCCGGCGCGGTGCGCACGGCCGCCTACCGCGGTCTTCGACGACTCGCCCGCCGCCTCGGCGCCGAGGACGGTCCGGGCGACGGCACCCAGGGTGCGGAGGAGTCGTGAGGAACGAGGAGCAGCGGGTCGGGCGAGCCCGGCGCGGCGGCCGGTTCGCGGCGCTGCTGGGTGCCGTCCTGCGGGACGCCGGGGTGGACGCGGAGGCCGAGCGGCGGGCGATGGCCGCGTTCCGCGCGGCCCGGGAAGCGGGCGCCCACCGGGCCCGTACGCGCCGCCGGGACGACTGGCGGGCGCGGGGCGCCGAGCGTTGAGGCCGGGGGGCGAGAGGGGGCCAAGGCAACGGCCGGGGCCGCCACCCCCCACAGGAGAGGCCCCGGCCGTCGCGCGGCACGGGCCGCGCGGCGGCCCGTACTTCCTTCAGCGTCATGACTGCGTTTTCTGTCACACCCCACTGCGTCACGAGTTAGTTGCATCGACGACTACCTGCATGGACGGGAGGCAGTTTCAAGACGTAACGTGCCTTTCGCGCCGGAGTGCGGGGGCGGGACGACCACCGCAACCGCAGCGGTCCTCGAACGGCGACCACTGAGGTGAGGAATCACGACGGCGAGATCCCGGTCCGTGCGAGCGGCGCCGGCTTGGCGCAAAGAAGGGCGCGCGCGGTGGGGGACGACGCGGAGCTGACGGCCGCGGTGCTCGCGGCACGGAGCGGGGACGAAAGCGCGTTCCGCACGGTGTATCGCGCGGTGCACCCACGTCTGCTGGGATACGTACGGACGTTGGTCGGCGATCCCGACGCCGAGGACGTGGCGTCCGAGGCCTGGCTGCAGATAGCCCGGGACCTGGAGCGGTTCAGCGGCGACGCGGACCGGTTCCGCGGGTGGGCCGCCCGGATCGCGCGCAACCGGGCCCTGGACCACATACGGATGCGTGGCCGGCGGCCCGCGATCGGTGGTGACGAGACCGAGTTGACCGGCCGGGCCGCAGAGTCCGACACGGCGGGCGAGGCCATCGAGGCCCTCGCCACCGACCACGCCCTCTCCCTGATCGCCCGGCTGCCGCAGGACCAGGCCGAGGCCGTGGTGCTGCGGGTGGTGGTGGGACTCGACGCGAACACCGCCGCGGAGACGCTCGGCAAACGGGCGGGTGCCGTGCGCACCGCCGCGCACCGGGGGCTGAGACGGCTCGCCGAGCTGCTCGGCGACCTCGGCGACGATCCGGAATCCGCCGGCGTGCTCGATGCCATGCCGCCCCAGCGAGAACCGCGCGGTCGCGCGTCGACGTCCGCGAGTGTGACGCCTACGCGCGCGCGGACGCAGAAGGACATGTGATGGCCGACGAGCAGCACAAGTGGCTGGACCGCGACACGGCGGAGCGTTTGCTGAGCGGGGAGCCACTGGACGCTGCCGACGACGCCACCCGCGAACAGGCCGACCGGCTCGCCCGCGCTCTCGGCGCACTGTCCGCGACACCCCCGCTGACCAGCGACGAACTCCCCGGTGAGGCCGCCGCGCTGGCCGCCTTCCGCAAGGTGCGGGCGGACCGCGACAGCGAGCGCGCCGCCTTTGACGCGCCGGGCGGTGTGCGGGCCTGCGACGCCGGACTGGTGCGCATCGGCGGCCGCGGGGGCGGCCGTACGCGTGCCGCCCGCCACCCGCGCAGGGGCCGCCCGCTGCGACTGGGGCTGGCCGCCGCGCTGGCCGTCGCGATGGTCGGAGGAGTGGCCGTCGCCGCCGGAACCGGAGCCCTGGACGCGCCGTTCCACGACGAGGACCCGCGCCCCGCCGCCTCCGTCTCGGCAGCCGAGCCGCCCGAGCTGCCGCTGGACCCGTCCGGGCCCACGGGAAGCGCACAGCCCGGCTCGCCCACCCCGGACGGGGCCACGGGCGGCCCCGCCGTCGGCGGCCCCGGCGCGTCCGGGGGCGACTCCCCGTCCGCCGGCCGGGACAGCGAAGAGCACCCGCGCGACGCCCGGGACCGGTGGAGGGTGCTCATCTCGGCCTGCCGCGACCTGTGGGAGGGCCGAAGCCCGGACCACGACGGCGAGCGTGCCCTGCGCAGGGCGGCGGGCGGCCCTTCGCGCATGCGGGCCTACTGCGACACCGTGCTGGGTGGCTTCGACGGCCGGCGGGACGAGGGCCGGGACAGGGACGCCGACGACCACTCGGACGGCAAGGGAGACGACGGCCCCACCAGGGGCGACGGTGACGGCAGGGACGACGGCGACGGTCGCGGCGACGGCGACGGTCGTGGCGACGGCGACGGCAGGGGTGACAGTGACGGTCGTGGCGACGGCGACGACGGAGGTGGCGGCGGCGGGCACGACGGGCCGGTGTCCGGCCGCGACGGCCTCGGCACCCGCACCTCCGCGTGGTCGCCGCCCCTCGTCCCTGACCTGCGTTTTCGTGAGCCCGTAGATATTTCTGTCCGAGGGGTGTGACGTTTCGGGCCGGCTCGGCGCAGTACAGAGTGAGCCGACTGGTCATCGGCTGTCGCACTGAGCCGGGGTTCCCCCCGTACCTACGGCTCGTGCACCTGAGCGCGGGCGGGACACGTTCCCCCGGTCCCGCCCGCGCCCCGAACCTCACCGGTGCACGACGACCCGGTCGCCGTTGCGCACCTCACCGAACAGCTGCGCGATCGCCGCCTCGTCCCGGACGTTGACGCAACCGTGCGAGGACCCGGCGTAGCCGCGGACGGCGAAGTCGGACGAGTAGTGCACGGCCTGCCCGCCGCTGAAGAACATCGCGTACGGCATCGGCGAGTCGTACAGCGTGGAGTGGTGGTCGCGGGACTTCCAGTACACCTGGAACTCGCCCTCCCGGGTCGGGGTGTACTCCGAGCCGAAGCGCACCGGCAGGGTCGTCACCGTGCGGCCGTCGACCATCCAGCGCAAGGTGCGGCTCGACTTGCTGATGCACAGCACCCGGCCGGTCATGCAGCGCGCGTCCGGCGCGCCGGCCGGCTGACCGCCCATCAGGTACAGGTCCCAGTGACCTGGCTCGCGGGTCATGCCCAGCAGCCGCTGCCAGGTGACCGTGTCCGTGGTGCCCGTGCGGGGCAGCCCGCGCTTGCCCTGGAAGCCGCGTACGGCCTGCTCGGTCAGATCGTCGTACGTCCCCGTCGGACCGTCGAACAACCACGCGACCTGCCGCAGTCGGGCCTGGAGTTCGCGCACGTCACGCCCGGTGTCGCCGGGGGACCAGAGCACCGGCGCGGGCGCCGGGGCCGGGGCGGCCGGCCGCTCGGGGGCCGGGGAGCGGGTGGTCGGCGGCGGCGCGGGCGCCGTACGGGTGATCTCGACATGGATCGGCCCGCGCGGCTTTCCGTCCGCGTCCACGGCCTGCGCGGTGCACCCGCACACCGCCGCCAGCGCCGCCAGCGCGGCCGCCGTCCTCCCCGTCAGTGCACTGCGCATGACCAGTCCCCGCCCTCTCACCGAAGTACGCCGGTGTCACCTGAGATGGTTCCCGCGCATGACGGGTCGCGAACGGCGCGGCATCGTGGTGGGCAAGGAGTGGTCACCGCACAGGGAAGGCACCCACGATGGCACGCGAGTCGGAGTCCGGACTGCCCGTCGAACCGGTCTACGGGCCGCGCGCCCTGGACGGCTGGGACCCGGCCGTGCGGCTGGGTGAGCCCGGTGGGTATCCCTTCACGCGGGGGGTCTACCCGTCGATGTACACGGGCCGTCCGTGGACGATGCGGCAGTATGCGGGGTTCGGTACGGCTGCGGAGTCCAATGCCCGTTACCGGCAGCTGATCGCGCACGGCACCACCGGTCTGTCGGTCGCCTTCGATCTGCCGACCCAGATGGGCCATGACTCGGACGCGCCGCTGGCGCACGGCGAGGTGGGCAAGGTCGGTGTGGCGGTCGACTCGGTCGAGGACATGCGGGTGCTGTTCGGCGGGATCCCGCTGGACCAGGTGTCGACGTCGATGACGATCAACGCGCCGGCGGCCCTGTTGCTGCTGCTGTACCAGCTGGTGGCGGAGGAGCAGGGGGTGCGGGCGGACCAGTTGACCGGGACGGTCCAGAACGACGTGCTGAAGGAGTACATCGC